>NZ_CP086111.1:1685000-2885000 GCF_016806835.2 Skermanella rosea | reverse complement strand
TCTATCCCCGCAGGCGCGGGGGAGCCCCCATTGTGTTGGCGCCGATCTGGTACGTCCGGGGTCTATCCCCGCAGGCGCGGGGGAGCCGGCATCAGCACGGGCGACAGGCAGGCGAACGGGGGTCTATCCCCGCAGGCGCGGGGGAGCCGGACGCAGGACAACCCGACCGGCACCTATAACGGGTCTATCCCCGCAGGCGCGGGGGAGCCGCCGGCTGTGCAGTCACGATTTCGGGTGACTGAGGTCTATCCCCGCAGGCGCGGGGGAGCCATACCGGCGCGCTTATTGCGGACCCCTACCAGAGGTCTATCCCCGCAGGCGCGGGGGAGCCTCCTCGTTGTGACTACTTAATGAACCGGGCGGGGGTCTATCCCCGCAGGCGCGGGGGAGCCGCCGCGGACGTACTCGGTCACGAACTTGTCGGGGGTCTATCCCCGCAGGCGCGGGGGAGCCTTGACGCCGTGCCGGGTCACGTCGTCGTACACGGGTCTATCCCCGCAGGCGCGGGGGAGCCCTATCGCCGCACAGCACCAGCCGCCGTTCTGAAGGTCTATCCCCGCAGGCGCGGGGGAGCCTCTAGGGCATAAATGCCTGACCTTATTTGATTGTCAAAGATTCTTATGGTGTATTATTATCATTCAAACTCGCGCGAAGCGAGCAATAATTCAACCCAGAAACAGGGTGCTCACAGATGTTTCCCATCCCACGTCCCTGGGCGAAGTTGCGGCAGAACGAGGATGGGGTGATTGCGTCGTATCTCTCGTTGACCGATCATAGCGCCGACGTCGCCGCCATGATGGAAGCTTTGCTCGGCTTGCCGACCGTCAATCTCCGGCTGGCGCGGTTGGCGGGCAGGCAAGAGCTTTCGGCCGGCCAGCGCGCGCGTCTTGCGGCACTGGCGGCGCTGCACGATTTCGGCAAGGCCAATCATGGGTTCCAGAACAAAGCGCTCGACCGAAATGAACGGCAATCCGTGCGAAGGGCGGGCCATGTCGGTCCGGCGATGGCCATACTACTGGGGGATGAGGGCGGTGGATCTTTTGACACAGCAATGAGGTTAAAAAAAATATTGTACAGTATGCTTGATGTGGAAAACCTTGCCAGCTGGTGCGAAGAAAAGGTCGCCGGTGAAGGGCTGGCGGACCTCATGACGGCTTTGTTCGCCCATCACGGCTCGCTGCCGAAATCCATCGTGGTCGAGCCGGCACTTTGGGAAGCCACCCCCGTATACGATCCACTTTCCGCCGTCGGCGAGCTGACCGCGGCCCTGCGCCGCTGGTTTCCAGACGCTTTCGCGCCCGACGTCGGGCAGGTGCCGACCTCTCCGCGCTTTCTGCATGCCTTCGCCGGGCTGGTCATGCTGGCCGATTGGCTAGGGTCAGACTCCGGCAGGTTTCCGTTTCCCGGCGATCCGGAGGCGCCCTCCGCATCGGCGGACCGGATGGTCTTCGCCCGTGCCGCGGCGCGG
Organism: Skermanella rosea; assembly: GCF_016806835.2. Taxonomy (NCBI): domain Bacteria; kingdom Pseudomonadati; phylum Pseudomonadota; class Alphaproteobacteria; order Rhodospirillales; family Azospirillaceae; genus Skermanella; species Skermanella rosea. The sequence continues at coordinate 2,883,532 of NZ_CP086111.1, read as the reverse complement.
CGTGTCCTTATCGACCGATGGCTCGACCCGGAACGTACACGCGACGCCGCCCGGAGCCTATACTGGGATTTCGCAGCGCTCTTCCCGGAGCCTGGCCGCCGGCCTCGCCCGCTCCAGGCCGATTTGCTCGCCCGTACGGCACCGGAACCCGGGTCCGGCAGCCTGCTGGTCGTCGAGGCCGAGACTGGATCCGGCAAGACCGAGGCGGCGTTGATCCATTTCCTGAACCTGCTGCGCGCCGACTGCGTCGACGGACTTTACTTCGCCTTGCCGACAAGAGCATCGGCAGTTCAGATCCATCGTCGCATACGCGATGACCTACGCCGTCTGTTAGGAGACGGCTGCCCGCCCGTCGGGCTGGCAGTTCCAGGCTATCTCCGGGTCGACGACCAGGATGGCGAGCCGCTGCCCGACTACGGCGTGCATTGGCCCGATAACGACGGCGACAAGTTTCGGGACCGGGGCTGGGCGGTGGAGCAGCCGAAGCGGTTCCTGGCGGGAGCCGTCATGGTCGGGACCGTCGATCAGCTCTTGATGGGCGGGTTGATGGTACGGCATGCGCAATTGCGTTCCGCCGCCATGTTGCGTCATCTCTTGGTGGTGGACGAGGTGCATGCAAGTGACCCGTACATGGAGGAACTCTTGCGGCACGTGCTCGACCAGCATCGCGCCGCCGGCGGTCATGCCCTGCTGATGTCCGCGACACTTGGTTCCGCCGCCCGCCACCGCCTGACTGGCCGCACCGACAGGCCGCCCGCACTGGAAGTCGTCGCGGACATGCCTTTCCCCGCAGTAACGTCGGGCACGAGAGATCCGGTCGAGCCGGCTATAGGCGACGCTCCTCCGCCGAAGCCGGTAGCGATCGAACTGGTCGGTGACCCGGAAGATCTCGACGCCGTGGCTCGGCTTGCGGTCGAGGCCGGGGAACGAGGCGCCCGGGTGCTCGTGATCGTCAACACGGTCCGCCGCGCCATGGAGCTTCAGCAGAAGGTCGAGATGCTGGCCAGCCCCTCCAGCTCCGGTCTGCTGTTCGGCATCGCCGGGCGGTCCTGTCCGCATCATGCGCGGTTCGCCGCCGAGGATCGCCGCCTCCTCGACGATGCGCTGGAACAGGCGTTCGGGAAGACGGCAAATGCTCCCTGCATCGCGGTCACGACCCAGACGGCCGAACAGAGCCTGGACATCGACGCGGACCTGCTCGTGACAGACCTGTGCCCGGCCGATGTCCTGCTGCAAAGGGTCGGGCGGCTGCACCGCCACAAACGACCACGCCCCACCGGGTTCGAGACGGCGCGGCTCGTGGTGCTTGCACCCACGATCGACGCCCTGTCGTCGCTGCTGCGTTCTGATGGCAGCGTAATCCCGCGGCTCCTCGGCTTCGGACGAACCTATCCCAATCTGCTGGGGTTGGCGGCGACCCGCCGCGAGCTGGAGGCACGGCGCGGTTTGGATCTGCCGCGGGAGAACCGATTGCTTGTCGAAGCGGCAACTCATCCCGAGGCGCTTACGGCCCTTGCCGAGTCGCTGGGCGGTTTCTGGACAGGGCATGCCAGGACCGTCATAGGCAAGGCCATCGCGCACGGGATGGCGGCGAATACGGCGGAGATCAAATGGAGCAAGCCCTTGGAACCTTTGCCCGAAGGGCTGGATGGCGCGATCAGCACCCGTCTCGGACTCAACGACCGCATGGCGATCTTCCGGAACGGAGTCGAAGGGCCGTTCGGACAGGAAGTGACTCGCATCCGCATTCCTGGATGGCTGGTGCCGCATTCTCCGGCGGAGGCCGCCCCCGAAAACGTTCAAGTCGAGGCTGGATCGCTGCTGTTCAATTTCGGCGGCAAGTCGCTTGGCTATGATCGCTTCGGGCTCAAAGCAACTTAACCTCGGTCCTCAGCGTGTTACTGTTTGCCTTCCTCGCTTGTTGCGAGATGGACCGTCGTGGGCCGATGGCACACGATCGAGATCGGAGCCTTCCCCGTATCCTGCGGGGGCAGAAAGCAGAACTTAGATTTCCTTTGAAAGGGCGCGCCATCAATCAATGGCACGCCCTTTTTCGTAAGCAAGCTAAGGGTGCTGCCTTCGGCTCACGAGTTAGAAAACCGTTGCACTAAACTGACCCTCGTGATCCTATGTTGTTCATCGATGTCCGTGGCAGGTGATGGAAACCACCAACATCGAACTCCGAACACGTATAGCCAGCAATTTCAACCGGGGTGCTGTCTATGGCCGATTGCCTCGTTACGGACCCGATGCTCCCGATCGAGAGGGACGATACCACCTGCTCGTCGGCATCCTTGCCCCAAGTCCTGGCCCACCTTTCTTCGGGCACGGTCACCGCATTTCCCGGCCTCGCGCCGCATCAGCGGCAGGCTTGGTATCAGTTCTTGGTCCAGCTCGGCGCGATAGCGCTTAACCGCGGCGGCCTCGACACACCTCCTGGAGACGAGGCCGTGTGGCGCGACCTGTTGCTGGCCCTGGCTCCAGAACCGGGTTGGTGCCTCGTGGTCGAGGATTTCCGCCAGCCGGCATTTTTCCAACCGCCGATCAAGGAAGGCAGCCTGAAGGGCTTCAACAGGATTGCCGACACGCCCGACGGCATCGACGTGCTGATCACCGCCAAGAACCACGACGTCAAGGCATTCCGACTGGGTGCGGCTAATCTCCACCATTGGGTCTATGCCCTGATCACCTTGCAGACGCAGCAGGGCTTCCTCGGCCGGGGCAACTACGGCGTTGCCCGGATGAACGGCGGGTTCGCCAGCCGCGTCCTGGTCGATCTGGTTCCGTCCGCGGATTGGGGAGAACGGTTCCGGAGGGGTTTGCAGCTCGCCGCAGCTACGCGTAATGACCAGCTCGCACTCCCGTTGCGGTTCCGTTCGGAAAACGGTCTGGCCCTGCTGTGGACACGGGATTGGGACGGCGCAGAAAGCCTGTCGTTCGACGATCTGGATCCGCTGTTCATCGAAATCTGCCGCAGGGTTCGTCTGACCCGCGACGATGCCGGCGGGGTGGTGGCCTGGGGCAAGCCAACGGAGGCAGCAAGGGTCGCCGCCAAGGACCTGAAAGGCGTCGTCGGCGACCTGTGGACGCCGGTCCGGAAAAAGGAGGCAGCCGCCTTGACCGTCGGGCCGGGAGGGTTTCGGTACGAACTGGTCGCGGACATCCTGACTTCTCCGGAGATTGATCCGTCCCCCGCCTTAAGCGATCTGCCGGACGATCCGCCTGGCCGGATGCTGCTGCACCTGTCCGTGCTGGTGCGCGGACAAGGGACAACCGACGGCTTGTATGAACGCTGGCTTCCGCTAACCCGGGCAGCCCGGCGGCGTCTGTTCCGCCGTGAGGACCGCCTTGCAGTACATGCCATCGCGAAGACCATGATCGAGGATTGCCGGGACGGCGCCAAGAAGGCGCTGAGGGTCGCCTTGCTGTCTCTCGTCCAGGGTGGACCGGAGGGCGACAGGCTCGACTTCAAGGACAAGCGGGTGGGAGAGGCCGGCGAGGTACTGGACCGGCGTATCGACGATTTCTTCTTCAAGCATCTCTGGGCGATCGTGGAGACCGGCGGCGACGACCCGGCGCGGGTCACATGGCAGCGGGAATTGTATGCCGCCGCCATCGACGTTTTCGAAGACTGGTCGATCCGCCTGACACCGCCCTCGCAGCGGCGCGAGAGGGCGCACGCCCTCGCTGAACTCACCTTCACCCGCATCCTGTCCAAACGGCTTGCCCTGCTGAGCCAGTCGAATGACAGACCCGAGGAGGTAGCATGACGGAGACCGCCCCAGAGACCGTCCCCGGTAGCACAGCCGGGGCCGCGAAGGAGCTGGCAAAGCCGCTGCCCGAACCCGCGAAATCGCTGCTCAAACTGGCCCATGCTTTCGATAATCCGGGCGATCCGATGGGCATCGGCAGCGGGGCCGTGGCGGAGTTGCGGCGCATACAGCCGGAAGCCGGCGTGTTGCCGCCCGCCTTCTGGCATCTCGCGCTGCCCCGCATCGGAGAGGATTGGATAGGGAACGCGGTGCAGGAAAAGGCGTGGGCCACCGTGGTCGCCGGCATGGCGACGATGGCGCCGGGAGCCCACGCCAGGGGCGCGGCTCCCGGCGCCGTGCTGGCCGCCACCGGTTATGCCGAACCCCGGTTTGTCCGCCTGCTGCGCGCCGAAGGCGACACGCTGGCGGCGGAGGTGCGGACTGTCTGCCTGTGGTTCCGTAACAAGGGGCGGGCGATCGATTGGCTGGAATTCGGCCGGTTCGTCCTGGCCCGATCCGGAGCGCGATTTCCCGAACGGCTCGATCCAGACGATGCCGCCCATCACATCGCCCGACGGTACTTCCGCGAACTGACCAGAACCGCGAAGGAAAACGATAATGAGCGTTGAACCGCGCTTCCTTCAGATCCATGCGCTGACACCCTATGCGGCGGCGCTGCTGAACCGCGACGACGTGGGCCGGGCCAAGCGCCTGCCCTTCGGCGGAGCCGAGCGCACCCGCGTGTCGTCTCAATGCCTAAAGCGCCATTGGCGCCGCGCGGTCGATGAATGGTCGTTCGACCAGCTCGGTGTCCCGCTGGCGGTGCGATCGCGCATTACCTTCCGGAAGGAAATCGCCGAGCCGCTGGTCGCCGAGGGGTTGCCGGTCGACCTGGTAGTCACTGTCGTCGCGGCGCTCCAGGCCAAGCTGCTGGGCGAGAGCGCCAAGGCGGAGAAGGAGCGCTCCCAGAAAAAGGGGAAACAGGGCGAGGACAGCGCTTCCGACCCGCTGGAGCGGCTGGATACGAACCAGGTAATCGTGCTCGGTCGGCCGGAAATCGAGTTCATCAAGAATGCCGCGCGCGATCTCGCCCGCGACTCAGCCGCGGTGAAAGACGCCACCAAGGCGGCCGAGACCTATATCAAGGACAACCGGGCCAACCTGGAGGCATTGTCGAAGGCGTCGGGGCTCGACGGCGCGCTGTTCGGCAGGATGGTCACCTCCGACTATCTGGCGCGCGGAGATGCCGCGGTCCATGTCGCCCACGCCTTCACCGTCCACGGGGAGGAGGCGGAGCCCGACTATTTCACCGCCGTGGACGACCTGCGCCAGAGCGCCGGCGAAATGGGATCCGGCCTGATCGCGACCAGCGAACTGACCAGCGGACTATTCTACGTTTATGTCGTCGTGGATGTGCCGTTGCTGGTATCCAACCTGGAAGGCTGCGACGCGCGCGGCTGGCGCGATGCCGACCGAGATCTCGCGTCCCGCGTGGTCGAGCATCTTGTCCACTTGATCGCCAGTGTCTCCCCGGGGGCCAAGCTCGGCTCGACGGCTCCCTATGGCTATGCCGAACTGATGATGATCGAGGCTGGAGCCCGTCAGCCGCGCAGCCTCGCCAATGCCTTCCTACGCCCGGTGCCGACGCGGGGCGATCTGCGGGCGAACGCCTTCCGCGGGTTCGGCGAGCATCTGGCGGGTTTCGACCGGATGTACGGCCGGCGCGAGTTGCGGCGCTTCGCCTCCATGGTCGACCCCGGCGCGCTGCCGGCCGACCCGGCCGAGGGGCTGGACGCGCTCGCAGCTTGGGCCGCCGGCCTGGTTCGGGACGGCGGAGCCGCCGCATGACCGGGCCGGCCGTCGATGCCCTGGTTCTGCTGCTCGACGCGCCGCTGATGGCCTTTGGGGTGCCGGTCGTCGACCAGCACGGAGTGACCGGGAGGTTTCCGGGCGTGGCGCAGATGGCGGGACTGCTGGGCAATGCCCTCGGTTGGCGACATGCCGACACCGCGTCGCTCCAGCGGCTTCAGGAACGCCTGCGATTGGCCGCCGTCGTCCTGCGCGACGGTACGCCGATGCGCGACTTCCAGACGGTGGACCTGTCCCAACCTCATCTTGTCGGTACCGGATGGACGACCCGCGGGCGGCGGCAGGATCGGGGTGGCGGAGAGGCCACGTCGGGCACCCACATCCGCTATCGCTGGTACCGTACGGGAGAAGCCATCATGGTGGCGTTCCGCCTCGATCCCCCGGAGGAGCGGCCAACCTTGACCGACCTGGAGACGGCGCTGGACGAGCCGTTCCGTCCCCTGTTCATCGGCCGAAAAGCATGTCTTCCGGCGGCCCCGCTGCTGGTCCGGCATTGCCGGGCGGCCTCGCTGGCGGATGCGCTGGCTCTGGGCGTGGCTGACAGGCAAGCGGCGATGCGACAGGCCGGAGTGCATAGCCTTGAGGCGCCGGAGTTCGCCGATGCGGAGTGGCCGGAGGGCGAGCCTGGGTTTCCCTTGGCGGCGGGCGATTTCGATCGGGGCATCGTGTATGACCGGCGCGACTGGCGCAACCAGCTCCACGGTGGTGAACGGCGGGTCCGCCGAGGCCGCATCCGCCTGAAGGAGCCGCAGCCGTGACCGCCGCGCCCGATGCCCCTTTGTTCATGCTGCACTTTCCGGTCGATACTCGCCGGCTGGTCGCCTTTGCGGAAGCTCAGGGGATGGGCGGCACGCGGCGCTTCGATGAGGGATATGCCGTGCATGCCTTATTGCGCGCCCTGTTCGGCCCATCTGCACCCGGCCCCTTCACGGTGCGCACGGCCCGTGATTTACCAGGGCCGGCAGTGCTCGCCTATGGGCCGGAGCCGCTGGCCGGTCTTGCGCAGACGGCCGGACTGACGGCCGAGCCGCTTGCACATGCCGTTGTCGATTGGGCGCGGGCCGCCGACAAGCCCATGCCGACCGCGTTTCCGGCGGGCATGCACCTAGGCTTCGAGGTACGCGCCTGTCCGGTGGTCCGGGTCGGCCGGAGCACCATCGCAAAGCGACCGGGGGCGGAGGTGGACGCGTTCCTTTCGGCGCTGGATGCGTGTGACCGCGCGGCGGAGGTTGCTGAACGCCCGGTGCGCGAAACAGTCTACCTGGACTGGCTGCGCCGTCATCTGGAAGGTGGCGGTGCCGCCGGGCTGCTGGACGGACGGGTGACCGCCCGGCGGCTGCGTACGGTGCTGCGCAAGACCCAGCCGACCGAAGACGAGCCGGATCGCGCGCCTCGCAACTTCGCGCGGCCGGATGTCGTGTTTTCGGGGACCCTGCGGGTCGATGATCCGACCGCGTTCCGTCAGCTGCTAGCGCGCGGCATTGGAAGACACCGATCCTTCGGCTTCGGAATGCTGCTGCTGCGCCCGGCCGGGAGCGGCTGAACGGGTCGGCCATGCTGAAAGGTCGCCTCGGTCTCGAAACCGCCCGCGTTCCCCACGCCGACCGCCATGGGCTGATCTGGCTGTCGCGGGGCAACCTCTATGTCGAGGATGGCACCCTGCGCTTCCGGACCACCGGGATGGACGGGCTCGAAAGCGGTGACTATGCCCTGCCTTACCAGGCGATCTCGATGATCCTGATCGGTCCCGGTACATCGGTAACGCATGATGCCTTGCGGCTGGCGGCCCGCCACGGTACCGGGCTTATTGCCGTTGGGGACGACGGCGTGCGCTGCTATACGGCACTGCCGCTGGGGCCGGACGACAGTCGTCTCGCCCGGCGGCAGGCGCGTGTCTGGGCCGACGAGGACGGCGCGCGCCTTTCGATTGCCCGGCGGCTCTATGCCTGGCGCCTGGGCGAAGTGCTGCCGCACCAGGATATCGCGGTGCTGCGCGGCATCGAAGGCGCCCGGATGAAGGAGACTTATCGCCTGCTGGCGAACCGCTACGGTGTCAAGTGGCAGGGCCGGAGGTACGATCGGGCTGCGCCCGATGCCGCCGATCTTCCCAATCAGGCCATCAACCATGCCGCGACTGCCGTCGAGGCGGCGGCGGCGATTGCCGTGGCTGCGACTGCGACCTTGCCGCAGCTCGGCTTCATCCACGAGGACTCGGCCAATGCCTTTATCCTGGATATTGCCGACTTGTTCCGGGACCACGTGACCCTGCCGATCGCCTTCCGGGCCGTGGGGGAGGCGCAGCGGCGGCCGGAACAGTCGATCGAGCGGCATGTTCGCCGGCTGGCCGGCCGCACCTTCCGCGACGGGGCCGTAATCCCCACCATGATCGACCGGATCAAGGAGCTGTTCGATGCCGATGACCGTGGTGGTCACCCGTGACGTGCCCGACCGTTTCCGAGGCTTCCTAGTCTCCGTGATGCTGGAAATAGCGCCCGGCGTCTACACCGCCCCGACCCTCAGCGCCGCCGTGCGCGAGCGCGTTTGGGCGGTGATGACCGACTGGTATTCGGAGATTGGCCGGGGATCCATTGTGATGACATGGCGCGACTCAAAAGCTCCGGGTCGGCAGGCCGTCTTGGTCCTGGGAACTCCTCCGGTCCGGCTGACCGATTATGACGGATTGATGCTCGCAAAGCGTGATTGATTGCAGTAAAGTACACCATAAGATTCTTTGACAAATGAACAAAAGCAGGTACTTACTTGGCAGAGGCTCCCCCGTGCAGGCGGGGATAGACCGTTCTTGCCGGCGATGTCGGCATACCTGTCCTGGGCTCCCCCGTGCAGGCGGGGATAGACCGCAGAATACCGACCTGCTGCGACAGGCATATCAGGCTCCCCCGTGCAGGCGGGGATAGACCCCCGGATGATTGGTGTTGACCAGATGTGTGCAGGGCTCCCCCGTGCAGGCGGGGATAGACCCGGGGAGCGGATCGTGCTTCCCGATGGCTTGCGGGCTCCCCCGTGCAGGCGGGGATAGACCCGGCATGTGCGACTTCCCTGACAGGATGGTGAAGGCTCCCCCGTGCAGGCGGGGATAGACCCATAGCTTCTACCATGACGTCGCGGGCGGTCGCGGCTCCCCCGTGCAGGCGGGGATAGACCCTGGTTCTTCGGCGGCTGGGCGCGGTGGCCCAAGGCTCCCCCGTGCAGGCGGGGATAGACCCGTCAACTCCTCGACCGGCGACCGGGATGACTTGGCTCCCCCGTGCAGGCGGGGATAGACCCGGTCGGGGCGAAAGCGAGCTGCGGAAGCTGGCGGCTCCCCCGTGCAGGCGGGGATAGACCCGCCGTCCACATCCACAACGCCACCGGCACCACGGCTCCCCCGTGCAGGCGGGATAGACCCACGTCCATCTCCATCTTCACGACGATGCTGTCGGCTCCCCCGTGCAGGCGGGGATAGACCCGTTGCTGGCATCATCGACTTGGCACTCGACGGGGCTCCCCCGTGCAGGCGGGGATAGACCCCCTGTACGACAAAACGACCCTGAGGGAAATGAGGCTCCCCCGTGCAGGCGGGGATAGACCCTGGCACCCGTTCTGGATCGAGATCCTCGTCCGGGCTCCCCCGTGCAGGCGGGGATAGACCCGTGGCCGCCGTCATGATGCACTCGGCCACCGAGGCTCCCCCGTGCAGGCGGGGATAGACCCTATACAGCCGCGACGGACCGGAGCAATCACCCGGCTCCCCCGTGCAGGCGGGGATAGACCCGCATGGCGGCGCTTATGGCGAAGGTGTCGGGGGGCTCCCCCGTGCAGGCGGGGATAGACCCCGAGTCCATCCACTGGCCGATGCTCTCGCGCAGGGCTCCCCCGTGCAGGTGGGGATAGACACTCCAGTGGAATTGCGCCGATCAGGGCGCCGTAAACGACTCAGCATCAGTGCTGTCCCGCCTACCTGTATCCGTGATCATGCTGGCGGTCGGGGAGGCGTTGGCAGTAGACGAGGTATTCAAACTGACTAGAAGATCAACCAGGGTTTCGCGGGAACCGGACATCTCGACCGACTGGGTCGGCCTGCCGTAAGCCCGATCCAGGATCGCATTCGCCGCGATAAGCCGCTCTCCCGGCTTTCCGGTCCGCATAACCTCGACCAGCGTCTCCAGCGCCTCCATGCTGTTCTGCTGGGCCAGGTTCCGGATGTTCACTTCCAGCTTCGGCCGCCCGCCGGGATTGCCGGAAACTCCTTTTACCCATTTCATCTGTAAAATTCCTGATCTCATGTGATGAAGTTATTGTACAACATCCAGAGCCTTATCGATGGTTTTACGCCCCAGGCACGCCCCCTAGTGTGCGGTTACAATCAGATCGCGGACCGGCCACGACACACGCCCGCATCCCATTCCATAATCGACTGCCACCGCACCCCTCCGGCCAGGATCAAGTGGATCACGTCATCGCTCCGCATCAAGATGCCCCCGCCCAGCGCAACCTTTTCGTCAAACGAACTTCCGCCTGTCCAGGTTAGGAGTTGGGCGATCAGGCCGACGGTGCCAGCCGCCGACCTGATCTTTCATTCAACGAAATCTCCCTGCCGTCGTTTTGTCCCGCTGACTTGTTTGTCCTCAACCCTTCCGGTGCCCCTATGCGGGCGAACCCCCGCCGCTATGCAGAGGGAGGTTCCCCCCGTAGGGGGTGCATAGGCTGCATAGCTGCATACGGTTGATTTCGTTGACTTTTTCGCCCTGAGAAAATGACCTATGCAGGTTGTGTTTTGCATAGAATGCCATCGACCTCTGAAACCCGCATGTTTGCAGCTTTGCAGCCTATGCAGGCACCCGTCTGCATAGACCTGCATAGCTGCACAGCCCTAAACTACGTCTCTTTTGCAAACGTAGATTGTGGCCTTCTCATGCGCCCCATCCTGCCTCCGGTAGTACATGAAATCGCCCACTCGAACGCCTCCCGTGGACGCCATCGGGACCGTGGCGCTGACATGATCACGTAGTGCCCGCTCCTTTCCGAACTCGCTCGTCCGTATGCCGATGCGGGCGACAAGTTCCTTCAGACGCATCTCGCCCCCAGCCGGAACGATGCTCATGGCGTTGTGCACCATGTCCAGCAGCCGGTCCTGCCATTCCTGGCGGCGCATCTTCACCTCCTGCTGCGCCTCCGTGAAGTCGGCCACCTCCAGCCCGCCGATCGCGTCAGCGTCATCCTCCAGGCGCGTTCCGCTCCCGTTACCCAGCCCGATCGACACCTTGCGGAGGAACGTCGTGTCCTTGCCTGGGGGCAGCATGTTCGCCTTGCCGGTATCGACCCGGATGCATCGCTCGCGCTCCCGCTCGTCGTATTCCTCGCCCATCATGAACTTCGCGTCGTCCTCGGTCATCTGCGTGACCGTCAGCAGCAGCCGGGCCGCCCCGGGAACCGACGTGGCGCCGCGCGATATGTACTGGTTGCCCGCCTGCTGGACGTTCGCTCCGGGCTTGGCGGTATGGTGGATTAGCAGGATCGAGCAATCGCCCTCGGTCGCGACCGTCAGCAGGATATCCATGACCTTCTGCATCGCGCCGTTGTCGTTCTCGTTGACGTAATGGATCGACACCATCGGGTCGATCACCAGCAGCTTGATCCCGTTGTCCTTGATGATCTGGATAACGGTCTGCACGTCCGGCATGGCGACGACATCGCCATGCTCCCCTTCCCGGGCCAGCACCAGCCGGCGGGCATCGGGGTTGTGCTTGTTCTTCACCCCGGAACCCAGGAACAGCTTGCCATCCAGCTTCCTAAGATCGATCCCCATGTGCTTCGCCGTGCCGCCGACGCGCCGCTTCAGCTCGGTCAGGTCGTCCTCGTTGTTCCAGATCCACGCCCCTCCTTGTTCCATTGGCTTCTGCCCGGCCCACGTCATGCCGGCGGCGAACGCCAGGGCCGCATGGATCGACAGCATGGACTTCCCCTGCCCGCCTGGCCCCACCATCATCGATATGATGCCCTTCATCAGCCACCCACCGAATAGCCAGGGGCGCCGCTCCAGCTCCTCGATCACGATGTCGGCCGCCGACGCCAGCGAGAGGGGTGCCGGCGGCGACTGGCTGAAATCAAAATCCGCCGCCGGGTCCGGCGGGTTCGGCTTGTTGTATTTTTCTCGTGCCTGACGGACGAGATCCATCGGCCGTTCTTTGTGGGGCGTCGTCTTGTCATCGAACTGATCCAGCGCCAGCTCGATCAGCCAGTCCGGCCACCCCATGCCGACCATGTGCGCGGTCAGCTTCAGCATGCCGTCGTGCCACTGTCCCGCCCGGATCTTGGCGATTAGCGCCGCAGGGTCGAAACGGCCGGTGAACGGGTTCTTGTCTTCATAGCCGGCACTCGACGCGGTACCGGCAGACGATGCCTCCGGCCCGGCAGATGCTCGCTCGGCCTCCGCTTGCGCCGCGTGTGCCGCCTGGAAGGCGCGGAGAACCTGCCCCTGCGGGTAGTAGGACGGCCGCGGCTTGTCGCCGTCTTTGTCGAACTTTGTGACCAGCCGGGTCATTTCCCTGATCCGGCCCGCCTTATGCGGCCACGCGACCGACCCTGCCAGGCGCATTACCCGGTCGGCATTCACCACCGCCTTGTCGCCGTTGAGTGCATAAGCCATCGGGCGCAATAGCCCCTCGATCGCCTCGACACCCATCAGGGGTTCATCCAGCACCCACATGCCTTGCGATCGGGTCCAGGGGTACTTGCCGGTGACGACGATGAAGTTCGGCGGCAGGAAAGCGCACTTCTGCCGGACTGCCTCGCTGTCGCCCTCGCCCTCGGCGTCCCAATCCACGAAGCCGGCGGTCAGCCCCTCGACATGCACCTTCTTTGGACGTTGATCCCGCGGGGTGTCGTGCTTGCGCACCGCCATGCCGACATAGGTGTTGACCCCCACCTCGGCATTGACCTTCGCCGCATGCTCGGCCGCATCCTCCAGCTCGTCCAGCCCGAACAGCTTGGCGTGGACGAGCCGACCGTCCTTGTCGGTATGGCTGATCTCGATCAGCCCATCGAGCATGCCGACGCATCGATCGCCGCCGAACAGCAGTTCGAGGTGTTCGAGCATGACATCAGGATCGGGAACCGGCATTGGCTTGCCATCCGCCTTGCCCGGCCAGTCGAAGTTAGGGTCGCAGGCAGACCCAGTGTGGGCGGCGGTCATGCACGACCTCCGCGGGCATATTCGAGTTGAAGTGCCGCGACCTTCGCCATCGGCAAAGGCTGACCCGGCGTCTGTTTGGTAGATAGATCGAATAGGGCGTGTCCGATGGCTTCGGTATCGGGGACTTCGATGTCGGACCAGATGAGCATCCGAAGCCGAAATCCTGGACAGACCTGCCGAGCGACGACGTAGGGTATTGCCGACGCGGGTGTTGCGGCGGGAGCCATTGTTTCCCGCAGTTCGACGTCATAGGGACGGCGCAGGCGATGGCTGCGGTCCGGATTGGCCTTGAACCATGCGGCATCGTCCTTGGAAGCCGCCTGGTGATCGCGCCGGGATGTTGCCCGCTTTGACAGTCGCTTCATGCCTCGACGCCTTCGTTCGACCCCGCGACGCCCTTGCTTCCCACGGCGCACATGCGGGGAGTCGGCGCCGCTGCTGGATCAATCCCGAGCGGCAGCGCGGCGAGATACTTTAGCGGCAACGTGTCGTCCCGGTCCTCCACCGGCGCCGACAGCAGACATACGGCATCCTGCATCTGACCGCGCGGACCGCTACCGCCTTCCTCGATCAGGTGGGCGCGGCCGATGATCTCGGCAAAACGGATCTTGGCTGCCTCGAAATCGACGCCTTCGCGGACCAGCACGACGTCGAAGATGCTGTGCGATCCGCCCTCATCGGGTCGTTGGCCGATGCAGGTGCAGAAGGCGCGCGCCTTGCCGGTATCCCAGCGCCAGTCATCCTTGCCGCCATGATCGAGATAGGGGCAGTCGATGTGACCGCGACCGCCGTGCCAGCCGATGCCGATGGCGTTCAGCACGTCGAGTTCATGGCCGACGACCGCTTCCTTGATCTGGTCGGTCCTGACATACCCAGCGCCGGTCATGCCTTTACCCCGGGCGAAAGGCAGAGGGGTGGTTGCTGAATACGTGCGGCACTGACCTCGCCAGCCGGCGAACCTCGCCGTGGTGGGGATGTCGGATGGCGTCCGTCAGGTCTCCGAGGGCGAGGGGAAGCGCGCCCGCGACTGGGGGACTCGATGGCGCCGGACAGCGTCCGCTTGATCTCCTCGCCCAGTGAGAGCCAGGCCATGAAGTCCTCGTCCATGGCACCGGTCCGGCCAGCGAGCTTCGATAACTTCAGGCGACCGGCCTGGGCTTCACGGTAGATCGTGGTGCGGGAGATGGAGGTGAGTGTCTTGATCTGTTCGATCGAGTAAAACGCACGCCTCCAGGGCTGATTGGCGAATGTTATGTCCTGTTCCGGGACAGTCGAAGCGCAGGAAGTATTCTTCATGATGTGACTCCATCGAGAACCTCGATGGACAATCATTTACACCATGTTGCTCATGATCTCGCCATCTGTCGCTGACAGAAATCCTAATACTTCAAGAGGGGTTTTCTGTCAGTCGACGAGCCGCTTCGAACTTCTCTCTGGCCCGCCTCATGGCATTACACTTCTTTTTGGTTCGCCTCATGGCAGTACGCAGGCTTCCCTCGTCCACCCCCGGATCGAAGTGCTTGACCAGCTTCCACAGAAATTCTGAAACAGCCGGAATGGGATGTCCGGCATCAGTGAAGTAGACCCTGAGTTCGATGTCGTAGAGGACGTAAATGGTCTTGGCGAGCTTCGCGACGAATTTATCCAAGTGTTTATGAGATGGCCTCCCGGCCGGGGCAGGACCGATGAGCTGCTTGGCCGCGTCCAGCGTCCTGATGACCGCTCGATAGGATGCACCAACCTCCCCGCCCAGCTCATCCAGGCGATCTAAGGTGATGTCGCTCATATGATCCACAGCTTCGAGAAAAACTTTGGCTTCTTCCATTATCCGAATGGCTTCGGCGCGGCTATCCGCCCCCTTCGGCGACATTGTTTCGGTCCGGTGCAGGTAGTAACGGGTTGCGCATGCCTCCAGAATGGCGGCGCGGTCAGCTAGGTTCTCATCATCCCCCTCATCTAGTTCGTCTGTACGGGCGCGGATGACCTTGGCCTCGGACTCGTACCGCCGAAGCTCTTCCGGCGGAAGGCGCCGAGAGTCGGTTTGCTGAAGTGCTCGACGCCAGCCGGTTTCGTCGACTTGGATAGAGGAGCCGGCATTGTTTTCATCATCGGCAGGCATGTCCGGTCTCCGGGTTTGAGGAACCCGCCATTTAGCCCGTCATCTCCCCGGATGGAAGGCTTCGGAAACATACCAGGACCTACCAGGATGGCTCTGTAGGGAGTGGTCCGGGAAGTTTGGACGTCGATGACGGGGATGGTGATTGGCGGGTAAGATGGGACCCGCCGCCTCGATGATGGGATGGCCGGCACCTACCTCCTCCTAGCCGACATGCCTGGCCATTGCGCCACTACCCCAGACGTGATGCCGTAGAGGGAAGCGGCGACGGAGCGGACCCGCAAGCAGCTGGTCCTGTTCCCGATCCCGCTCGACGACACCATGATAGAGACGATCGACCTATAGACCCCGGCAGGTTGCGGGATAACCACGACATCGATGACTTGAGCCGGGGAAGACCAGGATGCCTACGAGAAGGCGTTGGAGTTGGGGCTGCGCGATCTGAAGATGGCGCCGGTTGAAGGGGGGACGCCTTGACCTAGGAGCCGAAAGGGGACATTTGGGCGGCTGGATGGGACCCGTGACGTCGAAGGCGGGGCACGTCTGGGCCGATCGGGCGTCATGCGGGCCGCTGGAAGGCCGCTGGATGCCTTCTGACCGTCCGACTAGGGGAAGGTGGCACCGATGCCTACACCCACCTCCACGGCCTGGAAATCGGGGAGCGGACAATCGCTTGCTTGCGGGTGTTGGGCCGGATCTGGGAAAGGGTAGAGCATAGATGAGTGACTTCCCCGGCCTGCTGGCTGCGGATCAGCAAGCAAGGTGGGCCGCAATCCTGGTCAATGGACACCGACAGCTTGCCGGGTCTGGCGCGAGACCGAGCCGGAAATGGCACGCCTGCTCGACGCGGCATTCGCCTGGGAATTGTCAGCCGGCCGCGTGGCCCGGGCCGCGGACGAGGCCGCGGTGCGCGAACGCCGAGCGAGGATGGATATGGAGACGGCAGCAACTGGAAGCTGATCGATGTCATGCGGGCCGCTAGAAGGCCGCTATAGGCGTTCTGACGGCTGAGTGTGGAGAAGGACCTTAATTTCTATACCCACTTCTGCGACCCGGAGATCGGCATAGGTCAGGGGCTTACCTGGCGCTCCCACGATAGATATTGTGTCATCGAAACTGGCCCGCTTGGTGATGGCCTTCGCGGGCCGGGGCAATGCCGATCAAGCGTGACCATCGAGGAGTGGAATGTCGCGCGTGTTGCGTCTCAGAGGCACACCGAGATCGATCATGCCAAAGCCGATCAGGTATGCATGGCGGGCGACGTCACGACCATGTTCGACTAGATCAGGGAGCTGATCGATCGGCGTGCCGCGTTGCACGTCAACAGAGGTTATTTGGAAGCGGAACCAGAGAGAGCGCTGCCCGAGCTAGGGCAGTCGCGGCAGTCCTGGTGGCAATAACTGCTTGATGCAATAAAATGAGAAACTTCAGTATTAACCTATACGTATCTGCTTATATTCTTTTGAGACACTTGATAAAAAGAGGAAATAAAAACCAGTATCCAGAATGTAACTTGCTGGAGGTTTATGGTGCAAAAACTGAGAAATTTCATAAATTTTCTAAAAAAATATGGGCCGCCTCATGAAGAAACAGTAATGATACCAAGCTTAGTTGCGATAATATTAGCCAGACAATATGATATGGGCTCGCTCAGCTTGGGTTTAGCTGTTTCATTAACATCTGTATGTTTTATATCTTGTGGGGTCTGGCTTGGATTAGCATGGGAAAGAAATAACGTACTTCTGATTATTTTCAGGGCTATATATATGGGTGTAATTATTTCATTAGGATATGGAGGACTTACTAATTTTACGGAAGAACCTAGGGAATATGTAAAATTCAGCTCTTTGATAGTCTCGACGTATGGATCATTGTTCTATTTTGCTTGGGTCATTGGCTCCTCTCTTCGCGAATTGATGTTCTTAACTGATGAACAAAAAAAGCTTGGTTATGAAAGAAGAAAAATTTTACTGCATATTATAGATGTTGCAGTGCATAGAGCAAAACCAACATCTAGATTCTATGGGATAATTGGAGTTGGAGCTCGGGCTGCGTTTACCAGTGTTGTTGGCACGTTGTTGTTGACTGCATTATATTATGCTCTATATGACTACATGCACCTATTTCCGGACCGTTTGAAGTTTTTTGTATTTGGTGTGTCATAAACATGAGCCTAATCTCAAACACTTCGGCTATATCGTTCCCTCTGCCCACCTGTTTCTCGCAAGTCAGATGTGTATGGTTCCACATTGGTCCCGATCCGCTGGATACCGGCACGCAGTCTGCTGGAGGCCGCCAAGAAAGCCTCGGGGCGGCCCGAAAATCAGTGTCCCTCGACTCTAAGCGCGCGGCTTCTGCCGCTGAGGCCATCACTCGGTCACCTCGCCGGTGCCCTGATCATGCTCGCGTTTTTTGCTTGCTATCGAAAGCTTTGAGGCGGTCGGCGCTTTACAGCAGCGACAATGCCAGCAGCCCCACCGTCAAGCCCAGCAACGCGGCAGGGCCGTTGTAGCCTTGATAAATCAAAGTCGCTACAATAACGAGGTTTGACAGGATGATAATGACCGTCAGTTCGATCACAGGTTATCACTCCTTCATTGGTTCAATAGCCATCCTATCAGGGTGCCATAGGGTGAGCCGAGAATGGCTGCGTAATCGCTTAGGGTAGACCGATGCCAGCTCAATCAGGTCCTTAGATGGCGAAGATGGGACCCATGATCGCGATGTGGCAGGTACCGGGTACCTACCATCTGCCCCCATCCCGTCCCATCGATCAGGAAAGGCACCCTCCTGCCGTCATGCCATCATCCGCCTCGTACAGGCCGATCGGTGTGGCGGGTGATCTGGCCGGGGCGAGTGCTTCGACCAGTTCGGCCGGACATCCGCTGCCTGGAGCCACGCGTCGAACAGCGGGACCTCCCCTTCACCTTCGGGAACGATATCGTCGGGCCATAGTTCGCCGGGGTCGGCCGCCAGATCGGCCAGGTTCGGCGGCAGGGGGTATGGTTCCTCCGAAGGCCAACGCGCAGACCCTCCCGAGGGGGCGACAGGTGGGTAACGCATTCATGATCTTGTTCCATTTCGACCCTGGTTCAGTGAAACGACTTCGCCCTTCATCGCCGGCATGGTTCCGCAATACGTCGCCCATGCTTCCATCAGCTTTCGCCGCTTACCGAACAGGTCACCCCGCCGGTATGCGGCCTCTACCTTGTCCGAAACGGTATGCGCCAGGGCCATTTCCGCGACGTCCCGTGGGAAATGCGTCTGCTCGGCCGCCCAATCCCGGAACGTCGAGCGGAAACCATGGGCGGTCAGGTCATCCCGCTTCATGCGCCCCAGCAGCTTCAGGAGAGCCATGTTCGACAGCCCCTTGCCGGGACGCCCGCCGGGGAACACGAACCCATCCAGTCGCCCCTCGACCAGCTCCGCTGCCGCCTGTTGTTCCCGGATCAGCTTGATCGCGGGCGCCGAGAGCGGAACGCGGTGTTCCCTGCCGGCCTTCATCCGACTTGCCGGAACGATCCATACGCCCTCCATCAGATCGATCTCGCTCCACCGCGCGCCGATCACCTCGCCGGTCCTGCCGGCCGTCAGGATCAGGAACTCCAGCGCCCGCGCCGCATGGCCCTGCTGGGACCGCAGAGACGTCATGAAGGCGCCGATCTCGGTATAGGGCAGCGCCGGATGGTGCTGGACCTTCTGGACCTTGGCACGCAAGGGGAGGAGGTGATCCAGGTGGCCGCGCCATCGAGCTGGATTGTCACCCCGCCGGAACTCCCGCGCGGTCGCCCAGTCCAGCACCGCCTCTACACGGCCACGTAGCCGGCTTGCAGTCTCGGTCTTCGTCCTCCAGATCGGCTCCAGCGCCTTCATCACCAGCGCGGTATCAACCGCCTGAACCGGCAGGTCGCCGAAGATCGGATAAGCATAAGCCTCCAGGGTCGAGCCCCATTGGGCGGCATGCTTCTCGTTCTTCCATCCCGATCGATGGGCATCGATGTAGCCGGCGGCACATTGCCGGAAGGTCATGGCCTTTGAAGCAGCCAGCTTCTCGGCCAGCCTGCTGGCTTGACGGCTTTCCAGTGGGTCGCGCCCGTCGAACCGTTCAGTTCGGCAGGCAGTGGCCTTTTCGCGCGCGATGGCCAGGGTAACGGCATGAAGCGGCCCGAGCCCCATGTCGCGGCGCTTGCCGTCAACCCGGAAGCGGAACACCCATGACTTCGCGCCGTTCGGCCCGACCCGGAGGTACAATCCCCCGCCATCAGCATACATGCCCGGCTTCGTCGCCCGCGTCACCGCCATCGCCGTCAGCCGCCCCATCGTACGTGCCATACTTGCTTCGCCCTGTCATCTCTGGAACATGTTCGGAACCTTGTCCCATCCTTTGTACCATCCAAGTATGGCGGATTGCAGGGGTTATTGGCGAACAAGGTGAGACATTCCGGCGTCAGCGGGTTGAGATAGATAGGGTTTTTGAGACGTTTACGGACAGCGAGGAACAGCAGTTAGGCGGACACCCTATCCGCCACTTTCCCCCGACCGGGAAACCCAGGCAGTCCGCGGCACGCGGGTGCCGTCCCACCAGGGCATGTGTACCACGGATGTGGCCCATCCGTCAGCCCAGTCGATCGGGGGGAGCCGAGTGCGGAAGTGCCGTCTCACATACCCGATTGTTTTTTTCATTCATGATGTTGTCGTATAGTTGCTCAATCCTGCGGCGCTTTCTGAGCCGTCAGGCGACGGCGAAGGTTCCGCCGACGGGGTCGCGGATGGTGGTCCAGGCGGATTGACCTTGCCGGCGGGCCGTTCCGGTGACGGAGCGATAGCCTGCGTGGATGCCGGGCCCCCAGTCGGATCGGAAGCCGTTGGTGACCTTGCGGAAGACCACGGACGGGCGGATTTCCTGCTCGCTGGCGTTGTTGGTCGGCGGCACGCGGCGATCGGCGAGGAAGACGAAGAACTTGCCCCGCCAGGTCTTGACCAGGCGCTGCAGTTCGCGTCCGGCCGGATGGGCGGCGGGGACGCCGACCAGGGCATCGAGGCCCCGCTCGGCCTTGGCGGCGTAGGCGGCCAGCGTGCCGTCCTTCAGGCCCGGTCTTCGCTTGCCGACGCGGATGGCCCAGTGCCAAGTGATCGCGGATCCTGGGTGCGACCACGGTGTCGCCGCAGTCGATGGCGTACTGCACGTCGCGCAAGACGCGGGCCAGGCAGACCTGATGGACCCGTCCCAGTTCCTGCTGCCCGGCGTAGCGGTCGGAGATCCACACCTCGGGCCGATGCCCCCCAGGATCCCGGCGGGCACCGCGCGGCCCCGGCCGAGCGCGATGGTGTGCAGCACGGCCTTCTCGGAATGGAACACCCACTGCCAGTGGGTCACGCCGTTGACCCGGGCCTCATCCGAGGCGATCACCGGGGCGCCCAGGAGTTTGGCCTTGATCGCCGCGCAGGCCGTGTCGAACGCCGTGCCCATGCGGCGCAACGCATGGGCGATGGCGCCCTCGGAGATCGTCAGCCCGAACACCTCCTCCAGCATCCGCGACAGCCGCTCGAAGCCGACATGATGGCTGTGGTGCAGATAGGCCAGCAGCGCCCGGATGCCCGGTCCGAACGGGGTGCCCGGCGGCATGGCGGCGGGCGGGGCGGCCCGGTAGCGCCGCCCGCAATCGCCGCACCGGCCGCCGAACAGCTCGACCCGCGTCACCACCGGGCGGATCACCGGAAGGTCGATGTGGTCTTAACGGTGCCGGCACCGCCGTCCCGCAATGCGGGCAGGCCTCGGCCAGGCGACGCTCGGTCCGGTCCGGGTCGCCGGCCAGCGGGCGCGACACTCCGGGGCGCGACGGCCGCGGCTTGCGCCGGCGCTTGGCATCCGCCTTGCGCGACGCACCGCCAGGGCCGTCCTGCGACGGTGGAATGTGCGAATTGGCCGACGTCTTCCGCGGCTTCCCGACCAGCGCTTCCAGTTCGGCAACCCGCGCCGCCAGACGCTCGATCAGCGCCGCCTGCTCGACCAGCAGGGCGTCCTTCTCAGCCTCACTCAGGCGATAGCGCGGCGGCTTCTCCATCCCGAAGTGGACCCATATTCCGAACCTCCGCGCAACCCTTTTTGCCAACCCCGTGAGCAGTTACGGGGGTGCTCCCCTCATGCTCAAAAATCACGGGCACTGAGCGCTTACTTAGTCAAGAAAGGACTTTGTAACGTCCCCTTTTTCATAATAGCTTTGGATTTTCAGGAAATGTGCTCCCCTGAACACCAGAGCACACTTTAGCGAAGATTTTTGGTTGAGTGCTCCCTCCTGGGGCCTAGATCGGCGCTATCACCAGTCCATCGGAAACGCGCCATGTCTGTTCCTGACCAACTTCAACACTCCTTTAGTCGTGCCGAACTCGCACATCTGCTCCACATATCCGTGCGCAGCCTTGGCCGTCGGCTCGGTCGTGACATCGCCAAGATCCGCACTCCCAGCGGACGAGTCCTGATCACCCGCGAAGCCGCCTATAGCGCGCTGGAGGCACAGCGCCGCGGCTAACTCTGACGCTCTCGGCATGACGCGCCAAGACCTATCCGATCAAGGAGTTAGCGGTGTGCGGGCAAAACGGGTCGATTTGTCCCCGGAAGATCATGAATTTCCATCTGCCGGCCAGATCCTTGCCTCAGCACCGGCTACATTGCCCATCAAGCGTAGCGCATGCTCCGAGGAGGTTGCGGTCAGCGCCGTCGACAGCGCGTCCGCAGCCGTCGCATTGTCCGCTGTCACGGTCGCGGAAAGCACTTGATCGGCGCATCGTCCGGTACGCGGATCGAAGATATGACCAAAGCGGCCCGCGAAATCGAACCGGGTCCCCCTCACGGACGAAGTCGCAATGGCCTGATCCGTCAATTCCATCGTGTCGGCGATACGGTTGTCCGCTTCGCCGTCGGGCAAGCCCACGACCCAGCGCCGACCATCGGGATGTCGACCCAGAGCCTTCACTTCGCCCATGTCCACCAGGACGTTGGTCATGCCTTCGGCCCGCAGCCGATCAGCGATCCGGTCGGTGATGTAGCCCTGAGCGATCCCGTTCAAGGTGACTTCCATACCCGTCTTGGTGAACCAGATCCCGCTTTCCTGAACGTTCAGTGCACGGTAATCGACCAGAGACTTGGCCGCTGCGACCACGAAGGCCGGCGGACCGCCGGGATCAGCGCCGGGCCGGCCGAAATGCTCGGCATAGAGCCGCCACAGGGGCTGGACGGTCACGTCGAACATCCCGTCTGTCAGCCTGCTGAAGCGGAGCGCATCGTTCAGCAGCCGCACCAGGTCCAGCGGCGGATCGGCCAGTTCACCGGCCCGATTGAGACGGACCAGGGCGGAATCGGGGCGGTAGAGGCTGAAGACACGCTCAAGCCGCGCCACCTCGTCCAGGCACAGGCGGATCAGGCGTTCGGCCTCGGCCGGATCGGGATGGCTGAGTTGCAGGCAAGCGTCCGCGCCCAGCGCGGTGCCGCGCCAGACGCGCAGCGGGGCTCCTTCTGCAGGCGCGATCGAGGGGGGCAGCAGCATCAGTCCGGCCGACGCCGCGGTGATGGCGAGAAAACGCCGCCGGGTCGGGCGCCGCGTCATGGCATGCTCCGCGAATGGGGGCCGTGCCTACCGTCGTGCTTGCCGCCTTCGCCGGGATCGTCGGTTTCCTCCGGCGACGCCAGGATGGTGTCGTCCGATACTTCGGAGAAGCGCTTCACGCTCCCGCCGTGGGCGGCCGCGAAGTTTCGCGCCGCCGTTTCCTCGGCGAAAGGCAGGGGCTCGGCGGCGCCCATGCCGCCGCGGAACCCGCTGCCCACCACGAACCATGCGTTTCGGGCTTCGGTCCAGAGATCCAGGTCCGGCCGGGACGGGTCCGCGGCCTTGGTCAGGTCGGTGACGTAGATCGCCCGGTATTCGTGGGATTCTTCCGGCAGCATGGTGTACGCGAAGGTGTCGCGCACGGAGGAAAGCCAGATCGGCGTCGACTTTCCCTCAAGGATGATTTGGCCCTTGGGGCCGGGATGGTCGAGCATGTTCATGCCGCAGTAGTGGCCGGTCGCATCCGCGGTGATCGCCTGCGGCGGGGGTGGAGCGGCCGTGGTCTCTTCGTCCTTGCAGCCGGCCAGCGGCAGCAGGAGGGCGAAGCCCAGCAGGGCGGCGGTCAGCAGGTTGCGCATCAGATCTGCTTTCTGGAGAAGACGAGCGCCGCCAGCGCCAGAGGGGCGACGATCCAGGCGGCGAGCACCCCGAGAAGGGCCGTGGCGCCGAACTGGAGATGGCCCGCGAGCCCGGCGGTCCCGGCGAACCGGCTCACGTTGTCGAAGCCGGCCAGGTTGAACAGGCGGAAGGTGTCGGCCGGATTGGCCAGCAGCAGCCAGGTGACCATGTCGGCCTTGATGGTTCTGCCCTGGTCCGCGACCAGCAGGCCGAGCAGGCCCATGTCGTAGATCAGCACGAAGCCGAGCCAGATGCCCACCGCGATGCCGGCCGCCGTGGCCCGGTCGCGCACCAGCGTGCTGGCGAGATATCCGAGCGACGTGAACGCAGCTCCCAGCATGACGCTGCTGCCGATCATGGCGGCGAAGGCCAGCCAGCTCTCGGGCTCGATCTCCGCTCCGCCGGCGGCCAGCGCCACTCCGGCCGCACCGTAGCCCAGCGTGGTGGCGAAGGCGATGACTGCCGCATGGCCAATGAACTTGCCCAGCATCACCTGCCAGCGGGCGACCGGATAGGCCAGCAGCAGCGCCATGGTGCCCCGGTCGATCTCGCCGACGATCGCGTCGAACGACAGGAGCAGGGCGATCAGCGGCAGCAGGAAGATCGTCAGGCTGGCAAGGCTGACGATCGTGACCTCCAGCGGTCCGGCCCCCACCGTGCCGGCCGGCGCGCTGCCCAGGAAGCTGAGCGTCAGGGCCAGAGCCGCCATCAGCAGCGTCATCGCCACGACCCAGCGGTTCCTCAGCGCCTCGCGCACCTCCTTCGCCGCGATGGTCGCGATGGTGTTCATTGGGCGGCCTCCTGCCTCAGGAAGTGGGCGTACATCTCGTCCAGGCTGGGCTGGACGATCTCGATGTCGTCCGGCGGCGTCCCCAGCCGGACGACGCGGCGGACCATGTCCAGCTTGTCGTCGTTGGCGCAGGTCAGCTCGACCATGTCGCCGGCCAGACGCCTTGCCGCGCCGCCGAAGACGGCGGCCAGTTCGCCCTCGAACGCCGTGGGAGCGGCGTCCGGCACGGTCAGCCGGATGCGGACCGGCAGCTGGGCCAGGGTGCGCAGGGTGGCGAGCGAGCCCTCCGCGACCTTGCGGCCCCTGTTCATCACGATCACGCGGTCGGCCTGCCCCTCCAGTTCGGTCAGCGCGTGGCTGCACAGCAGGACGGTGGTGCCGGCGTCGCGCAGGTCGCCGATGATCCGGTAGAAGCCCTGGCGAAGCGCCGGGTCGAGGCCGGTCGTCGGCTCGTCCAGGAACAGCAGTTTCGGGTCGCCCAGCAGCGCCTGGGCGAGCCCCAGCCGCTGCCGCATCCCCTTGGAATAGGTCCCGACCCGGCGGTCGCGGGCGGCGAGCTCCAGGCCGACGCGGTCCAGCAGCGCGTCGTTGCCGCCGGCCGGCACCTGCTTCAGCCGGGCGTAGAAGTCCAGGCATTCCCAGCCGGTCATGGCGGGGTGGAACGCGACGTTCTCCGGCAGGTAGCCGATCCGGCGGCGGATCCGGGGGGCGGCGTGTCCGGCGGGATCTTCGCCCAGCACCCGTACGGCGCCTTCCGTCGGGGTGGTCAGGCCGAGCAGCAGCTTGATCAGCGAGCTCTTTCCGGCGCCGTTGTGGCCGACCAGGGCCACGCACTCGCCGGCACCCAGGGTGGCGCTGACTTCCCGGACGGCGTACTGGCCGCCATACCGCTTGGAGACGCCGCGGACTTCGATGGTCGGTTGGGCCTGGTTCACGATTGCGGCCTCCCTTCGGGGCTGGGGGACGGTTCCGGCGGCTTCATCAGCGGGGCGCTGTCCATCACGCCGCCGGGGTGCAGCGCCGGAAATTGCGACTGCGCCCAGCGGATCACCTGGATGCCGGGGCTGTTGATCAGCAGCTTGGCCGCCGGAAAGGACCACATGACCTGGTCCACGATGTCGTTGGGGCGGTAGGCCTCGTCGGAGATGCCGTCGCCGTCGAGGTCGAAGGCGGGGTTGTCGCTCCAGTAGTTGCCCCGCCCCTTGTCGGACCAGTCCAGGGAACGGGTGCCGACATACTTGACCTGCGTGCGGTTGTTGACGAAGGCGTTGCCGGTGATCGTGTTGCGCTCCGACCCCGCGGTGAAGTGGACGCCGATCTCGCAGTCCTCGAACCGGTTGCCGCGCAGCACGTTCTTGCTCGTGTTGTAGATGAAGACGCATTTCCAGGTGCCGGTCCGGTCCCTCTCGGCCAGCCCGCCGACCTCGCGCGGGATGTCGGCATCCGGATCATCATCGTCGGTGGCCGCCGTGGGCGGCGTGGCGAACCGGCCGGCGATGACGTTGCCCTCGATGCGGGACCGGGTCGTGTAGTTGAGCAGAAGCCCGTGGTCGCGGTCGCCGCGCGACTGGTTGTCCCGGACCACGAGGTTCTGCGAGAACATGATGGCGTAGCCGACGTCGTTGCCGACGGAGACGTTGCCGCTGACCTCGCTGTCGTTGGTGTACATGTAGTGGACCGCGAAGCGGACGTTCTCGAACCGGTTGTCGCGGAACTCGTTCCGTTTGCTGGTGGTGACGAAGATGCCGTCGCGACCCGCCGACACGGTGTTGCCGACCACCTTCGTCCCCGGCGCGTTCCAGAGCTGGATGCCGTTGCCGCGCTCGCTGCGCCGCAGGTCGGTCCGCCCCCGGACGCGGTTGCCGCGCACCAGCACGTCCGGCGCTCCCCAGACATAGATGCCGATCAGGTTGTCGATCAGTTCGTTGTCCTCGACCACCGCGCCGGCCGCTCCCTTGCCCAGGAAGATCCCGGAATCCTGGTCGAACAGGCTGAGTCCGGAGTTGCGGACGGTCAGCCGGCGCAGCGTGACGCCGGGGGACTCGACGGTGATCGAACTCCGCCGGCCGCCGCCGTCGATCACCGCTCCCGGCTGCCCTTCGAGCGTGACCGGCACGGCGACGGTGACCGGCCCCGGGTGGATACCCGGGGCCAGTACCAGCGTGTCGCCGGAGTCCGCCGCGCCGAGGGCGTCGGCCAGCCCGCCCGGCGGCACCGTCACCGTCGCCGCCCTGGCGGGCGTCACGGCCAGGAAAGCCGCCGCGAGGATCAGTATTCCGGTCCGTGACATGATCCAGTCCTCAGACCGCGCGCGGCTCGACCAGCATGCGGCCGCCCATCTCCATGTGGAGCGCGTGGCAGAACCACTGGCAATAGTACCAGTGCACGCCGGGCCGGTCGGCCGTGAAGGTCACCGAAGCCGTCGCCTGCGGAGCTATCTCCATGGCGATGCCGTAGCCGGTCAGCGAGAAGCCGTGGGTCAGGTCGTCCACGTCGTCCATGTTGGTGACGTAGACGGTGACCTCGTCGCCCTGCTTGACGGTGAACTCCTCCAACCCGAAGGCCGGGGCCAGCGCCGTCATGTAGACCCGGACCTTGTTGCCGTCGCGGATCACCTTGCTGTCGTATTCGGGATCGACGCCGTCCGCCTTCGCCTGCCTGACGGCGTCGGCGAACATCGGGTCGTCGCGCCGGTAGGCGTTGACCGGGTTGACCTTGGAGCGATGCACGATCAGCGTGTCATGGGGCTCGGCAAAGGTCGGGCCGTCATGGACGATCTTCATCTCGTCGCCCGAAATGTCGATCAGCTGGTCGTTCTCCGGCTTCAGCGGACCCACGTTCAGGAAGCGGTCCTTGGAGAACTTGTTCAGCACCATGAGCCACTTGCCGTCGGCTTCCTTGGTCTGCCCCATGGAGGAGTGCAGGTGGCCGGGCTGGTAATGGACGTCCAGCTTCTGGACGATGGGATCGACCTTCTCCCCCTTGAAGGCCCGGATCGCCTTGGCGATGTTCCATTTCACCACCTGGCTGTCCAGGAACAGGGTGGTGTAGGCGTTGCCGCGTCCGTCATAGGCGGTGTGGAGAGGCCCGAGGCCCAGCTGCGGCTCCGCCACCACCACGTCGCGCGGCTTGATCCTGTCGTCGAACAGATCGTCGAGCCGGCGCACGTCCAGCACGGTCACGGTCGGCGACAGCTTGCCGTTGACCGTCACGTGGATGCCGTCGGGAGCGGTGTTGACGCCGTGCGGGCTGTTGGGGATCGGGATGTACCGGGTATAGGGATTGCCGTGCCGCCCGTCGACGATCGGAACGCCGTTGATCACCTCGACCTTGCCGTCCTTCACCGCCTGTTCGATCCGCTTGATGTTGAAGACGACCAGCCAGTCCTGCTCCTTGGCGGTCATCTCGGCGGTGGTGACGCCCTCCTCGGAGTTGTAGCAGGTCGAGAAGACGTATTTGCCCTGGTAATCGGCGTCCGTGTTGTCCAGGTTGCCGTCCACCCAGACCTGCCACGCCACCTTCATCGTGTCGCCGTCGATCGCGGTGAAGTGCGAGCGGTACTTGGTCGGCTCGTCCAGGATCTTGCCGATGTTGGGCGTGGGCACGCGCTGCTCGCCGTTGGCGAACACATAGCCGGTGCGCGGATATTTCTGGAGCCGCAGGCCGTGGATCGCCGAGGCGTTCGGGATCTCGATGATCTTGTCCGGCTTCATGATGTCGGCGCGGATGCGGGCGACGCGGGTGTTGGCCTTGTCGTTGCAGAAGATGTAGCGCCCGTCGTAGGTGCCGTCGGTGAACGACATGTGCGGGTGGTGCAGGTCGCCGTTCTGGTAGACGCCGCCGCGCGTCTTCAGGAACTCGCGGGTCTCGTCGGTCA
This sequence comes from Skermanella rosea, assembly GCF_016806835.2. Lineage (NCBI taxonomy): Bacteria > Pseudomonadati > Pseudomonadota > Alphaproteobacteria > Rhodospirillales > Azospirillaceae > Skermanella > Skermanella rosea. The sequence continues at coordinate 2,855,714 of NZ_CP086111.1, read as the reverse complement.
GCCCCTCGGTCAAGATTTTCCGGCTCTCGTTGGTCTGTCCCCAGCCGGTGGCGCTGCACCGGGTGAAGACCGGGATGCGCATCAGCTCGCGCATGGAGGGCGCGCCCATGATGCGCACCTCGCCGGAATGCCCGCCGCTGTGGAAGACATAATACTCGTCGAGGTCGCCGGGCTTCACCTCGGCGCTCTGCTTCGTCCCGCCGGATGCCGCAAGGGCGGTCCCGGAACCGAAGACGGAGCCGCCGGCCGTCGTCACCGCGGCGCCGCCGAGGGCGCCGGTCAGGCCCGCCAGCGCGGCGACCTTGGCGGTGCCGCCCAACAGGTGGCGGCGGTCGATGCCCGTCGGTTTCTCGTTCTCATCACGCATCGTTCAACTCCATCAGGCTAGCGAAGATCCGGCGGCGCGCTTTTCGCGCTTCAGACGCCGTTGGATCATGACCGGGCATTTCTGGTCATGGTGGTAGAGCACCTGGCAGTGCATGCACTGGATGCATTCGTTGGGATTGATATGGCCTTCCGGGTGGATCGCCTGGACCGGGCACTCGTTGGCGCAGCGCTGGCACGGGCTGCCGCATTCCTTGTAGCGGCGCAGCCAGTCGAACATCCGCATCCGGCCGGGAATGGCGAGTGCCGCGCCCAGCGGGCACAGGTATCGGCAGAAGAAGCGCTCGATGAACAGCCCGGCCGCCAGCAGCGCCGCGGCGAACAGGACGAACCACCAGTCCCGGACGAAGTGCAGGATGATCGCCGTCTTGAACGGCTCGACCTCGGCACCCCGTTCCGCCGCCGACAGCGAGTACATCGACAGGCCGAACAGGGCGAGGAAGATGATGTACTTGATCGGCCACAGCCGCTGATGCAGGCCGAACGGCACCTTCACCTTGGGCAGGTGGAGCACCTGGCCGACCTTGTACAGAAGCTCCTGGAGAGCCCCGAAGGGGCAAAGCCAGCCGCAGAAGGCGCCGCGCCCCCAGAACAGGATCGAGGCCGCGACGGAGCACCACAGGATGAAGACCAGCGGGTCCATCAGGAAATAGTCCCACCGGAACTCCGTTCGGAGCGCGTCGGCGAAGGTGAAGACGTTGACGACCGACAGCTGCGCCTTGGCGTACCAGCCCAACCACACCAGGGTGAACAGGAGGAAGGTGATGCGGACCCGCTGGTAGAGGGCCGGGCGGCGGACCAGGCTGTCCTGGAAGAAGAAGAGGCCGGTAAGGATGCCGATGGCGCTCAGCGCGACGGCGATATCGAGCAGCCGGCCCTGCCAGATCCTTTGCCACAGCGGCGTTTCCGGGGGCGGTTCATCCTCCCGGGCGGGAGCGGCGGCTGCGGCCGCGGCCGGAGCGGGCGCCGCGGCGATCGGGTCGCCCAGGTATTTGTCGGGAGGCTGGTAGCCGAGGTCGAACGACACGAAGGCCTTCTCCAGCGCGCCGGTGGCCCGCTGCACCAGCAGCGACAGCCGCCACGGCTCGGCCGGGTCGAACTCCGTCCCTTCGGGGATCATGAACAGGCCGACTTCGGGAAAGTCGGGAGCCCCGGCGGCCGCGACGCCGCCCAGCCTCAAGTGGGTGCGGTCGCGGAACCTGACTCCGGTGTCGCCCTGGACGAGCTCGATCCGGTCGAAGATGCCGCCCCGCACATAGCCCGAGCCCTTGAACGAGTAGCGGCCCTGTCCGGCGACCAGGAGCGCGTGCTGTCCCGGCTTGAGCTTCCGGGCGAGCGACTGGTATTCGGCCTCTCCCAGCAGGCTGCGCCCAATGGCCGGGATGGAAACCAGGGTCGCGTAAAGGTCGATGAAGGTCTCGTCCGGAGCGCCCGGCTCGGGCCGTGCGACGGCTTCCGGCTTGCCGCTCCGCTCGAAGGCGGCGTTGACGTCGCCGACCGTCAGCGCCAGCCGCCGGACCGAACCGTCACCCACCAGAGTCGGCCAGTCCTCGACCTCGCCCCGGCCAGGCTCCAGCGCGCGCCGCGGTTTCGCGGCGACGGCACCGGCGCCGGCCAAACCCAGGGCCTGCGCCACTTTCCGGCCCGACCGGACGATGCTGTCGCCGATCACCATGACCGTGACGGTGGCCCCGGAGACGATGTCCACCGGCGGGCTCGACGACGTCTGGCCCGCGAGTTCGACCACGCTCCGGCCGATGTAGCCGGATATGAACCGGTCTATGCGTTCGGCCGGGATGCCGATCAGGACGATCGGCTCATGGTGATCCACCAGCTTGGCCCCCGCGACTCGAGCATCGGTTCCAAGCCCGACCAGCACATGGATCGGCCGCCCGGAATATCCGGTCGTATTGACGAAGTCGGAGTTGAGATAGGCGTAGCCCAGCAGCTTGTCGCCCTGAAGGACCGGGGCGACGGGAACCCCGTCCTGGATCGGCCCGAACCTGTCGGCTCCGGCGAACAGCTCGGCCGGCTCGGCCCTGGAGAGATACTGGCCCAGCAACGGCACCGCGGCTTGAGCGACCGTCGAGACGGAGCTGATGATGGAAACCACCAGCATTGCGACGATTCCGTTCCTCAGCCCAAGTATTCGCCACGATGAGAACGCCATGATCCGTGCCAGAGAAATTGACATTTATCAAGAGACCGTGCCGATAGTGTCAACGGCATGAATCTCTTGTCGGTTCATAAGAGGCTCTGTTGGTCACGGCGGACTTGATTGAGGTCAAATAGATGTCGGTTTTTTCAGTTTATGGTCCGGCACCTTGAACCGATCATGAAATGGAGCGGGGGCGTGAATTTGCTATGCCAGGAACCGGTCGCCCCGGTCACCTCATCGGCCGACCTGCTCGGCATCGCCCTCGCGCTCGAGCGGGAGGCCGTGCTGCGCTACCGTGAACTGGCAGGGATGATGGATGGACGCGGCGCCGTGGAGACCGCGGCAACCTTCCGGGCGCTGATGGAGGAGGAGCGCCGACATGTGGAGGCGGTGGCGTCCGTCTCTGCCGAGCGGATCGGCCATGTGCCCGACAGCGCGCCTTTCGTCTGGCGGCTACCGCCGGAGATCGCCGCCTCCTGGGAGGAACTGGCCGGACGCAGCGATCTTACGCCGTATCGCGCCTTGTCGCTGGCCGTGCTGAACGAGGAACGCGCGTTCGCCTTCTACAGCTATATCGTCTCCGCGGCGACCGACCAAGCGGTGAGGGAGCAGGCCCGGGCCTTGGCGATGGAGGAGCTGGACCACGCCGCGAAACTGCGGCGTCAGCGCCGGAAGGCCTGGAGGGCGTCCCGCCGGGAAAGCGGCGATGCGGCGGTGCGGGTCGAGGATCTCGCCGCTCTGGCGTCCCTGGCCTCCGCGCTGGCGGGTGAGACGGTCGGTATCCTGCGGGCCGCCGCATCGGCGCTCGATCGTGCCGGAAAGACGGACGACGCCGGCACGCTTGCCGGAATCGCCGACGATCTGACGCCTCTGATCACGGGCCCCGGACCGGCCCCGGTGCCGGTCGATCCGGTCCTCGGCCAAGGGCGGAACCTGCGTTCGGCGGCGGCGCTGGAGAAGATGGCCGAAACCTTCTCCGACATCGCCGAACGCACCAGGGACGAAGCCGTCCTGCTGGAGGCGCAACGCCTTCTCGGCATCGTCGTCGGACATGCGGTCCGGCTCGCCGAGAGATCGCGCTGACGGGTCGGATCGTGCCGGATCGGAACGGTGCCGTTTGGCTCCGTCATGCCATCTCCGGCGCCCGGTTCCGCGCCATTTCCAAAACCTCGTCGAGGACGAGGAAAGCGAGTTGCGGCGCCCGCCCGACGGCGGGCGTCAAGACCACCCGGCGACCGTCGGAGACGTCGCTTTCGCCGGCCTTGACGAGGGACGGCAGATCGACCGCCTCGTGCCGGCCGCCCGAGATGAAGTAGGGCACGACGATCGTGTCCGGGGTGGACGACACCGTCCGCCAGTGCCGGGCCGTCGGCGTTTCGGAGAGGAACACGCAGTCGACCGCCCCCCATGACCCGTCGGCGCGCACCTGCTCCGCCAACCGGCGGGCGGCGCCGGCGGAAGTCGGGTCATGGCGGTGGCCGTGCCCCGCGATCAGGACCGTCGTGGCCCCGGGGACGAACCCGGCGGCTTCCGCGGCGGCGCCCGCCATGCCGGCGACGATCCCGGCTATCCCCGGATGCTGGCCGACCGGCGGGCACAGGGTCACCCGTTCCCGTCCGTCCGCCAGCCCGATCAGGCCCGGCAGAACGTCGCGGGTGATTCGCCCGTCACAGGCCAGCAGCGGCACGACGAAGATCCGGGGCGACGACAGGCGCGCCAGGATTTCCGCCGGACGCGGATCCTGCAAGGAGAAGCAGACCGCCACCTCGTCGAACAGGTCCCGGTGCGTCAACTCGGCCGCCAGGCGGTCGGCGATCTCGGCCCCGGCTCCGTCCGACGTGCCGTGGGCGAACAGCAGCAGCGCCCGGCCGTTACCCGGCCCGGCGCCGGGATCAGTGGCTGGTGCCCTCTGAAAAGCGTATCTTGTTCCAGACATTGTATTTCCCCGATGGCTTGCGCATGGGCAGGCGGGTGACTTCCTCGAAGGTCGCGGCGTCGAACACGATCAGCGCGCCGTCGTCCTCCCACAGGCTGACCAGCGCGTGCCGGCCGTCGCGGGTGAACTCGACGTGCGAGGCGGTCCGGCCGGGCGCCGGCGTCAGCGTCCGGACGATCTCCTGCGTCCTCTTGTCGATGATCTGGATCGTGTCCCGGCGCGGGCTGAGCGACGCGTCGGTCCAGGCATAAGGCGTGTTCTCGTGGCTGCGCATGAAGAAGCCGGGACCCAGCGTGTCGATCCGCTTGACCGTCTTCCAGGTCGCCGCGTCGATGATGCTGATCGCGGACTCCTTCAGGTGCGGCGTGGCGATCAGGGTCCGGTCTTCCGACCGCCAGGCGATGCCCGATCCCAGGTGCGGCATGCCGGGCAGCGGAACGGCGGCGATGGGGCGGCCGACATTCAGGTTGACCACCTGGGCGCCGGCGCCGTCGCGCGAGGCTCCCAGCAGGTTCGTGTAGGAGGGATCGAAGAAGAAATCGTCCAGCGTGTCGGCAAGCGCGATGCGGCGGGTGGCGAACAGGCCCTGCTGCACGCCGACCGCCTCCACCATGCCGGCCTCGTGGCTGTGGACGAAGCCGCCGAAGACCGGGCGCGACGTCTCCGAAGTGGAAATCTCCCAGATCTCGGGAATGTCCTTCAGGGCCACGATGAAGCTCTTGCGCGGCGGGGCGGTATAGACCGCGCTGACCCGCGAGGTCCTACCCTTGCCGTCGGCGACGGGGATCACCTTCAGCGGAGTCAGGTCGCGGGCGTCCAGCACCACCAGGTTGTGGGGCAGCATGTTGCCGGCCATGACGAAGCGCCCGTCCTCCGACACCGCGATGTTGCGGGTGTTCAGGCCGGCTCGCACCTCGGCGACGATCCGGAGGCTCCACATGTCGTACTGGGTGACCCAGCCGTCGCGCGACGCGAGATAGACGAACCGGCCGTCGGGCGAGTACTTGGCGCCGCCATGCAGCGCGAACCGGCTCTGGAACCGGGCCAGCGGGACGAAGCGGTCGCCGTCCAGGATGGTGACGTGATGGTCGCCGGCCTCGACCACGGTGAACAGGTTCATCGGATCGGCGTCGAACACCGGACGGTCGGGCAGGGTGGCCGGCGGATTGACGATGTCGTGGGTTGCCCGGACATCATCCAGTTCCCAGGACGGGACCGCCGGCAGGGGCTGCTGGATGAAGTCCGCCAGGGCCGCGATCTCCTCCGTGGAGAGCTGGTCGGCGAAGGCCGGCATCTGGGTCGCGGCGCGGCCCGCCGCGATCACGCCCACGGCGGCATCGCGCTTCATCCGGCCCAGCGCCTCCGGGATCAGGGCGGGGCCGAGCGCGCCCAGACGGTCGCCGCCATGGCAGGCGGCGCAGTGCCGGGTGTAGAGGGCGGCCGGATCGGCGGCCAGGACCGGGGGCGCGGCGAGCGCGAGGGCAAGGACCGCGGCGGCGATATCACGACGCATGTCGCATCTCCTGCGGTGGGTTCGGGGCGGGCGTGCCGATCTCGCCCCCGGTCAGGTAGCAGCCGGGATCCTCGCCCCAGACGTCGCCGGAGGTGCGAAGCGCGCGGGTCCGCGTGTTGCCGTTGCAGATCGCCAGATGGCCGCAGGTGCCGCACCGGCCGCCGACCGCGCGCGGCCGGCTCCGCAGGCCCGCCATGATCGGGTCTTCCCGGTCCGCTCCCGCCCAGATCTCGCTGAACGGGCGTTCCTTGACGTTGCCCAGCGTATGGGTCGCCCACATCGTGTCGGGATGGACGTTGCCCAGGCTGTCGATGTTGGCGACGCCGATCCCGGTCGCGTTGCCCCCCCAGCGTTCCAGCGCCGCGCGCACGTCCGCCGTCCGCCCGGGAAAGCGGCGGGACGCCCAATGCAGGAAATAGACGCCGTCGGCGTCGTTGTTGCCGGTGACGTATTCCCGCCTGGAGCCGGCTTCCGCATCCGCAAGCGCCCGTTCGAACAGCAGGTCCATGGCCCGCCGCGTGGTCTCGCGCATGGCGGCGCTGCCCCGGTTGGTGTTGCCCCGACCGGCGAAGTTCAGGTGCGACAGGTAGAACTTGTCGATCCCCTCGCGCGCCGTCAGATCCAGCAGGCCCGGCAGGTCCGCGGCATTGTCGCGGGTCAGGGTGAACCGGACGCCGACCTTCAGCCCGGCATCCCGGCACAGGCGGATTCCGCGCAGGGACGCCTCGAACGCGCCCTGCCGGCGGCGGAACCGGTCGTGGGTCGCCCCCAGCCCGTCCAGGCTGATGCCGACATAGTCGAACCCTGCGCCGGCGATCGGCCCGACCATGGCATCGTCGATCAGGGTGCCGTTGGTGGACAGCGCCAGGTGCATTCCCATCGGGCGGGCATGGGCCGCCAGCTCGAACAGGTCCGTCCGCAGCAGGGGCTCGCCGCCGGACAGGATCAGCGCCGGCACGCCGTAACCCTTCAGGTCGTCCAGAACCTCCAGTGCCTGGGCGGTCGTCAGCTCGCCGGGAAACTGGTGGTCGGCCGAGTGGGCGTAGCAATGCAGGCAGGTCAGGTTGCAGCGGCGCACCAGGTTCCAGATGACCACGGGACGGACGCCCCGGCCATCGGGAGCGGGAACCCGCTCCCGGACCGCGGCGTCGGATCGCAGCCGGGCGATGAACTGGCTGAGACGGAACATGCTTTCTTTTCTCCTCACGCCGACAGACGCAGGCCGCTCTTCTTAAGGATCCGGGTGCTGTAGAGCACCTGATGCCCCCGGCTCGCGGGGCCGAGCAGGGCCGCGATCGTCGCGACCTGGGCTTCGACCTCGTCCCGGCTGCGGCCATGGACCATGGCGAACAGGGTGTAGGGCCAGTCCGGCGGCGACGGCCGCCGGTGGTAGCAGTGGCTGACGAAGGGCAGCGCGCCGACCTGCGCCCCGGCATCGTCGATCCGGTCCTCGGGCACCTCCCACACGGTCATGCCGTTGTGGGTGTAGCCGAGCCGGTAATGGTTGGGCACGGCGGCGATCCGGCGGATCTGGCCGCCGTCGATCAGCCGGGCGAGCCGTTCGCGGACCTCCTCGCCGGAAATGCCGAGTCGCTCGCCGAGCACCGCGTAAGGGCGCCGCTCCAGCGGCAGGCCTTCCTGCGTTTCCAGGACCAGGCGGCGGTCCAGGTCGTCGAGACCGGCGGTTTGGCGAAGGCGGGTCATGCGGCGAACCTCAGGCCGACGAAGTATTCGGCCAGCTTGGGCATGGGATGGACGGTCAGGCCGGTGCGCCGCTCGATCTCCGCGATGGCGTCGGAGATACCCTCGGGCGTCTCGGTGGCCAGCACGAACCACATGTTGAAGGCGTGGTCGCGGGCGTAGTTGTGCGCCACCTGGGGCAGGGCGTTGACCTCGGCCGCGACCCGCTCGAAATCCTCCGGGGGCACCTTGAGGGCGGCCAGCAGCAGCGCGCCGCCCATGCGCTCGGCATGGAACAGGGGGCCGAAGCGGGTCAGCACGCCGGTTTCGCGCAGGCGCCGCACCCGTAGTATCACGTCGTCCTCGTCCAGGCCGAGTTCCGCTGCGATCGCCTGGAAAGGCCGGTCGTCCAGCGGAAATCCGTCCTGCAGGCGGTCGATCAGGCGGCGGTCGGTACCGTCCATGGAATCACGCCTCCCCAGCGGCGGCAGGGGCAGTGCCGTAGCACGCGGCGGTCTGCTTGAAACGCCGGGTGGTGTGCAGGATCGCCGACGCCTGGACCACCGAGTCAGCCAGGACGGTCATCACGCCGACCCGGTCCTCGACGAAGGCGCGTTGTCGGGCGTGGATCATGGTGAACAGGTTGTATCGCCAGTGCGGCAGGCGGCGGGGGCGGCGGTAGCACAGGCTTACCCAGGACAGGCCTGCGAACATGCGGCCGACCCCCTCCACGTCGGCGTCCGGGATATCCCAGACGACCATCGCGTTGCCGTCGAAGCCGAGCGCCGCGTGATCGACGACGACGCCGAAGCGGGAGATCAGCCCCCGTTCCATGAAGCGCTGGAGGCGGGCGATGACGGCCCCCTCGTCAAGCCCCAGTTCCGCGCCCAGCGCCGCGTACGGATGCTCGACCAACGGCAGGCCCCGGCGAAGGGCGCCGATCAGCCGGCGGTCGGTTTCGTTCAGTTCCATAGCCGAAATCCCAGGTCCACGTGAAAATCCCGTTCCAGCGGCAGATCGAGGGGCGTCAGCCCGGTGCTCCGGGCGATCTCCTCCAGCACCTCGCCGACGCGCCCGGCGTCCGGTGCGGTCACCACGAACCACAGGTTCAGGTGGTGTTCGCGCGCGTAGTTGTGGTTGACCTCGGCGTAGCCGCCGACGACGGCCGCGATCTCCTCCAGGCGGTCGGGCGGCACCGCCAGCGCCGCCAGGGTGCTGGCGCCGACCCGGTTGGGTCGGAAGACGGGGCCGATCCGGCGTATCGCGCCGGCGCCGGTCAGGCGGCGCAGCCGGTCGATGACCTCTGCCTCGTCCAGGCCGAGCCGGGCGCCGATATCGGCATAGGGGCGGGGTGTCAGGCCGAAATCGCGTTGGAATTCGTCGAGCAGCCGCTGATCCAGGGCATCCATGATACGCGTGTCCTAAAGGCCGATGCGGTGGGCGCGGGTGGTGAAGAAGATGCCGCTGGGCTTCTCGGCCGGCAGGGTCGACACGCGTTCGAAGGTGCGGGTGTCGTAGACCTGGACCTGATCGGCATCGCGGACCGACAGCCAGACCCGTTCGCCGCGCGGGGTGAATTCCAGGTGCAGCACGCCGGGGCCGGGGTCGAGCCGGTGGACCACCGCCTGCGACCGAACATCGATCACCTGGACGACGCCATTGTCCGGCAGCGCGAAATTCACCCAGACCTGCCGCCCGTCGGGGCGGGCCATGACGAACACTGGCTGCCCGTGCACGGGGATCCGGCCGACCTCGGTCCAGGTGGCGAGATCGACCACTAGCACCTCGTGCCGACCGACCGCGGGGATGAACGCGCGCCCGTCGGCGACCGCCCAGCCTTCCAGGTGCGGCATCTTGTAGACCGGCAGGGCGGCCTCGCCCCGGCCGTAGCCCTGCAGCACCCGGCGGACCCCGGCCTCCGGGTTCCACAGGTCGAGCATGGCGAGGCCGTCCTCGCCGAACAGGCCGGCGATGTAGTAGCGGCCGTCCGGCGTTACCAGCGCGTCGTAGGGCTGCCGCCCGATGCCGGCGAACCGGGTGATCCGGGGACTCGCCGGGTCGCCCAGGTCGGCGAGCCAGATCTCTCCCGAGTCGTAGAGGCTGAACGCGAACCGGTTGCCCGGCGCGTCCTCCAGGCCGACCACCTTGGAGCCCGTCGGGATGTCGGCGACCGGGGCGAGCGTCCCGGCATCGAAGACGCGCACGCCGCCCGGCTCGTAGTTGGCGACCGCGACCAGCCTGCCGTCCTCCGAGATCGCCCCGCCGATGCTGTTGCCGGCCTGGACGATCCGGCCGGCGATCGTCCCGGTCAGCAGATCGACCTTGGTCAGTCCGCCGTCGCGGCCGAAGACGTAGGCGTACCGTTCGTCCCGGGAAAAGACGATCGCGGCATGGCTGAGATCGCCCAGTCCTTCGACGCGGCCCAGCACGGTGTCGTGGCTGTGCTCGACCAGCGCCACGCGGCCCGATGCCCGCTCGACCACGACGCCGAGATCGCCGGTACCGCGGAGTTCGGGGACGCGCGGTTCGGGACCGGCGCAGGCGCCGAGCAGCAGCGCCGCCAGCGCGGAAACGGCCAGGCGCTTCATGGCGGGAATCCCTTCTTGAGTTCGACGGCGATCCAGCGGGCATCGTCGGCGTCGAGCAGACCGGCCCAGGGCGGCATCGGCGTGCCGGGAATGCCGTTCAGGATGATGTCGGCGAGGCTCTCGGCGGCAACGCCGTCGAGCGTCTGCGGCAGGAGCGGCGATCCGAGGCCGCCGTTCAGCGTCATGCCGTGGCACGATCCGCAATCCTGCCGGACGATGTGGCGAAGCATCTCCTGCCGGGCGGCGGCCGGCCGGTCGGCCAGCGCGGGCGCCGCCAGGAGCAGGGCCAGGGCGACGCAGGCGGCGGACAGCCTAGGCATCGGCCAGTTCCCGTTCGCCGAACCAGGCGAGTTCCGGGGCGAGGGCGACGACGCGGCCGATGATGATCAGGCAGGGCGGGGCCGGCGGCTGCCGGGCCAGGATCTCGGGCAGGGTGCCCAGGGTCGCGACGACGCTTCGCTGGGCATCGGTGGTTCCGCCGGAAACGGCGGCCGCGGGGGTCGCGGGATCGAGCCCGGCGGCGACAAGCTCGCGGCGGATCATCCCCAGGTTCGCGAGCGCCATGTAGAAGACCAGCGTCGTGTCGGGGTCGGCCATGCCGCGCCAGTCGTGGTCCGGCTCGCCGTCGTTCCGGCAATGCCCGGTCACGAAGCGCACGCCCGTGGCGAGGCCGCGATGGGTCAGCGGGATGCCGGCATAGGCGCCGCAGCCGGCCGCGGCGGTGACGCCGGGCACGACCTCGAACGGGACGCCGTGTGCGGCCAAGGTCAGGGCTTCCTCGCTTCCCCGCCCGAAGATGAAGGGATCGCCCCCTTTCAGCCTCACGACCCGCTTTCCCCCGCGGGCCAGATCGACCAGCAGCAGGTTGATGTCCTCCTGCGGAAGGCTGTGGTTGCGCGGCGCCTTGCCGACGAAGATCCGGCGGGCGGACGGCGGAATCATGTCGAGGATCTTCCGGGGGACCAGGCGATCATAGACGACGACCTCGGCCGCCTGGATCAGGCGCAGGGCCTTGACCGTGAGCAGGTCCGGGTCGCCGGGGCCGGCCCCCACGAGATGGACGCGAGGCATGGGCATGGTCGGAAATGTCCCCATCGGCTGGAAGAGGGCGGTGCTGGACGGATGGGGCGGGCGGATGCCCGCCCCCGTGGGGCCTGCCGGTCAGTACACGTCCATCTTGGTGTTGTACGCGTTGAACTTGCCGGTCGGGGTGATCAGGCGCTTGTCCTTGATCACGTGCTTCAGGGTGCGGGACTTGTCGTCCACGACCACGATGGCCGACTCCTGGTCCTTCGCGTTCCAGACCGAGAACCAGACCTCGTCGCCGGCCTTGTTGTACTCGCCCTGGACGATGCGGCGGGCACCCTCCTTGATGCCGGACCATTCGGCGATCGGCAGGACGGCGTAGCCTTTCCCCAGGTCCTTGATGTCGAACACGGCGACCGATCCGTGGATCTCCTCGTCCGGGTTCAGCGGCGTGTCGACCCAGAGATTGCTGGACTTGGGATGGGTCTTGATGAACAGCGATCCGCCGCCCTGGCCGCGGACGGTGTCCACGATCTTCCAGGCGTTCTCCGGGTGCTTCTCCGGATCGGTGCCGATGAACGAGATGGTTTCGTCGCCCAGGTGGCTGGTCGCCCAGACCGGCCCGAACTTGGGATGGACGAAGTTGGCGCCACGCCCGGGATGCGGCGTGAGCCCGCCGGTATCCACCAGGGCCGCGAGCCGGTCCAGCTTGGTATCGACCACGGCGACCTTGTGCCGGGCATTGGCGGCGACCAGGAAGTAGCGGCCGGTGCTGTCGAAGCCGCCGTCGTGCAGGAAACGCTCGGCCCCGATGGTGGTCACCTTGAGGTTCTGCACGTCCTCATAGTTGACCATCAGGATCTGGCCTGTTTCCTTGATGTTGACGACGAATTCCGGATTGAAGTGGCTGGCCACGATCGAGGCGACGCGCGGCTCCGGATGGTACTCCTGGGTGTCGACGGTCATGCCCCGGGTTGAGACGATCTTGACCGGTTCGAGCGTCGGCCCATCCATTATGACGTATTGCGGCGGCCAGTAGGAGCCGGCGATGGCCAACCTGTCTTCCCAGCCGTGGAACTTGGAGGTTTCGACCGACCTCGCCTCGATGCCGATCTTCAGTTCCGCGACCGTGGTCGGCTCCGGCATCCACAGGTCGATCAGGTCGATCTTGCCGTCGCGGCCGATCGCGTAGAGATAGCGCCCCGAGGCCGACATGCGGGAGATATGGACCGCGTATCCGGTCTTGATGATCTTGACGATCTGCTTGGAGGCGCCGTCGATCAGCGCGATCTCGCCGCTGTCGCGCAGCGTGACCGAGAACAGGTTGTCGAGGTCCAGGCCGTTCATCTGCTTGGTCGGGCGCTTGTCCACCGGCACGTGGAGCTTCCAGCTGTCACGCATCTCCGCCATGCCCCACTCCGGGGGCTGCGGCGGCTCGTTGAGCACGTAGCGCGCCATGATGTCGATCTGGCGTTCGGTCAGTTCGTTCGACGTGCCCCAGTTCGGCATGCCGGCCGCCGATCCGTAGGTGATGAAGTCGCGCAGGTATTCGTAACCCAGTTCGCGGGTCTTGTCGGTGGTCAGCGGCTTGCCGGTCGCTCCCTTGCGCAGCACGCCGTGGCAGCCCGCGCACCGTTCGAAATAGATCTGCTTGCCCTCCTCGAACTCGGCGGGCGACAGGGTGGGGACGGCTGCATTGGCGGCCGCTTCCTCGGCTCTGGCGGAGGAAACGGTGATGCCGACCAGGGCGGACGAGGCGAGCAATGCCATGCCCAGGGCCATACTGGATAATCCAAGCTTTTTCATCGGGTGTTTTCCCATGGACGAAGTCGCCGTATCAGCTATCACCCGCACGTCCGGGCGGACTTGACTTTGGTTATTTCGCAGTGCGCCGGTGAGAATCTTCCCGGTGCGCCGCCACCATGGCCCGCCGGGCGCGGAGCCATCTTGATCAGGATCAAGAGACTGGAAACCGCAGGGCATGTCGCAACTTTGACTCGCCCGTTCGTCCGGGAACTGCCGCTGCCGAAGCAGCGCGGGGCAATGCCCGAGCATGATATTTGTATGATCAGGTACGACAATAGTAATAACGCAAAAAAATTTACCGGTTATTTACAAACGGAACTTAACGCTGATGGAATTATTGTGGGATCGGGGCCAATCCTTGCCCTGCTCGCCCCGTTTGAAACAACGGACATCTCCCCATGCTTCGCTTCAGCCTTTCAATCAAGGCTACGATATACCTTGTCGTGATCATCCTTTCCTTGTTGTCCCTCATATCGGCGGGGCGTCAGTCCCTGGATGCGTGGCGTCTGCGCCAGCAGGCCGAAGACGCGCGGGCGGCGAACCCGATGGTTTCCGCCCTGCTGGACGCGGCAGGCGCCCTCGCGCTCGAACGCGGCCGGACCAACTCGGCACTGGCGGCTCCGGCACCGGCGGGAGCCGACGCCACGAGGGCCATCGCTGAACGGCGCCTGGCCGCGGACGAAGCCTTGGAACAGGCTCTGGCGGCCTTGGCGGTGCTGCCGGATTTCCGGCGGAAAGCCGACCTGGTCGCAGATGTGGACAGTAGCCGGCAGGCATTGTCGTCGGCCCGTCGCGAAGTCGATGCCGCCCTGGCGGTTCCGCTGGCCGCGCGCGATCCCGATCTTTCAAGGCGCTGGATCCCGACCGCCACGGACTTGATCGAGGCATCGCAGCGACTTCGCCTGGCCGCGGGCCAGGACGTCAACCGATCGGACGTGACGGCCGCGGAACTTCAGCAGATCCGGCATTTCGCATGGGTAATGAGCGAGTATGCCGGCCGGGAGCGAGCCGCCATCGGGGCTGCCATCGCCGCCGGCAGGCCGCTGACCGCCGACGAGACCCGGACGATCGCCTTCAACCGCGGCCGGATCGAATTCGCGTGGGACAGCCTCTCCGTGCCGGCGGCCCGCAGCGAGTCGCTGAAGGCGCCGCTGGCCTCTGTGGAAGCCGAATTCCTGATCCGCTTCCAGCAACTCCGGTCTGAAGTCCTGGCGGCTGGCCGGGACGGGAGCTATCGGGTTTCGGCGGAGAGCTGGATCGCGGCTTCCACGAAGGGAATCGACGCCATCCTGGCTTTACAGCAGGCGACCTCCGAGGTGCTCGAAAGCAGGCTGGCCGACAGTTCGAGCGGTTCTTTCTCCATGCTGCTCCTCAATGCCGCCATTCTCGCCGTGGCGGCACTGGTGTCCTGCGGCGCGATCCTTGTCGTCCGCCAGCGGTTCGCGCGCCCGATGGCGGGCATGACGGAGGTGATGCGCCGGCTGGCCGGCGGCGACCGGTCCGTCGTGATTCAAGGGCTGGACCGGCATGACGAGATCGGCACCATGGCCGGAGCCTTGGAGGTCTTCAAGCGGAACGCCGTCGAGGCCGACCGGCTCGCCGCGGCGCAGGCCGACGAGCAGGCCGCCAAGCAGCGGCGCGCAGCCACGATGGAGAGCCTGATCGACGAGTTCGGCGGCACCGTCGCCGGCATCCTGGAGGCGCTGGGCAGCGCCGCGGCGCAGCTCGACGCCACCGCGCAGGGCATGTCGGCGACCGCGGCAAGGACGGAAGGGCAGATCGCCGCCTCGGCCGCGGCGGCGGAGCAGACCTCGGTGAACGTCCAGACGGTCGCCTCCGCGGCCGAGGAGATGAGCTGCTCCATCTCGGAGATCGCGCGCCAGGTTTCGATGTCCACCGAAATCGCCGAGCGGGCCGTCGGCGATGCCGAGCGTACGGACGGCACCGTCCGCATGCTCGCGGACGCCGCCGCCCGGATCGGCACCGTGACCCAGCTCATCCAGGATATCGCGGGTCAGACCAACCTGCTGGCGCTCAACGCCACCATCGAAGCGGCCCGTGCGGGTGATGCCGGCAAGGGCTTCGCCGTCGTCGCCGCGGAGGTGAAGAGCCTTGCCAGCCAGACCGCGACGGCGACGGAGGAGATATCGACCCAGATCTCCGCAATGCAGAACGCCACGGAGGAGGCGGTGTCGGCGATCCGGACCGTGACGGCGACCATCGGGACGATCAACGGGGTCTGCGCGGCCATCTCGGCGGCGGTGGAGGAGCAGAACGCGACCACGTCCGAGATCAGCCGGAACGTCGGTCAGGCGGCCGTGGGTACCCGCCAGGTTTCCGGCAACCTCGGCGGGGTCACGCGGGCCGCCGCCGAAACCGGCAGCGCTGCCGCCCAAGTGCTCGCGGCGGCCGGGGTCCTCGGCAGCCAAGCCGGCGACCTGCGCCGCAACATCGAGCGCTTCCTCGCGGGCATCCGGGCCGCGTGACGGCCTGGCGGGGAGCCGGGCGCATCGGACCCGCCCGGCGACCGCCACTTAACCGGAGTCAAGGCCGCCGGGCCATGTTGCCTTCAGGGTGCCCGCCTTTCCACGACGGAGACACCCGCAACCCATGTCCATACATACCTCCTCACGGTCGGCATCGGGTTCGCTCGACCCCGCCCTGGAGCCGGCAGGAACCGCCGATGCGTCGGCTGCGCTCGCCCGCGCCGCCCTGATCGCCAGCGGACCCCTCCCGCACTGGCTGGTCCAGGCAGCATTCGACCGGCTGATCGCCGTCCTCGGGCGGCGTCATCCAGAGGCGTTCCGGCGGCTTTGCGAACTGACGCCCGCGGAGCTGCTGATCGATCCGGTGGATCTTCCGCAGGCATTCCTCCTCCGTGTCGGGCCGCGCCCCCGGCTCGGGCTGACCGGGCGCGGCGCACCGGCGCAGGCGGTGATCCGCGGCCGGTTCCAACTGCTGCTGGACCTGCTTCAGGGCCACACCGACGGGGACGCCCTGTTCTTCGGCCGCCGACTCGCGGTCGAGGGCGATACCGCGCTGGTGCTCGCCGTGCGCAACACCCTGGACGGTGCGGAGATCGACCTGATGGAGGATCTTCTCGCGCTTTCCGGCCATCTGGCGCCGATCCTGCGCCCGGGAGCGATGCTGGCGCGGCGCGCGGTGCCGCTGATCGAGGACCTGTTGCGTGCCGGCCTGCGCGTGGGACGGGGCTGACATGGCGGGGTTCGAACTGATCTGCCCGGCCGGCACGCCCGGCGCCCTGCGGGCCGCTGTCGAGGCGGGCGCCGACGCGGTCTATCTCGGGTTCCGCGACGAGACGAACGCCCGCAATTTCCCCGGTCTGAACTTCAGCCGGGACGAGGCGCGCGACGCCGTCCGCATGGCTCACGCGCGCGGCGTCAAGGTGTTCGTCGCGATCAACACCTATCCCCGGGCCGGCGCCCCGGGACCCTGGCGGCAGGCGGTGGACGACGCGGCCCGAATCGGCGCCGACGCCGTGATCCTCGCCGACATCGGGCTGCTCGACTATGCGGCGCGGCAGCATTCCGGCCTGCGGCTGCACCTCTCGGTCCAGGCATCGGCTGCCAACGCCGACGCCATCGGGTTGTATCAGCGCGAATTCGGGATCCGGCGCGTGGTGCTTCCCAGGGTCCTCACCGTGCCGGAGATCAAGCGGTTGAACGGCGCGCTGGGCGTGGAAACCGAGGTCTTCGTGTTCGGCGGCATGTGCCCGATGGCGGAGGGGCGCTGCTCGCTGTCGTCCTATGCCACGGGCGAGAGCCCGAACCTCAACGGTGTCTGTTCGCCGGCGTCGAGCGTCCGCTACGAAACCCGCGGCGCGGAGATGGTGTCGCGCCTCGGACCCTTCACGATCAACCGGTTCGCGGCGGACGAGCAGGCCGGCTATCCCACCCTGTGCAAGGGGCGGTTCCGCGCGGCCGGCTCCACCTCGTACCTGTTCGAGGAGCCCACCAGCCTCAACGCGCTGGCGCTGCTTCCCGACCTGCGCGATGCCGGCGTGCTCGGGCTCAAGATCGAAGGCCGGCAGCGCGGCCGCGCCTACATTGCGCAAGTGGTGGCGAGCCACCGCGCGGCGCTGGACGCGTTCGAGCGGGGACGCGCCGCGACTCCGGCGGCCTCGCTCGCCGCCTTGACAGAGGGGGGGAGCGCCACGACCGGCGCCTATGACAAGAGGTGGAGATGATTTTGGAACCCAAACTCACCCTCGGGCCGGTTCTGTTCAACTGGCCGGCCGAAACCTGGCGGGACTTCCATTTCCGCATCGCCGACGAGGCGGATGTCGACACGGTGATACTGGGCGAGGTGGTCTGCGGCAAGCAGACCGGTTTCGTCGCGGACCACCTGCCCGCCGTGATCGACCGGCTGGCCGCCGCGGGAAAGGAGATTCTGCTGGCCACGCAGGCGCTGATCGCCGACGAGCGGGACCGCCGGGCCACCGCCGATCTGGTCGCCGGCGCCCCGGTGATGGTCGAGGCGAACGATATGGGCGCCGTCGCGCTGCTGGCCGGGCGCCCCCATGCGGTCGGACCGCTGGTCAATGTTTACAACGAGGCCACCCTGGCCTGGTTGGTCCGGCGCGGCGCCCGTCGGGTTTGCCTGGCCCCCGAGCTGTCGGCGACGGCGGTCCGGGCGCTGGGTGAAGCCGC
The DNA here is from genome assembly GCF_016806835.2 of Skermanella rosea. NCBI lineage: Bacteria > Pseudomonadati > Pseudomonadota > Alphaproteobacteria > Rhodospirillales > Azospirillaceae > Skermanella > Skermanella rosea. The sequence continues at coordinate 2,837,953 of NZ_CP086111.1, read as the reverse complement.
GGCCGAATTTGGCGTGGCGCTCGAGGTGCAGGCGTTCGGGCGATCGCCTCTGGCCATCTCGGCGCGCTGCTACCATGCCCGAGCCCATGGGTTGCACAAGGACGGCTGCCAGTTCGTCTGCGGCAGGGACGCCGACGGCATGGAGGTCCGCACCTTGGACGGCGAGAAGTTCCTGGCGGTCAACGGCACCCAGACGCTGTCCCACGGCTATGTGGCGCTGGTCGCCGAGCTGGACGGACTCGGGCGCGCCGGAGTCGGCCGGTTCCGGCTATCGCCGCATTCGGTGGACATGGTGCGGGTCGCGGATCTGTTCCGCGCCGTGCTCGCGGGTCGCTCCGATCCGGGCGCCGTCACCGCCGAGCTTGCCGGCATGGTGGCCCCTGCGGCGCTGGAGAACGGCTTCCACCACGCGAAGCCGGGCTTCACCCTGTCCTGACCGACGCCGGATTCGTCGCGGCGGTTCCGGCGTCACGGCCCCCGCACAGGTCTCGGAGCGCTGCCACCTCCGCGATCCTGATCTCCATTCCCGCCGTGTCGACCCCATGCGAGCGCAGGCGCGCGAGGACGCGGGAGAAGCTTTCCGGCTCGATTCCCAGGCGGCTCGCCACCAGGTTCTTGCGGAAGGGCAGGCTGACGACCGCCGGTCCGGTGTCCGCCGGTGTCAGCGACAGCAGGAACCCGCCGACCCGCTGCACCGGCGTCTTCAGCTTGAGGGCCGCCTTCTCCCGCATCAGCCGGCGATGCCAGAGCGACAGGTTGGACAGCATGGTGAAGGCGACCCCGCGGTCCTGCCGGAGCTTGCGCAGGAATGGTGCAGCGGGGATGCGGGCGAGGGTGGCCTCCTCCAGCACCTCCGCCGATAGCGGGAAGCTGCCGCTGGCGAACATGGCGGCTTCCGCGAAGGAGGAGACAGGCTCGAACACCTCCACCACGCTGTCCTCTCCCCCCTCGTTGAGGGCGAACAGCTTCACCTTGCCTTCCAGCACGACATAGAAGCAGTCGGCTTCGTCGCCGGCGGCGAACAGGACGGTCCGCGCCGGCATCCTGGCCACGGTGCTGCCCGACAGCAGGTCAGTCAGGACATGCGCATCGAGCCGCTGGAAGAGCGGCAGGGCGGCCACGCCAGCGGGATCCAGGGATCGACCGGTCCATCTGGTATGGCGCGTCCGGCGGCCATCGGATCGGGCGGCGCAGGCGGGGCGTGGGACGGTGCATCCGACGGGGCAACAGGCCATGGCGGTGGTCTCCGGTGGCGGGGCGGGAAAGCAGGGGTCAGTGGAACGAGTCGGACTTGCAGAAGTCGCGCAGCCTCTCGGGGTCGGACAGGATCACCCGTGACCTGCCGTCGCTGCGGACGCCGAGCCGCCTCAGCTTGCCGAAGGCGCGCGACAGGCTTTCGGGCTTCATCCCCAGCTTCCGGGCGAGCATCTGCTTGGAAAGCGGCAGCGTGACCGTGACCGGCCCGGCCCCGGCCGGAGGGCCGCCCTGGTCGGTCAGTTCCAGCAGGAAGGCGCCCAGGCGCTCCGCCGTGGATGCCATCTTGAGCGCGGTGATCTCCTGGACGATGCCGCGCAGCCGGGCTGACATGCCGACCAGCATCCCGAGAACCAGATCGAACCGCTGCTCAAGCACCCTGACCAGGCGGCGGCTGTCGATCGAGAAGGCGACGGCGTCGGTCACCGCCCGGGCCACCGTATCGTAGCAGGCGGAAACGGCGAGCGACTCCTCCCCGGCGCAGTCTCCCGGGGCCAGCATGTCCAGCGGGATCATGGCCCCCCCGTCGTCGGGCATCTCCAGCCCGACCGTGCCCTCGACCACCAGGAACAGGCGGCTGGCCGGATCGCCGCGCGCATAAAGGACGGTGCCGACGGGAAAGGTATCGACCGTCCCGAGGGAGGCCAGGGCGGCGTGCTCGGCGACCCCCAGGCCGGAGAGCAGCGGGTTTTGCCGAAAGGCGGCAAGCAAGGGTGAATCGCTCATGGGCGGACGGTAAGGCCCGGCAAATGCGCACCGCTTGACCTCGGTCAAGGAATCTCCGACCGGCGCGGTCAAGTTTGTGGTCACGCCATTCGCCGCCGCACCCCGACGTTTCCCGGACAGAACCCCGGGACCGGCTCCGGAACGCGGCGGCAAACCCGAGGAGACTTCCCATGACACACGTCGGACGCGGCAAGCCATGAGCGAGCGCCTGACCAAGGCCGCGGCACGCAACATCTTCTACGGCGGCTCGGCCTTCTTTTTCCTGGTCTTCGTCGGACTGACGGCGATGAGCCACGGCTACATCCTCGATACCGGGACCGATGCCGAAACCCTGACCGACGGCGTCGCCCGCGGCAAGGCGGTGTGGGAGAAGAACTCCTGCATCAACTGCCACACCATCCTGGGCGAGGGCGCCTATTTCGCGCCCGAGCTGGGCAACGTCATGCATCGCTGGGAGGTCCAGGGCGACCCGGAGGCCGCCTTCGACACCCTGAAGGCCTGGATGGAGGCCCAGCCGACCGGCATCGAGGGCCGGCGCCAGATGCCGCAGTTCCACCTGACCGACCAGGAGATCCGGGATCTCTCCGACTTCCTGCGCTGGACCGGCACGATCAATACCCAGGGCTGGCCGCCCAACAAGGCAGGCTGAGGAGAGCTCCCGCCATGAGATACCAATCCCAGAAGGTCGCCCACGTCTATTTCGCCGGCGCCCTGCTTCTCTTCGTCGTGCAGGTCCTGGTCGGGACGCTGGGCGGGCTGGTCTATGTCCTGCCCAATACCCTGTCGGAGCTGCTGCCCTTCAACATCATCCGCATGATCCACACCAACGCGCTGATCGTCTGGCTGCTGATGGGCTTCTTCGGCGCCGGCTACTACCTGGTGCCGGAGGAGGCCGAGACGGAGCTGTTCAGCCCGGCGCTGGCCTATGTCCAGTTCGGCCTGTTCATGTTCGGCGCGCTGGCCGCGGTGGGCAGCTACCTGTTCGGCATCCACGAGGGGCGGGAGTTCCTGGAACAGCCGCTGTGGATCAAGATGGCCATCGTCGTGGTCGCCCTGATCTACCTGTTCAACCTGTCCATGACCGTGCTCAGGGGCCGGCGCACCGCCGTCACCAACGTGCTGATGCTGGGCCTGTGGGGCATCGCGGTCTTCTTCCTGTTCGCCTTCTACAATCCCAGCAACCTGGCGCTGGACAAGATGTACTGGTGGTACATCGTCCATCTCTGGGTCGAGGGGGTGTGGGAACTGGTGATGGCCTCGGTCCTGGCCTTCATGATGATCAAGCTGACCGGCGTCGACCGCGAGGTGGTCGAGAAGTGGCTTTACGCCATCGTCGGCCTGGCGCTGTTCAGCGGCCTGCTGGGCACCGGCCACCACTATTACTGGATCGGCACGCCGGGCTACTGGCAGTGGATCGGCAGCCTGTTCTCGACGCTGGAGGTGGCGCCCTTCTTCGCCATGGTCGTGTTCGCCTTCGCCATGGTGTGGAAGGGCGGGCGCGACCACCCGAACCGGGCGGCGCTGCTGTGGGCGCTGGGCTGCGCCGTCATGGCGTTCTTCGGCGCCGGCGTCTGGGGCTTCCTGCACACCCTGGCGCCGATCAACTACTACACCCACGGCACCCAGGTGACCGCGGCCCACGGCCATCTCGCCTTCTTCGGCGCCTACGTGATGCTGAACCTGGCGATCATGTCTTACGCCATGCCTTACCTGCGCAACCGCCAGCCCTATCACCAGGTGCTCAACGTGTGGAGCTTCTGGCTGATGACCTCGGCCATGGCCTTCATGACCTTCTCGCTGACCTTCGCCGGCGTCGTGCAGGTCCATCTGCAGCGCGTGCTCGGCATGGGCTACATGGAGGTCCAGGACCAGCTCGCCCTGTTCTACTGGATGCGCCTCGGCTCCGGCGTGGTGGTTCTGATCGCGGCGCTGATGTTCGTCTACTCGATGTTCGGCCCGGTCCGCCGGGAGAGCCCGGCCGGACGGCCGCGCTCCCTGCAACCCGCCGAATGACCCCGAGGCCGCCCCAGGAGTTGCGACCATGCCCGACAGCCTGTCCGCCGACATCGTGGCCGACATCCCATACTACGAGGCCACCGGCGACGAGTGCGAGCTTTTCGCCCATGCCCATGCCCACAACCTGCCCCTTCTCCTGAAGGGGCCGACCGGGTGCGGCAAGACGCGGTTCGTGGCCCATATGGCGGCCCGCCTGGGCCGCCCGCTCCACACCGTCTCCTGCCACGACGACCTGACCGCCGCCGACCTGACGGGCCGCTACCTGCTGAAGGGCGGCGACACGGTGTGGGTCGACGGCCCGCTGACCCGGGCCGTCCGCGAGGGTGCCATCTGCTACTTGGACGAGGTGGTCGAGGCGCGCAAGGACGTCACCGTGGTGCTGCATCCCCTGACCGACGATCGCCGCGTCCTGCCGCTGGAGCGTACCGGCGAGACCCTCCAGGCGCCGCCCGGCTTCATGCTGGTGGTCTCGTACAATCCGGGCTACCAGAACATCCTGAAGAGCCTGAAGCCGAGCACCCGGCAGCGTTTCCTCGCGGTGGAGTTCGACTTTCCCCCGCCGGAGCGCGAGGCGGAGATCGTGTCGCGGGAGAGCGGCTTGGCGGTCGATCGCTGCCGGCCGCTGGTCCGCCTCGCCGGGGCGCTGCGCGAGCTCAAGGGGCAGGACCTGGAGGAGGGCGTCTCGACCCGCCTGCTGGTCTATTGCGCCACCCTGATATCGTCGGGCATGCGCCTGGAGCGCGCGGTCCTGGCGGCGCTGATCGAGCCGCTGACCGACGATCCCGATATCCGCAGGGCGCTGCTGCGGGTCGTCGACATCACGCTCGGCTGAGGGCGCCATGGTTTCTCTCTTCGAACCGGAAGAAACGGTCGGCCAGGCATGGCACCGGCTGGTCGGCGGCTCCGGCAGCTACCGCCGCCATGCCGATGCCGCCGTCGAGCTGGACGGGATCCGGGCCGGCCTGGGCTTGATGTTCCGGGCGCTGGGCGGCGCCGGCGGAGTCCGCCTGGCGGCTTGCGGGCCTGCCGCCTCCGGCCATCGGCTCGGCCTGCTTCAGCGGATCGGCCTGGGCACGGAGAAGGTGGACATGGCCCGGTTCGACGGGGCGACCCTGGAACTGCCGGCCCGGATCGACTGCTTCCCCGACCGCGCCGACAACGAGGCGCTGTACGAGTGGCTGGTCGTCTGGTTCGCCTGCGCCGAGCCGGTGCCCGTCCCGGAGGATCCCCTGCAAGCCGATGTCGCCCGGCTGCGCGCCGCGGCCGCCACGACCTCGTTCGCGCTCGCCGCCTGGCCCGGCCTGGGGAAGCTGCACGGGCGGCTGTGCCGGGCCATGCTGGATGCCCGCCCGGTGCGCCGGCTGCCGCCACCGGAGGCTGCTGTCGACTCCGCCGTGACGGCGCTGCTGGGCGGGCCGGCGGCCGGGCAGGGCGGGTGCTACGCGATCGCCCGCATCCTCGACCCGACGGTACCGCTGGAGGAGTGGACGGCCGGGCGCGGCTACCGGCGCTTCCTGCCCGTTCCGCTTTGGGGCGAGACGGTGCCTCCCCGGGCCGCGACGCCGCGCGCCGCCCGGCAGGACGGCGAGGGTGGCGACCCTGCGTCGCCCGCCGACGGCAAGCGCCGGCGCGCCGCCCGGCGCGACAGCGACCAGACCCGGCGCAACGATCCGCTGATGCTCAACCGATTCGAGAAGATCATCGGCCTGTCCGAGATGGTGAACATCAACCGCGCGGTCGAGGACGACGATGAGGACGGGGCCCGCAAGGCGGCCGAGGACCTGGACGAGCTGAGCGTCGGCGAGCACGACCGGCGCGCCGCGACCAAGCTGCGCATGGAACTTGACCTGGCGGCGGAAGCGGTCGATCCGTCGTCTCTGGACTCCGGCCTGACCTACCCGGAATGGGACCATGTCCGCGGCGTGCTGCTGCCCGGCCATTGCCGGGTGATCGCCGGGCCGGCCCCGGCGGGCGACCCGGACGCGCCGGAGACGTGGCGGCCCGACGCCGCGGCGCGGCGCCGCATCCGCCTGGTGCGGCGCCAGTTCGAGGCCCTGCGGCCCCGCCGCCAGCGCCTCTCCGCCCAGCCCGACGGCGACGAGCTGGACCTGTCATCCCTGGTCCGGTCGGTCGCCGACCGCCGGGCGGGCGGTCCCGGCAGCGACCGGCTCTACACCGCGGTGCGACCGTTGGCGCGCGACCTCTCGGTGGCGGTGCTGGTGGACGTTTCGCTGTCCACCGACGGCTGGATCGACGGTCACCGCGTCCTGGACGTGGAGAAGGAGGCGCTGCTGGCGCTCAGCCACGGACTGGCCGCGTGCCAGGACGAGCACGGCATCTTCACCTTCACGTCGCGCCGGCGCGAGCAGGTGCATGTCCGCACGGTCAAGGACTTCGACGAACCTATGGGCGACCTGGTGGACCGGCGCATCGGCGCGCTGAAGCCCGGCCACTATACCCGGATCGGCGCCGCCGTGCGCCACGTGGCGAAACGGCTGGCCGAGCGTCCGCACCATCACCGGCTGCTCCTGCTGCTCTCGGACGGCAAGCCCAACGACATGGACCATTACGAGGGCCGCTACGCGATCGAGGACACCCGCATGGCGATCCGCGAGGCCCGCCGCGCCGGGCTGAAGGTGTTCGGGGTGACGGTCGACGAACAGGCGCGGGACTATTTCCCTTACCTGTTCGGCCAGGGCTCCTTCGCGATCTTCCCCCACGTGGCCCGGCTGCCGTCGATGCTGCCCGCGATCTACCGCCAGATCTCCTGCGGCTGAGGCCGTGCCGGGTCAGGCTTTCGGGCGGAAGGCCTTGCAGACCGCCGGATCGGTTTCCAGCCGGGGACCGCCGATCAGGTCGATGCAGTAGGGGACGGCCGGAAACACCGCTTCCAGGCAGTCGGCGATGGCCGAGGGCTTGCCCGGCAGGTTGACGATCAGGCTGCGCTCCCGGATGCCGGCGGTCTGCCGCGACAGGATCGCGGTCGGCACGACCCGCAGGCTGACGGCGCGCATCAGCTCCCCGAAACCGGGCATCATCCGCTGGCAGACCGCCTCCGTCGCTTCCGGGGTCACGTCGCGCGGGGCGGGGCCGGTGCCCCCGGTGGTGACCACCAGGGAGCAGCCCTCGGCATCGCACAGCTCGACGAGCCTGCCCTCGATCTCCGGCCGCTCGTCGGGGACGAGGCGCCTGACCGCGCGCCAGGGCGTGACCAGCAGGCGCGCCAGCTCCCGCTCGATCGCGGGGCCGCCCAGATCCTCGTAGACGCCCCGGCTGGCACGGTCCGACACGGTGAGGATGCCGATGGGAATGGAGGAGGCGGTCATGGGTTCAGCCGCCGCAGCATCCGCCGCAGCACGCGCCGCCCCGGCGGGCGGCGAGGTGCGCGTAATCGATCGAGTAGATCCCCAGCGGCGGGACGATCCCCTGGGCGAGGGCCGCCACATCGGCGTCATCGGCCGCCGGCGGGCAGTTGAGGATCTCGAAGACGGCGGTGCCGTCGGCGGACGGGCCGGGAACGGCGTCGCTGCGGGCGATGGTCGCCCGGCCCTTGCGGTCGATGCTGATGATCCGGGTGGTGTCGTCGCGTGAGGTCATGAAGTTCTTTCCCATTGAATCGGTCGATGAGATGGCCACTCGACCACAGGGCGAGCGGGCGCGACTTGACTTCGGTCATGCGCTCCGGACGCCGGCGCGGGTAGATAACGGGGCTCGGTTCCGTCACCTGGAAAAAGCGCAATGGAACTCCTGATCCTTTCCACCCTGCTCTTGGTCGGCAGCCACGTGGTCCCCGGCCTGCCCGGGGTCCGCTCTTCCCTCGTCGCGGCGCTGGGTCGCCCAGTGTTTCTCACGGCCTACTCGGCGGTTTCTCTGGCGGCGCTCGCGCTGCTGGTCCGGAGCTACGCCGCCGCGGGCGTGGACGCGTGGCTTTACGTTCCGCCGGCCGGGGTGAAGGTCTTCACGGTCGCGGCGATGTCGGCCGCTCTTTTCCTGCTGGTCGGCAGGCTGACGACTCCGGCCCGAACGGCGGAGCCTGCCGGCATCTACCGGATCACCGCGGTTCCCGGAAGCCTCTCGGTCCTTCTCTGGGCGCTGCTTCACCTGGCGTCGCTGGGAGAGGCGCGGCAGGTGGTCGTCTTCGCCGGCATGGGCGCCATCGCCCAGTTCTCCCTGGGCAGGAACTGGCATGCCGCCGGCTCCGCGCGGCGCCGGGCCGGCATCGTGCCCTTCGCCGGCATCCTGCTGGGGCGCGAGAGGCTCGCCTGGAGCGAGATCGGCTGGGCACGGCCGCTCTTGGCCGTCGTTCTTTGGGTGGCGCTGCTGCTGCTACATCCCGTGGTGATCGGCCCCGACCCGCTGGCCTATCTCTGACATCTCCGGGCGCCCGCCGCCGATGAAAACGCCGGGCGCTTGACCGCTGTCAAGGGACGCCGGCGCCGATGCCGCATGATGGCGGCGAGATCACCCGGAGTTGACGATGAGCGTGACGTCCTTCCCCCTTACCACCGACATGCTGCTGGCCGAAGTGATCGCCGGGGACGGCGAGGCGATAGGCCGGCTGGCCGGGCTCAACCCCGTCTTCGCCGTCCTGCTGGAGCCGGAGCACAGGAACGCCATGGCCGGCCAGATCCGGTTGGGCGAGGCGGCCCGCATCGCGGAGGTGCCGTTCGACATCCTCTGTGCCGTGCTCGAGGGCCGGCTGTCCGCAGCCGAGATCGGCCGTCCCGACACTTCCGGCGATGCCGATCCCGCCGCACCGGACGGAGACTGGTTCGAGCAGGCCGAGCGCCGGTCCGCTCCCCACCTGGACGTGCGGCCGCTGCTGGCGTCCGGCCAGGATCCCTTCGCCCACGTCATGTCGACCGCGGCGCGGGTACCGCCCGGGGGCTTCATGGTGGTGGACGCGCCGTTCGACCCGGCCCCGCTGCGCCGGGTGCTCGCCGGCAAGGGCTTCACCTCTCTAGGCCGGCAACTGGGCGCGGGGCACTGGCGCATCTGCTGGCGCCGCGAGGAACCGGCCGGGCTCGAAAACGAGGCGCAGCCGTCGGTGCCGCAGCCGCGCCGGGGGCCGGAGCCGTGGCAGGCGGCGGACGGCACCCACCTGGACGTGCGCGGTCTCCAGCCGCCGGAGCCCATGACGCGGGTGCTCGACCTGATCGACGCGGGCACCGCCGAGCGCCTCGTCCTGCACCATGACCGCGAACCGGTATTCCTCTTCCCCATGCTGGCCGAGCGCGGCTGGTCCTGCCTGACGGTCGAGCACCTGGAGGGCGAGGTCCGGGTCACGCTGGCGCGGGAGGAGTCGTGATCGCGCCGGGCGGGCTCGCACCGGGGTCCCGGCTGCTCCCGGCCTCGATCCCGTTCCGTTTCCTGGCGGCGGCGTTGCTGTTCCACCTCGTCGGGTGGACCGCGATCGCCGCCGCGGCACCGGTCCTCGCGGGAGCCAACGGCGGGCTGGGCCTGGAGGTCGCGGGCCTTCACCTGATGACGCTCGGCGTGCTGACCGCCGCCGCGATGGGCGCCGGGTTCCAGTTGCTGCCGGTGGCGATCCAGGCCGACCTGCCCGCCGTTTGGCCGTGCCGGCTGGCGGGCTGGCTGCTGCTGCCGGGGGTCGCGGCGCTGGGCTGGGGCATGGCGACGGGCGATCTCCTGCTGCTGGGGATCGGCGGAAGCGCCGTCGCCCTGGCGCTGGCGGTGTTCGCCGTGGTGGTCGGCATGGCGCTGCGGCGCGCCGATTGCTCCAGGCCGCAGGTCCGGCCGGTCGTGCGCCACCTCTGGGCGTCGCTGGCCTGCGTCGCGGCGCTGGCGGTGCTGGGCCTGGCGCTGCTCGGCGATTTCGCGCACGGCTACCTGGACGATCACCGGACCGTCGCGGCGATCCATCTCGCCGTCGCCTGCTACGGCTTCCTAGGCCTGCTGGCCGCCGGCTTCGTCCAGGTGCTGGTGCCCATGTTCGCCCTGGTCGGGCCGCAGCCCGAAGGCCGGGTCAACCTCGTGCTCGGGCTTGCCGTCGCGGGGCTGCTGCTGGCCGGCGCGGGGTTCTTCGCCGCCGCGGCCGCCATCGGTCTCGTCGCGGCTTGCCTGCATGTCCACGGCATGGCCGGCCTGATGCGCCGGCGGACGCGGCGCGATCTGGGGTCGTCGTTCCTGCTGATCCGGCTGTCCTGGGCCCTGCTTCCCGCCAGCCTGGTGCTGGGCCTGCTGCTGGGGCTCGACCTGCTTCCGGCCTGGGGTCCGGCGCTCTTCACGCTGACGCTGGTGGGCGGGTGGCTGCTGAGCCTCGTGCTCGGCATGCTCCAGCGCATCCTGCCCTTCCTGGCTGCGATCCACGCCGCCCGCGCCGGCCGGCGCATCCCCAAGGTGTCGGAACTCGGCGCCGGTCCGGTCCTGCATGTCCAGGCGGCCCTCCACGCCGCGGCTCTCGCCGGCGTCGGGGCGGGCATCGTGCTCGACCTGGAAGTTGCGATCCGGACGGGGGCGCTGGCCGGGGCGGCGGGGGCGGGCGCCTTCATCCTCTACGCGATCGACCTGTACCTGCGCATCGGCGACCTGCCGCGCGCCCGGGCCTCCGCCCCGATCGCCAGGACCAGTTCCGGAAAGGCCGGCTCATGAGCACCGACATCCCGACTTCATCCGACACCCCGGTCGCCGCCGCATGGCAGGCATTGGACCGGGTGTTCGATCCCGAAACCGATCTCAGCATCGTCGAGATGGGCCTCGTCTACGGGGTCGAGGACACGGCGGACGGCCTGCTGGTGCTGCTCAGCCTGACCCATCCGAGCTGTCCCATGGGCGGGCTGATCGTGGAGCAGGCGGAAGCGGCCCTGGCCGGCATCGCGGCGCCCGGCCGCCCGGCCCGGATCGAACTGACCTTCGAGCCGCCCTGGACCCCCCACCGGATCACGGAGGACGGCCGGCGCCGGTTGGCCGGGGGATGCTGACGGCGAGGGCCGGGCGCCGTCATGCCTCCGCTTTGTGCTGAAAGCTTGCGCCTGCCCATGCTTTCCTGCTCAGACGACCCTGATCGCTCCCGGATACTGAGCAACCATGCGGTCGGCGGTCAGGAGAGTTGCGCCTTCCGTGTCAGCTTGGGCGATCAGCATTCGATCGAATGGATCCTTGTGCAGTGGCGGCAAGCGGCGAACCGCGAGGGCATGTTCACCGGTGATGGCGATCTCGCGGTAGCCGGCATCAAGCAGGCCACGTCGCAAACGCCGCGGTTCGACCTGGAAATCGTCTCGACCCAAGCCGCCCTTGATGACGATTTCCCAAAGGGACGCTGCGCTGAAGGCCAGGATATTGCCGGAGTCCTCGATCAGGCCTCGCGCCTCGGCCGACAGCTTCCCCGGATGTCCCGCCGCCCAAAGCAAGAGATGGGTATCGAGCAGCAACAGGGTCACGCCCCGTCCTCGAACATTTCCTCGATCCGGTCCCGGCCCATTCGATCGAAGTCGTCCGGCACCGTGATCTCTCCCGCCATGAAGCCGACCCGCGGGGTAACAGCGAGATCGCCGGCTTCCAGGGGGACTACCTTCGCCAGTGGCTTTCCGGCTTTCGCGATCACGAATGACTCACCCCGCGTCACTTGCTCGACCAGCCGTGACAGGTGTGTCTTCGCCTCATGGATGTTGACGGTGCGCATGATGGTGCCCGTTGAACTTAGTTGCCTTAGTTTAGTTCAGGCCGGTGCGTCATGCAATCGGGATCGCGGCGTTTCAGATCGCACCGCGCCATCCCTTCGGCGGGGGCATGGCCGGTTCTCATCGGCGCCCCGAAACCGAACTGCGGATCGAGGCGCGCGGCAGAACCCCGGACCCCGCCGCTCCGGTCGCGTTTGCGTCCCCGCCTCAGCACCGCACCTCCGCGCCCTGGCGGGTGTAGAACCACCAGGTGCAGACGATGCAGCTCAGATAGAAGGCGATGAAGATCTCCAGCGCCAGGACCGGGCTGCCGGTCAGCGAGATCGAGGTGCCGAACAGCTTGGGAATGAAGAAGGCGCCGAAGGCCGCGATAGCCGAGGTGAAGCCCAGGACCGCCGCCGCCTCGCGCGACGCTTCCGCCGCCGCCTTGACCGCCGCCACGCCGTCCGTGCCGTTGGCGCGCCGGCGCAGCGTCAGGAAGATCGCCGGGATCATCTGGAAGGTTGAGGAGTTGCCGACCCCGGACGCCGCGAACAGGACCATGAACATCGCGAGGAAGCCCCAGAACCCGACGGACTTGTCGGGGAGCTGTGATCACCAGCGGCACGACGAACTGCACGACGCTGACGCCCAGGTTGCCCAGGCCGGCGTTCAGCCCCAGCGCCATGCCCTTCTGCGCCTTCGGGAAGAAGAAGCTGATGTTGGACATGCTGGAGGCGAAGTTTCCTCCGCCGAAGCCGCACAGCAGCGCCAGCACCAGGAAGACGGAGTAGGGCGTCGCCGGGTCCTGGACCGCGATGCCGATGCCGAGGGCCGGCAGCAGCAGGCTGGCGGTGCTCAGCGTGGTCCAGGCGCGGCCGCCGAAGATCGGCACCATGAAGCTGTAGAACAGCCGAAGCGTGGCGCCGGACAGGCCCGGCAGGGCCGCCAGCCAGAAGAGCTGGCCGGTGTCGAAGGCGAAGCCGATGGCCGGGAGGTTCACGACGACGACGCTCCAAACCATCCAGACGGCGAAGGACAGCAGCAGGGCCGGGATCGAGATCCACAGGTTGCGCCGGGCGGCCCGCTTGCCGCTTTCCGCCCAGAAGGAGGCGTCCTCCGGACGCCAGTCGGTGAGCACGTGGCCCGGAGTCCGGACCGCGGTTTGGTCTGTCATGATGGGGATCCTCGTTTCAGGCGGTGCGGCCGTGGGGGAGCGGGCCGCGGGAGACCGGGACATCGGCGGGCGCATGGACGGAGGCCATCGTCACGCCTTCGGCCAGCTCGACCGCCGAGGTGAAGCCGAACAGCATCTCGTGGGCGTGCCAGGCCGACGGAGCGAGCCTTCCGGGAAGATCGAGGTGCCCGTGCCAGATGCCGATCCACAAGGGAATCCAGGACACCGTCAGGCCGGCGGCCAAAAAAAGGAGGGACGGAAGCCGAGGGAGAAGAGGACGAGGCGCCTGGAGCGATCGCTAGAGCCGCCGAAGCCGGAAACGACTATGCCGAAAATCCTGAACTCGAAGCCGCCGCATGAGATCATGATCTCTTCCCCGTGCCCGCCTCGGCTTGACCACGGTCAAGGGAACCGCCGGCCAAGTCCGCGTTGACAGCAACTCGCAAGGGCATGGTCATGGGAATCTGGTCGGCGGGCGGAGGCTCCGACACGACCGGCATCCAGGCAGATCATCGTCACTGCTGTCAGAGAGATACGGTTCCAGCGATAATGCCTCTTGATCTGATCAAAGGACTGTCAGATGTGACAAACTTACGGGGAATCGGGGGACGATACAGGAGTGGCCGCTCCGGAGTGAAGATCTACCAGGGAGACTTTCAAACATTGGCCAACAAGCTTGCAGGTCAGCGCGCAAAGTTCAGCAGGGGGAGGGCCCTGTTCTATACCGCAGACGACGACAGCCAGCGCCTGCGGGCCGTCAGGCTCATGGCGGAGGTCCTGGCGCACGCCCCGAAGGCCGGTTTCTCGGAGGACGAGGTTACCCAGGGTGCGGAAATCCCGAGAGAGGTGCTCAAGTTCGATCCTGTCGCGCTCGATCTCGAACCTGAGACCGGCGAAAGCGACGATCAGGCCGTGGCGTCTCTGGCCAGGAACATCGACGTCACCGATGTCGTCGAGATCGGCGAAGGCGCGGAGTTCGTCTATGCCTACGGCTATCGATGCGCACCGGACCGCCTCAAGATCGGGAGCACGGTTTCCGACGTGACCGCGCGCGTTACTGCCCAGATCGGCACCGGCACGCCTGACCGGCCGCGCCTGATGCTGACGATCAGGACCCACGATTGCAGAGCCCTGGAAAGGGCGTTGCACCATATCCTCCGCTTCAAAGGCAGGCATGTCACCGGAGCCGGCGCGGAATGGTTCATTACCACGCGTGATGAGGTCAGAAGCCTGTACGACCGCATCGTTTCCTAGGGACCTTCCAAGAATCCTGAGGAACGGCACCGTCAGATTGATCGCCCGGCACGGGCGATTACCTCGCCAATCACCCGTCCCGGGCGGTGCATGCCGCTGCCGAAAAGCGACGGCAGGTGCCATGGTCCGCTCCGCGGAACGGGGCGTCGCCAGCGGCACAGCAAACGATCCGGTGCTGGTGCCGGCCGGGAGTGCTGGGAAAACAAGGCTTTGGGAAGGAAACTGGTTGGGGGACTAGGATTCGCCGCCCTGTCAGACAATCATCTCCTGGCAACACCGAAGGCGCAGCGGCGTAAAATCGACCCCCTCGTACGCGACGGCCTTGAGCTTCCCGACCAGGGCGGGGTAGAGCTCCCGGGAGCCGTAGATCCCGCGCACCCCCTCGCTGGCGGGTCCCATGAGCAGGTCCTGCTCCTGGTCATTGAGGCCCGCGCGCCTGATCGCATCCTTGAAGGTGTGCCGCAGCGAGTAGAGCGCCGTCACCGCCGTCTTGACTTTGGCCCGATCGAGGAACCCGTGTTCACGATTGAAGAACTTCGACGAGGTGCCCGAGTAGGTCCCGTCCGAGCCCTTCCGCCAGTCCGAAAAGATCCGGGCGTCGCCGCGCGCCCGCGCTGCCTGGACGTGATGCACGAAGCCGCAGTCGATCAGAACCGGATGCAGCGGGATCAATCGATCAGCGGCCGGTGTCTTGATGTGCTTGTCGTCGGGCCGGTCGTCGAAATCCGAGTCGGATTCGTTGAGCGTATCGACGGTGGTGACGTGGAGGCAGGGCCAGCCGTTCTGCTCCTTGAGGTCGGTGACCAGCAGCTGCCCGGCTTCCTCCGGCCGCATCCCGGTGAACAGCATCAGCAAAGGAAGCCAGAACCGCCATCCCGTGTCGCGGTAAATCCCCGGCATGTTGGGACGCGCCGCGGACCGGGAGCCGGTGAACAGGGGCATGGACAGGATGAGATTGACTTCGGCGATGCTGAACGGTCGCCTTTTCCGCCGGTTCCCGCGCGCCCGCGCAGTTTTTTTGGAAACCACCCTGACATCCTTGAAGATGTTCACTTCGGCTCCGCGGTTGCCGACGGCGAAGTCCCACAGCTGGCGCAGGAAGGTGATGTAGCCGTCGTTGATCGTTTCGCGCTTGAGGACCGGCAGCCGCTCAGGCTCGGGTCGCCGCAGGTTGTCCTCGCGCGCCTGCCGCATGCTTGGCCTCGCGTGTTCCGGGACGGGTACCTGCTGGTCCGCGGGAAGTCGGGCATTGGCGCGGCGCGCCCCGCGCAACGCCCTGGTCTCGGGACCGCGCATCGAGGTGGCCCGGGCGGGGACCTCCTGCATGCGGTCCTTGTACAGGATGGCGTCGCGAATCGTGTACTGCCACATCTTCTTTGCGCCGCACATGTCTTCGAGCGTCCGCGCCGCGACCCTGTACTTCTCGGCGGTTTTCGGTTTCAGGTCTTTCTCCCGGATGATCCGCTCGACGTAGGCGACGGGGCTCTCGTCGGCGTGGTCGGGCGCCTGCTCGGGACGGCGCGGCGCGGGCGCGGCACCGGCCGAAACGGCAGGGGCGGGATCCGTGGTCACCGGTCCGGCCGGCGGGGGCGCCGCCGCGGACGCGGGGACGGGAGCCGGGCCGGCGCCCGGGAGGGGCTGTCCCCGGAACAGCGGATCGGCCGGCTCGCCGTGAAACACGGCGCGGCTGCGCTCGGCGCAGCGGGCCGCGGCCTCGATCTCGGCGCGCATCAGGGTTTCGCAGACGGCGTCCATGTCGTCCTGGTCGGCGGCCTCCGCCAGCCCGTGCCGCGCCAGCAGGTCCTCGGCGTTCACCCTGATCTCGCGGTAGTCGCCGATCGCCAGCTGTGCCCGGCGCCGCCGCAGGACCTGGTCCCAGTCCACCGGGTAGGGCACGCCGTCGTCGACGCCGTGGCTCCGCCCGAAGGCCCAGCGTGACCGCCGGTCCTCGTCGAGCCGCGCGGCGTAGAACGCGCGGGCCAAGTTGTCGATGTCGGTCTGCGGCAGCATCGGGTGGGCACGGAGGACGGCGAACAGGTTGCGGGCGAGGTGCCCCGCGACCTGCATCCTGGCGACGGCCGTCGCGCGCTCGGCGGTGCCGAGGGCGCGCTTGAGTTCAGCCCGGCCGAGCCGTGCCGCGAGGTCGCGGGGTACCCGGACGCGGATGTAGTACCGTGCGCCGCGGCGCGTCAGATAAGTCGGTCGTCCCATCGCTTTCGAAAACCGCTCCCCTGCCGGCGGCCGGTGCCGGGCCGGAGCCCCGGTGTGTACCGGCCGTGTGTACCAGTCCAGCGGGGCGGCCGCCCGGCGGGCCGCGGATTTGCAGGGATTCCGGCGGTTCTGCGGGGCGAAGTGGCGGAGAGTCCCACCCTATCCGCCACTTTCCCATGACACAGCTCGTCAACTGCCCCACCGAGAAAATTGCGGTGGCGTTCCGCCGTCGCCGATCGAGCCCCTTCCGTCCCTGGGACTTAACCTGCATCAACGCACGGAAATCGTAGTTCGCCTATGGTTACCGGCCCGGGATCTGGCACCGGGAGGTGCGGGAAGGAGGGAGGTCGGGACTATGGCCACGAAGAAGATCGAGCAGGTGGAGTGGCGCCGGTACTTCGACACCAACGGCGGTGCGCTGCATGGCCGGAAGGCAACGGTCCAGGTGATCGGGCCGGATATCGGAGCCCAGCTCGCGGCGCAGGGGCTCCCGATCGTCGGGGTCACCTATGATTCGAAGGATCAGCTGCTGGAGATCGCCCTGGACGGGCTGGATCATCTGATCCGGCATCCGCAGGAGATCTATGTCGACGAATCCCCCCATGGGGCCATGGTGTTCGAAGCCGTCGACGGAGAGGGTCGGAAGCACATCGTCCAGGTGGCCGGGGCATAAGCCGGCCCCGGACCGGACTTCGTTCGCACAGACATGCATTTATCCAGGGAGGGCGCGATGACCCTGACGGAAGAGGAACTGCGACGGGAACGTGACGAACACCTGCTGGTCGCCGACGCGATGGCCTCGGTCCGCCTTTTCCGGGCCATGTTCGGAGACGGCGAACAGACCCGCGAGTGGATCAGGGAGCTGGCGAGAACGATGTACCGGGTCGGTTGCCGGGAGAGGCACGGCGAGCGGGAAACCCTTCTCGCCACCACTGCCGACGCCATCGCCAGGAGCTATCTCGGCCGGTCCGTCCGGGAGCTGGAATGGCCGCAGGCGGGCGGCTGATGCCGCCCCGGCGGACCAGACGGCCTCAGCGGAGATACGCTTCCGACGCGTATCTCCGCATCATGCGCTGGCTGTTGAACTGGCTGGCGATCTTGCTGATCGACTGCTTCATCATCCAGACCCAGCGCGCCCGGTCCCTGTAGAAGAGCGGCAGAACATCGGCTTCCAGCTTCCGGTAGAGATCCTCGGCGTCGTCTCCGGCGGTGCCGAGGTCGGCGTCGCCGATGGCCCAGCCGGTCGTTCCGTCGATGCACGCCTCTATCCACCAGCCGTCAAGCACTCCCAGGTTCAGCACGCCGTTGAGTGCCGCCTTCATGCCGCTGGTCCCGGACGCCTCCAGCGGCGGCAGTGGCGTGTTCAGCCACACGTCCGGGCCGGAGATGAGGGAACGGGCCAGGTCCATGTCGTAGTTGGGCAGGAAGACTACCGGCACGTCACCGGCCAGGGCGTCCCGGCAGCGGTGGAGCGCTTCGATGATGCGTTTGCCGCCCTCGTCGCGGGGATGGGCCTTGCCCGCGATGACGACCTGGAAAGCATGCCCGCGCGCCAGCGCCCGAAGCCGGTCGAGATCGGTGAAGAGCAGGTCGAGGCGCTTGTACCCGGTCATCCTCCGGGCATAGCCCAGCGTCAGGACATCCGGCGCCAGGCGGGTTCCGGTCTCCTCGGCGATGCGGTCCAGAAGGGCCAGCTTGGCCTGCCGGTGGGCTTTCCAGACCTCCCCGTCGTCCAGGCCGTCGGCCAGCATCAGCGCTTCGGGCTCGTGGCGCCATTGGGGGAAGTGGTCCTGGTAAAGCCGCGCGAAGCTGTCGCAGGTCCAGGTCTCGACATGGACGCCGTTGGTGATGGCATGGACCCGGTAGCCGGGGAACAGCTGCCGCGAGATCTCCGCGTGCCGCTTGGCGACGCCGTTGACGTAGCCGCTGAGGTTCAGCGCCAGCCGGGTCATGTTGAGGCAGTCGGGACCCGACAGCGCCTTGAGCGCCGGAATGTCGAGGGTGCCGTCCAGCTTGCGCATCACCAGGTCGTAAGGGAACCGGTCGTGGCCCGCCTCCACCGGCGTATGGGTGGTGAAGACGCACTGCTGCCGCGCAATGTCCGGGTCGAACCCGGCATGGTCCGACGGGCCGCCGTTGGGCCGGCGGTGCCCGTGCAGCAGCTCCATCGCCAGCAGGGCCGAATGCCCCTCATTCATATGGTAGGTTTCGATATCGAAGCCGAGCGACCGCAGCAGGCGATAGCCGCCGATGCCCAGGACGATCTCCTGGCTCAGGCGGTAGGCGTCGTCGCCGCCGTAGAGGCTGGCGCAGATGTCCCGGTCCTCCGGCGCGTTCTCGTCCAGGACGGTGTCGAGGAGGAGAACGGGGATTTCATAGCCGAGGGTTCCCCGGTGACGGTACAGCCAGGGCTGGATCCAGACGTCCCGCCCCTCGATGACGACGGCGACCTTGGCGCCCAGCTTCCGCGCCCAGCGGTCCGGTTCCCACGGGTCCGGATGCTCGACCTGCCGGCCCCCGGCGTCGATCTCCTGCCGCAGATAGCCCATCCGGCTGATCAGGGTAACGAACACTACGGGAAGCTCCAGGTCGGCGCAGGACCGCACCGTGTCGCCGGCGAGGATGCCGAGGCCGCCGGCATAGGTGTGGATTTCGGGGCGGAGCGCTATTTCCATCGAGAAATAGGCGATCCGGCTGCGACGCGTGAACTCGTCGATCATGGGTCTCTCCTCGTCTTTCCGTCCGGCGTTCTCCGTGCAGCGGCGAGCAACGTCATCGCATCCGGTCACGGACGGCCTTGATCGAGGTTAAGGCGCCCGCGGCTGACCCGCCTATCCTCCCCGACGGCATAAAAGGGTATTATAGTAGGGGAGGCGGCGATGCCGGACGAGGCCTATATCCGCTGGTTTTCCGAACTGGGACGCGAGGACGTCCCGTCGGTGGGGGGCAAGAACGCCTCGCTCGGCGAGATGTACCGGAACCTGAAGCCGCTCGGCGTCGACGTGCCCGACGGCTTCGCCCTGACCGCGGACGCTTTCCGCGACGCGCTGACCGAGGCGAGGGCTTGGGACGAGTTGCACGGCCTGCTCGACGGGCTGGACAAATCGGATGTCGCCGGCCTTGCCCGGGCGGGGGCTCGGGCCCGGGAACTCGTCTATGCCGCGGGGCTGACTCCGCGCATCGAGGCGGAGGTGAAGGCCGCCTGGCGCAGGCTGCTGTCCGAGTACGGCGAGGGACTGACGGTCGCGGTCCGCAGTTCCGCCACCGCCGAGGACCTGCCCACCGCCAGCTTCGCCGGCCAGCACGAAACCTACCTGAACGTGGCCGGGGAGGCGATGCTGCTGGACGCGGTGCGGCGGTGCCACGCCTCGCTGTTCACCGACCGCGCGATCTCCTACCGGGTCGACCAGGGCTTCGACCATTTCAAGGTGGCCCTCTCGGTCGGGGTGCAGAAGATGGTGCGGTCCGATCTTGCGGCGGCCGGGGTGATGTTCACGCTCGACACGGAATCGGGGTTCCGCGACGCCGTCTTCATCACCGGCGCCTATGGGCTGGGCGAGACTGTCGTCCAGGGGGCGGTCGATCCTGACGAGTTCTATGTCCACAAGCCCACCTTCCGGGACGGCTACCGGGCGGTCCTGAGGCGCCGGCTGGGCGAGAAGCAGGTGCGGATGGTCTACCGGCCGGGCCGCTCGCGGGAGGCGACGCGCGTCGTCCCGACGCCCCGCGCCGACCGGGAGCGGTTCTGCCTGACCGACGCGGAAGTGCTGCGGCTCGCCGGGATCGCCATCCGCATCGAGGACCACTACTGCCAGCCCATGGACATCGAATGGGCCAAGGACGGGCTGGACGGCGGCCTCTACATCGTCCAGGCACGGCCGGAAACGGTCGCCTCCCGCGGCAGCGCGCTGGAACTGGAGAGCTTCGTGCCGGAGGGGAAGGGCAGGCCCCTGGCTTCCGGCCGCGCCGTCGGCGGGCGCATCGCCTGCGGCCCGGTGCGGGTCGTGACCGACGCCCATCACCTGGCGTCGTTCCGCCCCGGCGAGGTGCTGGTCGCCGACACCACGACGCCGGATTGGGAACCGGTGATGAAGACGGCCGCCGCCATCGTCACCAACCGGGGCGGCCGCACCTGCCACGCCGCCATCGTCGCGCGGGAACTGGGGATCCCCGCTGTCGTGGGGGCCGAGCACGCGACCGAGGCGCTGGCCGACGGGCAGACCGTGACGGTATCCTGTGCGGAAGGCGATACCGGCATTGTCTATGACGGCGTCGTGCCGTTCCGGGTGGAGCGCATCGACCTGACCCGGCTGCCCCGGCCGCGGACGCGCATCATGGTAAACCTGGGCAACCCCGACCAGGCGTTCCAGACCGCGCGGCTGCCGGTGGACGGCGTCGGGCTGGCCCGGATGGAGTTCATCATCGCCGAGTCCATCAAGGCGCACCCCATGGCGCTGATCCACCCGGAGCGCGTCGAGGACGACGAGGAGCGCGGCCGGATCGCCCGGCTGATCCGGCAGCACGCGGACGGCGGGGCCTATTTCGTGGAGCGCCTGTCGGAAGGGATCGGGACGATCGCCGCGGCCTTCTATCCGCGCCCGGTCATCGTCCGCCTGTCGGACTTCAAGACGAACGAGTACGCGTCTCTGGTCGGCGGACGGTGGTTCGAACCGGTCGAGGAGAACCCGATGCTGGGCTTCCGGGGCGCCGCGCGCTACGCCCATCCGGCCTACGAGGAGGGGTTCGCCCTTGAATGCCGGGCGCTCGCCCGCGTGCGCCGGGACATGGGGCTGACCAACGTGAAGATGATGGTGCCGTTCTGCCGACGGCTGGACGAGGCGGAGCGGGTGATCGGGGCGATGGCGCGCCAGGGGCTGGAGCGGGGGGCCGACGGGCTCGAGGTCTATGTCATGTGCGAGATCCCGAACAACGTGCTTCTGGTGGACGAGTTCTCCAAGCTGTTCGACGGCTTTTCCATCGGTTCCAACGACCTGACCCAGCTTACCCTCGGCGTGGACCGGGACAGCCCGCTGGTCGCCTTCGATTTCGACGAGCGGGACCCCGGCGTCCTCGCCTTCCTGCGGCAGGCGGTCGAAGGCGCGAAACGGAACGGGCGGCCCTGCGGGATCTGCGGGCAGGCACCGTCGGACTACCCGGAGATCGCCGAGTTCCTGGTCCGGCTCGGCATCGACTCCATCAGCCTGACGCCGGACAGCGTGCTGAAGACGCTGCGCGCGGTCGTGGAACTGGAGCAGGGGCTCGGCCGTCCGGCCCGGGATGCCGGGTGACGGGCCGCCTGCCGCCGGTGCGCGACGGATGCGCGCCGGCGGCCCCCGGGTCAATGGGCCATGAGGACGGGAACGTCCATGTAGTCCAGCACGGTTCGCGTCGCCCCGCCCAGGACCCATTCGCGGAGCCGTGAGCGGCCGAACGCTCCCATCACGATCAGGTCCGCCGAAACGTCGCGGGCCGCGTCCAGGATCGCCGAGCCCGCGTCGGCACCGGAGACGTCGGTGCGGCGCAGCTCGGCCGCGATCCCATGGCGCTTCAGGTAGGCCATCACGTCCGGCTCGGGCCGGGGAGTCACCGGTGGCAGCTTCTCGCGCTCCTCGCTGCCGGACAGCACGACGACACGCTCCGCCCCTGTCAGGAAAGGCGTGCCTCGCATCACGGCGTCCGCGGCCTGGGCGCTGCCGTTCCAGGCGACCAGGACGGACTTGCCCGTGTCGAAGAAGGGGCCGGTGGACGGCACGACCAGGATCGGGCGGCCGGTCGGCACCGTCACGATCTCCTCCACCACGCCCCAGCTTTCGCCGGGTTCGGTCTTGCCGACGACGACCAGCTCCTGCAGGCGGCTGACGATGGCGATCAGGTCGGCGGCGTCGCCCTCGTAGGCGCTCCAGGCGAGATCGACGCCTTCGCGCTCCGCCAGGGAGCGTATCCGCCGTTCCGCCTCGGCGGCCGCCGCGTAGTCACGCTCTATCAGCGTCTGCAGCGGCGCCGAGTTTTCCGTCAGGATCGCCCGCATCCGCGCGACGTCCTCCAGCGCGTAGAGGCAGGTGACCCGCGCATCGAACCGCCCGCCGAGCCGCAGGGCGACCTCCACGGGTTCGATCGATCCGTAGGGACGGACATGTGCAAGAATGTCCTGGAAAGCCATTGCCGTCATCCTCCCTTGGAACCTCCGGAGCCTTCCGCAGGTGCGTTTCCGTCGACTCTAGGCGCCGACGCGACGGCTTGCCTTGATCCAGGTAAATGGCGGTATCGAGGGACCGGGTCGGCTCGGGATGATCATCGCGCCCCTCCGATCGTTCCAAATGAAACAAAGTACTCTCAGGCGTTCGCCAAGGGTTGTGCAACGTAATATGAATGCATGAAGGGCGTAATCCTTCAGCGATGCAAGACTCCGGGAATTAATGGTTCTGCCAATTCGTCATCCCGGCGATAGGGGCCATAGGGAGACGCTTATCGCATGTTTTCGATGACCGGGCGAAGCGGCTGAATCTCAGTCGAAGGTTCGACTATCGCCAGTTCCCGCCGACATGGTCGCATGACAAGCGGTCCGGAAGAAGTCACCCCTACAGTCTGATCCTTCATCTCAACGTTCCCCGGTGCGGGAGCGATACAGAGGATTTGCCTATGCGCAGCCTGACAAGTCGTTCTTTCACGACCGTCGTCAAGACGGCACTTCTGACATCGGCGACCGTCATTTCCCTTTCGGGGGCCGTCCAGGCGCAGACCGCCCCGTTCGCCCCGGTAGAGGTCGAGATCGAGGGCAGGATCCAGTACATGGACGCGACTGGACGGACCATGACGGTGATGGGAACGGTTATCCATGTTCCGTCGGATGCGAAGATCTCCACACCGACGAACCCGAACATCAGTTGGACGGACGCGGTGACCGGCAACCTTCCGGGAAAGCCGATGGGGTTCCTTAACGGGACAGCGATCGTCATCGGTGAAAGCGACGGTGTGAAGGTCACGGCCTCCGACATATCGCTGAACCCGGAGGAGAATGTGGCTCTCGGCTACATCACCCAGAACAGCGGCGGCACGCTCAAGTTGGACGGCATGGAAATCGTCCTGATGCCCCCGCGCGCCGGGACCAACTCGTTCCCCGCGAACAAGTCGCCTTTCGATCCCCGTGTCCCCGGCAACCCGTTGAAGAACGACTTCGGGTTCCCGCTCGCGCGCAACAGCATCGTCCCCGGCACGCCCGTGGCCGCGGAAGGCTGGTGGTCCGACGAGGACAGCAAGCTCTACCTGTGGGATCTGGAGGTGACGGGGGGCGAGATCACGAATCCGACGGTACCCAAGATCAGCATCCTCCGGGCGCAATGCAGGCAGCGTGCTCCGAACGACATCGAACTGGAGGTCCGTGGCGCCACCTACATGGGAACCACGGCATCGCCCGCGGCCGGTATCGAAATCTTTCGCGTCGCAGGCAATGGGCTGGCGCGATTCGTCTACCCGATCAATGTGACGTCGGTTCCCGACGCCGAGGACGGACGGTTCGCCCTTTACCGGGTCGATGCGCGCCTCACCAACGCGCAAACCGGCTCCCAGGCCGGCGACGGCTGCCCTGCCACGATCGCCGCCCGGCTGCTCGATCCGAACACCCGGCGGCCGGTGACGACCACCAATGCGAACGGCGCCATCGTCAACATCCAGGCCACGTCCGACGTCGACAACCGCATCGACTGAAACTGTATCGGCACATCGGTGAACTTCTTGAAGGCCGGGCTCGTCCCGGCCTTTTTCCTGCCGGTGGTATGCCGCGGACACGCCGTCTAACGTTCGGAATAGCCGGGACAGTACGGGGCAGTATCGTCGGGATGTACCCCATGAAGATTCAAAAATTCCGGGAATAACAAACTTTCCAGTTCGTCGTGTAATTAACGACAGCTATCCGGGAGGTTCTGATTGCATCTTGCTGATCGATCGGTGATCCGTTGCAGTCCTGTTCGGGACGGCATCGATCGCAGCGGCGACCGCCTTGTCGCTGGTTGAGCATTCGACTTCCCGTCACTTCTCTTCTTCTTGCCAAAGCTCCTGGGCAGCCATCCAGGGGGTATCAATACGGCAAATCGGCCTTTTAGAACTTCATCAAAGCACTCCAATAAATGGAGTGATACCAAGGAATTGAATATGCGCAACTTTGGTAAGTCCCTGCTTCTGACGACCGCACTCCTGTCTCCGGGCCTGCTCGCAACGACGGTCATGACGACGCCGACGCCGGCCTTCTCGCAGGCAGTACCCGGACCCCAAGACGTGGAGATCGAAGGCGAGATCGAAGGTTTCGATACGACACCCGCAGGCGTGCATCGCATGAAGATCATGGGCGTCTGGGTCAACATGACGTCGGCGACCAGGATCACCAGCATTTCGGGGGATCTGTCGATCTCTCAGCTGAAGAGCACTGACAAGATCCCGGGCTTCACCAAAGGACCGGGATTCATCGGCGGGACCGGCATCGTGACCGGGACCAGCGTCGCCGGCCCGCCCGACGCCGCCGGCAATCCGACCGGGATCGTCACCGCTGACACCATCTTCGCCGACACGGCCGAGAACGTCCTTCTCGGAACCGTTCGGAAGAACAGCAATACGGCAAGGGACAAGTGGTTCGATATCGAGGGCAGCAAGGTTATCCTCCTGCCGAGCACTTCGACCGCCAATTCTTACCCGGCGTACCCGAAAACCAACGGCCTGTATGAGAACGGCTCCTCGACCCATCCCCTGTACGATGAACGCTACAAGGGCTCGC
Source organism: Skermanella rosea (assembly GCF_016806835.2). Classification (NCBI taxonomy): domain Bacteria; kingdom Pseudomonadati; phylum Pseudomonadota; class Alphaproteobacteria; order Rhodospirillales; family Azospirillaceae; genus Skermanella; species Skermanella rosea. The sequence goes on along the minus strand of NZ_CP086111.1, from coordinate 2,812,932 downwards.
CGATCATGAATGCTTATGGTTTCCGTATCAAACCGGTCTCGATCGGGCCGGGCACCTTCGTGGCGGCAGAGGGGCATTACGGCATGGTGAACGGGCAGAAGGTGTTTCTTGCCTTTACCATCGAGGCCGATGCCGGTGAACTGGTCAACCCCGATGCACCCGCCGTGAGTATCCAGCGGGCCCAGTGCCGCCAGCGCGACGCCAACTCGATCGATCTCGAAGTCCGCGGCAGCATCCACAATCCAAATGCCACCAACGGTGCCACGGGCAACGTCAATATCTTCAAGCCGGCCCTGGACGGCGTGGTACGGGCGGATTACGGGACCGCTGCAGCGGTGGCCGACGTGCAAACCTTCGGTGTCTATGATTATGACGCCCGGATCACGACGACCTTGGGGTGCCCTGCCAAGGTGCGCGCCCAGTACACCGTGAACGGCCAGACCGTCGGGGCTCCGCTCACCGATGTCGAGATCCGCATCGACTGATCCCACGGGCGCGGATCGGATGGTCCGGCAAACCTGATCGAAGCATTCGAGGGAAACTGAGGGGGCACGGCTTGATCAAGCCGTGCCCCTTTCGCTTCGCATGGCTGCGCGGCGAGTGTCCAGCTTACCGGCAGCAGGCCGGCCGACAATACGGCCGGCCTGTCTTGATGAACCCGGTGGCGCTGATCGATGACCTGTCCCGACCGTCAAGCCGCCGGTATCGGGGAGCTTACATTCCCGGCAGCAGTTCATCGCGAGATGCGGCGCAAGCAGGGACCTGGGCCGGGCATTGCCCTGGAGCGGGTCACGTCGGCGCCTGCGGAGCCGAGCGCGTACTTGTGCATGAAGGCGCTCCGGAAAGGAAAGAAGCCCGGGCCGGGCGGTTGCCGCCTGGCCCGGGCTTCCGCCCGATGGATCGTCCTCGCAGCTCCGTTTACTTGATCGGCAGGCCGTTGATGTTGCGTGCCATGTCGAAGAGGTTGCCGGTGTTGGACGGGCACTTGTCGGAGGGGTAGCCGGCCGCGCCGGTGGCGTTCAGCACCCGCAGCCGGTCGGCCAGGCGGCCGTCCGCCTTCACGGTATCGGGCTTGTGGCCGTCGGGGACCAGGAGTTCGGGGTGGTCGAAGGGCGCGCGCGAGCACCGGACCCGCTCGTCGGTCAGCGACTGCATGAAGGCCACCAGCGCATCCTGTTCGGCCAGGGTCAGGCCCAGCGGGGTCACGTCGGGGGACTTGGTGGCGCTGCTGAAATCGCCGCCGCGGTTATAGAAGGCCATGACCTGCTGCAGCGTGGCCTGTCCGCCGTTGTGGAAATAGGGGGGCGTCAGCGCCACGTTCCGCAGGGTGGGGGTCTTGAAGGCGCCGTTCACGGCCAGGCGCTCGTCCCTCAGGTTGATGCCCGGCGGAACGACGTCCCCTTTGCAGCCGACGAGTTCCTGCCCGGGGAACGGAACCTCGAAGTCGCAGGCGTTGATCAGGAAGGAGTCGAGCTTCCGCCCCTGGACCCACTGGCGGGAGAAGGAGAGCGGCTTGCCCCAGGCATCCGTGCCGCCGACACCCAGATCCTCCTGCACCGGCCGGACGCCGATGTTGTAGAAGCCGTTGTCATAAAGCGAGGGGTTGCCGTCGCTCATGGGCATGCGCTCGACCAGCTTGGGCTGCTTTCCCGGAGTAGAGACATGGGCCGCCTTCGACATCAGCGGGCCGTCGTGGCAGGCGATGCACTTGCCCTTGCCCTCGAAGATCTCCTTGCCGCGCTGCTGCTGCGCGGTGAGCTGGCCGCGGTCGAACGGGCTGTCGTCGGAGATGAGCGTGGCCTCGTACAGCATGACCGAGAGGCCGAAGAAGAGCGGGAAGTTAAGCTCCATCTGGGTGTAGCCGTTGGGATCCTTGACCAGGCTGACGGACCCGTCTTCGGGGTTGGTCACGAACTTGAAGCGGTCGGGCGATCCCCAGAAACGCTTGGCGAATGCCCGCTGGATCATTTCGCCGTAGGTGTGCTTCAGGCCGATCTTCGAAGCGCTGATGATGTCGCCGACCGGGCCGCCCGATCCGAACAGGCTGTCGCCGATGTGGACCGTCTGGAGCTTGAGCGCCTGTTGGGCCATCATCTTGCGGCCGATATCGGCGAAGGTCCGCGCGGTGCAGGACATCTCGAAGTCGCTGAGCAGCGGACCCACCGCCTGCGACGCGGCGCTCGCGTTCTCCAGCCGGACGTTCTGCAAGGCGACGGAGCCGTCCGGCTTCAAGACAAGCAGGCGCGCCGCCGGATCGTTGCGGATGTCGCGCCGGCCGAACACGCCGACGCCGCTGAACAGGTTGTTCGCCCGGCCGTCCCAGAAGTTACGGTGATAGAACACCGCGTTGATGACGGTCGGCGAGTTGCGGGGCTCGACCTTGCGCGTGCCATGGCCGAGGACGTTGAACACCTCGTCGGTGGTCATCCTGCAACGATCGGTATTGGTGGCCCGCGGCCGCTGCTTGGGCCGTTCGATCGTGCCGACATAGTCGCCGGCGAAGGTGCCCGGCGACGCCGACACGTCGTTGGTGTCGAACAGCACCTTGCTCTTGGCGTTGTTCGGGTTCTGCAGCTTGCGGAACGGGAAGTCTTCGGGCTTCAGGGTGATGTTGGGGCCGGCGGGCTGGCCGGAGCCCATCAGCCCGGTGCCGGCCGTGGAGCCGAACATCTTGTCTCCGGCGTTGAGGCCGGGGTTGAGCTGGTTGGTCACGCGCGGATCGGCCCCGGCCCGGAAGTGGCAGCTGGCGCAGGCCACCGTGTCGCTTCCGATCTGCTGGTCCCAGAACAGCGCCTTGCCGGCGGCCTTGGCCCAGGCTGCGTTCCTGACGATGCCGGTCAGGTCGGGCATCGGCGGTGCATAACCCTTCAGGGATGCCAGGGGACGGTCATCAGGTTCGTTGACGTCGATGACCTCGTCGTCGGGTTCCGTGTCCTCGATCTCGTCGATGATCTCGATCTCGTCGGCCGGATCATCCGACACGGTCTGAGCGACCGCCAGCGACGACCAGAGGCCTGTCACCGTCGCAGCGGTAATGAGACATGTCGAGGCTGACAAGAGCCAGTGGCGTGGGGCGAGCCGCATGAATGACGTTTCCCTGAAACCGGTTCAACGGGTGCGTCTATGCCGGTTTACGGACCGGGGACGCGTTCAGGGGGATGACGATCCATCGACGACGAAATTCCCGGCACTTGTCCTTTTATTGGGCTTATATCTATCCGGATCCGGTCGGGCTACTTCGGGATACTCTCCCGTGACCCGGGTACCTGTTCAGGTTGGACCTGACGGCATGTCGGCAGCGGCCGCAGGGCTGGTGCGCCTCCCGTCAGGTTTGATCAGGACGTCTCAGAAGAGGGGGCCCGGTTCCGGCTTCTGCGACGGTTCCCGCGGATCCCGTTCGGCGACTTCGGACACGGTGGGCGTAACCTCCACCCGCTGCTGGTCGCCCGACCGCTTCAGGTAGACGACGGCCTGCACCGCGTCAGATCCGAAGGTCACCCTTTCGCGGTCGATCGCGACGACGCGCCAGCCGGCGAGTTCGTCCCCCGGCGCGACGCGGCGGGTCCGGCCGGCGTCGGCGTCCATGACGACCGCCACCGCCCGGGCCGACGAGACGGCAACGCCGAGAACCTGCGGCACGGGCACGTCGGCCTGGGCCGGCTCCGCCTCCGCGGCGGCCTCGGCCGCCGACGGGACGTGGGGGCGCCGTCCGGGCGTGAAGGCGGGCCTCTGCAGCAGCTCGTCGATGTCGGCGGCGACCTGGCCGCCCGTGTCATGGGACCGAACCCGCTCCGCCTCGAACGATGCCGGCGGAATGTTCACCGCCGGCTCTTCCGGTTGCCAGCCCAGTCCCTGGGCCAGCACCATGCCGCCGGCTGCCATGGCGAACAACGACATGAGAAGGGGGGAGGAAGGGCTCATTACTTGCGGTCCTCGATGGCCAGGATGTCGAAATCCGCCTGAATGTCGATCCGGGGGGGCTCTGCGGACGGGTCTCCCCGGCTGGAATCGGCGGCGATGTGAAGGCTGCGCACGGCGAGCGACGGATCGTGCTGCTGGACGGCACCGAGAAGCCTTGCCAAGGATGCCTCGTCGCCGGCGGCCCTCACGCGGATGCCCAGCTGGACCGCATCGTGCTCGCGCCGTGCCGGCACCGGCTGGATGCTGCGCTGCTGGATTCCGGATTCCGCCACGAGCTTCTGGATGAGCTTCTGGAACTCGGCGGACCCGAGAGCCTCGTTCTCGATGCGCAGGATGCCCTTGCGGCTGCCTGCGGCGTCCTGCGTTTCCTGCAGCGTCTGCTCCAGCACGGGAATCCGCTTAACCGCGGCAGTCAGGCGCGCCCGCCAGGCCGCGGCGTCGGCCAGCCTGGCCTGGGCCGCCTCGAAGCGGTCCAGCAAGGGAATGACGACGAGATTGACCGATCCCATGACCAGTGAGACGAGGATCGTCAGCGCCAGCAGCTTCGAAAGTCGGGGTGAAATGGTCAAGGTGTTCATCGGCCCTCCGGTGCCGCACGCTCCAGCTCGAAGCTGAGGGAGAAATCCTCGCCCGCATCGCCCGAGGGGACGACTGCCGTGCGGAAGACCGGGTTGCGGAAATGGGCCGACCCCTCGATCACCTCGGCGACGCCGGCGGCCGATCTGGTCGAACCGTCGATCTGCACGGTGCGACCGTCGAACCGGAAGCCCGTCAGGTAGGTATCGTCGCCCGTGATGCGGGCCAGTTCCGCCAGCAGGACGAGCGGAACCTTGTCGGCCAGAAAAGCGTCCAGCGCCTGCTCGCGGGCAGCGATCTCGGAGATGCGGCGCTCCAGGTCGCCGGCCTTCGCGGCCTTCAGGCGCAGGTCGGCCACCTCTGCTTCCAGGGTCTCGGCCGTCGTCTCCAGACGGACCAGGGGAACCAGGACGCCGGCCAGGGCCGCGCCCAGGCCGATCGCCCAGCCCAATGCGACGATCCGGCCGGCGCCGCCGGCCGCGGGCCGGGCGGCGCCGAAGCCGAGATCGACGGTGCCCTGGGGAAGGTCGACCGACAGGGACCCGATGGAGGCCTCGGCGTCCGCCAGGATTTCGCGGATCGGGTCGAGCAGGCGTTTCGGAACGCAGATCATGTCCAAGACGAGCCGCCGGCCGGCGGCGTCGCGCTGCCGGACGCGATACCCGAGATGGACCTGGTCCGCCTTGAACGGGGTTCGCCGGTCGACCTCGAAGCGAAGGGCCTGGAGGGCCGAACGCTCCGCGGCGAGCGGCAGTTCCACCGGACAGGTGACGGCCCGGCCCGCCGCGAAGACGACCGCGATGCGGCGGCGCTTCAGCAACCGCTTCAGGGCTTCCCTGTCATCCGGCGCTAGCGGCAGGGAAAAGGTCGACGATGAGCGGGCCGAACGGCGGACGGTGATCGCGTCCGCCGCAAGCTCGACGCGGAGGTCCTTCGACTGCACCAGGGTACGGAGCCTGCGCGGCACGAGGGAGCTCAACTCGCCGGTCCACCAGCGCCAGCCCTTCAATGCGGTCTCTGTAAGCGTGCCAGTCGCGGCCATGAACAACTTCTCCAATCGCGATCATCCGCCGTGTCGTGTCGACGGCGATCAGCCTTCATTGATCAGGTCGGTGAGGCGCTTGGCAAGCTGTTCGGGCGACATACTTGGGTAAATATATCGGACAACTTGGCCCTCTTTGTTCAACAGGTAGATGTGCGTGGTGTGCGCCATCGCCATGTTGTGGAGCCGTGTCGCGTCGTCGGAGGCCGACCGGATCCTGATACGCTCGCCCGGCTTCCGCGGCTCGTTCGCCGGCTCCGAAGCGGCTGCCGCGGTGCCTGCGTCGGCGGAGACCGGAGTGACCGGAGTCGTTTCCTCCCCGTGCTGGCCGTGGCCAGCCGAGCCATGGCCAGCATGCGAAGTCGCCTCCGCGGCGTCATGGCCACCGGCGGGCTGCTCGCCTTCCTTGGCAAGCTGGTTCTGCATCACGTAGTCGCGGCGGACCCGGTACTTCGCCGCGACTTCGTAGATTTCCCGCCGGTTGCCGGACAGGCCGATCAGGCGCGGATGCTGCTTGGCGACGAAGGAGGCGAGTTGCTCCGGCCCGTCGTTGCGGTCGTCCACGCTGATCATGGCGATGTTGACCTGGTCGGCCTTGTCGGCCATCAGGTCGACCGCCATGCCCAGCTTGGTGCCGATGATCGGGCAGATGTCGTCGCACTGCGTGTAGCCGAAGTAGAAGGCGGTCGCCTTGCCCTTGAAATCGGCCAGCGTCACCTTGCGTCCGGTATGGTCGGTCAGGCTGAAGTCGCCGCCCAGCTGATGCGGCTCGGGCCAGCCGCTGTGGGCGCCGTATCCGCCGTGGCTCGCGGAAGCCGCGGCGGCCTCCGGGGTCGCCGCTTCGGAATGTCCCGCATGGCCGCCTTCCGCCCGGGCGGAAGGCGCTGCGGTGCCGAGCCAGAGGGCGGAACCGCCCGCCAGCAGCACGGCCAGGATCGCCGCCCGCCCGGCACCCTTCGGCAAAGTGATGGTTCGCATGCTCGAAACTCCTTCCGCTCAGAGAGCCACGACCTTGGCGCTGGCGGTGCCGTCGAAGTGCCGCTTGTTGGTGATCCAGTGATGGAAGCTGCCGGTGATCAGATGATCGCCGCGCGGAACCTGGGGTGCCCAGATGGCGTAGCGCTGGGCGACGGCGACTTCGAGCTTGCTGCCCGCCGCCTTGTACTCCGGAGTCGAGAACCAGCCCTTGGCGCGGTTGGTCCGCAGGGGACGGCCGTCCACCTCGACGATGTAGCAGTTGAACGGCAGGGTGATATGCAGCCGGCTGTAGGAGGCGTTGGCGATGCGGAGCATCAGGTTGCGCCCGGCGGTCATCCGCGTGACGGTCCGCGAGTCCGTTTGGGTCCTGCCGTTGTGGACGCCGTTGATCAGGAAATAGGTCGGGTTGAACTTGTCCAGGCCGACATCGTCGCCGCACATGCCGGCATTGTGGTCGAGCTTGTGCCACACCGGGTCGACATCGTCGAAGACCAGGATTGATTCGGCGGAGTAGGGCGCGCCAAGGGTGATGCCGGGCGCGGAGTCACCCGCGACGGGGTCGTAGAGGTAGTTCGGGTTGTTCGTGTCCGGGCTCTTGGTGAGCGGATCGACGATGAGCACGCCGTACATGCCCATCTCGAAATGAAGGATCGTGTTCTTGTGGCAGTGGTAGAGATAAGTGCCGGCCTGATGGGCGCACCACTGGTAGGTGTAGCTGCTCTTGACCTCGAACGAGGTGTGGCCGACCCCGTCGTTCATGGAAGTGGGCTCGATGCCGTGCCAATGGATGGTATGGGCACCCTTGGTCGGCTTGAACTCGCAATGGAAGACCTGGCCCTGCTTCACCCGGATCATCTTGGACGGCCAGGGGGAATCGCTGCCGGAAACGTCGGGATCCTTGAAGCCCCAGAACTGGATCTGCGAACCGTCCTTCATGTCGACGTTCCAGTCGGCCACCTGCCGGCGCAGGAAAACCTGGCGGCTGGTCCGGTCGGGCGTGGCGGGGTCGTTCTCGAAGGGATGGCAGCCGAAGGTATCGAACTCGAGGGGATCGGAGATCGGGCGGTAGATGGTCGTCATTCTCTGCTCTCCAGGACGCTCGGGACTCTGCGCAGCGCCGTCGCGGCGAGTCCGTCTGGCGTTCTATCGGTTGAACCGGGGCGTGGCGTATCTCGGGATGCGGGACGGACGGCCTGCCGGAGCGGTCCGGAAGGCCGTCCGACGGCTCAGCTGGTGCTCAACGGACCGTCGATATGCCAGTCCGTGACCAGGCCCATCGGATAGGAGCCGCCTGCGGAGGTCTGGGAGATCTCGTTGTGGCAGTGCATCGGATAGCGCAGAGGGTATTTCTCCTGAACCATCCGCCAGGGTGCCGGCGGCACGTCGGGCGGCGCCGTGTACGGCAGCAGGACGTCCTTGATCTCCATCGGCGGCATCGTCCAGACATCGTGCTCCCTCAGGCTGGCCTGGTATATCGGGACGCCGTTGTTGTTGCTCTCGGTCAGAACGAAGACGTGGTTTCCGTGGATATGCGGACTGTGGGTCGCCAGGCCGGCGTTCATGCTGCGGATCAGCGCCGGCTCGCCGACATGGCCGGTCGGGCAGGTCGCCTTGTCATGGGCGGAGTCCAGCCCGCACAGGCCGTTGATCGTGAAGTACCGGGGATGGAACTGGCTCTGGAACTCGGCCGGCGTCACCAGTTCCCCGGCTCCGATCCGCCGGCACATGACCGGGTCGATCTGGTTGAAGATCCAGACATATTCCCGTCCCTTCTGCCACGGCTTGCCGGGGAAGCGGGCGGGCTTGCCGTCGATCGTCGCTTCACCCAACGCCGTGAACAGCGACTTCATGGCGGGCGTGGCCGCGCCCGGAGCATAGGGCATCGGCTTCTTTCGGGCCGCACCGTCGGCATAGCCGTTCTTCGGCTCCACGATCAGCGCCCCGTGAAGTCCCAGCACGCGGTTGATCGGGGAGTTGTCGCAATCGACGTAGAAATAGGTTCCCGGCTTCGTCGCGACGAACTCGATCCGCGCCTTGTCCTCGCCGTCGCCGTCGCTGGGAGCCAATCCGGAGACTACGGCATTGCTCTGGCCCATGATCTGGAAGCCGTGGGACTGGGCGCTGGAGTTGCGGATGTCGATGCGGACGGTGTCGCCCTGGGTCACCCGGAGGATGGGGCCGGGGATGGTCGGGGGCTTTCCGGCGTGGCAGAAGGCGTACATCGGGACAATGCTGCCGTCGATCAGTTCGACGTCGACGTCGACGATCTCCAGATCGAAATCGGCTTCTTCGCCGGTCGGTGCATCTTCGGACGTCTGCGCCGAAAGGATCGTCGGAAGGGAGGTGGAGGTCGTGGCAAACGCCGCAAAGGCACCGCCGTACTTGAGGAATTCGCGCCTGCGCATTAGTTCTCACTCCTTGAATTCTGCTCAGAACGGCACGCGTTCGGACGATCGGACAAAAGGAATCCCTTTGCTCCGTCAGGATTGTGCTGGTGATGTATGCTTGGTTTGCCGCTGCAGACTGTGAATTTGGCCAGTTACAGCAACTTATACTACATAGTCAAAAATGAAAGCCGGGTTCTTGAACTTTTATCATTCCTCCGGATAAGGACGCCGATGAACCCGATGTCTTTCTGACTTCCGGACACGTCGGCCTCGCCATTTCTCTGCCGTGTTCGTGGTGATGACGAACCGCGTGAGTCCATATTCCCGTTATTCCAGGGATTACCGCTCCAGGAGATAGTTCCTTCCGACGGTTATAGGGGCATGTCCCTTCATGTGGTTGGACCCCCTACTTTCGGGTCCTGGACATTCGCGGTGCGCGACTTAGGCGGCTCGGCCGAGCGCTTTCCGCGTCGGCGCCCGAACTTGGTCGTAGGGACGGAATAAGTTCGCTAGACCACTCGTCCTGCACCTGTTAATCCACCCTATCGGCGGATCGTCAGGCAGACGGATCGATGGCGAGATCCCGCGGCAAAGCTTCGAGGCTTGTTCCAAGGCATGGCGGAGTTCGGTCCGTTGCCGGCAGGAATCGCTCGCGCGTCGCCATCGTTCTGCTCGCGCTGTTCGCCGCAGCCGTCCAGCTGATCCTGGCCGGCCACGTGCCGATGGGCGACCGCCATGCGGCGGCACCGCTCCTGTCCGGCGACCACCGCGCCGCAGCCCGGACGGCCGATGCGCCGTCGGCACACCGGCACGCGGAGCACGGCCTCAAGCCGGCTTCGCAGGAGAAGCCGGGACATGGTCAATCCGGGCAAATCTGCAATCTGTGCGCCGTCTGCTCGGGAACCGCTCCGCCCCTGCCGCCGACGGACGACCAACCCGCAGCACCTTGCCCGCAGCCCGCAGCGGTGGACGATGCCCGGCGCGACGGGACGCAGGCGGCAAGACACTTCCTGACGGCGCTGCGCCCGCGGGCTCCCCCTCCGATGGCTTGATCGCGAACCAGCTGACTCGAGAATTACAAGGACGCCCCGCGTGGCGGTGAGCCTGCCCGCGCGCGTCATGCCATCGGAATTCGACCATGACAGAAACTTCCCTCGGATCCGTCCCGTCGCGGCCGGTATCCATCTCCTCTTCGAGCGTTTACCGCGCCGTCTGGCGCTGGCACTTCTATGCCGGCCTGCTGGTGCTGCCGTTCCTCATCCTTCTCGCGGTGACGGGAGCGGCCTACCTGTTCCGGGACGAGATCGATGGTTTCCTCTACCGCGATCTCGAGCAGGTGGAAGTCACGGCCGCGGAGCGGGCGGCGCCATCGGTCCTGGTGAACGCCGCACTGGCGGCCTATCCTGGCACCGCGGTCAAGTACACGCCGCCGGCCGATCCGCAGTCCTCCGCCGAGGTCGGCGTCAAGACGGCGGCAGGAAAGCTGTCGGTCTTCGTCGATCCCTACTCCGGGCGGGTACTCGGCGATATCCCCGACAAGGGCTCGGTGATGTGGGTGGTCCGCCAGCTGCACAGCCTCGCTTGGTTCGGACCCGTGGCCAATGCGGCCATCGAGATCGCCGGCGGCTGGACCATCCTGCTGGTCGGTACCGGGATCTATCTCTGGTGGCCGCGCAAACGGGAAGGCGGCGTCGTGACGGTCCGCGGCACACGGCACCAGCGGGTATTCTAGCGTGACCTGCACGCCGTGACCGGGATTTTCGTCGGCGGCTTCATCGTGTTCCTGGCGGTCACCGGGATGCCGTGGTCGGCCTATTGGGGCGATTATGTGAACCGATGGGCCAACGGCTCCAATTTCGGCTATCCCGCGGGCGTGCGGGTCGCCGTGCCGATGTCCGACGAGCATCTGGCGCACGCGTCGGGACCGACGAGCTGGTCGCTGGAGCAGGCCCGCATGCCGGAGTCCGCCCCGGCGGGCGGCGGGCCGATCGGGCTGGACGGCGCGGTCGCGGCGTTCGACCGGCTCGGCATGGCGCCGGGATACGCGGTCGGCCTGCCCGGCGGCCCTACGGGAGTCTATACCGGGTCGGCCTACCCGGACGACCTGTCGCAGCAGCGGGTGGTCCACCTGGACCAGTACTCGGGCAAGCCGCTGATCGACATGAGCTATGCCGACTACGGCCCGCTCGGCCGCGCGCTGGAATGGGGCATCAACGTCCACATGGGGCAGGAGTTCGGCGTCGCCAACCAGGTCGTGATGCTGCTGGTCTGCGTCGCGATCGTCCTGCTGTCGGTCTCCGCCGGCGTCATGTGGTGGAAGCGCCGGCCGGCCCGCTCGCTCGGCGTCCCGCCCATGCCCGCGGAACGGGGTGTCCTGCGTGGCGTCCTGGCGATCCTGATGATCGGCGGAATCCTGTTCCCCCTGGTTGGGATCTCGCTGGTCGTGATGGCCGTCCTGGACTACCTGCTGGTCGCCGGCAGGCGACGGCCGCGAGCGGCCTGACCCGGAGCGGCGGGCGGCGGGTCCGACCTGTCCGCCGTTCCGCCGCGTCCCCTTACATGGCGATCGAGTTCATGCTGAGGATCGCCATCACGACGGACGCGATGACGAAGGCGATCACGCCGCCCAGGCCGATGGTCAGCAGCGGCGCCAGCAGGGCGATGCCGCGCTGGATCTCGCTCTCGGCCTCCTCCTCCAGGATGTTGGCGGCGTGTCCCAGGACCTCGCCGAGCCGTCCGCTCTCCTCGCCGACGCGGGCCAGGTCGAGCAGGACGGCCGGGAAGATCCGCGTGGCGGCCAGCGGCTCGGCGATGCCGCGGCCCTCGACCAGGGCGCCGCGGACATCCTTCAGCGCATCGGCGAACGCCATGTTGGTGGCGCCGCCGCGGGCCAGTTCGAGCGCGTTGGCCGCCGTCAGGCCGGCGCCGACCAGGGTGGAGAACAGCCGGGCGAACCGGCCGCCCTCGATCCGGCGAATCAGGCTGCCGGCCACCGGCGCCCGCAGCAGCACCCCGTGCAGCGCGCGGCGCGTCTCCGGAGCGTTCAGCGAGACGCGGATGGCGATCGCCGCCGCGACCAGCGCGCCCAGCGCATAGAGCCCGTATTCGCGGAACAGGCGGCTGGCCTCCAGCACCACGACGGTCATGGTCGGCAGGCGGTCGCCGGCCCCCTCGAACAGAGGCTCGAGCTGGGGCAGCACGACGGTGAACAGGGTGGCGATGGAGACGGCGGCCGTGACCGCCAGGATCGCCGGATAGGTCAGGGCGGCCCGCACGGCCTTGGCGGACCTCGCGCGCCGATCGGCGAGATCGGCGAGGCTGCGCAGGATGGTGGCGAGCGCGCCGGCCGCCTCCCCGGCGCGGATCATGCCGATGGCGTAAGGGGGCGCGATCTCCGGCCGCTGCTCCAGGGCTTCGCTGAAAGGGATGCCCGACCGGACCTGCTCCAGCACGACGGCCAGGGCCGGAGCCATGGGCTTGAGGTCGCGCGACCGGGCGACCGACGCCAGCGCCTGGTCGAGCCGCAGGCCGGCATCGAGCAGGAGCGCCAGTTCGCGGGCGAAGCGCGACAGCTTGGCTGCCGGCAGGGACTTGCGGCTGATGGCGAATCCGGAGGCGGCGGCCTGGCCCGTCTCGATGCGGAGCGGCACGGCGCCCCGTTCCTGGAGCTGGCGCGCGACCGCCTCGCTGTCCGCGGCGCTGAGGGTGCCGACGGCGACCTTGCCGTCGCGCTCGACCGCCTCGAACTGGAAGACGGGCATCAGGAGGCCCCCTGCAGGGTCGCCCGCAGGACCTCCTCCACCGTCGTGGAGCCATCCGCGACCTTGCGCAGGCCGCTCTCGAACAGCGTCTCCATGCCCTCCTCCCGCGCGATCTCGGCCAGCCGGGAAGCCTCGCCGCGGGCCATGGCCGCGGCGCGCATCCGGTCGGTCATGACCATCAGCTCGGTGATCATGGTTCTGCCGCGCCAGCCCGTGCCGCGGCAGGTCGGGCATCCGGGCGCGTGCATCGGCTGCGCCCGCCCGCCGTCGGCGAAGCGGCCGAGATCGAACCGCTGGACGATCGCGTCCGCGTAGGGATGGGGCTCGCGGCAGTCCGGGCACAGGGTCCGCACGAGCCGCTGCGCCAGCACGGCGTTGAGGGTGGACGCCAGGAGGTAATCCTCGACGCCCATCTCCAGCATGCGCGTTATGGCGCCGGGCGCGTCGTTGGTGTGCAGCGTCGACATGATCAGGTGGCCGGTGAGCGACGCCTCGATCGCGGTCTGCGCCGTCTCGCGGTCGCGGATCTCGCCGACCAGGATGACGTTCGGATTTTGCCGCAGCAAGGCCCGCAGGATCGAGGCGAAGGTCAGCTTGATCCCGGGTTTGACCTCGGTCTGGTTGACCCCCGGCAGCTGGTACTCGATCGGGTCCTCGATGGTGAAGTACTTGCGGGACGGCACGAAGACGCGGAGCAGCGAGCTGTAGAGCGTGGTCGTCTTGCCGCTGCCGGTCGGCCCCGTCACCAGGACGATTCCGTAGGGCCGGTTCGCCGCCTCCAGCCACTTGTCGAGGACCGGTCCGGTGAAGCCGAGCTTTCCGAAATCGAGCGCCACGGAGCTGCGGTCGAGCACGCGGATGGCGACGCTCTCGCCGTGAAGCGTCGGGACGATGCCGACGCGCAGGTCGACCTGACGGCCGCCGACGGTCATCTTGATGCGGCCGTCCTGGGGCAGGCGGCGTTCGGCGATGTCGATGCCGGCCAGGATCTTGATGCGGGACACGACGGCCCGGTGAAGGACCGGCGCGGGCGCCTCGGTCTGGGTGAGGTCGCCGTCGATGCGGAGCCACTGCACCGGTCCGCCCTCGTGGCTTTCCAGATGGAGGTCGGACGCGCGGCTCTCCACCGCCTGGACGATCATGTGGTTGACGAACCGGACGACCGGCGCCTCGCTCGCCAAGTCCTTCAGGCGCTGGAGATCGTCGTCGCCGGCCACGGTCGTGACGTGGGTGTCCGAGGGGGCTCCGTCGCGCAGCTTGGCCACCGCCTTCCGGATATCGGACTGGGTCGCGATCCGGATCCTGACGGGCAGGTCGAACAGCAGTCCCGCCGCTTGGAGCGCGCCGGAATCCGTCGGGTCGGCCGACGCCACCACGACATGATCCTCCTCCACCCGGAGAGGGAGGATCCGGGCCTGCTCCATCCAGCGCGGACTGGCCTCGCCCACCGCCTCGTCGGGCCACTCGTGGGGTTCGACCAGGGGGAGCGAGAGCGCACGGCCCAGCGCCTCGGCGACGATGGTCTCCGGGACGATGCCCAGGTTGACGACCGCGGTCGGCAGACCGATCCCGCTTTCCGACGCCGCCCGGCGGGCACGCTCCAGCGATGCCGGCGACAGATGTCCGGACGCGAGCAGGTCGGCCGCGAACGCATCCTGGGGAGCGTCCGCGGGAATCCCCGCGGAGGGCATGGCGATCGGGCTGTCTGCGAGGCTCATCATGGCTGCACCAGTTCGGGAACGAGGAAAACCACCCACAATGCGGCGGACAATGCAGGGACGAATGGAATGCGGCCGTCCGGCTCCACCCGGCCGCCGCGGACAAGCAACGCCGCGGCGAGCAGGCCGAAGACGCCGGACAGGAACAGGACGCCCGGCAGGGCCACCAGCCCGACCCAGGCACCGGCCACGGCGAACAGGCGGACATCCCCGCCGCCGATGCCCTCGTGCCCCCGGATGGTGCGGTAGGCCGCGCCCAGCAGCCAGATGACGCCGGCACCGATGGCGGCGGCGGCGGCATGTGCCGGAACCGCCTGCGGCTCCACCCACCAGGTGACCGCCAAACCGGCGGGAATGAGTGGCAGGGAAACCGCGTCCGGGACTTCGAGGTAGCGGAGGTCGATCAGCGCCAGGCCGAGCAGGGCCCAGCCCAGGATGGCCGCGAAGACCGACAGGGGCGTCGGCAGGAGGACGGCGGCCACGATGGCCGCCAGGGTGCAGGCCGCCTCGATGGAAGGATGAAGGCTGCGCAGGGCGGCGGGCTCTCCCTCGGCACCCTCCGGGCATGCGTCATCCCCGCCCGGCGGAGCGGGATAGCGGTCGACCAGCACGCCGACGATACCGCCGCACAGCGGGGCTGACGCAATCAGAAGTAACTCCAACCCTTCCACCTGCTTATTCCGGTCCGTTTTCGTGGACGTGCAGGATCACTGCATCGGCGCGATGATACCCGTGTGGTGACGGGCAGCGGTCGAATTTATTCCCGCACTACGCCCTTTTGCCTTGTGGCTGCGCTGCATCGTGGCGGGCCGTCGGGACCTCGATCCCCCAAATGTGCCTAAAGATGTACTGGTCATGCAGAACGCCGGCATGCATTTTCCACCTGCCGGGGAGTTGCCGCACCGATTCGGGGCGGCACTGTCCAGGATACTTCCGGCTGAATGCAATGGGAAAACATTGCTGAACCGGAGGAGAGCAGATGAAGTACGCGCCGCTTGCAAGCCAAGCTGCGCAAGACGTTGAGCCCGGGAGACCAGTCTGGATCTACTCCTTTTTCGCCCGTTCACTCGAATGATGGATATCTTTGGTTCCCGGTCGACGCTTGGGATTTCCGAACAAGAGTGACGGAACCTACCTCCACTACCCTTCCGATGAGCTTTTCTCGTAACCGGATCATGAGTGATAGAACAAATGAGCCGGTTCCATCGGCGAGTGTAAGGCTCGGTGACCGACGGAAGTTTCGGTTTCCGACACAGGTCTTCCCTTGAACCCTGGTTGCTTTTAGTCGGTGAACGATCGATGACGACACAGCAAAGACCCGCTCCATCCGGTCTCCGACTGGGAATTTCCGCCTGTGCCGTCCTGGCCCTTCTGGCTGGATGCGCGCAGGGCACGGCGCGGAACAACCTGGACGAACGGATGTCCGAATTGATGCGCCCGGACGGCGGGACATCGGGTCAGCCGACGTCGCTCGTTCCGCCCGGCGGTCTCGGACCCGCTCCCGGCGGCCGGGAAGAACCGCCGAGGCGGCCGACCTATGTCGAGCGGGGCGGGCTGCGCATCCAGATGCCGGCGACCGCGACGCGCCCGACGCCGACCGGCGAGAGCGTGGAGCTGAATTTTCCGGACACCGACATCAGGGAGTTCGCGCGCGCCGTGCTCGGCGACATCCTCGGGCTGACCTATGCGGTCGATCCGAGGATCGAGGGAACCGTGAGCGTCGATACCCGGGGGGCGATCCCGCGGGCCGACGTCCTGCCGCTGGTCGAGCGCGTGCTCCAGATGCACGGCGTCGCGCTGGTCCCGTTCCCCAACGGCTATCAGGTCGTTCCGGCGGAGTCGGCCCTGACCAACGGCCCGACCCTGACCGGCGGTCCGGGCATGGGAATCCGGGTCCTGCCGCTGCGGCATATCGAGGCCTCGAAGGCGTCCGAGCTGCTGGCGCCGCTGACGCCCCGGGGGGCCGTGGTGTCGGTCGATCCCAAGCGGAACCTGCTGGTGCTCGCCGGATCGGGGCCGCAGCTCGACCTGATGGAAGCGACCGTGCAGGCGATCGACCTGGACCAGCTTCAGGGCATGTCCTTCGCGCTCAAGCCGCTCCGCTACGCGGCTCCCGCGGCGATGGCCGAGGAGCTGACGGCGATCTTCGGGTCGGAGGAGGGGAACCAGGAGGTCCGCTTCGTGCCGGTCGAGCGCATGAGCGCCCTGGTCATCGTGACGCGCAACGCCGACATGATCGACCGCATGCTGAACTGGGCCGAGCGGCTGGACCAGGAGGGCGGCGGGTCCGACCCGGAACTCTTCGTCTATCCCGTCCAGAACGGCAGGGCCGCCGATCTCGCCACGGCGTTGGGGCAGATCTTCGGTGCCGAACCGACCGGGCAGCAGATCGGCGGGGTGGCTCCCGGGCTCCAGTCGCGCCAACTCACGCAGTCCAGCCTGACCCGGCGCGGGCAGGGCGGATTCTCCGGCCAGGGAGGGCTGGGGCAGGGAGGGCTTGGGCAGGGAGGATTGGGCCAGGGCGGCCTGGGGCAAGGTGGATTGGGTCAGGGAGGACTGGGACAGGGCGGCCAGGGAGGGTTCGGCAGCGATCCCCTGGGCGGCGGCGGCATCGGCGGCCAGGGTGGCACGGGCTTCGGCGGCGGGGTCGACGGCGGTGTCGGCGGGCAGGGCAGCGGCTTCACGGCCGTGGCGGCACCGGGCCTGCGGATCATCGCCGACGACAGCCGCAACGCACTGATCGTCCAGGGTACCCGGCAGCAATACCGCCGCATCGAGAACGCGCTCCGCCAGCTCGACACCCAGCCGCTCCAGGTGCTGATCGAGGCGACCATCGCCGAGGTGACCCTGAACGATACGCTCCAGTACGGCCTGCAATGGTTCTTCAACAGCGGCAACTTCCAGGCCCTGCTGAGCCAGAGCGCGAGTGCCACGCCGCAGCCCGCGCTGCCGGGCTTCGCCGTCGCCTTCAACACGCCGGACGCGCGGGTCGTCCTGCGCGCGCTGGAATCGGTCACGGACGTGCGGGTGATCTCGTCGCCGCAGGTCCTGGCGCTGACCAACCAGACCGCGCTGCTCCAGGTCGGCGACAGCGTGCCGATCCCCGTCCAGCAGGCGGTCAGCGTCGTCAATCCCGACGCGCCGATCGTCAATTCGGTCCAGTACGTGGACACCGGCGTCACGCTCCAGGTTGTCCCGCGGGTCAATGAGGGCGGCATGGTCAGGATGGAGATCGAGCAGAACGTCTCCGAGGCGACGGTGACCACCACGTCCGAGATCGACGCCCCGACCATCGCCCAGCGCCGGATCGCAAGCACGGTGGCGGTCAGGAGCGGCGAGACCATCGGCTTGGGCGGCCTGATCCGCGACGGCGCCACCGCCGGCATGGACGGCGTCCCCTACCTGTCCAGGCTGCCGGTCGTCGGGCCGCTGTTCGGCACCAGGGCGACCGACGTCAGGCGCACCGAACTGCTGATCCTGCTGCGCCCCCGGATCGTCCAGTCGACCCAGGATGCGCGCGACATGACCAACGAACTGCGGGCGCGTATGCAGGCTTTGCTGCCGGTCGTCCACCGGGAGCCTATCCAGGGCACCCGGCAGGGGCTTCCGGTCCAGTGAAGCGACGCGTGCACCAGGACGGATTATCACGCCTGCCGACGGATGAACGGCCCGGGGACGATCGTCCTGCAGTTGGTTCAACACAAGGAGAGTCGTATTGACCAGGTTTGAAACGGGCAGCCGCAGCCTTCGCAAGGTGGTGTTGTCCGCCATGGCGGCAGGCTTGATCTCGGCCGCAGCCGGGCAGGCCGCCGCCCAGTCGCCCCGGCCCGTATCCGCCGACCCTCAGGCGGTCGTGAAGGAGCGGGAGTCGGCCATGAAGTCCATGGGCGACGCCATGAAGAAGATCTCGGCCTACGTCAAGAACGAGGGCGGCAGCATCGAGGGAGTGCGCGAGGGGGCCGCGGCCATCTCGCAGGCTTCCCACAAGATCGTGCCGAGCCTGTTCCCGGCGGCGACCGGCATCGGCAATATCGAGGACAGCGAAGCCAAACCGGAGATCTGGCAGCAGTGGGGCCGGTTCGAGCAGGCCGCCGACCGGCTGGTGACGGCAAGCGACGGGCTCTCGACGGCGTCCCAGGGTGAAGACCGGGCGGCGATCGCCAAGCAGTTCTCCCAGGTCGGACAGGCATGCGGCGGCTGCCACGACGATTTCCGCCAGAAGAAGAGCTGATCGGGAATGATGCCGGCAGTGTTCGGCATCGTCCCGTCAAAGTTCCGCCACCTGCGGGTGGGATAAGCGAAGCGGCCCCCGGCATCGGCGCGTCTGCTTGCCGGGGGCCGCTTCGCCATGGCCGAACGACGGCCGGCACCTCAGGATCCCGTCGGCATCGTCGAGGCAATGGTATGCGCAGACCCGGTTTTGCCCTGATCGCGGTATTCTGGATCGTCATGGTGGTCGGGTTGTTCACCGCGATCGTGGCGTCGCGTACCGGCTTCGACATCGATCGGAGCAGGTGGGCGCTGGACATGGGCAGGGTCCGGGCCGCCGCCGACGGTGCCGTTGAGGAGGCGGCGTTCCGGATGGTGGAACGCCTCGGTTCGGGGCAGCCGGTGACCGACCTCGCCGGCGTGCAGGAATTGGACCTGCGCATCGACGATATCCCGATCCACGTGACGATCCAGGACGAGGACGGCAAGATCGACCTCAACGGCGCCCAGCCCGAACTGCTGGCGCTTCTGTTCGAAGCCTTGGCACGGGACGACCCGGACCTCGCCGTCGGGGATCCGGTGGAGCTTTCCGAACGCATCGCCGACTTCCGCGACATCGACAATCTGCGCCGGGCCAACGGTGCCGAGGACCCGGAATATGCCGCGGCCGGACTGGCGGCGGGCGCGAAGGACAGCGTCTTCGACACGGTGGGCGAGCTGGAACAGGTCCTTGGCATGACGCCGGAACTGGCTGCGGCGGCGGCACCGTTCCTTACGGTGCACAGCGGACGGGCACAGTTCGATCCGGTCGTCAGTCCGCCGGGGCTTCAGCGGCTGGGCAGCGCCGTCGAGGCTGCCGGGCTGCTCAGCGGGGTGGCGCCCTCGCGACGGCGCATGTTCTCGGTGACGGCCGAGGCGGCGCTGCCCAGCGGGATCAAGATGACGCGCGCGGCATCCTTCAGGATAACCGGCGACACGCGCCAGCCCGTCGCCTGGTACGGCTGGCGTTCCATAGACGGTTAGACGTCAGCGGTTGCGCGGAGCCACGACGATCGGCGGCCACTCCTCGGCGGGACCGCCGCTCACGCTCAGTTCGACCAGATCGGGCAGGCGCTGGCCGGCGGGCCAGGCGTTACGCCACCCGCCGGTGCCGTCCCAATAGCGAAACGAGACCCGTTCGACACCTTCCAGGATCAGCCGCTCGTTCCCCTGCTGCTCACCGCTGAGGCGGAGCGGTTGCCATCTTGCAAGCAGGCCGCCGGGAGCACCGCCCAGGGTGACGACGTTCGGCCCCGCGACGCCGAAGCGTTGTGGAAGGACGGTCACGAAGCGCAGCGAAGTCTGGTCTCCGGCGAAGATCAGCGGCGCGCGGTCACGCCGGTCCGATCGGACCGGCAGGGCCGTTTCCAGCCAATCGGCGATCTGGCGCTGCGTCAGGAACATATGGCCGCCGTCGCCCCGGGGCGCCGCGGCGCGGGCCGCCAGGGCGATCACCTGCTGGCCGGCGACCATGATGAAGGCGATGAGCGTCATCGCCACCAGCATCTCCAGGAGCGTGAATCCGGGGCGACGGGTCATCTCGCCTCTCCCGGCATCATCCGGCGTGTCACCATCGAGATGTTCCTGCTGCCCCGCATCGATAGCCAGGACACTTCCACCCGGACATCGGCGATGCCGGTGGTGTTCCGTCCGGTGGCGTCCCTCAGCGCCCGCACGCAGCAAGTCTCGATGCGCCAGGAGAACCCGTCGGGGCTGGTGCCGTCGAGGGGCGTTCCGGACGGCATCGCCATGGTCCGCCCCACCTCGGCCAGGAGCCTTTCCGCCAGCATCACCGCTTCCTCGGTGCGTTCGGCGCGTTCGGACGCAAGGCTTCCGAAGGAAAGGCGCGGGAGCATGGCACCCAGCGCGATGCCCAGGATCGCAAGCGCGACGAGGACCTCGATCAGGCTGAATCCGGCGCGGCGGCCGAGGGCCCGGGGCTGCCGGCGGACGGGAAGGACGTCAGTCATCGACCTGGATCCTGCCGCTCAGCCAGTCCGCCGCGATCCGCGCCTGCCCGCGGCTGGCGCTGGGCAGATCCAGGAGGACGGTCCCGCCCGAGGAACCCCCGTCGGGATAGAACCGGATCGCGGCCGTCGCGGCGTCGCCCGGCGCGCCGCCGTCGATTCCGAGAACCTGGACACCGGAACCGGGCAGGCGGCCCCCTTTTCCGCCGGGCTGGACTCGCCATTCCCGGGCTTTCAGGTCGAACTGCACTTCGACCGGGCTTCGCGTCGCCGTCGCCATGTAGCGCGCGCGGGACATCGCCGACCCCAATTCCCGTACGGCGGCCCTTTCCTTCGCGCCCTCGGCCCATGATCCCCCCAGGCGCGGGGCCGCCAGCATCACCAGCCCGGCTATCGTTATGACGACGAGCAGTTCGAGCAGGGTGAAGCCGGCGGGTCGTTTCATGATCGGAAGGGGACGGGGACCGGTGACTGGATCACCAGCTGCCCAGGTCCTGGTTTTCCCCGGTGCCGCCGACCGCCTTGTCCGCGCCCAGCGTGAACACCTCGACCTCGGCGCGCTCTCCCGGAGTCCGGTACTTGTATTCCTGACCCCAGGGATCCTTGATCATGTCGGCCTTCCGCAGATAGGGGCCGTTCCAGCGCTGCGTGCTCGACGGGCGCTCGACCAGGGCCTTCAAGCCGTCCTGCTGGGACGGATAGCTTCCCGTATCCAGCCGGTACATGTCGAGAGTGGTCGACAGATTCTGGATCTGCAGCTTTGCGGCGTCCACCTTGGCCCCGCTGAGATAACGCGCGACGGCCGGTGCGGTGACCGAGGCCAGCAGCCCCAGGATGACGAGCACGACCAGCAGTTCCAGGAGGGTGAAGCCTGCGGCCGCGGAGGGACGCTTGCGGTTGCCCGTGCGGCGGTCGGGTATCCGGCGTCCGGCAATCGGACGGATTGCTTTCAGGCTATGAGCCTCTTGGCGGGGATTCCCCATGACTTCCTCCAGCTTTTGACCAGGCAGTGCCCTCGATGCGATGACGATCCGGCCGGCGGCGTATTCCTGAGGACAGACCGTTTCCGCCGGGATGCCACCAAAGAGACCGGAAACTCGAATTCGCTTATCAGGCATGCTGGAAGTGATCCCTGACCTCCTGCGTAAGTCGGTCGAGTTCGGTCGGAGCAAGGGCGCCCACTACAATGTATAGGTACCCGCTATCGTCCCACGCGGCAACCTTCAGTCCTTTCCCCGGATCGTACTGGACCGGATTGCTGCTCTCGGTCTGGTCGGACCTGGTGATGCACAGGGCGATTGGCTGCCGGTGCGGGGCGGAATAGAGCAGCTGCGCGATCGGCTGATCGGCTTCCGCCAGCAGTCTGCCGCCCTCGAACATCCAGCCTTCGGACGACAGGTCGGGAACGGTGAACTGGAGTCCGATGCGGGCACCCAGCCATTCCTCGATATGGTCCTTCCGCGATGCGGGGACTTCGGCCAGATGTTCTGTTTCCGCTGCGTAAACGGAATGATAGGCCGCGACGTCGGCCATGAAGTCGGCGCGCCCGCCGTGCGACGGATAAGCCGAGAGACCGGTGCCGATGACGAGGGCGACCATGGCGGCCGCCGCGAGGCCCGCCAGGATGATCGGGTTCCTTGCCAGGTGCGACTTGGGCCTGGGCTTGAGCAGGACGACATTGTCCGTGCCGTCCCTCGGCTCCTCTTCCGGGAAGGCGGACCGCAGCAGGGCCGCGGTTTCGCGCATGTCCCTGACCTTGGACTGCGCGACGGGGTCGCGGGCAATGGCGGCCTCTACGGCCAACCTCGCCTCTAGGGGCAATTCCTCGTCGACATACGCGACGAGGATTTCATCTGTCAGTTCTATCATGGACATTCCGTACGCAGGAGCGCCGCCGGGAGCCAGTTCCATAAAATAGCCGGAGCTTGGCGGTCAGCCGGTTACCCCCTCCATGGTCGCCGATTCAGGCGATACTCGAACTCGATATTCGCTCATAGGCTCAGAAAGGCTGCTGGATTCTTTAGAGGGTCAGCCAACTTTGCCCACAGGGGTGCAAGCCCTGTCTGAATGGGCCTGCCGCATCCGTTCCGCCAGGGCAAGGCGGGCGCGGGCAAGGCGGCTCATCAGCGTGCCGATCGGGATTCCAAGCACGTTGGCCGCTTCCTGGTAGCTCAACCCGTCGACGCAGACGAGCATCAGGGCGGCCCGCTGTTCCGCTGGCAGCCGTGCCATCTCCAGGCGTACCCGGGCCAGGGTGGATCGGACATCGACCGTGTTCTCGCCGTTCTCCCCGACGATCTCCAGGCCGGCTTCTATCGGATCCGACAGCTTGTTGCGCGCGCTGCGCTTCTCGTCGATCCAGGCATTGTTGATCACGCGGTACATCCAGCTTTCCAGGCAAAGAATGCCGTCGTAAGCCTCCGGCTTGCGCAGGAGACGTTCGCATGCCCGTTGCACCAACTCGTCGCCGGCATCCCGCGACCCCGTCAGGACCCGTGCGAAGCGCTGCAACTTCGGCAGAATGGCAACAATCTTGTCTCTCACGGTCCCGCCACCCAGTTCCAGTACCAATCGGAATTATTATGCGAGATCGCCGCGGCAACTTGGCCTTTTCGGTCTCGGCAGACGCTTAATGGGAAAATGTTATGATAAATTTGGGGATTCTTCTGGAGGGATTTCAGAGCTACCCATTTTTCGCAGAAGAGCGAATTTCCTTGTGACACGGCACCATCCAGCTATTCGAGAAAAAATCCATAAAATGGAAAACACATTCGGTGTTGCGGAATCAAGTGCTTTGCCGGCAGTGGGCAGGTTGCGATAGGTCATATACGAAGGGCGGAGAGGTAAGTCCGCACGCCAGTTTGAATATTACTTAAGTCGGTGACTGGTAAGTTGTAGACCTCTGCGACGGTTCGATGGGAGGCCGGCTCGGTTGGCTTGCCTTTGGCGCGCCGCCTTCAGCCGTGCATGGAAAGTGAAAAAAGCCCTTGCGTCGAAAACTACGCAAGGGCTTGGCGGGTCTCCAGATTCCTTTTTCCGCGATGCGGGCTCGAGCCATGAGCGGACGGTGGCGCCACCGTGGCGACGGAAGGGCGCCGGACAGCCGGCCTCAATCAAGCATTTCTTTGCATGCGTCTGCTCGGCACCGACGGCCTCGAGGCGCCGGAGGTGTGCGATGGAACGACGGAAAGGCGGGCCGTGGGCGTCTCCGGTTCTTCGACGAAGGCGGATCTTACAAGGGTGGAACTCAGTCGCAGGAGTTCCGCCATTTCCCTCGCCTCGGCATTGCCCGCAAGCAAGGCTTCCACATAGCTTCGCCCATCCTGGTCCAACTCACCATCGACGTAAGCCATGATCAGACCTTCATCAAGGCTGCCCTCTACGGTGCTGTAGAGCTGTCCAGCGACAAGCAGATCGTGCATAAAAATTCTCCTGCGGATTGGGCACTGCAAGGTACCAAGGCTGTTCGATTGGCCAGCGCCGCAATCATCTCCTTGAATTCAGTTCAACATGTGGTCTGCATGGATGTTCCGGCAATCGGCTGGCACGATCCCGAACCACCGTTTCCCTGGTCGGGGAAGCGTGCCATTCCCCAAAGGGTAAGGCGCAACGAAGACAAACCATCAAGTCAGGCCTTCCGGCGACGTTGGTCCAGCGTATCGGACCCTAGTCTTATGACGATTCAGAATGCAACTTTTTCCCCACTTCGTACGAAAATTTGTCATTGCCGGGACCCGCCGGCAACGGCTCCGGCAAGCAGGCGCCGACGGCACCTTGCTCCGCTTCCGTGATCACTTGATCGCCGAGTATCCATTTTGATCTTCCATTCAATTCTACACCGACGCTTCAATGGTCAAGTCAACGAGCTCTACGGCTTTGTTGGCCGGTAGATAAATCAAAGACTGTTTCTAATGCGCCGCTTGTGCCGGACGTCGTATGAGTCCATCAGGGACAGTATCTTTCTTGCTAACCTGTCGGGGGAAGGCCTGAACCGGATGGGCGTCGCTGTCCCTGTCTTCATACGCGTCGTTGCCGGCTCCTCATTCCGGTTCGTCCCTCCCACTGATCTACCGCCCGTATACATGACGGTTCGGGCAACACGATATTCCCGGTCATCCTTTTTCGCCATGTCGGATCGAAATGGCCGGCACGCATCCAAGAACGACGGCCCGCAGCCGGCCATCGCGAAAGAGCCTTGTACGGACTCGCGCCCGCTTTCAGGCTCTCCCCGTTCTTCTCGGGCGCCGTCCGGAGCGGGGATATCTGAGATCTCCTGTCCTCGGCAATCTCCAGGATGGCGGACGTTGCCGGATCGGGTAAGTCATCGCTCCTTGACCGCCAGTTTTCCCATCAATGCCAAGCGGCCGCGAAGCAGGCGGATCTTGATTTCCTCGACCGACGTGAAGAGCTGCGCCGCCGCTTCCTGGTAGCTCAGGCCTTCGACGCAAACCAGCATGATGGCCAACCGCTCGTCGGTCGGCAGTGCATCCATTTCCGTGCGGACCTGCCTTGGCGTCGACTCATATACGGATCTCTTCACTGCTCCCTCTTACGCACTGGCCCGGTATTTCTCGGTCGCGAATGGAAGTAGTTCGCCAGGGCGACTGGACAATGTTTAGTTTTGTGAAACTCAACTTGATTTGTCTCCGAACTGGCGAACGTGAAAAACACCCTGATCCGGAACAAGTACGTGCCTGATGCTGGAGCGGCATTTGCCACTTAATGAGAGTCATGACCGATTGTTATGCTGCGACTTCGGTCGATGGGTGGTAAATCAAGCTTTGCCATAAGATGACATCATCGTCGGCACCAACAGGCTGCCAAGAGGGCTGGTGGCTCGGCACAGTGTTTTTTGATTGATTCATCGTAGGTCGGCCTCGGCCGAAGGCCGACCTACGGCACGCCGCACACTGCGCGGGACCACTAGGCCCGAGCCCGTGCCGGAGGAGCCCCGCCATTGGTGCGCGATCCCAGGATCATCTCGGCTGCCCAGGAGACCAAAAGGGAGGTGTAAGCCGCCTGCCAGGTCTGGTTCGACAGCGCGTGGTCGGCACCCTCGATCACGCGATAGGTCAGGGAGCGGCTTCTATCGAAGGCGGCGCGGTAGTTGGCGATGACCGGATGCGGGATGATGGCATCGTGCTCGCACTCGACCACCAGCACGTCGCCTTGGAAGGCGGCGCAGGACGCCAGGGCGCGGTTGTCCTCCGGCCGTACCCGCGTCCGGCGATAGGCGGCGATCTCGTCGCGGTTCAGCCGCTCCTTGGGAAGATTCCAGTCCTCGTCCCGGTAGAGAGCCGGCGCGCGCAGGGCCAACCAGCGGACCGGCCGCAGGGAACTGAGGATCGTGGCGAGGTAACCGCCGTAGCTGCTGCCCACCACCGCGATCGCCGACGGGTCGACGTGGGGGTGGCGTGTTAGCGCGTCGTAGGCGGCCAGCAGGTCGGTCAGGTTGTCTTCGCGTGTCACTGTCTCGTACTGCCCTTCGGTCCGCCCGTGCCCGCGAAGATCCACCGTCAAGCAGACGCACCCCAGCGTCGCTATCTCCCGCGCCCGCGCCAGATACTGCTCCTGCGTCCCGCCCCAGCCATGAACGAACAGGACGGCGGGCAAGGAGGAGGCGGGGGCGACGAGGGTTCCGGCAATGCTCTGGCCGTCGACATGGATGTCGATCGCTTCATTGGTCGTCGTCATGGCGTCCCAACATGCTGTATTTGAGGAGAGGCCCGACGCGCTCGTCGGTTCCGCTGAAATAGACGGTCGCGCATGGCGGCGGCGAATGCCCTTCGCCATAGAGTTCCACGGTCGCGGCTCGCAAGGAACGGGCGGACGGGTCGGCGCGGAAGCCTTCGAACACCGCCAGTTCTGCACCGGTGGCTCCCCCCATGCGCCAGGATTGCTCCAGCACGCCGGTCCGGCGTCGGCCCCTGGCGTCCCATCCGATCGCGACGTCATAGTTCCGGCGCGAGACGACCATTCCGGGGAAGCATTCCATGGCGGCGGTGTCGTAGGTGCCGGCCTGGCGGACTGCCTCCGGTCCTCCCTCCGGCAGTGCCAGCGACAGCAGGCTGTCGAAACCGCCCGGTGCGGCCAGCAAGTCGGTGCCGCCGTAGACAAGGTTCCCCCGGTTGTCGCGGGTGAGCCGCTGGGTTCCGAAATAGCTGACCAACAGGTCGGCGACCCGGACCTGGCCGACGCTGTGGGTTTCGACCCTCTCCAGGTTCTCTTCCAGCACCAGCCCGCAGGCCGCGAGCTCCTGCGGATCGATGGCCGAGATCGCGGGAGCCAGCTCGTCCGCGGTGCGCACGACGGTCTGGCCCCTGCCGCCCTTTTCCCGGACGGGCTTGATCCGGACCGGCCCGTCGGCCAGCAGGCGGCGGCACGCGACGTCCGCGTCGCCTGCGGTGAAGACCGTGAAGCCGGACAGGACGGCATCCCGTGTCCTTTGCCCGAATTCATGCGACCAGCCCTCGGGCGCCGTGGCGGAGGGTTCCACCGTCGGATGGGAGATGGCCTTGGTGGCGACGAAGGCGTAGGGCACGATGCCGCCGAACAGGTCGTTCTCGGTCGCTATGCCGAGCTCGTCCGCGATGCCGGCACCGACCAGGGTGTCGTCGGGGACATAGTAGACCGGCGGAGCGTGGCGCCGGGACGCCTCGAAGTCTCCCGCGAACCGGAAGCCTTTGATTGCCGCCAATTTGCGGGCGATCAGCGTGCCCGTCTCCGCCTCATGCCGGCTCCGGTCGGCCGTGGTCGGGAATGTGACCAATGTTCCCCGACAGGGCTTCGACCGATTTCCGCCATCCTTGGAGGCGGCGCCTGATCCTGTCCTCGCATTCATCGTGCCGGGCCATCCCTTCGTCTCTTCTTTTACAATCGACGAATGTGAGGATCGTTCCGATACCGGGGCCGAGTCACGCCAGCCAATAGTCGACCGGTTTCAGCGGGGGCGGCAGTTCGGTTTCGCCCAGTGCGGCCAGCAGGTCGATCTCGATCCGCCGGCACATCGACTCGAGGGGGAGATCGTTTGGCAGGAGGCCGAACGGCTCCTCGATCTCGTCCCCGATCGCGTCGAGCCCGAAGAAGGTGTAGGAGACCAGCCCGACGACGAAGGGAGTCATGAAGCCGGTCGTGTCCTGAAGCCCGAAGGGCAGGGCGAAACAGTACAGGTAAGCGGTCCGGTGGAGCAGCAGGGCATAGGAGAACGGCAGAGGCGTGTGCCGGATGCGTTCGCAGCCCGCTTGGACACCCGCCAGGGCGGTCAAGTTCTGCTCCAGCTGCGCCACCAGCATGGGGTCCATGTGGCCTGCCGCGCCGAGTGCTGCGACATCCCGGCTGAGGAGGTGCAGGAGATGGTCCGGGCCGTTGGCCGACGACGCAATGGACCGGGCATCCGCCTCGGGCAGGTAGCGCCTGCTCTGGTCGTCGCGGGTTCCGCGCAGATGGTGCTTCAGGGCGTAGGCGAATGCGATCAGCCGCCGGACTATGATCCGGATCTTCTCGGCATCCTGCCCTGTCGGCCGCGCATGGTTGACGATCAGCCGCGTCGCGGAGCGGGCGCTGATCAGCAGTTCACCCCAGAGCTTGCGCCCTTCCCACCAGCGGTCGTAGCTCGCGGTGTTTCGGAATCCGAGGAAGATGGCGAGCGCCAGTCCGATAAGGCTGAACGGGATCGGGGTCAGCGTCACCTTGTGATTGAACAAGGTGCCGTGTGCCAGCGTCACCAGGATGGCCACGGCCACGGTGGAGAGTACCTGCCACTTTATGCGCGGGACGATCGACCCCTTCATGATGAAGAACAGTTGAAAGGCCGACGGACGGTTGCGGACGATCATGACGGGCTCGTTGTTGCGGTTCTGATGAACAGTCCGCCATGGCCGTCGTTGCCGGGACGCCGGTGCGTGACGACGGCAACCGCCCTGCCGGGCGGGCCGATCGTCAGGGGGCGCCGTCCTCCGGATCGGTGCAGGAGTGCTGGTGGCCGGAGACGGTGATGCGGAAGGTAGCGCCGCGGTCTACCGGCGGGATTTCCATCATGCCGCCGATCTGGCGGGTCAGGGCCGTCACGATTCGCATGCCGAGGGTCCGGGACTTGGCGGCATCGAAACCGGGGGGAAGCCCCGGCCCCTGGTCGCTCACCGTCAGGGCGTAGCCGTCCGGCCAGCATTCCAGGGTTACCTTGATGACGGCGGGATCGGCGCCGCGATGCTTGATGGCGTTGGTGATCAGCTCGTTGGTGATCAGGCCGAGCGGGGCGGCGTGATCGATGCTGACCTCCAGCGGCTCGGTCGCGAGATCGATGTCGCAGACGCGCTCGCCCGACGCCTTGATCAGGTCGTCGCACATCTCCTCCAGGAAGGCCGCGAAGTCCAGGGTGCGGAATCTGTCGGTCTGGTAGAGACGGTGGTGCACCCGTGCCACCGCGGAAATCCGGTCGGACGCTTCCCTGAGCAGCGAGCGGGCGGACTGGTCGATGAGGCTTGCCATCTGGAGGTTCAGCAGCCCGGACACCAGTTGCAGGCTGTTCTTGACCCGGTGGTTGATTTCCCGGAGGAGCACCGTCTTGTCGGTCACGGCCTGTTCCAGCGCGTCCCGGACGCGTCGCCGCTCCGTCACGTCCCGCAGGATGCCGGTCACGAAGTTGCGGTTCTCGCTCTGCCAGCGGGCAAGCGAGAGTTCCAGGTTGAGCACCGTTCCGTCATGGCGCTCAACCGTCAGCTCGACCGGCTGCGCGGACGATTCCCGCAGTGCCAGGGCCTCCAGGTTGCGCGGCCATGGGACTTCCCCGCCCGGCGAGAGCAGATGGGCGATGTCTTGTCCGACCGCGTCCTGCGAGGCCAGGCCGAAGGTGCGCTCCGCGGCCGAGTTCATCCATTGCACCGTGCCCCCTGCATCGGTCGTGACGATGGCGTCCTGCGCGGTGTCCACGACGGCCCTGTACTTTGCGTCGCGCCTCTCGCGCAGCAGGCGTTCCCGCTCGACGGTCACGGTCACGTCCTTGACCTGGATGAGGCAGTGCCGGCCGGACTGCGACGGCAGGGGGCGTATGATCAGGTCGTGAAGCAGCGGCCGGCCGTCCGGCAGGTGCAGGGGAAGAAGCCTTGCGTGCAGCGAGTGGGTGAGGATGCTGGACGCCCCGGCGTCGAGCGCGTCGCTGATCGCGTCACCGAATCGGGTGTCGAGCAGCGCCGGGAACGCGTCCCAGATGGATCGTCCGATAAGGGTCGTCTGGGCCACGTCGGTGGTGCGTTCCATCCAGACGTTCCAGGTCAGGACCCGGTGGTCGCCGCCCAGGATGATGATTCCGGAGTCGAGCGCATCCAGGACCAGGTTCTTGTGCTGGATGGAGTCGGACGAGGGACTCATTCTTTGTCTTCGAACCCGTCGATGTAGTCGCTGATCAGCGACTTGATCGCGCTGAGCGACGGAAAATCCATGAAGAGGGCGATATAGCCGTTGATGTTGCGGGCACGTACGGCGAAATCGATCGTCAGGAAAAGGACCAGTTCGCCCGGATCGTCCACGTTGCTTCCCAGGAGCACGACCTGGCTGCTGCCGCGCATGACGCGCGGAAGGGACATGTCGAGCGCCTGCTTGAGCATGTTGGCCATGACGACCAGACACCCGTTCAGCACCACGTTGCCGACTTCGGCAAGCGCCTCCTGCTCCAGGTCCACGATCTCCTCGAGCGACAAGCCATCGTCCAGGATGGTGCGGACCAACTCCAGGCTCTTCGCTTCGGGGAAGATGAGCAGGGCTTGGCCGGAGAAGGATCCGCGGAAGTTCTGCCCCACGGCGACAAGGCTGCTGTTCTCCCTATGGGAAAGCCAGCCGACGGCCTGGTCGCGGCTCATGATCTCGGTGCGGGGGACGGACAGGTGGACCTGGTCCTTGACCATCCGACCGAGGTTCTTGGCGGCCCGGCTGACGCCGATATTGATGATCTCCGTCAGCGCGTCGCGTTCCAGGTCGGTCAGCGCGATCCGGTCGCCGTCGAATTCCAGCGTCATTTGCCGGCGCGCCTGAGCTTGAGGGCGGCTCCCGACAGGAAACTGGCCAGCGTCTCCTCGGTCAGCGGCTTCTCCACGAAGGCGGTATCCAGTTCCCGCGCGCGGGCGAGGATCGCGTCCTGCGCGTTGGCCGAGATGATCGCCATGGGCATGTCGGGATTGGCGGCGCGCATCTCCTCGGCCAGCGACAGGCCGTCGCGGTCCGGCATGTTGAAGTCTATCAGGGCGATGTCGACGTTCGTTTCGGCCAGAAGGCCGAGGGCTTCCTGCGCGTTGGCGGCCTCCGCGATCAGCCAGTCCGATCGGGTTTTTTCGAGGATGCGCTTGACCACCATACGGGCCAGCTTGCTGTCATCCACAACCAATACGGTTCGCGCCATACTATGATTTCTCCAAAATGACCAATTAGCCCCGCCTCTCCGGTAATGCGTCTTTTCGGAGAGAAAAATGCCGCCCAATTCTACCTCGGAACTCGGCGTGCCCGGCGCGCCACATTGATGCCAAATAATGCAACCCCGCCCGGTGGGATTCCAGATGAATATGGCAGTGCAGCGGGATGGTTGCCACATTCGTCCCAAGACGAACGGATATTCTTGATCAGCGGTAATTTAATGTCGGGAGTATCCACTTCCGGACGAACTCCGATTCAGGGGAATCGATCATCCTAGGCCGAATGGCAAGAAGCACCTGGACCAGCGAAGTATGAAGATGGGTGCAGCCGGACCAGTCGACTGCGGCGCCCGGGTCCGCCAGCAGGAATTCGAGCAGCGGTTCGGCCTCGTCGACCTGGCACTCCCCTTCAAGGATGATGATCCCGTCGGCGAGCCGGACGCTCATGGCAGGATCTCCTTCAGGTTCAGGATGAGCAGCACCCGGCCGTCGCCTTGCAGGGTCGTTCCGAGATAGGCTGGAATGCCGGCCAGAACGCCGTCCATCGGGCGGAGGACCACTTCCAGCCGATCACCGATCCCGTCGATCGCGAGGCCGAAGTCTCCGTCATCGGTCCTGACGACCAGCACCATTCTTGCCTCCGGGGGTGCGGACGGATCATCTTCCAGGTCAAGCAGGCCGGCGAGGGAATGCAGCGGGACAACCTGGTCGCGCCATGCGAAGGCCGACTGCGCCTTGATCCGCTGGACCCGGTCCCTGGGCAGCCTGATCATTTCCGCGACGCCATCGAGCGGAACGCCGAACCGCCTTCCGCCCGCCTCGACCGTTACGATCCGCAGCAGCGCCAGGGTCAACGGCAGTTCCAGCCGGATGTTCGTCCCGCGATGACGGGTGGTTTCCACCGCGATGCCGCCACCGAGCCGCTCGACCGCCATGCGGACCGCGAACATGCCCATGCCGCGGCCCGACAGGTCGGATGATTCCTCCGCCGTCGACAGGCCCGGCGTGAAGATCAGGCGGGAGGCCTCGGCATCCTCCAGGGCGGCAAGCTGCGCCTCGTCGATCACGTCGGCCTGGACGGCCTTCCGGCCGACCCCGGCGAGATCGATCCCGCGGCCGTCGTCCCCGACCTCGACCACGATGCGGTCGTTGGAGTGGAAGGCCCGCAAAGTCAGGGTGGCGCGGTCCGGCTTGGAGTGGCGGCGTCGTTCCTCCGGCGACTCGATCCCGTGGTCCAGGCTGTTGCGGACGAGGTGCAGCAGCGGTTCGTAAAGCGTCTCGACCACGGTCTTGTCGGCGCTGGTCTCTTCCCCCTCGATCACCAGGTCGACCGGTTTCCCGAGGCGAAGGGACTGGTCGCGGACGAACCGGGGGAAGCGGTCGAAGACCTGGCCGACCGGCACCATCCTGATCCGCACCATGGCGTCGTGCATGTCGCGCACCAGCCGGTCCATCGTGCCGTGCAGATCCCGGAGCGGCCGCACGATGTCTTTCGATCCGATTGGCTGCTCGGCCTGTCCGGCCAGCCAGCCCAGAGAATTCTTCGCCACGATCATCTCCCCGACCAGGGCGAAGAGGCGGTCGATGCGCGCTTCGTCCACCCTCAGCAGGCGCGATGAGGGAGGTGGCGCCGGGGAGGAGGGAACATCCCGGTCGCGGGCGGCGGGTCGACGGGCGCGGATGGCATGGTCGAAGGCCTCGGCCAGAGGGGCGGGGTCGCGCCATTCCATCGATCGGACGAGCGCCGCCCCGACGGCGTCCGCCAGATCGGCCCGGCCCCCATGCCGTAGCGCGTTGGCCGCAGCGGTCGCCGCCGATCCCCAGCGTCCGGCCATCTCGTTCTCCGGCGTCGCGGCGGCAAGCAGGCGGCGCTGCTCGTCCAGCACGGCCTCAACGATGTCGGCGGGCGGGTGCGGGAGAGCGGGTCCAGGGTCGAGGATTTCGGGATCGATTGCGGAAACACGGATCTGGTCGGCGACCAGGCGGAACACATGACGTATCGCCGCCTCCTCGCCGACGGCCAGCAGGTCGATCCGCAGATTGCACAGGAAGGGGTCGAGGGTCTCGGGCGCCGGCCAGTCCTCGCGCGGGGAGATCCGCAGGGCGGCCAGGCCGGGCAGGCGGCTGACCAGCTTCAGCGGGTCCTCGCCGTTGAAGAAGCAGCCTGGATCGGGGTCGTAGACGATCCTGAACACGCCGGTACCGCCACCCCCCTGCCGCAGCAGGTCGAGGGCGGTGGACCGCTCGACCCCCGTGAAGACCGGCAGGTCGTCCGGGGGCGGGGCGTCCGGTGCTTCCGCCGTGTCCGTGTTCCCCACGACGAGCCGGCGGATTCGGTCGGCCAGGTCCGACGCCGCCGCGTCTGCATCGGCCGGCAGCGCGCCCTGCGCTTCCAGGGCATCCAGCCACGCGGCTGTCCGGTCCAGGCTCTCCAGCAGCAGGTCGATGAGCGCCGCATTGATCGCGGCACGACCCGCGCGAACGGCGGACAGGGCATCCTCCGCCACATGGAGCATCCGGGTCATCGGCGGGACGTCGAAGACGCCGGACGAGCCTTTCAGCGTATGGAAGGCGCGGAACACCAGGGCGACCCCGTCGCCGGTGGGCGTCCGTTCGAGCGCGATCAGCCCGTGGGTCGCTTCCTGGATGAGCTCGCGGCCTTCGGACAGGAACTGTTCGAGCAGTGCGTTCATGCCGTCACCCCGGTCAGCACGGCGACGTGAAGGACGAGGTCGGCTGCGGAGACCGGCTTGACCAGATAGTAGTTCGCCCCCGCCGCCCGCGCGTCGTCGGCGTCCTGCTCGCCCGCTTCGCTGGAGATCACCAGGGCGGGGACGGCCGCCGCGGAAGCGGTCTCGCCGCGCAGGTTCCGCAGGAACGACATGCCGTCCATTTTCGGCATGTTGATGTCGACCACCAGCAGGTCGAACGGCTCGGACAGCACCTTTTCCAGCGCCTCGATCCCGTTGAGGGCCTCGGCCACCTCGAAGCCGGCGGCCTCCAGCGTCTCGCGGTAATAGAGACGGATCAGGGCGCCATCGTCGACGACGAGGACGCGCGGCCGCGCGGGCCGGTCAATCATGGCCGCCCTCCCCGGGCTTCTGGTACACGATGGCCTCCGGAAACCGGCAGACATGGAACAGGGGCGATATCCGGCTCATGGACTCGGTATGGCCCAGGCAGATGTATCCACCCGGCGTCAGGCTGTCGTAAAGATTGTTCGCGGCGGTGCGCCGGGCCATGTCGTCGAAATAGATCAGCACATTGCGGCAGAAGATCACGTCCATGTCGCGCCACAGTCCCGTGTCGCCCTGGTCGATGATGTTGACCTGGCTGAACTGGACCGATCCCCGCAGCGCCTCGTCGATGCGATACCGCCCGTCGTCCAGGGCCGTGAAATACTTGGCGACCAGCGGACGGGACAGGCGCATCAGCGACCGTTCCGAATAGACGCCGTCCTGGGCGGTCTTCAAGGCCTGGACGTCGATGTCGGAGCCGACGATCTCGATATCCCAGGAATCGACATGGGGCCAGTTCTCCAGCAGCCAGATGGCGATCGAATAGGGTTCCTCCCCGGTCGAGCACGGGACCGACCACAGGCGGATCGGCTGGCCGCGGCGCTTTCGCGCCGTGATCCGGTCGAGCAGCGTGGAGGTCAGGCAACGGAGCTGGTAATCCTCCCGGTAGAAATAGGTCTCGTTGACCGTGAAGGCGGAGATCAGGCGCTCCAGTTCGTCCGGTTCGACCAGCAGGCGGGCGAAATGCTCGGAAAAGCCGCGCGAGCCGGCGGCGAGGATCCGGTCGGCCAGGCGGCGTTCCACATAGGCCCGCTGGGCATCGCCGAAGACGATGCCCGTGCGGCGGTAGAGGAAGTCGCGGAACCGCCGGAACTCGTGATCGGCGATCCGGATGTCGGGGCTGCCCGGCTGGTCGGGCTTGTCGGCGGGCATGGTTGTCAGTTCTGCGCGCCCGCGATGCGCTTGGTCGCGACATCCACCGCGAAGGCCACGATCGGGGCTCCCGGGAACCGCCGGGGCAATCCGCGCAGGACCGGCACGGCATCCGGAGTGCCGATCTCGGCCAGGATCTCGACGGCGGTCGTGCAGACGTTCACGTCGTTCTCCCGCTCCAGCAGACCGCACAGCAGCGCCGTGGCCTCGGCGGCCGGAAGGCCGCGGGCGATCTCGGCGGACAGCAGGCGCACGTCCGCGTCGCGGTCGGCGAGCAGTCCCGGGAGCAGGGAACGCGCTCGGCCGGGGAGGGCTTGCAGCGCCTCGATCGCGCCGTTGCGCAGGCCGGCATCCTGCGACCGAAGCAGCGAGGCCAACGGTTCCGCGGCCTCCGGAAGGGCGGCGAGGGCCGTGAAGATCGCCTCGCGGACGGCGGGATCCCCTTCGCGTCGCAGCGCCTCCATCAGCGTCGGCACGGCCTCCGGACCGTCGCCGAGACTGCGGACGCCGCGCCTGCGGACCAGCGGATCCCCGCTCAGCAGGTCTTGCCGGGCCGCGTCGGGCGACGCCGGCGTTTCCCCGGCGGGGCCGGGCGGGCCGCGGCGGATCAGCGGCATGGCGCCTCGCTCCCGCGCGAACCGGCCCGGGCGACCGCCCTGGCGACGGCCCGCGCGATTTCCGGCAGCGGGGCGACTGTGTCGGCGCCTCCGAGCCTGACCAGGGCGCCCGGCATTCCCCAGACCACCGCGGTCTCCTCGTCCTGGGCGATGGTGTGGCCGCCTTCCGCGCTCAGCCGCGCCATGGCGACGGCACCGTCGTCGCCCATGCCGGTGACCAGCACGCCGACCAGCAGGCCGGCCGGCACATGGTTGAGCGCGCTGGTCACCATCCGGTCGACCGACGGGTGCCAGCGGTGGGTCGGCGAGGAGGGGACCGGCGTGGCGATCAGCCCGGCGGGCCGCCGGGCGACGATCAGGTCGGCGTCGCCCCGCGCGACATGGACGCGGCCGGGCAGCAGGGGCATGGATTGCCGGACCTCTTCGACGGGCAGCGGGCAGATCCGGTCCAGCCGCTGGGCGAAGGCTCCTGTGAAGCTGGCCGGCATGTGCTGGGCCACCAGGACCGGCCAGGGCAGGTCCTCGGGAAAGCCGGTCAGGATCGTCTCGAGCGCCTGCGGCCCGCCGGTCGACGCGCCGATCAGGATGAGACCGGCCGTCGGCTCGGGTTGCCCGGTATGGCGCCTCGGCAAGGCCGGCGGCGGCGGCCGGTCCGGCGCGGCCGTCAGGCTCATCCGGTGACGGATCCGGTCGGCGAGCCGCAGCGTCGGCCGCAGACGGGCGCCCGCCGCGGCCCGCACCGTCTCGACCAGCATCGGGCGGATCCGGTCGATGCTCAGCGAAACCGTGCCTTCCGGCTTGGCGATCACGTCGACCGCGCCGAGCGCCAGTGCCTCCAGCGTGGTCTCCGCCCCCTCGGGCGTCTGCGACGACACGACCACGACCGGAAGCGGCGTTTCGACCATCAGGCGGCTCAGGCAGGTCAGTCCGTCCATCACCGGCATGTTGATGTCGAGAGTCGCGACCTGGGGAGCGAAGCTCCGGGCCAGATCCAGCGCCTCGGCGCCGTTGCGGGCCGTCCGGATCTCGAAGTCGCCTTCCTGTTCGAAGATGCCGGCCAGCAGTTTCCGCATCAGGGCCGAATCGTCGATGATGAGCAGACGGATCATGGCGGCGCGTCAGACGGACGCCTGGGCGGGCGCCGCGCCGTCGAGGTCGGAGAGCTGGTCCGCCTCGTGCCGGGCCAGCAGGTGCCCGGGCTCCAGCAGCAGGATCATCCGCCCGCCAAGGTTGGCCACGCGGGAGATCAGGGCCACCTGCTCGGCGGAAAGGTCGGGCGCCGGCTCGATCGCATCGGCCGCTATCCTGAGGACGCCGGTCACCGCATCCACCAGGATCCCGGCGCGGGCCGCCTCCATGAGGGTGACGACGATGCGCCGGCTGCGCTCCGGGGCCGTTCCGGACAGGGCGAAACGCCGCCGCTGGTCGATTACCGGCAGCACGCTGCCCCTATGATTGATGACCCCCTCGATGAAGTCCGGCGCCTTCGGGACCGGGGTCAGCTGGTCAGGCACCGCCGCGACCTGCTCGACGCAGGACGAGGGAAGACCGTATTCGACGGTTCCGAGCCGGAAGATCACGAAAGATTCCGTGACGGCGGCGCGATCGGCCATGCCTTCCTCCGGTGTGTCGGCGTCTGGTTGATCGGAATGGGCCGTGAGGCCGCGCCGCGCTCCCTCCGACCGGAAGAGGCGGTCGGGATCGAGGATGGAAACGAGCCTGCGGCCCTGATCGAGCCGGCAGATCCCCTCGATCTCCCCGGCATCCTGGCGGAGCAGCGCAGGCACCGGGTCGATCTGGCCGGGGTGCACGCGCAGGATCTCGCAGGCCCTGTCCACCAGCAGTCCGGCCCGCATCCCGCCGAACGACAGGACGATGACCCGGGCCGCGTCGGCTTCTCCGCCCCCCGGGCGCGCCCGGTCCAACCCCAGGAGCGTCCCCAGGTCGAACAGGGGGATCAGCCGCCCGCGCACCGTGACGACGCCCAGCAGGTTGCCGTCGGCGTGGGGCATGCGCACCGTCCGGGCCTGGGTGCGGACCACCTCGTCCACCGCGGAAACCGGCACCGCGTATTCCTCGCCGTCGGCTTCGAAGCTGACCAGCATGCGGGTTGCGGCCGCCGTCCCGGATGTCGGTTCCGGCACGGGCCGCGTCCCCGCCGCGGTGCCGGCCGGCGCGGTCCTGCCGGCCGGCGCCGCGGCGGGACGGGCGACCGCCGCCGAGACCCGCCGCAGGACCCGTTCGAGCGCCAGCACGGAGACCGCCGGTTCGTCCCCGTCACCCGGGACCGTGCCGGAGAACAGGTCGCGCTCATCGGCCAAGTCGGTCCGCTCGACTTGCCCGCTGGCCAAATCGACGATGCCGGCGACCTGATCGACCTGGAGCCCCACACGCGTGCCGGCGTCCAGGACGACGACCCGGCCCCCGTCGTCCGGAGGGCTGGCAGGCTGTCCAAGCAGGCGCTGCATGTTGAGCAGGACGGTGACGGTGCCGCGCAGGTTGATCAGCCCCTCGATGGTCGGGGGGCTCAAGGGGACGTCCAGCACGTCCGGGCGGCGGACGATCTCCCGGATCTCCTGGAGCGGCAGGGCGGCGCGCAGGCCGCCGACGCGGAACACCAGGTGCGGCCGGCGGTCAGGGGGCTCCGGAACCGACGGGGCGGGCGCGAGC
This sequence comes from Skermanella rosea, assembly GCF_016806835.2. Taxonomy (NCBI): domain Bacteria; kingdom Pseudomonadati; phylum Pseudomonadota; class Alphaproteobacteria; order Rhodospirillales; family Azospirillaceae; genus Skermanella; species Skermanella rosea. Next base: position 2,774,697 of record NZ_CP086111.1, on the reverse strand, counting down.
GCCTGTGCGGAGGAGGGCGGGGACATGGGGTCCTTCCGGCTCGACGTCAGCCGGCCGAGTTCTGGAGTTCGTCAGCGAGGGACGCCATTTCCTCGATGGCCGCGGCCAGGTCCTCGGCTCCGCGCGCCTGCTGCCGCGATGCCGTTGCCGCCTGGGCGGTGGCCCGGCTGGCCTGCTCCGCCGCGGCGGCCACCTCCTGCGTGCCGGCAGCGGCCTGTTGCGCCGCCTGCAGGATGACGTCGGAATCCCGGAATATCGCCTCGTTGCTCTTCCGGACCGTTGCCATGTCGGCCTCCACGCCGGAGAAGGTTGCGACGATGTCGCGGTTCTTCTGCACCTCGACCTCGTTGGCAACCAGGGTCAGTTCGAGTTCGCGCCTGACTGCCTGGACCTGGTCCTGGATCGCGCGGACCGTATCCTTGATCCGGTCGCCGTTCTCGGCCGAGTCCCGCGCCAGGCTCCGGATGTCCGAGGAGACGAGGGAGAACCCGCGTCCCGCGTCGCCGCTGCGCGCGGCTTCCACCGAGCCGCTGATCGCAAGCATGTTGGTCTGGATCGAGACGGAGTTGATGCCGTCCACGATCTTTTCGATACGCCGCACCATCTGCTCGAGCGACCCAATGCGGTTCAGGCTGTCGCGGGTATGGGTGACGGCCTGTCCGACGCCGTCGATCAGGGAGGTGATGTTCCGCCGCCCCTCGGCCAGGAGCGCCGACATGGCCGCGGCCCGCTCGACCGCGCCGCCGGTGCTGGCGCGGGTGCGCCGCGCCGCGGCCTCGATCTGGCGGAGCGCCGCGCTGGACTGATGCGTCGCGGCGGCTTGCTGCCCCGAGCCCCGGCTGATCTGGTCGACCGCGGCCATGATCTGGACGGCGGCTCCCGACAGTTCCTGGACGGTCGCGGACAGTTCCTCCGAGGCGGAGGCGACCTGTTCCGCGTTGCGGATCAGGTCGCTGGTCTGGCGCAGCTCGTCGGACAGCAAGGACAGCTCCTGTGCCGCCAGCTGGGCCTGCTCCAGGGCGAGGCTCTGTTCGGCCAGGCTGCGCAGGGATTCCTCCGTGGCCGCCGCCTGCTCCTCGGCCGCCGCGGCGATCTGCTCGGCGCCGCGCTGGACCTCCACCGATGCCCGTTCCGCCTCCTGGGATGCCGCCACCATGTCGAGGCTGAGCGCGGCCAGCTCGCCCATGTCCGTCCGGACCTGCTCGATCGTGGCGACGACCTTGGTGCCGTTCTCGACCTCGCGCATCGACGTTTCGGCCGTCGCGGTGATCGCCTCGGCCAGCGACGCGATCTCCGTCTGGATCTCCCCGACCAGGTCGACGATTTCCCTGGCGCTCTTCTCCGCGACTTCTGCAAGGGCCCGGACCTCGTCGGCGACGACGGCGAAACCATTGCCCGCCTGACCGGCACGGGCCGCCTCGATCGCCGCGTTGAGCGCCAGCAGGTCCGTCTGGTCGGCGATGTAGCCGACGGTACGGACGATCGACCCGATGCTGGAGGCCAGCTCCTTCAACTCCTCGATCAGCGTGACGGCAGCCGCCTGGCGCCGGGCCGCTGCGGCGATGCCTCCGACCGAGGCGGTAATCTGGGCGCCCGTTTCTCCCAGCAGGACCTGCAGGGCTTCCGTCCTCTGGCGCGACGCGGTCGCCATGGTGCGGGCGCTCGCCAGGAGCGCGGCGATGCTGCTGACCGCGGAGAGCGACTCCTGGGCGGCGCTGGAGGCCTGCTGCGCGCCGCCCGCGATCTGCTCCATGCTGCGGCGGAGCTCTTCCGCCGCGGAGGCGGCCTCGGACGTGGAGGAGGCGATCTCCGTGCTGGCGGCGGCGATCCGCTCCGCGATCTTCTGCTGGCGTGCATAGGTCCGGGCACGCGCTCGTTGCGGCGTCGCATGGGGAAGCGGCTGGGCCGCTCCGGGGCGGGCGGTCGCGTTCTCCGCCGGCTCGGCGGGGCGCCGGTTGTCGTATGTCGATTTCTTGATGAGCGCCATCGGAGAGCCCCTCGCTTCGGCAAGTCTGGCCTGGATCACCGTACCCTTGATGCGCACCGTGCCAGAAATCCGATGCCAAGATAAAGTATCACCCCTGCGCCGCAAGCGCTCTTTGTGGCGGTATTCCCTTTGTTATTCATTGTTATTCAAGGTCGTATTCGCCGGCCGGCGGCTGGTCCGGCTCACCGGTGCATGCGCGAGATGGCGTCGGCGAGGCGGATCGGCTCCGGCAGGCGCCATTTCGGCGCGAAGCGGAGCACCAGGTCCACGGCGGTGGGCAGGCTTACCCGGTGGCCGACGGACACGAAGAGCGGATTGGTGCCGTCTCGGGTGCGCAGCGCCACCCCGACCAGCTCCCGCCGGTGGAACATGGGCGAGGAGGAGCCGCGCACGCGCCCCGGTTCCTCGTAGCGGCCGACCAGCCGCGACTTGGCGACGCCGATCGCCGGCAGCCCCGTCACCACGCCCAGGTGGCAAGCGAGCCCGAAACGGCGCGGGTGCGCCAAGCCCTGCCCATCGACGACCAGGAGGTCGGGAGGCTCCGGCAGCAGGCCGACCGCCGCCGCCATGGCCGGAACCTCGCGGAACGACAGGTATCCCGGCACGTAGGGAAAGACCGTCGGCCGGGCCAGCAGGACGGACCTTATCAGCTCCAGCGTCTCCGGGTCGAGTTCGGCCACCGCCGCCCAGGTCAGGCCGTCGGAGTCGCTGTAATGCGCGTCGACGGCCGCGATGCGGCGGAGCGGAGGGAAATCGTCGTGGGTCACGACACGGCCGCGCAGGTCCTCCTGCACGACGCGCGCCTCGGCCTCGGTGGTCGGCCAGGGATCGGGCATTGTTTCTTCCATCGCCGATGCAACAGGGAAAAGCGCCGGACCGTCCCGGCCCGCCGGTGACATGCGCCGATTTCCCGGCTGCCCTGTTGCAGGCAGCGGGCCAGGCATCGCTGGCCGGCTTTGGACGGGGGACAAATGACGGACGACAGGAGCGGCGCCGCGCTGGCCGCAGCAGGGGCCTTGCTGGGAGTGGCCGAGGGAGCCGACGCCGGGGCCGTCCGGTCGCGGGTGGCGAAGGCCGGAAACGGCGCCGCCGAGGCGTTCGACCGGTATCTCGCCCATCTCCGGGAAGACCGGGAGAAAGGCGAGGTGGCCGCCTTGCAGGCCCTGCATCCGGTCAAGGGTGACGCCCGGGCGGCGACGGAGCTCATGGAAGCGCTGCTCGGCGGCGGGAAGCCGGAGGGGGAGTTGGCGCCGGCGCAGGTCGCCGCCGCGCGCCAGGTCTGCGAAACCCTGAACCTGAGCCCGACCCGGTTCGGACTGTAGGGCTGATCGCCGCCGGGACGGCGACGGGGTGGAACAACAGGGGCGCATGGCCGATTGAGTTCTAAGCAACGAACAGGAACCCGCCGATCGGGAGCGGGGTAGGGAGTCCAGGATGTCCGCCATGCCCGCCACCCATGCGTTGATGGAGCTTCTGGGCGAGGTGGCGCTCCTGCTCTGGGGCGTCCACATGGTGCGGAGCGGCGTGATGCGCGCCTTCGGCGGCGACCTCCGCCGCCTGCTCGGCCGGGCGCTGCGGAACCGTCTGGCCGCCTGCCTCGCCGGGACCGGCGTCACGCTGGCGCTCCAGAGCAGCACCGCCACCGCCTTCATGACGACCTCCTTCCTGGGCGGCGGGTTGATCGAGCTGGTCCCGGCGCTGGCCGTGATGCTGGGGGCCAACGTGGGCACCGCGCTGGTCGCCTGGGCCCTGTCGTTCGACATCACCGTCGTCTATCCCGTGCTGATCTTCGCCGGACTCGTCGTCTTCAGGACCGGGACCAGGACGCGCAGCCGCAACCTGGGCCGGATCACGATCGGCCTGGGGTTCGTCCTGCTGTCGCTGCACCTGCTGGTCCAGACCATCGTGCCGACCGGCGTTTCCCCCGAGGCGAAGGAGCTGATCGCCGCCCTGACCCGCGAGCCCCTGCCCGTGTTGGCCGCGGCGGCGCTGATCGCGTGGGCGATGCACTCCAGCGTCGCCGCCATCCTGGTGATCGCCTCGCTGGCCGGCGCGGGGCTCGTCACGCCCTACGCCGCCCTGGTCATGGTGCTGGGCGCGAATCTCGGCAGCGCGCTGAATCCCCTGCTGGCAGCGGCATCGGGCGAGCGCAGCGCGCTGCGCCTGCCGGTCGGCAACATCGCCAACCGGATCGTGGGCTGCATCCTCGTCCTGCCCCTGCTGCCCGCCCTGGCGGGTCACCCGCTTGTGGCGGGCCAGGATCCCGCCTGGCTCGCGGTGACGTTCCATCTCGTCTTCAACCTCGCCCTGGCGGCCCTCTCCCTCCCTGCCTTGTCGCTTCAGGCCAGGCTGCTGGAACGGGTCCTGCCGGACCGCCCGGTGCCGGAGGATGCCGGGAGCGCCCGATACCTGGACCCCGGCTCGCTCGCCACGCCGCGGGTCGCGCTCGCCAACGCCGCCCGGGAAGCCTTCCGCATGGCAGACACCGTCGAGGAGATGCTGAGGGGATCGCGGGAGCTGCTGCGCCGCGACGACTACCGGCTGCTCGACGAACTGCGGCGCAAGGACGACGTCCTCGACCGGCTGCACGGGGCGTTGAAGCGCTTCCTGTCGGAACTCAGCCAGCGCGAGCTCGGCGGCGAGGAATGCTCGAGGCTGGCCCATGTGCAGACCGTCGCCCTCAACCTGGAGCATGCCGGGGACATCATCGACAAGGGGGTCCTGGACCTCGCCGCCAAGCGCATGCGTCGGCGCCTGTGCCTGACGGAACAGCAGGTCGAGGAAGCGGAGGCCATGCACGACCACCTGTTGGCCCAGCTCCGGCTGGCGGTGGCCGTCTTCATGGGCGAGGACCTGCAATCGGCCCTGAGGCTCGTCGAGGGAAAGGAAAGGTTCCGCGACCTGGAGCGGGCCGCCGCCGAGAACGAGTTCGCCCATACGCCGGACATGGGTCTGCAGGCCGAGACGAGCAGCCTGCATCTCGACGCCGTGCGCGACCTGAAGCGGATCGATGCCCATTTCGCGGCGATCGCCCATCCGCTGCTGGAACGCAACAACCTGCTGCGGCCGTCGCGCCTGATCCGGCTTCCCCGGGCCGGCAAGGCGGGACAGGCGTAGAACCCCCTGAAAACCCCTTGCGTGACCGCCCAGGCTTGCCGGCAGAATGGACGATGCTTCGACCATTCTTCCGGTTCCGGGCCTGAACGCGATGCCGTCCGTCACCAGCGCGCCATCCCTCGACGAGACCGGCCGGGACATCGCCTTCCTGCTGTTTCCCAAGTTCTCGATGCTGGCCTTCACCTGCGCCGTGGAGCCGCTGAGGGTCGCCAACCAGTTGATGGGCCGGTCCTGCTATCGCTGGAGCACGGCTTCGGCGGACGGCGGCACGGTGATGGCGAGCAACGGCATGACCCTGGTCCCCGACCGGCGGCTGGAGGAGGTCGGCACGCCCGGCATGCTGATCCTGTGCGCCGGTTTCGATCCCCAGGATTCCTTCAGCGACGCCCTGGCCGCTCCGCTGCGCCGGTTCGACCGGCAGGGCACCATCCTGGGCGCCATCGACAGCGGGAGCCTTCTGCTGGCCCGCACCGGCCTGCTCGACGGGCATGCCGCCACGACCCATTGGGAGTGCCTGGACAGCCTGGCCGAGCAGTATCCCCGGGTGGAGGTCAAGCCGTCGATCTTCGTCATCGACCGCAGGCGGCTGACCTGCGCCGGCGGCACGGCGGCCCTGGACATGATGCTCCACCTGATCCGCATCGATTGCGGCCACCGCGTCGCCGTCGGCGTCTCGGATCAGTTCATCCATCCCGCCATCCGGGACGCCGGGTCCAGCCAGCGGGCCGACGTGCCCCAGCGCCTGGGCGTCTGCCATCCCAAGCTGGCCGCCGCCGTCCGCATCATGGAGCGGAACCTGGAGGAACCCCTGGCGCTCCAGACTCTGGCCGACCGGGCCGGGCTGTCGCTCCGGCAGATGGAGCGGCTGTTCCACGGAGCACTCGGCCAGTCGCCCACCAGCTACTATCTCTGGTTGAGGGTCGAGCGGGCGCGGTCGCTGGTGCTGTATTCCGGCCATTCACTGGCGGAGATCGCGGTCGCCTGCGGCTTCGGCAGCTACGAGGGGTTCTCCCGGACATACCGGCGCCACGCCGGGGCCAGTCCCAGCCGGGACCGGGCGACGGCACGGCTTCAGCCCGCGCCCGTCGCCACGATGGTCAGGATGGGAGCCTGAACAGCGTGGCCGCGGCGGCGCGCGCGCCGTCCTCCAGCGCCTGGACGGCAGTCGGAACCAGCCGGCTCCAGTGCAGGAAACCGTGGGGAACGCCGTCGTAGACGCGCAACTCGGCGCGTCCGCCGGCCCTCCGCAAGGAATCGGCAAGGGCGAGGCTGTCGTCGCGCAGGGGATCCAGGGCCGCCGCGCCCACGAAGGCGGGCGGCAGGCCAGCGAGGTCGGCCGCTAGGAGATCCATCGCATCACCGCCGGGGGGCGCTCCCGGGCCCAGGTAGCAGGCTTCGTAGAACCGCAGTTCGTCGGGGGGCAGGCCGTAGACCGGGTCGGTGTAGCGCCGCCGCGACTCCGACTCCTCCAGCCCGTAGAGGCCGTAGTACAGCAGCATGAACCTGACGGCGTCCGGCCGCCGGTCCCGCAGGCGGAGCGCCGCGGCCAGCGCCAGGTGGGCGCCGGCGGAATCGCCGCCTATGCCCAGCCGGCCGGGATCGATGCCGGCAACAGGCAGACCTTCCGCGAGGGCGACGACGGCCTGTTCGACCGTGTCGAGCGCCGCCGGGTACCGATGCTCCGGGGAGAGCGGGTAGTCCAGCCCGACCACCACCGCCCCGGACCGGCGGCAGAGCTGCCGCATGATCCGGTCGTGGGAATCGAGCGAACCGACGACGAAGCCGCCGCCGTGGAGGAACACCAGCCCCGGCAGGGACTCGCCGGCATCCGGGCGGTACACCCGGACGCCGGTCGGTCCGGCCTCCAGGTCCAGAACCGTGTCGGTCACCGAATGCAGGTCGATGACCGGCCGGTTCCACCAGGATCGTTCAGTCTCGTAGGCGTCGCGCAGGGCCGCGATCCCGCCGCCCGTGGCGGGCGTGCGCGCCGCGGCGATCCGCAGCGCCTCGGCGACCCCGGGGGCGAACCGGTCAGGAGGCAATGCCAAGGGCCGACTTCACGGCGGGCAGGGCGGGCTTTCCGTCGAAACCGGTGACCCCGGCCAGCCAGGTATCCAGCACCTGCGGATTCCCGCGCATCCAGGTTTCGACGGCCTCCTTCGGGTCCATCCGGTCGTTCAGGATCATGACCATCATCTCGTTCTCCATCGGGACTGAGAACACGAGCTGCTTCAGGAGCGTGCCGAGATTGGGGCAGGCCTCACCCAGCCCGGCCCTGGTCAGGGTCCGGACGGTGGCGCTGCCGCGGTTGGGGCCGAAATACTCCTCGCCGCCGTCCAGGTAGCCCATCGGCAGCTTGACGTTCATCGGATGGGGCGCCCAGCCCAGGAACACCGCCCAGTCGTCGCGGCGGACGGCCCGGTCCACCGCAGCCAGCATCGCCGCCTCGCTGGATTCGATCAGCTTCCAGTCGCCCAGCCCGTAGGCGTCGTCCTCGATCATCTTGTGGATCTTCGCATTGGCCGACGATCCCGGCTCGATGCTGCTGATGGTGCGGTTGAACCTGTCACCGTGCTTGTCGAGGTCGGCGAAGGTCTTCACCCCGGCATCGGCCGCCGCCTTGTTGACCGCCAGCGTCGTGGTGGCGCCTTCGAGGTTGACGGTCGCGACGTCGATCTGGCCGCCGTCGATGTATTTGCGGGTCATTTCCTCCTGCGCCGGCATCCAGTTGCCCAGGAACGCGTCGATGTTCCCGGAGCGCAGTCCCTCGATGGAAACGGCGACCGAGAGGTTCACGACGGACGGCTGGTATCCCAGGGCGGACAGGATGACCGAGGCCGTGGTGGTCGTGGAGGTGATGTCGGTCCAGCCCGGATCGGACATCCTGACCGTCCTGCATTCGGCGGGCTCGGCGGCCGGGGCCGCGGCGGGCCAGAGGGAGGCGCCGCAAAGGGCGATGCCGGCGGCGGCCATCAGGCGGGCGGTTCTCGGAGGCATGTTCATTCTCCCTGTTCTTGAGTGCGTTGACGTGAAGGCGGAACCCAGCGATCCGGCAGGACGGGGCAGTCGTCCCCGCCGGCTTCGGCGAGCGACAGGACGGACCGGAACACCGCGGGATCGAACGGTGCGGCGCGCGGCCCCGGCTTCGCCACGGAGAGCAGCACCAGCTCCGCCTGCGCCGCCGGCTCGTCGGATCCGGCACGGTGCATGGCGTGGTGGACCAGCATGCGCTTCGGATCGGCACCGGCGATCCAGGTGCGGATCTCCACCTCCTCGCCGCAGGCGACCTCGCCCAGGTAGCGGATGCGGGCGTCCACCGTATAGACGGAGCGGCCGGTCCGGGCCCGGAACTCCCCGTCCATGCCGACGGCGTCCAGCAGGGCATCCGTCGCATGGCCGAAGATCAGCACGTAGTAGGCTTCGCTGAGATGGCCGTTGTAGTCGATCCATTCCGGAACGACGCGGGCGCGGTGGAGGCGCAGCGGCCCCGCGCCGCTCATGGCGCGACCGGATCCGCGGGCTCCGCCCGGCGCTCGTGCCGCAGGGGGGCCAGGACCTCGATCAGGCGGACCAGGCAGTCGTCGCGCCAGCGCTCCAGTTCCTTGACGGTCCGGCCGTCGGCCTGGGCCGCCGTTCCCTCCACCATGCGGTCGCGGAGTTCCCGCGTCAGCTCCGGGGCCACCAGCTTCGTCCAGGGCAGCTTCAGGGCCGGGCCGAACTGGTCCAGCATGTGGGCCATGCCGCCCTCGCCGCCGGCCAGATGGAAGGTCAGGCAGGTCCCCATGAAGGCGTAGCGCAGGCCGGGACCGTAGATGATCGCATCGTCGATATCCTCGGTGGTGGCGATGCCCTGGTCTACCAGGTGGAGCGCCTCGCGCCACATCGCCTCCTGGAGGCGGTCGGACAGGTAGCCTTCGATCTCCTTGCGGATCTTCAGCGGCCGCATGCCGATGGAGCGGTAGAAGGCGGCGGCCCGGTCCACGGCATCGGGGGACGTAAGCCCGCCGGGCACGATCTCGACCAGGGGCAGCAGGTAGACCGGGTTGAACGGGTGGCCGATCACCACCCTTTCGGGATGCCGGCAATCGGCCTGGATCCGCGACGGCAGCAGCCCGGAGGAGCTGGACGCGATGACGGTGCCAGGGGCGCAGCCCGCGTCGATCTCCGCCAGCAACCCGCGCTTCAGGTCCTCGCGCTCCGGCGCGTTCTCCTGGACGAAGTCGGCTTCCGCGGCGACTTCCGCGACGGAACGGACGAAGCGCAGCCGGTCCCGTCGGGCGCCCTGAGCGAGGCCCATCCGTTCCAGGGCCGGCCAGGCATTCGCGACCGCGGCCCGCAGGGCGTCCTCGGCCCCCGGCGCCGGGTCGAAGGCGACCACGTCGAGCCCGTGGGCGAGGGCGCGGGCCGCCCAGCCGCTGCCGATGACGCCGCCGCCGATCAGGCCGAGAATGCGAATTGGGAGAGAATCGGTCATTTCGGTTTCTTCCTGGAAAATCGCTTATCGGCGGGGAACGGGAAGGCCCAGGATCTCGCGGGCCTCGGCCGGGCCGGCCACGTGCGAGCCCAGCGCCTCGACGATCGTCACGGCACGATCGACCAGGCTGCCGTTGCTGGCGTGGACTCCGCGGTCCAGGTACAGGTTGTCCTCCAGCCCGACGCGGACGTTGCCGCCGAGCAGGACGGCCTGCGCCGCCATGGGCATCTGCATCCTGCCGATGCCGAAACCGGCCCAGACGCTGCCGGCCGGCAGCATGTCGCGGAGCGCCAGCATCATCCTCGGCTCGGGCGGCAGGCCCCAGGGAATCCCCATGCAGAACTGGAACAGGGGCGGCGCGTCGAGCAGCCCCTCGTCCAGCATCCGCTTGGCGAACCACAGGTTCCCGGTATCGAAGATCTCCAGCTCCGGCTTGACGCCCAGCCGCTGGATGATCGCGGCCTGGCGGCGCAGCATGTCGGGCGTCGAGACATAGACCAGCGAGCCGTCGCCGAAATTGAGCGAGCCGCAGTCCAGCGTGCAGATCTCGGGCAGCAGTTCGGCCACATGGGCCGCCCGCGCCTCGGCTCCGACGAGATCGGTGCCGGGACCGAACCGCGCCGGGTCATGGTCCGGACCGATCACCAGGTCGCCGCCCATGCCGGCGGTCAGGTTGACGATGACATCGGTCCCGCTGGCCCGGATCCGCTCCATGACCTCCCGGTACAGGGCCGGATCGCGGCTGGGCTTGCCGGTTCCGGGATCGCGGACATGGATATGGGCGACCGCGGCGCCTGCCGATGCGGCCTCGATCGCGGCGTCCGCGATCTGCTCCGGGGTGACCGGGATGGCGGGATGTTTGCCGACCGTATCGCCGGCGCCGGTCACGGCGCAGGTGATGACGACCCGGCGGTTGATCTCTGTCGATGAGGCCATGGCGGGTACCGCTGCTCGGCGTTGCTGGGGCTCCGGGCCGGGAACGGTCCCGGACCGGAGCCCCAGTCTGCGGCAACGGCGGCGGCCCGCTTGACCGGAACCGTCATGCGCCTGACCTCAGGCGACATGACGGCTCGGAAAACGCCATCGGCCGGCGATGGATCACCCGACGATGGCGCCGAGCAGCAGGACCATGGCGAAGCCGACCAGCGACACGATGGTCACGGCGACGGTCCAGGACTGGAGGGTTTCCTTCTCGGTCAGGCCGAAGAAGCGGTTGACCAGCCAGAAGCCGCTGTCGTTGACGTGGCTCAGGATCGTGCCGCCCGCCGCGATGGCGATGGTCGCTAGCGCGAGTTGCGAGCCTTCGACATTGTTCTGCTGAAGGATCGGGCCGACGAGACCGGCCGCCGTCACCATGGCGACCGTCGCGGACCCCTGGGCCACCCGGATCAGCGCGGCCACCACGAAGGCCAGGACCAGGTAAGGCAGGCCGGACGCCGACATCATGTCGCCCAGCACCTGGCCGACGCCGCTGTCGATCAGGACCTGCTTGAACACGCCGCCGGCACCCGTCACCAGGATGATGATGCCGGCCGGTTCCAGGGCCTTGTTGACGATGTCCTGGATCTCCTCCTTGCCGTAGCCCCGGCGGGAGCCGAGCAGCACCATCGCCAGCAGCGTCGCGATGAGCAGCGCCGAATAGGGATGGCCGATGAAGCCCAGGAACGAGCGCACGACGTTCCCTTCCTCCAGCAGGATGGCCGACGTGGTGCTGACCAGGATCAGGAGCAGCGGCGTCAGGATGATCGCCAGCACCTCGCCGAAGCTGGGAAGCTCGCGGCTCTCGTCGATGTCCTTCAGGATGACGTAGTCGGGCACGCCCTTGGTGATCCGCTTGGAGATGTAGCTGCCCCAGATCGGCCCGGCCAGGACCATGGCGGGCAGGCCGCAGATCGTGCCGTAAAGGATCACCCATCCCAGGTCGGCGCCCAGCAGGTCGGCCACCGCGATCGGGCCCGGCGTCGGCGGGATGAAGGCGTGGGTCACGGCGCCGCCGGCCACCAGCGGAATGCCGTAATAGAGCAGCGGCCGGCCGCTGTCGCGAGCCAGCCTGTAGAGGATCGGCACCAGGATGACGATCGCCACGTCCAGGAACACTGGGATCGAGACGATGAAGCCGGTCAGGCCGAGCGCCCACTGCACCTTGTCGTCGCCGAACCGCCGCACCAATGTGCGGGCCAGCCGTTCCGCGCCGCCGGAGACTTCAAGCATCTGGCCGAACATGGCGCCAAGGCCGACCACCACCGCGACAAAGCCGAGCGTGCCGCCCATGCCCCGTTCGACCGACTTGATCACGTCTCCGAGCGGCATCCCGGCGGCGACGCCGACCAGGAGGCTGACCAGCAGCAGCGTGACGAAGGCGTGGAGCCTTACCCTGATGACCAGATAAAGCAGGGCGGAAATGCCGGCCGCGGCGACCAGGATCAGATAGGTTCCCGACATCCCGTCACCTATGCCGAAGCAGGCAAAGGAACTTTGTTGTGAAAAGCATAGGCATCATTTCCCCTCCCCCGGTTTTAGCCCTTTGGACTAGGACGTGGCTTGACAACGCCGGAGGGAGCAGGGGGTTCCATGCTGGATGGAGGACCTGCGGCGGCTCAGCCACCCGGCGGAGCCAAGCCTGCCGCCGCCGGCGGACGGCAGCGCCGGCAGGCGCGGTATCCCGCCGCTTCCGCTTCCGACGCGGTCGCGAAGAAGTCGACGTTTTCCCGCTTCGGCAGGCGCGACGGGCAGGACGGGCGGCAGAATACGCCGGTCGTCCTTACCGCATAGACGAAGGTGCCGTCGGCGGACCTGTCGCGCGCGAGCAGCATCGTCCACCGCAAGTCGGCTTCCGGTTCGTGGGGCAAGGCTGCGCTGGCGTCGGGAGCGGGCATGCTGATCTCCTTTCCCAGCCCGGATCGGAAGACGACCGGGCGGCGATGATGAGGAAACTATGACGCTACATCTATGCCGGATACGCGCCTGCCGCATTCCGATCCTTGCGCCTGGATGCAGGTCGCGCGGTCGTCCCATCGCGGACCAATGCAGGACCCTGCGGATATCAAATCAGGTGATGGCTGCCCATATACCAATGGCTCTGCGGCCCCGTGCGGAATTGTATAATGATAAGGAAGATAGGTACTCAAATAGGACACGATCCGGCAATCTCCAATGATAGAGTTGACGGTTTGTGTTTGCATGAACACGGTACTGCAATGTCTGATTTGTATACTTGATCGTATCCTTGGTTTTTGGCCACCATCGGTCTTCGCAGCCAGGCCAAAGAAGAAACGGAACGGGAGCGGACGATGCGGAAGGATGGAACGAACGGTCCGGACATTCTGGTCGGGACGCCGAAAAGCGATGTCCTCAACGGACTGGCAGGCAACGATATCGTCAAGGGGCTGGCCGGATCGGACGTTCTGAACGGGGGGATCGGCAGGGACGAGATCCGGGCAGGAACCGGCAACGATGTCGTACGGGGCGGGGCCGGGAGCGACAGCCTTTACGGGGAGAGCGGCGCCGACAGGCTCTTCGGCGGAGCGGGCAGCGATTATCTCGACGGCGGGACCGGTGCCGACAAGGTCCACGGCGACGAGGGGAACGACACCCTGGTCTGGAAGACCGGACCGATCGACCTGCGGGACCAGTTCGTTCCCGGCCCCGAGCTGGACGGCGGCGCCGGCCGGGACACGCTGCGCGTCGACAGCGAGGTGCGTTACTACATCGATGATTTCGACGGGGGATGGGACGGCCCGTTCCGGGGCGAGGTCGGAATCCTCGCCGAGGAGGGAACCCTGAGCCTGCTGGTCGGCAATTCCACGCCGGAAGATGCGCCGTACATCTTCGCCCCGGTCGACGGCATCGAACGTTTCGAGATCTCCAGCCTGGGTCCCGTCGTGATCGAGACGCGGGGCGAGCAGGAGATCGACTACACCGTCCTCGCGACCCCGCACGACGACTTCCTGGTGGCCGGCGCCGGCGACCAGGTGCTTTTCGGCAGGAACGGCGCCGACATCATCGGCGGCGGCGACGGCAACGACGAGCTGTATGGCGGCGCCGGTAAGGACCGGATCAGCGGCGGCACCGGCTTGGACTGGATGGTCGGCGGGTCCGGCGACGACGTGTTCAGCGATTACCTGCCCGACATGCTGGGGGAGACGATCACCCGCTTCGAAGGGGCGGGCAGGGCGGGCGGAGACGCGCTCGAACTGCAGCTGCCCGCCACTCCCGACAGGATCAAGGTCACGGAGAGCGCCGGCTCCACGACCTTCGACTTCCTGGACGACGATACCGACGCGGTGCTGACGGTGGACGCCCCCGACCTCGTCCTCGGGGTGGATTACTTCTTCGTCTGACCCAAGAGGTTCCCGGCCCGCGGTACGGGCCGGGAATCTGCCGCCGGGCGCTACTCGCGCCCGGTCGTGATCGACACCCCGGGGAACGAGACCTCGACGGTTTCGGCGTAGCGCTTCCCGTTGACCTCGTCGTGCCGCATGAAGTCGGGCGGTTCGATCCTGACGGCGAGGTCGTAGGTACCGTCTCCCGGCACCTTGAGGTTGGCGCCGTAGTGATACAGGCCCGGGTGCCAGACGAACGGCATCCGGATCGGCCCGACCACCTCGCCGCTGTCCTTGGTCAGGGTCGCGTAGATCGTCAGGTAGGGGATGAAGCGTCCATCGCCCGCGTCGGAAACCGAGACCTCCAGGTGGCAGTTCTCCTCCCCGGGCTCCATCCATTCCAGCTTGCCCTCGCCGCGCAGGTGGTACATGCCTTCGGCGCGTTCCTGCGCGAACCCGACGATATAATCGCCGGCCTGCTGGGTGCCGCCGGTGTCGGCGACTTCGGTCGCCATGACCCGCAGGCCTTCCTGGTACGCCGCTCCCTCGCGCCGGGCGATGGCGAGCTGCTTGCTGTTGGCTTCGTCGCTGGGACATTCGCGGTGCGGGTTTGCGGTCATCTGGCTTCGGTCTCCTGTGCCGGGTCGTCGTGCCGATCCGTCTCGGGACGGAACGTCCCCCGTGGAACACATCAACCGGCCGGGAGGAGCCGTCGCCCGCGAATTGGAGTCTTCCGGGCAGGCGGGATACCACGATCGAAACGGCGCATGGCGGTTAGGGATCCGCTGTTGGTCGGCGCGTGGACGCATCCGGTCCACCCTGTCGAACAGTCGTAGAAGCAAGGCCATGGATCCGAAAGACACCACCACTTCGCCGTCCCGCCGCACCGTCCTCGGCGGGATGAGCGCCGGTATGGTCGCCGCGGCCGCCCTGCCGGGAGTCTCCCCGGCCGCCGCGCAGCAGGCCGGGAGCACCGCCGCGGTTCCTCCCCAGGCAGCCAAGCAGAATCCGCTGACCCAGTATCCGAAACCGCCCTTTCCTCAGCAGCGCCAGGAGCCGCCGGGGCTCGCCTCGAAGATGGAGCCCCGGCCCGACCATGGCGAGAAGAGCTACAGGGGCGCCGGCAAGCTGATTGGCCGCAAGGCGCTGATCACCGGCGGGGACAGCGGCATCGGCCGCGCCGCGGCCATCGCGTTCGCCCGCGAGGGAGCCGACGTCGCGATCAACTACCTGCCGGTGGAGGAGCCGGACGCCCGCGAGGTCGTACAGTTGATCGAGGCGGAAGGCCGGAAGGCGGTCGCGATCCCCGGCGACATCCGGGACGAGGGATTCTGCGGCCAGCTCGTCGCCAGGGCCGTCGAAGGACTGGGCGGGCTGGACATCCTGGTGAACAACGCGGCCAAGCAAGCGTCGCAGCAGTCGATCCTGGACATCACCACCGAGCAGTTCGATTCGACGTTCAAGACCAACGTCTACGCGATGTTCTGGATCACCAAGGCGGCCCTGCCGCACCTCGCCGAAGGGGCGACGATCATCAACACGTCGTCGATCCAGGCGTACGAGCCCTCGGCGAACCTGTTCGATTATGCCCAGACCAAGGCTTGCATCGTCTCCTTCACCAAGTCCTTGGCGAAGCAGCTCGTTCAGAAGGGGATCCGCGTGAACGCGGTGGCGCCCGGCCCGTTCTGGACGCCGCTCCAGCCGAGCGGCGGGCAGCCGCCCGAAAAGATCACGAGCTTCGGCGAGGGATCGCCGTTCGGCCGGCCCGGGCAGCCGGCCGAGGTGGCGCCGACCTATGTCCTGCTCGCCTCCCAGGAGTCGAGCTTCGTCACCGGCGAAGTGTACGGCGTGACCGGCGGAAACCCGACTCCGTAGGACCCGTCCTGCGTCAGTCCCGGCCGGTGCGGACCACCACCAGGGTGTCCGTGCCGGATTCCGGCGCCCAGACCTCGCCGCTCCGGCCCAGGATCTGGCGGACGTTGGCTTCCGGCCGGGGGTGCCGCTGGACGTCGAAGCGTTCGGTCTCCGGATCGAACCGCACCAGGGCGTTGCCGCCGAAATCGCTGAGCCAGACCTTGTCGTCCTCGTCGACATAGACGGCATAGGTCAGCGGGTCTTCGCCGGGCAGCTTCCAGCTTTCCCAGGTCCGCGCGCCGGGGTCGTAGACGCTGACCTGGCCGCTGTTCCATTCGCTGACCCAGATGCGCCCGCGGCTGTCCGACCAGACCCGCCGGGCGCCCTGGTCCTCGGTCGGCGGCTCGATCACCGTCGCCTTGCCGGTTTCCGTGTCGATGCGCGCGATGTGGCTGCCGGCGAGCGAGGCGTAATAAATGTCGCCGCCGGGCGTCGCGGTGATGCCGTAGGGTCCGCGGCCCTCCGGCGCCTCGAAAACTTCCATCTTCCGCGTCGCCGGGTCCAGCCGCCCATAGATGCCGTTCTGGCCGGTGAACCAGAGCACGCCCTTGCCGTCGAAGGCGGCGGTGTTCAGGTTGGCGTCCTCGGCGTCGGTGGGTAAGGGAAAGCGCGTCACCTCGCGGGTGGCTGGATCGACCCGGACGATCGCGTTCAGGCCGCCGTCGGTGATCCAGGGCGCGCCGTCCGGACCGACGATGACACCGTGCGGCGCCGAGCCGTCGCCCAGGGGGATCTGCTCGACCTTGCCGGTCGAGGGATCGAGCCGGCCGAGGGCGCCGTGCCGCTGGGCGGTGTACCACACCGCGCCGTCGGGAGCGGGCGCCACGTCGTGCGGGCGGGAACCCGACGGAACCTGGTACTCCTGCATCGTCAATTCGGCGAAGGCGGGTCCGACGCCCATGAGCATCATCAGGGCGGTTCCGGCAATCAATGTCTTCCGCATGGAAAGCTCCTTTCTCCGACAGGCCTGTCCCTGTCAGATAGGTGGATCTCCAATCATCGCCTTCAACCAAAGTGCATATCCTTAAGACTATTTGTCAATTCTCTCGAAAACATGCAAAAAAATAGGCCGTCCTGGCGGACGGCCTGAAGTCTAGGGAGGAAACGCCCAAGAAGGCGTATGCGGTATCACTACCGCACTGCAAAAACGGGCCAAGGCAGATTTGGTTCACTGAAAAAATGGCGCGGAAATCGTTTTTCGCGCTTTTTCTCATGCCTGTACCTTGGTCGGGTCAGATCCGCTTCGCTCCGCCGCCGATCGCGATCACGGCGACGATGATGATACCGGTCGCGACGAGGCGCACTCCGGCGCTCAGGCCGAAGGTGTTCAGCATCGTCACGATCAGGAACAGCAGCAGCGCGGCACCCCAGATTCCCAGAGGTTCGGCGCGTCCGCCGGCCACGCTGGTCCCGCCGATCACGGTGACCGCGATGGAGGCGAGCAGGTACTCCTCCCCCATGTTCAGCGACGACCCGCCGGAGAACCCCGCCAGCAGGGTTCCGCACAGGCCTGCCAGGGTGGCCGACGCGACGGAGGTGGTCAGCCGCGTCCGCGCCACCGGAGTGCCCGCCAGCCGTGCCGCCCGCGGGTTCTGGCCCAGCGCCAGGAGAGTGCGGCCATAGACGGTGCGCGACAGGACCAGCAGCACCAGGGCGGTCAGCGCCGCGGCCACCAGCGCCAGGTTCGGGACGCCCAGGGTGCGGCCGGTGCAGAAATCGGCGAACACGGGCGGCGGCTTGATCTTCAGCCCGCGGCCGTAGGCGATCGCGACCGACTGGACGATCAGCGAGCTGGACAGCGTCGCGATGATCGGCGGGATCCGCAGCAGCCGGATCAGCAGGTAGTTCGCGACGCCCAGCAGCATGGCAGCGCCCAGCGCCGCCGCGAGCCCGGCGGCGATCAGGGCGTCGCTGCCGTCCATCACCTTCATGGCGATGGCGCCGGACAGCGAGATCGCGGCCGGGATCGACAGGTCCACGTTGCCGGGGCCGGAGGTGATCACCAGCATCTGGCCCAGCCCGACGATCACGAACAATGCTGAAAAGGTCACCGCCGCCGCCGCGATCTCCGCGGCGCCGCGTCCGCCGGAATAGGCCAGGGTGATCGCCAGGATCGCCGCGGCGGCCGCCAGCGGCCAGACCCAGACCGGCACCGCCATCCGGTGTTTCGGCGACAGGGCGGTCATGCCCGTTCGTCCGCCCGGTTCAGCACGGCGCGGAGCGCCAGCACGATGATGAGGATCGCCCCCTGGGCGCCGATCTGCCAGTCCGGCGGGATGTGCATGAAGGTCAGGAACGAACCGGCCAGCGTCAGCGTCATGGCGCCCAGGACGGCGCCGACGGGGTTGACCCGGCCGCCGGTGAACTCGCCCCCTCCCAGGATCACCCCGGCGATCGACATCAGCGTGTAGCGCAGCGCCATGTTGGCGTCGCCCGAGGTGGTCAGGCCGACCAGGGCGAGGCCGGACAGGGTGCCCAGGCCGCCGGCGATCAGGTACAGCGTCACCCGCGCCCGCAGCAGCGACCATCCCGCGTTCGCCAGGGCCTTGGGGTTGCCGCCGGCGCCCCGCAGGATGGTGCCGAAGGAGGACCGCATCAGCAGGTGGACGGCGACCGCCAGCAGCGCCGCGTAGAGGATCGGCAGCGGCACGTAGTCGGGCTTCCACTTCATGACGGCGGTCAGGTACTCCGGCGCGCGTCCGCCCGGGGTCGGCAGGATCAGGACGGCGAGCCCGGTCCAGATGAAGGACAGCCCCAGGGTCACCACGATCGAGGGCAGGTTGCGCCAGTGGATCAGGGCGCCGACCAGCCCATAGGCCGCGACGGCGGCGGCCAGCGCCAGCACGCCCAGGAAAGGCGTCTGGTCGAGCAGGGTCGCCGCGATGCAGGCGCACAGGCCGACGAAGCTGCCGATCGACAGGTCCAGGTCGCCGACGGTGATGACGCAGAGCTGGGCCAGGGTCGCCAGGATCACCGGGATCGCCAGGTTCAGCAGAAGCGTCAGGCCGACATAGCTCATGGCGCGCGGTTGCTGGGAGAAGATCACCGTCAGCATCAGCGCCAGGGCGATCGCGGGCAGCAAGGTCCGCAGCAGCCTGACCGGGTCGATCCGGGTGCCGCGTCGGGTGGCGGGAGCGGCCGGGGCGCTCATGCGGCGTCCTCCCCTTCGGCGTAGGAGGCGCGCAGGATCGAGGCTTCGGTCATCCGGTCACGCGGCAGGTGGGCGACGATCCGGCCCTGGTGGAACACATAGACGCGGTCGCAGTGGAACAACTCCTCCATCTCGGTCGAGTACCAGAGGAAGGTCCGGCCGCGCTCGGCCTCCGCCCGGATGAAGCGGTAGACCTCCGACTTGGTCGAGATGTCGACGCCGCGCATGGGATCGTCCATCAGGATGATCCCGGCATCCGACGCCAGCGCGCGGGCGAACAGGGCCTTCTGCTGGTTGCCGCCCGACAGCGACAGGATGCCCAGGTCCAGGTCGGGCGTCCGGATGCCGATCCGCTCCCGCCAGGTCCGGGCCAGCGCCGCTTCGCGCGCCGGGTCGATCAGGCCGGCCCGGCGCAGGTTCGCCAGCGAGCGGACGGAAATGTTGCGGGCGATGGACCAGAGCGGGAAGACCCCGTCGGACTGGCGGTCGCCCGGCACCAGGGCGACCGGGCTCTCGACCACGGTCGAAGGATCCCTGCGGCCCCAGGCATCGAACAGGCGGAGCAGCATGGCCGTCTGCCCGTGTCCCGCCAGCCCGGCGAGGCCCACGATGTCGCCCCTGTCGGCCGTCAGGTCGATGCCGCCGGGGACGGGCGATCCGGCCAGCACCGCGCGCGGCCTGCCGGCCGGCCGAACCGGGCGCGCGGTTCCCGGCCCGCCCGGCTGCTGTTCCTCGGCGCCCATGCTCTCGACGATGGCCTTCCGGTTGAGGCCGGATGCCGGCCGGTCCAGCACGACCAGACCCTCGCGCATCACCACGACCCGCTCGGCGGCGGCCAGGATCTCCGGCAGGATATGGGAGATGAAGACGGTGGCCACGCCCCGCTGGTCGGCGTGGCGCAGGAAGGTCAGCAGCTGTTCCGCCGCCGTGGCGTCCAGCGACGAGGTCGGCTCGTCCAGGATCACCAGCCGCAGCGGCGTGTCGGTGACCGTGAAGGCCCGCGCGATCTCCACCATCTGCCGGCGGCCCAGCGTCAGGTCGGCCACCGTCGCCGCCGGATCGACGCCGTGGCCGGGGAAGATCGCGTCGAGCTGGCCGAGGATCAGCCCGGCCGCCCGCCGGCGCCAGCCCCAGCCGCGGAGCTTCGGGTGAAGCACCCGGACATTTTCCGCGACGCTGAGGTTGGGGCAGAGGGAAAGCTCCTGGAAGACGCAGCGCACGCCCATCCTGCCGGCGACGGCGGTGCCGTAGTCGGCGACCTCCCGTCCGTCGGCGACGATGGTTCCCGCATCGGGGCGAAGCACCCCGGCCAGGACATGCATCAGCGTCGATTTGCCGGCCCCGTTGTGGCCGACCAGGCCCAGGCGCTCGCCCGGCGCGATCGCGAGGCTCACGCCGGCCAGCGCGCGGACGGCGCCGAAGCTCTTGCGGACATCTTCGAGCCGCAGGGCCGCTTCGGTGCCGGTCTTCATCAATGTGTCCAAGTCGCGCGATCCGAACCTACTTGGCGCCCGAGATCACCGCCTGGGCGTCGGTCAGGCTGTACTCGACGTTGGTGACGCCGCCCTTCTCGGTCTGGGCCAGCCGCTCGTCCAGGGTGTCCTGCTCCACCGACAGGAAAGGCACGATCAGGTCCTTGGGAACCTCCTTCCCGTCGAGGATCTGCTGGGCGACCCAGAAGGCGAGGGTGCCGACGCCGGGCGCGATGGAGACGGACATGGTCTCGTAGCCCGTCGCTTCCTTCTGGTCCTTCCACCACAGCAACTCGTCGTGCCGGTTGCCCATGATGATGGTCGGCACCTCGCGGCCCGCCCCCTTGAATGCCTGGGCCGCCCCGTAGCCGTCGCCGCCCTGGGTCACCACGGCCTTGATCTCCGGCAGGGTCGGCAGGACGCCCGCAACCGCCTTCTGCGCCACTTCCTGGGCCCAGTCGCCGTGCACCGAGGAGACGATCCTGAACTGCGGGTGCTTCTTGACGCCGTCCTCGATGCCCTTGTGGATCTCGTCGTCCACGAAGACGCCGGCCAAGCCGCGGATCTCCAGCAGGTTCCCGCCCTCCGGGAAGCGCTTGGCCAGGTAATCGACCTGGATCTCCCCCATTTTCCGGAAATCGACGGCGACCCGCCACGCGCAGGGTTCGGTCACGATGCCGTCGAACGAGACGACCGTCACGCCGGCATCGCAGGCCTCCTTGACCGCGCCGTTCAGCGCGGTGGGCGAGGCGGCGTTGACGACGATGGCGTCGTACCCCTGGAGGATGAGGTTCTGGATCTGGGCCGCCTGCTCGGTCGCCTGGTTTTCCGCCGTGGTGAAGGCGGCCGCATCGGCGACGACTCCGTCGGCGACCGCCTTGGACGTCACGGTCGCCCAGCTCTTCAGCATGGCCTGCCGCCAGGAGTTCCCGGCGTAATTATTTGATAGAGCAATCTTCTTCGATGACGTGTCGGCGAAAGCCGGCCCGGTCAGGCAGGTAGCGGACAGGCAGGCTGCCGCGACCACCGCGGCGAGTGCGATCCTGGTCTTCATCAACGTTTCCTCCGAAGCTGTTCTTCTTGCAGACAGCTTAATGCCGACCTGCTCGCCAGGCCCGCGACATGTGCTTGACTTAATTAATTCGCATGTCAAACTAACGCTAAGCCGAATTCCTGCCAGCGTCAAGCCGGCCCCGGCAGTGTCCGGTCGTCTTACGCCGGAAGGTTTCCCAAGGGGAACCCCAGGGGGTAATGACGCTCGCCCTGTTCGCGGCCGTGCCGGATCGCCGACGGCGTTGATCGGGGCCTTCGTGGACAAAGGCATGTCGATCATGGGAGTCGGCATCGACTGGCAGCAGGTGATCAAAGGCCTCGTGCTGCCGGCCGCTGTGTTCCTGGACGTCTATTACAAGAACAAGGCATGAAAACATTCTGACATCCCGTATGCCACCTGGGCCGAGACAGGGACGGCGACGGCTGCTAGCATGCCGGTCCCGCCGAACAGTCAATTCGGGACCAAATTGGGAGGATAGAACATGCCAGTTGATGTGAAATACACCGCAGAGGCGACAGCCACCGGCGGCCGGGACGGCCGGGCCGCGACGACGGACGGAACGTTCGAAGTCAAGCTCGCGACGCCGAAGGAGCTGGGCGGCGCGGGCGGCGACGGCAACAACCCCGAGCAGCTCTTCGCCGCCGGATACGCCGCCTGCTTCATCGGCGCCATGAAGGTGGTGGCCGGTCAGGAGAAGGTGAAGATGCCGGCGGACACCTCGGTCACCGCCTCGGTCGGCATCGGCCCGCGGTCGGAAGGCGGCTTCGGGCTCGCCGTGGCGCTGCGGGTTTCCCTGCCGGGCCTCGACCATGCCCAGGCCGAGACGATCGTGGAGAAGGCCCACCAGGTGTGCCCCTACTCCAACGCGACCCGCGGCAACATCGACGTGAAGACCACCGTCGTCTGACGCAATGGGGCCGGGCGCATCGGTGCGCCCGGCCCGCATCGTTCCTATATGCAATGAAACGAACGCACAGTATTCGTCAATATTTTAAAGTCTTCACGTCTGATAATATAATGTAATTTATGTCTTAACTCTCCATTGGGAATTCAGCTCTGTTTACGACCGAAGGACCGAAGGCGATCCGGCCGTCAACGACGTGGTCGCGCTGGACGACTACCTCATCCAGGGCCTGAACACCCTGGTGGTGCTCGGCATCAACTGGGGCGGCCCGGCGAACTTCCAGGGCTCCCTGACCATCGGATCCATCACGCAGCCGTTCAGCTACCGGGCCGAGTCCACCGCGAACGGAATCGCCTGGGTCCAGACCTACGCCATTCCGGCGTAAGTGGGGCGAGCTACCTGAATTTTTCGGGAAGGTTAGAGCCGGGCAGCACAAGGGCGCCCCGCTCGCGGGGTCGATACTTCCGAAGAAGCGGTCGCCCATAGGCACTGCTATAATCAAACTCCGTGGCCGGTACAAGCGAACCCTGTCGTCCTCCGGCCGCGGCCGACCTGCCGCGATCGAAACGGGTTTACTGGTGAGATCCCTCAGGACTCCTCCGGCTCCGGACGGCGCTTGATCCCGTACAGCTCCAGCCGGTGGCCGATCAGGCGGTAGTTCAGGTCCTGGGCGATCTTCTTCTTCAGCTCCTCGATCTCCTCGTTGATGAACTCGATCACCTCGCCGGTCTGGATGTCGATCAGGTGATGGTGATGGCGCTCGCAGGCTTCCTCGAAGCGGGCGCGGCCGTCGCCGAAATCGAGCCGCTCGATGATGCTGGCTTCCTCAAGGAGCCGAAGGGACCGGTAGACGGTGGCGATGCTGATGTTCGGGTCGATCCGCATCGCCCGGAGATGGACCTGCTCCACGTCGGGATGGTCGGTCGCTTCCGACAGCACGCGGGCGACCACCCGGCGCTGGTCGGTCATCTTCAATCCTTTTTCGATGCAGAGCTGCTCGATATGGGACGTCATCGTCTCGTCTCTCCGGAAATCAGGGATGGGCATCCGACCGCAGCGCCCGGACCAGCGAGCTGGCCCCGCTGCTGCGCAGGAGGAGGAAGGGCTTGTCCAGTCGCTGGCACAGGCGCTTGACCCGGAGGCAGGCGGCATGGCTGACGCAGTCCAGCGGGCAGAACACCATGTCCGCCTGGGTCACCAGGTTCTCCAGCATCCTGGGCGCCTGCTCCAGGCCGCCGTCGTGGTGCAGCAGGCGGCCCTGCCGCCGCTCGACCGCGGAGCGGATATGGGGAACCAGGGCCTGCCTGCCGCCGACATAGAGCACGCATTGGCCGGCGACGTTGATCGTGGCCGGCGTCTTGGCGGGCCGGGCCGCGGCGGCGGGCGCCTGCTGGGGCGCTTCCCCGTCATCCAGCAGTTCGAGCCGGGCAATCCGGGCCTCGGCGGCGCGGCGGCGCTCCCGCTCTGCCGAGAGGCGCTGCTCGGCCCGGGCCAAGCGCGCCTTCAGGGCGGCGGCTTCGCGCGGATCCGACGGCGCCGGCTGCGCCGGGGCGTTGCAGCGCGCCCGGAGCAGTTCCGCTTCCAGGTCGCGGATCTGTTTCTCCTTGGAGCGCTCCAGCTCCAGCTTCGCGGCCTGGGCGGCGTCCCGCTGCCGCGTCAGCTCGACGATCTGCTTCTCGGCCGCGGCGACGCGCTGGATGGCGTTGCGGTTGTAGCTGCCCAGTACGTGGGAAAGCATGTGGACCTGCCCATAGGCGGTCGTCACCAGCTCCTGCGGCACCAAGCGGAGGCTCATGACGGCCCAGTAGGCGCCGGCCACCCGGCCGCTGTCGAACGCCTTGTTCCACAAGGCCTCGACCTGGGCGGCATCGCCGGCGGCGGAGAACCGGCGGATATCCACGGCATGCTTGTCGTCCAGCATCTTGTGGAGCAGACGGCCGAGCTTCCCGTTCGACCCGGCTTCCCGGACATAGTAGCTGTGGATGCAGTAGTCCGTCGCGTCGTCGGAAACCCGCATGCCCCCCTTGCGGGTCAGCTTGCGCAGGTCGTCCATCGACAGGCATGTGCCGATGATCGAACAGTGCAGGTGCTGGGCGATTTCCCAGAGCTTGCGCCGCCCCTTGGCCGCGTCAGGCAGTTCCACCGGTCCAGCTTCGCACTGCTCGCACATGTGTCCTCGCATCAATCGATCCCGGAAGCCCGGTCATGATACAGGTTCCATGTGCGGATGCAAATCATTCTCACCTGACAACGGGGTGCGTTACCCCCTGTTCCAGGTGATCTCCGCCGGCTCCTTCCACATGAATCGTTCCAGATGGCTCTTCACCACGTCCTCGACGATGGTCCTCTGGTCATCGCTGCCGGCCTCGACCCTCAGGGTCAGGAACTCGGGACCGGATTCCAGCAGGCACGTGCCCGCCTCGAACTGGATCCGGCCGCTGCCATTCTCCGACGACGCGGGAATCTTGTGGGCGAAATGCTTGCAGAGCTGGGTCATGAACCGCTCCGCCTTGTCGGTCGCGACGTGGGAGACCGATGTGAACATGGGATACCCTTCTCCGGTTCGGGATTGCCTGGGACTGCCGGCCGGCACCCGGCCTCGGGACCAGGTCCGGCACACTCTTTGATAATGCGACTGAGTCGCGATAGCAATCCATTCCGCGGATGCCCTCGCGCGGTCGCGGAAGGTGCAGCCCGTTCGCGCCCGACCGCGAATGTGAAAATATGTGAAGTTCGGCTTTACAGTTTTAAGATTTGTGATACTTGGTAGGTCAGCAAACATTCAGGCACAAAACATAACATTCGGAGGATCGTCGTGGCGGCAGCCAACGCGTACCATGTCTGCGTAGTCGGGCTCGGTTCCATGGGTATGGGGGCGGCGAAGTCGTGCATCCGCGTCGGTCTCCAGACCTACGGCATCGATCTCAACGAAGCCGCCCGGGCGGATCTGAAGGGCGCGGGTGCCGCCGAAGTCGCCACCAACGGCTCGGCCTTCGCCGACCGGCTCGACGCCGTGCTCCTGCTGGTCGTCAACGCCGCGCAGTGCCGGGCGGTCCTGTTCGGCGACGACGGGCTCGCCGGCAAGCTGCGGCCGGGAACCGGCGTGATGGTCTCCGCGACGATCTCCGCCGACGACGCCCGGTCGATCGGGGCGGGGCTCGCCGAACACGGCCTGCTGATGCTGGACGCGCCGGTTTCCGGCGGTGCCGCCAAGGCCGCGGCCGGCGAGATGACGGTGATGGCCTCCGGCAGCGCCGAAGCCTTCGCCAAGCTTCGCCCCCTGCTGGACGCCGTCGCCGGCAAGGTCTACGAGATCGGGCCGGAGATCGGGCAGGGCGCCACCGTCAAGATCATCCACCAGCTCCTGGCCGGCGTCCACATCGCCGCCGGGGCCGAGGCGATGGCGCTGGCGGCCCGCGCCGGCATCCCGCTCGACCTGATGTATGACGTCGTGACCAACGCGGCCGGCAATTCCTGGATGTTCCAGAACCGGATGAAGCATGTGGTCGACGGCGACTATACGCCGACCTCGTCGGTGGACATCTTCGTCAAGGACCTCGGCCTCGTGACCGAGACCGGGCGCGCGCTCAAGTTCCCGCTGCCGCTGGCCTCCACGGCCTTCACCATGTTCGCCAACGCCAGCAACGCCGGCTACGGCAAGCTTGACGACAGCGCCGTGATCAAGACCTTCGCCGGGATCACCCTGCCGGAAAAGGAGACCAAGTGATGCGCCTCGGGATCATCGCCGACGACTTCACCGGAGCGACCGATATCGCGGGCTTCCTGGTCGCCAACGGGCTCAGCACCATCCAGCTCAACGGCGTGCCGGACAAGGACCTCCAGGTCCAGGCCGACGCCGTCGTGATCAGCCTCAAGTCGCGCTCCAACCCGCCGGACGAGGCGGTCGCCATGAGCCTCCAGGCGCTGGACTGGCTGCGCGAGCGGAACTGCGAGCAGTTCTTCTTCAAATATTGCTCGACCTTCGACAGCACCGCGCGCGGCAATATCGGCCCGGTCACGGACGCCCTGCTGGATGCGCTCGGCGAGGACCTGACGGTCATCTGCCCGGCCCTGCCGGTCAACGGCCGGACGATCTACAACGGCTACCTGTTCGTCAACGGCGTGCCGCTGGCGGAATCCGGCATGCGCCACCATCCCGTGACGCCCATGACCGACAGCAACCTGATGCGCCTGATGGAGGCGCAGTCCAGGGGCAAGTGCGGCAATGTCCGCAGCGACGACGTCGCCCGCGGACCCGAGGCGGTCAAGGCCGCCCTGGAAGCCCTGCGGGCGCAGGGCATGCGCTACGCCGTCCTCGACGTGCTGAATTCCCAGGACGTGGCGACGGTCGGCCAGGCCGTCGCCGGCATGAAGCTGGTGACCGGCGGCTCCGGCCTGGCCGACGGCATGGCGAAGGCCTGGACCGAGCGGCTCAGCGACCCGGAGCAGGCCGCGGCGGCCGGGCGTCCGTCGGGCGAGCGCCCGGTCGTGCTGTCCGGCTCCTGCTCCCAGATGACCAACGCCCAGGTGGCGGCCTACAAGGAAGAGGCTCCGGCCTGTCCGGTGGATGTCGTTCGCTGCCTGACCGACGACGACTATGCCGACGAGCTGTTCGCCTGGGTCAGGGACCAGCAGGGCGGCGACCTGGCGCCGCTGGTCTACGCGACGACCGATCCGGACACGCTGGGCCGCATCCAGCAGCAGTACGGCGCCGAGCAGGCCAGCGCCGCGGTGGAACGGACCTTCGGCCGGCTCGCCAAGCTGCTGGCCGAGGACGGCACCGACACCTTCATCGTCGCCGGGGGCGAGACCTCGGGCGTGGTCGTGCAGTCGCTCGGCGTGACCGGATTCCACATCGGTCCGCAGATCGCGCCGGGGGTTCCCTGGGTTCGGGCGGTGGACCGGCCGATCTCGCTGGCGCTCAAGTCGGGCAATTTCGGCGGGCCGCGCTTCTTCTTCGATGCGCAGGAACGGCAGGGCTGAGGCATGCGCGCCATGGCCAAGGCTCAGATGATCCCGGCCGAGCGCCAGCACTTCATCACGTCCAGCCTTGCCGGACGGGGTATCATCAGCATCGCGGAACTGACCGAGCTGCTGGGCGTCTCCCACATGACCGTCCGCCGCGACATCCAGCAGCTGGAGCGCGACGGGCACGTCATGACCGTGCCGGGCGGCGTGCGGCTTCCGGAGCGGATCTCGGTGGAGCCGTCGCACGTGGTCAAGTCGCGCCTCCAGCACGAGCAGAAGGCCGCCATCGGCCGCGCCGCGGCGGCCCTGGTGCCGGAAGGCGCCGTCGTCTACCTGGATGCGGGGACTACCACGCTGGAGATCGCCCGGCGGTTGCCGGAGCGCTCGGACATCACCGTCGTCACCAACGACTTCGTCGTCGCGGGATATCTGGCCCGCCACTCCGCCTGCCGGCTCTATCATACCGGCGGCGAGGTGGAGCGCGAGAACCAGTCCTGCGTCGGCGACACGGCGGCCCAGGCGGTCCGGCGCTACAATTTCGACGTCGCGTTCCTGTCCACCTCGTCGTGGGGCATGCGCGGGGTCTCGACGCCGGCGGAGAACAAGGTCCCGGTCAAGCAGGCGATCGTGCAGAGCGCGGTGAAGGCCGTGCTGGTCACCGATTCCAGCAAGTACGGCAAGGTCGGGACCTTCAACGCCGTGCCTCTGGACGCCCTCAGCGCCGTCGTGACCGACGACGGGCTGGCGCCCAACGTGCGCGACGCCATCGCGAGGATGGGCATAACCGTCCATATCGCGGACCAGTTCGCGGAGACCGGAACCCTCTGACCTCCGGCCTCGTGAAAACCATTACGATCCCAAAGAGAATCGAGCACCCATGAAACTCGTCGTCACCGGCGGGGCCGGCTTCCTCGGCGCCCGCCTGATCGGCACGCTGCTGTCGCAAGGCGCCGCACCCGGCTTCCCGGAATTCTCCTCGATCGTCTCGGTCGATCTGGCGCCCTGTCCGGTCACCGACCCGCGCGTCCAGTCGATCATCGGCAACATCGCCGACAAGGACTTCGTCGAGGGCGTCGTCACCCCGGACGTCGCCGCGGTCTACCATCTCGCCGCCGTGGTCAGCGGGCAGGCGGAGGCCGACTTCGACCTCGGCATGGCGGTCAACCTGGACGGCACCCGCACGCTGCTGGAAGCCTGCCGTCGGCTGCCCGCGCCGCCCCGCTTCGTCTTCGCCAGCTCGCTGGCGGTCTTCGGCGGCACGCTGCCCGACCTGGTTCCCGACGACATCGCGGTGATGCCGCAGTCGTCCTATGGCGCACAGAAGGCGATCGGCGAACTGCTGGTCAACGACTTCTCCCGGAAGGGCTTCGTGGACGGCCGGGTCTGCCGCCTGCCGACCATCGTGGTGCGCCCGGGCAAGCCGAACGCCGCCGCCTCGTCCTTCGCCAGCGGCATCATCCGCGAGCCCCTGGCCGGGGTCGAAAGCGTCTGCCCGGTGCCGGCCGGCACGCGCCTGTGGATCTCCTCGCCGTCCACCGTGATCGCGAACCTGATCCATGCCGGCTCGGTCGAAGGCTCGCGGTTCGGCGGCCACCGCACCGTCAACCTGCCCGGCCTGTCCGTCACCGTCGCCGAAATGCTGGAGAGCCTGGAACGGGTCGGCGGCAAGGAGGCCCGCGCCCGCGTCAGCTTCCGGGAGGACGACCGCATCAAGGCCATCGTCCTGAGCTGGCCCGGTGATTTCGACGTCTCCCGCAGCCTGTCGCTCGGCTTCAAGCAGGACGGCGACTTCGACTCCGTGGTCCGCGGCCACAAGGGCGACCACGGCCTGTAACCCGCCGCCCGCCAGCCATCAAGCAATCAAGAATCTCAAGGAAGCACCCCAATGAACGGCGCGGTCTCCGCGGTCGGTCCCACGGCCATCTTCGGCCTGGCGTTCGCCATCTTCATCCTGATCGTGCTGGTCCTGCGCACGAAGATCCATCCCGTCCTGGCGCTGGTCGTCGCCGCCTCCATCTCCGGCCTGTCGGCCGGCATGGCGCCGGAAGCGGTCGTCAAGTCGATCACGACCGGCTTCGGCGCGACGCTCTCGACCATCGGCCTCGTCATCGGCTTCGGCGTCATGATGGGCCGGATCCTGGAAATCTCCGGCGCCGCCGAACGCATGGCGCTCAGCTTCGTCCGCACGCTGGGCGAGAAGCGGGAGGAATGGGCGATGACGGCCACCGGCTACATCGTCTCGATCCCGATCTTCTGCGACAGCGCCTTCGTCATCCTCAGTCCGCTGGTCCGGGCGCTGTCCCAGAACACCGGCAAGTCGCTGCTGACTCTCGGCATCTCGCTGGCCGGCGGCCTGATGCTGACCCACCACGCGGTCCCGCCGACCCCGGGTCCCCTGGGCGTCGCCGGCATCTTCGGCATCGACATCGGCCTGATGATCTTCTGGGGCGTCGTGCTGACCCTGCCCAGCACCGTCGTGCTGATCTGGTACGCCCGCTTCATGGGGCCCCGGATCGAGGCGATGATCCAGCGCGACACCGGCGAGGACCTGAGCGCCGCCTACCGCCAGTTCAAGGACGCCGAGCAGGCCCGGTCGGCCGAGCTGCCGCCGCTGTGGCTGTCCGTCCTGCCGATCGTCGTCCCGATCGTGCTGATCTTCGCCAACACCTTGGTCGCCGGCATCGTCAAGGCGAGCGGCGACGCCGCCCTGGCGGCCTCGCTGCCGGTCCAGATCGCGGCCTTCATCGGCAACCCGGTCATCGCGGTCGGATTGGGCGTCGTCGTGGCGGTCTACGGCTTGGCGTCGCGCCGGCCGCGCAGCGAAGTCATCATGGAGATGGAGAAGGGCGTCGAAAGCGCCGGCATCATCCTGCTGGTCACTGGCGCCGGCGGCGCCCTGGGAGCGGTCCTGCGCGACAGCGGCACCGGCCAGTACATGGGCGAGCTGGTGGCGACCCTGCCGCTGCCGGCCGTGCTGATCCCGTTCGTGATCTCCTCCCTGGTGCGGCTGATCCAGGGCAGCGGCACGGTCGCCATGATCACCGGCGCCTCGATCTCGGCCCCGATCCTGATGCAGATCCCGGACGTCAACATGGTGTTCGCGGCCCAGGCGGCGGCGATCGGCTCGATGGTGTTCGGTTATTTCAACGACAGTTACTTCTGGGTGATCAACCGGATGCTGGGCGTCAAGAACGCGAAGCACCAGATGCTCGTCTGGTCGGTTCCGACCACGCTATGCTGGGCCACCGCCATGGTGACCCTGCTGGTCGTCAACGCCGTGATGGGCTGAGCCTGATCGGCCGAACAAGGAAGGGGAGGGGAGAAGCCGGATGACGAGGGAAAACGAAGCCCGCGAGATCCTGTGCCGGATGGGCGACCTGCTGTACCGGCGCGGGCTGGTCCACGGATCCTCGGGCAATCTCAGCGTCCGGCTGGACGACGGCTGGCTGGTGACGCCCACCAACAGCTCGCTGGGCCTGCTCGACCCGGCGCGGCTGGCCCGGCTGGACGCCTCCGGCCGTCATGTCGGCGGCGACCCGCCGTCCAAGGAAGCCTTCCTGCACACCTGCGTCTACGACGTGCGGCCGGACGCGGGCGCCATCGTCCACACCCACTCGACCCATTCGGTCGCGGTGTCGTGCCTGGACCACAAGCCCGGGGCGCCGGTCCTGCCGCCGCTGACCGCGTACTACGTGATGCGCGTCGGCGACCTCGCCCTGGTGCCCTATTACCGCCCGGGCGACGAGCGGCTGGCCCTGGCGGTGAAGGAGGTGGCGGTCAAGCACGCGGCGGTCCTGCTGGCGAACCACGGCCCCGTGATCGCCGGCAAGTCCCTGAACGACGCGCTCTACGCGCTGGAGGAGCTGGAGGAGACCGCCAAGCTCCACTTCCTGCTCCACGGGCACCAAACCCGTCCGCTGACCCCGGAGCAGGTCGCGGAACTGGGCGTCGTCTTCAAGAGCTGAGGCGGCGACGGAGTCGGGGCCGGTGGTGGCCGGATGTAGCGCTGCGACTATGCGCACGGCGTCCGGCCTGCCGTTAGCCCCCGGCGAGGGGCTGCTCCCGGAGATGATCCACTAGACCGTTGATTGTCGCTACAAGACTCGCTGGTTGTGAAGGCTCTGAATGAAGGGGAGAATGGGTTCTGTTGCTGGTACAGCTTTCGGAACTAACACGTTGTGTGCCCTGATCTTGTGTGCCCTGTCCGGTTAGCCACGAAGGGCTACTGACATTGCACAATCCGTAGCGGACGGCCATAACAGCACACTTGGCAGGATCATAACCCTGTCGACTCTCAAGTCACTATTTAAAAGTGGACAAGGATTGAGATAGCGCAGGCAGCAGTCTCAGCTTCGATGGAACGCTTTTGCTAAATCATAAAGCAATTGAATTTAACGCGAATCTAAAATAGCATAGTAAAAGTGCCACACCCAAGAAGTACGACTTCTCACTGTAGATAGACACTCATAATCATTTGGGCGACATAACGCAGTAGTCATTGCATAGTTTTGATTCTCAATTCTGACTATGACACCTATCAAAAACAATGAAATCGAAACAAGAATGATCATAAGAATATATCTGCCCATACTTCTTTTTTTCTCTGGATTTTTAAGGTCAACTTTCTGATGAGAAGAAATCCAGTCTTCGTAATTTTGGTCTGAAGGCATTAAATTCAATTTATCTGCCTTAGAAAAGTCAGGACTGTTAACTCTTGGTGCTCCATCTCGAAAATTTTTTTCAAATTTCCTAAGGACTGTATTTCCATAATCTTCTAAATCCTGACAGAGCTTGCGTGAGAACCAAATTCCATCTTCAGTCTGGTTGTAGATCGCTTCTATAGATGTAGAATACTCCGCATTGATCTTTCCATTAAATGGAAATCCAAAGTACACAGCGACTTGCTCAGAATGTGAAAGTTCATTAGCTTTCCTATGTTCAATAATCTTGTTGCGAAATTCTAAAGACAAGCCTAAATCGTTGATTGTCTGCGCAAGGACACTTACTAAACTTATTGGTCTACCATTAATAGAAACCTTCTCTAAGATGGTGCTTTGGAGAATGTTAACTGGCAGATTTGGAAGAGACAAAGTTTGATAATCAGCATTGTATTGTAACTCAGTATCGGGTGGGATTTTCCCCGAACGTACATTTTGATAGTGCTCCAAAATTTCTATTTTCTGAGTATTAAATGTGTCCCTCATAACTTTGACATGCTGCTTCTTTAAAGAAATGAGAGAGTTGCATATTCCAAACGAAATCATTATTGCTGTATTGACACTTCTAATTTGGTTTATCAATTCAGCACGGTACTTCACACGTTCTGCTATTACCTGAGCCCCATAAGCTCCTGCGAAGGCTCCAGCTATTGATGTAAAAAAAGTTGAATTAAAAAAATCTTTAATTACTTCCATCATGGCAGCACTTTGATCTAGCATTGTGTAAAACCAGGAAATCATTTCGTCACATATCTTTTGAGTTTTAGCAAGAAGTTACAATCACAGGCAAATCTTCCCAGCCCCTTTGACTGACACAGTTTCCCTCGCCGGTCATAAAGCTTTGTTGTCCCTGCGCTGGAATGCGCCGCCATCTGGTGCGCGTTTTCGAGCAACCCGCCGTTCTCCAAATAGGCGGTGATACCGCGCGCACGCCAAGAATGGTAACCGATCTTGACCTCCAGTCCTGCCGCCTCGGCGCGGGGCTGGATCATGTGGTAAACGTTTTCACACTGCATGGGCTCGTCGGTGAGCTGGCTGGTGCGCCCGGAACCAGAGCGGAATAGGGGGCTTTTCCGATCCCCGGCGATGCCTGCCGAATCGAGGTAGTCGTCCAGGTGGCCTTGCAGCACCAGATTAGCGGGCATAGCGTGTTCCTTGGCGCCTTTCTCCCTGCGCCGGAGCCACCACTGTTTGCCGACCGGATAATGGTCGTCGACGCGCATGCCCAGGACGGTGGAGACGCGGGAGAAGGTATAGAACAGGGTGGCGATCATCGCTCGATCCCGCAACCCGACCAGCGTATCTGTAGGAATGCCCGCCAACAGCACCTTTGCCGGTGCTGACGATATGGGAAGGACCGCGCACATGCGCGGCGAGATTTCCCGGCACAATCTGGCCGACCACCAGCCAGTCTAACAGCATCCGAACGGCGGCGAGTTGCTGCTTGACCGTCGGTCCGGCGAGCGTCCGTCTTAAGCCCTCGATCCACGCCGCGGCATGCACCGGCTGAATGGCGGGGAAGGCGAGGTCGTGGCCGTCGCACCAGGCGAGGAATTGCAAGCAGGCGCGGGCATAGGCGGCGCGGGTATTCGGGCTGCGAATGGTGAAGGTAAAGAACTTCACGTAGCGCAAGGCGGCGCGCTCGCCCTCAGCGGCGATCACGACCGGCACCCGCGCGCCCATTCCGGCCACCGTCATCGATTGCCCCGCCACCTGCACTAACTCGCCTGCCATACCCGCCCAATTTTATATCACATACCGTCCTTTATGTTGCACAAAGCTTAGTACGGCGTTAGCAGTTTCTCCTAAAAAGTGTTGGTTTAAGTGCGAACGCTCGTTGAATAGAATCACCGGAGCGGGCGTCCGCGAAAAGAGGGGGAAGCAGGCCGCGACACCGTTTCCGGTTTACCCGCTGATCAGGCGGATGCCTCCGGCCCCTCAGCCATTCGGCCATAGAGGTACAGTCAACACAGTGTTACGCGCCACACTGGGCAAGGAGTGAAGCAAATTGGCGTTCAGAGGTACGATAGTTGTCAATATGAAATGCATGGGTTTATTACGGCCCGGGCATTTCCACCAGGAGGGACTTCCCACTGTGACATGCTGATGTCAAAGGTGATTTCTATTCGAGTTCGAGCGGGTCCCGAGAGGGGATTTGGTACTGAGCGGCTTGCGAGCGGGTCCGAAGTTTTCGAGGGTGCCGAATCGCTACCAAGCGTGTCGGCAGTACGCAGCACAACTTCAAAACGATCAAGGAGGTTCTGTAAGCCTGCTAAATGTCAAATCATCTCCTTTGAAACTGTTCAGCTGTCGCACCCAACCGACACCACTCGTTCGACGTCCATTAATCTTGACCTTCTCTCGTATTCGGTCCAGTCTCCCCGCACCTTCGCACCCGCGCAGGCGGCCGGTCCGGGGAGTTTGCACCTCCCCAGCCCGGCCTGACCACGATGCTCATGTTAAGGAACCACATCATGGCTGGAACCAGCCTTAGCACACCCGGCGCGGTTTCGCGCCGTTTCTTGTTCTCCGTCGCCACCGCCGCGCCGGTCACCCTGGCGTCGGCCGGGTTCACGCCCGGATCGATACCGACGCTCACCCCGGCGGCGTTCTCCGCCGAGGTGGCCGCCGTGCTGGCCCGCTACCGCGACGCCGGCCTCCGGCTCCGCGCGGCGGAAGCCACCCGGGCGGCGGCGTACCGGACGATCCCGGCCATGTACCGGCCCGGCCCGTCCGGCGGCAAGCCGATGGTCCGCCGGCCGGAATGGACGGCGGAGGAGATCAGGAAGCTCGGGCTGCCGCCCGGCACGCCGGCGCGTTTCTCGCAGGCCGATCTGGAGGATCACCACCTGCGCGCGGTACGCCGGCATCCCGAGAACCGGGAAGAGCTGAAGCGGCGGCACAAGGCCCGTCTCGATGCCTACGAGGAACGTCGGTCCCGTCAGAAGGACTGGCTCGACCGCCTCGGCCTCGCTCCCCTCGACCGGGACATCACCCGGCTGAGCGAGGAGAAGGCCGGCATCGCGCGCGAACTCATGGACCTGCTGACCGGCCCCGGCGGGGGCATGGCCAGCGCCTGAGTCCGGGTCCCTCCGGGGACCGCCTCGACGCTCCCGGCGGCACGCTCCCCCGCCGCCGGGAGCAGCGACGACCGCGCCGGCATGAGCCGCGCCGGGCACGGCCTGCACGGATTCCCAACCCTCCTCTTGCCCCTGCAACCATTCCATCATGCGCAGGCTTGACCCGCGCATCCGCGCGCGAACCGGGAAAGCGTTGGTGGCACCGCGTGGATACGCGGGTCAAGCCCGCGCAGGACGAGAGTGGGCGTTGAACAGGACGGCCCAAGCGGAGGCAAACACCGGAACTCCGAGCTGGCACGGATGCCCTGGCGCCCGGTTTGCAGCTTGTCCGCACTTCGCCCGAGATGCCTTGCATCATCAGCGAATTCGATCTAATGTTCATGTATTGTTCTCATCCGGCCAAGGCGCCCCAGCCATGCTCGACCATCAGCCCCCGACCTCCGCCCAGTCCTCCCCGCCCGTGATCGTGCTGCCGCCCCGCCAGGAAGCCTTCTGCCAGGCCATGGCCTGTAACGTCGGCGGGGCCGAGGCGGCGCGCCGGGCGGGCTATTCGCCCAAGGGCGCGAAGCAGCGCGGCGCCGTCCTGATGGACAAGCCGGAGATCCGGGTTCGCGTGGCCCAGCTCCGCGCCGACCGCCGCGCCGGCCACCAAGCCGACCTGGAGGAGGCGGCCGCCCTGGTCCAGACGATCATGGACGAGGCGGTGGAGCGCAAGAGCCTCGGGCTGGGCCTGCGCGCGATCGAGCTGTGGCTGAAGCTGCGCGGCGTGATCCAGGACAAGCGCATACCGCACCACTTCCTCGGCGACAGGCCGCACCCCGACGCCGACCTGGAGAACCTGGACTTCGATCCGGAGGTGGAGGAAGTCGCCCATGGCGCCGCCGCCGCGCCGGCCCCGGTCTCCGCCGCCAAGGCGAAGGCCCCCACGCCGATCCGCGTCGCGGCGGCTCCCGCACCGGTCGGCAAGCGGGGCACCAAGCGGAATAGTGACCTTTCGGGCCTTCCGATAGTGACCTCGACCGCCTCCGCGGCGCTGTTCGGGTCCACCGCGCTGTCTGCGCCGTCCGCGCCGGTACCGCCCTTCCGTCTGCCGGCCACCGCCCGGCGGTGAGGCCCGGCCGGAGGCGCCGAGGGACCGGGACCTTCCTAGCCGGCGTCCGCGCGGCCCGGCGGCGGCCCGCTTCGCACGTCCGCACTCTGCTGCGGGATGTGGGGCCCGAGGCTGCGGCGCCGGTGCTCGACCGCGAAGACGTGGCTGTACAGGTTGGCGATCCAGCGCTTGCCCGAGCTGGTCATCTGGAGGTAGCGGAGGCCGGGACCGACATAGGGCTCGATCCGGGTCCAGAAGAACTCCGGGTAATAGTCGACCAGATCGGCGGGCGACTCGTAGCCAAGCCGGTCCGCCACGCCGGTTTCCAGGAATTCGTAGTAGAGCCCCGAGATCTTGCGCAGGTACATCGGGTCGGCGAGCTGGCCGACCAGGTCGGCGGCCCTGACCAGGCCTGCCTCGGTATCCGTCGCGTCGTGGTCGCCGTCGTCGGGTACGGGAAAGCGGGTCAGCTCGATGCTCCGGGTGACCCGGTCCACGTCGATGTCCGGATCGTCGCCGAACCGGGCGCGCACGAACAGCTTGGAGCGCTCGATATGGTACGGGGCGAGGAAGGCGTCGGTCGATCCCCTGGGCAGCCGGACGGAATTGCCGGTTTCGTCGATCACGCAGGTGTCCGCTTCGTCGCCGGGACAGACGCCGCGGACATAGCCGATGTCGTGGGTCATCAGCGCCAGCAGGAAATGAACCCAGTCGCACGGCGTGACCCGGTGCGAGATGATCCGGCCGCGCAGGATGTCCTGCCCGACCAGCGTCACCATGATCGTATGGTGGACGTCGTGATAGAGCGCGTCGCTGTTGGCGATCCGCTCCACCGCGAGCCGGGCGGCGCACGCGAGGAAATCCGCCCTGTGGGGTTCCCGCACGCCGAAAGTGTTCCGGTAGGCCTTGGAAATCTCCTGCCCGAACGCTTCCGCCGTGAGCATGGTCATGTCGAACATCGGCAAGCTCCCCCAGCATCAGCCGCATCATGATCTATTTTCAGCTCGGCCGATAATCGGGAAGTCGCGCCGGTCCGGAATATTCCGGGTTTCCCCCTCAGGCTGCCCAGGCGCTGTGCACCCGGGCGGTCTCGTCCGCCAGGAAGGCATCCTCGTCGTCGTAGGGGGCGAGCAGGCCGAAATCGTCGACCAGAGCGAAGAAGGCGGGCGGCGGGCGCTTGCCGTCCCGGCGGCGGACCAGGGCGGTCAGCAGCGGGCGGGCACTCTCGAAGTCGGACGTGGTCAGCGCCGCCAGGATGGTGGCGACCGACCTCGCGTTGGCCGCCTGGGCCGAACCGGAAAGCGGCAGCTTCACCGCTGCGGCCAGTTCGGCGATGGTGACCGTCCGCCGTTCGCGCGCCACCAGGGCCAGGAACTCGCAGGCGTCGATCGTCCTGCGGACCAGCTTGTCCTCCCGCAGTTCCGCAAGAAGGGCCGCGTCGCCGGGAAACCGGCGGGCGAGCCGCAGGGCCAATGTCAGCATCGGTACCATCGATTGCTCCTCTCGGCTGCGATCCTGGCGGGTTTCCGACAGAATCGTGGATGGGTCCGAGGCTCGAGCAAACCGCGTGCCGACGGTCGACCGGCGGCCGTCAGCGGCCGTAAGGATAGCACCGCGTATCGAAGGCGACGCGCATATGCCGCGCCAGGATCGAGTAATCCTCCATGAAATCCGGAAACGGCGACTTGTTCGCGTAGGCGACGCCGACATCGATCCGCTTCGGCCGGATCATCGCCGTCGATACCGGATCGGCATTCCTGTTCCGGAGGGAAAAGAAGCGCGCCTCGGCGAAGTCGCCGGGCGGCACCGCGCGCCGATCGGCGACATGTTTGGCAAAATACTTGGATACTGCATGGTTCATACGGAAACTTTCCCAATCCGCGGTCGCCTGATCGATCAATTCGACCCAGTAACGACCTTCCACGGTCGAAAGGAACATCCCATACCTTCCTGGCCCGTACGGCCCTTTATCGTCCGCAATCGGGGAATACCCGGCGTCATACTCCCATACCGGACGTTATTGGATTGCAACGACTACAGGAACAGGAAATGCAGGAAGCAAGACTGAAGCGCGCCGCCAAGGCGCTGGGCGAGATGCCGCTGATGGCGAAGCACGAGATCGGCGAGGTCGAGCCTTTCAGCCTCCGCACCTACCTGGAGGAAGTGCTGGTGGACGAAGCCAGTTCCGACATCGACATCGACCGGGTCCTGGAGCGGATGGTCGAAATCGCCGTCACGACCTACAATCAGGACGGATAGGCGACCTGCGGACCGGCAACGGCGGGACCGGCGTATCGGTCCGTCGGCGGGCGGGGACGCCTTATGGACAGGTGCCTGTCCATAAGGCGTCATACCTCGCAAAATCACTTCTTGGCTGCACATGAAACATGAGACTGTCGAACGTTGCAAAATGGTTCCGAAGGAGTCCCGGCATGCCCGGATTTGAGGGCATGAATTAGGGGTGAACCTATGAAGTTTTGCACAGGTCATTCGGGGGCATGGATACATGGTCCGTTCCCTAACTCCTGACTTTGGTGGCCTAAACAACGATTCGGCACCGTCAATCGGAATATTACTTAGTATGTAGGACACGGCTCAGGCGAGAGCCGCGGAAGTCGGGAGCAAGCCCACCGCCGCAGCCTGATCCTCAGACAAGGAACGATCCCGTGTTGAGTAAGGAACAGATTGCCGAATTTCGATCGGCTGGTTATCTGGTACTGCCTGGTTTCGTATCCCGCACCGAATGCCAGGCACTTCTCGACTATTCACGGGCACTGGCCGCGCAACTCGCCTGGGAGGTGAAGCGGATGGCATTCCTGCCGAAGCTGGGGGATGCCGAGCACGAGGGCTATTTCCTGACCTCCGGCGACAAGATCAGGATCTTCTTCGACCATGAACAGCCCGCGGCGGCCGGGTCGCACGCTCCCGCCTGGCAGGGGGTCGACAAGATCGGCCATGCCTTGCACGACCTGGATCCGCTGTTCGACGGCTTTTCGCGCGACCCGCGCCTCGGGCGCATCTGCAACCAGGTCGGCATGGCCGATCCCCGTCTGCTCCAGTCGATGGTGATCTTCAAACAGGCGCACACCGGCGGCGAGATCGGCAACCACCAGGATGCGACCTGGCTCTATACCGAGCCCCA
This sequence comes from Skermanella rosea, assembly GCF_016806835.2. NCBI lineage: Bacteria > Pseudomonadati > Pseudomonadota > Alphaproteobacteria > Rhodospirillales > Azospirillaceae > Skermanella > Skermanella rosea. The sequence goes on along the minus strand of NZ_CP086111.1, from coordinate 2,735,304 downwards.
GAGCGTCCTGGGGTTCTGGTTCGCACTGGAGGATGCGACGACGGAGAACGGCTGCCTCTGGGTCGAGCCCGGAGGACAGCGGCGCGGACTGCTGTCCCGGTTCCGGCGCCGGCCCGGGGGCGGTGCAGCCCTGGAGCGCCTGGGCGGACTTGACGACTTCTCGACCGCCGACTTCGTGCCGGTCGAAGCCGAGGCCGGGACGCTGGTCCTGATGCACGGGCTGACGCCTCATCGGAGCGGACCCAACCGGTCGCCTCACCCGCGCGGCGCCTATGCCCTCCATGTGATCGACGGGGCCTGCCATTATCCCGAGGACAATTGGCTGCAACGGCCGGCCGAGATGCCGCTGCGGGGATTCGGGCCGGTCGGGGCGTCTCTGGAGGGCTGAGGTTCAGGCGTCCGCCGTCATCCGGCGGGCGATCGACTGGTGGGCACGCGCCAGCTCCGCCGTGTCCAGGTCCGGGATCCGGCCGTCCTCGACGGTCCAGCGGCCGGCCACCATGACGCGGTCCGCCCGGTGGGCGCCGCACAGGACCAGCGCCGCCAGCGGGTCGCCGTGTCCGGCGAAACGCAGCTCGTCCAGCTTGAACAGGGCGAGGTCGGCCTGGAGCCCTTCCGCGATGGTGCCGAGATCCGACCGGCCGATGCAGGCCGCCGAACCGACGGTCGCCCAGCGCAGCGCGTCGCGGTGGCTGACCGCCGTCACGCCGTACTGGAGACGCTGGAGCAGGAAGGCGGCCCGGACCTCCTGGATCAGGTTGGAGCTGTCGGCCGAGGCGGAGCCGTCCACGCCGAGGCCCACCTTGACGCCAGCGCGCTCCATGCCGTGGACGGGACACATGCCGGACGCCAGAACCTGGTTGCTGCACGCGCAGTGGGTGACCGAGGTCCCGGCGGCGGCCAGGCGGTCGATCTCCGCGGGGGTGAAGTGGATGCCGTGCGCCAGCCAGACGCGATCGCTGAGCCAGCCGCAGTCTTCCAGGTAATCGAGCGGCCGCCGGCCCAGGGTCTCCAGGCAGAAGGCGTTCTCGTCCTCCGTCTCGGCAAGGTGGGTGTGCAGGCGGACGTCGTGCCGTTCCGCCAGCTCCGCCGTCCGGGTCATGAGGGAGCGGGTGACGGAGAAGGGCGAGCAGGGCGCCAGCGCGATCTGGACCATGGCCCCGTCGCCCCGCTGGTGGTGCGTCTCGATCAGGCGCCGGCTGTCCTCCAGGATGGTGTCCTCGTCCTGGACGACGCCGTCGGGCGGCAGGCCGCCGTCGCGCTCGGACAGGTTCATGGAGCCCCGGGTCAGCACGGCGCGCATGCCCAGCCGGCGGGCTACGCCGACCTCGATGTCGATCGCGTTCTCCAGCCCTGTGGGGAAGACGTAGTGGTGGTCGGTGGTCGTGGTGCAGCCGGACAGCATCAGTTCAGCCATCGCCACCGTGACCGCCGATTCCAGGGCCCGCGCGTCGAGCCGGGCCCAGACGGGATAGAGAGCCTTGAGCCAGGGGAACAGCTCCTTGTCCAGCGCGGCGGGCAGGGCGCGGGTCAGCGTCTGGTAGAAATGATGGTGGGTGTTGATCAGGCCGGGAAGGACGACGTGGCTGCCCGCGTCGAACACCGCGTCGGCCGGGACGGCGGGCTCCCGGCCCGCCGCCACCCGTTCGACGATGCGGCCCTGTTCCACGACGATTCCCCGGTCGGCGCCGTCGGCGAGGATGGCGAGGGGGTCCTTGATCCAGAGCCGCATCGGGCCGGTCCTTTCAGGTGCGGGTCAGTGGGCAGGGCCGATCAGTGGTGCTCTTCCTCGCTGCCGCCCTGGGGCAGCAGGAGGTTGAGCAGGATCGCGGCGATCGCGCCGGGGATCAGGCCGGATTCCAGGATCGTCTGCAAGCCGTCCGGGGCCACCGCGATCAGGCCCTTCTGGGCCGGCAGGCCGATCGCGACGGCGAGCGAGACGCCGATGATCAGCATGTTGCGCTTGTTGAACTCGATCCGGCTCAGCATCTTCATGCCGGCGCTGGTGATCAGGCCGAACATGATCACGACGGCCCCGCCCAGCACCGCGTTGGGCACGGTCGACACCAGGGCGCCCAGCTTGGGCAGCAGGCCGGCCACGATCAGGAACAGCCCGCCGATCGCCACCACGAAGCGGCTGGCGACGCCGGTCAGCGCGACCAGCCCGACATTCTGGCTGAAGCTGATCTGCGGGAAGGCGTTGAAGACGGCGGCGAAGCTGCTCATCAGCCCGTCGGCCATGACGCCGCCGGACAGCTCGCGCCGGGTCGGCTCGCGGTTGGCGCCGCCGATCGCGGTGCCGGCGATGTCGCCGATGGACTCGGCCACCGTGACGACGGCCATCAGGCCGATCGCGACGATGGCGGCGGCGTGGAACTCGATCCCGACCGCGAAGGGTTGCGGCAGCTGGAACCAGCCGGCGTCGCCCACCTTGGAGAAATCGACCAGGCCGAGCGGGATGGCGGCGACGTAACCGACCAGCAGCCCGATCAGCACGGCCGCCATGGCAAGGAAGCCCTTGAAGAACTGGTGGAACACCAGGGTGACGCCGAACACCAGGGCGGCGAGCAGCAGGTGGCGGGGCGCCCCGAAATCGGCGGCGCCGAAGCCGCCGCCGACATAGGCGAACCCGACCGGCAGCAGGATCATGCCGATCATGACGACGAAGGTTCCGGTCACGACCGGCGGGAACAGGAAATTGATCCGGCGGATATACAGGCCGGCGCCGGCCATCAGCAGGCCGCCGACCAGCGCGCCGCCCATGACGGCGGGCAGGCCGTAGACCTGGGCGATCGGGATCATGACGGGGACGAAACCGAAGCTGGTGCCCATGACGATCGGCAGCCTGGCGCCCACCGGGCCGATACCCAGCGTCTGGACCAGCGTCGCCACCCCGGCGACGAACATGGCCGCCTGGACCAGGAACACGATATGGTCCGGCGTGGCGCCCACGGCCTTGGCCAGGATGATGGGGACCGTCACGTTGCCGACGAACATGGCGAGGACGTGCTGGATTCCCAGCGGGACCGCCTGGGTCAGGGGCGGCATGTAGTCGATGTCGGCGGAGCGGTCGCCCCGTTCCGGATCGGCGGCGGCGTCGATCTCGACGCTCTTGGTCAGGGTCTCGGCTGTCACGTTCCCTCCCGGCTTCTGATCGAGGCTCTTGTTGTCTTATGGATGCCTCGCGTGGAACTTGCCGGGGAATAGTCCGTGCGTTGGATCGGGCAGGCAATCCGCCTTCTGCCCGAAACACCTTCAAATGATCGTGCCAAATGATCGTGCGGATCATCGGCGAGGAAAATCATCGTTCCACGGGATCCGGGTCCGGAAGGATGGTCACGGTCGCGGTCAGGCCGGCCCTCGGCTGCCATCCGTCCGGGACGTCGTCCAGCGTGATGCGGACCGGGATGCGCTGGGCGAGGCGGACCCAGGTGAAGGTCGGATTGATGTTCGCCAGCAGATCGGGGCTCTGGCTGCGCTCGCGGTCCACGATGCCGCTCGCGATGCTGTCCACGTGCCCCCGGAAGGTCTGGCCGAGGCCCATCAGGGCCACCGAGGCGCGGGCACCCTCTCGGATGCGCGGCAGCTTCGTCTCCTCGAAATAGCCCACGACATGGAAGGAGTTGCTGTCCACCAGGGCCAGGGCCGGGCTGCCGGACTGCACGTAATCGCCGACATGAAGCTCCAGGTTGGTGACGTAGCCATCGGCGACCGCGCGCACGTCGGTGCGCTCCAGGTTCAGCTTCGCCATGTCGAGGTCGGACTGGGCCTGCCGGAAGCTGGCGCGGGTGATGGCGAAGGCGGATTCGGCCGCTTCCCGGTCGGCGACGGACACCACGCCGCCGCTCAGGCGGTGCTGCCGGTCCATGTCGCGCTCGTGCTGCACCATGTCGGCGCGGCGGCTTTCGACCAGCGCCTGGGCCTGCTCCACCGCCAGCCGGTAGCGGTCCTGGTCGATCGTGAACAGCAGGTCGCCGCGCCGGACATGCTGGTTGTCGCGGACCTGGACGCGGGCGACGATGCCGGAGACGTCGGGCGACACCTGGATGACGTCGGCGCGGACGCGCCCGTCGCGGGTCCAGGGCCGGGCCATGTAATAGTCCCACAGGTACCAGCCGACGACGGCTGCGACGGCCACCGTGACCAGCGTGACGGCGATGCGGGCGAGGGGAATGGTGAGTTTCATCTTCGTATGGTTCCGTTATCCGGCGACCGCCGCCACGCCGCCCAGGACGATGACGAACAGCGCCGCGTCGAACAGGCCGCGATGCCAGATCCAGCGCGATGCGCCGAGGCCGTCGATCAGGCGGCGGAGCATAGTCCAGACCACGAGGGCAACCAGCGCCCAGCCGAGGATCGGCGCGACATAGACGCCGGCGATATCGAGTTCCTTCATGGCGTATCCTTGAATCACGCCGGCCGCTGGAAATGGACGAGCGCCTGTCGGATGCCAAACAGCGAAAGCAGCACTTCGGTCCCGGCCGGTCCCGTCTCCATCGCGGACAGGCGGGTCAAGGCACCGTCCAGGCCCGTGCGGAGGTCGTCCATCGACCGGTCGCCGCTGGCCTCGGCGAAGTGGCCGCGGAGTGCGGCCAGCACGCGCGACAGTTCGGCCGCCGCCTCCGCCGGGAGCAGGTCGCGGTCGCGGCGCAGCGCCAGCAGATTGAGGCCGACGCGCAGCCCGGCCAGCGCGTCGCGCATCAGGTGCTGCCCCTCCGGCTTGGCCGAGACCAGGGCCAGCCGGGGCACGAGGCCGCTCAGGCGGTCGTACATGCGGCCTTCGAACCGGCGGCGGTCGAGCGTGGCGTCGCCTCCCGCCAGCCGGGCCAGGTCGCGCCGGACGGCCTGCATCAGCCTGCCGACGGTCCAGTCCGCACCCAGCGAGCGGGTCAGCGACAGCGCCACGACCGCCGAGCCGAGGCCGACCACCTGGGCGATACCGCCGTTCAGGAACTCGGCGAAGTCGATGGTGTAGGTGTTCTGGAGCGCCAGGGTGGCGGCGGTCGTCAGGAGGACCGGCAGGGCCACCGGTATGTGGATCGGCACGGCGATGGCGGCGGCCAGCGGGATGAAGACGGGCGCCAGCGCTACGACCAGCATCGGGAAGCTGGTGACCGCCGGCAGGACGAACAGCAGGTAGCCGCCGGCGAGCAGCATGGCGACGATCGCGAGGTTCAGGAACTTGGCGGCGGCTCCGGCGGGATTGTCGAGCGTCGCGAACAGGCTGGCGCCGACGCCCGCCATCATCGCGGCGAGATAACCGTGCGACCACCCGGTAGCGATCCAGAAGCCGGTGCAGAGCAGGACGGCGACCGACGCCGCGGCGCCGGACAGGGCGGCGGGCAGGTGGTCGCGGTGCAGGGACGGCGCGTCCTCGCGGGAGGCGACCCGCTCGCCGGATCCGATCGCTTCCCGCAGGGTCAGGCTTTCGTCCCAGTAGAGGATCAGGTCGCGAACCCGGGCCGCCAGCGAGCGCGCCAGCAGGGCGTCGGCATCGCGGCGGATCTCCGCGTCGGAGGGGGCCGCGGCATCGATCCGGGAGAGAAGGGCGTCACGGGCCACCTGCCGGCCCGGGCGGTCCGAGCCGGCGGAGCCGTCGATCCAGGACGCCGCGTCGGCAAGCAGCGGGTGCCATGCCTCGGCCAGGTCGGGACGGGTCCGGTGCAGGGTGCGCAGCCGGTCCTGGATCGACACGGCGTTGGACAGCAGCATCTGGAGCCGGCGCTGGAGCCGGCGGATGCCTGCTTCGGCTCCCCGAAGCTCGGGAGTGTCGTAACTGGCGTGGACGCGGAGGGCATCGAGGGCCGCGGCGTTGACGATCAGCCTGTGCCGGTCTGCCTCGCCCGCGGTTCCGGCCGTCCGTTCCGTCAGCACGTCCGACGACCAGCGGCCGGCATCGGCGAGCCAGGCGTCCAGCCGTCCCATGAGCTGGGGGCCGACCCGCTGGGGAAAGACGACTTGGCTGACCAGAACCATGCAGAGGATTCCCAGGATGATCTCCTGGCAGCGGGCGATGGCCGTCTCGAAGATGATGGCGGGGGTGTCCACGATGGGGAAGGCCACGAAGCCCGCGGTGTAGCCGGCCAGCATGAAAGCGTAGCTGCGCGGCGTCTTCTCCAGCACGGTCGCATAGACGCAGACGCCGACCCACAGCGCCAGAACCAGGCTCAGCAACTCCGGCGAACCGTTGAAGGCGGTGATCGCGAAGACCGCGAAGCTCGATCCGACGATGGTGCCGAGCACGCGGTACGCGGCCTTGGACTGGACCATGCCCGCCAGCGGCTGCGCCACGACGAACACCGTCAGCATGGACCAGGACGGGTGGGGCAGGTCCATCGCGAAGGCGATGTAGAGCGCCAGCATCGCGGCACCGTACGCCTTGGCCGCGAACAGCAGGTTGCGGGGATCGAGCAGGAACATGGACGGTGCTTCAGCCAGCCGCCCGCTTGAGTTCCTGGGGCTCGTCGTCCGGATGATCGAGGCGGTAGCTCTGCTCGATCCGGTCGAAGATCCGGAGCGTCGAGGCGATCTCGTCGTCGAGCACGCCGAGCAGCAGGCGGCGGCGGATGCCGGCGGCGACGCCGTTGACGCCGTCCAGCAGGTCGAGGCCGCGGGCGGTCAGCCGGACCACCTTCGCCCGGCGGTCGGTCTCGTGGTCGAACCGCTCGATCAAGCCGGACGATTCCAGCGCGTCCAGCAGGCGGACCAGGGACGCGCCCTCGATGTCGAGCGAGGCGGCGAGATCCTTCTGCTTCGCTTCGTTGCCCATGTGGGACAGATGCAGCAGCGGCAGCCAGGTGGCCTCGGTCAGGCCGTAGGGACGGAGGCCGTCGTCGATCTCCCGGCGCCAGTGGCGCGCGATCCGCGCCAAGCGGAACCCGAAGGTCGCCCGGAGATTGGCGGTCTTTGCACTCATGATACAGAACCAAGCGAACTTATTATTAGGATGCTAACATATCGACCCGTTCCTTGGCGGTTCAAGGACAGTGCGGGCGTCAAGGCATGGGTCGGACGGGCTGCTGATATGCTGTCGGCGTATGGGACCGGACGGGCGGTAAACTACAGTGGCCCTTCCAGCGTTGACGAGCCGCAGATCGGGCAGGGCAAAGCGGCACCCGACGCGATGGCGGGTGCCGCAGGGCCAGGGGCCGTCCTGATCAGACCACTCGGAAGTTCTTGAACTGCCAAGGGTCCGAGGTGTCCACGTCCTCCGGGAACAGGACGCCTCGGTTGTGGAGCGGAGTCCAGTCGGTGTAGGCGCCAGTCAGCTTGCCCAGATAGGGAGCCGCGATTTCCAGGACGCGGTTGTGGTTCAACTCCTCCGGCTCGACGATACCGGCCCGCGGGTTTTCGATCGCCCAGATCACGCCGGCCAGGGCGGCGGCGGTCACCTGGAGGCTGGTCGCGTTGTTGTGCGGACAGAGCTCGCGGGCTTCCTTGATCGAGAGCTGCGACCCGAACCAGTAGGCGCCGTTCTTATGACCCATCAGCAGCACGCCCAACTCGTCGATGCCGCCGATGATCTCGTCCATCATCAGGCGCTTTTCCGGCTGCAGCGCCCAGGTCTTGCCGGCGAACTCGTGCAGCGACAGGATCGCGTCGTCGCACGGGTGGTAGGCATAGTGGACCGTAGGCCGGTAGCGGACGGACGTGCGGTCCCAGACGGTCAGGTAGTCGGCGATCGAGATCGCTTCGCTGTGGGTGATCAGGAAGCCGTGGAACGGGCCCTCCTTCGGCGTCCAGGTCCGCACCCGGGTGCCGGCGCCGGGGCGCATAAGGTAGATCGCGGCATCGCAGCCGAACTCGTGGCGCCGGCCGTCGGGCGGAAGGCCCTTCTCATGGGTGCCCCAGCCCAACTCGGCCGGCTGGGCGCCCTCGCCGACGAAGCCGTCGATCGACCAGGTGTTGACGAACTCTCCGCGCTTCTTGGGGATGTTGGCCACCTGGGTATCGCGCTCGGCAACGTGGATGGCCTTGATGCCCAGCGTCTGGGCGAGCTCGGCCCAGCCGTTGCGGGTCCGGGGTTCCTTCACTTCCAGGCCGGTGTCGCGGGCGATGTTGAGCAGCGCCTGCTTCATGAAATGGGAGACCAGTCCCGGATTGGCGCCGTGGGTGATCACCGCGGTCGGACCGTTGGCGAAGCCGCCCTTGTGCTGGAGTACCGATTCACGCAGCGCATAGTTCGAGCGCAGCGAGGGCGACAGGCTCGTGTCGGTGTAGCCACCGGCCCATGGCTCGATGCAGGTGTCGAGATAGAGGGCGCCCCGGGTATGGCAGAACTTGATCAGCGACAGGCTGGATACGTCGACCGACAGGTTCAGGATGAAGTCGCCCTCGCCGACCATGGGGTCGAGCACGGTCCGGAAGTTGTCGCGGGTCAGCGCCACGCGGTGGAACTTGACGCCATATTCCTCCGCCTCGGCATTGCCGCGGTCCTCGGCCGTCACGATCGAGATCTGCTCGGGCTTCATGTCGATGTGGCGCAGCAGGAGAGGCAAGATGCCCTGGCCGATGCTGCCGAAACCGACGATGACGATGCGGCCGGCAAACTTGACGATGGGATTGGTCGTGGTCATGGCATTTTCCGAACAGGCTGGAGGTGGCTGACGAATGTCGGGGCCCCGCTGGGTGGATGGGTTGACGGGTGAGAGAGTAGAGGAGAGGCTGCGTTCAGGCAGCCTGTTCCGTGATGTAGCCGACCGAAATTGCAGCTTCGCCGCTCCGATCGGACAGATCGGCCTGTTCATCGGCCAGATCCAGGTAACCCGGAGTTTCCAGGAGGGGCCGATCGGTCACGTCGACGAGGCGGGCATTGTCGAACCCGTTGAACGCGGTCCGCAGGCAGGAGCCATAGGCACCGAGCTGTCCCAGCTCGATCCAGTCGCCGGTCCGGATGTCGGCCGGCAGCATGAAGGGGCCCGCCATGTAATCGGCGCTGTCGCAGGTCGGGCCGTAGAAGGCGAACGCCTCTTCCGCTGCGTCCGAGGTTCCGGCATCGGGACGGATCATGCGCGCCGGGAAACGGAACGCGGGGACGCCGGCATCGGACAGGCTTCCGTAGACGCCGTCGTTGATGAACAGTTCGTTGCCGCGCCGCTTGATCACCTGGACAAGCAGCGAGACGCCCGGTGCGACCAGGGCGCGGCCGGGCTCGCACCACAGGCGGGTGCGGGACGGCAGGCCCAGGCGCGCGAAGCCGCGCGCGATGGCTTCCATGAAGTCGTCGAGCGGAGGCGGGGTGACGCCGGGATAGCTGACCGGGAAGCCGCCGCCCACATCCATCACGTCGATCTCGACGCCGGCCTGCGCGATCACCGTGCCGGCCAGTTCGAGCGCCCGCTCGTAGGCGGCGGGATCCAGGCACTGCGATCCGACATGGAAGCAGATGCCGACCTTGCGGCCGATGGCGCGGGCGCTGCGCAGCAGCCTGGCAGCCTCGTCCGGAGCGGCTCCGAACTTGCCCGACAGGTCGTAAACGGCCGTGCCCTTCGGCAAGGCGAGGCGGATGAACAATCCCAGGTCGTCGGCACCATCGGTCTGCTCGACCAGCTTCTCCAGTTCCTCGGCGCTGTCGAGCGAGAAATCGCGCACGCCGAAGTCGAAATAGGCCTGGCGGATGGCGTCCGGCGACTTGACCGGGTGCATGTAGTGGATCTCGGCGTTCGGGAACATCTGGCGGACCAGACGGACCTCACCCGGAGATGCGGCATCGAAATGGCGCACGCCGCCTTCGTGGAGCGCACGCAACACGGCCGGTTCCGGATTGCACTTCACGGCATACAGCACGTCACCGGGAAACGCGGAGACGAAACGGGCGGCAGTCGCCGACAGGACGGCGGGGCGAAGGCAATGGATCGGGTCGGACGGGCGCAGCGCCTCCACCAGGTTGTCGACGCAGGTGACCGGACGGCGGACCGACGGCGAACCGCGGCGGTTGAGCGTGGTGCCTCGGCGCAGCGGCGAGACGGCGGAACGGTAGCGGACTTGAGCCATGACGCATCCTCTCGTGGGCCGCGGCCGCGCCGGCAGACCCATGAAGACAAAACGACCCCAACGGCTTGAAAGCCGCGGGAATGGACGAATTGAGCGGGGATGTGGGTGGCAAATCGGGCGACGCTCCGGCACCGCTGAACATGCGGTGTGCGGACCTTCTCAGCGCCGGCGGATTTGCCCGCTACCTTACGGTACTAAAGCCTTCTGGCCGAAATCTAACATACTTACCTCCCTCTCGGGATCGGCCCACGGATGACCGATTCTGCCAAAAAGGACGCGGTACGTCGTTACATAACCTCAAAGGGCCAGCGGCACGTGCGGGTGCGTCAACGACCGTTGAGATACTCTTTCTGTGCACAGATGCAAGAGTATTTTTGTTACAGATCCGGATTTTTGGCCGGGGAGTCAAAAAAGCGCCGGGCTACAGCAATGCCAGGGCTAGATAGTCGCCGAGATGGCGCCAAACGCAGCCGACTTCGCGGAACCCGACCTGGCGCAGGGCGGCCAGATGGAACTCCATGGTCATCTCCTGCTTGCGCGGAAGATTGGAGAATCGGCGGTGGCGTTCGGCCACGGCAGCCTGCAGCGCGGGTTCGGCCGCGACGGCTTCCCACCAGCCGACCCAGTCGTGGGCGCCATCCGCCTTCGCCGCCGCCCGGTTCGCCTTGATCGACGCCGCCGTCATGCGCCTGAGGGTCGGCTGGGTCTGGTCGTAGGAACAGATGTCTCCATTTACGAAGACGCCGCCGGGCGCCAGCACCTGCGTGAGATCCTGGTATACGCGCATCAGGTTCGGAGCGCCCAGCCAGTGCAGGGCGGTGGTGCTGACGACGGCGTCGAACCGCCGGCCGTCCAGATAGTCGACCCAGTCCTGCCGCCGCATGTCCAGTTCGATCCAACTCCGGTCGGGGCTTTCGGCGTGGACGGCGCGGGCGAGGGTGAGGAGGACGGGATCATAGTCGAGGCCGACGACCTCCGCACCGGGCAAGCGTTCCGCCAGGCGGTCGCCCAGGCTGCCGGGGCCGCATCCGAGGTCCAGGATGACGGGGGCGACGAGGCCGGCGGCCGTCAGGGCGTCCGCGATGATCTCGAATCGGGTCTCCCGGTGACCGACATAGCCTTCCTGCTGCCGGTCCCATTCCTTGATCCAGCGGGACGCCTTTTCTACGGTCAAGTTTCGCATCCGGGTCGCCGTCAACGCCTGATCCATACACGACATCCTATTCCTGGGCTGCACGCCTGGTCCATGATCGTACGAACGTAAGCGATCCGTCCGACGATAAAACCACTTGTGACATAAAGTCTCCACGAATGCCGGGGCGGTGACGAAGCAATTGGGTATGACCCTAATGGTGCGCTGCAGCAATCGTTGGGGCTATCGGAAGGGCAATTTCGTTCATGATCAACGTGTTGAAAGAAATTCCTGAAGCGAAAACGGAAGAAATCCATACCCCGTTGCTGTCGGCGCGGGCCGTGCGGATCGAGCGCATCGTATCCCACGGTCAGGCGTCACCGCCAGGATTCTGGTATGATCAGGAGGAAGCCGAGTGGGTGCTTGTACTCACCGGGTCCGCCGTGCTGGAGATCGAGGGCGAGGCGGAAACCAGGCTGCTAGGGCCTGGCGATCACATGAACATTCCGCCCCGCCAGCGTCACCGCGTCGCCTGGACGGATCCCGACCAGCCCACAGTCTGGCTGGCCGTGTTCCATACCGGCTAGGAGTGCCGCGCAGCGCCTTCGATGGGTTCCGGTCAGGGTTCGCGGCAGGTGGTCCCCGGCGGAGGCGGCAGCGTCGATGCCGGGTGCCGGCGTTCGCCCCGCCGGTCGAAGCCCGACCTGTGCGGGAATGATCGAAACCATCGTGCAGCGGTCGTTACCGCCCGCCGACTTCTTTTTCCAGGTCGGAGATCCGCTTCGCCATGGCGGTGCGGATGCCGGGCGCGACGGTAGGTTTGAGGGCGGCGAACTGCTCGCGGAGCTGCTTCAGCAGCACGACCTTCTGGTCGCGGCTACGCTTGATCGCGACGTTGTCCGAGTGTTGGCCTTCGAAGGCACGCATGACTGTATCGTCCGTTGCTGTCTGGGGTGCTCGTATCAGGGCGGGACCATAGGAGGCAGCACTTAAGAATTCAAGAAGTTACGATCGGATGCTGAGGGGCCGCATTAGGCGGGATCACGCCTGTAACGCGGGGGTCGTCGGCGATGCGGACTTCCTGCCGGACCGGGACGAACCCGGCGCGCTGGTACAGGCGAAGGGCCTTGGGGTGGTCCAGCGTGCAGGTATTGACGGTCAGCTTCCGGGCCCCTCCCGTCCAGGCCGCGTCGATCGCGCAGCCCAGCAGGAAGGGGCCGAGCCTGATGCCCACGAATTCCGGGATCATGCCGAAATACCGCAGGTCCACGGTACCGTCCTTGCCGCGCCGGTCCAGTTCCGCGAAGCCGGCCGGAACGCCGCCGACATACAGCACCGTTATCTCGACCTTGGGATCATGGATGATCGCGGCCAGCGCGTCGTCGTCCAGCTTGCGCCGGTCGACCCAGAGCCAGGGCTCTCCGACCGTATTGTAGAGATAACGATAGAAGGAGACCGTCGGCCGCTCCGCCCGAAGCAGCGCCAGTTTTTCGACCGGCGGACGAAGCTTCGGCGCGTTGGGCGGGCTGGTCATCTCCAGGAAGGTTATGACCACGCGGAGCTTGCCCGGAGGCAGACCCGGCACGACGCGAAGATCGGGTGGGGTCGGCATCAGGCCTCCTTCGCCGCTATCAGGAGCTTGCCTTCGAAGGACCGGTCTCGACCGGCAGATCCTCGCGCCGGCCCCATTCCGCCCAGGAGCCGTCGTAGACCGCGACGTCCTCCTTGCCCAGGAGGTAGAGCCCCAGCGCCGCGACGCAGGCGGTGATGCCGCTGCCGCAGCTGGTGACGACCGGGCGCTTCATGTCGATCCCGGCCTTGTCGACCAGCGACCGGAGCTCTTCCGCCGACTTGAAGGTGCGGTCCCCGGCGTTCAGCAAGTCGGCGAATGGCAGGTTGAGGCTGCCGGGGATGTGCCCGGCCCTGCGGCCAGGCCAGAAATCGGGCTCGGCCCCGGTGAAACGGCCGGCGGCGCGGGCGTCCACGATCTGTTCGCGCCCGCTGTCGATGGTGTCCCTGACCTGCCCGGCGTCGCGGACCAGGAAAGTGTTGAGGCGCGCGGTGAAATGACGCTCGCGCGGCATCGGCGGCAGATCCTCGACCGGCCGCCCCTCGGCGATCCATTTCGGCAGGCCGCCGTCCAGCACCGCGACATCCCGGTGGCCGAATACGCGGAACATCCACCAGACGCGCGCGGCGCTCATCAGGCCGTGGGTATCGTAGACGACGATGCGGACGCCGTCGCCCAGGCCGAGCTTGCGGACCCGCGACGTGAACTTCTCCGGCGCCGGCAGCATGTGCGGCAGGTCGCTGGAAACGTCGGCGATCTCGTCGATGTCGAAGAACACCGCGCCGGGAATGTGGCGCTCGTTGTATTCGGCGCGGGCGTCGCGGTCGGCGCCCGGCAGGAAATAGGTCGCATCGACCACCCGGACATCGGGAGCGCTGAGGTGCTGGGCGAGCCAGTCGGTGCTGACCAGCGCGTCGGGCTTGGAGTAAGGCATCGTTTCCCCTCGAAAGATCGGTGCGGCCTCAGCCGGCCGTCAAGTTGCGAGCGCGACGACCACGCGCCGGTTCTGTTTGCCCTTATTCTCGATCTTGACGACCTCGACCGGGCCGATCTCGCCGGTGCGGGCGACGTGCGTGCCGCCGCAGGGCTGGAGGTCCACGCCGTCGATCTCGACCAGCCGGACCTTGCCGGTGCCGGTCGGAGGCTTGACCGACATGGTGCGGACCAGGTCGGGATTCGCCTCCAACTCGGCATCGTCGATCCAGCGGTACCGCACGGCATGGTCGCCGTCTACCAGCCGGTTCAGCGCCACCGTCAGTTCGTCCTTGTCCAGGCTGCCGGACGGGACGTTGAAGTCCAGCCGGCTCCGGTTCGCCCCGATCTGGCCGCCGGTCACGGCCCCCGGCACCACCGCGCACAGCAGGTGCAGGCAGGTATGCATGCGCATATGGGCGAATCGCCGGCCCCAGTCGAGCTCGACCACGACCGGAGCGCCCGGCTCCGGCGCGGGCACACCCGGTTCAAGCACGTGGATCACCGTATCGGGGCCGTCGCCCTTGATCGTGTCGGCGATCCGGAACTCGGCCCCGTCATGGCGGAGCACGCCGGTGTCGCCGGGCTGGCCGCCGCCGGTCGGATAGCAGACGGTCCGGTCCAGGACGATGCCGCGGGCGTCGCACGAGACGACGGTCGCGTCGCAGCGGGCCGCGTAGGAGTCGTGGCGGAAGATCGTTTCCATGCGCTGCTGAGTCCTCAATCGTCCAGCCAGGCCGGCACCGGCAGGTTCTTCTGCCGGAGAAAGGCGGGGTTGAACAGCTTCGACTGGTAGCGCGTCCCGAAGTCGCACAGGATCGTCACGACGGTATGGCCCGGACCCAGGTCCCGCGCGACCTTCATTGCCGCGGCGACGTTGATCCCGCTGGAGCCGCCGAGGCACAGTCCTTCGTCCTTCAGCAACTCGAACAGCAGGGGCAGAGCCTCCTCGTCGGTCACGCGGTGCCAGCCGTCGATCGGCGCGCCTTCCAGGTTGCGGGTGATGCGGCCCTGGCCGATCCCCTCCGTGATCGAGTTCCCTTCGGCCTTCAGTTCGCCGTGGGCGAAGTGGTTGTAGAGCGCCGACCCCATGGGATCGGCCAGCACGATGCGGACGTCCGGGTTCTTCTCCTTCAGCGCCATCCCGACCCCCGCCAGGGTGCCGCCGGTGCCGACCGCGCAGGTGAAGGCGTCCACCCGCCCGTCGGTCTGGCGCCAGATCTCCGGGCCGGTGGTCGCCCTGTGCCCTTCGCGGTTGGCGACGTTGTCGAACTGGTTGGCCCAGATCGCGCCGTTCGGCTCGGACGCGGCCAATTCGGTCGCCAGCGTCTCGGAGTAGCGGACATAGTTGCCGGGGTCCTTGTAGGGCAGGGCAGGGACCAGGCGCAGGTCGGCGCCGACCAGGCGAAGCATGTCCTTCTTCTCCTGGCTCTGGGTCTCCGGCATGACGATGACGGTGCGGTAACCCAGGGCGTTGCCGACAAGGGCCAGCCCGATGCCGGTGTTGCCGGCGGTGCCCTCGACGATGACTCCGCCGGGCTTGAGGAGGCCCCGGCGCTCGGCGTCCCGGACGATCGCAATGGCGGCGCGGTCCTTGACGGAGCCGCCGGGATTGAGAAACTCGGCCTTGCCCAGGATGTCGCAGCCGGTCGCCTTGGAGGGGCCTTCCAGCCGGATCAGGGGCGTTTCGCCGATGCTTCCGATGAATCCTTCGCGTACGTCCACGGTGAGCGTTCTTCCCTCTGGCCTGTCGGATGGCTGACAGACTAGCTTTCGCCCGTCACCGGATCAAGCGGGCGGGATCAGGCCCGCTCCCGCCTCAGCGCGTCGCGGTGCCGGGCCAGCCAATTCAGGGCGATGATGCTGGCGGCATTGTCGATCCTGCCGTCGTCGACCCGCCGGATCGCCTCGGCGGAGGGGACGACATGGACGCGGATGTCCTCGTGCTCGTCGGACAAGCCGTGGATTCCCCCGGTGCCGGAGGCGTCCACCAACCCCAGGAAAACCGTCACGACTTCCGTGCTGCCGCCGATGCTGGCCATGAACTCGCCGATCCGCGCGAGGTCGCCGTCGATCCGGCAGCCGGTCTCCTCGAACGCCTCGCGCCGGGCGACGTCGGCAAGCTCCTCGCCGGGCTTGACCACTCCCGCGGGAACTTCGAAGCTCCAGGCGGACCGGCCGGCCAGGCGTGCCGGCAGGCGGAACTGCTCGACCATCACCACGGCGTCGGCCTTCGGATCGTAGAGCAGGGCCGCGACCGAGTTGCCGCGCTCGAAGATCTCCCGCGAGAGCTCCTCGGTCCAGGTTCCGTCGAACTTCCGGTGGCGGAGCCGATAGCGGTCCATCCGGAAGAAGCCGTCATGCAGGGTTTCCTTAGCGAGGATCTCGATATCCTGCTCATCGTTCATGGTGTCGCTCGATCGCATCGGAAAAAAGGGCCACGGACAAAGGCGGCAACAGGAAATCTCTTATCCCATGCCGCCGCCCGGTGCGAGGACCCCGCCGGACAACCCGAATGCGTCGAACGCCACCCTGCCCGCTACACCTCTTCGGGAACGCTTTCGGGTCTGGCCTCCCCACCCTCCTGCCCGTGGCGGCCCCGGTTGATCACGGCGCTCTCGCTCACGGTGCGCAAAAAATCGAGCGCCCGCCGGCGGACATCGACGTCCGTGATGCTGTAGTAGGCCCGCACGAGCTCCGTGGTCTCGCGGTTGAGCAGGATGTCGGAGCCCAGGGACGATTCGCCGATCGCGCGGGAGCCGCCGGGTAGCCGGGTCGACATCACGGCCGCGGTCTCGTCAGGCATATCGTCGAAGAAGTAGGCCACCGGAACGTCCAGGACCCTGGACATGTCGTAGAGCCGGCTTGCGCCGACCCGGTTGGCGCCCCGCTCGTACTTCTGGATCTGCTGGAAGGTCAACCCCAGGGCGTCCCCCAGCTTTTCCTGGCTGATTCCCAGCAGCAATCGGCGCAGGCGGAGCCTGGCGCCCACGTGCGCGTCGATCTCGTTGGCGACATTCTTCGGCTTGCGCATCATTCTCCACGCCCGTCTGCGGCTGCATATCGGATGCCTGGCGTGAAAACATCCGCGCCTCGGACGATCCGACAAAGCAAGCGCGGGCGGATCGTCTCCCCGAGGAGGCACCGCCGCGCCAGCCGGGGCATGCTATATCCAAATAAATGTAAATACCACTAGAAGGCGATAGATCCTTCTGGATAACGCCGCCTATACGAGAAGATATGATGACAGGGCCTCAGAACGTGGGTTTGAGCCGGAGATGGCGGAGCCGATCGATCGATCGGACCGACACCGTCTCGACCCGGCCAGCCCGCTGGATGCCGAGCGGGACGCTGACGCCGGCTTCGCCCAAAGCCCAGATCTTCCGATAGAGATCCGCAAGCCGGTTGACCGGCTGCCCGCCGACGGCGACGATCGCGTCGTCCGGGCGCAGGCCGGCCGCCGCCGCCGGGCTGTCGGGCGTGACCCGTTGGATCACGAGCCGGTCCCCCGCCTGCTGGGTGGTGACACCGAGCCAGGGGCGCGGCGACTCGGCGGAGCGGCCGAGCGCCAGCAGGTCGCCGAGAATGGGGCGGAGCACGTCCACCGGGATGAACATGTTGCCGGGAGCCGCCAGCGGCGGCGCCGCGTCGTGGACGAACAGGGAGCCGACGCCCATCAGCTCGCCCCGGGGCGAGACCAGCGCCGCTCCCCCGAACTCGGCGATGGCCGGCGAGGTGAAGATCGCCTCGTCCAGCAGGTATTCCCAGTATCCGGCGAACTCCCGCTTGCTGACGACCAGCGTCGCGTGGACCGCGTCGGGACCGCCATGGGCGAGGGCAAGCATCGGGTCGCCGACCTTGGCCTCCCCGGAGCGGCCGAGCCGCATCGGCTTGGCGCGGAACCCGTACTGTCCCCTGAGCAGGCCGAAGCCGCTGACATGGTCGTAGGCCACGATCTCCGCGGGATGGACCTTGCCTTCCGCGGTCCGGACCTCGACCGCGCTGGCTTCCATGACCAGGTAGCCGATCGTGACGATGAGGCCGCTGCCGTCGATCACGATGCCGCTGCCCAGCCTTTCCGTGCCGAGGCTGTCGGCCGAACGGGCATCGGACGGGACTGTCGCCTTGACCCCGACGACCGACTGCATCATCGCGGCGACGTCCGGCGCCTCGACCCGCTGGGCGGCGGCGGGAACCGGCCCCGCGACCCAGGGGGCGACCCACGGGGCCGCGGCCAGTGCGGCGATCAATCCAAGCCGGCCCAGGCGGGCCAGCGGTCGGTCCAGCAGCCGGATAGGCGAAAGCATCGCAAGCCTCCCTCGGATCCGCGCGATCGCCGCGCGTCTTTCCATTCACATGTGCGGGAACGGAGGCTTCATCAAGCGCCTGCCCGGGGGAGCGGCCGGACAAAAAATGGCGGGGGCAGGCAGCGCGGTAAGGCCTGCCCCCGCTTCAGTCGCGCCAGCGAAGGAGAGGTGCGAAGGGGATGAAGGGCCCGCGGCTCAGCGGGGCAAGGGAACCAGGATCATCGGCCGGGTGTTCTCCGGCAGCGAAGCGCCCGGGACGGCCAGGAGGTCGGACGGACCCTGCCACGCCGTGAAGGCGACGCCGCCGGCCACCGCGACGGTCAGCGCCAATGCGGCCAAAGCCGCCACGGCGTAGTTACGGGTGAACGATGCTGTATGTCCTGCCGCAATATGCATGGTCCGCTCCTCGTACTGACTGGCAGGCCTGCCTCAAATCCCCCGATCCTCCAGGGCTCCGCTCGGGCCGACCCGCTCTCCGACCGAAGCGCCGGATCACACCGGACCGTCGCTCCAGGCCATTAATTCGCTTTCGGAAAGTATGATGCACGAATCCCGCGGGCCTCCGCCAGTCTTTCAAAGAGGTCCGTCTGAATAGTTTGGCAGGTGTAGTAAAAATGCGTCAGCAATATCGACCCATTCCATAGTCAGGTAAACAAAGGCCAGCGCCTCGAAGAATTTCGTCTTTACTGAAAACAAAGAAAAATCGATTTAGGTATATGTTTTACAGCAGGGGAGGGGAGGGGAGGGCGGGGGAGGGGATTGCTTTTCCGGTGGAAAAGGCCAAGCGCCAGGACGCAAGCTCGGCCGCCGGCCGCGACTACGGCCGCGCTGCCACGACTTGGGTCATATTTCAGGAAACATGGGGATATGGAGGCACGGCCGGGAATCGAACCCGGATATACGGATTTGCAGTCCGCTGCATCACCACTCTGCCACCGCGCCAGGTGCCGGTACCGGCCCTTGATCGCGCCGGCTCCGGAGAGGTGTCCTGATATAGCCGGCCCGGGATCGCCGGTCAAGCGGCGGTCGGCGTGCCCACCAATGAGGCATACATGCGACAGACCGTCTGCGTCGTCGGACGCTTCGATGGCTCTCCGTTGTGTTTGAACGCGTTGACGGATATAAGGCGATACAGCGCCGCTCCGCCGCGGAAGACTGGCGCGCCGGATGAAACAAGATCAGAAAACGGTTGCCATGCCCGATTATTCCGCAGCCCGCTACAACATGGTCGAAGGGCAGGTCCGCCCCAACAAAGTAACCGACCACGCGCTGGTCGACGCGATGTCGAACATTCCCCGCGAACTGTTCGTGCCCAAGGCGTCGCGCAGCTTCGCCTATGTGGACGAGGACATTCCGGTCGCCAAGGGCCGGTACCTGATCGAGCCCATGGTGATCGCCCGCCTCCTCCAGGAGGCGCGGATCAGGCCGACGGACATCGTGCTCGACATCGGCTGCGGCACCGGTTACGCCAGCGCCCTCATGTCGCGCATGGCGGCGACCGTGGTGGCGCTCGAGGAGAATCCGGAACTGGCGGCCCGCGCGGAGGAGACGCTGCGCGAGTTGGGCGTCGATAACGTCGTCCTGGTCCAGGGTCCGCTGACCGAAGGCTACGCCAAGCAGGCGCCCTACGACGCGATCCTGATCCACGGCGCCGTGTCGGAGGTGCCCAAGGCGATCCTGGAGCAGCTGGCCGACGGCGGCCGGCTGGTGACCGTGGTGGCGCCGGACGCGCGGATGGGGCAGGCGCGCCTGTTCCAGCGCACCGGCGAGGTCGAGACCGGCCGCATCCTGTTCGATGCCGCCACGCCCCTGCTTCCGGGCTTCGAGCCCAAGCCGGTCTTCCAGTTCTGACGACCTGCCGCGAAGTCCGACGGATGCGGGCCCGGAGCATCAAGTGACCAGGAGCGAGTGATGACCGACACAGTGCCGCTGCAGATAGATGTCGATGCTCTTCAGAGTCTGCGCCAGTCCGGCGCCGACCTCGCCCTGGTGGACGTGCGGGAACCGTGGGAGTTCGAGCTCTGCGCGATCGAGGGGAGCACCAGCATTCCCCTGGGCACGCTGGCCCGGCGGGCCGGAGAGCTGCCCAAGGATCGTCAGGTGGTCCTCGTGTGCCATCACGGCGGGCGGAGCGCCCAGGCGACCGCCTGGCTGCGTCACAACGGGTTCGACAAGGCGACCAACCTGACGGGCGGCGTGGATGCCTGGGCTCGCCGTATCGACCCGACGATGAAGGTGTATTGATGAGACGGATTTCACGGCGGACCGGCACCGCCCTCGGTGCTTCCCTGGGCGGCGTCCTGCTGGCCCTGGTGGCGAGCCAACCGGCCTCGGCGCAGAGCCTCGAGGAAGCGCTGGCGAACGCCTATGCGACCAATCCGACGATCGACTCGCAGCGTGCCCAGTTGCGCGCGACCGACGAACTGGTGCCGCAGGCGCTTTCGGGATACCGGCCGTCGGTGGAAGCCAGCGCGGACGCCGGCTACAGCCGCCAGCGACTCCGCGCGGCCGGCACCACCCGGAACAGCAACCTTCAGCAGCGCGGCGTGGACCTCAGCGTCGTGCAGCCGCTCTATACCGGCGGCAGGACGGCGGCGAGCACCAAGCGCGCCGAAGCGTTGGTCCAGGCCCAACGGGCGGACCTGCTGTCCACCGAGCAGACGGTCCTGCTCGACGCGGCCACCGCCTACCTCGACGTGGTGCGCGACCAAGCCGTGGTGGACCTGAACATCAACAACGAGCAGGTACTGCGGCGGCAGCTCGACGCGTCGCAGGACAGGTTCAATGTCGGCGAGATCACCCGGACCGACGTCAGCCAGGCGGAGTCGCGGCTGGCCCGGGCGGTCTCCGACCGCATCCAGGCCGAAGGGCTGCTGAGCGCCAGCCGCGCCGTCTATGCCCGCCTGATCGGAGCGCCTCCCGGCCGGCTGACCGCGCCGCGCCTGCGCTTCGACCTGCCGGCGACCCGCGAGGAGACGATCTCGCTGGCCGAGAGCAACAATCCCGGGATCGTCGCGGCGGAGTATTCGGAGACGGCGGCCCGGAACGCCGTGGACCAGGTCCGGGGCGAAATGCTGCCGTCGGCCAACTTGCGCGGCACTGTGTCGCGCGTCTACGAGCCGAGCAGCCAGGCCGACCGGTCCGACGGCGCCTCGGTCACCGCCTCCGTCACGATCCCGCTCTACCAGGCCGGCTCGACCGCGGCGCGGGTCCGCGAGGCCCGGCAGACCGCCAGCCAGCGGCGCATCCAGATCGAGGAGGCGCGCCGCCAAGTGGTGGAGAACGCCATCCGCGCCTGGGAAGGGCTGACTACAGCCCGCGCCACGATCCAGTCGCGCCAATCCCAGGTCCGGGCGTCCGAGATCGCGCTGGAAGGGGTCCGTCAGGAAGCCCTGGTCGGATCGCGCACGACCCTGGACACGCTGGATTCCGAGCAGGAGCTGCTGGACGCGCGCGTCGAACTGGTGCGGGCGCAGCGCGACGAGACCGTCGCCGCCTTCGCCGTGCTCGAATCCACCGGGCAGCTCACCGCCCGCCAGCTCGGGCTGCAGGTCAACTATTACGACCACGAGAAGCACTACAGGCAGGTTCGCGACAAATGGTGGGGAACCGACATCGATGAATGACCTTTCGGCTCTCGCCAGACCGGTTGAACGACTTGGTGGTAATTTAACTTGTTGTGACATAGGCTCCGGGTTCCGGATCAGGCTCCTGGGGTTGCGCTGATGAGTGATACCAAGTCCCAGCAAGAACCATCGATGGAGGAAATCCTAGCCTCCATCCGGCGAATCATATCCGAAGACACCGAGCCCGCGGAGCCGAGCAAGCCTGAACCAGCCCCGCCGCCTCCCGCGCCGGCTCCCGTCTCGGCCTATGTCGCTCCGCCTCCGCCGCCTCCCCCCGAGGAGCCGATGGACGAGGATGTGCTGGAACTCACCCAGATGGTGCAGGACGACGGTTCCGTCGTCGACGTCGAGGAGCCGCAGGACGATCCCTGGGCACGGGCGATGGATCCGGAACCGGACCCCGAACCCGAGGAGCCCGAGCCGCCGCTGTCCCTCGACACGCTGGACGACCTGTTCGACAAGCCGGCCCCGCGCCGTCAGCCGGTCTCCAGCTATGACGACGACGATCTGGTGTCGGCGCCGACGGCGGCCGCGACCAGCGCCGCCTTCGCCCAGCTCGCCAGCAGCATCGGCGGCAACCGCTTCTCCGGCAGCATGCAGGCTTATGGCGGCGGTCCGACCGTCGAGGACATCCTGAAGGACGTCATGCGCCCGCTGCTCCGCGACTGGCTGGACCAGAACCTGCCGCCCATGGTCGAGCGAATGGTCCAGCGCGAGATCGAGAAGATGGTACGCCGCGCCCAGGGCGGCTGACGAGCGATCCAGCCGAAAGCCTTGGGCGGAAGAACTGATCGGGGCGGGCCGTGCTGAAGGCAGGGTCCGCCAAATCCATTTCCGCGGTCCAGGACAACCAGAGCCCGGGACCCGAAGAGTTGAAAGATTCAGCGATGCTGGACAAGACATATCGCCCCGCCGACGTCGAAGCGAAGCACTACGACGCGTGGGAGAAGTCGGGCGCCTTCGCCGCCAATGCCGAGTCGAACGCCCGTTCCTATACGATCATGATGCCGCCGCCCAACGTGACCGGCAGCCTGCACATGGGGCACGCGCTCACCTTCACTCTCCAGGATATCCTGATCCGGTACCACCGCATGCGCGGTGACGACGCCCTGTGGCAGCCGGGAACCGACCACGCCGGCATCGCGACGCAGATGGTGGTCGAGCGCCAGCTGGCCGCCGAAGGCAAGACCCGCCACGACCTGGGCCGCGCCGCTTTCATCGACAAGGTCTGGCAGTGGAAGGCGGAATCGGGCGGCACGATCACGCGCCAGCTCCGGCGCCTGGGCGCCTCGCCCGATTGGGAGCGCGAACGATTCACCATGGACGAGGGCCTGTCGGAGGCGGTCGCCAAGGTCTTCGTGACGCTCCACAGACAGAAGCTCATCTACCGCGACAAGCGCCTGGTCAACTGGGATCCGAAGCTGCACACCGCGATCTCCGACCTTGAAGTGGAGTCGCGGGAGGTCAAGGGGCACCTCTGGCATTTCAAGTACCCGCTGGAGAACCAGCCCGACCGCTTCATCACCGTCGCGACCACCCGGCCGGAAACCATGCTGGGCGACACCGCCATCGCGGTGCATCCCGAAGACGAGCGCTACCGCGACCTGATCGGCGGCTTCGCGGTGCTGCCGCTGGTGGGGCGCCGCATCAGGATCGTCGGCGACGAGTATGCCGACCCGGAAACCGGCAGCGGCGCCGTCAAGATCACGCCGGCGCACGACTTCAACGACTTCGAGGTCGGGCGGCGGCACGGCCTGGAGATGATCAACGTCCTGGACCGGGACGCCCGGATCATCGACGACGCGATCATTCCCGAAGCCTACCGCGGCCTGGACCGGTACGAGGCGCGCAAGCGGATCGTCGCCGACCTGGAAGAGCAGGGCCTGGTCGAGAAGATCGAGCCGCACACCCACATGCTGCCCCACGGCGACCGGTCCGGCATGGTGATCGAGCCGTGGCTGACCGACCAGTGGTACTGCGACGCGGTCACCCTGGCCCAGCCCGCGATCAAGGCGGTCGAGGAGGGCAGGACGGTGTTCGTTCCCAAGCAATGGGAGAACACCTATTTCGAGTGGATGCGCAACATCCAGCCCTGGTGCATCAGCCGCCAGATCTGGTGGGGCCATCAGATCCCGGCCTGGTACGGCCCGGACGGGGCCGTCTTCGTCGAGGAGACCGAGGAGGCGGCCCGGGCCGCCGCCGCGGCCCATTACGGTTCGGAAACGGAACTGACGCGCGACCCGGACGTGCTGGACACCTGGTTCTCGTCGGCGCTGTGGCCGTTCTCGACCTTGGGCTGGCCGCAGCAGACCAAGGAGCTGGAGCGCTACTACCCGGGCGACGTGCTGATCACCGGGTTCGACATCATCTTTTTCTGGGTCGCCCGGATGATGATGATGGGGCTTCACTTCATGGGGGACGTGCCGTTCCGCCACGTCTACATCCATGCCCTGGTGCGCGACGAGCGCGGGCAGAAGATGTCGAAGTCCAAGGGCAACGTCATCGATCCGCTGAACCTGATCGACGAATATGGCTGCGACGCCCTGCGCTTCACGCTGGCGGCCATGGCGGCCCAGGGGCGCGACATCAAGCTGGCGGTCGGCCGGGTCGAGGGATACCGCAACTTCGCGACGAAGCTGTGGAACGCCGCGCGCTACTGCCAGATGAACGAGTGCCTGCCGCAGCCGGGCTTCGATCCCGGCTCCGCCAGCCAGACGGTCAACCGCTGGATCGTCGGTGAGGTGGCGAAGACATCCGCCCGCTCGGCCGAGGCGATCGAGGCCTATCGCTTCAACGATGCGGCCAACACGCTGTACCAGTTCACCTGGGGCACCTTCTGCGACTGGTACCTGGAGTTCACCAAGCCGATCCTCAACGGCGACGACGCGGCGGCCAAGGCCGAGACTCGGGCGACGACCGCCTGGGTGCTCGACGAGATCCTCCACCTGCTGCATCCCTTCATGCCCTTCATCACGGAGGAGCTCTGGGAGCAGATCGGCGCCGACCGGGCGTCCGGCCTGATCCGCGCTGCCTGGCCGGAGTTCGGCCCGGAGATGGAAAATGCTGCCGCTCAGGCCGAGATGGATTGGGTGGTCCGCCTGATCTCGGCGATCCGTACCGTCCGGAACGAGATGAACGTGCCGGCGGGCGCCCAGATCCCGATGCTGCTCAAGGACGCCTCGGCGGAGACGGTCCGGCGGTTGGACACCCACCGCGACATCATCCTGCGCTTGGCCCGGCTGTCCTCCGCCGAGACGACCGGCGATCCGGCGCCCAAGGGTGCCGTGCAGGCGGTGCTGGACGAGGCGACCGTGGTGCTGCCCCTGGCCGGCGTGATCGACATCGACCAGGAGAAGGCCCGCCTGACGAAGGAGATCGACAAGCTCTCCGGCGAGGTCGCGAAGATCGACCAGAAGCTGAACAACGCCAACTTCGTCGCCCGCGCACCCGAGGAAGTGATCGAGGAGCAGCGGGACCGCCGTGCCGCGGCGGAGTCGGCGAAGCAGAAGCTGGCCGAGGCGCTCGCTCGGCTGACTTCGGCGTAGGGCGGCGACGGACCACCGTTTCCCACAAGCTTTCCTGACGCTAAGCTTGAAGGGAAATGGTGGTCCGCCGATGATGACGCGGCTCGGACCACCTATATTGCCTTAAAAAGAACATATCGCGAACAAATAGAGAATTCACCACACTTCCTGCGGTGATACAAGGGCTTGCGGCCATTGGCCTGGGTCGATGTATACATCATCAGATGTTTCCAGCATATTTTCCTATAGACGGGGCTTTGCGCGAATCTTCGTCTGAAAATATCCGATAGCCTGGATCGGATCGGTTCTCGATCAACCAGGCGGGGTATCTATAATCTTGTGTGTTAACCCTACGGCGGAGGGGCGAGATGGCATCGAGACCAGCGGGCGCCTTTCGCATCCGAGCATCCCGTCCCACCATTCACCTTTGACGCCCAAAGCGCACTAGGCTTCGGGAACCTGCGGCGCTATGTTCCGGCGCAATAAGAGCAGCCCTCCGCGGGCCAAATGGCAACAAGAGGTAATCGGTCATGCCCTACGGCGACAACAAACCCACCACCTGGGACAAATCGAACCTGCCGAGCCGGCATGTGTCCGTTGGGCCCGAGCGGGCGCCGCATCGCTCCTATTACTACGCCATGGGGATGACGGAGGAGGAGATCGCGCAGCCCTTCATCGGCGTCGCGACCTGCTGGAACGAGGCGGCTCCCTGCAACATCGCGCTGAACCGGCAGGCACAGGCGGTCAAG
This sequence comes from Skermanella rosea, assembly GCF_016806835.2. Classification (NCBI taxonomy): domain Bacteria; kingdom Pseudomonadati; phylum Pseudomonadota; class Alphaproteobacteria; order Rhodospirillales; family Azospirillaceae; genus Skermanella; species Skermanella rosea. The sequence goes on along the minus strand of NZ_CP086111.1, from coordinate 2,709,431 downwards.
ATCGGCGTCAAGGCGGGGGCGGGAACCCCGCGCGAATTCACCACCATCACCGTCACCGACGGCATCGCCATGGGCCATGCCGGCATGAAGTCGTCGCTGGTCAGCCGCGAGGTCATCGCGGACTCCGTCGAGGTAACCATGCGCGGCCACTGCTATGACGGGCTGGTCGGGCTCGCAGGATGCGACAAGTCGCTGCCCGGCATGATGATGGCCATGGTGCGGCTGAACGTGCCCAGCGTCTTCATGTATGGCGGCTCGATCCTCCCGGGCAAGTACAAGGGCAGGGACGTCACCGTTCAGGACGTGTTCGAGGCGGTCGGCGCACACTCGGCCGGCCGGATGAGCGACAGCGACCTGCATGAACTGGAATGCGTCGCCTGCCCGTCGGCGGGTTCCTGCGGCGGCCAGTTCACCGCCAACACCATGGCCTGCGTGTCCGAGGCGATGGGCTTGGCGATCCCGGGTTCCGCCGGTGCCCCGGCGCCCTACGAAAGCCGCGACGCCTATGCCGAGGCGTCGGGCCGCGCCGTCATGGAACTGGTCAAGCGCAACATCCGCCCGCGGGACATCGTGACCCGGAAGGCGCTGGAAAACGCCTGCGTCGTCGTCGCCGCCTCCGGCGGATCGACCAATGCCGGCCTGCACCTGCCGGCCATCGCGCACGAGTGCGGCATCGAGTTCGACCTGCACGACGTCGCCGAGGTGTTCAAGCGCACCCCCTACATCGCCGACCTGAAGCCGGGCGGGCGCTACGTCGCCAAGGACCTGTTCGAGATCGGCGGCGTGCCGGTCCTGATGAAGGCGCTACTTGACGGCGGGTACCTGCACGGCGACTGCATGACCGTGACCGGCAAGACCATCGCCGAGAACCTCGCCGACGTGGTGTTCCCGACCGACCAGGACGTCATCCGTCCGACCAGCGATCCGATCACCCCGACCGGCGGCGTCGTGGGCCTGCGCGGCAATCTGGCGCCGGGCGGAGCGATCGTGAAGGTCGCCGGCATGAAGAAGCTTCAGTTCAGCGGCCCGGCCCGCGTGTTCGACTGCGAGGAGGACGCCTTCGCGGCCGTCGAGCGCCGCGAGTACAAGGAAGGCGAGGTCATCGTCATCCGCTACGAGGGACCGCGCGGCGGACCCGGCATGCGCGAGATGCTGTCGACCACCTCGGCCATCTACGGCCAGGGCATGGGCGACAAGGTGGCCCTGATCACCGACGGCCGATTCTCCGGCGCCACGCGCGGCTTCTGCATCGGCCATGTCGGGCCGGAAGCGGCGGTCGGCGGCCCGATCGGCCTGATCAGGGACGGAGACATCATCTCGATCGACGCCGAGGCCGGGACCATCACGGTCGAGCTGTCGGACGAGGAGCTGGCGGAGCGCCGCAAGGCATGGACGCCGCGCCGCCACGACTTCCAGTCCGGTACGCTGTGGAAGTATGCGCAGCTCGTCGGCGACGCCGAGAAGGGCGCGGTCACGCACCCGGGCGGTGCGGCCGAGACCCACTGCTACGCTGACATCTGACGGCACGGCATAAGTCCCGGATCGGCTTCGACCCATGTCCTTCGTCCTGTCGAAGCTGGTCTGGGCGCTCGTGAAGCCCGGCAACGTCCTGGCGGCTTTGCTGGTCGTCGGGCAGCTTTTGCAGGTCACCGGCCGCTCCGGCCTTAGGCGGGCAGGGTGGTGGATGACCACGACGGGCATTCTCGCGGTGGTTCTCATCACGCTGCTGCCGGTCGGGCAGCTTGCTCTCCGGCCTCTGGAAGAGCGGTTCCCCCGGCCGGACCTGCCCGAGGCGGTGGACGGGATCATCCTGCTCGGCGGTTCCGTCCATACCGAGATGACCGCCGACCGGGGGCAGCCGGTCCTGAACGGTGCCGCCGAGCGGATCACCGAGTTCGTCAAGCTCGCCCGCCGTTACCCCGACGCCCAACTGGTGTTCACCGGCGGGTCCGGCTTCGTCTTTTCCGGCGACCTGCGGGAAACCGACGTGATCGCCGAGGTGCTGGACGGGCTGGGCTTCGACATTTCCCGAATCCTGTTCGAACGCGACTCGCGCAACACCTACGAGAACGCGGTCTTCACCAAGGCGCTGCTCGGCCCTGCCTCCGGCGGGACCTGGCTCATCATCACGTCCGCCGCCCACATGCCGCGGTCGGTCGGCATCTTCCGCAAGGCGGGCTGGCCCGTGCTGGCCTACCCGGTCGATTACCGCAGCGCCGGCGAACTGATGTGGGCGCCGGACCTGCTGGCCGGCCTGGATGCGCTGAACGAAGCCATGCGCGAATGGATCGGGCTGGTTGCCTACAGGATCATGGGAAGGACAGACAGCCTGTTTCCCGGACCGGCCTGATTACTCGAATCGGTTAACCATTTTTGTTGGAGCTTTGGCTTAGATGGGGTAGGTTCGCCCCACCTATCGAGGAAGTCAGGATGGCCGGGAAAGCTGTGGCCAGCAATTCGGTGAATGCTCTTCTGGTGGCCACCGCCATCATCGCCCTGTCGGCATGCTCGACCCAGACGACGCCGTCCAAGGTGGCCGGCCAGGGCGGGACGCGGTCGGCGATGGGTGGCTACAAGGTCGGGGAGCCATATCAGATCAAGGGGGTCTGGTACTACCCCAAGGAGGATTTCGGCTACGACGAGACCGGGATCGCGTCGTGGTACGGTCCCGGCTTCCACGCCGAGACCACGGCGAACGGCGAGCGATTCGACCAGAACGAGCTGACCGGCGCGCACAAGACGCTGCCGATGCCGAGCCTCGTGCGGGTGACGAACCTGGAGAACGGCCGGTCCATCATCGTCCGCATCAATGATCGGGGTCCCTTCGTGCCGGGCCGCATCGTCGACCTGTCGCGGAGAGGCGCCCAGCTGCTCGGATTCGAGGCGCAGGGCAGCGCGAAGGTCCGCGTAGCGATCCTGCCTGACGAGAGCAGGGCGGTCGCCGCCGCCGCGCGGGCAGGGCAGGCGGGCGTCGACATCGCGCAGGTGTCCCCGGACGGAGCTCCCGTGCCGGTCGCGGCCCCGCGGGCGGTCGTGCAGGTCGAAGGAGCGCAGGCCCCGATCCAGGTCGCGGAGCGGCGGCCGTTCGATCCGGCGCAGACGCTTCCGGGCGCCACGGTGGACGGCAGGTTCATGCCGGCTCCCGTCGTCGCCGAGCTTCCGGTGCGCTCTCCGGGCAGGATCTACGTGCAGGCCGGGGCCTTCACGGTGTATGAGAACGCCAACAGGCTTCGGGCGCGGCTGTCGGGCCTGGGGGCTTCCCGGATCGACCCGGCGATGGTCGGCGACACCCAGTATTTCCGGGTCCGTGTCGGTCCGCTCCCGACCGTCGAGGCGGCGGACCAGGTGCTGACACAGGTGATTGAGGCCGGCAGCAACGGTGCAAGGGTCGTCGTCGACTAGAGGCGATGAGGGGACTTCCGCGAGGATCGGCCCCCTGGAGCGCGCGGCTGGCGTCCATGCCGCGCAGGTATCTGTAAAATGAGGGTAGCAAGAGAGATGTCCGTCGCCCATCCGCGCAAACCGATCGCCTGGATCGCAGGGATCATCGTTTCCTGCATCGCGAGCGTCTCGTCGGCTGCGTCGATCGACACCATCGCGAAGCAGGCGATCCTGATCGACATGTCGACGGGGACAACCCTGTTCGAGAAGAACGCCCACCAGCGCATGCCGACCTCCTCGATGAGCAAGATCATGACCATGTACATGGTCTTCGATCGGCTCAGGGCGGGCCGCCTGTCGCTGGACGACACGCTTCCGGTCAGCGAGCGGGCCTGGCGCATGCAGGGCTCGAAGATGTTCACCGAGTTGAACGCGCAGATCCGGGTCGAGGATCTCATCAAGGGCGTGATCATCCAGTCCGGCAACGATGCCTCGGTCGTCCTGGCGGAAGGGCTGTCCGGCTCGGAGGAGCGGTTCGCGGAGGAAATGACGCGGCGCGCGCGGGAGATCGGCCTGAACGAGAGCAACTTCAGGAACGCCACCGGCTGGCCGGACGAGAACCACTACTCGACCGCCTCCGACTTGGCGCTGCTGGCCCAGCACCTGATCAAGGACTACCCGGAATACTATCACTACTACTCGCAGACCGAGTTCACCTATCACGGCATCAAGCAGGGTAACCGCAACCCGCTGTTGTATCGCAACATGGACGTGGACGGGCTGAAGACCGGCCATACCGAAACGGCGGGATACGGCCTGACGGCATCCGCCCAGCGCAACGGGCGGCGGCTGGTCCTGGTGGTCAACGGGCTGCCCAGCATGCAGGCGCGGGCCGACGAATCCGCCCGCCTGCTGGAATGGGGCTTCCGGGAATTCGAGTCCTACGCCCTGTTCAAGAAGGGCGAGCCGGTCGACCAGGCCGCCGTGTGGCTGGGCGATGCCGACACCGTCCCGCTGGTGGTCGAGGAGGACCTGCGGGTCACCATGAACCGGGATGAGCGCCGCAACCTCAAGGTCTCGGTCGTGCTGGAGGAGCCGGTGCCGGCTCCGGTCGCCCAGGGCACGCCGCTGGGCAAGATCGTCATGGAGGCGCCGGGCTTCAGCAGGAAGGAAGTGCCGTTGGTGGCCGGGCAGAGCGTCGACCGGCTTGGCTTCGTCGGCCGGATCGGCGCCGCAGCGATGCACCTGATCTCGGGCGGAGGCAGTTGACCGGTGGCGCGCGGCCGATTCATCACGTTCGAGGGCGGCGAGGGCGCCGGCAAGAGTACCCAGCTCAAGCTGCTGGTGGCGGCGCTGGCCGGGCAGGGCAGGGATGTCCTGCCGACCCGCGAGCCCGGCGGCGCCACGGGGGCCGAGGAGATCCGCAGGCTCCTGGTTTCCGGGGAACCGGGCCGGTGGGACGGGGTGACGGAGGCCCTGCTCCATTTCGCGGCCCGCCGGGACCACCTGACGCGGACGGTCTGGCCGGCGCTGGACGCCGGCCGCTGGGTCGTCTCGGACCGCTTCGCCGACAGCACCATGGCCTATCAGGGCTATGGCCACGGGCTGGGACGGGAGACGATCGAACAACTCTACGCCGTCGCGGTCGGCGACTTCGCTCCAGACCTGACCCTGATCCTCGACATTCCGCCGGGTACGGGAGTCGCACGCGCCCACGCCCGGCATGACGGCGAGGACCGATATGAGCGGATGGACCTTAGCTTCCACCGGCGGCTCCGCGACGGGTTCCTGGACATAGCTTCCCGCGAGCCCGGCCGCTGCGTCGTGATCGATGCCGGCGGGACGATCGAGCAGGTGCATGCCGCCGTCCTGGCGGCCGTCACCCGGCGGTGCCCGTCATGAGCACCGAGATCCCGGACCCCCGCCACAATCCGGAGCTTCTTGCCCACGACCAGGCGGAGCGGATCCTGCTCGACGCCTGGAACTCGGGCCGGCTGCCGCACGCTTGGCTGATCGGCGGCGTGCCGGGCATCGGCAAGGCGACCCTGGCGTACCGGTTCGCCCGGTTCCTGCTGGCCCAGGGCGAGGAGGCGGGCGGGCTGTTCGGCGACCCGCCGGCCGCGACGAGCCTGGGGATCGGTCCCGAACACCCTGTTTTCACGCGTGTCGCGTCCGGCGGGCATGCCGACCTGCTGACCATCGAACGGCCCTTCGACGACAAGAAAGGCCGCCTGAAGTCGGACATCCCGGTCGACCAGGTCCGACGCATAGCGCCTTTCCTGCGCCTGACGGCCGCGGAAGGCGGCTGGCGCGTGGTCGTGCTGGACGGGGCCGAGCGGCTCAACATGAACGGCCAGAACGCGATCCTGAAGATCCTGGAGGAGCCGCCGGCCCGGACCGTGCTGCTGGTGGTGACGGAGAATCCCGGCGGCCTGCTCCCGACCATCCGGTCGCGCTGCCGCAAGCTGCTGCTCAACCCGCTGCCCGAGGAAGTCGTGGCAGACCTGCTGGCCCGGATGCGGCCGGATCTCGCCGACGCCGACCGGGCGGCGCTGGCCCGGCTGGCCGAGGGCAGCATCGGCCGGGCGCTCGATCTGGCCGAGGCGGGAGGATTGGCGCTGTACCGCGACCTGATGGGCCTGCTGGGCACGCTGCCGCGGCTCGACGTGGTCGCGGCCCACGGGCTGGGGGACAAGCTGGCGCGCAAGGGGGCGGATACCGCATATTATGCCGTGACCGACCTGCTGGTCTGGTGGCTGGCCCGCTTCGCCCGCTCGCTGGCCCGCGGCGCGATCCCGCCGGAGGTGGTCCCCGGAGAGGCAGCCCTGATGCAGCGCCTCGCGCGGGATCGCGGCCTTGATCGGTGGGTGGAGGTATGGGAAAAGGTCAACCGCCTTTTCGCACGGGCCGAGAGTGCCAATCTCGATCGCAAACAGGTCGTCCTGAACGCCTTGCTGACGGTGGAGGCCGCCGCTTCGGCCTGACGATTCAGGGCGGCACCGGAATTCAAGAAGTCACGCCGCGCAGGAGAGCCGAGAAATGGCCGGGCCACAGCCCTTCTACATCACGACGCCGATCTATTACGTCAACGACGTGCCCCATATCGGCCACGCCTATACCACGCTGGCGTGCGATGTCCTGGCCCGGTTCATGCGGCTGGACGGCCGCGACGTGAAGTTCCTGACCGGCACCGACGAGCACGGCCAGAAGGTCGAGAAGTCGGCCCAGGTGGCCGGCGTCGATCCGCAGACCTTCACCGACCGGGTGTCGCAGAACTTCCGCGATCTCGTCGGCGCCATGAACTATTCCAACGACGACTTCATCCGCACGACCGAGCCGCGCCATATCGAGGCCTGCCAGGCCCTGTGGCGGACGCTGGCCGACAAGGGCGAGATCTACCTGGGTTCCTACGCCGGCTGGTACGCCGTCCGGGACGAGGCGTTCTATGGCGAGGACGAACTGACCACCACGCCGACCGGCAAGAAGCTGGCGCCCAGCGGGGCGGAGTGCGAGTGGGTCGAGGAACCCAGCTATTTCTTCCGCCTGTCGGCCTGGCAGGACCGGCTACTGAAGTTCTACGACGAGAACCCCGACTTCATCCTGCCGCCGGGCAAGCGCAACGAGGTCATGGCTTTCGTCAAATCGGGCCTGCGCGACCTGTCGGTCAGCCGGACCACCTTCAACTGGGGCGTTCCGGTGCCGGGCGACGAGCAGCACATCATGTATGTCTGGCTCGACGCGCTGACCAACTACATCACCGCGCTGGGCTATCCCGACACGGCGCCCGGCACGCCCTACGCCAAGTACTGGCCTGCCGACCTGCACATGGTCGGCAAGGACATCCTGCGGTTCCACGCGGTCTATTGGCCGGCCTTCCTGATGGCGGCCGGCCTGGAGCCGCCCAAGCGGGTGTTCGCCCATGGCTGGTGGACCATCGAAGGCCAGAAGATGTCCAAGTCCCTGGGCAACGTGATCGCGCCCGAGACGCTGGTCTCGACCTACGGGCTCGACCCGACCCGCTATTTCCTGCTGCGCGAAGTGCCGTTCGGCAACGATGGGGACTTCTCGCACCGGGCGATGGTCAACCGGCTGAACGGCGACTTGGCGAACGACTACGGCAACCTCGTCCAGCGCGTCCTGTCCATGATCCAGAAGAACTGCGGGGCCAAGGTGCCCGATGCCGGCGCCTTCGGCGAGGCGGACGACAAGCTCCTGGGGGCCGCCGCCGCACTGCTCGGCACCGTCCGGCGGGAGCTGTCGGTGCAGGCCTTCCACAAGGCCATCGAGGCGGTCTGGGCCGTCATCGGCGATGCCAATCGCTATGTGGACGAGCAGGCACCCTGGGCATTGCGCAAGACCGATCCGGCGCGTATGGGAACGGTCCTGTATGTGTTGGCCGAGACGATCCGCCGGCTGGCGATCCTGACCCAGCCGCTGATGCCCGACGCGTCGGCGAAGATCCTGGACCAGCTCGCCGTTCCGGCCGGGGAACGCGGGTTCGACAGGCTCGCCGAAGGGCAGGCGCTGGCGTCGGGAACCCCGCTGCCCCGTCCCGAGGGCGTGTTCCCGCGGTTCGTAGAGGAAGCTGGAAGCTGAGAGTAGGATGCTGATCGACAGCCATTGCCACTTGGATTTCCCGGACTTCGCGGAGGAGCGGGACGAGGTGATCGCACGGGCCAAGCGGGCAGGGGTCGCCCGCATGGTCACGATCTCGACCCGGATCAGCCGGTTCGACCAGATCCGGGAGATCGCGGAGGCCTATGACGAGGTCTACTGCACCGTCGGCGTCCACCCGCACCAGGCGGCCGAGGAACAGGCGGTCACCTCGGTGGAGAGGCTGGTCGAGCTGTCTCGGCATCCCAAGGTGGTCGGGATCGGCGAGAGCGGCCTCGACTATTTCTACGACAACAGCCCGCGCGACATCCAGCAGGCGGGATTCCGCATACACGCCCAGGCCTGCCGCGAGACCGACCTGCCCATCGTGGTCCATACCCGGGATGCCGACGCGGACACCGCCCGGATCCTCAGGGACGAAGGGGCGGGGCAGGGGCTGCGCGGCGTCCTGCACTGCTTCAGCTCGGGCCGCGATCTGGCCGAGCAGGCACTGGAGTTCGGATTCTACATCTCGTTGTCGGGGATCGTGACCTTCAAGCGGTCGGAGGAGCTGCGCGACATCGTCCGTTCGGTGCCGCTCGACCGTATCCTGGTGGAAACCGACGCGCCGTTCCTGGCGCCCATCCCCAAGCGCGGCAAGCGCAACGAGCCCGCCTTCGTGGCGCATACCGCGGCGGCCGTCGCGGAGGTCAAGGGTGTCAGCCCGGAAGAGCTCGCGGCGCGGACGACCGAGAATTTCCTGAGGCTGTTCAACCGCATGCCGGCACCGGCCGCCGGGGCGACGCCGGCACCATGAGGATCACGATACTCGGCTCGGGAGGCTCCGGAGGGGTTCCGCTGATCGGAGGCGACTGGGGGGCCTGCGACCCCGCCAACCCGAAGAACCGGCGGAGCCGCCCGTCGATCCTAGTGGAGGACCGGGGTGCCCGTGTGCTGGTCGACAGCAGTCCCGACCTGCGCGAACAGCTGATCGCCACCCGGACGACATGGCTGAGCGGCGTGGTCTTCACCCATGGTCATGCAGACCATACCCATGGGTTGGACGACCTCCGGGGGATCAACCACGCGATGGACGCGCCCCTGGACGTCTATGCGGACAGGGGCACCCTGGACGACCTGATGCACCGGTTCGGATACTGCTTCACGCCGATCAAGCCGGGAGGAATCTATTACAAGCCGGCGCTGGTCGCCCACGAGATCACCGGCCCGTTCAGCGTGGGCGGACTGGAGATCGTGCCGTTCGAGCAGGACCATGGCTGGATGAAGACGCTGGGCTTCCGGTTCGGCCGGTTCGGCTATTCCACGGATGTGGTCAGGATGGAGGATGCCGCCTTCGAGGCGCTGGAGGGCATCGACACCTGGGTGGTCGACTGCGTCCGCGTGGCGCCAGCCCATCCCGTGCATGCCCACCTGGAGCTGACGCTGCGTTGGATCGAACGGCTCCGCCCGCGCCGGGCCTACCTGACGCACATGAACCAGAGCATGGACTATGAGACGGTGCTGGCGATGCTCCCTCCGGGAGTCGAGCCGGCCTATGACGGCCTGGTGATCGACATCCCGGATTGAGCTGGGGTCGCCCATAACTCCGTCACTCGGCGGCGGCGCTGGTCTCCTTGAGCGCGAACCGCCGCTCCATGTCGCGGCGGACCCGGACGGCTTCGGTGTCGGGTACGCTGATGTCCGCCCAGGTGACGATCCGGCCCGCCGGGACGTCCTTCAGCAACTTGACCTTGTGCGCGAGTCCGATCGGAAGCGCCCCTTCGGCGAGGCTCCGCTCGGCCGGGACCAGCTTGCCCCAGACGGTGTAGCCGCCCTCGCCGTCTAACATCTCCCCGGCCTTGAGCGGCCGCTTGGCAACGGCCGCCACGTCGCCGCGGAAACCGCGGGTCTGGCCGGTCGGCTCGCCCCGTAGAGCGGCCGAGAGCACCGATATGCCGAGTTCCAGCCCGATCAGATGATACGGCTTGTACATGGCGGCATAGCTGCCGGTGTCGTCCGTCTTCAGCCCGTACTGCTTGAAGCAGGCTCGGGCGTAGTCGTTCGGCGCCTTCAGGACCACGTACACTCCCCAGCGCAGATCCCGGAAGACCGGCCTGCCGTCACGCTCCAAGGAGGAGACGGTCTCGACCATGCCCTCGCGCTCCAGCACGCCGCCTACCGAAGCGGGACGCAGGACGTGGGGTAGGTCGTCCACGCCGCAGGGCGGAAAGAGCAGGCCGTCGGACGGCACGGCGAGATCGCAGGCGTTCGCGATGGCAGCCATCTCGAGCGCCGACTTGGTCCCGTCCAGGAAGGAATTGAACATCTGGGCGTTCATGCCGGCCTTGCGCGCTTCCTCCGGTGTCAGACCGTAATGGGTCCAGACATCGTGCGGCGTCACCGCGTGGAACAGCGGCAGGTACTTGGTCCCCTTGCCGGCCGCGACCACCTGGAACCCGCAGGAGCGGCCCCAGTCCACCATCTCGGCGGTGAGGGCGGGCTGGTCGCCATAGGCCATGGAGTAGACGACGCCCTTGGCGCGGGCCTCCTCGGCCAGCAGGGGACCGGCGAGCACGTCGGCCTCGACGTTCACCATGACGATATGCTTGCCGGCCGCGATGGCGGCGCGGGCATGGGCAATGCCCGCCGCTGGCGCTCCGGTCGCCTCCACGACGACCTCGACCGCGTCATGGCCGCAGGCCTCGGCACCGGAGGTGACGAACTCCGTCCGGGCGATCCGGGCCTCGTCCCAGCCGACCTGCCGGCACGCGGCGCGGGCCCGTTCCGGGTCGAGGTCGGCGATGACGGCGACCTCCAGGCCCGGCGTCGTGGGGACCTGGGACAGGAACATGGAGCCGAACTTGCCGGCGCCGATCAGGCCGACCCGGACCGGCCTGCCGGCGGCGACCCGCGCCTGGAGCAGATGATGCAGGTTCATCGGTCCCTTACTCCGCGGCCAGCCGGCCGGACCGGGCATAGGCGGTCAGGGCGTCGTCGGCGACCGTCTCGATCGGCGTGAAATCCTGATGGGCGATCCATTCCGGCCGGGTCGGCTTGCGGATGTGGTTGGAGACCGCGCACAGGGTCAGATACACGATCTTGCGAGGGTAGGGGGTGATGTTGCCAGCCGAACCATGGACAAGGTTGCCGTGGAACATCAGCACCGAGCCGGGCTTGCCGGTCGGTGCGACGATCCCGCCTTCGTCCACCAGTTTGGCGACGGTATCGTGATCCAGCGTCCAGAGCGGATAGGAGGTGGTCTGCTTGTCGTGGCCGGCTGGCAGCGTGCCGTGCGTGTGGCTGCGCGGGATCAGCATCAGGGGACCGTTGATCGGCATGACTTCGTCGATGAAGACCGAGATGTTCATGGCGCGGGGTTCCGGCATGCCGTCGTCGCGCGCCCAGGTTCCATAATCCTGGTGCCACTGCCAGACCTCGCCGTCAAAGGCCGCCTTGGCGTTGATCTTGTACTGGTGCATGTAGAGCTTTTCGCCGAAGAACTGCTCCACCGGCTCGATCAGGCGGGGATGGGCGCCGAGGATGCGGAAGGCCTCGTTGTAGGTGTGCGCGGCGAAGGCGGTGCGCGGCGCGCCGCTTTTCTCGCGCCAGACCTCCGGCCGGTCGGAGCGGTAGATCTGCTCGGCCTCGCGGCGCAGGACCTCGACCTCCTCGGGCGTGAAGGCTTCCGGCAGGAAGATGTAGCCCTGATCGGCGAATTCGGCGAGCTGTTCCGGGGTCAGTTTCATGGGTCGCTTCCTCCTTTGTCGTGGTTCAGGCGGCCTGGTTTATGGCAGCCAGCCTTTGGGACGTCTCGGTGCCGGCGCGGTCGGTGTGCTTGAGCGCCGCGGCTTCGGCACCGGCGGCATCGCCGGCCAGTATGAAGCCGGCGATGACGGCGTGTTCGTTCCAGACCTTGGGACGGTGCCCGGGATCATTGAGGACGACGCCCATGGACCGTTTGAGATGCGGCCATTGCGGTGCCACGGTTTCCTCGATCGCCGTGTTGCCCGACAGGCGGTAGATCGCGGTATGGAACTCGACGTCGGCCTGGATGAAGGCGGCGGCAGGCCGGTCCGGGTCCAGCGATGCGCCGCGCTGAAGCGCGTCTTCGAGCTCGCGGCGTGCCGCGGGACCGGCGGTGCCGGCGGCGATCCGCTGGGCGGCCAGACGGGCGGCGAGGGCGTCGAGCGATGTCCTGACCTGGTACAGGTCCAGGATGCGGGCGGAATCCAGCGGCGCCACCGTCAGGCCGCGCTTGCCGCTTTCCACGAGCAGGCCCTGGCGCTTGAGGAGCTGGAGAGCGTGGCTGACCGGCTGGCGGGAGACGCCGAGCCGTTCGGCAAGTTCCTCCTGGCGGATTCGGCTGCCGGCCGGCAAACTGCCGTCGGCGATCGCCTTGACGAGGGATTCGTAAACCTGGTCGATCAGAACCGGCTGGGAGGATATCGGCTTCATGGGTCCGTCGCTCGGGCATGGTTTTTCGGAATTCAGAATTCCGAATGCGGTGAAGCTAAGCGATATGAGGGTTATCGTCAACCCACATACCGTTGTATACGGAGTATCATTTCCATAATATAAATTATGACGTTCTTGTCGTGGTATGGAGCGGGAGCGATCCTTGCGCCCGCGGTGTTCGTTTTCCCGTACGGTGCCGACGGCCCTGCCCGCCTGTTCATGATTCCAGGAGGATCCCCGGAATGCACAGTGACTCCCTTCATCGTTGGCAGCACGACCACAGCTTCGGCCAGGATCGCGCGGCGGCCGGCGAACGGCGCACGATCCTGGTGGTCCTGATCACGGCCGTGACCATGGTGATCGAGGTCGTCGCCGGCCTGTGGACCGGGTCGATGGCGCTGCTGGCCGACGGCGTCCACATGGCGTCCCATGTGCTGGCGCTGGGCATCACGGTCTTCGCCTATGTCTATGCGCGCCGGCATGCCCATGATCCCCGCTTCAGCTTCGGGACCGGCAAGGTCAATGCCTTGGCCGGCTTCACCGGTGCGCTGCTGCTGGCCGTGGTGGCGTTGGGAATGGCGTGGGAAAGCGCCGGCCGCCTGCTCGCCCCCGGGGAAATCGCGTTCGACGAGGCGATCATGGTCGCGATTCTGGGGCTGGTCGTGAATGCGGCGAGCGTCGTGATTCTCGGCGGCCACCGGCATGGTCACGACCACAAGCGTAGTCACGACCATGACCATGAGCATCATCATCACGGTCATGGGCACCACCGTGAGGACCATAACCTGCGTTCGGCCTACCTGCATGTCCTTGCCGATGCCCTGACTTCGGGGCTGGCGATCCTGGCGCTTCTCGGGGCGAAGTATCTCGACGCGGGCTGGCTCGATCCGGTGATGGGCATCGTCGGCGCCGTGCTGGTCGCCAATTGGTCGCGCGGGCTTCTGCGCAGCACGACCGGCGTCCTGCTGGACCACCAGGCGCCGGAATCGCTGCGCCGGCGGCTGCGCGGCATCCTGGAGCGCGGCGACGGCGACCGGATCGCCGACCTGCATGTCTGGTCGGTCGGACCGGGCGTCCATGCCGCGATCGTCAGCATCGTGACGCACGACCCGCATCCGCCGGAATATTACCGGGAGCTGATTCCCGACGACCTCGGCATCAGGCATCTCAGCGTGGAAGTCAATCGCTGCACATGAGCCGTCTGCCGGAAAACCGTCCCCTGCCCGCTTGCTCCATCCATCCCCTGGGTTAAAGTCTGGCTTTCTCTCTCCGTGACAGATCGTATCCCCATGTCCCGAAACATCGACCGCCTGCTCGACATCATGGCCCGGCTGCGCGACCGCGACGCCGGCTGCCCGTGGGACCTGGAGCAGACCTTCCGAACCATCGCGCCCCACACGATCGAGGAGGCCTATGAGGTCGCCGACGCGATCGAGCAGGACGACATGCCGGCGCTCAAGGACGAATTGGGCGACCTGCTGTTCCAGGTGGTCTTCTATGCCCAGATGGCCCGCGAGGCCGGCCAATTCGACTTCGAGGCGATCGCGGGGGCCATCTCGGACAAGATGATCCGGCGGCACCCCCATGTCTTCGGAGACGTGACGGTGGAGAGCGCCGATGCCATGGTCGTCCGCTGGGAGGACCAGAAGGCGGCCGAGCGCGAGGCCAAGGCCGCCGCCGAAGGCAGGGTTCCTAGCGTGCTGGACGGCGTGACCGGCGGCCTGCCGGCGCTGACCCGGTCGATCAAGCTCCAGAAGCGGGCGGCCCGCGTCGGTTTCGACTGGGCGGAGACGGCCGACATCCTCGACAAGATCGAGGAGGAGATCGGCGAGCTCAGGGCGGAACTGCGGGAAGCCGACCGCGCCCGGCTTCAGGACGAACTGGGCGACCTGCTGTTCGCCGTCACCAACCTGGCGCGGCGGCTGGACATCGATCCCGAGACAGCCCTGCGCGGCACGAACGCCAAGTTCGAGCGCCGCTTCCGCCGGATCGAAACTTGGCTGGCCGAGGCCGGCCGCGGGCCCGAGCAGTCGGACCTGGCCGAGATGGAAACGCTTTGGCAACGGGCCAAGCGCGAGGAGACGGCGCTGGGACCGGACGGCCTGCCGGACTGCAGGAACAACAAGAACGAGGAGTGAGACGATGACCTATGCCAACAACGCCCCGCACAAGCCCGGCCTAGTGCTGATCACCGGAGCCACCGGCGGGTTCGGCAGCGCCTTCGCGCGCCGATTCGCCGCGATCGGGTCGAAGCTGGTGCTGGCCGGGCGCCGGGCTGACCGGCTCAAGGCGCTCCGCGACGAGCTGAAGACGGAGGTCCATACCGTCGAAGTTGACGTGCGCGACCGCTCCGCCATCGAGCAGGCTTTCGGCTCCCTGCCCGCCGGCTTTAAAGAGGTCGAGACGTTGATCAACAATGCCGGCTTGGCGCTGGGCGCCGATCCCGCCCAGAAGGCCGATCCGGACGACTGGGAAACCATGATCGACACCAACGACAAGGGGCTGGTTTTCTGCACCCGAGCGCTGCTGCCGGGCATGATCGAGCGCGGGCGCGGCCATGTGGTGAACATCGGGTCTACCGCGGGCAACTATCCCTACCCCGGCGGCAATGTCTACTGCGCCTCGAAGGCTTTCGTGAAGCAATTCTCGCTGGCCCTGCGGGCGGACCTCCAGGGCACCGGCGTGCGGGTCACCAACGTGGAGCCCGGCATGGTCGAGACCGACTTCTCCCTGGTGCGCTTCAAGGGGGATGCCGAGAAGGCGGGCAAGGTCTATGCGGACACGACGCCGCTGACCGCCGACGACGTAGCCGAGGCAGTCTTCTGGGCCGCGACGCTGCCGCCCCATTTCAACGTCAACCGACTGGAGATCATGCCGACCACCCAGGCTTTCGGGCCTTTGGCGATCCACCGCTCGAAGTGACGCTTCCGGATCAGTCCTGGAACAGGAGGTCGCGCAGTTCCGCCCAGCTCCGGCGGTCGGGGGCCAACAGGAGGCCCCCGGTCTGCTCGGTCGGAGCATAGGGGCTGCCGTCGAGCCGGGCATGGTAACCGCCCGCCTCGGCATGCATCAGGGTCCCGGCGGCATGGTCCCACGGCATGATGCGGCGGTAGAGGGAGAAATGGGTCTCGCCGCTGGTCAGGCTCAGATATTCGTGGGCCGCGCAGCGGAGCGAGAAGGTGTGGGCGAACCGGTGGCGGCGATCCTCCAGCCGTTCCCGGATCGACGGATCGAAATAGCGCGACGACAGCACGCCGGTCATGTCGGCCAGGGGGGCCGTCCCAGCGGTCCGCAGACGGGTGGAGTCCAGCCAGGCCCCCTCGCCTTTCACGGCGACGGCCGTGCGTCGGCCGAGCGGATCGTGGATCCAGCCCGCGAGCGTCTCGCCTCCGCCGGCCAATGCTACGATCACGCCGAACTGGGGCTTGCCGGAAGCGAAATTGGACGTGCCGTCCACGGGATCGATGATCCAGACCGGCTCCTCGTTGAAGATCCGCTGCAGCACCGCTTGGTCGGCGGCTGCGGCCTCCTCGCCGATCACCACCGAGCCGGGAAGCAGGTCGCGCAAGCGGCGGGCCAGCTCCCGTTCGCTCGACTCGTCGGCGATGGTGACGAGGTCGCCGGGGCCTTTCTCACGGATATCGGAAGTCGCCAAACGGCGGAATCGCGGCAGGATCTCGGCTTCGGCCACCTCTCGGATGATGGTCGAAACGCGGTCGGTATCTGGCAGCATACAGGGAAAATCCAGGTCAGCTCTGCGGAGTGCTTCTAACGGATATATTGGAAGCCGTCACGATTTTGCAAAACCTGATTGCCGGCACCGGAATTCCCCTGCCCTGCCGCTGGACCGGACCCGCCTTCAGCTTTCGGGGAACAGTTCCAGCACCGCGTTCACCAGCAGAAACATCACGAGCAGGGAAAGGGCAGTACGCATCAACATTGTCGTTCCTCCGGTTCGGTCTTTGTCGGCAGACCCGTCGCACGGGCTTCTAGGCGCCGTTGCATGCATCCATTGGGGCAATCTGATCGACGTTCCCCATATGACCTTCGGATGAGACGGGTTGTCTGCCCATCGATGCCTCTCGGACCCGGGAACGGAAAAAGGGCCGCAGCGCGAAGCTGCGGCCCCTTCCCTTCTCCACTTCCAGCCGGATCGGCCGGACGACCGGTGCTTAGAAGCCCATGTCGCCCATGCCGCCCATGCCGCCCATGCCGCCCGGCGGCATGGCCGGGCCACCCTTGGGCTCCGGCTTGTCGGCGATCATCGCCTCGGTGGTGATCAGCAGGCCGGCGACCGAGGCCGCATCCTGCAGGGCGGTGCGCACGACCTTGGTCGGGTCGATGATGCCGGCCTTGAACATGTCGCCGAAGACGCCGTTCTGGGCATCGTAGCCGTAGGACGGATCGGTCGACTCGAGCAGCTTTCCGACCACCACGGCGCCATCGGCACCGGCGTTGTCGGCGATCTGACGGGCCGGAGCCTTCAGGGCGCGACGGATGATCTCGACGCCGACCCGCTGGTCGTCGTTGGTCACCTGCACGTTGTCCAGGGACTTGATGGCGTACAGCAGGGCCGCACCGCCGCCCGAAACCACGCCTTCCTCGACCGCGGCGCGGGTCGCGTGCATCGCGTCGTCGACGCGATCCTTGCGCTCCTTCACCTCGACCTCGGTGGCGCCGCCGACGCGGATCACCGCGACGCCGCCGGCCAGCTTGGCCAGCCGCTCCTGCAGCTTCTCACGGTCGTAGTCGCTGGTGGTCTCGTCGATCTGGCGACGGATCTGGGTGCAGCGGGCCTCGATGTCGGCACCTGCACCGGCGCCGTCGACGATCGTGGTCTCTTCCTTGGTGATCAGGACGCGCTTGGCCGTGCCGAGCATCTCCAGGCTGACGTTCTCGAGCTTGATGCCGAGATCCTCGCTGACGACCTGGCCGCCGGTCAGGATGGCCATGTCCTCCAGCATCGCCTTGCGGCGGTCACCGAAGCCGGGGGCCTTGACGGCAGCGACCTTCAGGCCGCCGCGCAGCTTGTTGACCACCAGGGTGGCCAGGACCTCGCCCTCGACGTCCTCGGCGACGATCAGCAGCGGACGACCGCTCTGGACGACGGCCTCGAGGACCGGCAGCATGGCCTGCAGGCCGGAGAGCTTCTTCTCGTGCAGGAGAATGAAGGGGTTCTCCAGCTCGGTGGTCATCTTCTCGGCGTTGGTGACGAAGTAGGGGCTGAGGTAGCCGCGGTCGAACTGCATGCCCTCGACCACTTCCAGTTCGGTCTCAAGCGACTTCGCCTCTTCGACGGTGATGACACCCTCGTTGCCGACCTTCTCCATGGCGCGGGCGATCATCTCGCCGATCTCGCGCTCACCGTTGGCCGAGATCGTGCCGACCTGGGCGATCTCCGCGTTGGTGTTGATCTTCTTGGAGGAGGCCTTGACGGAATTGACGACGGCTTCGACCGCGAGGTCGATGCCGCGCTTCAGGTCCATCGGGTTCATGCCGGCCGCGACCGACTTGACGCCCTCGCGGACGATCGCCTGGGCCAGGACGGTCGCGGTGGTGGTGCCGTCACCCGCCAGGTCGTTGGTCTTGCTGGCGACCTCGCGCACCATCTGCGCGCCCATGTTCTCGAACTTGTCGGACAGCTCGATGTCCTTGGCGACCGTCACGCCGTCCTTGGTGATGCGCGGCGCGCCGAAGCTCTTCTCCAGCACCACGTTGCGGCCCTTCGGGCCCAGCGTCACCTTGACGGCGTCGGCCAGAATGTCCACGCCGCGCAGCATGCGGGTGCGGGCGTCGACCGAAAACTTAACTTCCTTGGCAGCCATGCCCTGGATCTCCTATATGGCGGTTGACGCGGGGTTTTTACTCGAGGACGCCCATCAGGTCGGACTCACGCATGATCAGAAGCGTGTCGCCCTCGATCTTGACCTCGGTACCGGACCACTTGCCGTACAGCACCTTGTCGCCCGCCTTGACGTCGAGCGCGGTGACCTTGCCGTCCTCGCCGCGGGCACCGGGGCCGACGGCGATGACTTCGCCCTGCATCGGCTTTTCCTTGGCGGTGTCCGGAATGATGATGCCGCCGGCAGTCTTGTTCTCCTGCTCGGTCGGCTTCACGACGACGCGATCATGCAAAGGCCTGAACTTCATGGGATCTCTCCGAGATGTCTGTCGCCGGCCTTGGTGCCGGCTGTGGTGTCAGCGCTGGGTGTTAGCACT
This sequence comes from Skermanella rosea, assembly GCF_016806835.2. Classification (NCBI taxonomy): domain Bacteria; kingdom Pseudomonadati; phylum Pseudomonadota; class Alphaproteobacteria; order Rhodospirillales; family Azospirillaceae; genus Skermanella; species Skermanella rosea. Next base: position 2,690,783 of record NZ_CP086111.1, on the reverse strand, counting down.
CAAGGCCAGGGAGTGCCAGCCGTATAACGGCAGATTTCCCGGCCGTCAAGCATTTCACCCCGGCAGATGGGGCCTCGCCCAATTTACACCAGGGGTAGCGGTTCATTTTCCCGGAGGCAAAAGGAAGGCCGGCACCCTGGAGGGTACCGGCCCGGAGCGTGCGCAATGCGGACGGATCCGCGTCAGCTGGCGGGATGGTAGTCGTAGCGCCGTTCGAAACGGGCGAGGTCGGCGGGATCCAAGGCGATCTGGAGATGGGCGAATGACTCGTCGTCCCGCCGCTCCAGTACGTCGCCCCGCTGGTAGAGCCAGGCCAGCGCCGCGCCGTCGTCGATCCGCACCGTGAGATCGACCGTCTGGCGGTCCATCGTCATGTGGCGGTCGAGCAGCCCGAACAGTTCGGGCAGGCCCTCGCCGGTCAGGGCCGAGACCGCCTGCATGTGGTCGTTGCGTGCCGCCTGGGCGAGCAGGGCGTCCCGCGTGGCGACGTCGAGCAGGTCGATCTTGTTCAGCACCTCGACGACGCGGCCGTCCTGGGACGGATCGATGTCGAGGTCGCGCAGCACCGCCTCGACGTCGGCCTTCTGGGCCTCCGTGTCGGGATGGGCGATGTCCCGAACGTGCAGGACGATGTCGGCCGCCTGGACCTCCTCCAGGGTCGCCCGGAAGGCGGCCACGAGGTGGGTCGGCAGGTCGGAGATGAAGCCCACCGTGTCGGACAGGATCACCTTGCGGCCGGTCGGCAGCTCGATCCCGCGCATGGTCGGGTCGAGCGTCGCGAACAGCAGGTTCTTGGCGAACACGTCGGCGCCGGCCATCCGGTTGAACAGCGACGACTTGCCGGCGTTGGTGTAGCCGACCAAGGCCACCACAGGATAGGGCACCCGGTCCCGCGCCTTGCGGTGCAGGTCGCGGGTGCGCCGGACCTCGTCCAGCTCCCGCTTCAGCTTGATGATCCGGTCGCCGATCAGGCGGCGGTCGATCTCGAGCTGGCTTTCGCCGGGACCGCCGAGAAAGCCGAAACCGCCGCGCTGGCGCTCCAGGTGGGTCCAGGACCGGACCAGCCGCGAGCGCTGGTAGCTCAGCGCGGCAAGTTCCACCTGCAACTGTCCTTCGCGGGTGCGTGCCCGGGCGCCGAAGATCTCCAGGATCAGGCCGGTGCGGTCGATGACCTTGGCATGAAGACCGCGTTCCAGGTTGCGCTGCTGGACGGGCGACAGGGCGTGGTCCATCACGACAAGATCGATCGGTTCACCCCTCTCTTCCGCGTCGCGGATCAGGTCGGCGAAATGCTCCACCGTGCCCGACCCGAGCAGGGTCGAAGGCTGTGGCCGGTTGACCTTGACGGCTTCGGCGTGGGCGACGTCCAGTTCGATCGCGGCGGCCAGTCCGACGGCTTCGTCCAGGCGCGCTTCGGGGCTGCGCATGCCGTCGTCGATCTTGGACTCGCGCAGGATCGGATGGATCACGAGGGCGCGGCCGGTGCCCATGGCGGACCGGCCGGTGCCCTGATCGGGTGCGTTAGGTACCTTCACCTTCCTTGGGCGGCTCGAAAAGTTGAATAGGATGGGCAGGCATCACGGTCGAGATTGCGTGCTTGTAGACCAGTTGGCTATGCGCATCGCGTCGCAGCAGGACGGAGAAGTTGTCGAACCACGTTATGATGCCTTGGAGTTTGACACCGTTCACCAGGAACACGGTGACCGGGGTCTTGTTCTTTCGGACGTGGTTTAAGAAAACGTCCTGAACATTTTGACTTTTTTCGGACATATGCAATCGCCCCGTTGTGATGGTTCTTGGGGCCCCATCCCAGAGCCCGGATAACATTCCATAACCCTTTTGTTGGGCTATTTTCGTTGTTCGACTGGAGTCTCCAGCGATATGGGGGCGCCGAGGCGCCGCACCAAGTCGGATACTATATCGCAAGTGTCAAACCGGTGCGCAGGCGGAAAATTCCCGAAGTCGTCCGGACTGTTCCCGATCAGCATCGGAACGCATCCCCCGGCATGGGCGCACTGCATATCCACGTCTGCGTCGCCGATGAACCAGACGTCGGGACCGGCAATCAACCCGCCGGGCTCAAGGGCCATGTGGATGGGGTCAACCGCAGGTTTATCTTGTGGCGCGTCTCCCGCTCCGACCAGCTTGCCGAAGTAGCGGTCCCAACCGAGTTGGGCCGACTCGGCCCGCAGGAAGCGGCCCGTCTTGTTGCTGACCACCCCGAGATAGACGCCCTGCCCGGCCAGCGCCGACAGCAGCCCCTCGGCACCCGGGAGCGGCTTCAGGTAATCGAGATGGTGGCGGCCGAAATGGTCGTAGAAGATGTCGCGCGCGTCGGTCCAGCGGTCGCCGAACAGGCGCGGGAAGCTGTCGCGCAGGCTCTGCCGGACGCGGATGCGGGTCTCCTCCAGGGTCCAGGGCGGCAGGCCGTGGGCGACCAGGGCAGCGTTCAACGCGGCATGGATGCAGCCCCAGTTGTCCACCAGGGTATTGTCCCAATCGAACAGGACCGCGCGCGGCAGCCGCGACGGCTTCCCGTCGCCGGGACCGGGGGTGGCAAGGTCGTGTTCCGGCATCACGAGGCGCCCGCCGTCCGGGCGTATTCCAGATAGGCCTGCCGCAGGCGCTCACCCAGGGAGCCCGGCTTGCCGTTCCCGACGGTGCGGTCGTCGATCCGGGTGACCGGCATCACGAAGGTGCTGGCGCTGGAAACGAAGGCCTCCCGCGCCCGGTAGGCTTCCTCCAGCGAGAAGGCGCGTTCCTCGAACGGGATGCCGGCTTCCTTGGCCAGCCGGACGATCGAGAGCCGCGTCACGCCGTTCAGGATCAGGTTGTTGGCGTAGCGGGTCACCAGGGTGCCGTCCGCGGTGACGATCCAGGCGTTGCTGGAGCAGCCCTCGGTCACGTTGCCGTCGGGGTCGAGCTGCCACGCCTCGAACGCACCGGCCTCCACCGCCTGCTGCTTGCCCAACACCTGCGGCAGCAATGCTACCGACTTGATATCCCGGCGCAGCCAGCGGATGTCGGGAATCGAGATCACCTTGACCCCGTTCTCCAACTGTTCCGGAGTCGCGAAGGCGGTCGCGCGCTTTGTCGTCATGACCAGACTGCTGCGGGAGTGTTTGGGGAACTTGAAGTCGCGCGGGGCGACGCCGCGCGTGATCTGGAGATAGATGGTCCCCTGTGTCACGTGGTTGCGGGCGATAAGCCGGCGCATCAGCAGCTTGAGCACATGGGGGGCCACCGGCCACGCGATCCGCAGTTCGTTCAGCGACCGTGCCAGGCGATCCAGGTGCCCCTGCTCGTCGACGAGCCTGCCGCCGATGATCGTGACGACTTCGTAGACACCGTCGGCGAACTGGAAGCCGCGGTCCTCGACATGGACCATGGCCTCGCCGTGGGGAACGAACCGGCCGTTGACATATGCGTATCGAGCCATGCTTTCCGCTTCTTTGGATGAGCTTTTCGGGATCGTGGGACGGGACGGGACAGCGGGGGGCTCAGAAGAACTCGAGCCGCACCGCGAACATCTTCTCGACCTTCTTCACCTGCCCGACCGCGGCCAGGATGATGACCCGGTCGTGCGGCTTGATCACCGTGGAGGGCCTGGGGATGATCACCTCCTCGCCGCGCACGATGGCGCCGACGATCACGCCGGTCGGCAGCTTGATCTCCCGGAGCGGCGTGTTGATCAGGCTGGAGGTCTCCAGCGCCTCCGCCTCGATCACCTCGGCGAAGCCTTCGCGCAGGCTGTGGACCGCACGGATCCGGCCGCGCCGGACATGCTGGAGGATGGTCGAGACCGTGATGGTGCGCGGGCTGACCACGGCGTCGATGCCGAGAGTGGTGACCAGCGGCGAGTAGGTCGTCTTGTTGATCAGGGTGATGGCGCGCTGGCACCCGTAGCGCTTGGCGAGGAGCGAGGCGAGGATGTTGCCCTCGTCGTCGTTCGTCACGGCGACCACCGTCTCGGCCGCCCGGACGTTGGCTTCCTCCAGGATCTCCGGATCAAGGCCGTCGCCGTGCAGCACCATGGTCCGGTTCAGCCGCTGGGCGATGTACTGGGCCCGGCCGCGATCCACCTCGACGATCCGCGCGCTGACCTGCGGGTGCTTCGCCTCCAGTTCCTCGGCGAGGCACAGGCCGATATTGCCGCCACCCAGGATGATGATCCGGCGGGCCTCGGTCTCCTCGTGGCCGAAGGCCGCCATGGCCCGCCCCAGGTGCCGGGTGTCGGCGACGAAGTAGACCTCGTCGCCCGGCAGCATCTGGTCGTCGCCGCCGGGGATGATCGGCTTGTCGTTGCGGACGATCGCCACGACCTCGAGGTTCAGGTCGGGGAACAGGCCGGTCAGCTGGCGCAGCGGCGTGTGCAGGATCGGGCAATTGTCGGTGCAAATGACGCCGATGACGCGGACTTTGCCGTCGGCCAGCGGGATCATGTCGAACGCGCCCGGCACCTGGAGCCGGCGGGCGACCGCCCGGGCCACCTCGATCTCGGGCGAGATGATCACGTCGATCGGCATGTGCTCGCGCGAGAACAGGTCCGCCCAGATCGGCGCCAGGTAGCTCTGGTTTCGGACGCGGGCGATCTTGGTCGGCACGTTGAACAGCGAGTGCGCCACCTGGCAGGCCACCATGTTGACCTCGTCGGCCAAGGTGACCGCGATGATCATGTCGGCGTCGGCGGCACCCGCCTGCTCCAGCACGTTCGGGTGGGAGGCGAACCCGACCATGGCCTGGACGTCCAGCGTGTCGCTGATCTTCTGGATCAGCTCCGGAGACTGGTCGATCACGGTGACGTCGTTGTTCTCGGTCGCGAGATAGCGCGCGATGTTGGAGCCGACCTGGCCGGCGCCGCAGACGATGACCTTCATGGACCGGTGACCTTCATGAGCTCAATCCCCGGCCAGCTTGTGGGGAGGCTTGTCGTTACCGTGCACGCCCAAGGATTTCAGCTTGCGGTGCAAGGCGGAACGCTCCATTCCCACGAACGCGGCCGTGCGGGATATGTTGCCACCGAACCGGGTCACCTGGGCAAGCAGATACTCGCGCTCGAACACTTCGCGGGCCTCGCGCAGCGGCAGGCCCATGATCTCGCCGCCCTTGTCCCACTTCAGGACCGTCGGGGTGATGGCGCCGATCTCGGGCGGCAGCATGTCGGCGCGGATCGGCTCGCGCGGGTCGCCGGTCGACATGATCAGCAGCCAGTCCACCACGTTACGCAGCTGGCGCACGTTGCCCGGCCAGTCATAGGCCTGGAGCGCCGCCATCGCGTCCTCGCCGTAGTCGCGGGCCGGCAGGCCCGCCGTCTCGGACGAGCGGATCATGAAGTGGCGGGCCAGGAGGGGGATGTCCTCGCGACGCTCGGTCAGCGGCGGAACCCGGATCGGCACGACGCTGAGGCGGTAGAACAGGTCCTGCCGGAACCGCCCGGCCTCGATCTCCGACGGCAGGTCGCGGTTGCTCGACGCGATCACGCGGACGTCGACCTCGACCCTGGCGCTGCCGCCGACCCGCTCGAAGGTCTGCTCCTGGAGCACGCGGACGATCTTGCCCTGGGTCTCCAGCGGCATGTCCGCCACCTCGTCCAGCAGCAGGGTGCCGCCATGGGCCTGCTCGAAGGTGCCGACCTTGCGCGGCAGGCCGTCCTGGCCATGTTCGGTGCCGAACAGCTCGACCTCCAGCCGGTCGGGACGCATGGTGGCGCAGTTGAGCCCGACGAAGGGGCCGTCGGCGCGGCGGGAGCGGGCGTGGAGAAGGCGGGCGACGACCTCCTTGCCGGACCCGGCCGGTCCGGTGATCAGGACGCGGCTGCCGGTCGGCGCCACCTTCTCGATCGAGTGGCGCACATGGTTGATCGCCGACGACTTGCCGATCAGCTCGATCTGGCCGCCGGTCCGGAGCTTCAGCTCCTCGTTCTCGCGCCTGAGCCGGGCGGCCTCGATCGCGCGCTCGACCAGGACCAGCAGGCGGTCGGCCTTGAACGGTTTCTCGATGAAGTCGTAGGCGCCCTGCTTGATCGCGGACACGGCGGTCTCGATCGTCCCGTGGCCGCTGATCATGATGACCGGCAGGTTCGGATGCTCGCGCTTGAGCTCGGCGAGGATCTGGATGCCGTCGAGCCGGCTGCCCTGGAGCCAGATGTCGAGGATCACCAGGCTCGGCCTTCGGGCGCCGACCGCGGCGATGGCCTGGTCGGCATCGCCGGCCTGCCGGGTCTTCATGCCTTCGTCCTCAAGGATACCCGCAATCAGCATGCGGATGTCCGCTTCGTCATCGACGATCAGAATGTCATGCGCCATAGCGACTCTGTTTCTGCTGCGTTTCTTCGGCGGCCACGGCCGGCGCGGCGATTTCGGTCTTGGGGATCACGAGGCGGACCTGGGCGCCTGGGCCGGAAGCCCTGTCTTCGAGCACCAGCTCGCCGCCATGGTCCTCCATGATCTTCTTGACGATGGCGAGCCCCAGCCCGGTGCCCTTGGCCCGCGTGGTGACGTAGGGTTCGGTCAGCCTGTCGCGCTCCTCGTGCGGCAGTCCCTTGCCATTGTCGGCGATCACGATCGACACGCGGTCGTCGTGGACTTCGAGGCCGAGATCCACCTGCCCCGGTGGCAGCGTCCCGATGTCGGGAGCGGGGCGGCCGTCGATCGCGTCCACCGCGTTCTGGAGCAGGTTGGTCAGCGCCTGGGAGATCTGCCGGCCGTCGCACGGCACGGTGAGCGGCCCCGGCGGCAGGTCGGCCGTGAACTTGATGGCGGGATGGGCGCTGGACTGGAGGAACACGGCTTGGCGGCACAGCTCGTTGATGTTCTGTGGCTTCATCACCGGGCTCGGCATCCGCGCGAAGGCGGAGAACTCGTCAACCATCCGGCCGATATCGTCCACCTGGCGTACGATGGTATCGGTACACATCTGGAACGTCTCGGGATCGCTGGTGATTTCCTTGAGGTATTTTCGGCGCAATCGCTCGGCCGAGAGCTGGATCGGGGTCAGCGGGTTCTTGATCTCGTGCGCGATGCGACGCGCCACGTCGGCCCAGGCAGCCTTGCGTTGCGCCGAGAGCAGTTCGGTGACATCGTCGAACGTCACTACGAAGCCCCGGATGTCGCTTCCGACCGACTCGGCGGCGACCCGGACCAGCAGCGTCCGCGTGGTCCCGGCGCGGCGGAGCTGGACCTGGGCTTCCATCAGCTTGGCCGGGCGGCGACGGATCATGCCCATCAGCTCCCCCATCTCCGGCGCCACGTCGACCAGCTTGCGTCCGATCAGGATCTCCGGGTCGTCCACGCCCAGCAGATGGGCGCCCGACAGGTTGGGCAGGTTGATGCGGCCCTCGTGGTCTAGGCCGACGACTCCGGCGGAGACGCCGGCCAGCACGGTCTCCGTGAAGCGCCGGCGCAGGTCGAGCTGGCGGTTCGCCTCGATCAGCTCCCGGCGTTGGCTCTCCAGCTGGCTGGTCATGCGGTTGAAGGCCCGGCTCAGGGTGCCAAGCTCGTCCTCCGGCAGCAACTCGGGGACGCGGGCCCCCAGATCCCCTGCCCTCACCCGCTCGGCGGCGCCGATCAGCGAGCCGATCGGCGCCACCAGCGCCGTCGCGAAATTGAGGCCGATCCACACCGCGGCCAGGAGCAGCAGCAGCGCCACCACGACGAAGATCAGCGTCACCGTGATCTGAAGGCTGGAGCGCTTGCCTTCCAGCTCGGCATAGGCGCTGGCCGCCTCCTGGGCCGACTCCATGTGGTTCAGCACACGCGGTTCGACCAGCCGGCCGACGAACAGGAAAGTATCGACGAAGCGGTCCAGCCGGACCAGCGCCCTGACCCGGTCGTCGGTGTCGGTCACCATCAGGACGACTTCGCCCTGCCGGGCGCGCTCCAGGGCGCTCTCCGGGATCGGCTCGAATTCCAGCGTGAAGGAGAGGCCGGAACGCGCCAGCATCCTGCCGCTGCCGTCGAACACGATCGCCTCGGTCAAGGCCCGCAGCGCGGCCTGGGTCGCGACCACCTGGGCGAACCGGCCCGGGTCGGTCAGCAGGCGCGCCGCCTCCCGGTTCAGGTCGTTGGCCATGGCCAGCGCGTCGGCCCGGATCACCTGTTGGTGTTCGTGAAGGTAGGCCTGGGCGACGGCGCGCGACTCGTTGATCGCGGTGCGCACCCGCTCGCTGAACCAGGATTGGACGCCGACATAGAAGAAGATGGCGGAGAAGGCTGCGACGATGATCGCAGGCATGACCGCCAGCAGGCTGAAGGTCGCGACCACCCGGACATGCAGGCGTGACCCGGCCAGGCCGCGGCGGCGCTCGATCCACAGCCCGACGATGCGCCGCGCGATGATGGCGCCGAGCAGCAGCAGCAGCGCCAGGTCGAGCGTCAGCAGCAGGCTGACCGTATTGGGATCGTTCCCGAACGGCGGCGTCGCGGTCAGTGCCGCGTAGGTCGCGAAGCCGGCGCCGATGGCGGCTACCGCCAGCGCGACGGCGAGCTTGCCGGCCAGCCCGACGCGGCTGGCCCAGATCAGGAACTGATTCCAGAAGGATTGCGGCATACCCGCGGGTTCACTGGTCATCTGTCTCGTCGCACCGGGCTCACCCTGAACCCGTCCTGTGACCAGGATGTCACGAGACCGATGCAGGGTGTGTTATTTTAGCCCACGGATGACCTGAATATCCAGTTCGCGAATCTTCTTTCTGAGGGTGTTCCGATTAAGTCCCAACATCTGTGCAGCCTTGATCTGGTTGCCGCGCGTCGCCGACAGGCTGAGGGAGATCAGCGGGCGCTCGATTTCCCGAAGAACGCGATCGTAAAGGCCCGCCGCCGGGATGCCGTCCTTGTGGGCCGCGAAATAATCTTTCAGGTGCCGCTCCACCGCCGAGCTGAGGCCCTCGTTCTGGTGCTCCTCGACTTGGGGCGTGGCGGGCGCGGCGTCGGCCAGTTCTGACTCGATCACGTCGAGCCCGATGACCTCCTGGCTGTAGAGCGCCGCGAGGCGCCTCACCAGGTTCTCCAGTTCGCGCACGTTGCCGGGCCAGCGGTAGCGCTTGAGCCGGTCCATGGCCGGGCCGTCGATGCTCTTGATCGGCAGCCCCTGGGCGGACGTCAGGGTCAGGAAGTGGCGGACGAGCGACGGGATGTCCTCGCTCCGTTCCCGGAGCGGCGGCAGGCGGATCGGCACGACGTTGAGCCGGTAGAACAGGTCCTCGCGGAACAGGCCCTGGCGGATCAGCGTGCGGAGGTCCCGGTGGGTCGCCGCGATGATTCGGACGTCGGTCTTGATCGGCGTGCGGCCGCCGACCGTCGTGTACTCCCCCTCCTGCAGGACGCGGAGCAGCCGGGTCTGGGCTTCCAGCGGCATGTCGCCGATCTCGTCCAGGAACAGGGTGCCGCCCTGGGCCTGCTCGAACCGGCCTGTGGAGCGGGTGGTGGCGCCGGTGAAGGCGCCCTTCTCGTGGCCGAACAGCTCCGACTCGATCAGCTCGCGCGGAATCGCGGCCATGTTGATCGCGACGAAGGGGCCGTTGCGGCGCTTGCCGTACTCGTGGAGCGCGCGGGCGACCAGTTCCTTGCCGGTCCCGGACTCGCCGGTGATCATCACCGTCAGGTCGGTGCCCATCAGCCGGGCCAGCACCCGGTAGATCTCCTGCATCGCCGCCGAGCGGCCGATCAGGGGGAGCTGCTCCTCGGTCTCGGCATTGTCGAGGACGCTGTTGCCGTTGAGGGCGAGCGGCTGCGGCGCGCTGAGCGCGCGCTCCACCACGCTGACCAGTTCCTTCAGGTCGAACGGCTTCGGCAGGTACTCGAAGGCGCCCCGCTCGGCCGCCTTGACCGCGGTCATCAGCGTGTTCTGCGCGCTCATCACGATGACGCGCAGCTCGGGACGGATCTTCTTTATGCGCGGGATCAGGTCGAGCCCGTTCTCGTCCGGCATCACCACGTCGGTGATGACGAGGTCGCCCTGCCCGTCGGCGACCCAGCGCCACAGGGTCGACGCGTTTCCCGTGGTCCGCACGTCATGGCCCAGCCGGATCAGGGCCTGGTTCAGCACCGTGCGGATCGCGCGGTCGTCATCGGCGACCAGGATCGTCGATGACGGCATTACGACGGCTCCAGAGGCTGTTCGAAATCGGCATACATGGGTAGCGATACCTTGAATACGGTTCGGCGCGGCAGCGTCTCGAAGTCGATGACCCCGCCATGGTCGCCAATCAGTTTCGCAACCAATGCAAGACCCAGGCCGGTTCCGTTCCGCTTGGTCGTGACGAACGGATCGAACAGATGCGAACGGAGATCCTCCGGTATGCCGTTGCCATTGTCCTGCACGCTGATCAGCAACGGCAGGTGAACGCGGCTGTCGGTGCCGGGAACCGCCAGGCGGACACCGTGCTGGTAGGCTGTGCTCAAGATGATCTCACCGCCCTGTTCAGGAACAGCTTCTGCCGCATTTTTAATCAGGTTGAGGAAAACCTGGATCAGCTGGTCGCGGTTGCCATACACGTCCGGCAGGGACGGGTCGTAGCGCTCGGTAAAGCGCACCGTCCTGGCGAAGCCGCTCTGGGCGACCTTGCGGACATGCTCCAGCACGCTGTGGATGTTGACCGCCGTCCGCTCCGGGGGCCGCTTGTCGGAGAACACTTCCATCCGGTCGACCAGCGCCACGATGCGGTCGGACTCATCGCAGATCAGCCGGGTCAGCTCCCGGTCGGGTTCGGACGCGTTCTGTTCCAGCAACTGCGCGGCGCCGCGGATGCCGGACAGCGGGTTCTTGACCTCGTGGGCCAGCATCGCGGCCATGGCCGTGACCGAGCGGGCGGCGTTCCGGTGGGTAAGCTGGTTGTCGATCTTGCGGGTGATCGACTTCTCGTGAAGCGACATCACCACGCAATCCGCGGGCTCGCCCAGCGGAGCCACGCGGACCGTGACCAGATGGATGCCGATCCGGGGCGTGTCGAGGGTCACGCCGTATTCCGACATGCTGGCCCCGCCGGCCAGCGCTTGCTCGATCAGGAAGAAGACCGGGCTGTCCGCCGGCAGCAGGTCGGTCAGCGGCTGCCCGATCAGGGCCGCTGCGCCGCATTCGAAGAACTCCTGGGCTTCCAGGTTGACGTACCGGATCTCGTTCCGTTCGCCGATCACCAGAACCGGGTCGGGCAGGGCATTGAGGATTCCGGAGGGGTCGATTTCCTGCCGCATCGCCTTCCGCCGCAGGGGGGTTACCGCGCGCGCCATCACGCTGCCATCCGTTCGATCTCGGGGGAATAGAAGGACCGGATCATGCCGAGCACGACGGCCGGATCGGAAACGCGATTGACCTCGGCGCGGAACTCGGCCGAGCCCGGCAAACCCTTGCTGTACCAGGAAACATGCTTGCGGGCGATCTTGGTGCCGGCATCGGTGCCGTAGTGTTCCAGCATGGCCTCGTAATGTTCGAGAAGCGTGGCGAGCTGAACTTCGAGCCGTGGGTCGGGCAGGCACTCGCCGGTGCGCAGGTAATGGATGACCTGCCCGATGAACCAAGGGCGACCATAGGTCCCCCGCCCGATCATGACGCCGTCCGCGCCCGACTCCGCCAGGCAGCGGGTCACGTCCTCGAAGGTGGTCATGTCGCCGTTGGCGATCACCGGGATCGAGACGGCCTCCTTCACCTGGCGGATTGCCTTCCAGTCGGCGGTGCCGGTGTAGAACTGGCACCTGGTGCGCCCGTGGACCGTGACCATCCGGATGCCGCATTCTTGTGCAATCCGCGCCAGATTGGGCGCGTTGCGGTTCGTGTCGTCCCAGCCCAGCCGCATCTTCAGCGTGACCGGAACGTCGACCGCCTTGACCGTCGCCTCCAGGATGCGGGCGGCATGGACCTCGTCCCGCATCAGCGACGATCCGGCATGCCCGTTGACGATCTTCTTGACCGGGCAGCCGAAATTGATGTCGATCAGCGCGGCGCCCCGGTCCTGGTTCAGCCTGGCCGCTTCCGCCATGACCGCCGGCTCGCATCCGGCGAGCTGCACGGCCATGGGAAATTCCTCGGCGCAGTTGGTCGCCATCTTCATGGTCTGGCGCGACGCGCGGATCATCGCTTGGCTTGCGATCATCTCCGACACGACGAGGCCGGCGCCGGCTCGCTTGACCAGACGGCGAAACGGCATGTCCGAAACGCCCGACATGGGGGCCAGGATAACGGGGTCGTCAATCCTGATGGATCCGATGTTGATGCCCATCTTTTGGGCAATTCCCTGTAATGCTGTCATTTTGTGCAGGCTAGCACGCATCCGGAAAATATCGCAAGCGCGAAGAATGCCGATGAAACCATTGCTTGGCTCGTGGCCGGGCGCGAACCGACCCGCCGGATGCCGCCTGATCCCGATTACCTCAGGAAATTAAAATATCCGTGACGAATTTGACGCCGGGATATCCCAATGTGAGCAGAAGAAAAGCAAGAAGTACAAAGCGGGCGGCCCGCCTGCCCCGCACGCCGGTCGCGGCATGGGCGATCAGAAGCCCGCCGATGACGATAAAGGTGGCGACAGAAAGGACTGTCTTGTGGTCGACTCGAAACAGGACCCCCTGCTCGAAGTACAGGACCGACATGCCGGTCGCCAGGCCGAGGCCGAGCACGATCTCCGACGCGACCAGCAGCCGCCCCTGGAACTGCTCGCTATCGGCCATGGGCGGCAGCATGCGGGTCAGCGCCGTCGGGCGCTTCGCTTTCAGCGCCCGCTCCTGCAGGAAGGCCGCCAGGGCCGAGACCGCGGCCAGGGTCAGCAGGGCGTAGGTCGTGACGGAAACCCCGATATGCAGGTCGACCCAGACCGTCGGGGCGGAGGCGCTCAGCGTCGGGTCCGGCGCCTCGGTGGCGGCGGTCGCGAACAGGCCGACCAGCAACAGATAAGGCAGCAGCAGCGGCATCAGCCGCCAGCCGGAGCGGGTGGTCAGGCACAGGCCGGAATACAGCACCATGCAGGCGGCGATGCTGACCCACAGCGTCGTGGACAGTCCCGTGCGCCATGTACCGTCGAGCTGGACCACCGCCCAGGCGAGCGGGCCGGCGACGGCCACGAACAGGACCGCCCAGAACACGGCGTCCGGCCCCCTGCCCTGCCGGAACCCGTCGCGCACGTACGCCAGCAGCGAGGCCGGCATCAGGGCCAGCAGGGCGGTGAGGCTGAATAGGACGTTCTGCAACATTGTCTTCCGATCTTCATCCCCGGACTATCCCGGAACGGCATTCCGGGCTTGCATCTCCGGCTTCGCATCCGGACCGCCCGGCCGCAGGATAGGCCCGGCGTTCCGCCACGGCCATAAAACTCAGGACTGCATCCGCTTAATACAACCTCCCACACGCCTGAGCGTGAACTTTACCTGCTATTCCGCCGACCCGGTGATATCATGCGCGTTCACTTAAGCAGCCCGCCGCCTTGCGCGCCTCTCCGGAATCCGGCCTCGATCTTATGGACCAGCCTGTTCGCCCGGCCGACCCCGCCGCCGCCGCACTGATTTCCTTGCGTCGCCTGCTGGATCGTTCGGTGGCTAGCCTGTCCGCCCTGCCCTATGTCTGGCTGTGCCTCGCCGCGGCTGGGGCGGCGGTCGCGGTCAGCGGAGTATGGACTACGCCGGCCCTGAACGCGGTCTGGATGATCGCGTCGGACATCACGCGCGACCCTTTCCCCGCCAGCGCCGATGCCGACTGGCTGCTGACCTCCTGGCTGACGCCGTCGCTTGCTTGGCTGTTCGGGGCAGCGGCGACTTCCCATACCTTCGCGCTGTTCTGCGATCGTGGTGGAGCGTAGCCGGCTCGACTACATGCTTCAGGTCGGGATCGACATCCAGCTGACGCAGTTGGTGCGGAATCCGCAGATGCTCTTCTGGTCCTTCTTCGGCGCCGGCTGGCTACTGGTCGTGCCGGCCGCGATGGCGATCCGGCACAGGAGCCTGGAGGAGACCGGGGTCACCGTCCGACCCCTGCCCCGGTTGGTCATCGCGGCTTTGATCTGCATGGGCGTGACCGCAGTAACGCTCGATTCCACCAGGGTCTTCGGGCTGCTCTCCTGGCCGGTGCTGGTCACCCTGCTGGTTCTGGCAATCCGCCGCGGAGCGGCACCGTCGTTGACATGGCTGGCCTCCGCAGCCTTCCTGCTGAGCCTGATGCTGCCGCGCACCGTCGTCTGGGACGGTCATGTGCACGGTGGGACGGCCGCTTACAGCTTGGTTTGGATGCTGGAAAAATCCGGCGCGGCGCCCGGCATCCTGCCTGAATCGGTGCTCGCACCGTTTCGCGAATCGCCGGAAAACCGGATCAAGTTTTCGGCGCTGCTGCCAGACGGCGGGCCGGCTCCGCTCGTCGGGAGGGGTGCGCCCCTGTTCTTCACCATGGCCGCCGGTGGCGGTGCGGCGTTGCGCGAAGGCTGGTCCCGGCCCGAGCCCTGGGGGACGTGGTCCGAGTCGCCGGTCGCCAAGCTTCGCCTGAACCTGTCAGCGGAAGCCGCTGCAGCCGGCGCGCTCGACGCCCAGGTTGCAGCCTTTGTCGGCACCAGTGGAATGCCCCAGCAGGTCGAGGTGACACGGGTGGCGGACGACCGCCAGCCGTGACTGGGGCAGGCGGCACCGGACCTGCCCCATCAGGATCGCTTGGCGCAGCGGCCACGACGGGCTAGGCTGCGACAGGCATTGAGCAGCATGCTTGTCGAGACATTCCGGACCAGAATATGACTTCATGTGTGGCGCTGATCGTCGCCGCGGGCGTTGGCGAGCGCTTCGGCGGCGACCGGCCGAAACAGTACCAGACACTGGGCGGGAGCGCCGTGCTCCGCCATACGGTCGGCATCTTCCTGGAGCACCCTGACGTGGATGACGTCCAGGTGGTGATCCAACCGGGCCACCGCGAGCTTTATGATGCCGCGGTCGCCGGCCTCGACCTGCCCGAACCCGTCGCCGGGGGCGCGACCCGCCAGGAATCGGTCCGTCTAGGGCTGGAACGGCTGGCTGCGCGCGACCCGGCGCCTGACTTCGTGCTGATCCACGACGCCGCCCGGCCGCTGGTGAGCGGGGCCACGATCAAGGCGGTCCGGGACAGGCTGGACGAGGTCCCCGCCGCGATCGCCGCCGTTCCCGTGACGGATACGCTGAAGCGGGGCACCGGCGGCCTGGTCAGCGGCACCGTGGAGCGTGCCGGCCTGTGGCGGGCCCAGACTCCGCAGGGCTTCCGCTTCCCCGAAATCCTGCGGGCGCATCGGGAACTGGCCGGCGCGGAACTGACCGACGACGCGGCAGTGGCGGAGCGGGCGGGACTGGATGTGGCTCTGGTGGAAGGCAACCCGGAAAACCTCAAAGTGACCAATCGCGATGATCTGGCGCAGGCCGCCATGCTGATGAACGCCTGCCTCCCCTCCCTGCCGCAGGACGTGCGGATCGGTATGGGCTATGACGTCCACCGGTTCTCGCCCGGCGACCATGTGGTGCTGTGCGGGGCGAGGGTGCCCCACGAGGCGCGGCTGGAAGGCCATTCCGACGCCGACGTGGGGCTCCATGCCCTGACCGACGCGATCTTGGGCGCGCTGGCCGCCGGCGACATCGGCAGCCATTTTCCGCCCAGCGACCCGCAGTGGCGCGGTGCCGACAGCGCCCTGTTCCTGCGCCACGCGGTCGGGATGGTCCGCGCGCGCGGCGGCGTGATCGCCCACGCCGACGTGACCCTGATCTGCGAGCGCCCGAAGATCGGCCCGCACCGGGAGGCGATGGTCGCCCGCATGGCCGAGCTGCTGGAGATCGCGCCCGACCGGGTCAGCGTCAAGGCGACCACCACCGAGCGTCTGGGTTTCACCGGCCGGGGCGAAGGGATCGCGGCGCAGGCGGTGGCCACCATCCGCCTGCCGGCGACCTGAGGGGAGGACGCGCCGATGTTTCCCGACGACGTCCTGGACCGCGCCCGAGCCGTCCTCGCCGCCTACGATGCGGCGGGGCTGAAGCTGGCGACCGCGGAGTCCTGCACCGGCGGCCTGATCGCCGGCGCCCTGACGGAGATCGCCGGCTCGTCCAGCGTGGTTGAGCGAGGCTTCGTGACCTACTCCAACGAAGCGAAGACGGAACTGCTGGGCGTGCCGTCCGACCTGATCGGCCGCGTCGGCGCCGTCAGCCCCGAGGTGGCGGAGGCTATGGCGGCCGGCGCGGTCGCCCATTCCCGGGCGGATGCGGCGGTCGCCGTCACCGGCATCGCCGGGCCGGGAGGATCCACCCCGGGCAAGCCGGTCGGCCTGGTCTATTTCGGGGTCGCCCGGCGCGGCGGCGCACTCCGCCACGAGCGCCGGGTGTTCGAGGGCGACCGGTCCGCGGTTCGGCGGGCGGCGGTGATGGTCGCCCTGGAACTGGCGGCAGGGGCGGCGTCTCAGGGCGACAGGTAGAGGTCCTTGACGCTGGACAGGGCGATCTGCATGCCGGGATCGCCCTTTTCGAGCACGTCGAAGGGAACGTAGGCGCCGAAGTCCAATCCGGTATCCTCGGAGAGGCCGGCGATGCTCACCTGCGAGTCTTGGAATTGCCGCTGTGGGCAGGCATTGGTGGCATGGAAGGTGTCGGCGTCGGCCTGCTTGGCGGTCTTCTTGTCCCCCCAGTTCGGGTCCTCCCGCCGCGTCATGTGCCCGCGGCTGAAGAATCCTTCCTTGTCGCCGCCGTAGACGCCGTCCAGGATCTGGAGCTCCCGCCCGATGCGGGGATCGAACCGCCAGACATTCGTGCGCTTGACCGTCCGGTCGGACTTGGCGCCATCGATGTTGACGGCGCTGAACAGCGGCAGCCGCCGCTGCGTCGAGACCTTGACGGAAAAATGGGTGTATTTGAGTTCGTGGGGATCGTCGCCGTCCGACAGGACCGCGGGATCGACGCCGGCGACCTCCCAGGCTCCGGTTCCGGGCAAGGGGAGCGGCTGCGCCGCATCCACGAACGACGGGTCATACCCGCTGCGGCCGGCATAGTCCTCGATCGGCCGGGGCGTCTGCACGACGCGCTGAGGCTGAAGACCAGTGGAGGGACCGAAGCGACGCAAGGCGGGAGCCTGTGAGATTCTTTTCGGCATGCCTGGACCCGCAGCTGATTGACTTTAAGTCCAGCGCAGCCGCTCAGGCCGGCGTCGAGGTCGTTGTGCCCGCGGTGGCCGTGCCGTCGCCGTAGAGCTGGCGCGCCCGACCCTCGAAGGCAGCGACCATGCGGCGGACGGCTTCGTTGAACAGCACGCCGATGATCTTCTGGAGCATCTTGGAGCGGAACTCGAAATCGACGTAGAAGTCGATCAGACAGCCGCCGTCTTCCGTGGGTAGGAAGATCCAGTGGTTGTTCAGGTAGCTGAACGGGCCTTCGGTGTAGGAGACGTCGATCCGGTCGGGCGGGCTCAGCGTCACGCGGGACGTGAAGCGCTCCCGGATCATCTTGAAGCCGATGATCAGGTCGGCGTAGATCACGTCCCCTTCCCGCTTGCGGATCCGCGCCGCCAGGCACCAGGGGAGGAACTCCGGATAACGCTCGATGTCGGCCACGAGGTCGTACATCTGCTCAGGCTTGTACGGCAGTACCCGCTTCTCTGCGTGTGTCGGCATCAGGTTTCCTTAGGAGGCGGCCGCGGCAAGCTTGGCGTCACGCGCATCGCGCATCCGTCGGAAATCGTCGCCCGCATGGTAGGACGAGCGGGTCAGCGGCGAACTGGAAACCATCAGGAAGCCCTTGCCGCGCGCGATCGCCGCGTAGCTGGCGAACTCGTCCGGCGTGACGAAACGGTCCACCGCGGCATGCTTGGGCGTGGGCTGGAGATACTGGCCGATGGTGAGGAAATCCACGTCGGCTGCCCGGAGGTCGTCCATCACCTGCAACACCTCTTCCTTGGTCTCGCCAAGCCCGACCATGATGCCGGACTTCGTGAAGATGCCGGGTTCCAGCTCCTTCACACGGGACAACAGGTTGAGGGACGTAAAGTAACGGGCACCGGGACGGATCGTCGGATAGAGCCGGGGCACGGTCTCCAGATTGTGGTTGAACACGTCCGGCCGGGCCCCGGCGACATGCTCCACGGCACCCTTCTTGCGCATGAAGTCGGGCGTCAGGATTTCGATCGTGGTGCCCGGTGCCGTTTCGCGGATGCGCAGGATCGTGCGGGCGAAATGGTCGGCGCCGCCGTCGTCCAGGTCGTCGCGGTCGACCGAGGTGATGACCACATGCTCCAGCCCCAGCGAACCGACCGCTTCGGCGACGTTATTCGGTTCGTGCGGGTCGAGCAGGTCCGGCCGTCCGGTCGCCACGTTGCAGAAGGCGCAGGCGCGGGTGCAGACGGCGCCCAGGATCATGAAGGTCGCGTGCTTCTTCTTCCAGCACTCGCCGATGTTCGGGCAGGCCGCCTCTTCGCAGACGGTGTTCAGCTTCAGGCCGCGCATCAGGCGCCGCGTCTCGGCATACTCGGCGGAAACGGGTGCCTTGACCCTGATCCAATCCGGTTTGCGCTGCACCGGGTTGTCCGGCCGGTGGGCCTTTTCCGGATGGCGGACGCGGTCGATCGGGGGGGATGCGGTCATGATTTCTTCAAGCTCCATATGCCTGTGCCAGAAGTGTAACGCACCGGCACGGACATCAAGGTGCAAATTGACCCAACTCCTTCGAAAGGAGGCGCCGTACCGCGGGGCCGCGGCACGGCGACGGGCCGTCAGTAGTGGATCGCCCTGCCGTAGGCGGCGAGGACGGACTCGTGCATCATCTCCGACAGCGTCGGATGCGGGAAGATGGTGTGCATCAGTTCGGCTTCGGTCGTCTCCATGGTCTTGGCGATGCCGTAACCCTGGATCAGCTCGGTCACCTCGGCGCCGATCATGTGGGCGCCCAGCAGCTCGCCCGTCTTGGCGTCGAACACCGTCTTGACCATTCCCTCGGGCTCGCCGAGAGCGATCGCCTTGCCGTTGCCGATGAACGGGAAGCGGCCGACCTTGACCTCGTAGCCCGCTTCCTTCGCCTTCGCCTCGCTCAGGCCGACGCTGGCCACCTGCGGGTGCGAGTAGGTGCAGCCCGGGATGTTGCGGACGTCGATCGGGTGGGCTTCCTTGATCCCGGCGATGTGCTCGACGCAGATCACGCCCTCGTGGCTCGCCTTGTGGGCCAGCCAGGGAGCGCCGACCACGTCGCCGATCGCGTAGAGGCCGGGCTCGTCGGTCTCCAGCCACTCGTTCACCAGGATGTGCGACTTCTCCGTCTTCACCTTGGTGTTCTCGAGGCCGATGTTCTCGACGTTGCCGACGATCCCGACCGCCAGGATGACCCGGTCCACCGTGATGGTCTCGGTCTTGCCGTTGGCCTCGATGGTGGTCGTGACGCTGTCGGCGCCCTTCTGGAACTCACCGACCTTGGCACCGGTGTAGATCTTCATGCCCTGCTTCTCGAACGACTTGCGGGCCATGGCGCTGATTTCCTCGTCCTCCGCGGGGAGGATGCGGTCGACCATCTCGGCGACCGTGACCTTGGCGCCCATGTTCAGGTAGAAGCTGGCGAACTCGATGCCGATGGCGCCCGAACCGATCACCAGGATCGACTTGGGCATGGTGTCCGGGACCATTGCGTGGCGATAGGTCCAGACCAGCTTGCCGTCGGCCTTCATGTTCGGGAATTCGCGGGCGCGGGCACCGGTCGCGATGATGATGTGCTTGGCCTGGAACTCGCCGACGGTGGTGGTGCCGTCCTTCTCGACCTTGATCCTGCCCTTGCCGAGCAGGGTGGCATGGCCGTCGATGACGGTGACCTTGTTCTTCTTCAGCAGGTGCTTGACGCCGCCGGAGAGCTGGGAGGCGACGCCGCGCGACCGCTTGACCACCTTCTGGAGGTCGAAGCTGACCTCCTTGGCGGAGAACCCGTATTCGTCCAGGTGGTGCAGCAGGTGCGACACCTCGGCCGAGCGCAGCAGCGCCTTGGTCGGGATGCAGCCCCAGTTCAGGCAGATGCCGCCCAGGTGCTCGCGCTCGACGACGGCGGTCTTCATGCCGAGCTGGGCCGCCCGGATGGCGGCGACGTAGCCGCCGGGTCCGCCGCCGATGACGATGAGGTCGAATTGAGTATCAGCCACAGGCTTGTTCTCCCCTTAGAGCAGCATCGACAGCGGATCTTCGATCAGCTTCTTGAAGGCGGCCAGGAACTCGGCGCCGACCGCGCCGTCCACCACGCGGTGGTCGACCGACAGCGTGCAGCTCATCATGGTCGCGACGGCGAGCGCCCCGTCCTTGACGATCGGCCGCTGCTCGCCGGCACCGACCGCCAGGATGCAGCCCTGCGGCGGGTTGATGATCGCGCCGAACTCGCGGATGCCGAACATGCCCAAGTTGGAGATCGAGAAGGTCCCGCCCTGGAACTCCTCGGGCTTCAGCTTGCCGTCGCGGGCGCGCTTGGCCATGTCCTTCATGGAGTTCGAGATTTCGACCAGGCCCTTGGTCTCGGCCGCCTTGATGATCGGCGTGATCAGGCCGGTCGGCGTCGCGACCGCGACCGAGATGTCGGCGTTCTCGTACTGGAGGATCGCGTCGTCGGTCCAGGCGGAGTTGGCGGCCGGCACCTTCTTCAGCGCGAGCGCCGAGGCCCGGATGACGAAGTCGTTGACCGACAGCTTGTACTCGTCCGACCGGCCGTTCAGCTCGGCCCGGGTCTTCAGGAGCTGGTCGATCTGGAGGTCGATCGTGAGGTAGAAGTGCGGGACGGTCTGCTTGGCCTCGGTCAGGCGGCGCGAGATGACCTTGCGCATGCCCGAGTTCGGGATCTCGCGGAACTTCATGCCCAGCTTGGTCGAGAAGTCCCGGGCGTCGACGCCGGCGGGCTTCTGCGCCGACTGGACCGCTGCGGGAGACTGGCTGGCCGCCTGCCCGGCTGCCGCGGACGGAGCCGGCTTCGGAGTCTCGACCTTCGCGCCTTCCGCCGCGGCGGGCTTGGCGCCCTTCTTGGCCGTGCCGCCGGAAACCGCGGCCTCGACGTCGTGCTTGACGATCCTGCCGTTGGGACCGCTGCCCTGGATCTGCGCCAGGTCCAGGCCGGCCTGCTCCGCCATGCGCTTGGCGAGCGGGCTGGCGAAGATGCGGGCGCCGTCCGGGGTGCCGCCATGGGCCGGGGCGGGCTGGGCGGCCGGTGCCGGCGCGGCATCGGCCTTTGCAGCCGGCGCCGCGGGGGCGCCGCCGTCGGCGGGCTTGTCCGTCGGCTTCGGCGCGGGCTTGCCGCCGCCGTCCAGGGCGGAAGCGTCCTCACCCTCCTCCAGAAGCAACGCGATCACCTCGTTGACGGCGACGCCCTGGGTGCCTTCGGGGACCACGATCTTGCCCAGCGTGCCTTCATCGACCGCTTCGACTTCCATCGTGGCCTTATCGGTCTCGATCTCGGCTATGACGTCGCCGGACTCGACCTTGTCGCCTTCCTTCTTGAGCCATTTCGCGAGGTTGCCCTCGGTCATCGTCGGCGACAGCGCCGGCATGGTGATTTCAATCGGCATCTAGTGTCCCCCCGAGGGCGCGCCGGAAGCAGTGCCGGCGCGCCGTCTTGTTGTCGCGTCAGCTCCGGTACAGAACGGCCTTGGCAGCCTTTTCGATGTCCTCGGGCTGCGGCAGGGCGAGCTTCTCCAGATTGGCGGCGTACGGCATCGGCACGTCCACGCCGTGAACCCGATAGACCGGGGCATCCAGATAGTCGAACGCCTGCTCCATCATCAGGGCGGACATCTCGGCGCCGATGCCGGCGAAGGGCCAGCCTTCCTCGACCGAGACCAGGCGGTTGGTCTTCTTGACGCTGTTGACGATCGTCTCCGTATCGAGCGGCCGGATCGTGCGGAGGTTGATCACCTCGGCCTCGATGCCCTGCTCCGCCAGACGCTCGGCGGCGGCCAGCGCATGGCCGACCATGAACGAGAAGGCGGTGATCGTCACGTCCTTGCCGGCCCGCAGGATCTTGGCGCGGCCGATCGGGATGGTGAACTCGGGGTCCTCCGGCACGTCGAAGCTGTGGCCGTACAGGATTTCATGCTCGAGGAACACGACCGGGTTGGGGTCGCGGATCGCGGACTTCAGCAGGCCCTTGGCGTCGGACGCGGAATAGGGCGCCACCACCTTCAGGCCCGGCACATGGGCGTACCAGCTGGAATATTCCTGCGAGTGCTGGGCGGCGACCCGCGACGCGGCGCCGTTCGGACCGCGGAACACGATCGGGCAGCCCATCTGGCCGCCGGACATGTAGAGGGTCTTGGCGGCGGAGTTGATGATGTGGTCGATCGCCTGCATGGCGAAGTTGAACGTCATGAACTCGACGATCGGCTTCAGCCCGTGGAAGGCAGCGCCGACGCCGAGGCCCGCGAAGCCGTGCTCGGTGATCGGGGTGTCGATCACGCGGCGGTCGCCGAACTCCGCCAGCAGGCCCTGGGTCACCTTGTAGGCGCCCTGGTACTCCGCGACCTCCTCGCCCATGACGAAGACCTTGTCGTCACGGCGCATCTCTTCGGCCATGGCGTCGCGGAGCGCCTCGCGCACCGTCAGCTTGACGGTCTTCTCGAAGTACTTGTCCTCATCGCTGGCAGGCGGAGCGGCCTTCGCGCCGGCCGGGGGGGAGACCGGCAGGGTCGGCTTGGTCTCGTCCTCGCCCTTGACCTTCTGGAGCGCGACGGTCTGGGGGGTGTTGTCCGAGACTTCCGGCGTCTCCAGCTTGCTGGCGTCCTCGTCCTCGCCCATCAGGAGGGCGATCGGGGTGTTGACGGCGACGCCCTCGGTGCCTTCCGCGATCAGGATCTTGCCCAGCTTCCCTTCTTCAACCGCCTCGACCTCCATGGTCGCCTTGTCGGTCTCGATCTCCGCCAGGACGTCGCCCGACTTGATGTCGTCGCCTTCCTGCTTGACCCATTTGGCCAGCTTGCCTTCCGTCATGGTCGGCGACAGCGCTGGCATCAGAATTTCAATCGGCATTGCAGTTCCTCCGGCACCGGTTCCTCGCACCGCCTTCTTCGGGCGGCAACGGGAGGGGGACGCCGGCATGGCGGCGGCGCCCCGGGGTGGCCTCAAGCTGATGTTGCGGCTTAAGCGTCGACCAGGACGTCGGTCCAAAGCTCCGCGGGGTCGGGTTCCGGGCTCTGCGTCGCGAACTCCGCGGCCTCGGCCACGATGTTCTTGATGTCCCGGTCGATCCCCTTGAGCGCATCCTCGTCCGCCGTGCCGTTCTCCAGCAGCAGCTTCTTGAGGTTGTCGATCGGGTCCATCTCCGTCCGCATCTTGGTGACTTCTTCCTTGGTGCGGTACTTCGCAGGGTCGGACATGGAGTGGCCGCGGTAGCGGTAGGTCTTCATCTCGAGGATTACCGGACCGTTGCCCTCGCGCGCATGGGCGACCGCGTCCTCGGACGCCTCCTTGACGGCCAGCACGTTCATGCCGTCGACCACATGGCCGGGGATGCCGTAGGCGCTGCCGCGCTCGCACAGCTCGCCGGCGGACGCGCGATGCTGCGACGTGCCCATGGCGTACTTGTTATTCTCGATCACGTAGACGACCGGGAGCTTCCAGA
Source organism: Skermanella rosea (assembly GCF_016806835.2). Lineage (NCBI taxonomy): Bacteria > Pseudomonadati > Pseudomonadota > Alphaproteobacteria > Rhodospirillales > Azospirillaceae > Skermanella > Skermanella rosea. Next base: position 2,667,258 of record NZ_CP086111.1, on the reverse strand, counting down.
GAGCCGCCATGTTGAAGCTCTCGTAAACCTGCCCCTGGTTGATGGCGCCGTCGCCGAGATAGCAGACGTTGATGTTGCCGTCCCGGGAATACTTGTGCCCGAAGGCGAGGCCGGTGCCGATCGGCACCTGGGCGCCGACGATGCCGTGGCCGCCGAAGAACTTCTTCTCGCGGCTGAACATGTGCATCGACCCGCCCTTGCCCTTGGAATAGCCGCCGCGGCGTCCGGTCAGCTCGGCCATGACGCCCTTGGAGTCCATGCCCGTGGCGAGCATGTGGCCGTGGTCGCGATAGCTGGTGATGACGCTGTCGCCGGGGATCAGGGCGCTCTGCATGCCCACGACCACCGCTTCCTGGCCGATATACAGATGGCAGAAGCCACCGATCAGGCCCATGCCGTACATCTGGCCGGCCTTCTCTTCGAAGCGGCGGATGAGCAGCATCTCGCGGTAGTACTTGAGCAGTTCCTCGGGTGAATATTGAGGGGTTTCGTCAGCCTGCGGCTTGCGACGTCTGGACGTAGCCAAGTGCTCCTCCCGATGTTAGGCGGAAGGGGTCCGTCCCTTCCCGCCCAGGCTCTTGCTTGGGATAGAACTAACGCCGTACCGCTCACAGCGCAACAGCATTTCTCGCAATACCTTGTAATCTAACGTGAATTTGGCCTTAACCTGGATTCAGTTAAGCTCATGGCAATGCAATGCTTTTCAGCGCCTCGGTGATCAGGGCTGACCGGCGGTTACCGGCGGCGCAACGCTGCTACGCGGTACGAGAATGATAACGTCGTCCGGGTGGCTGTAGTTCAGCACCGCCCGGGCGCGTTCATCCAACATGTCCGGATCGAGATGATCACGCCGCAGCAGCGACGCGCGCTTCTCGAGCTCGATGCGCTGCTCGCTGACCTGGGCCAGGGTGGCCTGGGCCTGCTGGATTTCGTTCTGGAGATGGGAAAGCGCGATCAGCCCGCGGTCGCCCTGGACCGCGTGATACGCGAAATAGCCGACGATGGCGGCACCGATCGCGGGGCCGACCGTCTGACGCAGGGCGCGGCCCATGGCGTCTTTTACATGATCTATTGCAGTCATGACGCGATGGAATCACGAAGATTTCCATCGCGTCAAACGAAAACTATCGATTGGGCAACGGGCGCCGCAAATGTTGCAGCGTTACCCGCGAATGACGCTCTTTCCCGCGAACCGCGCCGAACTGCCGAGCTGTTCCTCGATCCGGATCAGCTGGTTGTATTTGGCCAGCCGGTCCGAGCGGGACAGGGATCCGGTCTTGATCTGCCCGCAGTTGGTCGCCACGGCAAGGTCGGCGATGGTCGCATCCTCGGTCTCGCCCGAGCGGTGGGACATGACGGCGGTGTAGGAGGCCTTATGGGCGATCTCCACCGCGTGGAGCGTTTCCGACAGGCTGCCGATCTGGTTGACCTTCACCAGGATCGAGTTGCCCACGCCCCTGGCGATGCCGTCGGTCAGGCGGGCCGGGTTGGTCACGAACAGGTCGTCGCCGACCAGCTGGACCTTGCCGCCGATCGCCGCCGTCAGCGCCGCCCAGCCGTCCCAGTCGTCCTCGGCCATGCCGTCCTCGATCGAGATGATCGGGTAGCGGCCGATCAGGTCGGTCCAGTAGGAGACCATGGCCTCGGCGTCGAGCACCTTGCCCTCGCCCGCCAGGTCGTACTTGCCGTCCTTGAAGAACTCGGTCGAGGCGGCGTCGAGCGCCAGCATGATGTCCTCGCCGGGCTTGTAGCCGGCGGCCTCGATCGCCTTCATCACGAAGCCCAGCGCGTCGTCGGTCGAGGCGAGGTTGGGGGCGAAGCCGCCCTCGTCGCCGACATTGGTGTTGTGGCCAGCGTCCTTCAGCTTCTTCTTCAGGGACTGGAAGACCTCGGCGCCCATCCTGATCGCATCGGCGCAGCTCTCCGCCGCGACCGGCATGATCATGAATTCCTGGATGTCGATCGGGTTGTCCGCGTGGGCGCCGCCGTTGATGATGTTCATCATCGGGACCGGCAGCATGTTGGCGAAGGCGCCGCCGACATAGCGGTAGAGCGGCAGGTCGGCTTCCTGCGCGGAGGCCTTGGCGACCGCCAGGCTGACGCCCAGGATCGCGTTGGCTCCGATCCTGCCCTTGTTGGGCGTGCCGTCCAGGTCGAGCATCAGCGCGTCCACGGCACCCTGCTCGCTGGCTTCCATGCCCGCCAGCGCGTCGAAGATCTCGCCGTTGACGGCATCGACCGCCTTCAGCACGCCCTTGCCGCCGTAGCGGCCCTTGTCGCCGTCGCGCAGCTCGACCGCCTCATGGGCGCCGGTCGAGGCTCCCGACGGGACGGCCGCCCGGCCGAAAGCGCCGGATTCGAGGGTGACGTCGACCTCGACGGTCGGATTGCCGCGGCTGTCGAGAATCTCGCGCGCGTGGATGTCGGTGATGACGGACATGATTAACCCCGAGGTGGCTTTGTGGGCTTCGTTGCGGAGCAAGTCATAAAGGCCATGCGGGGGGTTAGCAAGGCGGCAGGGTGAGGCCGGTGGGTCAGGTGGGGGTGAAGAGACCCGCACCCGCCGACGCCGCGGCGAGCATCCCGACTCCCGTTTCCGGAGCCGCGGCCAGGGCGAACGCCGACGGCGCGTCCGACAGGTGGATGCCGTCGTCGACGGCGGCGCTCCGTCTCAGCCGGTGTTCCTCGGACTCGGAAAAGCCCGCGACCACTCCGGCGCGCGCGGTCCCGGCATTCAGCGCCGCCAGCCACGCGTCGAGGCCGCCGCTGTCCGGATCCCGGCTCAGGACATTGCGATAGAGCAGCGTCACGAACTGCCGGTTGCTGGTCGATCCATAGCGCTGGGTGAACTCGGCCGAGGTGATGAAGTCCTGTGCCACGTCAACGACCGTGCGGCCGCTTTTCAGCTCACCCGTCCACACGGAAAGTCCCCCCGAATCCGGCATCCGGTTCAGCGCCGCGTAATAGAGCCGCGCCACCGCCGCCGCATCATCGTCGCGCATCCAGATCCCCTGCCCGATGGTGGCCTGATGGCGCGTGATATTCTCGGCAGATTCGGAGAATCCCAGTACCGCGTCGGCCCGGGTCATGCCGGCGTCGAGGGCGCCGAGCCAGGCGGCACGGCCGGAAGCGTCCGGCGTACGGTCAAGGACGTTGCGGTACAGCAAGGTCACGAAGCCGGCGTTGCTCGGCTGCCCGTACCGCTGGATGAACTCGGGCGAGCCGATGAAGCCCGCCGCCGCAGTGGTCAGGGTGATCTGCCCAGCTTCGAGGGCGCCGGTCCAGTTCTTGATGCCGCCGGCATCGGGCGTCCGGCCCAGCGCCGCGTTGTAAAGACGATAGACCTGGGCGGCAACGCTGGTCGATCCGGTGACGTAGTGCCCATCGGAGAACCGGAGCACCTCCACGGTGTCGCCCACCAGCGTATCGGTGCCCGAACCGTCCGAAACGGTGTCGGCGCCATCCAGTCTCAGGGTGACCGTGCAGGCGCGGCGCGGTCTGGACCAGACGGCGGCATCCGTGCCGGTCCCGCCGTCGAGGGTGTCCGAGCCGGTGCCACCGACCAGGGTATCGTCGCCCGCGCCGCCGTTGAGGATGTCGCCGCCGCTGCCGCCGCTCAGATGGTTGGCTGAATCATTGCCGGTCAGGATGTCGGCGCCGCTGCCGCCGGTGGCGTTCTCGATGACGGCGCCCATGGCGATGGAAACGTTGTCGATGGCGTCCCCGTAGGAATAGCCGGACCACCAAGTGTTGGACCGATAACCGCTGGTTCCGATCGAACTGAACTTGCCGCCGCGCAGGTCGATGACGACGCGCCGGGTCTGGGCGCCCGCATCGATGGTGTCGGTGCCCCCGCCGTCCCAGATCACCCTGGTGAATGGCGAGTCAGTGTTGTCCATCGTATAGGTGTCGTTGCCCGACCGGACGTTCAGATTGGCGCCGTACAGGTATTGGACCGCAGCCACGTCGTAAAGCGCGGGTGCGGCGACATAGGTGTTGTAGTCTCTGAAGTTCTGATGGTTGTAGGACATGACCGAGTAGCGGTTGGTGTCCTCGAGGTTCGAAAGGTAGGGTCCCTCCGTCCCGCCGCCCGTCGAATTGTAGTTCCCCGGGTGCTTCAGCCCGATGGCGTGGCCGATCTCGTGCACAAGGACAAGGAAGCCGTGGTCGCCTGCCGCCGGGCTGCTGTTCGCCGAAACGTTATTGGCGACATAGATGTCGCCTCCGCTCAGCGAACCCGGGTAGTAGGCATAGGCGGTGCTGCTGCCTTGATAGTTTGTTCCAAATCGGATCTGGGCGCCATCCTCCGTGCTGCCTCCGTCGGGGACCTCCACGAAGCGGATGTCGGCGACCTCGGCCCAAGTCGACAAGGCCGCGCGCGCTGCGCTTTTCTGGGTTTCGGACATTGCCTGGAAACCATAGCGCTCCCCGTATCCGGCGTACCAGGGCACCGCCGCGGTGAAACTGAAGGTGACGGTCACCGGCGAACCCAGCGGCGAATCCTTGTTCCAGCGCGGCATGTTCGAGGGCAGCAGGGTCGAGACCGGATAGCTTCCGGCCGCCGCCGGAACCGGATAGCCAGCCGACCCCTGCCCGTCCGAGGACCAGGCCGAAGACGGGTCGCACATCGCGCAGCCGCAGGGTGAACCGGCTGCGGGACCGAAATCCACGCCGACCGGCGGGAGCCGAGAGTCGGACGGGCCGCTTTCCCACCCGGAGCCAAACAAGGCCATGAACTACCTCGTGCCGGCAGCCAACGGTGCATTAAAAATTGCACCGCTCTCAGAAAATCATGCTCCAGTATCACGGTATCATGGCCGCACACGAATCCGGAGCGGAGTCCAAGGCAATATGCCGCACTGACCGTGAACCGCTTCCCTCCACAACCATTAACCGGCCGATAACGGAACTGAGGAATGCTTCCTGGGAGCATCCCGAACAAAGGAACCGCATCGTGTCTCCAGAGACCTTCTGCGACGGCATCGGCGAGATCACCCTGACCGGTTCCGTCGTGAGGATCGACCTCGTAAGCCTGTCTCCGACCGAGAAGGATGGTGACGGCCGGCCCGTGCCGGTGTTCCGGCAGCGCATCGTCATGCCCGTCGAAGGCTTCGTACACTCGCTGGGGCCGTTGGAGCGAACCACCCGCAAGCTGATGGAGGAGGGCCGGATCGCGCCCCCGCCGGCCACGTCAAGAAACTTCCCTTGATCCGCACCGCCGCCGTGCCATGACAGCTCCGGTGGCAGCACGCGCGGAGGGCGGAACGGACGTTCCAGTCCCGACCGCCGTCCGGTGCCTCCTGTTGGTGGCACGCCTGCATGGGGCCGGTGCCGATGTCGACCGGGTCATTCGAACCCTGATGCCGGGTCGCGAGCCTTCGGCCGGAGAACTCGTCCGCGCCGCCCGGACGGCCGGTCTTGAAGCCTCATCGCACGTCGGGCTGGATTGGGAACGCCTCCGCGCCCTTGCTTCCTCGGCACCCGTCATCGCGATGCTGCGGAACGGCAATGCGGTCGTCGTCCATGGCATCGCGGCGGACGGCGGTACCGCCGTGGTGCTGGACCCCCTGGCGGATCGCCCTGCGCCGCTGGTGCTGCCGCGAGCACGGTTCGAAGCCGCATGGACCGGCGTGGCCGTGCTGATACTGCCGCCGGCGGCGTCCCGTCCGTCCCCGCCGGCGGACCGTGACGGAGAGCGCCGGTTCGGACTGGGCTGGTTCGTGCCCGAACTGCTGCGGCAGCGCGCCCTCATGGGCGACGTTGTCCTGGCCGCCCTGATGATTCATGCCATCGCGCTCGCTGTGCCGGTCTTCTTCCAGATCGTCGTCGACAAGGTGCTGGTCCACGAGGGTTTCTCCACCCTGGCGGTGCTCGGCGTCGGGATCGTCGCGGCGATCCTGGTGGAGGCCGTACTGGGATTCCTGCGCGGGACGCTGCTGCTCCACGCCACGACCAAAGTGGATATCCGGGTCGCGGCCAGGACCTTCGCCCATCTGCTGTCCCTGTCGCCCGCCTTCTTCGAGACATCGGCCGCCGGGGTGCTCGCGAAGCACATGCAGCAGGCCGAACGCGTCCGGGAGTTCCTGACGGGCCGGATGATGCTGACGCTGCTGGATGCTTCCGTGCTGATGGTGTTCCTGCCGGTTCTCGCCTTCTACAGCCCGCACCTGACCGCCGTGGTGCTTGGATTCTCCGCCACCATGGCGGCGGCGGTCGGCGTGCTCATCGTTCCCTACCAGCGCCGCCTCCGTCGGCTTTACAGGGCCGAGGGCGAGCGGCAGGCCCTGTTGGTCGAGACGATCCACGGCATGGCGACGGTGAAGGCGCTGGGCCTCGAACCGGAGCGCCGCCGCGCCTGGGAGGATGGCGCCGCGGACGCCGTCACGCATCATTTCGAAGTCGGAAGGATCGGCGTGGTCGCCCGCACGGCGTCAGCCCTGCTGGAGAAGCTGATGACGGTCGCCATCGTCTGGCTGGGCGCGCTCGCGGTGATCGACCAGCGAATGACGGTGGGCGAATTGGTCGCCTTCCAGATGCTGGCTTCCCGGGTCAGCGCGCCGCTGGTCCAGATCGTTTCGCTGGTACACGAGTACCAGGAGGCCGCCCTGTCGGTTCGCATGCTGGGAGAGATCATGGACGCGCCGCCCGAGCGCGGTTCGGCGGAAGGCCTGCGGCCGGACCTCGCCGGAGGGATCGAGTTCCGCGGAGTCACCTTCCGCTATCCGGGCCGGGATCCGGGAACGCCGGAACCGGCGCTCGCCGACGTCTCCGCGACGATCCGGGCAGGTCAGTTCGTCGGCGTGGTCGGCCGAAGCGGATCGGGCAAGACCACCTTCGCGCGGCTGATCCAGGGGTTCCACGCGGCCGAGGCTGGGCTGATCCTGCTGGACGGCCACGACATCCGGGAGATCGACCTGGCCCACCTTCGCCGCAGCATCGGCGTGGTGCCGCAGGACGCCTTCCTGTTCCGCGGCACCATCCGGGAGAACATAGCGCTTTCCAGGCCGGATGCCCCCCCGGGCGAGGTCGCGGAGGCGGCCGGGCTGGCCGGGGCGGCGGAATTCATCCAGCGGCTGCCGCACGGGTTCGACACGATGCTGGAGGAAGGGGCGGTCAACCTGTCCGGCGGCCAGAAGCAACGGCTGTCGATAGCCCGTGCCCTGCTCCGCCGGCCGCCCATCCTGATCCTGGACGAGGCGACCAGCGCGCTTGACCCGGACAGCGAGGCCGAGGTCCAGGCCAACCTTCACCGGATCGCCCGCGGCCGGACGACACTCCTGGTTTCCCATCGGCTGACCACGCTTCGCGACGCCGACCTGATCCTGGTGTTCGAGCACGGCCGGATCATCGACAGCGGGCGGCATGACGATCTGGTCGAGAGGTGCGCGCTTTACCGGCAGCTCTGGACCCAGCAGACCAGCCGGATAGCCTCGGCATGACCGGTACCGGGGCAAGGCACGCGGTCGCGACCACCCGTCCGGCGGCATTGGCGCTCGAACTGCGCCCCGCGCCCTTCCCGGCCCGGCTGATGCTCCATGTCCTGGCCGCCTGCATCGCAGGAGGGATCGGCTGGGCCGCGTGGGCCAGGATCGACCGGGTGGTCGCGGCCCCCGGGCGCCTCGTGACGACTCAGCCCCTGGTCGTCGTACAACCCTTGGAAACATCGATCATCCGCACGCTCGACGTCTCCCCAGGCGACGTCGTGCGGGCGGGTACCGTGGTCGCCACGCTCGACCCGACCTTCGCGGAGGCCGACGCCGCGACCCTGCGCGTCCGGCTCGCAAGCCTGGAAGCGCAGATCGGCCGCCTTGAAGCGGCGGCGTCGGACACGGCACCGACGGCGCCGACCGGGCCGGAAGGCCGGATCCAGGCGGAAATCCTGGAGCGCCAGCGGGCCGAGCGCCGAGCCAGGCTCGACGCCTTCGAGCAGCGGGCATCCCGCATAGCGGCGGCGCTGGCGACCAACCGGGCCGGCCAGCAGGATCTCGCGGGCCGCCTCGCGGTCTTCGCCGAGATCGAAGCCATGAGACGCGACCTGTACGACAGGCAGACCGGATCGCGGCTCCAGCTGCTGGAGGCGACGAGCCAGGCGCTTGCGCTGCGCGGGCAGATCAACGACCTGCGGAACCGCGAGGCCGAACTGCTCCATGAGCAGCGCGAAATAGAGGCCGAGCGGATCGCCTATGTCGGCGAATGGCACCGCCATATCTCCGAGGAACTGGTCGAGAGCCGCCGCGAGCGCGCCGACATCGCGGAAAGGTTGGCGAAAGCCGAGCGGCGCAGCAGCCTCGTCGCACTGATCGCTCCCGTCGACGCGGTGGTGCTGGAACTGGCGCGCCTGTCCGTCGGATCGGTCGTCCGTGACGCCGAACCGCTGGTGACCCTGGTCCCGCTCGGCGTGCCGCTGGAGGTGGAGGCCGATATTCCCGCCCGGGACATCGGGATGGTCGAACCGGGCGCCCGCGTGCGGGTTAAGCTGGAGGCGTTTCCGTTCCAGCGCCACGGCACCCTGGAAGGCGAGGTGCGCACGATCAGCGCCGACGCGTTCCATGGGCGGGCCGGCGTGGAAGGGGTTCAGGGCGGCGCCTATTTCAGGGCCCGCATCCGCCTGCTGACCCACAAGCTTCGCGGCGTACCGGAAAACCGGCGGCCGGGACCGGGCATGGTCGCCGAGGCGGAGATAAAAGTCGGGACCCGGACCGTCCTCTCCTACCTGCTTTACCCGGTGTTCCGGCTGTTGGACGAGAGCCTGCGGGAGCCGTGAGGCTGCCCGCGCGGATCGTCCGCTCCGACACGACGGATCAGACCAGTCGGCTCTGCTCGATCGCGGCCCGGATGAAGTCGGTGAACAGCGGGTGCGGGTTCAGCGGCTTCGACTTCAGCTCGGGATGGAACTGAACGCCGACGAACCAGGGGTGGCCCGGCAGCTCGACGATCTCCGGCAGGGTCCCGTCGGGCGACAGGCCAGAGAACAGCAGGCCCGCCGATTCCAGCTGGCCACGGAAGTTGATGTTGACTTCGTAGCGGTGACGGTGCCGCTCGCTGATCGTTTCCGACTCATAGATCTCGCGGATCTTCGATCCCTCGACCAGACGGCAGGGATAGGCACCCAGCCGCATGGTGCCGCCCAGGTCGTCGCCGCCGGTGCGGAACTCGGTCTGATTGCCGCGCTGCCACTCGGTCATCAGGCCGACAACGGGGACGACGTCGCGGCCGAACTCGGTCGAGCCCGCGTTCGGCACGTCTGCCATGTGCCGCGCCGCCTCGATCACCGCCATCTGCATGCCGAAGCAGATGCCGAAATAGGGCACCTTGTGCTCGCGGGCGAATTGCACCGCCCGGATCTTGCCTTCCGAGCCGCGCTCGCCGAAACCGCCGGGCACCAGGATGCCGTGGACATGCTCCAGATGCTGGACCGCGTCGTCGGACTCGAAGATCTCCGCGTCGATCCAGTCCAGCTTGACCCGGACATTGTTGGCGATGCCGCCGTGGATCAGCGCCTCGGCCAGCGACTTGTAGCTGTCGAGCAGGCTGGTGTACTTGCCGACCACGGCGATGGTCACCTCGCCCTCGGGCTGGCGGACCGTCTGCACGATCCGGCGCCAGCGGCTCAGGTCCGGCTCGCCGTCGTGGGGCAGGCCGAAATAGCTCAGCACCTGGACGTCGAAGCCCTGCTCGTGGTAGCTGATCGGAACCGCGTAGATCGTGTCCACGTCGAGCGCCGCGATCACCCTCTCCTGCCGGATGTTGCAGAACAGGCCGATCTTCCGGCGCTCGCTCTCCGGGATCGGCCGGTCGGCGCGGCACAGCAGTATCGTCGGCTGGATCCCGACGCTCAGCAGTTCCTTCACCGAGTGCTGGGTCGGCTTGGTCTTCAGCTCGCCGGCCGACGGGATGTAAGGCAGCAGCGTCAGGTGGATGAACAGCGCGCGGTCGGTCCCGACCTCGTTGCCGAACTGGCGGATCGCCTCGAGGAAGGGCGTGCTCTCGATGTCGCCGACGGTGCCGCCGATCTCGCACAGGACGAAGTCCTCGTCCGTGATGTCTGCCCGGATGAACTCCTTGATGGCGTCGGTCACGTGCGGGATGACCTGGACGGTGGCGCCCAGATAGTCGCCGCGCCGCTCGCGCTGAATCACGGTGGAATAGATCCGCCCGGTGGTGACGTTGTCGCTCCGGCGGGCCGAGACGCCGGTGAATCGCTCATAATGGCCGAGATCGAGGTCGGTCTCCGCCCCGTCGTCGGTGACGTAGACCTCGCCGTGCTGGTACGGGCTCATGGTGCCCGGATCGACGTTGAGGTAGGGGTCGAGCTTGCGCAGGCGGACCTTGAAGCCGCGCGCCTGGAGCAGCGCGCCGAGGGCCGCCGAGGCGAGGCCTTTGCCGAGCGAGGAGACGACGCCGCCGGTAATGAAAATGTACCGAGTCATGGTGCCTTGCCGATCCGGGAGTGAACACTGTGCCTGAAATGAGAGAGGCGGCCGACCAGCCGCCTCCCGACCACTTGATGCCCGGCCCTGCTTCCGGGCCCCTGCCGCCTACTGGGAGACGGGCGCCGACGGTGCGGCGGGAGGTGCCGGCGGGGCGTCCGCCGGGGGAGCCGACTGCTGGGGCGCCGGCGGCATCGAATCGATAATCGACCGCGGGCTGGAATGGCTGCCCGCCATCACCGCCAGGACAAGGCTCGTCAGCATGAAGCAGCCCGCCAGGATCGCGGTGGTGCGGGTCAGCAGGTTCGCCGTGCCGCGGGCCGACATCATGCCGCCGCCACCGCCGCCGCCGATGCCCAGCCCGCCGCCTTCCGATTTCTGCACCAGCACCACGCCGATCAGCGAGATCGCGATCAGCAGGTGCACGACCAGAACCACTGCTTCCATGGTTCGGAAACCTTCTCTGAAAAGAAAACCATTCTCAAAAACCGATAAGCGCGCCAGCCGCCCCTTTCGGATGGGCATGGCGCGCCTCCGGCCGATATTTACTAACTCGTCGCCGGTTTCGCTAGCGGCAAGTTTCCGCGATCGCCCAAAAATCGTCGGCCACCAGGCTGGCGCCCCCGACCAGGGCACCGTCCACGTCCTCGACCGCCATCAGTTCCGCGGCGTTGGACGGCTTCACCGAACCGCCGTACAGGATGCGCACCGCGTCGGGCTTCCCGGCCCGGCCGGCGAGGGTGGCGCGGATATGGGCGTGCACCTCGGCCACGTCGGCGGCCGTCGCGGTCTTGCCCGTGCCGATGGCCCAGACCGGCTCGTAGGCGATGACCGTGTTCGCGGCGTCGGCGCCCGCCGGGAGCGATCCCGCCACCTGGGAGGCCACGACGGCCAGCGCCTGCCCCGCTTCCCGCTGCTCCAGCGTCTCGCCGACGCAGACGATGGCGACCAGACCGGCGGCATGGGCGGCCGCCGCCTTGGCCGCGACCAGGGCGTCGTCCTCGCCATGGTTCTGCCGCCGCTCGGAATGCCCGACGATGACGAATCCGGCGCCCGCGTCCGCCAGCATCGGGGCGCCGATGTCGCCGGTATGGGCGCCCGATTCCTTCGGGTGGCAGTCCTGGCCGCCGACCGCGAGAGGCGTACCGGCGACGGCGCCGGCGACAGGATGGACGAGGGTGGCGGGCGGGCAGACCAGCATGTCGAAACCGACCGTCCCGGCCGAGGCCAGCCGGCGGGCCAGGTCGGTCGCCAGTTCCAGCCCGGCGGCGTGGAGGCCGTTCATCTTCCAGTTTCCGGCGATCAGCTTGCGGCGTGCGGGCATGGGCTCCATCTCGTCGTGGGTTGCAGCGAATGTGGGACGCTGTCTAGCAAGCGCGGGCGCGCAATTCCACACCGGCGCGCATCCGCCGGCGGTCCCGGCGGGGGGGGGTGCCCCGGGAAATCCTCTGTTGCCGCTATGGGGACCGGCACCTATGATGCCGCGCCATCGCGGCGGCGCCGTCGCAACGTAGTCATAATTGCCGGTCCGACCGGCCCCGCTTTCAAGACGTTGGAACATGCTTCAAGCCCTGCGCAGCACCGTCGGTTCATGGGTCGTCAAGATCCTGTTCGTCCTCCTGATCCTCAGCTTCGCGGTATGGGGCATCGGCGACATCTTCCGTGGCCGGACCGACACCACCGTGGCCGAGGTCGGGGACGTGAAGATCTCGACCCAGGAACTGGACAACGCCTTCCGCCAGGAGCTGAACAGGCTGCGCCAGATGTTGGGCGGCCAGATCGACGCCGAGCAGGCCCGCCAGCTGGGCTTGGTCGACCAGACGCTGGAGCAGCTCGTCCAGCGGACCCTGCTGAGCCAGGCGGCCGACGAGGCCGGGCTGCGGGTCAGCGACCAGCTCGTGCTGAGCGAACTGCGCGAGGAGCCGGCGTTCCGCAACCAGCTCGGCCAGTTCGATCCGGACCAGTTCCGCCGCATCCTGGCCGCCAATCAGCTGACCGAGGAAGGCTACGTCCAGATCCTGCGCTCGGAGATCAAGCGGACCCAGCTGGTCGGCGCGGTGGCCGCGGGCGCCCAGGCCCCGGCGCCGCTGGTCGAGGACCTGTTCCGCCGGCAGGCCGAGCGTCGGGTCGCCGAGACGATCCTGGTGCCCAACGCCACCATGGGCGACGTCGGCGTGCCCGACGATGCCGCCCTGGCCGCCTTCCATCAGGAGAAGGCGGTCCGCTTCACCGCGCCGGAGTACCGCAAGCTGACGGTCGCCCTGCTGACGGCCGACGACGTCGCCGGCGAGATCGCCGTTTCCGACGAGGACCTGCGGGCCGCCTACGATGCCCGGGCCGCCGAGTTCCAGACGCCCGAGCGCCGGACCGTCGACCAGGTCCTGGTCCAGGACGAAGAGACCGCGCGGAAGATCGAAACGTCCCTCGGCCAGGGCCAGACCCTCGAGGAGGCGGCGGCGGGCGCCGGTGCGGAGGTGCTGACGCTCAACGGCCTCGCCCGCGAGGATCTGCTCGGCGAACTGGCCGAACCGGTGTTCGCCCTCCAGGAAGGGGCGGTCAGCGCTCCGATCCAGAGCCCTCTCGGCTGGCATGTCATGCGGGTCAAGGATGTCGAGCCGGGCAGCGTGCAGACCTTCGAGCAGGTGCGGGACACTCTCCTGGCCGAGCTGAAGCGCGACCGCGCGGTGGACCAGGTCTACGAACTGGCCAACAAGGTCGAGGACGAGCTGGCCGGCGGTGCCAGCATCGAGGACACGGCCCAGCGGCTCGGCCTCCGCGTGACCCAGGTCGAGGCGATCGACGCGACCGGCCGGCGGCCGGACGGCGGCGCGGTGGAAGGGTTGCCCGGCGCCCAGCAGATCGCCCAGGCGGCTTTCGCGCTTCAGCAGGGCGGAACCGGCAATCTGACCGAGATCCAGGGCGGCGACTATTTCATCGCCCGGGTCGACGCCATCACCCCGGCGGCGCTCCGGCCGCTCGACGCCATCCGCGACGAGGTGGTCGCCGCCTGGCAGGCCGAGCAACGCTCCAAGCTGGCGGCCCAGCGCGCCGAGGAAGTGGCTGAGCGGCTGCGGGCCGGCACGCCGGCCACCGAGGCGGCATCCCTGGTGCCGGGCGCCATCGAGGGCGTGACCCCGCCCCTGACCCGGGCCGGCCGCGAAACCGGCGGCCTGCCGCCCGCTTCCGTCCAGCAGCTCTTCGAGATGGCCCAGGGGGAGGTCGCGGTGGCGCCGACCCAGGACGGGCAGCTGGTTATCCGCCTCCGCGACATCCAGCAGGCCGATCCGGCCGCGTCGGAACCGCAGGTGGCGCAGCTCCGCCAGGGCGTCCAGCAGGCCGTCGCGGGCGACCTTCTGGCCCAGTTCACCGACGCGCTGCGTCAGAGCCATGCGGTGTCGATCCACCAGTCCACCGTCGACTCCCTGTTCCAGCGGAACTGATCCACCATGAAGGCCCTGCCCGCCCGTCCCGGCTTTGTCGAAACCTACGGGGCCGGCCGTCCCCAGGTCGTCTGGACCACGCTGGTCAGCGACCTCGAAACCCCGGTCTCGGCCATGATCAAGCTGGCCGATGGCCAGAAGAACTGCTTCCTTCTGGAATCGGTGACCGGCGGCGAGGTACGCGGCCGATATTCCTTCATCGGGCTGAAACCGGACCTGATCTGGCGGTGCCGGCGCGACAAGGTGGAGATCAACCGGCGAGCCCGGTTCGACGCCCAGGCGTTCGAGCCGACCGGCGAGCCGCCGCTCCAGGCCTTGCGCGGACTGCTGGCGGAAAGCCGGATCGACCTGCCGGCCGAGCTGCCGCCCATGGCGGCCGGGCTGTTCGGCTATCTGGGCTACGACATGGTCCGGCTGATCGAGCGGCTACCCGACGACAACCCGGACATGCTCGGCATTCCGGACGCGATCCTGATGCGGCCGACCATCATCGCGGTGTTCGACGGGATCCAGAACCAGATCACCCTGGTCACGCCGGTCTGGCCGTCTGCCGGCCTGGATGCCGAGGCCGCCTACGACCTGGCCCTGGAGCGGCTGGGCGACGCCATCTCGGACCTGGAGCGCAACCTGCCCTACCGGCGCGAGGCGACGGCGGTGACGCGGGCCCTGCCGGAGCCGGTGTCGAACACCACGCGCGAGGAATATCACGCGATCGTCGAGCGGGCGAAGGAGTACATCCGGGCCGGCGACGTGTTCCAGGTCGTGCCCTCGCACCGGTTCAGCGTCCCGTTCGAGCTGCCGCCCTTCAGCCTGTACCGGGCGTTGCGGCGGCTGAACCCGTCGCCGTTCCTGCTGTACCTGGATTTCGAGGATCTCAGCATCGTCGGGTCCAGCCCGGAGATCCTGGTGCGGCTGCGGGACGGCAAGGTGACGATCCGCCCGATCGCCGGCACCCGCAAGCGTGGCGCCACGCCGGAGGAGGACAAGGCCCTCGCGGCAGACCTGCTGTCCGATCCCAAGGAACTGTCGGAGCACCTGATGCTGCTCGACCTGGGCCGCAACGATGTCGGGCGCGTGGCCGAGATCGGCTCCGTGACGGTGACGGAACGCATGGTGATCGAGTACTACTCCCACGTCATGCACATCGTTTCGAACGTCGAAGGAACGATCGACCCGAAATACGACGCGCTGGACGCGCTGTTCGCAGGATTTCCCGCCGGTACGGTATCGGGAGCGCCCAAGGTGCGGGCCATGGAGATCATCGACGAGCTGGAGAAGGCCCGGCGCGGGGTCTATGGCGGCTGCGTCGGCTATTTCGGCGCGAACGGCGCCATGGATACCTGCATCGCGCTGCGCACCGCCGTGCTGAAGGACGGCGTGATGCATGTCCAGGCCGGCGGCGGCGTGGTCGCCGACAGCGATCCGGAATCCGAGTACCAGGAAACGGTGAACAAGTCCCGCGCGCTGATCCGTGCGGCGGAAGAGGCCGTCAGGTTCGCCTCGTCGCGGTGACCATCGCGGTGACGCGGCCGGCGGGAAGCCGGCCGCTCCTCCCGGCGCAGCGGGCGACGGCGGTCAGGCCGCCGACGCCACGCCGTCGAAATCGAACCCGGCGCCTTCGACAGCGTCCTTGACGGCGTCCGCCGACAGGCTGCCGTCCACCGCGACGGTACCGGCCGCCAGGTCGACCTCGACCTTCGCCTGCCCGTCCTTGGCGATGATGGCATTGGTGACCGACCGGGCGCAGCCGCCGCAGGTCATTCCGGATACCTTGTACGTCGTGCTCATGGTTCTCTCCTCGGTGCTTCTGGTTGGATAGTGGACATCGCTTCAGCCGTGGGGCTTCAGCCGTTGGGCTGGCGGTGCTTCAGGACGGCGCTCACGGGCACCAGC
Source organism: Skermanella rosea (assembly GCF_016806835.2). Classification (NCBI taxonomy): domain Bacteria; kingdom Pseudomonadati; phylum Pseudomonadota; class Alphaproteobacteria; order Rhodospirillales; family Azospirillaceae; genus Skermanella; species Skermanella rosea. The sequence goes on along the minus strand of NZ_CP086111.1, from coordinate 2,651,495 downwards.
GCGAAGCCGCGCGCAGCGACGGCCGGAAGCCATTGCGCCAGCGCGTCGACCGTGGCGTCGTGCGGGTGGCCGATCGCGACGGCGTAGCCCTGCCGCCTGGCCACGGCCTCGACCTTCGCGAGGCTGGCCCGCACCGACGCGGGGCTCATGTCGTGGTCCAGGAAGACATCCCGGCCGACGGTCGGCACCTGCAGTTCGCGGGCGATGCCGGAGGCGACGCTACGCGTCGTGGTGCGGCTGTCCAGGAACATCAGCCCGCGCCGGTGAAGCTCCGACAGGACGGTACGCATGCCCGGCCGGTCCTCGGTGAACCGGCTGCCCATGTGGTTGTTGATGCCGATATACCCGTCGAACGCCTTCAGGCCCTGTTCGAGCCGCCGCAGCAGCTCTCCGCTGCCGGCGCTCACCGTCATGGCGCCCGGCCCGGGATCTATGTCGCCGCCCTGGGGCTCCATCGGGATATGGACCATCAACTCGTGCCCGGCCGCGCGGGCCGCCCGGGTCTGCCGGGGCAGGTCGTTGGCATAGGGCAGCCACGCCAGGGTCAGCGGCCCCGGCAGCCCGACGACGCGGGCGCTCCTCTTGCGGTCGAGCCCCATGTCGTCGATCACGATCGCGATCATCGGACCCGAATGGGGCACCGTGAACGGCAGGGCGTTCTTCAGCCACGCGGGCGTCCCGGGAGCCACCTGGGCGGGCGGCACGGCGGGCGCCATGGGCGGCGGCAGCACGGAGGCCAGGATGGCCGGCGCCGGAACCGGCTTGACCGCCTGGGCCGGCGGCGGGGACTCGGGCGGAACGGCCTCCGCGGGCGTGGAAAGACGGGGAGGTTCGACCGGCGGCGTCTCGATCCGCGGAGCGGTCGGACGCACCGGCGCGGGACGGACGGTCGCGACCTGTGCCGGGGGGCGCTCCGGCTCGTGGCGGTACACGAAGCCGAATATCGCGCCGGCTCCGAACGTGGCGGCGATCGCCGCGGCGGCCAGGGCCACCGGCCTGATGCGGCCGCCGAGCGCCCTCAGCGCGACTCCCCTGGGCAGGGATCTCGGCCGGGCGCGCCGCGGTTTCGACGGTTTGGACTTGGAAGAGGCCATGGGTCAGGCGCAATGCTCCGCCGACGTGGGTGTCGCCAGCGATTCGAGGATGGGACAGTCCGGTCGATCGTCGCCGTGGCAACGGTCCACCAGCGTGAGCAGCGATTCGCGGATGCTGCGCAGTTCGGCGATCTTCGCGTCGATCTCCGCGATGTGGCCGCGCGCGAGGGCCTTCACGTCGGCGCTGGCCCGGCTGCGGTCGCGCCACAGGGCCAGCAGGCTGCCGACGTCCCGGACGGAGAACCCCAGTGATCGGGCATGCGACACGAAGCGCAGGGTCTGGACCTCCTCCTCCGTGTAGACGCGATAACCGTTGGAGCTTCGGCCTGCCGACGAGATCAGGCCGATGCTCTCGTAATAGCGGATCGTCTTGGCCGGTACGCCCGACCGTTTCGAAGCCGTTCCGATGTTCATTGACCAGGTTCCCCATTCGACAGCGCGTTACGATCGGTCGTGATCGTTAACGGATCGTTACTCCACGGAGCTTGCCCATGCGTCCCGTGCCACATCCCGATATGGGGCTTCCAGTGGTGGGAAGGTCAAGGCCCAACCCCATGAACCCCGCCCTATGATCCCTGCCGCGGCCCAAGCGGCGCGCTGGAAATCCGCGGGCGCGCCTTGTAGGGTATCGGCTCACTGTTTCCCATTTGTTTGCCGCGGATTGCCGCATGCTGCTGCTGATCGACAATTATGACAGTTTCACCTACAACCTCGTCCATTTCCTGGGGGAACTGGGCGCCGAGATCGTGGTGAAGCGCAACGACGCACTGACGGTGGCACAGGCGCTCGATCTGCGCCCCGACGGCATCGTGCTGTCTCCCGGTCCCTGCGACCCCGACAGGGCCGGCATCTGCCTGGACATGATCGCCGCCGCCGCCGAACGGCACTTGCCGCTGCTGGGCGTCTGCCTGGGCCATCAGGCCATCGGGCAGGCGTTCGGCGGGCACGTGGTCCGGGCGCCGGCGCCGATGCACGGCAAGATCAGCATGATGAGCCATTCCGGAGAGAGCGTGCTGGCGGGATTGCCCTCGCCCTTCCCGGCGACCCGCTACCATTCCCTGATCGTCGAGCGCGAGACCCTGCCCGACTCGCTCAAGGTGACGGCGGAGAGCGAGGACGGCCTGATCATGGGCCTGATGCACCGCGAGCTGCCAATCCACGGCGTGCAGTTCCACCCGGAAAGCATCGCGTCCGAGAACGGCCACGCGCTGCTGGCGAACTTCGTCCGGATGACCGGCGCCCCGGCGGAGCACGCGGCATGACGGCCGACATGTCGGACATGAAGGCGATCCTGGCCGGCGTTGCCGCAGGCCGGCGCCTCGGCGAGTCGGAGGCCGAGCTCGCCTTCGACATCATCATGTCGGGCAACGCGACGCCGGCGCAGATGGGCGGCTTCCTGATGGCGCTTCGGGTGCGCGGCGAGACGGTGGAGGAGATCACCGGCGCCGCCCGCACCATGCGGGCCAAGGCGGTGCCGATCAAGGCCCCTCCCGGAACGATCGACACCTGCGGCACGGGCGGCGACGCGTCCGGCACCTACAACATCTCGACCGCGACGGCCCTGGTGGTGGCATCCTGCGGCGTCCCGGTCGCCAAGCACGGCAACCGTGCGGCGTCGAGCAAGTCCGGCGCCGCCGACGTGCTGACCGCGCTGGGCGTCGACATCGAGTGCGAGATGGCCCTGGTGCAGCGGGCGCTCGACGAGATCGGCATCTGCTTCCTGATGGCGCCGAGGCACCATACGGCCATGCGCAACGTGGCGGGAACGCGGGTCGAGTTGGGAACCCGGACGATCTTCAACCTGATGGGGCCGCTGTCGAACCCGGCGGGCGCCAAGCGCCAGCTTCTCGGCGTCTTCTCCAAGGAATGGCTGGAGCCGATCGCCCAGGTCCTGGCCCGGCTGGGATCGGAAACCGCCTGGGTCGTCCACGGCTCCGATGGGTTGGACGAACTGACCACCACCGGCGCCTCCCATGTGGCGCAGCTGAAGGACGGCGTGGTCACCCGGTTCGACATCGATCCGTCGCAGGCCGGGCTGCTGCTGTCCAGTCCCTCCGACCTTAAGGGCGGCGACGCCGCGACGAACGCCGAGGCGCTGAACGCGGTCCTGGCCGGCGCCCACGGGGCCTACCGCGACATCGTGCTGCTGAACAGCGCGGCGGCCCTGCTGGTCGCCGGCAAGGCCCCGGACCTGGCCGGAGCCGTTGCCCTGGGCCGGGACGCCATCGACAGTGGCCGCGCACGGACCGTGCTCGACCGCCTGATCGCCATCACCAACAGCGGAGGCTCGGCATGAGCGACGTCCTCACCCGCATCTGTGCCGACAAGCGCGCCCATGTGGCGGCGCGGCGCGCCGAGCGCAGTTTCGCCGAGATCGACCGCGCCGCCCTGAAGGCCGACCCGCCGCGGGGCTTCACGGCATCCCTGCGCCGGAAGCTGGCCTCGGGAGACTATGGCCTGATCGCAGAAATCAAGCGAGCATCACCGAGCAAAGGGTTGATCCGGCAGGATTTCAACCCGGCGGAGCTGGCGCGGGCCTATCAGGCCGGCGGGGCCGCGTGCCTGTCCGTGCTGACCGACATCCCCTATTTCCAGGGCCAGGATTCATTCCTGGTGGAAGCCCGTGCGGCTTGCGAATTACCGTGTCTTCGCAAGGACTTCATGCTTGATCCTTATCAGGTGGTTGAAGCGCGGGCACTGGGGGCCGACTGCATCCTGCTGATCATGGCCGCCCTTGACGACGCGACGGCCCGCGAGTTGGCCGAGGTGGCGGCTCGCTACGGCATGGACGTCCTGGTGGAGGTCCACGACGGCGTGGAACTCGACCGCGCACTTGATCTTCCATGTGAACTGATCGGCATCAATAACAGGAATCTCAAGACGTTGACGGTCGATCTTGCCGTCACGGAGGAACTGGCGGCACGTGTTCCCGCGGACCGCCTGCTGGTCAGCGAGAGCGGTCTCTACGGGCCCGAGGACCTGGAGCGGATGGACAGGGCCGGCGCCCGCTGCTTCCTGGTCGGCGAGAGCCTGATGCGCCAGTCCGATGTGACGGAGGCCACCCGGTCCCTGCTGACCCGCCGGGCCGCCGCATGACCGGCGGCTTCACGCATTTCGACGCCGAGGGACGCGCCGTGATGGTCGACGTCTCCGACAAGGACGAGACGGAGCGGACGGCGACCGCCACCGGGTCGGTCTTCATGGCGGCGGAGACCCTGGCCCTGATCCTGTCCGGCGGGGTGGAGAAGGGCGACGTGCTGTCCGTCGCGCGGCTCGCCGGGATCATGGCGGCCAAGCGGACGCCCGACCTGATCCCGCTCTGCCACCCGCTGGCGCTGACCTCGGTCAAGCTGGACCTGACCTGCGACCCCGGCCGCAACGCCGTGGACATCACGGCGACCTGCAAGCTGAAGGGCCGCACCGGCGTCGAGATGGAGGCCCTGACGGCCGTGTCGGTCGCGGCTCTCACCGTCTACGACATGTGCAAGGCGGTGGACCGCGCCATGACCATCGGCGACGTGCGGCTGGCCCATAAGGCGGGCGGAAAGAGCGGCGAGTACGGGACTCCGCGATGATCTCCGTCGCCGAAGCACGGTCCCGCGTCCTCGCCGCCTTGTCGCCACTGCCGGCCGAACTGGTCGGACTGACCGAGGCGCTCGGCCGCGTGACGGCGGAGGACGTGACCGCCCGGCTCACCCAGCCGCCGGTCTCCATGTCGGCGATGGACGGCTATGCGGTGCGGTGCGCCGACGTGGCGCAGATCCCCGCGAAGCTGCGCCGCATCGGGGAAGCTCCGGCCGGAAACGCCTTCAGGGGGCATGTCGGTCCGGGAGAGGCGGTCAGGATCTTCACGGGCGCGCCGATGCCCGACGGGGCCGACGCCGTCGTCATGCAGGAGGACACCGAGTCGGACGGCGCCACGGTCACCGTCCTCCGGTCGGTCGGTCGCCACCGGCATGTCCGGCTGGCGGGGATCGATTTCCGGCAGGGGCAAGTCGGTATACCGGCCGGACGCATGCTCACGGCGCGGGACATCGGGCTTGCCGCCGCGATGAACTGGCCCTGGCTCCGCGTCCGCCGCCGCCCCCGGGTCGCGATCCTGGCGACGGGCGACGAGATCGTGCTTCCCGGGGAGGCTCTCGGGCCGGGCCAGATCGTCAGCTCGAACGCCTTCGCCCTGGCCGGCCTGATCACGGCCTGCGGCGGCGTTCCGGTCAATCTGGGCGTGGCCCTGGACACGCCGGAGTCGCTGGCCCGACTCGTCGCGGGTGCCGAGCGGGCGGACATCCTGGTCACGTCCGGCGGGGCCTCGGCGGGCGAGTATGATCTCGTGCGCGCCGTGCTGGGCGACCGCGGCATGGACCTGGATTTCTACAAGATCGCCATGCGGCCGGGCAAACCGCTGATGTTCGGCCGGCTGGGCGATGTGCCGGTCCTGGGCCTGCCCGGCAATCCGGTGTCGAGCCAGGTCTGCGCCATCCTGTTCCTCAGGCCGGCGCTCCGCCGCCTGCTCGGGCTTCCGGCGGAGGAAGGATCGCGCCGCACCGCAGTCCTGGGGCGTCCCGTCAAGCAGAACGACCAGCGCGAAGATTACCTGAGGGCATCGCTGAGTATCGGCCCGGACGGCGAACTGGTCGCCAACCCCTTCGAATCGCAGGACAGTTCGCTGCTGACGGTGCTTGCCCGGGCCGACTGCCTGGTGGTCCGCCCGCCCTTCGCGCCGGCCGCATCGGCCGGCGACACTGTCGAATTTCTTCCCCTGGGCGGCGGAGTCCTGAGTCTTTAGGTGACCGGACCTGCCGGACAAGGGTAAAAATGTTCAGCGAATGCTTGACGCCTTCCGCGAACCAAACTAGAACATAGATTGATGTTTTTGTTTTGTTCTGGACCGGTTGGTCCCGCGCGCAGGGGGCGTAGATGCTGACACGTAAACAATACGAGCTTCTGCTCTTCATCAACGACCGGCTGGGCGAAGGCGGGGTCTCGCCCTCGTTCGACGAGATGAAGGATGCCCTGGGATTGAAGTCGAAGTCGGGTATCCACCGGCTGATCACCGGGCTGGAGGAGCGCGGTTTCATCCGTCGCCTGCCCCACCGTGCCCGCGCGCTCGAGGTGCTCCGGCTGCCGGAAGGTGCGGAAGCCGGTGCGGCCCGCCAGCAGCAGCGCGCGCCCGACCGCCCGAAGTTCCAGCCCAACGTCATCAAGGGCGATTTCACCGGCGCCCTGGCCGGCCGCGAGGCCAGCACCGAGGCCGAGGCGATCCAGCTTCCGCTCTACGGTCGGATCGCTGCCGGTACGCCGATCGAGGCGCTGCGCGACAACAGCGCCATGATCAACGTCCCGGCGACGATGCTGCCCCCCGGTGACCACTACGCGCTGGAAGTCGCCGGTGACAGCATGGTCGAGGCCGGCATCCTGGACGGCGACACGGTCATCATCAACCGGTGCGACATGGCCGACAGCGGCACGATCGTCGTGGCGCTGATCGACGAGCACGAGGTGACCTTGAAGCGCCTTCGGCGCAAGGGCCAGACCGTGGCGCTGGAACCGGCGAACCCGGCCTTCGAGACCCGCATCTTCGGTGCCGACCGGGTGCGCGTCCAGGGCCGCCTGGTGGGCCTGCTGCGGCGTTACTGAAGCGAAGTCGTCAGGTCGCCGCCGTGAGGGGCGGATTGGGGAGCCTTGCGAGGCTCTACGGTCCGCCCTTTTCGTTTACGAATGCGCGGTAGTCTGGTCCGCGATACGCCACTCCGGGCGGACGATGCTGACTGGACCGCTTCATGGAAGTTTCCCGACTCTTCCGGATCTATCAGGAGCATGTCGAGGACCAGATCGAAGGCTGGTTCTACAATCATGACATCCTGCTGTTTTGGTTGATCGACTTCATCCAGAAGCAAGGCGGATTCCGCGGCGACACCTGCGAGCTTGGGATCTACAAGGGGAAGTCCGCGGTCGCGCTCGGCCTGCTGGCGCGCGCCGACGAGACCGTGTTCTGCTTCGACGCCTTCCATGAGGTTTCCCGGGCCGTGGCCGAAGCGAACATCCTCCGGTGCTGTCCGGAACTCGGAAGCAGGCTGGTATGCGTCGCCACGGATCTCCGGCAACTGGAGGGACCTCCTGACATGGTCGAGCGAGGCAGCCTCCGCTTCCTCCACCTGGATGCCGTCCATGACCATCCCTCGGTCCTGAACGACCTGAACAACTTCGCGCCCCTGCTCACGGGTCAGGGCGTGGTCGCCTTGGACGACTGCTTCGATCCGGAATGGCCGGGCGTTCCCACGGCCATGGCGGAATTCTGCCTGTCGCCGGAAGGCCGCCACATCCGCCCCTTCGCCGCCTCGCGAGCCAAGATGTACCTGTGTGTGCGCCACATGGTTCGGACGTACCAGCGCTGCATCGTCACGAGCGGGTTGATCAGCGACATGTCGCTGGAGCGTGTCCTGGACGGATCGGTGCTGCGCTGCTTCACCAACTGGCCGGTACCGCCCGAAACTCTGCTGAAGCAGCTTGATGCAGACTAACCAAAAGCCCCCGGAAACCGTTGGTCTCCGGGGGCTTTTTTGGTGAGCGCGCTGGGGTTCGAACCCAGGACCTACTGATTAAAAGTCAGTTGCTCTACCAGCTGAGCTACACGCTCTCAGGGTCGGGGCGGAACATAGGGGCCGGGACCCTTCCGGTCAACCTGCATTTACCCTGATCCGCCCGGAGACGACGGTGCGGGCGCGTCAGACCTTGAGGGTCTGCACGCGCTTGGTCACGTCGCCTTCGTCCTGGGCGAAGCGCGCGGCGAGCCGTTCGGCGACCCTGGGCGAGACGAAATGCGTGATGTCGCCGCCGAGCCGGCCGATCTCCTTGACGAAACGCGAGGAGATGAACTGGTGGCGGTCCGACGCCATCAGGAAGACTGTCTCGACCTTGGGGTTCAGGCGGGCGTTCATGCCGGCCATCTGGAACTCGTACTCGAAGTCCGAGACCGCCCGCAGGCCGCGGATGATGACCGAGGCGTTCATGTCCACGGCGAACTTCATCAGAAGGCTGTCGAACGGCCTCACCTCGATCCTCGTGCCGTTAGGCTTCAAGGCGGCGACATCCTCCTCGACCATCGCGACCCGCTCCTCGGTGGAGAAGAGCGGGCCTTTCCCGGCATTGCGCGCGACGCCCACGATCAGGTGGTCCAAGACGCGGGAGGCGCGCTGGATGATGTCCATATGGCCGTTGGTGACCGGGTCGAATGTCCCGGGATAGACGCCGATCCGTTTGCTCATCTGCCGCTTCTTCCCTTCACGTCGGGGCGCCCTTCAACTTGCCGCCCCCTGCACCGATCGTTGCTCTGCCGATCACTCGGGGGACGCATCGTCGCCCCCGCTCACGGCGGTCTCCGCTTCCGCCTCCTCGGTCAGCCACGCGACCGAGACGACTCGCTCTCCCTGCGCCACCCTGAACAGGGTGACGCCCTGGGTCTTGCGGCCGGCGATCCGGACGTCGTGGATCGGCATCCGGATCATCTGCCCTCCATCAGTCACCAACATGACCTGATGGTCATCCGTGACGGGGAAAGCGGCGACGACCGGACCATTGCGCTCGTTCATCTCGATATTCCAGATGCCCTGGCCGCCCCGACCGGTCACCCGATATTCATAGGAGGAGGTGCGCTTGCCGAATCCGCGTTCGGAGACGGTCAGGATGAACTCCTCCTTGCGCCGCATCTCCTCATAGCGCTCCGGCGACAGGGCGATGTTCGTCGAGACCTCCGCGTCGGGATCGGGCGCTTCGTCGCTCGACGCCTCCTCGCCTGCCGCCCGGCGCTCGGCGTTGGCCTGGCGCAGGTAGGCGGCGCGTTCGTCCGCGTCGGCGTCGACATGGTTCAGCATTGACATGCCGATCACCTCGTCGCCGTCGGCCAGCCGGATGCCGCGGACGCCCGTGGAGGTCCGGCCGCTGAAGATCCTGATGTCGTCGACCTGGAACCGGATGCACTTGCCGCCGCGCGTCGCCAGCAGCACGTCCTGATCCACGGTGCCGGTCCGCACCGCGATCAGCCGCTCGCCCTCTTCCTCCAGCTTCATCGCGATCAGGCCGTTGGCCCGGATGTTGGTGAAGTCCGACAGCTTGTTGCGGCGGACGTTGCCCTTGCTGGTGGCGAAGAAGACGCACAGGTCGCCCCAGGTCGTCTCGTCCTCCGGCATGGGCATGACGGTCGAGATCGTCTCGCCGTCGACCAGCGGCAGCAGGTTGATCAGCGCCTTGCCGCGCGCCTGCGGCGTACCGAGCGGCAGGCGCCAGACCTTCAGCTTGTAGACCATGCCGCGCGAGGAGAAGAACAGCATGGGCGTGTGGGTGTTGGCGACGAACAGGTCGTGGACCGTATCCTCCGCCTTCATACTCATGCCCGAGCGGCCCTTGCCGCCCCGCTTCTGCGCCCGGTATGTCGAGACCGGGACCCGCTTGATATAGCCGGAGTGGCTGACCGTGACGACCATGTCCTCGCGCTGGATCAGGTCCTCTATGTCGGATTCGAACTCCAGCTCCATCAGGGTGGTCCGGCGGGGAGTGCCGAACCGTTCCTTCATCTCCAGCAGCTCGGTCCTCAGGATCTCCAGCAACAGGGTGCGCGACGCCAGGACTTCGAGATAATAGGCGATCCGGTCCGTGACCTCGCGCAGGTCGGCGCCGATCTTGTCCCGCTCCAGGCCGGTCAGGCGGTTCAGCCGCAGTTCCAGGATCGCCCGGGCCTGGGCCTCCGACAGGCGGTAGGTGCCCTGCGGGCTGACCGCCCTGCCCGGCTCGTCGATCAGGGCGATCAGCGGCGCGACGTCGCCCGCCGGCCACTCGCGGGCCATCATCTCCTCGCGCGCGACGCCGGCATCGGGCGCCCGGCGGATCAGCGCGATCATCTCGTCCAGGTTGGCGACCGCGACCGCCAGGCCGACCAGGGTGTGGGCCTTCTCCCGCGCCTTGCCCAGCTCGAACTCGGTCCGGCGGGTGATGACCTGCTCGCGGAAGGCGACGAAGGCGGAGATGATGTCCTTCAGGGTCATCGTCACCGGCCGGCCGCCGTTGAGCGCCAGCGCATTGACCCCGAACGAGGTCTGCAGCGGGGTGTAGCGGTAGAGCTGGTTCAGCACCACGTCGGCGACGGCGTCGCGCTTCAGCTCGATCACGACGCGCACGCCGTCGCGGTCCGACTCGTCGCGCAGGTCGGAGATCCCCTCGATCGTCTTGTCATGGACGACCTCGGCGATCCGCTCCATCATGCGGGCCTTGTTGACCTGGTAGGGCACCTCGTTGATCACGATGGCCCAGCGGTCCTTGCGGATCTCCTCGATCTCGGTCTTGCCGCGCATCACGATCGAACCGCGGCCGGTGTGGTAGGCCTGCCGGATGCCGGCCTTGCCCATCACCTGGGCGCCGGTCGGGAAATCCGGACCCGGCACATGCTCCATCAGTTCTTCGATAGTGACGTCGTTGTCGTCGATATAGGCGCAGCAGGCGTCGATCACCTCTCCCAGATTGTGGGGAGGAATGTTGGTCGCCATGCCGACCGCGATGCCGCCGGCGCCGTTGACCAGCAGGTTCGGGAAACGCGCGGGAAGGACGTCCGGCTCGGCCGACGATTCGTCGTAGTTGGGGTGGAAGTCGACCGTATCCTTGTCGATGTCGTCGAGCAGGCTCTCCGCCGCCTTCGCCAGCCGCGCCTCGGTATAGCGCATGGCTGCGGGCGGGTCGCCGTCCATCGATCCGAAATTTCCCTGCCCGTCGATCAGCGGCAGGCGCATCGAGAAGTCCTGGGCCATGCGGACCATGGCATCGTAGATCGCGCTGTCGCCGTGGGGGTGGTACTTACCCATCACGTCGCCGACGATACGAGCGGACTTCTTGTAGGGCTTGTTGCTGTCGTAACCGCCTTCCTTCATCGCGAACAGGATTCGGCGATGCACCGGTTTCAGACCGTCGCGCACGTCGGGAAGCGCGCGGCTGACGATCACGCTCATGGCATAATCGAGATAGCTGCGCCGCATCTCCTCTTCGATGGTGACCGGCGAAATATCGGAAGGCGGAGGTGTGAGATTGGCGGTCAAAAATCGAACTCAGGTTCAGGTTAAACGATGACTGCGGGCAAGATCACCGGGCACCGCCCGGCGATTTGGACACCCGGCATATATAAGGTGGGTGTACCAGTTTTTGCAGACGCTAACAATGCGTTACACCTTGGCCGCGGTTCCCGACGGACACCGGGCGGAGTCGGACCATAGCGCATCGGCCGTCCGCAGCATATCCCGCCGTCATGCCCGCGACAGCAGGTGGAACCGGATCGACAGCACGGCCACCGAGAAGACGCTGGCGATCAGGATTCCCTCCAGCAGTCCGGCGACGCCCCGGTCGGCCCACAGCGCCAGGGCTGCGCCCAGCGGGATCATGATCCCGTAGTAGGAGAAGAAGTGCAGGACCGTCGGGATCCAGGCGTCGCTCTGGCCGCGCAGCGCGCTCGCCATGACCACCTGCCCGCCGTCCACGATCAGGATCAGCGCGCTGAAAGCGACCAGCGGCACCGTCAGGGCCAGCATGTCCGGGTCGGCCGTGAACAGGCCGCCGATGGTTCCGGGCAGCAGCGCGAACAGCACCGCGAACACGGCCAGGATCACGGTCGTGACCCCCAGTCCGGTCCATCCCGCCACCATGATCTCGCGCCGGTCGCGCCGGCCATAGGCGACTCCGACCCGCACCCCGGTGGCGGTCGCCAGACCGACGGCGGTCATGAAGGACAGGGCGACCAGGTTCAGCAGGATCGTGTAGGCGCCCAGGTCGAGCGGCCCGACCATGCCGGCGAACAGGCCCAGGATGGAGAAGGCGCTGCTTTCGAGCGCCAGACTGAGCCCGGCGGCATAGCCGAGCCGCCGCTGGTGCGCGGCACCGCTCCACCAGCGGGTGACCGTCCGGCGGATGCCGTAGCGGTCCCGGTCCGGCAGGTACCAGACATAGGCCATCATCGACAAGGCCAGCATCCAGCGCACCGCGGTGGTCGCCCAGGCCGACCCCTCCGCGCCCAGCGCCGGGATGCCCCAGGCTCCCCACACCAGGATCAGGTTGAGCGGGACGTTGAGGAGATTGGCGGCGATCATGGCGATCATGCCCGGCACCGGCCGCCTCAGCCCCTCCAGGAAGAAGGCCGACGTGGTGTAGAGCATGGCCGCGGGGATCCCGGCCGCCAGCACGAAGAACACGCCGGCGCCGCCCTTCGCCACGTCGGCGTCCTGCCCGGTCAGCCTGAAGAAGCTCTCGCCGCCCAGGCTGAGCAGGGCGGCAGCCATCCCGAGCAGGAAGGCGTAGGGCAAGGAACGCCGCCAGATCGGCCCGCAGTCCTCCGGCGTCTCCGCCCCGACCGAGTGGGAGGTCAGGATCAGGGTGCCCAGCAGGAGCCCGATGCCGGCGGTCACCAGCATCTGTGCCGGCAGGGTGCCCAGCCCCAGATAGGCCAGTTCCTGGGAGCCGTAGCGGCCCACGATCAGGATGTCGACGGCCGACATGACCATCAGTCCGGCCCGCGCGACGATCACCGGCACGGCAAGCCTGAGCAACTCGGTGATATGGTGGCGCAGGGCGACCCGACGGTCTCCGCCTTCCCGCTCTATGGTGGTTATGATTGCGTCTCCAGCCGATGTGGTGCCCAGAAAAGCGGCACCTTGCGGATTCTGTCAAGATTCCCGCAGACATGGCGGGGTTCCGGCTTTACTGCACGCTGTCGTCGCGGCGCTGCCTCCGAAGGCTCTATCCGCTTGATCCATGACGACGCCGTCGCGCCGCATGGAACATCCGCCGAAACGCGGTGTTCCCTTGTCGAATACCAATCAACTTCGGAGACGACAGAAATGACGAAGCTCAACCGTCCGGATCGCAAGGCCCGTCCCTTCATGATGGCTGCCGGCGCCCTGGCGTTGGTTACCCTGCTTGGAGCCTGCAACACCCTCGAAGGCTTCGGCCGCGACACCGAGCGCGCCGGCGAAGCCGTCCAGGACAGCGCCCAGTAACGGTCGCCTGAACAGGCTTCACGACGGAAATCCGTTGCGCGTCCGGGACTTTTCATGCGCCTGAAGGTTGATGAAAAGTACCCGGACACAGCAAGGAGATCATGATGACGCGCTTCGAGCTTACCGGCCCTCCGGGGGTGGATCCCGACCAGCCCAACACCCCGCCGGCGGAAGTGCCGCCCGAGGTCGAACCGACTCCGGAAATTCCCCCGATGCAGGACCCGCCGCCGGACGTTCAGCCGCCGACCAGGGCCTGAGCCCGGTTTTCCTGAATCGAAGGCGGCCTAAGGGATAACGGGAAGGGGAGCGGCACCGGACCTCGCACCGGGCCGCTCTCCTCCGCAGGCGGCACCGGCACTCCCGGCTCCAACATCAACCGGAGTCACGCGGCCTTGATGAGGCTGACGGGCAGGAGCGGCCGGCCTTGGCCCGGGCTGATTGATCTTCGCGGAGATCCTGATCGCTTCCACGAACATCGTGCTGGCAGTTTCTACGCCCTGCCGCCTGGTTCCTGGCCGTTGGTTCGCGACACCCCGGTGATCCCAATGTTGAAGATGAAAAATACCACGTCTGTTTAGGTCTTTTTGGAACCATGTCTCGCCCGACAGGTTTATTGCCATATATCTAGTACCTGAGAGGTAGTTAGCGGCTCACTACCATTTACGATACCTTAGGCATTGGGGCGCCTAATGTGTCGAAGCAACATACTGGTCTGGCGAGGATTGACCGTGAAGCAGGCTGCCCTGTACCGCAAAGTAGAGCCTGAGACCCAACCCTATCCGGGGACGCTGGAGGGAGCCGACGATGGCGATTGGTCGCCCCGCCGCCGCGTCGCGACAATACTCGCCGCGGCCCTCGCCTCGTGGGCGATCGTGATCGCTGCGGGATACGGGCTGTACAGCCTGTTCTTCTGAACCCCGATATCCGGGCTCCATTCACGACGGATCGTCCCCTTTCGCACCCATGAGCCGAAAGGGGACGTCCGGTAGCGGCATCAGACCGAGCTGATCGCCTTCTCGACGAGTTGGCCCAGATGCTGGGTCCGCTTGGTCAGGCTTTGCAGCACCGAGGAAATTTCCGCGGTCGCCGCGGCGGTCTGGCCGGACAGGTTCTTCACCTCGCCCGCCACGACCGCGAATCCCTTCCCGGCCTCGCCGGCACGGGCCGCCTCGATCGTGGCGTTGAGCGCCAGCAGGTTGGTCTGCTTGGCGATCGCGTCGATCTGCTGGGCGACGGTCCCGACCTTTTCGATTTCGCTGCGCAGACCTTCCAGTTCCCGGCTGATTTCCTGCAGGGAAGCGGACAGTTCCTGGCGGCTCAAGGTGCCGGCGTTATCAGAGGCGCTGAGTTCGTTGCCATAGGACATGGAATGACACCTGGAGTTGAGTTATTGGGTCCCCGCGGCGGCACGCAACGGCGGACCATCGCGCAGGATTAAAGCAGACTTTCCTAAATTTTCGTGAGTCCGCCCCGGTCCGGCTCCCGTGCGACTTTTCGGCGGGTGACTGGGCGTCGCCGGGTGCTATGGTGCGCACCGCCGCCGGACACCGGCCGCGGACCAGGACAGCGGACTCCAAGCAGCGTTATGATACTGACACCAATCGACACTTCCGATCTGCCCGCGGTGATCGACCGCTTCGAACAGGGGTTGGCCGGTCGGCCGCTGGCACTCACGGCTTTCCGCAGAATCGCCTCCTCGATCCCGCCCGACGGGAGACTCGGCGATCCCGCGGAGCAGCGGGACCAAGCCGTGGCGCTGGCCGCGTCCCTGGGGATCGAAACCCTGGACGAGGCGCCCGCCGAGGCGTTCAGCTGGGACGGCCGGCGGATCCGGACCCGCAGCGAGCCGTCAGTCGTGATCCACGAGATCGCCCATTGGCAGCTCTGCTCGCCGGAGCGGCGGTCCCTCTACGACTTCGGCCTCGGCGCCGGGCCGGAGACGGGGCGTGTCGCCGAGGCCGACGCGGCCACGGCCCTGTCTGAGGAGGAGCGCCAGGACGAGGAGACGCTGACGTCGCTGCTGGGCATCCTGTGGGAGGCCGAGTTGGGACAGCCCGCCATGCTGGCCTTCCTGGAGCAGAACTGGATGGAAGGCTACGACCGGCCGGCGACCCCGGCCCATTTCGACCGTATCCTGACCCGCCTGCATGCCGGCGGTTTCGTCGACGACCAGGCAAGGCCGCTCCCCGTGGCGCGCCGCTCCGGGCAGGTGCTCTGAAGTTCCCTGCGCCATCCGGTCACTGGAATGTTCCTTCGGTTTCGATTTGTATGATGATTTAAGGCCATGACTCCCGCCGGACGGGGCGGGAGCGCGAAGCAGGGAGACGGTTGCCGATGGAACGGCTGACACCGAGGGTGGGCATCGGCCAGATAGCCCCGCACAAGCCGATGATCCGCCTTCCGCACGGCGGGCGTCCCCTCATCGACCTGTCGCTCAGCCACAACGCCCTGGGACCGAGCCCGAAGTCGATCACCGCCTACCGGCAGGCCGCCCAGAACCTGCACCGCTACCCGGACGGCGAGCACACGGCGCTGCGCATGGCGATTGCCCGCCGCTACGACATCGAACCGGATCACATCACCTGCTCGAACGGGTCGGACGAGATGATCCAGATCGTCACGGAGGCCTATGCCGGCCCGGGTGACGAGGTGCTGTTCCACCAGTACGGCTACCATGGGTTCATCAAGGCCGCCCGGATGACCGGCGCGACGCCCATGATCGCCGCCGAGCGCGACCTCGCGGTGGACGTGGAGGCGCTTGCCGAACTGGCCGGCGACCGGACCAAGATCGTGTTCCTGGCCAATCCCAACAACCCGACCGGATCCTATGTCCCGGCGGAACAGGTTCAGCGGCTGCGGGCCGAGCTGCCGGCGCACACCCTGCTGGTGCTCGACAGCGCCTACGCGGACTATGTCCGCCGCAACAACTACGATCCCGGCTTCGACCTGGTGAGCGAGCACGACAACGTGCTGATGGTCCGCACCTTCTCCAAGCTGCACGGGCTGGCGGGCCTGCGGATCGGCTGGGCCTACGGGCCACCGGCCATCATCGAGACGCTGGACCGGGTCAGGCCGCTCTACAATGTCGGGCTGCCGGCGCAGGCCGCCGCCGCCGCCGCGCTCGGCGACCTGGAGCACGAGGAGGCGACGCTCGCCCACAATGACTCCTGGAGCGCCTGGCTGTCCCACGAACTGCGGGCGATCGGCGTCCGGGTCTATCCCAGCGTCTGCAATTTTCTCCTGATCCGGATTCCGCCGGACCCGACCATGAGCGTCCCGACCCTGTCCCAGCACCTGCTGGACCACGGCATCCTGGTAAAGTCGCTGGGCGCCTACGGGCTGCCGGACTGCATGAGGATCACGATAGGCACCGAGGAGGAGAACCACGCGCTGATGGACGCCCTGCGCGAGGTGCTGGACTGACCTCGCGGCGGGCCTCCGGGGCGCCGTGCCGCCGGGCAACCTTTCGGCGATTTAATGTTGCCGCAAGGCAGCGGTAAGGCTCGGCCCGCTAGAACGCCATCAATGCCGCCCCGCAGCGGCTTCCGATTCGTTCAGCCAGGAGCCTTGAATGGTCCCGCATCTTCCGGTTACCCGCTCCCCCGCCCGTCCCCTTTCCGCCGCCCCTGCCCTCGCGTCCCGCTTCCGCCGGGCGACCGCCGCCTTCCTGCTGGGCACCACGATCCTGTCCGGCGCCGCTGCCATGCGTCCAGGAGACGCCGCCGCCGCGCCGGTCACCGTGCCGGCCGTGTCGCAGGAACTGCCGGGCAGCTTCGCCGACCTGGTCGACCGGGTCATGCCGGCCGTGGTCAACGTCTCGACCGTCCAGGGCGGCGACGCCGCTCCCGAGCAGCGCAGCCTGCCGGGAATGCCGGAGTTCCCGCCCGGCTCGCCCTTCGAGGAGTTCTTCCGCCAGTTCCAGGAGCAGCAGCGCGGCGCCCGTCCCCGTGCCGAGCGCCAGCAGGCCCAGGGCTCCGGCTTCATCATCGACGCCGCGGGCTACGTGGTGACCAACAACCACGTGATCGACGGCGCCGACGAGATCAGCGTGACCCTGCATGACGGCTCCAGGCTGGACGCCAAGCTGGTCGGGCGCGATCCGAAGACCGACCTGGCGCTGCTGAAGGTCGATGCCGAAAAGCCGCTGGCCTACCTGGAGTTCGGCGACAGCGACACGGCGCGCGTCGGCGACTGGGTCATCGCGATCGGCAACCCGTTCGGGCTCGGCGGCACGGTGACCTCCGGCATCGTTTCCGCCCGCGGTCGCGACATCCAGGCCGGGCCGTACGACGACTTCCTGCAGCTCGACGCCTCGATCAACCGAGGCAATTCCGGCGGCCCGACCTTCGACGTCCACGGCCGCGTGATCGGGATCAACACGGCCATCTTCTCGCCCAACGGCGGCAGCGTCGGCATCGGCTTCGCGATCCCCTCGAACCTGGCCAAGGGCGTCATCGCCCAGCTGCGCGAGAACGGCACGGTCAGCCGCGGCTGGCTTGGCGTGCAGATCCAGCAGGTCACGCCGGAGATCGCCGACAGCCTCGGCCTCGGTCAGCCCAAGGGCGCGCTGGTCGCGGACGTGACGTCGAACAGCCCGGCCGCCAAGGCGAAGCTCGCAGCGGGGGACGTGATCCTGGCGCTGGACGGCCGGCCGGTCGACACCATCAAGGATCTGACCCGGATGGTGGCCGACAGCAAGACCGGGTCGACCGTGAAGCTCGACGTGCTGCGCCGGGGCAAGCGCGAGACCGTCTCCGTCACGCTGGACGCGATGCCTGACCAGCCCCAGGTCGCCGCCGCGACGCAGTCGCCGGACGGGCCGGGAGCGGCCCAGACCGACTCCGTCCTCGGCCTGACCCTGTCCTCGATCGACGCGACCGGCCGGCGCCGCTTCGGCCTGTCCGAGGGTGTCGAGGGCGTGCTGGTGGTCGGGCTCGAGGATACCGCCGACGGCGTGAACCTGCGGCCGGGCGACGTCATCACCGAGGTCGGCAACGAGCGGGTGGCCGCTCCCGCCCAGATCGCGGCGAAGGTCCAGGAGGCCAGGGAGGCGGGCCGCGGGGCGGTGCTGCTGCGGGTCAATCGCCAGGGCACCGAGCAGTTCGTCGCCATTCCGATCAAGAAGGCGTGATCATGGGCAGGGGCTTCGGGGGAGCCTCCCCCGACGACCGTCCCGCTCCCTCCGGACGGAGCGATCCTCCTGGCGAGCGGTCCTCGATCGGCTATGATGGAGGCATGAAGATACTGGTCATCGAGGACGACGCCCAGGCCGCCGCCTACATGGTCAAGGGCCTGAGGGAGAGCGGCCACGTGGTCGACCACGTGGCCGACGGCAAGGACGGCCTGTTCATGGCGGGGTCCGAGACCTACGACGTGCTGATCGTCGACCGGCTGCTGCCGGGGCGCGACGGCCTGTCGCTGGTGGAGATCCTGCGCGGGGCCGGCACCGAGACGCCGGTCCTGTTCCTCAGCGCGCTGGGCAGCGTCGACGACCGGGTGCGGGGGCTGCGGGCCGGCGGCGACGACTACCTGACGAAGCCCTACGCCTTTTCCGAGCTGCTGGCCCGGGTCGAGGCCCTGGGCCGGCGCAAGTCGGCCGGAGCGGCGGCGACCACCCGGCTGCAGGTCGGCGACCTGGAGATGGACCTGCTGGCGCGGCGGGTCCGCCGGGGGGCCAAGCAGATCGACCTGCTCCCCCGGGAGTTCAGGCTGCTGGAATACCTGATGCGGCACGCCGGCAACGTCGTGACCCGGACCATGCTGCTGGAGAATGTCTGGGACTATCATTTCGACCCACAGACCAACGTGATCGACGTGCACGTGGCGCGGCTGCGGCAGAAGATCGACCGCGACTTCCCGACACCGATGATCCACACCGTGCGCGGCGCCGGATATACCCTGCGTGCCTGACCTCGGCCTGCTCAGGACCACCACCTTCCGGGTGGCACTGCTCTATCTCGGCCTGTTCATCGCCTCGGTGCTGGTGATCCTCGGGCTCATCTACTGGTTCACCGCGGGCTTCATCGAGCGCCAGACCGACGAGACCATCGCGGCGGAGATCGCAGGATTGCGCGAGCATTACCGTCAGCGGCGGCTGCCCGGCCTGATCGAGGTCGTCAACGCCCGCAGCGCCACGCCGCGGTCGAACACCCTGTACCTAGTGGCGTCGCCGACCTACGCCCCCCTGGCCGGCAACCTTTCGGCCTGGCCCGACGCCGTCCCGGACCAGGACGGCTGGGTCGAGTTCGAGATCAAGGACGCGCCGCCGGTGCCGGACGGCCGACGCCACGACGCCCGGGCCGTGATGTTCACGCTGTCCGGTGGCTATCACCTTCTGGTCGGGCGCGATACCCGGGAGCGCAGCCATTTCCAGGAACGGGTGCTGATCTCGCTCGCCTGGGCGCTGCTCCTGACGATAGGCTTGGGCGCCGCCGGCGGCGTGCTGATCAGCCGCAACGTCATGCACCGCATCGACGCGATCAACCGGACGACCCGTCAGATCATGTCGGGAGCCCTGCAGGAGCGGATGGCGGTCCAGGGCAGCGGCGACGAGCTGGACCAGCTCGCCGGAAATCTGAACGCTATGCTCGACCAGATCGAGCAGCTCATGGTGGGCATGCGGCAGGTCTCCGACAGCGTCGCGCACGACCTGCGGACGCCGCTGACGCGGCTGCGGTCCCGCCTGGAGATCACCCTGGTCGAATGCTCCGGCGAGGACGAGTACCGGGCCGCGATCCAGGAGGCGATCGGCGAGGCGGACCGTCTGCTCGGCATCTTCTCCGCCCTGCTCAGCATCGCCGAGGCCGAGGCCGGAACCCTTCAGCGCAGCTTCCAGAAGGTCGCCCTGGCCGATATCGCCCGCCAGATCGCCGACCTCTACGAACCCGCTGCCGAGGAGGCCGGGCTCACCTTCGCCAGCGACATCCGGGCCGAGCCGGTCGTGCTCGGCAACCAGCAGCTCCTCGCCCAGGCGGTCGCCAACCTGCTGGACAACGCCCTGAAGTACTCCCCACCCGGCGGTCGCGTCACGCTGGCGGTCGATGGTCCCGACGGCGCCCGCGGCACCTGCATCTCGGTGTCCGACGGCGGACCGGGAATCCCGGCCGACCAGCGGGAGACCGTCCTGCGCCGGTTCGTGCGCCTTGAGTCGAGCCGGAGTTCGCCCGGGAACGGGCTGGGGCTGAGCCTCGTCGATGCCGTGGCGCGGCTGCATGGCGCCCGGCTCGAAATGGACGACAACCGGCCGGGGCTGATCGTTGCCATTGTGTTCCCCCGGATCGGCGCGGGGTGACAAGTTTCAGAAACACCTTGCCAGCGACTCCGCCAGCCTGTTACCCGTAGGGCGACCGGGCAATTCCCCGCCTGTCGATGCATGCCCGCAAGGGTTCGGCCCGCCGGGTACGACCCCGATGGGCCGATTTTCCAGGCGGTCGTCGTCACGCGGGGCACCGGCCGATTTCATGTTCCCGACCTTCACCCGCTGACGTGGGGCAGCGCATATCGACATGACCGACGAAACCCTCGTCCTTCGCCATCCCAAGCTGCTCAGCCTGTACGCCTTCTGGCTGGAGCAATGCGCCGGAGCGCCTCTGCCGCTGGCATCCGCGCTGAACCCGACGGGACTGCGGCCCTGGCTGGGCAACCTGCTGATCATGGACGTGGTCCGCAATTCGGACTTCGTCTATTCCTACTATGGCCAGTCCTTCTCGGACTCCTTCGGCGGGGATCGGGTCGGGCAGTCGATCGCGCGCCTGCCCGAGCCCCAAGGCGACATCCTGCGCGCGGAGTACGACCGCGTCCGGACGGAGGTCCGGCCGGTCGCCCGCGTCTATTCCGCCGACTTCGACGGCGTTCCCTCGACCTGGGAACGGCTCGTGCTCCCGCTGACCGAGGACGGCTCCACCGTGGGCAAGCTGCTCGTCGGCGCCTACAAGCTCGACCGGCCCCATCCAGTCGCCACGGGGGCCCCCAGGGCGTTCTGAGGGCCGACAGAAATTCGGCCGCATGCGCGCCGAGTATTGACGAAGATTTACCATTGGGAGACGGAGCGGCGTTAGGATGCGGCACGGGGGGCCGGCCGCCGGCGTTTCCCGATTCACTATTCCAGGTGTTTGGACCAGACCATGACTCAGCAGGAAAGCCGTCTGCCCATCGATGCGGCTAATTCCGACATTACGACCGCCCAGGAATTCAACCTGAGCTGTGCCATGAACAGCCAGCCGTTCAGGCTCCTCCTGGACGAATGGTCCGACGGCGCGGTCGAATGGGTCTTGGAGATCAATCCGGGCCGGCCGGACGCGACCATCGCCTACGGTACCGGGCAGCAGGAGGAGCTGTTCGCGGTCATCGCCGCCAACGCCTTCCTCGCCGGCGTGGAATGGGGCGAGGCGACCGCCAGGGCGCCCATGGTCGGCCAGGACGCCGACGACGATGCGGACGGCTTCGGCATGGATGGCGACGCGGCCGGGGACGGCGAGGACGGGGAGTTCTCCGAAGCCGCCCCCCGCGATCCGAACGCGCCCTACGAGCTGCCGCCGGTCGAGTTGCTGCAGCCGGCCCCGCCGACCGACAAGGCGACCATGGACGAGACCTCGCTCGCCCACAACGCCCGCAACCTGGAAACGGTGCTGAAGAATTTCGGCGTCCGCGGCGAGATCATGGAGGTCAGGCCCGGCCCCGTCGTCACCCTGTACGAGCTGGAGCCGGCTCCCGGCCTGAAGTCGTCGCGCGTGATAAACCTGGCGGAGGACATCGCCCGGTCCATGCGGGCGCTCACCGTCCGCATCGCGGTGGTGCCCGGCCGCAGCGTGATCGGCATCGAGCTGCCCAACCCGACGCGCGAAAAGGTCTTCCTGCGCGAGATGCTGGACTGCGACGCCTACCAGCAGACCCCGGCCAAGCTGGCGCTGGTGCTGGGCAAAGACATCGGCGGCACACCGATCGTGGTGGACCTGGCGCGCATGCCGCACTTGCTGATCGCCGGCACCACCGGGTCGGGCAAGTCGGTCTGCATCAACACCATGATCCTGTCGCTGCTCTACCGCCTGCCGCCGGAGAAGTGCCGCTTCATCATGGTCGACCCCAAGATGCTGGAACTGTCGGTTTACGACGGCATCCCGCACCTGCTGGCCCCCGTGGTGACAGATCCGAAGAAGGCGATCGTCGCCCTGAAATGGGCCGTGCGCGAGATGGAGAGCCGCTACCGCGCGATGGCCAAGTTCGGCGTCCGCAACATCGAGGGCTACAACCAGCGCATCGCGGAACTGCTGGAGACCGGTGAGCAGGTGTTCCGCCAGGTCCAGGTCGGCTACGACAAGGCCAAGCGCCAGCCGATCTTCGAGGAACAGCCGATGGAGCTTAAGTCCCTGCCCTACATCGTGGTGGTGGTGGACGAGATGGCGGACCTGATGCTGGTCGCCGGCAAGGACATCGAGGCGGCGATCCAGCGTCTGGCGCAGATGGCCCGGGCGGCCGGCATCCACCTGATCATGGCGACCCAGCGGCCCTCGGTGGACGTGATCACCGGCACGATCAAGGCCAATTTCCCGACCCGCATCAGCTTCCAGGTCACCAGCAAGATCGACAGCCGCACCATCCTGGGCGAGCAGGGTGCCGAGCAGCTGCTCGGCCAGGGCGACATGCTCTATATGGCCGGCGGCGGCCGCATCACCCGCGTCCACGGACCCTTCGTCACCGACGAGGAGGTGGAGGACGTCGTCCGCCACTTGAAGGAACAGGGCTCTCCCGACTATCTCCATTCCATCACGGAGGACGACGACAGCGCCGGCGACGACGAGGAGGCCCCCTCCCCCGCTCCGGAGGAGGGTGCCGCCCCGTTCACCGGCAGCGACGACGAGTTGTACGAGCATGCGGTCGCCCTGGTGACCCGCGAGCGCAAGGCCTCGGTCAGCTTCATCCAGCGCTGCCTGCAGATCGGCTACAACCGCTCGGCCCGGCTGGTCGACCGCATGGAAGCCGAGGGGATCGTCAGCTCGGCCAACCATGTGGGCAAGCGCGACGTGCTGGTGTCGTCACGGAGCGAAGCTTACGAGCGCGACGGCGCCTGAGTTCGATTTTGCGATTGCGAAGAGGAATGCGGTAATACCAGTCGAAGCAAAACAAAACAGCGGGGAATTTGTCTTGTACTCGCCAAGACTTCCTGGCAATTTATTGGTTCGCTACTCGAAAGATCACTCTCGTAAGCGCTGCGGACATGGAGTAGCATTTGGTTCATAAAGGTGCAAAGCGCCAGTAAGGCGAATGCGCTAGTCTAGGAACTGCGCGCCCAAGGGGGAGAAACGTCATGACCGGCAATCCGCGTAAAGAACCCTCATTGAACGACCTGCTGAACGATCCGATCATCCAGCTCGTGATGCGCCGCGACGCGGTCGAACGGGAAACCATCGAGGCCATGATCGCCCGGCTCCGCCTGAGCCGGCGTGCCGCGGCCGAGCGCATGGCGGCCTGAGCGGCCCCGTCCAGGCGAGACGCCGCCTTACGGATCGGCCCGTACCATTCCAGCTTCCGTGAACAACATCAGGCCGTCGGGCAAATCGCCCGGCGGCTCGTTTGCCATGACCGCTGCCGCGACGCGGACGCTGGCCAGGACACTATCCGCAGCATAGGGTTTCCCCAGGAAGCCCAGGGCGGCGTCGGCGGCCTGCCTGGCCCTGTCCGGCTGTTCGGTGACGAACAGCGAAACCAGCCCGAAATGCTTCTTCATTCCCCGGGCCGCGGCGATGCCGCTCCCCCCCGGTCCGAGATCGATATCCATCAGGGTCAGGGCCGGGCGGTGCCGCTGCGCCAGGTCCATGGCCGCCTTCACGGTCGTGGCATAGCCAACGACCTCGTGCCCGCCATCCTCCAGCGTCAGTCCCAGCTTCGCGGCCAGCAGACCGTCATCTTCCACGATCAGGATCCGCATCCCGCTCCTCTTCATTCACGTCGTTCCGCTGCATCGACATAGGCTCGCGGGTCCCGGCGACCAGTGGCCCATCGGACGGCAGCGGGACGACCACGAGGTCCACCTCCCGCACGTAGGAGCGGATGGTGCCGTTGGCGAGCATGATATCGTACTTGGGTTGCAGTTCGATGGTCCGCCCCACGACGCGGCCGACCTGATCACCGTACCCGACCCTGGTTCCAAGCTTGAGCATCGCGTTCTCCCTGGCGCATGCCTGAATTCCAGTAGAACCCAAAGCAGTCGCATGGTGTGCGAATACGAAGCGGATGGGCCGCTCAAATAAGAGGTACGCTGCCGCAGGCCTGGATGCCGCATGCGCCATGACCCGATCAATCCGTTCGGAATTTCAAACGGCACTGTGTTGAATATTCTAAACGAACAATGGAAAACCGGATGTGGACGCGCGCAGCCACGGGCTGCGAACTCGTCCGCAGCAGGTGTCCAAGGATGGACCGGCGAACCAAAATCGCCCAACAGCCGCTCCAGCGCTGAAGACCTCGAAAGTTCCCCGAAGCGTCCACCATGATGAATTTTCATGATGCGCGGGCTAACTGCGAATTCGCAGATCATAGGGGATGCGATTCTGCAGGTCCTGCATCTTACCCGTCAGATATCGGGGAAACCCCGGGTGGAGCGACAGAACAGAATATAGGAAGATAAGCATGAGGGGCTATCTCAGGCTCAAGATCCCATTATAGGCTGCTGAACCCATTAACTGGTTCTTCATGGGTTACTGACGCCTTCCGGTTCACCGGGCGCCTCACGGTCCCGGAGCCGGAAGCATGGAGAGCGACCAGATGGCGATATGGTTGGAGGTATCGAGTCATGACCTCCCGCTCCTAATGATCCGTGCCGGAGAGCCGCGCAAAGGCTACCCACCCGCGTATGATTTCCCCAGATCCTGTGGATAACCTTGTGGGAAAGTCGCGGGAGAAGTGTGCGTCCATCGGTCAGGACGCGGGTCTCGAAGCGTTGCCTATATTTTGGGCACTCTGGATAACTGCATGAAATCGTTTAGCATAGTCAACAGGAAAGACGCGTCAGGGGGCAGCTCCGGGCGGATTCCGCGGTTTCATGGCTGGTGTGGCGCCGCGCCGACACTATGTGGAAATTTTCTGGAACCGTCCTTCGGAGGGGAGAGACGAAATGTCGCACTTACCTTTTTGAGGTCACTGCCATATTTTCGATACCAAATTTCCTGTATAGGACAGTGCAATGGCGGCGGGTCATCCGACCCGGCTGCCTGAGCGCGCAACTGCCGCCCCTGCCCGCTTCCCCGATGGAAGGTGGACGGTCGCGGTCGGCGAACTCCAACCCATAAAGCCGGGGTTATCCTCCGACGTCTCGGCGTCGGTCGAGACTGGCTCAGGAATAGTACTCATGGCACGCAGAACGCCACTCAAGGACATGCGCAACATCGGCATCATCGCCCACGTCGATGCCGGCAAGACCACCACGACGGAGCGCATCCTTTATTACACGGGCCGCAGCTACAAGATCGGTGAGGTGCACGACGGTGCCGCCACCACCGACTACATGGAGCAGGAGCAGAAGCGCGGCATCACCATCCAGAGCGCGGCCGTGACCGTGTTCTGGAAGGATCACCAGATCAACGTGATCGACACCCCGGGCCACGTCGACTTCACGATCGAGGTGAATCGTTCGCTGCGCGTGCTCGACGGTGCCGTGGTGGTGTTCGACGGCGTCGCCGGCGTCGAGCCGCAGTCGGAGACGAACTGGCGCCTCGCGGACAACTACAACGTCCCGCGCATGTGCTACGTCAACAAGATGGACCGCTCCGGCGCCAACTTCCGCCGCTGCGTCGACATGATCGTCAACCGCCTGGGCGCCCGCCCGATGGTGCTGTCGCTGCCGATCGGCTCGGAGGACAATTTCCGCGGCCTGATCGACCTCGTCACCATGAAGGCCCTCGTCTGGTTCTCGGACGAGAAGGACGCCCAGTGGGAAGAGTGGGAGATCACCGACGATCTCGCCGCCAAGCTGAAGATCGACGTCAAGGAAGACCTCGACATCCTCCGGGACATCCCGAAGTACCGCCAGGAGCTGATCGACACCGCGCTCGAGCAGGACGACGCGGCGATGGAAGCCTACCTGGACAGCGGTGAGGATCCTTCGGTCGACGTCCTCCGCAAGTGCATCCGCAAGGGCACCGTCAGCAGCGCCTTCACCCCGGTCATCGCCGGCAGCTCGTTCAAGAACAAGGGCGTGCCGCAGATGCTGGACGCCGTGGTCTGGTACCTGCCCTCGCCGACCGACGTCGAGGCGATCAAGACCGTGGACGAGAACGGCGACGTGGTCGGCGAGCGTATCTGCTCCGACGACGAGCCCTTCGCGGCGCTGGCCTTCAAGGTCATCAACAACCAGTTCGGCGCGCTGACCTTCGCCCGCGTCTATTCCGGCGTGGCGGCCAAGGGCATGACCCTGCTGAACTCCACCCGGGGCAAGCGCGAGCGCATCGGCCGCATGGTGGAGGTCTACGCGAAGGACACCAACGCGATCGAGGAATGCCGCGCGGGCGACATCATCGCCTTCGTCTCGCTGGCCGAGACGGAGACCGGTGACACCCTGTGCGACCCGGCCCACCCGGTCATCCTGGAGCGCATGAAGTTCCCAGATCCGGTCATCAGCGTTTCGGTCGAGCCGAAGGCCAAGGGCGACCAGGAGAAGCTGGGCACCGCGCTGGGCAAGATGGTCCGCGCCGACCCCTCGCTCCGCCTGGAGCTGGACAAGGAGACCGGGCAGACCATCCTGCGCGGCATGGGCGAGCTTCACCTGGAGATCACCATCGACCGCATCCGCACCGAGTTCGGCGTGGAAGCCGTCGTGGGCCGCCCGCAGGTGGCGTACCGTGAGACGATCACCAGCAAGATCGAGCACGTCTACACCCACAAGAAGCAGACCGGCGGTTCGGGCCAGTTCGCCGAAGTCAAGGTCATCTTCGAGCCGAAGGAGCGCGGCGAGGGCTTCGAGTTCGTCGACGCGATCGTCGGCGGCGCCGTTCCCCGCGAGTACATCCCGGCGGTCGGCAGCGGCATCGAGGTCCAGAAGGAAGACGGCGTCCTCGCCGGCTTCCCGACCGTGGACTTCAAGGCGACCCTGGTGGACGGCAAGTACCACGACGTCGACTCCAGCGCGCTGGCGTTCGAAATCGCGGCCAAGGCCTGCTTCCGCGAGGCGATCCGCCGGGCCAACCCGGTCCTGCTCGAGCCGATCATGAAGGTCGAGGTCGTCACCCCCGAGAACCACCTGGGCGACGTCATCGGCGACCTGAACCGTCGTCGCGGCCTGATCCTGGGCCAGTTCGAGCGCGGCATGAACCTGGCGGTCGAAGCGCACGTCCCGTTGTCCGAGATGTTCGGCTTCATCGGCGACCTGCGCAGCATGACCTCCGGCCGTGCTACCTTCACGATGGAGTTCAGCCACTACGATCCGGTGCCGCGCAACGTTGCCGACGAGGTCATCGCCTCGAAGGCCGCAGCGTAAGGTCACGGACCGTCGTGCAGTCGGAAGGACGGCCCGGGAGGAAACTCCCGGGCCGTTTTCCTTTTCGGGGAGCCGTTTGCCGTGGAAGAGCTTTTCGCCGACGGCCGGATCGTCGACGCCATCCTGGTGATGGTGGCGATCGAGGCTGCGGCGCTGTTCGCCTGGATGAAGCGCCGGGGCCGCGTCCGGCTGGCCTGGTCGCTCCTGCCGAACCTGGCGTCGGGCGCCTGCCTGATGCTGGCGCTCCGAGCGGCGCTGAGCGACGGATGGTGGGGCTGGATCGCGCTCTGCCTCGCAGGGTCCCTGGCCGCCCATGTCGCGGACCTTGCCGGCCGGCTGCGGGACCGATGAATCCTGCCGCCTCAGCGCTGGCGGAACTCGTCGGGGCGGAGATGGTGCTTCTTGAGGAGTTGGTACAAACGCGCGCGCGATAGGTCCAGGGCCGCGCAGACCGCCTTGATGTCACCGCTGTGGCGCAGCAGCAGTTCGCTCAGATGGCTGCGCTCGGCCCGGTCGCGGACCACGCGGTGGTCGTCGTCGGGATGCGCCGGCGCGGGATCGATGTGCGCCCGGGTATAGCGCTGGGGCAGGTCCGCCACGCGTACCGGACGACCGTCGAAGATATGGGCGATATACATGCCCAGGTTCCGCAGTTCCCGGATGTTGCCCGGATAATGATAGGTCTCCACCAGGAACCGCTTCAGCTCCGGATCCAGAGTCGGCACCGGGATGCCGTTGTCGGCGCAGACCTTGCGGATGAAATACTCCAGCAGCAGCTGGATTTCGTCCCGCCTCTCCCGCAGCGGCGGGATCAGCAGGTGGCAGATGTTCAGGCGGAAGAACAGATCCTCGCGGAAGGTCCCGTCGCTGACCATCTGCTCCAGGTTCCGGTTGGTTGCGGCGATGACCCGGACATCGACCTTGGTCACCTTGTCCGATCCGACCCTCTGGATCTCGCCGACGTCCAGCGTGCGCAGCAGCTTGACCTGGGCGAGAGGCTCCAGTTCCCCGACCTCGTCCAGGAAGATCGTGCCGCCGTTGGCCTCCTCGAACCTGCCCTTGCGGTCCGCCGTGGCGCCGGTGAAGGCGCCTTTCGAGTGACCGAACAGTTCGGATTCGATCACACCGCTGGGCAGGGCCCCGCAGTTGACGGCGACGAACTTGTCGCGCTTGCTGTTGAGATGGATGATCCGGGCGAAAAGCTCCTTGCCGGACCCGGTCTCCCCCTCCAGCAGGACGGTGAGCTGGGACGGGGCGATGCGCGCGATGCGGTCCAGATTGGCCGCGATCTGGTGGTTGGCGCCCAGGACGCCTTCAAGCTCCAGGTTCGCGCGGCCGCGGGCCCCGACCGCTGGCCGCATCTGCTCGTTCAGGGGGGCCGGCGCGGGCAGCGACAGGGTACAGAGATGGAGATAGGCCGCCCGCAAGGTGTTCAGCTCGCTCAGGAACTCATGCTGTTCGAAGTCGAACAATCTTGAGCTGCCAAGGACCTTGAACTTGAGGGCCTCGATCCGGGCGATGCATTCGTTGATATGGTCGCTGCTGCTGTCGGCGAAAATCCCTGCGGAATAAGGACTTGGCTGACGGTAATCATCGTCCATGGCGCGCGGGTGCTTGTGGTTGGGCGGGTGGGGCGGCGCGGTCGTCGACGGAACGGATCGGACCTGAGGCGGCACGTGCATTGCGCCGCCGGCTCCTCCGGCATGGTAGGTCTACCCGCAAACGCATCAATTTGTCTACCTACAAAGACTTGCCGTTCTCCTTTCGAAGTGTCATCAATCGCTCCTGATCTCATTGTGCTTGAGAAACCAGGCGCTGATGCAAGCTCTTGTTGGAAGAATCCGTGGAGCGAGTTTGATCAGGTTGCATCAGGCTCTTCCTGGCCTGTTGCTGGCCTTGCTGCCGTTCACCCTGATCGCCCCCGCCCATGCGCAGGCCGTGGAAGGCGGCGGGTTCGACCCCGTCGCCATGGTCCGGCTCGCCGCCTCGGGGTCGGCGGCGGGCGTGCGGCGCCTGCTCGACAGCCTCGCACCGCGGGAGATCACCCTGGGGATCGTCGCCGATACCCTGCTGCGAGAGAATTTCGGCTTGCTGGCGGCGCGCGAGGCGATCGCTTCGGCGGCCACGCAGATCACCCAGAGGGAGGCCGCCTTCGACCTGAACCTGGTCACCTCGGTCAGCCTCAGCGTCAACAAGACGGCGGACCGGTTCGAGACGATCGGCCGTCCCCGCACCGCCGAGACCGACCTGACCCGGGACGATGACGGCGACGGCATACCGGATTTCGTGCAGGGCAACACGGGAACCGTGGAGGAGGTCGACGGCGAGAAGGTCCCTTGCGTCTTCGAGGACGACAAGCTGATCAACGGTGGCGTCGGTCCGGGCCTGTGCGGCCAGGAGCCGGAATATTCGGAACGGGAGGAGGCCGCCAGCATTGAGGGCCCCCCCAGCAAACGCCTGACCACCACGGTCGGGGTGTCCAAGATGTTCACCTTCGGGGCCCAGGGCAGCCTGTCGTTGAGCTCCATCTACAACAGCAAGGCCGGCGCCCAGGCGCCGGCGCTAACCCGGCCGATCTCGGCGACCGATCCGTTCGGCTGGGGCGACAAGCTGTTCTGGACCAGCTCGGCGTCGCTCTCGGCGACCATGCCGCTCCCCTACACCAAGGGATTCGGCAGGGCCGGATCACCGGAGAACTTCAGCGTGGAAGCCGCGCGCAGCGGCAGCCGCCGCGCCGTCTTCGCCGAGCAGGCGGCCCGCAACGCGACGCTGGCCGAGGCGCTCCAGCTCTACTGGGACATGATCCGCAGCCTGCAGGACATCCGGATCCTGAACGAGCAGAAAAGCGTCCTGGACCAGCGGCGCGGCCGGGTCGAGCGGCTGATCGGCTCCGGGACGGTGACCAACTACGAGCTGGGCCAGATCCAGCAGGAACTGGCCTCCTTCGCCCTGCGGGAGGAGGCCGCCTGGACCCAGTACCTGTTGCGCTCCAACTCCCTGCTCACCCTGCTGTCGGCCGATCCCGACATGGTGCTGATCCCCGCCGACGCGGAGGCGCTGCTGGCGGAGACCGTGCCCGAGCCGCCGTCCGACGCCTACGACCGCGCGCTGATCGGCCATCCGGAGATCATGGCGGCGCAGGAGGACCTGGAACTCGCCAAGCTGTCGCTGGCCTTCCGCGACAACCAGGCGGCGCCGGACATCGACCTGGTGGTGACCGCCCAGCTCACGCAGAGCGATCTTTCCTTCGGGTTCGGCAATCCGGCCGATGCGTTGATGAACCTTACCAAGCCGGACAAGACCAACATCTTCATCGGCGTCCGATACCTGTATCCGCTCGGCAACCAGGCCGCCCGCGCCGCCCTGAGCCGAGCCCGGACGGACGAGCGCAACGCCTTCGACCGGGCGCGCCAGACCAGGCAGAAGATCGTCAATTCGGTCGACCGGGCACTCGCCGACATCCGCGGTGCGCAGTCCCTGTTGCTGGTCAGCCGGGGCGACATGGAGTTGGCGGGCTTCGCCTACGAGCGCATCGTCGACGAGCGGGAGCGGGGGCTCGCGACGGAGTTCGAAGTGGTCAACCGCTACCAGGACGTCCTGGCGGCCCGCCTCAACGAGGCGAACGCCCGGGTGGAGATGCACAAGGCCTGGATCCGGCTGAGCGCCGCCCAGGGGACGCTAGAGGAGGAGGTGTCGCGATGAGCCTGCCCACGGTTTCCGCCGCGGCGGCACTCCTGGCATTGGCGTTGTCTCCGGGACCCGCCGCGGCACAGCAGCAGCCGGGCACGGAGCCTCCGGCGGGGATCCCGGCGGGGCTCTTCACAAGCGATCCGGCGCGCATCGTCGACGAACGGGGCGGCAACGCCGTGGTTGCCGCGACCCGCACGGCCCTTGCCCGGACCGGGGTCCTGTTCGCCCCGGAGCAAACGCGGGAGCTGGCCCTGCGCGAAGCGGCGCTGACGGCATTGCAGCGCAATCTCGACGTCAAGCGGATCGGGCTGAACAGATCCGTGGTCCAGCGCACCCTGGTCGAGGCGGAAGCGGTCTTCGACCCGGTCTTCATCCTGGCGGCGAACGCCTCCCTGTCGAACAGCTTCGAGCGGATCGAGCGTCCCATGCAATGGAAGCCCGCCACGCAGGAATATGTCCGCGGCCAGCAGATCCCGACCGGCACCCGGACGGACGATATCTTCCTGTGCGGCACCATGGACGACATCCTGAGCCAGCCGCCGGAACTCCAGACCAACTTCCTGCGCGGCCGGATGATCGCGCCAGACTCGAACGGGCGGTGCCATGTCCGGGCACTGCCGTCCACCGCGCCGGTGGCCCTGATCGCCTTCGACAAGGAGCGGGTCGCCGGGTACTATCCGTTCCGCAAGGAGGCGAGCACCAGGAGCCCGAACGGCCGGACCGAGACCTATACCGGGACCGCCGGCGTTTCCCAGCGGCTGCCCTGGGGCGGCAACCTGGACCTCACCGTCGTCACGACCTACCGCGACGCCTATTACGTCAACAATCCCGACGATCCCTCGACCAGGGTCTACGGCTCCTACGCCCGCCCCTGGACCTCGCGCGCGACGCTGTCCGGCAGCCATCCGATTCCCTACACGCGGAACTTCCGCGAGGGGGACGAGAACCGGCTGTCGATCGACACCGCGCGCCTGAACATCGACGTCGCCGATTTCGCGGTGCGCGGCGTGGTCAACCAGACCCTGCTCGGCGTCGATACCCTTTATTGGACGCTGGTCGGCGCAATCCAGCGACTCGACGCGGCTGCGGGTTCCGTTACCTTGGCGGAAGAGAGCGCCGCGCGCATGCAGCGCAGGATGGAACTGGGTCTCGCCAGCGAGAGCAACCGCGGCCAGGTCGTCGCCCAGATGGAGCGCCTGCGCGCCGTCCAGCAGCAGCTCTTCGGCGATTATCTCACCGCGTCCGAATCGCTGCGCGAGCTGCTGGACGAGCAGGACGAAGCTCTGCTGCTGCCGATCGAGTACAGCGCAGCCCTGGACCAGCCGCCCGAGGTGCCGCCGGCATCCGGCGACGGGGTGGGCAGGCTGGCGGCCCGGGTGCTGGACAGCCCCGACTACCTGAGGTCGGAGACGGCGGTCCGGATCGCCCTCCGGGTGCGCGAGACGCGGGACGCGCAGACCCGACCGGACGTGACCGCCAGCGGATCGCTCCAGGTCAGCCAGAGCAACGCGGTCTTCGGCTATTCAAGCGTGACCGATTCCCTGGGCAGCCTGATCAGCTACGACAGCGCGTCCCTCAGCATCGGCGTCCTCTACCGCCGGCCGATCGGCAACCGCGCCGCCAAGGCGGCCCTGGCCGGGGCTGATCACGACATCGCCCGGCAGACGCACCTGCTGCATCAGGTCGAGCGCCAGATCCGCGGCGACTACGAGACCGCTCGCATCCAGCTCGCCAGCGCCCGCCAGCGGATCGACGACACCGCACGGCGCCTCGCGCTTGCCCGCGACCTGTACGACAGGGCGGCCCGGCTCGAAGCCGGCGGTGTCGTGACCGTCTACGAGACGATCGAACGCCTCGGCACCCTGCTGGAGGCGCGCCTCGGCCACATCCAAGCTCGGATCGACGCCCGTATCGCGGAAAGCAGGATGCTGGCCAGCATCGGCGCCCTGGCCGAGCGGTACGGCGAGGGCGTCGCCCAGACCCGCGAGGATCGGGAGCGCATCGCCCTGCTCCGCGGCACCGGCGCGCTCGCCGCCTTCGGGGAGCCGCCGCGATGACGCAGCACCGCATCCTGCCGCCACTTGCGAAGGCCTTCCTGATCCTGGCGCTGGCCGCTCCCGCGTCGGCCCAGTCGCCCGGTGCCGACCTGCTCGCCCGCCATGGCGCCGCCGTGACCGAGCTGGTGAGGCGGCAGATCGCGGAGCAGCCCGGTGCCCGCGACCTGGACCGGATCACCCTGGTCGGCGACCTGCTCAAGCGCCGTCCCGACATCGCCGGCGCGCGGACGGTGGAGCCGATCGACCGCAGGACCGCGGTGGCCAGCGGCCTCGGCAACAACCTGCGCCTGGCGATCGGCCTGACCACGCCGGAGCGCGCCGCGGCCCTGTCCCGCGAGGCGGACGCCGTGTTCAATCCCGTGCTGGACCTGACGATCGGCTATGGCCGGACGGACACCGAGCACCGCACGCGCATCGGCAAGGCGATCACCAAGGCGGTCAACGCCGACGGCTTCAACATCAACTCGCCGTTCAAGAACCTGCCGCCGAGCGAGAACGAGGGGCAGGCCCAGATCAAGGACATGAAGCTGCGGCCGATCAAGGGCGGCGAACTGATCGAGCTGCCGATCGAGGCGACGCCGGGCCGGACGTTCGGCAGCCCTGAGGAGAGCCTGAACTACACGCTCCAGATCACGCAGGAACTGCCCTGGGGCGGTACCCTTTCGATCACCGACCGGACCGCCCAGCGCGAGGTCTATTACCGGGCCGGGTACTACTGGGAGGACGGGATGTGGAGCACCAACCTGTCCGGCAACCTTAACATGCCCCTGCCCTTCACCAAGGATTTCGGGTCCGACAACAGGAAGAACGCGGCATCGCGCAGCGCCGCCGCCGTGGCCGAGCGGGCGGACTGGGACCTCCAGGTGCTGCTCAACACGGTCCTGCTGGAGATCGACACCGCATATTTCGACACCGTCCGCCGCCTGGAAGCGCTGGAGACCACCGTCGCCAACCGGGACATGATCGTGCGGCAGCAGGAAAGGATGGACCGCCTCTATGCCCTGAACCAGACCACCCGGCTCAAGAAGGCCCAGATCGACGCGGAGGCCGCCAGGGCCCGGGTCCGGGTCGAACAGGCGCTCAGCGATTATGTCGCCGCGTCGCAGGCCCTGTCCCTGCTGATCGGCGAGCCCTCTGTCATCGGCGCGGACGCCATCTATCTGCCGGTCGACTACGAGGACGACCTGGCGCAGGCCGTGCCTGTCGACCTGGAGACCGCCTTGCGCACCGCCCGGGAGAGCCGGCCCGACTTCAAGGTGGACGACATCAACCGGGTCCTGCGCGAGATCAACGAGGCCCTGGCCCGCAACCAGGCCCGCCTGGATCTCCGGTTCGTCGCCAGCGTCACCGCCGGCCAGAACGGGACGTCCTACGGCTATGCCGACCCCCTCGAGAGCCATACCGGGATAGCGTCGCCGGACAGCCTCAACCAGAGCTACGGCCTGGGCCTGTCCTATCCCTGGGCGAACCGCTCCGCCGAGGCCGGCGCCGAGATCGCGCGGCTCGGCACGCAGGATCAGGATTATGCCACCCAGTCCCTCCAGAACCGCGTCCGCCGCGAGATCACCGAGCGGCTGGCTGCAGTCCAGGCCTCCCGCGCCCGGGTCAGGGCGGGCGCCGCCGAAGTCGACAACCTCGCGACCGCCGTCGCCAGCCTGGAGCGCCAGCAGGCGCTCACCGGCACGGTGTCGGAGGACGAGCTGATCCAGGCGACGCGCCGCCTGCTCTCCGCCCGGCTCGCCCTGACCGGGGCGCGGGTCGAGGCCAAGCAGGCCGAGAGCGGACTGCTGTTCGCCGAGGGGACCATCGCGGGCGCGCTGGCGGAACAGACCGTCGTCAGCCAGTTCGACCGCAACCGCCTCTCGTTGCTGGCCGATGCCGGCCACCTCTCTTTCTTCAGACCCGCCGAGTCCCGGCAGGACCGGGTCGCCAAACCGGAAGGAAAACCATGAAGATCGGCCTGATCGCGCCGGCGGCCTCTCCCTTCGGCCGCCGCCTCCATGCCGGGCTGTGCCGGCGCCTGGGAAGCGACGTGCCCTGGCTCGACGCCTCGATGCCGGAAGGAACCCGGATGAGCGTGGGCCAGGCCGGCATCCGCTGGAACGGGCACGAGCTCGACCGGTTCGACGCCCTGTTCGTCCATGGCTTCCGCTACGAGGACCCGGTGATCCCGGCCGCCGACCCCGGCACCGAACCCGGCGCCGACTGGTCCCTGTGGCAGTCGGAGCATGTCCGGCGGCAGCAGCGCTACAGCTTCCTCTACAGCCTGCTGTCCCGGCTCGAAGACGCGCCGGTGCGGCTCTACAACGGCCCGGCCGGGCACCTCGCGGCCTTTCCGCGCCACCATCAGCTGGAACGCCTCGACCAGGGGGGGCTGGCGGTCGCCCGCGCGATCTGCACCAATGATCCCGACATCGCGCGGGACTTCGCCCGGTCCGTGGCCGACCAGGGGCGTGCCGTCGTGTGGCGGACGGCGACCGGAAAATGCGCTTGGCAGCTGTTCCGCGACCGCCAGCGCGAACACTTGATGGGGGCGGACAAGCCGCCCGTCCTGCTGGCGCCGACCGTGGACGGGCCGCTGCGCCGCGCCTACGCGATCGACGGCCGGACCGTCCTGACGCTCGAATGGGCCATGCCGTCCGACGATGGGCTGGAGCGCCTGGAGGTCTTCGGTCCTGTCACGGGACCGCTGCCGGACGCCGAGAGCAGCGTCGCCGGGACCGCGCTTGCCCTGTCCGGCCTGCGTTGGGGCAGCGTCCTTTACGTCGCCGGCCCCGACGGCCCCGTCATCTACGACGTGGACGCCGATCCGGCGGTGACGGACCTTCCCGGGGCGATGGGCGAGCACCTGACCGGGTGCCTGGCCGCCACCCTCGCCGGGGAGCCGCACCCCACGGCCGACGGGCTCGCGGCTGCCCCCAGGGACAGTCTCTTTCTGCGCCGCATGCTCCGCATCCAGTTCGACATCGAGCGGACCAAGCATGCGGCCGCACCTCCCGCATAAAGGTTAATTACCGTTAATTATTACCGCTGCGGTTGCTTAAAATGCCACGCTTCGGCATAGTGACCCTGCGGCTCCGCGCTGCGGCGCAACGGCCCCCATGCCGAGGCGTCCTGCACATCACCTGGCCCGGACATTCCGTCGAGCGATGATCGATTCAAATCAAGACAGAACCATGCTGGTACGCGACCAGGGGCGCAGGGCCGGTGCCGCCGGCGGAGCGAACGCGCCTGCCGGCAATCCGGACGGAAAGCTCATCTGCCTGGATCCGTCGCAGATCGACGGCGCTCCGGCCCAGGTCGTGGTGCCGCTGCCCGGCGGAAAGACGGTGACGATAGGGCGGGGCGACGCCAGCTCGTTCGTCGTCGCGTCCCGCAAGCTCTCGCGCCAGCATGCCAAGCTGTTTCCCGGCGAGGGCACCTGGGGCGTCGAGGATCTCAACAGCACCAACGGCGTCTACGTCAACGGCCACAAGATCAATACGATCTGGCTGAAGCACAATGACGAGGTCAGGCTCGGCTCCCTGGCCTTCCGTTTCGAGCTGGACCGCCCTCCCGCCAACTCGCCGGAGCGCGGACGCGCCCTGCCCGTCCACCATGACGACGACCTGTCCGAGCGGACCATGATGGTCGGCAGCCTGGGTGCCGGGAAGGCCGTGCTCGACGCCGTCCGAAAGGTGGAAGCCCCCGTCAAGGTGAAGATCGACGAGGACGAGGACGGCGCCGGGGAAGAGCGGGAACGCTCCGGCATCCGCGGCAGGCTGGTCCTGGGCGGCGTGGTGGGCATCGTGCTGGCGGGGCTGGGCATCGGGGCCGCCGTCTATTACCCGATCCACAAGAAGCAGCAGTTCATCGCACAGACGATCGAGCATTCCGCCGCGGTCCGCAAGCGGGTGATCGACCGCGCATCCCAGTATGCCGGCGGCAACCAGGCCGCCTCGTTCGACCAGGACTTGAACGACCTGGCGGAGGCGATCGCCGACAGCGGCCGGCTGCTCGCTTCCGAACAGAGCGCGCCGCTGGCCGACCTGGCGGCCCGCATGAAGTTCCTGTCCTTCGAGCGGGAGTTCCTGCCTCTGCTCGCAAAGGGAGACCTGGCCAGCCTGCGCCGCCTGACCGAACGGCTGAACGCCGACCTGGAGACGACGGCCGGCCGTGTTCCCGCCAATGCCGAGCACGGCTCGGCCGACGGAGTCGCGGTCGCCCGCGAACTGGTGAAGCTGGCCCGCATCCTGATCGACCTGCGCGCCCTCTCGGCCGAGTTCCCGCAGGTGTCGAAGCTCGCCCCGGCCCAGCCGCCGCGCGACCGCATCCAGGCGCTGGATGCGCAGAAGCTCGATTTCACCCGGATCCGGCGGGAGACGAACAGGTACCTGTCGGTGGACTACGTGCTGTTCAACTCGGCGGTGAAGTCGGTCGAGGACCGTGACCTGCCGTTGCTCAACCAGTGGAAAGAGTTCCTGGGGTCCGGCCCGGGGTGACGAGCGGGGTGGCGCGGTCGTGACGGTCCAGTCCGGCGAGTCCATGGCGGTGATGTTCGCGGACGTTTGCGACAGCACGCGCCTTTACCAGGTCCTGGGAGATGCCGCCGCGCACGCCCTGACGGAGCGGTGCGTCGGCCAGATCATCGAGGCGACCGAGCGCTATTCCGGAACCGTGGTCAAGACCATGGGCGACGGGGCGCTCAGCACCTTCCCGTCGGCCGACACCGCCTACTGCGCCGCCGCCCACATCCAGGAAGCGCTGCGCGGCACCGAGCCGAAGGTCAGGATCGGCTTCACCATCGGACCCGTGATCGTGACCCCGGGCGACGTGTTCGGCGCCACGGTCAACCTCGCGTCCCGCCTCGCCGCCCTCGCCAGCCCAGGCGAGGTGCTGATGACCCGCGCCTGTGTCGACGCCCTGCACCCGGCCTACCGGTCCAACACCCAGCGGCTCGATTCGGCGGTGGTCAAGGGCGGCATCGACGCGGTCGAGATCTACCGCACCCTCGGCGATCCGGAGAACGTGACCGTCGCGGCCGGCCAGCTCGATGGCGCCAGCGGCAAGCGCCGGGGCATCCTGATCCTGACCCACCGGGGACGCCAGCTCCGCCTCGACACCGGCTCGGCGCCGGTGCTGATGGGGCGCGACGTCGGTTGCGGGCTGGTGATCAACAGCGACTGGGCTTCGCGCCGACATGCCACGCTGGAGATCATGAACGGCCGGTTCACCCTGACCGACCACAGCACCAACGGCACCTTCTGCCTCGACGAAAGCCAGCGCCTGCTGGTGCTGAAGCGGGAACCGACCTACCTGCTGACCTCCGGCCTGATCTCCCTCGGGATCGCGCCGGCCGAGGACCCGGACAATGTCATCCGGTACCGTTGCGGCACGATCGAGGGGGAGGCCGGATAGCGGGGGGATCCCGTCAGTCGAACCGAACCAGGGCCACCGTCACGTTGTCGCGGCCGCCATGGGCGTTCGCCTCCTCGACCAGCCGGCGGCAGGCTTCTTCCAGCGGCAGCGGCTCGATCAGGATGTCGATGATCGTGTCGTCCGGGACCATGCCGTTCAGGCCGTCGGAGCACAGCAGGAAAATGTCGCCCGCCCGGGTCTCCTCGACGGATACGTCGGCTTCGGCATCGTCCGCGACGCCCAGCGCCCGCATGATGATGTTGCGGTTCGGCGGGGCACCCGATCGGCCGGCATCCACCCAGGCCTGGTAAAGGCTGTGGTCGTGGGTGATCTGGTCCAGCCGCCCGCCGCGAAGCCGGTAGAGCCGGCTGTCGCCGACATGGAAGACGATGGCCGGGGACAAGCCCGACGGCAGCCAGAACCCGACGATGGTCGTGCCCATCCCCCGGTTGTCCGGCAGCCCCCGCTCATGGTTCAGGCCGACGATCCGCTGGTTCGCGCGATGGACAGCGGTGCGGGCGATCTCGATCGATCCCTCGGTTCCCGTCCGGTCGAACCCGTCCGGCACCGGCTCGTATTCGAGGATGAAGTCGTTGACCGCCTCGATCGCTGTCCGGCTGGCGATGTCGCCGCCGACATGGCCACCCATGCCGTCCGCGACGAGGACGAGGCCGAGATCCGGATCG
This sequence comes from Skermanella rosea, assembly GCF_016806835.2. Classification (NCBI taxonomy): domain Bacteria; kingdom Pseudomonadati; phylum Pseudomonadota; class Alphaproteobacteria; order Rhodospirillales; family Azospirillaceae; genus Skermanella; species Skermanella rosea. The sequence goes on along the minus strand of NZ_CP086111.1, from coordinate 2,612,078 downwards.
ATCTGGAACGAGTCCTCGTTCTGGGAGCGGACGCGGCCGACATCCGTGAGGCCGGCATACTGAACTGAGCGGGGTCTGGTGCCTGTCATTCAAGAAATCATCCTGATCGGGGGCCGGCGCCCGTCGGGAGGCAGTCCGGTCCACCCTGAGTTAATGTCATTCCCGTCCGAGTGACTCAAGATAAATATAAAATTGAAGGAAACCGTGCCGCTTCGGTGTCTAACCTTCTGGATTTGCCACCGCAGGCGCTGGCCCGGACGAAGCCATGGACGAAGCCCGAAACAAATGGTACATCGACTGGTACGGCACCCGCTACGACATATGCGCGCGACCGATTATTTCCTTCTGGTTGCAACCTCGGCTCGGTATGGCGACGGCATGCGGCAGGGAGTTTGTCCATGGGCACTGATCTGAACTTCGACCAAAGCGGGAAATCCGGCGGCGACGCGTTCGGCCATGGCCATGCCGGCTCCTCCGGGGTCGGCGGCACGGGGTCGGGCTCGGCATCGGCCGGCGGCGGGTTCGGAGCCTCGTTCGGCCAGGCGGGCGCGTCCGGGTCCGGCGGCGACGGGTATTCCTCCGCCACCGCGGGCGGCGCGCTGGGCGGGGGAGCCGCCGACAACACCGCCATCGGCTCCATCAATATCAGCTTCTGACCACCTCGGTTCCTGACCGGTCGGCGACGACCCTGCGGAGATGCCCGGAATGACCGCGAAGATTGCCCTGTTCGCCAACCAGGACAGTGCCCAGATCGCCGAGATCGCCGCCGAGGTGACCGCGCTGGGGGCCGAGCCCGTGGTCCTGGACATCCAGGTCGGGCGGCCGGGCAAGCCGACGGTCGCCATCGGGGCGCCCGGTTCCGCCGCGGCAGCCCGCTGGGGCGACACGGACTTCGGTGACATTCGGGCGGTCCATATCCGCTGCACGGCGCCCCGCACCCTGCCCGTCCTGCCGCCCGTGCTGAACGAGGCGAGCTATGCCGAGTACCGCGTGTCCTACATCCAGGAACAGGCGCTGAACGCCGCGACCTACGGCTTCTTCGAGCATCTGCACCTGGGCGGCCGGCTGGTGATCAACCGGCTGACTTCCGCTTACATCGACCACAACAGCAAGGGGCAGTTCTACGAGAAGCTGCGCGCCGCCGGCTTCCGGGTGCCGAGGTCGCTCAGCACGAGCTGCCCGGACGAGGCCGGGCGTTTCCTGGACGAAGTCGGGGAGGCGGTCGTCAAGCCCGCCATCGGCGTCGGCTCCACCCGCAGCGTCACGGCCGAGGACAGGACCCGGCTGGACGAGCTACTGCTGTGCCCGGCGCTGTTCCAGCATCGGGTGCCCGGCTCCACCATCCGTATCCACATCGTCGCCGACCGCGTCGTCCTGCCGCTCCGCATCCTGGCCGACGGCGTCGATTCCCGGACCGCGACCCGAGGCTTCGAGCCGGTGACGCTGGACCCGGCGGAGGAGAAGGCCATCGTCCGGGCCAACCGTGCCCTCGGCCTGCACTATGCCGCCTGGGACGCCATCCTGGACGATGACGGCAAGCTCACATATCTCGACTGCAACCCCGGCCCGTTCGTCATGTGGCTGCCGCCCGAACACCGCCACACCGTGTTCGGCGCCCTCGCCCGCTACCTCGTCGCGTTCGCCCGGACCGGCACGCTGGAGGCGGCGGCCTAGGCGCCGCAACGCCGCGTGATGAAGCCGGGAGCGCATGATCGAGCATCAGCCTGACGGCATCATTCGTATCAAGCGCCGGTAAAGGCCACGCGGACGCTGCCTGTGCCGCCGAACACCGCCTCGACCACATCCCTCGGCCGGACGGGCTGGATGCCCGTACAGGTGCCCGTGCTGATCCAGTCGTCGGCCAGCAAGCCGCAGCCACGGCGGGAGAGCGCATTCGCCAGCCAGGTCAGCGCCGTCACCGGGTCGCCGAGGACGGCGGCCCCGGTGCCGGCGGCGACCTCCCTGCCATTGACCATGCAGCGGACCGGCAGCGCCGGAAGATCGAGACCGCGCCAGTCAGGGATCGCGGCACCGGCGACGAAGGCGACGTCGAGCGCATGGTCGGCGATGCACCAACGGACATCCCTGAACGCCTCCGGCGGCAGGTACAGGCCGACGAGTTCGATGGCCGGATGCACGCTGCCCACGGCCTCGACCACCTCTTCGGGCGCATAGGGAAGAGGGCGCGGCGGCAGCGGACGGGCGAGGCGGAACGCGAACTCGCACTCCACCCCCAGGACGCCTTCCGGGACGGGCAGTTCGGCACCGGTGCCGTGGCAACGCGGACCATACAGGGGTCCGGCGAACGGCTCGTCGGTGCCGATCGCCTCCTGGACCGGGCGGCTGGTCGCGCCGATCTTCCAGCCGCACACCGGTTCGTCCATGGCGGCCCGCACCTCGTCCTGAAGGCGGTAGGCCTCGTCCACGTTCGCCGGCGGGTGGCCCGGAAACTCCCGGAGCGCGCGGCCCGCCTTGCGGGCGCTTGCCAGGAATTCGGCTTGTTCGGTGAGAGAGATCGTCATGGCGGTATCCTGCCCTGCCGCGGGCCGATCCCGAACACAAATTCGCTGCGGCGATCATCGCAGTGGTGGTATTCCGGCACCGGTAAGGAGATCCGCGGTGTCGGCGGCCATCCGGGACCTCAGCCCTCTTCCTTCTGGAAGAAGCGGGAAGCCGGGGCGAACAGGATTTCGATCAGGCGCTTTTCGCCGGTCTTGATCTCGGCGGTGCCCTCCAGGCCGATCTCCAGCGTCTTGGTCACGCCGTTCAGCCCGGTCACCGTCTCGCGCTCCAGCGCCACCTTGACCAGGTACATGGACTGCCCGCCGGGCTGGCTGTCCGGCTTGGCCGCGATGTCGGCGACGATCCCGTTCTGAACGCCGTAGTCGACTCCCGGATAGGCGAAGTACTTGATCTGCACCCGTTGGCCGCGCCTGATCCGGCCGATGTCGCGGTTCTTGATCAGCACATGGGCTTCCAGCGGCGCCGTGTTCCGCACCATGGTGAACATCGGCATGCCGGGATTGATGATCGTGCCGCGTTGGACATGGACCGCCGTCACCACGCCGTCCACGACGCTGCTGTAGAGCGCCTTCTCGCCGTCGTAACGAACACCCGGGACCAGCGTGCGGGATTCCAGCAGTCGGTTGGTCAACTCGTCGATGCGGTCGCGGATCAGCGCCTGGTCGCGCTGCCGGGCGCTCTTCAGGTTCTCGATCTCGTTCTCCAGCCTGGACTGGGAGAAGGTCTGCGCCATCTGGACCCGTTCGGCCCGCGCGGTCTCCAGCGCCAGCCTGACGTTCTGTATGTCGGACTCGGCATTCACTTGCGCGCGCTGGAGATCGCTGACCCGGGTCTGGGCACGTTGAAGCTCCACCTGCGGGATGTCGCGCATGGCATAGAGCTGCTGCCGGACGCCCAGGTCCTGCCGGGCGTTCGCCAGATCCTCGTCGATTCCCTGGCGGTTGCGCTGGGTGATCTGGAGCTGGATCTCGATCTGCCGGATGCGGTTGTCGATCGCCCCCTGCTCGGTGGCGCGGCGCCGCTCCAGGTTCAGTCGGTCGAGTTCCAGCTGGCTCAGGCGGAAATCGTACTCCTTGGCCGCCTCCCGCTCCTGCTGCTGAAGGTCGGCGATCTGGCGCTGCATGGCCTCCTGCTCGGGCGTGGTCGCCGCCCGGATCTTCTCCTGGATCGTGGCCAGCGGATCGCCCGCGAACACCGCTGCGTTCTCGCCGGCCTCGACCGCCTCCACCAGCCCGCCGCCGACCGCCTGGATCATCATCGCCTGCCGCTGGAGCATCAGCGGCGCCTCCACCGTCGTGTCCTTGGTCGCGAAGAAGGAATAGATCAGCATTCCCAGCAGCGTGAAGAACAGGACATAGACCGGCGCGCGGAACAGCGGGTTCGGCGAGGAGAACAGCAGCGTCGCCGCCTTCAGCGGATGCCGGTCCTCGTCCCGCGACCGCTTGGCCAAAGCCTTGCCGGCCGGCTTCGGCGGCGTCCGCTTCCGGATGGGTTTCGCGGGCTTCGCCGTTGCCACGGAACGGCCCCGATCCCGGATCCCCACGGTCACGCCGGAGCGACGCAGACCTGATGGCGCAGCCACTCCTCGAAGATGTGGTCCTTGATCTGCTTCGTCAGGGCGTCGTTCAGCTTGGTCACGGTCCGCGAATAGACCTTGTAGATGGTCCACAGCCCGTTTTCGGAGAACGGGCCGATGATCTCGTTCTCACCGCAGGCGAAGGCCCGCTCGTCCACCTCGGCCGGCAGCATGCCGCGCTTCAGGTTGCCGATATAGCCGCCGCTCAGCCTCGTATTGTCATCGACCGAGTAGGTCCGCGCCAGCTCCACGAAATCAGCCTGCCGGGCGCCGACCGCAGCCAGCGCGCGCTCCGCGTCGGCCCTGGTGCGGCAGGCGATCCGCGCGATCGAGACGGAGGTGAAGCGGGCGCTGTTCTGGCGGTAGTGATTCTGCACCAGCTCCCTGGTGACCACCAGGTCGCGCAGCCGCTCCCGCCGCATGTCGGCCGCCAGCGTGTCCAGCCACTGCTCGCGGGTCAGGCCGAAATGCTTGAGATAGGAGGCGAAAGCGTTCTCGTCCCACAGCGCCAGCATCGTCTTGCGGCCATGGACCCTTTCCTCGATCTCGACGTCGGTCAGGCTGACGCCATGCTCCTCCAGCTTGTACTCGACCACCCGCCGTTCGATGATCTCATAGATCGCGGTGCGGAAGGTCCCCTTGGCCTTGAGGTGAAGGATCACGTCGGCGACCGTGATCGGGTCGCCTTTGACGGTGGTAACCGCAGTGCCAAGTTCCATGTTCCACCAGAAGCTTGATCTTCTTGGACGTCCTCGAAGCGCATCGGAAAGTGTTTAGCTCAAATTAGTTACTTCATTGTGACCGGAATGTCGGATCATCCCGCACCCCGGAAGGTTGAGGTTTCCAAGAACCCGTCGTCGCAGCCAGTCAGCGAAGGTCCCGGATGCTCCAGAACTCGCCGCCCTTTCCCCGTCGGTCCTTTGCCGCAGCCCTGACGGCCGCTTGGCTGCTGGCCGGCCCGCCCGTCGCCGCCCAGGAGATGCCGCTGCAACCACCCGAGGAAACGGAGGAGGCGGCGACACCGGCTCCCGGTCCGGCCCCGGATGCCGCCCCGGCACGCAGGCAACTGGCGCTCGACTTGGCCGGCCGCCGGCTCGACTACACCGCCACGGCGGAGATGATGCCGATCGTCAACGGCCAGGGGGAAACGACCGCCCGCATCTTCGTGGCCTCCTACATCGCGCGCGATGCCGGCCGCTCGGACCGCCCGGTGACTTTCCTGTTCAACGGCGGCCCCGGCGCCGCCTCCGCCTTCCTGCATCTGGGCGTGGTCGGCCCCAAGGTGCTGGTCACCAATCCGGACGGCACGCTGGCGCCTCCGCCGGCACGGCTCCAGGAAAATCCGGAAACCTGGCTGGCCTTCACCGACCTCGTGTTCGTCGACCCCGTCGGCACCGGCTTTTCCCGCGCGACCGGCAAGGAGGACGACGCGGAGAAGCGCTTCCTCGGCGTCCAGGGCGATGTCTCCAGCATGTCGGAGATCGTCAGGCTCTGGCTGACCCGCAACGGCCGCTGGGCCTCGCCCAAATACATCGCCGGCGAGAGCTATGGGGGCTTTCGCGCGGTCCTGATGGCCCGCCAGCTCCAGCGCGACGCCGGCATCGCGCTGAACGGGCTCGTCCTGGTCTCCCCGGCGCTGGAATTCTCGCTGCTGCGCGGGGGCGACTTCGACCTGCTCGGCTGGGCCATGACCCTGCCCTCCATGGCCGCCTCGGCCCAGGCGCTCGGCCGGGGCGACGGAACCTCGCTGGAGGAGGCGGAACGTTTCGCGCTCGAAGGCTATCTGGTCGGCCTCGCCTCGATGAGCGAGCCGGACAGCGAGGAGGCCAAGGCCTTCCACGCCCGCGTCGCCCGACTGACCGGCGTGCCGGTGCACGTGGTGGAGCGGTTCCGCGCCAAACTGCCGATCCAGCTCTTCGCCAAGGAGTTGCCGCAGGAACCGGGGCGTGTGGTCAGCCTCTACGACGGGACGATCAGGACTCCCGACCCCAGCCCCGAACGCCAGTCGGTCGGGTCCGACCCCTTCCTGGACGCCCTGATCGCTCCCTACTCCGCCGTGTTCAATGATTACGTCCGGACGGAGCTGGGCTTCGAGACGGAGGTGCCCTACCGGCTGCTGAACCGCCGCGTCTCCGGCGAGTGGAACTGGGACCTCGGCCGGCAGCAGGGCTATGTCGGGGCGACCGACGAGCTTCAGGAAGCGCTGGCGGTCAATCCCGACATGCATGTCCTGGTGACCCACGGCATCACCGACCTTGTGACCCCCTACCTGGCGTCGCGCTGGCTGATCGACCAGCTCCGCCTGCCGGCCGAGGTCAAGGCGAACCTCGCGGTCAAAACCTACCCGGGCGGCCATATGATGTATATGCGGCCCGAGCAGCGCCGCCTGATGAACGAGGATGTCGCCCGCTTCTACGGGCAGTCGGCGGGGGGACGGCGGTGATGGCCCGCCTGGCCGCGGCGCTCCTCCTGGTCTCGGCGCTGCAATCCGCCGTCCTGGCCGCTGCCGCCCTGGCGGCCGACCTGGAGACCCTGGGGCGCGTCCGCTGGGGCATGAGCCCGGCCGAGATTTCCGACGCCCTGGGCGAATCCGCCAACCCTTTGCCCGGCCGTTGGGACTTCGGACGCTACTTCTCGGAAACCACGGTCGAGGATGTCGAGGTCGGCGGCATCCCGTTCCGCGCCTTCCTCCAGATCGACCGCCGGACCGGCGGCCTGGGGCAGATCCTGCTGGAACGGCGCGGCCGGCAGGCGACGCCCGTGGTGTTCGAGGACATCGTCCGGGCCCTGACCGACCGCTATGGCGAACCGGAGGAGACGGCGCGGGACGGCGACATCGCGGTGCCCAGCGCCGTCAGGATCGTCTGGCGCCTGCCCGACTTCACGATCAACGCCAGCTTCTTCGACTTTCGCACGACCGGCATCGTGTCGGAGAACCCGAACGTCGATCGGGACCCGCTGACGCCCTTCTCCGAGCGCCAGCGGAACAACCCGCGTTTCCTGCCCCGCCGGGCCCTGATCCGCTTCAACCCGCCCGGGGGCTGAAGCGGCGGGCCGTCACTTGCCCGAGTAGGCCTCGACTTTCTGGACCTGCTCGCCCAGCCCCTCGACGCCCAGGCGCATGGTGTTGCCCGGCTTCAGCCACACCTGCGGCTTCTGCCCCATGCCGACGCCCGGCGGCGTCCCGGTGGAGATGATGTCGCCCGGCAGCAGCGTCATGAACTGGCTGCAGTAATGCACCAGGTGCCGAACGCCGTAGACCATGGTCTCGGTCGTGCCGTCCTGGAACCGCTTGCCGTCGATCTCCAGCCACAGCTTCAGCTTCTGCGGGTCGGGGACCTCGTCGCGGGTCACCATCCAGGGGCCGATCGGGCCGAAGGTGTCGGCGCTCTTGCCCTTGACCCACTGGCCGGACCGCTCGATCTGGAAGGCCCGCTCGGACACGTCGTTGACCACGCAGTAGCCGGCGACATAATCCAGCGCGTCGGCCTCCTCGACATACTGGGCCTTCTTGCCGATCACGATGCCCAGCTCGACTTCCCAGTCCGGCTTGGTGCTGTTCTTGGGGATGATCACGGTGTCGTTCGGACCGCAGATGGCCGATGGCGCCTTCATGAACATCACCGGCTCCGGGGGAACCGGCAGGTTGGATTCCGCAGCGTGGTCGGCATAGTTCAGGCCGATGCACAGGAACTTCGACACGTTGCCGACGCAGGGGCCGATGCGGGGATTTCCCTCCACCAGCGGCAGCGTCGTCGGGTCGATCGCGCGCAGGCGATCGAGCGAGGCATCGTCCAGCGTCGCCGGCCCGATGTCGTCGATCACGCCGGACAAGTCGCGGATGCGGCCTTCGGCGTCCAGGATACCGGGCTTCTCCGCACCGGGCGGGCCATAGCGCAACAGCTTCATGGTGTCTGGTTCTCCACTTCTTTTCTGGTCCAGGATTTCACATTACCGCGCCGATCTGCCACGGCACGAACTCGTTGTCTCCGAAGCCCTGGGCCTCGCTCTTGGTCGGCGTACCCGACGCCACTTCCAGAATCTTCCGGAAGATCTTCTCACCAGCCTGCTCGACCGTCTCCAGCCCGTCGGCGACCGTCCCGCAGTTGATGTCCATGTCCTCTTCCATGTGCTCGTACATGGTCGTGTTGGTCGCCAGCTTGATGCAGGGCGCCGGCTTGAACCCCGACACCGAGCCGCGCCCGGTGGTGAAGCACACCACGTTGGCCCCGCCCGCCACCTGGCCGGTCGCCGACGCAGGGTCGTAGCCTGGCGTGTCCATGAAGACGAAGCCCTTGGCTGTGATCGGCTCCGCGTATTTGTAGACCTCCACCAGGTTGGTCGTGCCGCCCTTGGCGGTCGCCCCCAGCGACTTCTCCAGGATGGTGGTCAGTCCGCCGGCCTTGTTGCCGGGGGACGGGTTGTTGTTCATCTCGCCGCCGTTGCGGGCGGTGTAGCCCTCCCACCAGCGAATGCGCTCGACCAGCTTCTCCCCGACCTTGCGGCTGACCGCACGGCGGGTCAGCAGGTGCTCGGCGCCGTAGACCTCCGGAGTCTCGCTCAGGACCGCGGTGCCGCCGTGGCGCACCAGGATGTCGACCGCGGCGCCCAGCGCCGGGTTGGCCGAGATCCCGGAATAGCCGTCGGACCCGCCGCATTGCAAGGCCACCAGCAGCTCGCTGGCCGGCTGCGGGGTGCGGGTGAATTCGTTCGCCAGCGGCAGCATCTCCATCACGCGCTGCCGGCAGAACTCGATGGTCCGCCGCGTGCCGCCCAGTCCCTGGATGTTCATGGTCTGGAACATCGGCCCGCGCTCGATGCCGTAGGCTTCCAGCAGGAAGTCGATCTGGTTGACCTCGCAGCCCAGCCCGACCAGCAGCACGCCGGCGAAGTTGGGGTTGCGGGCATAGCCCCACAGGGTCCGTTGGAGGTTCGCGTAGCCTTCCCCGCTGTCGGCCATGCCGCAGCCGGTCGAATGGGTGATCGCGACGACGCCGTCCACGTTGGGGAAGGCATCGAGCGCGCCCGGCTTCTCGAACTCCGCCGCGATGTAGCGCGACACCGTGGCCGAGCAGTTCACGCTGGACAGCACGCCGATATAGTTGCGCGTGCCGACCTTCCCGTTGGCCCGCTTGAAGCCCAGGAAGGTCGCCCGCTCCGCCTCCGGCACGTAATCGACCGGCTTGACATCGGCGCCGAACGCGTAGTCGCGCGCGAAATCGTGCATTTCGACGTTATGGACATGGACATGGTCGCCGGGGGCGATGTCCACCGTCGCGAAGCCGATGATCTGATTGTACTTGCGGATCGGCTCGCCGGCCGCGATCGGCTCGATCGCGATCTTGTGCCCGCGCGGCACCTGCCCCCGGCACGCCACGTCGCCGACCCCGATCGGCGCCCCCGGCAGCATGTTGACCCGCGCCACCACCACATTGTCCGCGGCGCTCAGACGGATCGTCAGCGGCTGTACATCGGACATTCCCGTTCCCTCCTGATCCATTCCCTCCGGAGGGCTTTGCAGTCGCCTCCGCTGATCTCTCTTGCTTATCTTATATGGTCGACAAGCACCGCGACCAAAGCCTCGCACCCGGCCCTGTCCTGCTCGTCGAACCGCCCCGGCACCGGACTGTCCAGGTCCAGCACCCCGATCACCCGGCCATCCACCGCGATCGGCACCACCAACTCCGACCGAGACGCGGCATCGCAGGCGATGTGTCCGGGAAAGGCATGGACGTCCGGCACCACCTGGCTGACGCCCTGCTCGACCGCCGTCCCGCAAACGCCTTTGCCGACCGGGATCCGGATGCAGGCCGGCTTCCCCTGGAACGGCCCCAGCACCAAGACGCCGTCCTTCATGAAATAGAAACCGGCCCAGTTCAGTTCCGGCAGCCCGTGATAGATCACGGCCGCCATGTTGGCGGCATTGGCGATCAGGTCCGTTTCCCCCGCCATCAGCCCGCCGAGCTGGGACTTCAGGTCGGCATAGATTTCCGGCTTCGGCAGATCGGCCGCGGGAGGCAGGAAGGTTTCGGCCGGCATCGCGATGTCCCCAGGCGCTTCGGTTCGGCCGCTAATCTGGACCAGGACGGACTGGTATGTCCAGTCGCACCGGCTCATGGGCGGCATGCGCCGCAGGGGCGGAAGGGCTACGGCTCGCTACGCCGCCCGCGGCTGGACGTCACGTTCTATATCGCCGCCGCGGTCCCTGGCCACGACGGACAAATCGTAAGCTTGCTGAAGATTCATCCAGAACTCGGGTGACGTGCCGAAGTAGCGACCCAGGCGCAGAGCCGTATCAGCCGTGACGGCGCGTCGTTCGTGGATGATTTCGCTGATACGCGTAACGGGCACACGCAACGCCGTGGCAAGGGCATTCGCGGATAGCCCAAGGGGAGCCAGGAATTCTTCGCGCAACACTTCTCCAGGGTGGGTCTTCAGTCTCATGTACCCTCCAGGCTGATGATCGTCAGTGATAATCTACGATCTCCACGTCGTCGGCACCGTCGCCACTCCATCGGAAGCAGATGCGCCATTGTTCGTTTATGCAAATACTGTGTTGCCCGCAACGATCTCCCTTCAACGCTTCCAGCCTGTTGCCGGGAGGGCTGCGAAGATCATCCAGTGCGATCGCGGCATTGATCATGTCGAGTTTACGCGAGGCCACTTTCGAAACTGACGAAAATCTCCTGGCAGATCCGAGCCGGAAAAGCTCCTCGGTGGTCTTGTCACGGAAACTCTTTATCATCGGGTGACGGTATATCGCCGCGCGTTAAACGTCAAGCGTTGAGCCGGACGGCGGCCTGTCCCTTCCATCGCAGGCCGGCACCAACATCCCGTTTCGAAACGGCCCGACTCCGACTAAATATTCCGACATCACACGGAAGCGGGAAGCTTGATGAGGACTCTCTACGTCGATACCGAAACCAGCGGGGTCAGGAACGGTCCCGCCGGCCTCTTGGAAATCGCGGTGATCGACCAGGACGGCACCGTTCTGATGGACCAACTGGTCAACCCGATGCACCCGATCGCGCCGTTCTGCACCCAGATCCACGGCATCACGGACGAGATGGTGGCCCAGGCTCCGACCTGGGACGATATCCGGCCCGAACTGACCCGCATCCTGGAAGGCGCACGCTTCGTCGCCCACAACGCGCAGTTCGACCTTGCCGTCGTCGGCGAGGCGGCGGCCGGCATCGCGGAGAGCACCTGCACGGTCAATCTCTGCCGCGCCAAGCTGGGCTACGCGCTCAAGCTGTCGCTGGCCGCCGAGCGCGCCGGCCACGTCGCCGCCGGGCCGTGGCACCGGGCGGCGGCCGACGCGCTCGCCTGCCGGACCGTGCATGGCTGGCTGGAGACCCTGCCCGACCTGACGGCGGAGGAGCGCCGTGCCGTCCGGGCCGAGATCAACCGGGAGAAGGCCGCGCTCAAGGCGGCGCGGAAGGCGATCGATCCCCGGCTCCAGAAGGTCCGCCGCGACCGCTGCCCGGAACCCTTGCGGCGCGGCCAGCCCTGGACTCCGGAACAGGACGAACGCCTGCTCCGGATGTGGCGCGAGGGCGTCGCCGTGCTGGATATCCTGGAGCTGTTCCTGCGGACGCCGGTGTCGATCTTCGCCCGGCTCGTCCACCTCAACGTGATCGAGCCGGTCCACAACCCCTATGGCACCCGCCCGCACGAACCCTGAGCGACTCAGCCCTCCGCCATCCGGGCCAGGATGGCGGCGTGGGACCGCATGCCGTTGCGGTAGCACTTCAGCTCGAACTTCTCGTTCGGCGAATGGATCAGGTCGTCCTCCAGCCCGAAGCCGACCAGGATGCTGTCGAACCCCAGGATCCGCTGGATGTATCCCACCACCGGGATCGACCCGCCCGACCCGATCAGCACCGGCGGCCTGCCGTAGATGTCGGCCAGCCCGGCCATGGCCTTCCGCATCAGCGGCTGCTCCGCCGGAACCTTGATGGCCGGCGAATTGCCGAAGGTCTTGATCTCCCACCGGCAGTCGGCTGGCGTGCGCGCGTCGAGGAACTCCCGGATGCCCGCCAGGATCTTCTTCGGGTCCTGCCCCGCGACCAGCCGGCAGCTGAACTTGGCCGAGGCCTGGGCCGGGATCACCGTCTTCGATCCCGCCCCGGTGTAGCCGCCCCACATGCCGTTGATGTCGCAGGTGGGCCGGGCCCAGACCCGCTCCAGGGTGCTCCAGCCCTCCTCGCCGCGCGGGGTCTTCAGGCCCACGCCGGCCAGGAAGCCGGATTCGTCGAACCCCAGGCCGCGCCACTGCTCCCGCTCCGCTTCCGACAGCGGCACCACGTCGTCGTAGAAGCCGGGGAACTGCACGCGCCCCGCCTCGTCGTGGATCTGGGCCAGGATACGCGCCAGGGCGTTGTTCGGGTTCAGCACGGCGCCGCCATACATGCCGGAATGCAGGTCGTGGCTCGGGCCGTGCAGCGTGACCTCCAGGTAGAGCATGCCGCGCAGCATGTAGGTGATCGCCGGCGTCTCTATGTTCCAGCTGTTGGTGTCGGTCACCACGCAGACGTCGGCGCCCAGCTCCGCCTTGTTCGCCTCCAGGAACGGGACGAGGTTGGGGCTGCCGGTCTCCTCCTCGCCCTCCAGCAGGACGGTGATCCGGGTCGGCATCGTCCCGTGGACGGCGTGCCAAGCGCGGAACGCCTCGATGAAGGTCATCACTTGGCCCTTGTCGTCCACCGCGCCCCGGGCCACCACCCGCTTGCCGTGCCTGGCGTCCACGACGGTCGGCTCGAACGGCGGGCTGTTCCACAGGTCCAGCGGCTCGGGCGGCTGCACGTCGTAGTGGCCGTAATAGAGCAGGTGAGGCCCGGTCGCCCCCTCCGGCCCCGGATGGTGGGCCACCACCATCGGATGGCCGGGGGTGTCGCGCAGACTCGCCTCGAATCCCATGCCGGTCAGCTGGCCGGCCAGCCACTGCGCCGCCTGCCGGGTCTCGCCCGCATAGGCGGGGTCCGTGCTGACGCTCCGGATGCGCAGCAGGTCGCACAGCCGGCCGACGGCGGCGTCGAAGTCACGGTCGAGATGGTCCAGGACGGGAGCGACGGAGAGCATGGGATGGGTCCGGTTCTGCGGAAAGGCTGGAAAGGTCCCTACCAAAGCAGATGCCGTTCCGCGGGGCAATATGCGACATGGCCGGGCGCTCCGGCTCCCGCCGCCGTTACGCCGTCAAGTCAGGGGTCCCGGCGGATTATGGACCGGCGGCACCGGGATCGGGGCCGGCGGCTCATCGATCGGCGGCGGCGCGTCGGGGTCGGCCGGGTTGTCCGGTTCGGGCTGGCCCGGCGTCGGCGGGATCGGTCCGGTCAGCCGGAACTCCCGCAATTCATCCATCTTCGTTCGCATGGCAATTCCTCCGCGTTGAAGGTCTCCCCTTCACAACACGCCGGGATGCCCGCCGTTCCGGCCCTCATATCTTGACGAGGTCGCTCAGCACCTCGTTGAGGAACCGCCTGATCGTATCGTTGACGAACTCGATGTCCTTGGCGACCATGCCGCTCGCCATGTGCCCCTGGTCCGATTCGATCTCCGCCAGCACGGCCCTCGGAATGTGCTTCGCCGCGAACCGGGCGTCCGCGGCGGGGTGCAGCAGGTCGCGGGTGCCGGGCATCAGCAGCGCCCGAGCCTGGATCCCGCGGAACGCCGCCGCATAGTCGCCGCCCGCGGCGATGTCGTGAAGGTCCTCGGCGCGGGTCTGATAGATGAAATCGTTGGCGTCCCACGCTCCAACGGTCTCGGCGGTGCGGGCGTCCAGCCATTCGATCACCGAGCCGTTGTCCTTGAACTGCCGGTCCAGGCCGTCCCAGTGCCGGGTCCAGACCTCCAAGGCCGCCGCCGCGGCGCGCAGCCCCTGGGTCGGCTGCTCGACATAGTCGCCGCCGGCCCAGGCGGCGTCGGCCATGATCGCCTGCCGCTGGCTCTCCCAGATGGCGGTGACCCAGGGGGAGGTGCGACCCATGGACACGATCGGCACGATCGCCGCCATGGTGTCGGGATAGCTGACGGCCCATTGGTACGCCTGCATGCCGCCCATGGACAGGCCGACGACCGCCAGCAGGCGCTCCAGGCCGAGCCCTTCGGTCACCAGCCGGTGCTGGGCGGCGACCATGTCGCGGATCGAGAACTGGGGAAAGGATATGCCGGGCTGGGTCTTGCTGTTGCTGGGCGAGATCGCGCGGCCGTTGCCCAGCGTGTCCGCCGCGATGATGAAGAACTTTTCCGGGTCCAGCGCCTTGCCCGGGCCGATCAGGAAATCATGGCGGTGATGGGTCGCCATCAGCGCCGGAAGCACGAGGACGGCGTTGCTTCCCTGCTCGTTGAGCGTGCCGTGGGTGACGTATGTCAGGAAGCCGCTCTCGATGACCTGCCCGTTCTCCAGCTGGAAATCGCCCAGTTCGAAGCGCCGGTGCGGCGGGTCGCCGTCCCCGTCGGCGAGCGCCGGCGCCGCCCCTGCCGCCGCCCCGATCGCGACGGCGAAGCAGGCGGCCCGCGCCCGGCTGATCCATTGGTTCATTCCGCTGTCCTCCCCGGCTCTTCCGGGGATTGAACATGCATGGCGCCCGTCGTGCAAGGTTGACCTTGGCCGCGGAACGCGCCAGCTTCCTCCCGCAGCCCCAACCGCCCCAATTACTGCCGAAAGCCGTCCGGACCGATGACCACCGACATCACGACGCCCCTGCTTCCCTACCGCATCACCATCTGCGGCCTCGACGAGCTGGCGGGCCATGCCCAGGGCGGCTTCACGCACGTGGTCTCGATCCTCGACCCGGAGCGGGCCGACCCGGAGGATTTCACGGCCTACCTGCCGCACCGCCGGGTGCTCTGGCGATTCGACGACACCCTCCAGCCCGGGCCGGGCATGACCGTCCCGTGCGAGCGGGACGTCCGCAAGATCTTGACGCTGGGCGAGGAGCTGCTGGCGGAGAAGGCCGAACAGCTGCTGATCCACTGCCATGCCGGTGTCTCGCGCTCGACGGCCACCGCCGTGATCCTGATGGCCCAGAACAATCCCGGGCGCGAGCCCGAGGTCTTCCAGGAACTCTCCCGCGTTCGCCCACGGAGCTGGCCGAACAGCCTGATGGTCGGGATCGCCGACGACCTGCTCGGCCGGGGCGGCGCGCTGGTCCGGGAGCTTCGCGGCCATCACGCCAAGGTGGCGGCCAGCCACCCCGACCTGGCGAGCCTGATCCGCCTGCACGGCCGCGCCCACGAGGTGCCGGAGGCGTAGGGCCGCTCAGACGCCCAGGTAGCGCTGGCGGATCTCCGGCTTGGCCGCCAGTTCCGGCGAGGTGCCTGACCAGACCACCCGGCCCTTCTCGATCACGTAATGGCGGTCCGCCAGACGCAGCATCGGTTCGATGTTCTTGTCGATCAGCAGGATCGACTGTCCGGCCGCCTTCAGCCGGTCCAGGCAATGCCAGATCTCCTGGCGGATCAGCGGCGCCAGCCCCTCGGTCGCCTCGTCCAGGATCATCAGGCGCGGGTTGGTCATCAATGCCCGCCCGATCGCCAGCATCTGCTGCTCGCCGCCGGAAAGCTGGTTGCCCATGTTGCCGCCGCGCTCCTTCAGCCGGGGGAACAGCTCGTGGATGGCGGCCAGGTCCCAGGGGCCGTGCCGCGCCGTGGCGACCAGGTTTTCCCGCACCGTCAGGTTGGCGAAGATCTGGCGCCCCTCCGGCACCAGTCCCAGCCCGGCCTGGGCCACCCGGAAGGACGGCAGGCCGGAGATCACCGTCCCGTCGAACCGGATGGTGCCTGCGCGGGGCGGCGTCAGGCCCATGACCGAGCGGACCGTCGTGGTCTTGCCCATGCCGTTCCGCCCCAGCAAGGTCACGACGTCGCCGGTGGCCACCTCCAGCGACAGGCCGAACAGGACCTGGCTGGTGCCGTAGAAGGTTTCGATGCCCTCGACCGTCAGCATGGCTCAGCCGGCCTCCTCGCCCAGATAGGCCCGGCGGACCTCGGGATCGGAGCGGATCTCGGCCGGCGTGCCGGTCGCGATCACGGCGCCGTGGACCAGCACGGTGATCCAGTCCGCCAGGGCGAAGACCGCGTCCATGTCGTGCTCGATCAGCAGGATGGTGTAGCGCCGCTTCAACCCGCGCAGCATCTCCACCATCTGGGCGCCCTCGGCCGGACCCATGCCGGCCATGGGTTCGTCCAGCAGAAGCATGCGCGGCCCGGTCGCCAGCGCCATGGCGATCTCCAGCTGGCGCTGTTCCCCGTGGGACAGCAGCTCGGCCCGGACGCCCGCCCGGTCGCCCAGCCCGACCAGGTTCAGCGCCCCGCGCGCCGGGCCGTTCAGCGCCTCGTCCCGGGAGGCTTGGCGCCAGAACCGGAAGCTGTGCCCGGCATGGGCCTGGACCGCCAGGGCCACGTTCTGGAGCGCGGTGAACCGGGGAAAGACGCTGGTGATCTGGAACGACCGCGCCAGCCCGGCGGCGGCCCGGTGGTGGACAGGCAGCCGGGTCACGTCGCGCCCGTCGAACAGGATGGCGCCCTGGTCCGGCTTCAGCTCGCCCGCCAGCTGGGCGATCAGGGTCGTCTTGCCGGCCCCGTTGGGCCCGATCACCGCATGGAGCTCGCCCTCCCGGATCGACAGCGACACGTGGTCGGTCGCGACCAGCCCGCCGAACCGCTTGCAGAGATCCCGGGTCTCCAGCATCGGCTAGCGCTCCCGCCGGTCCGGGCCGGCGACGACGCCCCAGATGCCGCGTCGGGCGAACACCACGACGAAGAGCAGGATCGGGCCGAGGAGGATCTGCCAATGCTCGGTCAGGTCGGCCAGCCATTCTTCCAGCAGCAGGAAGGCCGCGGCGCCCAATACCGGACCGAACAGCGATCCCATGCCGCCCAGCACGACCATCACGATCAGCTCGCCGGAGCGCTGCCACGACATGTAGGCCGGCCCGACGAACTCGGCGGCATTCGCCAGCAGCGCGCCGGACAGGCCGGCGGCGGCGCCCGAGATCACGAAGGCGGTCAATTTGTGGCGATAGGGTGAGAAGCCCAGCGCCCGCATCCGCCGCTCGTTGATCCGGGCACCCTGAACCGCCATGCCGAACCGGCTGCCGACCAGCCGCCGGCACAGCGCCAGGAAGGCCGCCAGGATCGCCAAGCAGACATAGTAGAAGGTGGTCCGGTCGAACAGGTCGATGGCGGGCACCAGCTCGCTCTTGTTGTAGAGCGCGATGCCGTCCTCCCCGCCGTACTTCCGGAGCCCGATGGCCAGGTAGAACAGCATCTGGGCGAAGGCCAGGGTGATCATGATGAAGGAGATGCCGGTCGTCCGCAGGCTGACCGCCCCGATCACCAGGGCGAACAGCCCGCCCATGAGCGCCGCCAGCGGCCAGACGACGAAGGCGTTCTCCGTTCCCTCGACCAGGACCGGCCAGGTGACCACCGGCGAGGCGTCGAACACGTGCCAGGACAGGATGCCGACCACATAGGCCCCGACCCCGACGAAGGCGGCGTGGCCGAAGCTGACCATGCCGCCATAGCCCAGGATCAGGTCGAGGCTGACGGCGGCCAGCCCGAAGATCAGGATCCGGGTGAACAGGGTGATGTAGAATCCCTTGCCCATGGCGTCCGCCAGCGGCGGCAATGCCAGCAGGAAGGCGAGGCCGATCAGGACCGCCCAGGTTTCGCGGCTACGGAAGTCAGGCATGGGCCGGAAACAGCCCCCGGGGCTTCCAGGCCAGCACGGCGGCCATCAGGATATAGATCGTCATCGAGGCCAGCGACGCGCCCATGCCGTCCGCCTGGGACGGCGGCATCACGGCGCGGAGCAGCGTCGGCAGCAGCGCCCGCGCCATCGTGTCCACCATGCCGACCAGCAGGGCTCCGACCAGGGCGCCCCGCACCGATCCCAGCCCGCCGATCACGATCACCACGAAGGTCAGGATCAGCACGCTCTCGCCCATGCCGACCTGGACCGCCAGGATCGGCCCCGCCATGGCCCCGGCCAGGGCAGCCAGCGCGGCACCCAGGCCGAACACCAGGGTGTAGAGCCGCTTCACGTCGACGCCCAGCGCCCCCAGCATCTCCCGGTTGGAGGCGCCGGCGCGGATCAGCATGCCGGTCCGGGTCCGGGTGATCAGCAGGTAGAGGAAGCCGGCGACCGCCAGCCCGACTCCGATGATCGCCAGCCGGAACGCCGGATAGGGCACGCCGGGAATGATCTCGACCGTGCCGGCCAGCCACGCCGGCGGGCTCAGGAAGATCGGCTGCGGACCCCAGACGATCCGAACCAGTTCGTTGAAGAACAGGATCAGGCCGAAGGTGGCGAGCACCTGGTCCAGGTGTTCGCGCCGGTAGAGCGTGCGAAGCGCCACCATCTCCACCGCCATGCCGGCCAGGGCCGCCAGCGGCAGGGCGGCCAGCAGGCCCAGGGCGAAGCTGTCGAGCAGCGGCGCGAAGGTCGCCGTCAGATAGGCGCCGACCATGTAGAACGAGCCGTGCGCCAGGTTGATCATGTCCATGATGCCGAAGACCAGCGTCAGCCCGGCCGCCATCAGGAACAGCATCACGCCCAGTTGAAGCCCGTTCAGCCCCTGCTCCACCAGCAGAAGCGTGTTCACATCCTGCACTCAGCCGCGTAGGGATCGGCGTGGTCCTCGAACACGGTGCCGCGGATCACGTTGGTCAGCCGGCCCTTGCCGTCCTTGACCACCTCCCGCAGGTAATAGTCCTGGATCGGGAAATGGTTGGCGTTGAACTTGAAATCGCCCCGGATCGACTGGAAGTCGGCCGCCTTCAGCGCCGCCCTCAGGGCGTCCTTGTCCGCCAGGTTGCCACCCACCTTGCGGACCGCGCTGTCCAGCAGCAGCGCCGTGTCGTAGGCCTGCGCCGCGTAGACCGACGGCAGGCGGTTGTAGGCGGCCTCGAAGCCCTGGACGAACTTCCGGTTCTGCGGGTTGTCGAGGTCGCCGCTCCACTGCGCGGTGTTCATGACGCCGAGCGCCGCGTCGCCGATCGCCGGCAGTGAATCCTCGCTGAAGCTGAAGCCGGGCCCGAACAGCGGGACCTTCCCCTTCAGGCCGGCCTGCTCGAACTGCTTGACGAAATTGATGCCCATGCCGCCGGGATAGAAGATATAGACGCCGTCCGGCGCCGCCGCGCGAAGCTGCGCCAGCTCCGCCGCGTAGTCGAGCTGGCCGACCGCGGTGTAGACCTCGCCGACCACCTCGCCCTTGAAGAAGCGCTTGACCCCGGTCAGCGCGTCCTTGCCCGCCGGGTAGTTCGGCGCCATCAGGTAGGCCCGCTTGATCCCCTGGGACTGCATGTGCTGGCCCATCGCCTCGTGCTGGCCGTCGTTCTGATAGGCGACGCCGAAGAAGAACGGGTTGCACTGCTTGCCGGCGAGTTGCGACGGCCCGGCGTTCGGGCTCAGGAAGAAGACCTCCGCCCGTTCCAGGCTGGGCATCAGGGCCAGGGCCAGGTTGGACCAGATGATGCCGGTCACGACGTCCACCTCGTCCCGCTCCACCATGCGGTCGGCGAGTTGCTTGGCGATGTCGGGCTTCTGCTGGTCGTCGCCCTCGATCACCGTGGCCTTCAGGCCGCCGAGCGTGCCGCCCAGGTCCTTCAGCGCCAGCGCGAAGCCGTCGCGCACGTCGATGCCGAGCCCGCTGCCGGGACCCGACAGGGTGGTGATCATCCCGACCTTCACGTCACCGGTCTGGGCGGAAAGGGGGGAAGCGAAACAGGCGAATCCTGCCGCCAGGATGGCGGCGACGCCGCGGGATACGGAATTCATCTACGAGGGACTCCCTGTCCGGTCTTCTTCGTTGCCGCAGTTTAGCGGCGTTTTTTGCCGGTATCCTGCTGAATCTTCAAGAGGTTCGTTTCAGCATGCGCTCCGCCTCCCGCCACAGCGGCCCGTCGGCGTCGGCCAGGTCGTCGAGGATGGTGAAGTGGTCGCGTCCCGCCACCTCCAGGACGTCCGCGGTCGACTCCTCGGCCCGCAGCGCGTCGGCATAGGCGCGTGACTGGCGGCGGAACTCCTCGCTTTCCGCGCCGCCGACCGCGGCGACGACGGGAATCGGAACCGGCGGAAGCCGGCGGATCGGGCTTTCGGTCAGGATGTCGTCGCCGGTCAGCTGGATGGTCGGCTGGAGCCATGACCAGCGCAGCGGCTCCAGGTCGAACAGCCCGCTGATCGGCAGCGCTCCCTTGATCAGGTCGGCCGGAAGCCCGTAGTCGCGCACCCAGTTGGTCGCCAGCAGGCGCCCCACCAGATGGCCGCCGGCCGAATGGCCCGACACCACGATGTTGCCGCGGTCGCCGCCGAACTCGGCCGCGTTGTGCCAGACCCAGGCCAGCGCGCCGCGGACCTGCCGGGTGATCTCCGGGATCCGGACGCGCGGGCACAGGTCGTAGTTGACCACCACGGTCGCGACACCCCGCTCCAGCCCGGAGTCGGCGATGAAACTGAAGTCGTCGGCCCCGAACGCCCGCCAGTAGCCGCCATGGACGAAGACATGGATCGGCGCGCCGGGTGCTCCGGCGGGGAAGACATGGAGACACTCCGCCAGCGTCGGCCCGAACGAGCGGCGCAGCCGGTTCGGACAGGCGTCGCGGGTCGCGGCGCTCCGCTCCGCCCACCCCGCCACCACCCGGTCGACGTCCGAGGCGATGAGTCGGGGATTGTACTCCCGGTCGATCTCGTCCTGGGTGGTCAGGTGACGGTACATCCGGCTCCTCCTCTGCGTCTCCTGCCCGGCATCCGCCGCGCTTTCGGGCACTCTCCCGGTGCAAGGCGCCAATTGCAAGGAGCGCCGTCGAAAAGCGTGGCGCGAAGCCGGCGCAATATGACTAAAGTACGGGGCGGACGGCATCACGTCATATCTCCACGACCCAGACCCCAGCATGACGGAGCGGCATGATGAACAGGACCCCCCTTGAGCGAATCGAGCACCTGGAACTGCTCCAGTCCGAAGCCCTGAAGATCCTCGCGGCTTTCGAGAATCTGGCGCTGACCCAGGACCCGCCGCAGCCTGTCACCGAGCGGCTGGTGAACCTGACCCGCGAGCAGGTCGAGGCGATCGGCGAAGCCCTCCAGCTCGCCCGGTCGACCCTGGCCGACGCGGTCTGATCCGGCGAACCGGGGCCGTCCCGCATCCCGGGACGGCCCCGGCTCCCCCGGACGAGGATTCCGCCATGGGCGCGCCCGAAGACAGCCTGCCGCGCGACATCAGGGGATATCATCGGCGCACCAAGCATGCGCCGCACCGGTATGCGCTCGGCCCGGCCTTCCTGGATTGGGAGTCGCAACCCGACCCCTTCCGCCGCTTCCACGGCGCCCGTTTGGTCGTCCTGCCTCTGGAACTGGACCGGCGGACGCCGCCGTTCGGCCGGTGGGACGGCGTTCCGCCGCAGCGCCTGGACATCGGGTCGCTCGGACTGTTCCTGGAACTGGCGCTGGGGGTGAGCGCCTGGAAGGCGGTCGACGGTGCCCGGTGGGCCGTGCGCAACAACCCGTCCAGCGGCAACCTGCATCCGACCGAAGGATACGTCGTCCTGCCGCCCCTTCCCGGCATCGGCGAGGCCTCGGCGCTGTACCACTACGCGGTCGCGGCCCACGCGCTGGAAGAGCGCTGCGTCTTCGGGACCGTACCCGAACTGCCGCCCGGCGGCTTCATGGTCGGGCTCTCCTCGGTCGCCTGGCGGGAAGCATGGAAGTATGGCGAGAGGGCTTTCCGGTATTGTCAGCATGATGTCGGCCACGCCGTCGGATCGCTGGCCTACGCCGCCGCCTGCCTTGGCTGGCGCCTGACCGTCCTGGCCCGGCCGGGCGACGCCGAGGTCGCGGAGTGGCTTGGGCTGCACCGCGAGGACGCCGGACATCGGTTCGAACGCGAGCACCCCGACCTGCTGGCCCTTGTCCATCCCGGCCCCTGCGCCGCGATCCTTCCGCAGCATCCCGGCGGGACCTGGTACGGGCAGGCCAACCGCCTGAGCGACGACCACGATCCCTGGCCGGCGGTGGATTTGGCCCTGCGTTTCACGGCCAAGCCGGCGGGCGATGCACGGGATCCACGGCCGGTCCCGGGACCGCCGGTTCCGGTGTCGGGGGAGGTCGCCGGCGCCGTGATCCGACGCCGGCGCAGCGTCATGCGCATGGATGCTTCGAAGAGCCTTCCGCGGGAGGCCTTGGACGGCATGCTCGCGGCGACATTGCCCGATGCCCGGCACGTCCCCTGGACCGGCTTCCCCTGGCCGGCGCGGATCGCGCTCTTCCTGTTCGTCCATCGGGTCGAGGGGATGGAGCGCGGGCTGTACGCCCTGATCCGGGACCCGGATTCGTTCTCCGAGCTGAAGGCCGCCTGCGATGCCTCCTTCCTCTGGCAGCCGGCGGGGGAGCAGAGCGGCCTGCCGCTTTTCCTGCTTGCACGCGGCGACCTGGAAAAGCGCGCTTCGCAGCTCAGCTGCCTTCAGGCCATCGCGGGCAAGGGAGCGTTCAGCCTCGGCATGGTCGCGGAGTTCGGGCGCACGCTGGACGAGGAAGGCCCCTGGGCCTATCGGCGCCTGTTCTGGGAAGCCGGATTGATCGGCCAGGTGCTGTATCTGGAAGCGACCGCCGCGGGGGTATCGGGCACCGGGATCGGCTGCTACTTCGACGACGCGGTGCATGAAACCCTGGGGATCGACGGCAAGGCCTTGGCGTGGCAGAGCCTCTACCACTTCACCGTCGGCACGGCGATCGAGGATTCCCGGATCGCGACCGAGCCGGCTTACGGCCACCTGGCCCGGTGAGCACGGTCAGGACTCCGCCCAGAGCCGCATCAGGTTGGCGGTGCTCTTGGAGATCAGGTCGAACTCCGCCGTCTTGCCCTGCTGCCGGAAGATCGCGCGGCGCGCGGTGTCCAGGTCGAACAGGATCTCCCGCTTCCCGGGATCGCGCACCAGGCTCTGCGCCCAGCCGACCGCGGCGAAGCGGGCGCCCCGGGTGACCGGCTCGACCCGGTGCAGCGCGCCGGACGGGTAGAGGATCATGGAGCCGGCGTCGAGCTTGTAGGCCTGCTCGCCGCCGGTCCCCTCCATCACAAGTTCCCCGCCGTCGTAGGACGCGGGATCGCCGAGGAACAGAGTGAAGGAGACGTCGGTGCGGATGCCGCCCATCATGGCGTCATCCACATGGGTCCCGTATTCCATGCCCTCGGTGTAGCGGCTGATCATGACCGGCCGGACCGCCTTGGGGCGTGCCGCGATCTGGAACAGCTGATGACCCTCGATCGCCGCGTTGATGCGACGGATCAGGTCGGCATGGGCTGCGTCGGCCGGCGACAGCTGCTCGTTCGCCTTGACCAGCCTGGCGTGCCAGCCGGCGGTCCGCGCGCCGTCGACGAAGCGCGCATCCTCCAGGCGGCGGACGACGTCCTCCAGCAGGTCGGGCGGCAGGACCTGTGCGATGCAAAGTATCATGATGGCTTCTCCACCGCCCGGTGCCGGTCGCTCAGCGCAGCCGGGCCGACGCGAACTCGATGCGGGACACGAGGCCGGAGACTTCCGAAGCGCTCATGGCCGCCTTGCGCTCGGGCACGACCGACGGCCACGCCTGGAGAAGGGTGTTCATCTCCTGCCGCAGCGTGTTCGCGGCATCGGCGTCCTTGGCGGTCAAGGCGGGGGTCAGCAACTCGACCGAGGCGTTGGCGACGCGGGCGAAGCCCAGCGAATCCTGGTACTCCACCGGGTTGGCGATCGACTCGCCCTCGAAGGCCGCCGCGTACTCATCCGCCGCGGTGCGCAGCACGCCGATCACGATCGGCAGGGCGAAGGCCGGGTCGGTCTGCTTGGCGGCCGGAACGGCGGCGGTCGCGTCGGTCAGCCGGGTCAGGACGACCTCGGTCTGGGCCTGGACCTCCGATACGGGGGCCTTCCGCTTGACCATGCCGGACAGCTTGTCGAGATCGGCCTTGAACGGCGAGACGCTCTTCTCCTTGATCACCGAATCGAGCTCGCCGTACAGCTCCTCGACCGGGTGCAGGAAGTGCGGCAGGGCGTCGTTGGGGCGGCCCTTGGCATACAGTTCGTTGCCGACGTTCAGGTGGCCCCGGATCATGGCGATGTTCGCCAGATAGGCCTGGTCCGCATCCAGCCCGGCGAGCGCGTCGGAACCGGCCTCGCCGCCTTCGCCGCCCTCACCCCCTTCGCCGCCTTCTCCCCCCTCGCCACCATGGCCGTGGGTCGCCTGGGCAACCTGCACGCCGTGCTTGCCGTGGTGATCGGCCTTGGGAGCTTCCGCCCAGGCGGCGGCGCCGACGCTGCTGGCCAGCACATATGTCCCCAGCCCGACCCAGATCTTGACCTTCGAACCAGCCATCGTTCCGATGCCTTCCCCATATCCGCGAATGAGAGCTATTCGCAAAACACTGGAACATAGGGCCAGCTGCCGCCGCTTGGCAATGGAGAAACGTTGGATTTGTCCCTTTGGCCGGGTCAGAACCAGGTCGTGACGGCGGAGACGACGTCGTACCGGTCATCCACGACGTACAGCACCCGCCATTTGTCGAACGTGGTGCAGGGATGCGAGACGCCCAAGGCCACCATGTCGCCGACCCGAAGGTCCGAGTCCGGCGATATCGACAGGTGCGCGTGCTGGTCGTTCAGTTCCGTCACCACGGCGCCGTGCGGCATGGCCGCAGGAGCGTCGTGCCGTCCCGGCCGGAACCACAGGGCGGGGACCGGCATTCCGGCATCGTGGGAGATGTCGCGCTTGCCGACCGTCAGGATCGCCTTGTCGGGCTGCGGCCGACTTTGCACGTAAGCCCATACCTCCAGCGCCGCGGCGGGCCCGGGTCCGAGGCCGTCCACCTCGGGCATGCGCTGGCGGACCTGCTCGAACAGCGCCGCGTAGGAACTGCTGTCATGGGTCAGGTAGCAGCCGGACCGCAGCAGGACCAAGGTTTCCCGACCCAGTTCCGCCGAGCCCAGGCGCTCCGCCACCATGTCGTAGAAGGCGGAGCCGCCGGCGCTCAGGATCACCGGTCCGGGCCCGAACAGGCCTTCCGCCTCGCAGGCGGCCGCGACGGCGGCGATGCGGTCGATATAGGACCGGATCGCCCCGTCACGGTCGCCGTCGCCCCGCACCATGCCCTCGTAGCCTTCCACCCCGCGCAGGACCAGAAGCGGTTCCGCCCGCTTCACGGCGCGCGCGACGTCGAGCGCGGCCTCGTCGCTGCGGCAGCCGGTGCGGCCTCCGGCGGCACCCACCTCGACCATGACCTGGAGCGGCCGCCCGGGGGCGCTCGCCCCGAGACCGGCGGCGAGCTGTTCCACGCCCTTGATCGAATCGACCAGGCAGTAGAAGTCGAATCCGTCGTCCGCCGCCAGCTCGGCGGCGACGTAGCCGATCGCCTGGCGGCCGACCAGCTGGTTGGCGAGGACGATCCGGGCGATCCCGGCGGCGCGGGCGACACGGACCTGCTGCACCGTCGCCAGGGTCAGCCCCCAGGCGCCGTCGGCGAACTGCCGGGCGAACAGGTCGGGGCTCATCGTCGTCTTGCCGTGAGGGGCCAGCGCGGTCCCGGTCAGGTCGAGGAAGCTGCGCATCCACCGGCCGTTATGGTCCAGGGCGGTCGACTTCAGCACGGCTAGGGGCAGGACCATGTCCTCCCGCAGCACGTTCCAGCCCTTGCGGCCGATCCCGGCGAGCGCGAACGGC
This sequence comes from Skermanella rosea, assembly GCF_016806835.2. NCBI lineage: Bacteria > Pseudomonadati > Pseudomonadota > Alphaproteobacteria > Rhodospirillales > Azospirillaceae > Skermanella > Skermanella rosea. The sequence continues at coordinate 2,586,288 of NZ_CP086111.1, read as the reverse complement.
TCCTGGCCCGGCGGGATGCCCTTGGTCCTGCCGTCGATCAGGACGGTCTCCTCCCGGTCCGTCATGGCGCGCCTTTCCCGTGCTGCCCTTACCGTGCTGAAGTACTTCCGGATGCAGCTTAGGCGACGCTGAACAGCGTGCCAACGGCAAGATTGGCCAAGCCGGTCCGAAGCCGGACAGCAGCGGCCGGAAGCGCATGGCGACGCACGGCGGGATTGCGTGGGCAAGGGCGGCGGAATCCCGCCTTTTGTCTTAATTGTGCGGGGAAGCTCGACGATCGATCATCACGACGGCGGCCGGAGCATCCGAACGAAGGGATCGGCGCCTTGGTGGTATTCCGTCCTGTTCCGGATCTTCCACCGGTGTGATAGCTTCGGACCCACCCCTGGAGGCAGCGGACCCAACGTGACGGACATGTCGATCTCAGCCAATCCCAAGGATGTCCAGATCGTCATCGGGATGGCGCGCACCCTGGCCGCCGACATCACCGATCTTCAGCGCCAGTCCAATGGCGGCGCCATCAAGACGTTCCTGCATTACAAGAAGGTCCGGGAAAACTACCTTGGAATCCAGAGCCTGATCTTCACGGTCGAGGACAGGTTCCCGCGGGTCGAGAAGAGCCTGCCGACCGGCTTCAAGCAATGGGTCATCAGGGCGAAGCTCAAGGCCTTGTCCGCGTTCACCCATATCAGCCACGTCTTTTTCTCAAACCCGCCTCTGACCCTGACCCACTCGCTGGGAGCCTGGGACATCCTTTCCGACGAGATGACGGCCTTCGCGGCGGTGAACGGCTATTTCGACAACATGATTTTCGAAGCCGGGATCGACGACAAGACCGCCGATGCGCTCGAAGCGACCCGCATCGAAATCGAGGAGATCGTCGGGATGCTGGAAACCCTGCTGAAAAGCAGCCCCAAGCGGCTGGAAGAGTTCTGAAAGATAGACCCCATCCTCGCGAATGCGCGAAATACGCGTTTTCCTGCAAGAGAAGTGCACCTGGGGAAGGGTGCGACAAATTGGTCCAAATGCAATCCGCCGTCAGGCCCGATTTTTCTCAGAACCTGTGAGGTCGCTCACAGCTTGTTAACCATTATCGACTTACAGTCCCTCTCACGATGTCCTTTGGGCAGCGTTTCCTCCCTGTAAAACTCGAGCCGCTCGGGCATTCCCCGAGCGGCTTTTTTCTTGCGTGTCCCGTCTTCCCCGGCGGGAGGCGCCCGCCGACATCCGGCCCGCATCAGCTGACCTTGGCCTCGTATTTCGCCATCAGGTCGGACAAGGTCGCGATGAGATGATCGGCGAGTACCGGCTTGGCCAGAAGGGGAACCTGCCTCAGCTTGTCGCTGATGTCATCCAGCCTTGAATAGCCGGAGCAGAACAGGAAGGGGACGCCGAGTGCCTGAAGCCGCTCGGCCACCGGGAAAACCGTCCGGCCGAAAAGGTTGACGTCCAGCACGGCGACGTCGGGAACGGTTTCACCCAGGAGTTCCAGGGCGTCTTCGACCCGCCCCACCGGCCCGAGCACGGCGAGGCCGGCATCGAGCAGGACCTGTTCCATGGCGAGCGCCGTCAGCGCCTCGTCCTCCACGACGAGGACGCGCGCGCCCGGACCGGCCCGCTTCGCCGCCGCCCCTTGATCGACGGCTTCGCTCATCGGCTCGGCGGCTGCCGCGACCGAGAAGCAGTCAGCGGGCAGCGCGATCCGGCAGCACAGTCCCGCCGGGTTCCAGTCGAGGACCAGTTCGCCACCCAGCTGGCTCTCCACCGTCTGCCGAAGGACCATCGAGCCGAAACCCGCGCGCTCGGGCGGCGCCACGGGAGGGCCGCCGGTCTCCCTCCAATCCAGGACAAGGCCTCCCTCCTGCCCCTCCATCCGCCACGTCAGTTCCAGGCGGCCGGCGGGAGCCGACAGGGCACCGTATTTGGCGGCGTTGGTGGACAGTTCGTGCAGGCACATGGCCACGGCCTGGGCGGCTTCCGCAGCGATCGACACGGCGGGTCCCTGGACGGCGATCCGGCCGACGCTGGCGAACGGGGCCAGTTCATCGACGATCAGGGCTGCGAGGTCGGCACCGGACCAGCGGCTGGCGGCCAACAGGGTGTGGGCACGGGCCATGGCCGCAAGGCGGCCCTCGATCGCGGCCGTGAAGTCCGCAGGGTCCTCGGCACGCGTCAGATGCAGGATCGACTGCACGACGGCCAGGACATTCTTGGCGCGATGGTCGACCTCGCGCATCAGCAGGTGAAGCCGGGCTTCGTTCTCCTTGCGCTCGGTCAGGTCCACCGCCATGGTGACGACCAGCCGGCGCCCGTCGATGTCCCGGCCGATCGGCGCCGAGCGGAAACTCCAGGTCCGGCGCGATCCGTCGGCCGTCCGCACCACGTTCTCCCTCTCGTCGATCGGGCAGTCCTGTTGAAACAGGGACCGTACCCGGGCCATGACCGGATCGGCGCCATCGCCGTAGGCGAGACGGGTCCAGCCGGCCATGGTCCGGAGATCCTCGGCGGCGTAGCCGGTGATCGACAGCCATGCCCGGCTGAGATGTACGACGGTTCCATCCTCCGCATGGACCATGACCGGGAACGGGGCATTCTCCACCGCGCGCCGGAGCCTGGCCTCGCTGTCCCGCAGGGTATCCGCGCCGCGCCGCTCGGCATCGATGTCCACTATGGTCACGACGATCCCGGTGACGGTTCCGTCGGGATCGCGGATCGGTGCGCTGGTGATCCGCAACCAGGCTATCGAACCGTCGTCCCGAGGGCTCAGGGCGGTCAGCTCTGCCGGCTCGCCGGTTGCCATGGTGATGGCGAGCGGCTGGTCGTCGGCGGCGATTTCCCGGCCGTTCTCGTCATAGCCCTTCCAGCGCTCCAGCAGCCAGACGTCGGGGTTCTCCGGGATCCTGCATCCCGTGATCCGCTCCGCCTGGCGGTTCCCGACCAGGGTCCGCCCGGACGGGACCTCCACCAGCAGGAGCCCGACCGGCACATGCTCGACCACGGTCTTGAACCGCATGCGCTCGCTCAGGAGCGCCTGCTGGGCCGCCTTGCGGTCCGTGACGTCCTGCAACGTGCCGATCACCCTGATCGCCTTGCGGTCACCGCGCTCCCCCTCGAAGACGACATGCGACTGGGCGTTGATCCAGCGGGTCTGTCCGTCCGGCCGCACGATGCGGTAGTCGATCGACCAGAAGCCCGTCCCGCCCGGGTCCAGCCCGCGTTCGACCGCCACCGCGACGCGGCCCCTGTCCTCCGGGTGGATCAGGCGGAAGGCCTGTTCGCAGACGATCGATCCGGAGCAGTGGAATCCGTGGATCGCGTGGCTCTCCGGCGACCAGAACAGCAGGCCGTTCGCGACATCCCAGTCGTAAGTGCCGAACCGCGCGGCATGTGCCGCCAATCGGAGGCGCTTCTCGCTTTCGTGCATCGCGGCTTCCGCCGCCTTCTGGGCGGATATGTCGCGGGAATGCACCAGCAGGCCGCCGTCCGGCCGGGGCAGCACGAGGTAGGATTTCCAGCGCTTGAGGATCGGGGAGACTCCGACGAACTCCCGCGCCTTGCCGTCGCGCATGACCTGGATGCAGCTGTCGTGGAGCCCCGACCCCTCGGCCTGGGGGAAGACATCGAGGAACGGCCGACCTATCAGCTGGCCCCGAGGCCTGCCGATCTGTTCCAGCGCCTTGCGGTTCAGATAGGTGAACCTGAAATGGCGATCCACCGCATAGAAGGCGTCGCCGACGCTTTCCAGTATTTCGGACGTTTGCCCAAGCACCTGCTCGTCGATGAGCATGCGGCCCATCCGGCAACGCATGACGGCGAACAGCATGGCCGGCATCGCCGCGAAGAAGGCGGTCAGCACTGCCGACAGGTCGAGTATCACGCCCGCCTGGACCGCGTTGGCAACCAAGGAAATCGCCAGACTGCACTCAAGAGTCCAGAGGAGCCTGATCCTTTTCATGCATTCCATAACTGGTTATGTTATCCGGGACAGGGAGGTTATGTTCCGGCCGCGCTTCGATCGATATCATGGAATGCTTAGGGTTACTACCTGAGTAAAAAGATAGAACGGTCGTTCCTGTCCGTAATGGAATAGTTTCCCTGTCAATATTAAGAAACCTCAGGAAGGTGATCTGCCCTATACTGGCCACGATCCCGCGCGGACGGAACCAGGGACAGGCGAAGTCGGATGCGCAGGCGCGACGCTTCGTCGATGAAGCCGCGATGTCTGCTTGTCCGGATGAGCCCGGCGTGTGTTACAAGGCTCTTCCAAGGTGACGGCCGGGAGCCGCTCGAAAAAAGGAAAGCTGATCTAGATGACCGAGGACAGGCGGCCGACATCCACCGGTGGCGCGACCTTCTGGGCCGACGCGCTCCATCACTTCGATGCCGTCCGCCGCTGGCGCGGCCTCGCCATGGACGGCATGGGCCTTGGGCCCCAGGAGAGCGCGTACGGGATCGTGATGGAGGAACCCGGGGTCCGCCTGCGGCGGTACGACCCCCTGCCCGCCTCCGGTCCCGCCGTCCTGATCGTTCCCGCGCCCATCAAGCGCGGCTACATCTGGGACCTGCTGCCCCATGTCAGCGTCGTCCGGCGGCTGGCGGCCGAAGGCTTCCGGGTCTACATGACGGAATGGACCGAGCCCGGCGAGGCCGAGCGCGACTTCGATCTGGCCGACTATGCCGACCGCCTGATCGGAAAATGCGTTTCCGCCGTCTCCAGGGACGCCGGGAGCGCGCGGGTGTTCCTGGCGGGGCATTCGCTCGGCGGCACTTTGGCGACCCTGTTCGCCAGCATGCATGCCGACCGCGTGCGCGGTCTGGTCGTCGTGGAAGCGCCGCTCCATTTCGGGGAGGACGGCGGCGCGCTGGCCAGGATGGTCGCCGAGGCGCCGCCGGCCGCGACGCTGCGCGAGGCCTTCGGCAACATCCCGGGAAGCTTCCTCAATCTCGTCTCGGTGCGGGCGTCCCCGCGTGAGTTCAACTGGCAGCGTCGGGTGGACATGATCGCGAGCCTCGCCGACCCCAGGGCCCTGAAGACCCATCTGGCGGTGGAACGGTGGACGCTGGACGAGTTCCCCATCGCCGGGCGGTTCTTCGAGGATCTGATCGAACGGCTCTATCGAGACAACCAGTTCTCGCGCGGCCTGCTCGCGATCGGCGGCCGGGCGGCGCTGCCGTCGGGACTGGCGGCGCCGCTGCTCGCCGTCATCGGCAAGGGCAGCGAGATCATTCCGCCCGGCTCCATGCTTCCGGTGATTGACGCCTCGCCCGCGGACCGGAAGCTGGTGCTCGACTATGCGGGCGACGTCGGCGTGGCGCTCCAGCATGTCGGCCCCCTGATCGGCCGGGCGGCGCACGAACACCTCTGGCCCGAGATCACGCGCTGGATGTGGGAAATCGTCCGTTCGGAGGAGCCCGGCCGGTCGGCCTGAGCGTCGGTCGGAATGACGCACCCCATGACTGCCACTGCCGCCAAAGAAGGCTTTATGGTAAATCTTTTCAGGGAGGATCGCGCTCGTCCCGTGTTGACTCTGGCAACGCCAGGCGCCGCACCCGCCCGGCTTCAGGATCCAGGGAGAAGCAGATGAGTGGTTCCCGCAGCGGCAAGGATGAACCTACCTTCGCGAACGACATCGACACACCCGAGACGCCCTCCATCGAGACGACTCCGGGCGTCCTCCCGCAGAAGCCCATACCGGGCGAAGCTCCGTCGCGAGAGCAGGCCGACCGCAGCCGCTCCACGGCGGCGGCCCGCTAGGTCCCGGACCAACAGACCAGAACCTGCCAAAGCCGGCTCGTCCGGCGTCAGAATTAGGGGGGAACCAGCATGGCGACCATGAAGAGCGATGAAACCAGGCGCAAACGGCCGCCGGCTGCGAAGCGGGCCGTCGAAGCTTCGGAGAGCCCGGGCCGGCCGGCCCCCGAACAAACCTCCCAAGGTCAGGCGCCCCAGGGCTCGGGCCGGCAGGACGATGCCGGACAGCCGGCCGGCATGGGCATTCCGACGCCGGAGGCGGCCCTCGGCCTCTGGATGTCGTGGATGTCCCAGAATGTCGGCGGCATGGGCAACATGATGGGTGCCCCCGCGACCGGCGGCGACGGCGCCCAGCCCTGGTGGGCGATGAATGCCGATGCGCTGTCCGGGACGCTGCTGGCCAGCGGGGTGGAGCAGTTCCAGCGGTTCGTGGCATCGGACCCGATGCTGGCCTCGATCGACAAGGTGTGGAACGCCAACCCGCTCCGGGAGGTGATCCCGGTGGACTGGGCCGAGGCCGTCCGCGCCCTGCGCATCGTCTGGCTCCGGTCGCTCCGCGACCCGGCGAAGACCCTGACGCGGTCGGCCGAGTTGAACATGCAGATCTGGACCTCGGCGGTCGAGGCCTGGAACGCGGCGGGTGCGCGCTGGTGGGGCGTCGCGTCGGGCGCGCCGGCCGGCGGGGACAAGCGATTCGACGCGCCTGAATGGCATTCGAACCCGGTCTACCGGACCCTGAAGGAGATGTACCTGCTCGCCTCCGACTTCCTGCTGCGCCAGGGGCTGGAGGACAACGACATGGACCCGCAGGAGCGCGAGCGCATCACGTTCCACCTGCGCCAGTTCGTCGACGCGATGAGCCCCAGCCTGCTGCTGCTGTCGAACCCGGTGGCGTTGCGCCGCGCGATGGAGACGGGCGGCGCCAGCCTTGCAGACGGCGCCCGTAACCTGCTTCACGACCTGCGCGAGGGCCGGCTCAGCATGGTCGACGCCACCGCCTTCGAGCCGGGGCGCAACCTTGCGGTCACCAAGGGCAAGGTCGTCTACCGGAACCGGCTGATCGAGCTGATCCAGTACAGCCCGACCACGGAGCAGGTCCAGGAAGTCCCCATCCTGTTCATGCCGCCGTGGATCAACAAGTTCTACATCCTCGACATGCAGCCCAAGAACAGCATGGTGAAGTACCTGGTCGACCAGGGCTTTACCGTGTTCATGGTCAGCTGGAAGAACCCGGATGCCTCGATGGAGGACATCACCTTCGAGGACTACATGAACCTGGGCCCGCTCGCCGCGGCCGACGTGGTCCGCGACATCACCGGGAGCAAGACCGTCAATCCTGTGGGCTACTGCATCGGCGGCACCCTGCTGGCGATGACGCTGTCCTATCTGGCCGACAAGGGCGACAAGCGGTTCGGGACCGCGACCTTCATGGTGTCCATGCAGGACTTCAGCCGCGTCGGCGACACGGCCTTCTTCATGGACGAGCCGCAGATCGACTTCATCGAGCAGCAGATGATGGAGCGGGGCTATCTCGACAGCCGAGAGATGGCGAACATGTTCAACCTGCTCCGCTCGAACGACCTGATCTGGAGCAACGTCGTCAACAACTATCTGCTCGGCGGCAAGCCTCCGGCGTTCGACCTGCTCTACTGGAACAGCGACGGAACCCGCATGGCGCGCGCCGCCCACAGCTGGTACCTGCGCAACACCTATGTCGAGAACAACCTGATCAAGCCGGGCAAGATCCAACTGGGCGGCGTGCCGATCGACCTGGGCCGGATCAAGCTCGACATCTATGCGGTCGGAGCGGAGAAGGACCACATCGTGCCCTGGAACTCGGCCTGGCGGATCACCCAGCTGACCGGAGGCAAGGTGCGGTTCGTCATGGCGACCAGCGGCCATATCGCCGGCATCATCAACCATCCGGCCGGCAAGAAGGGCAGCTACTGGGTGCTTGAAGGGGAGAAGCCGGCGGAAAGCCCCGAGAAGTGGCTGGAGGCCGCCGAGCGGAACGACGGCAGCTGGTGGACCGACTGGAACCGCTGGCTGGTCGCCCATTCCGGCAGCAAGGTGGCGCCCCCGCCGGTCGGCAACGCCAACCACCCGGCTCTGTGCGACGCTCCCGGTACCTACGTGCTGGAGAAGTGACGGCATCCCGGGGCCGGCCCTCGCGCCGGCCCCGGAGCGCCGTTCAGACCTCCTCCGGGAAACAGCCGGCACGTGCCGCCGCCACGGCGACCTGCGTCCGGTTCTTCACCCCGAGCTTCTGCATGATGGCGCGGACATGAACCTTCACCGTTCCTTCCAGAACGCCCAGCGACCGTGCGATCTCCTTGTTGGAGTGGCCGGCCAGCAGGAGCTGGAAGACGTCCCTCTGCCGATCGGTCAGCCGGTCCAGCATGTGGTTGGTCGGACGGTCCGGCTCGGCCGTGGCCGCGCTGACCAGCACCGTGCGCGGCATCGGAACATAGGTTTCCCCGGACAGGACCAGCAGGATCGCGTGTTCGAGCAGGGCCGAAGATCCCGATTTGAGGAGGTAGCCCTTGGCCCCGGCGCGTACGCTGTCGATCACGTCGGCGCTTTCGTCGGAGGCCGAGATCACGATCAGCGGTACGCCGTCGAGCGCCTCGATCATGCGGCGCACGTTGGACAAGCCGTCGTCGCTGTCCAGGTGGAGGTCGAAGAGGACCAGCGACAGATCCTCCGTACGTCGTACGATCGACAAGGCCGCGTCCAGGGAGTTCGCTTCGAAGACCTCCGCTTCGGGGAACAGTTCGAGGACCGAAAGAGCGAAGCCATGCAGAACGAGGGCGTGATCGTCAACGATCAGCACTTTCAATCGATCGCCGGTCATTGTACCAGATCACGTCTGCAGTTGGGCAAATTGGTTCGAAAAGAAACCTTTTCAGGTCGGACTGTGGGTTGCTGCAGTGCAACCGTCTGGCTGGCGTCCATGGATACTCCCCCTCGCAAGGATTCACGAAGCCTGATCCGGCTCGATCAAACGTCTCTTTTTAGTTGCCCCCTACGATCACCGGATTAGGATTGCGTCTTTGGACTTGTAAGTATCCTATAGCACTGCACTACATAATTCATGTAGGTTTTTGTTAACGATGACCTCAACTACTCCTTTTGACGAAAACAGCCGAAGAACCTGATCTAACTTCAAACAATGCGGACTGAGCCGCCAGATCGGAGAGCCCGATGACGACCAACTGCGAAGTCATGCTTGTCGACAGCGACCGTCTTTTTTGCGCCGCGTTGGCAGCTCTGCTGGAAACGACCGCATTCCGCATTTCCGCGGAATTCTCGACGCTCGCCGATGCCAGCAACGCCGTTCGCCAGGGGCGGCGGCCGGACCTGATCCTGCTCAACCTGCAGAGCGGCAACGCCGAGGAACTGGGTCAGCTCAAGCTTCTGCGCACGACCGCCGCGCAAGCGCGCATCGTCGTCCTCGCGTCGGAACTGACCTCCCAGATTCTCAGCGGCGCGCTGCAGAGCGGTGCCGACGGTTGCCTGAACAAGACGATGTCCTGCGAAGCCCTTCAGCGGTCCCTGCATCTCGTCATGCTGGGGGAGGCCGTTTTCCCGCGCAGCATAGCCGATCTGCTGATCAGCAACGCGCTGGAAGAAGTCGCCCTGCCCCCTTCGGCCGCCCTGCCCTCGCTCGGCAACGAACTTTCCAAGAGGGAGATCGAGATCCTTCGCTGCCTGCTGGGCGGCCAGTCGAACAAGGCCATCGCGCGCAACTTGAATATCACCGAGTCGACGGTGAAGATGCATTTCAAGAACGTGATGCGAAAGATTCGTGCTCAGAACCGCACCCAGGCAGCCGTCTGGGCGATCCAGCACGGCATCTCACCCCGACTTTCAGCCTAGGCAGGCCGGCCAGGGATCTCGAATTCACATATCCTTAAGCAATCCTCACCTTCGACTGTGTTGCAAGTGCGAACCCATTGGGAGCACCATCCGGGTATAAGGCTCACGGAGCGTTCTGTCTTCACAAGGCGGAACGCCTCCGGTGCTGCTCCAGGGGAGGGGGTACGTCGCCATGCAACGGGTTCTCGATCATTTGCGCAAGGGCTTGGGGAAGCGCCACGCGGGGACTCCGCGCAGGTGTGACGACCCGCAGGCGCTGCGTTTCCACGCCATGGGCCGCAACGGCAACTGGCCGGTCGTCATGACCGTCGACGAGCCATGCCTGGATCGGGCGGACGATGTCCTGGACATCGTGTCCACGCTGCCCCTGACCGTCAGCCGGCGCCAGCGTGCCGCTGTCGGGGAATTGGTCGCGTGCCTGAACGCACTGGCCGACGACGGGCGCTTCGAGGGGCCGGACGTTTCCGGACGTGTCCATTGCCGGGGCCTGCATCGCATCCCGGCCGATGCCGTTCCCAGTAGCCTGCGCCTGCTGGTGGAGCGTCATATCGCCCTGGTCGATCGCCACCTTCCGAGCTTCTTCGCGGTCGTCGCGGGCGGCCAGACCCCCACCGAGGCGGTCAGCCAGCTCGAAAGGATGCGCCGCTTCGCCTGAAGCCGCCTTTGATCGCCCGCCCCGCGGACCGGGCTGCGGGGTGTCGATACTCGTTGCTCACGCGGCTTTCCGCAGTTCCGACCGGGCGGCTCTGACGGCCGCGCCGGCATCCTCGAAGACGCGGCCTTCCAATCCAGCCATCCGCGCGTCGGACGCATGGAAGGTGACGCGGCTGCCATAGGCCACGACGACACCGACCGCATCGTCGTCCAACTCTATGATGTAGCTTTCCCGCTTTACCATTCCTGACATGTCTCTACCGGTTGCTTTCGGATGACCAGTCTGACGGCGCAGTGTGACAGTTTCCACCGGGGCGCCGGAGATCGTTGGTTGGCCTGAAAGTTCGCGCGTCCCGCATAATCCTTGACGTGCCGGACCGCCGGGCCTGTATAACGAAACGGGTGGCGCCGGCCGGACGCCCGAACCCAACGAACCGAGCCCTGCCCATGCAAGAAGCCCGACGCGTCCCGAACCGGGTCATGGAAGACCTTCCCGACCCTGGCACCGCGCGGCAAGTCGTTCCCGGCGTCCTGTGGGTACGGATGCCCCTTCCGTTCGCGCTGAACCACATCAATGTCTGGCTTCTGGAGGGCGAGGACGGCTGGACGATCGTCGACACGGGCATCCGCAGTACCAGGACGAAGGATTATTGGGAGCGGATCTTCCGGGAGTCGCTGGACGCCAAGCCGGTGGTGCGCATCATCGCGACCCACTTCCACCCGGACCATGTCGGCCTGGCGGGATGGCTGGTCGACCGATGGCAGGCCGAGTTCTGTGCAAGCCTGACTGAGTGGCTGTTCGGCCGGATGCTCAGCCTGGAAAGCCCGGAAGCCATGGTCCGCACCAGCCTTGCCTTCTATCGTCGCGCCGGGCTGGACGAAGCGGCGCTGGCGATCATGGCGGAGCGCGGAAATTCCTATGCCAAGGGCGTCACGCCCCTGCCCGCCCGGCTGCGCCGCCTGAGGGCGGGCGACCGGCTGCCGATCGGCGGGACCGACTGGCACGTGATCACGGGCGGCGGTCATACGCCGGAACATGTCTGCCTGCACTGCCCCGACCGGGGCATTTTCATCGCGGGCGACCAGGTGTTGCCGCGGATCAGTCCCAACATCAGCGTCTGGGCATCCGAGCCGGACGCCGATCCGCTGGACGATTTCCTCCGCACCCTGGACCGGCTTAGGAGCCTGCCGGACGACCTTCTGGTCCTGCCGTCGCACGATACGCCCTTCACCGGCCTGCATGCCCGGCTGGACGCCCTGGCCACCCATCATCGCGAGCGGCTGGAGGAGGTCGTGAAAGCCTGCGCGGAGCCGAGCACCGTCGCCCAGGTGACCCGCGTGATGTTCAACCGCCCGCTCGACCCGCACCAGCTGGTGTTCGCCGTCGGCGAGGCGCTGGCGCATCTCAACCATCTCGCCGCCCGGGGGCGGCTGATCCGGCGGACGGACGGGAACGGCGTGCTCCGCTTCTCGCGTCCCTGATCCCGCAGGGATCGCCGGCCGGCGCCCGCATTTCCTTGACAGCGGGGGCGGCAAGACAGCATCTTCGGTTTAGATCGATCCAAAAGACCAACCGAAGCAGGGATCGGCCGGACCGGGAGGAGGCGGGGGAAGCGAGATGCCGGATATCCATGAAGCCGCGAGCCGGGGCCGCATCACCCTGCTGGACGTCGCCCGCCATGCCGGCGTGTCCCGCTCGACCGTCTCGCTGGTGCTGCGGGAGAGCCCGCTGGTCGCCGACGACACCAGGCGGCTGGTCCGCGCGTCGATGGATGCACTGGGCTACGTCTACAACCGGGGCGCCGCCAACATGCGGGCGTCGCGCACCAAGACCGTCGGCCTGGTCGTCTGCGAGATCACCAATCCCTTCTTCGCCGAGCTCACCGCCGGGGTGGACCATGTCCTCGACGCCGCCGGCCTCGCGCCTTTCCTCGCCAACACGAACGAACAGGTCGAGCGCCAGGACCGTTTCCTTCTGCGCATGCGCGAGCAGAACGTCGACGGGGTGATCATCTGCCCCGCCGCGGGCAGCACGGCGGACCTGCTGGAGCGGATGCGCCAGTGGGGCATGCCGTGCATCCAGGCGCTCCGCCACGTCTCCTCCCGGACGGGCGATTACGCCGGCTCGGACTACGAGTTGGGCATGGAGCTGGTCACCGAGCACCTGATCCGGCTGGGCCACGGCCGCATCGCCTTCATCGGCGGCGACCGGGCGCACTCCGCGCTCACGGCGCGGCGGGCAGGCTTCGCCACGGCGATGCGCCGCCACGGCTTGGCACCCGACCTGATCCTGAAGACTCCGCTGACCCGGCGCGCCGGGGCCGAGGCGATCGGCGACCTGCTGGCACGGCGGGACCCGCCGACCGCGGCCGTCTGCTTCAACGACATCGTGGCGTTCGGCGTGATGCTGGGGTTGTCCGACCGGGGAAAGCTGGCCGGCCGGGATTTCGCAGTGACCGGGTTCGACGACGTCCAGGAGGCGGCGCTGAGCCGGCCCGGCCTGACGACGGTGGCGACCCAGCCATTCCAGATCGGGGAGGAGGCGGCGCGGCTGCTGCTCCGCCGCATCGCCGACCCCAACGGCCCGCCGGAGCGGGTCATCCTGCCGACCCGGCTGATCGTGCGGGAGACTTGCGGCGCGGCTCGCCGCCCCGAGCGGCGTGGCCCGGTAAGCTGAAGCATTCTTTACCAAACCCTGCCCGGGCGGGTATTGCTGGGCAGGGCCCCGGGTATGGGCGCCACTGGCATGGACGGAGAAAAGCATGGTTCGGGTCGCCTGCATCGGCGAATGCATGATCGAGTTGTCGGAGCGTGCCGACGGAACCCTGTCGCGCAGCTTCGGTGGCGACACCCTCAACACCGCCCTCTACATGGCCCGCCTCGGCGTCGAGGTCGATTACGTCACCGCGCTGGGCGATGACGGGTGGAGCGAGGAGATGGTCACGGCCTGGACCGGGGAGGGTATCGGGACCGGCCGGGTGGTCCGCATGGCGGGCCGTCTTCCGGGGCTCTACGTCATCCAAACCGACCCGAAGGGCGAGCGGCGTTTCCAGTACTGGCGCGACCGCGCGGCGGCACGCGACCTGTTCGACCAGCCGGACACCCCGGCCTTGGTCGAGGCGCTGGCCCGCGACTACGGGCTCCTCTATCTCTCCGGCATCACCCTTTCACTCTATGGCGAGGCCGGGCGCCAGCGCCTGTTCGAGGCGATCGACCGCGCCCGCGCCGGCGGCGCCCGTCTCGCCTTCGACACCAATTTCCGGCCCCGCGGCTGGCCCGAGCCCGAGGTGGCGCGCCGGGCCTATCGCCAGACCCTGGATCGCTCCGACATCGTGCTGGCGTCGACCGAGGATCTCGACCTGCTGTATGGCGGCCGCGGCGAGGAAACCCTGATGGAAGGCGGCAGGCCGAAGGAACTGGCACTCAAGCTGGCCCGCCCCTCCTGCCGGGTGATGAGGGACGGAACCGACAGCGTGGTCGACGCGGCCCCGGTGGAGAATGTCCTGGACACCACCGCGGCCGGCGACAGCTTCGCCGCCGCCTATCTGGCGGCCCGGCTGAAGGGCGCCGATCCCGAGGCGGCGGCACGGGCCGGCCACAGGCTGGCCGGCGTGGTCGTCCAGCACCGCGGCGCCATCATCCCACGGGCGGCGATGCCCGCGACCGTGTTCGAAACCTGAAAAACCGAAGGACTGACAAGCGTGACCGAAACAGACCTGTCCGCAGCCGCCGACCTGCTGCTCGACGCCCGGCGCACCGGCGCGTGGCTGACGGAACTTCCCGAATCCGCGCGGCCCCGTACCCTGGAGGAGGCCTACGCGATCCAGGACCTGCTCGTCCGCCGCAAGGGCGGGGTGGCCGGCTGGAAGGTCGGGGCGCCGTCTCCCACCGCGGAGCCGATCCGCGGAGCCATCGCGTCCGACACCATCCACGAGAGCCCGGCCCGGCTTCCCGCCTCGGGCTTCAACGTGATCGGCGCCGAGGCCGAACTGGTCTACCGCTTCGCCTTTCCCCTGCCCCTCCGGGACAAGCCCTACGATCTCGAGGAAGTGCTGGCGGCCGTCGGCTCGGTCCATGCGGCGATCGAGATCGCCGACACGCGCTACAAGGTGTGGAAGTCGGTGGACCAGTTCAGCCAGATCGCGGACCAGACCAGCCACGGCGTCCTCGTCGTCGGCACCGGCACGACCGACTGGCGCGGCATCGAGCCGGTCAACGAACCGGTCACGCTGTGGGTCGACGACCGGCGGGAGTTCGAGACGATCGGCGGCAACTCGGCGGGAGACCCCCGGCGCATGCTGCTGTGGCTCGCCAATGTCGGTTCGCGCGGCCGGGGCGGCATCAAGGCCGGAGACCAGGTGACCTCCGGCTCGACCTGCGGGACCATCTTTGTGAAGGCACCCTGCCGGCTGACCGCGGAGTTTCCCGGAGTGGGCAAGGCCGTACTCGATATCGTCTAAAAATTTCCTCGGCAGGAATTGGAGAAACAGCTTGCGTATTTAGATCGATCCAATTATGATTCTGTTCAGAAAATGGATCATCCATACAGAACAATAATAACAGACTTGGATCGATGCAAGCTGTGCGGCCTCCGTCCTGCTGAGCGACGGCTGGCCCGGCCCTTCTTGGGAGGAGTGCCTTGGATTACCAGTTCCAATTCGGCGACGTGTTCGCCTCATCCGAAGAGTTGCTGGCCGGCGCCTGGCTGACCATCCAGCTCTCCGGGTCGGCCATGCTGATCGGCCTCGCGGTCGCCGTGGCCTGCGCCCTGGTCAAGACCTCGGGACCGAAACCGGCTCGCTGGCTGGTCAACGGGTACGTGGAGGTGATCCGCAACACCCCGTTCCTGGTGCAGATCTTCCTGATCTTCTTCGGCCTGCCGAGCCTCGGCCTGCGCCTGTCGCCCTACGAGGCGGCGCTGGTGGCGATGGTCGTCAATGTCGGCGCCTACGCGACCGAGATCATCCGCGCCGGAATCGAATCGATCCAAAAAGGCCAGGTCGAGGCCGGGATGGCCCTCGGCCTGAGCAAGCTCCAGGTTTTCCGCCATGTGGTGCTGATCCCGGCGCTGCGGGCGGTCTATCCCGCGCTGACCAGCCAGTTCATCCTGCTGATGCTGACCTCGAGCGTCGTCTCCGCCATCTCGGCGGAGGAACTGACCTCGGTCGCCAACGACATACAGTCCCAGACCTTCCGCAGCTTCGAGATCTACATCGTCGTGACGGTCATGTACTTGGTGATGTCCCTGATGTTCTCGGCGCTGTTCGCCGGCATCTACCGTGCCGTCTTCTCCTACGCCGACCGCCGCTGACAGAGGAGCGCACGAGACATGATCCGTCCCTTCGAGTTCAACGAGTTCCTATTCCTCCTGACCGCGGTGCAATGGACGCTGGCCCTGTCGGCCTTGGCATTCCTCGGCGGCTCGATCGCCGGCCTCTGCATCGCGCTGGCCCGGACCTCGACCGTCAAGCCGCTCCGCTACGCCGCCGGCGGCTATATCCAGGTCTTCCAGGGAACGCCGCTGCTGATGCAGCTCTTCCTGGTGTTCTTCGGTGCCAACGTGCTCGGCTTCGACATCAATCCCTGGATCGCGGCGGCCCTCGGCCTGACGCTGAACGCCGGCGCGTTCCTGGGCGAGATCTGGCGCGGCTGCATCGAGGCAGTGCCGAAAGGGCAGTGGGAGGCCGCGACCGCCCTGGGCCTTCGCTACGCCGGCAGGATGCGCTACGTGGTCCTGCCCCAGGCCCTGAAGATCGCCATTCCGCCGACCGTCGGCTTCCTGGTCCAGCTGATCAAGAGCACGTCGCTGACCGCGATCATCGGCTTCACCGAACTGACCCGCGCCGGCCAGATCATCAACAACGCCACCTTCAAGCCCTTCCTGGTCTTCGGCATCGTGGCGGCGCTGTACTTCGTCATGTGCTGGCCGCTGTCCCTGCTGAGCGGACATCTGGAACGGCGTTTCGCCGCCCCCGCCCGCTGAGCGGCGGGACCGACAACGAACACATCAAAAGAGGAAACCCCGAGATGCACGCAATCGCCCGGCATTTCCGCCGCGCCGTCGCCGCCGGCCTGCTGGCCGCCACCGCCGCCGGCTTCGCCGCCCTGCCCGCCGCCTCCCAGACCGTCGACGAGATCAAGTCAAAGGGAAAGCTGACCGTCGGCATGCTGGTGGACTTCCCGCCCTACGGCATCACCAACGCCGAGAACCAGCCCGACGGCTACGACGCCGACGTCGCGCGGCTGATGGGCAAGCACATGGGCGTCGAGGTCGACCTGGTCCCGGTGACCGGCCCCAACCGCATCCCGTTCCTGCTGACCAACAAGGTCGACCTTCTGGTCGCCTCGTTCGGCATCACCGAGGAACGCGCCAAGCAGGTCCGGTTCTCCGACCCCTACGCCAGCATCGACGTGGTCCTGCTGGCCCCCGCGGATACCGAGATCTCCAAGCCGGAAGACCTGAAGGGCTATCGGATCGCGGTCACCCGCGCCAGCACCCAGGACCTCGCGGTGACCTCCTCCGCGCCGAAGGGCACCAAGATCATGCGCTTCGACGACGACGCGACCGCGATGCAGGCGCTGCTGTCCCGGCAGGTCGACGGGCTCGGCGTCAGCACCCTGGTCGCGCAGGAGATCAACAAGCTTGACCCGTCGGCCGGCTACGAGCCGAAATTCACCCTGCGCCGCCAGTTCCAGGGCATCGCGATGCGCCAGGACCAGTCCGACCTGACCGCCTGGGTCAACGGGTTCCTGACCGATGCCAAGGGCAACGGCGAGTTGAACGCGATCCACCGGAAGTGGCTCGGCACCGATCTGCCCGACCTGACCATGCCGAAGTCCTGACCGGATCGGGTCCAGACCACAAAGACGCCCTGGGGAGGGAACGACTATGACCATGGAGTTGAGCGAGCACGCGGTGGCGCACCATGTGGGCGACCGGATCATCATCCGCATGGAGGACGTCCAGAAATGGTACGGCGACTTCCAGGTGCTGAAGAACATCAACCTGGAAGTCCGCACCGGCGAACGGATCGTGGTGTGCGGGCCCTCGGGTTCCGGCAAATCGACCATGATCCGCTGCATCAACCAGCTCGAACATCACCAGAAGGGCAGGATCACCGTCGATGGGATGGAGATCGGCGCCAGCACCCGCAACATCGACGCGGTCCGCCGCGAGGTCGGCATGGTGTTCCAGAGCTTCAACCTGTTCCCTCACCTGACCGTGCTGGAAAACTGCATGCTGGCGCCGCTCAAGGTCCGCGGCGTCTCCAAGGATGAGGCCCGGCGGACCGGGATGCGCTACCTGGAGCGGGTGCGCATCCCGGAGCAGGCCGACAAGTACCCCGGCCAGCTCTCCGGCGGCCAGCAGCAGCGCGTCGCGATCGCCCGCGCCCTGTGCATGAACCCGAAGATCATGCTGTTCGACGAGCCGACTTCGGCCCTCGACCCGGAAATGGTCAAGGAGGTCCTGGACACCATGATCGGCCTGGCCGAAGACGGCATGACCATGATCTGCGTCACCCACGAGATGGGCTTCGCCCGGAGCGTCGCCGACCGGGTCATCTTCATGGACCGCGGCGAGATCGTCGAGATGTCCGAGCCGGAGGAGTTCTTCGGCAATCCGAAGTCGGAGCGTACGCGCAACTTCCTCGGCCAGATCCTGACCCACTGACCGGAGCGGCACGCGAATGAAACCCGAAATCCTCCTGGTCAACCCGATGTTGCCGGCCATCGAGGCGTCGCTGGACGCGGCCTACACGGTCCACCGGTCCGCCCGGATCGAGGATCTTGGCGAAATCGGCGCGCGCATCCGGGCCGTGGTGACAGGCGGCGGCACCGGCGTCTCCCGTCCGCTGTTCGACGCCCTTCCGAACCTGGAGATCATCGCGATCAACGGCGTCGGGACCGATGCGGTGGACCTGGAGCACGCCCGCAACCGGGGCATCCGGGTCACCAACACCCCGGACGTGCTGACCGACGACGTGGCCGACCTGGCGATCGGGCTGATGCTGGACGCCTCGCGCCGGATCGCGGCCGGCGACCGCTTCGTCCGGGCCGGCGCCTGGCCCCGGGGAAAGTTCCCGCTGGCCCGCAAGCTGACCGGCAAGCGGCTCGGGATCTTCGGCCTCGGCCGGATCGGGCGCGCCGTCGCCGAGCGGGCCGCCGGCTTCCGCATGGAGATCGCCTATACCAGCCGGCGGCCGTCCCCGGAGGCGGCGCCCTCCTGGCGGTTCGAACCCTCGCTCGAGGTCCTGGCCCGGGACAGCGATGTGCTGGTGATCGCCGCGGCCGGTGGGGATGCGACCCGGAACCTGGTCGGCCGCGCCGTCCTCGATGCCCTCGGCCCCGACGGGATCCTGGTCAACGTCGCCCGCGGCAGCGTCGTGGACGAGCCTGAACTGGTGGAGGCCCTGTTGGAAGGCCGTCTGGGCGGTGCCGGCCTCGACGTCTTCGCCGACGAGCCGAACGTTCCCACGGCCCTCTTCCCCCTCCAGAACGTCGTCCTCGCCCCCCATCAGGGTAGCGCCACGGTGGAGACCCGCACGGCGATGGGCGACCTGGTGCTGGAGAACCTGTCGGCGCACTTCGGCGGGCGGGAGCCGCCGATGGCGGTGGTATAGGTTCGATCCCCTCCATCATCTCAGTACGACCGCGGCATGCCCAGCACGTGCTCGCCGACATAGGCCAGGATCAGGTTGGTCGAGATCGGCGCCACCTGGTACAGGCGCGTCTCCCGGAACTTGCGTTCGACATCGTATTCCGCCGCGAAGCCGAACCCGCCGAAGGTCTGGAGGCAGGCGTTGGCCGCCGCCCAAGAGGCGTCGGCCGCCAGCAGCTTGGCCATGTTCGCCTCTGCGCCGCAGGGCTGGCCGGCGTCGTGCAGGCGGCAGGCCGTGAAGCGCATCAGGCTCGCCGCCTCCACGTCCACGTGGGCGCGGGCGATCGGGAACTGGATGCCCTGGTTCCGCCCGATCGGCTGGTCGAACACGACCCGCTCCCCCGCATAGGCGGAGGCCTTCTCGACGAACCAGCGGCCGTCGCCGATGCACTCCGCCGCGATCAGCGCGCGCTCGGCGTTCAGTCCCTCCAGGATGTAGCGGAAGCCCCGGCCCTCCTCGCCGATGCGGTTCTCGACCGGGATCTCCAGGTCGTCGAAGAAGACCGAGTTGGTCTCGTGGTTCACCATGTTGCGGATGGGATGCACGGTCATTCCGTTGCCGACCGCCGAGGCCAGGTCAACGACGAAGACCGACAGTCCCTCCGATTTCTTCGCCACCTGGTCCAGCGGCGTCGTCCGGGCCAGCAGGATCATCAGGTCCGAATGCTGGAGCCTCGACGTCCACACCTTTTGTCCGTTGACGACGTAGCGGTCGCCTTTCCGGACCGCCGTCGTCTTGAGCTTCGTCGTGTCCGATCCCGTGGTCGGCTCCGTGACGGCCATGGACTGCAGGCGAAGCTCCCCCGAGGCGATGCCCGGCAGGTATTTGCGCCTCTGTTCCTCGCTGCCGGCCCGCAGCAGCGTGGACATGTTGTACATCTGCCCGTGGCAGGCGCCGGAATTGCCGCCGGACCGGTTGATCTCCTCCATGACGATGGACGCCTCCGTCAGCCCGAGGCCCGAGCCGCCATAGTCCTCGGGGATCAGCGCCGCCAGCCATCCAGCCCGCGTCAGGGCGGTGACGAACTCCTCCGGATAGCCCCGCTCCTCGTCGATCCGCCGCCAGTAGGCGCCATCGAAGTCGGCGCACAGGGCTCGCACGGCGTCCCTCAGGTCGGAATGGTCGTCACGGCTCGGTATCTCGATCGGCATCGGTGCTCGTTCCCTTGGAGTCTTCGACAAGTCTTCCCTGGATAACATCGGCCAGCGGAATGTGCTGCCGGTCATTTGGGCACTACCGGCATATTGCCGTATTTTTGAGCACTAAACGCGGCGTTGCGAACAGTCAGTCGGACCAATCGCCGCGCGCCGCCTCCCTGGCACCGATCTTGAACAAGCCCTGCGACAAATCGGACCTGAAGCAGGGCGGAGGCACTTTAGCGCATGAGCACGATGAAGAAACTGATGGCCGCGGCGGCGGTCGCGACGGCACTGATGGCGCCGGGATACGCCAACGCCCAGGGAACGCTGCGGATCGGCATGACGCTGGCGGACATCCCGCTGACGACCGGCCAGACGGACCAGGGCGGCGAGGGGCAGCGTTTCATGGGCTACACCGTCTATGACGCGCTGGTGAACTGGGATCTGACCTCGGCCGACAAGCCGTCCGAGCTCGTCCCGGGCCTCGCGACCGAATGGGCCGTGGACGCCACCGATAAGACCAAATGGACCTTCAAGCTGCGCGAGGGCGTCAAGTTCCACGACGGCTCCGACTTCACGGCGCAAGCCGTGGTCTGGAACCTGGACAAGCTGCTCGACGACAAGTCGCCGCAATACGATCCCAAGCAGGCCGCCCAGGGCCGCAGCCGGATCCCGGCGGTGGCATCCTACAAGGCGATCGACGACCATATCCTCGAGATCACGACCAAGGAGCCGGACGCCTTCCTGCCCTACCAGCTCGCCTGGATCCTGATCTCCAGCCCGGCCCACTGGGAAGCGGTCGGCAAGGACTGGGTCAAGTTCGGCGAGAAGCCGTCCGGCACCGGCCCCTGGCAGCTCGTCTCCTGGACGCCGCGCGAGCGCGCCGAGATGCTGCCGTTCAAGGACTACTGGGACAAGACCCGCGTTCCCAAGCTGGACAAGCTGATCCTGGTCCCGATCCCCGAGGCCGCGACCCGCACGTCGGCGCTCCGCTCCGGCCAGGTGGACTGGATCGAGGCCCCAGCCCCCGACGCGATCCCCAGCCTGAAATCGGCGGGGTTCCAGATCACCTCCAACGGCTATCCCCATAACTGGACTTGGCATCTCAGCCGGGTCGAAGGCTCGCCCTGGAACGATATCCGCATCCGCAAGGCGGCCAACCTGGCCGTGGACCGCGAGGGGCTCGGCGAGTTGCTGGGCGGCATGATGGTTCCGGCCAAGGGCCACGTGCTGCCCGGCAGCCAGTGGTTCGGCAAGCCCGAGTTCGACATCACCTACGATCCGGAGAAGGCCAAGGAACTGCTGGCCGAGGCCGGTTACGGCCCGGACAAGCCGGTCACAGTCAAGGCGCTGATCTCCGCCAGCGGGTCGGGCCAGATGCAGCCGCTCCCCATGAACGAGTATATCCAGCAGACGCTGGGCGAGGTCGGCATCAATGTCGAGTTCGAGGTGGTGGAGTGGAACACCATGGTGAACCTGTGGCGGGCCGGCGCCAAGTCCGACCAGGTCAAGGGCGCCCACTCCATCAATTTCAGCTACTTCATCCAGGATCCGTTCACCGGCTTCATCCGGCATCTCGACAGCCGGCTGACGGCGCCGAACGGGACCAACTGGGGCTGGTACAACGATCCGGAGATGGACACCCTGTTCCTGAAGGCCAAGACCGCCTTCGATCCGGCGGAACAGGCCAGGGCGCTGCAACAGGTTCACGAGAAGTTCGTCGACGACGCCCTCTTCCTGTACGTCACCCACGACGTCGCGCCGCGCGCCATGTCGCCCAAGGTGAAGGGCTTCGTCCAGGCGCAGAACTGGTACCAGAACTTCTCCTCCATCACCGTCGAGTAAGGGGCCGGGGCGGCGCCGCGCCGCCCCGTTCCAGGAAGGCCGCGCCATGATCTCCTACCTGATACGACGGCTGCTCTATTCCGTGCCGATCGCGCTCGGCGTGTCGCTGATGATCTTCCTGCTGGTCCATCTCGCCCCGGGCGACCCGATCAGCGCCATCGCCCCCGCCGACGCGCCGCCGGAGGTGGTCGAGCGGCTGCGCGCCGACTACGGCTACGACAAGCCGCTGCCGGTCCAGTTCGCGCTGTGGCTCGGCCGCGCCGTCACCGGAGACCTGGGCAACTCGGTCGCCTCCGGCCAGCCGGTCGCGGCGGAGGTCATGTCGGCCGTCGGCAACACGATCCTGCTCTCGCTCTGCGCGGCCCTCGTCGGGTTCACCCTGGGCGCCGTGCTGGGCTTCGTCGCCGGCTACAACCAGGGGCGGGCGATGGACAAGGCCGCGACCGCCATCGCGGTGGCCGGCATCAGCGTGCCCCACTACTGGCTCGGCATGGTGTTGGTGATCGTCTTCTCGGTCCAGCTGAACGCCCTGCCCGCGGTCGGCATGGGTCCAGGCGGCTCGACCGACTGGGCCTGGGACTGGGACCATATGCGGCACCTGATCCTGCCCGCGATCACCCTGGCGGTGATCCCGATCGGCATCGTGATGCGGACCACCCGCTCCGCCGTCGCGGAAGTCCTGAACCAGGAATTCGTCCAGGCGCTCCGCGCGAAGGGCCTGTCCGAACGGCACATCCTGGGCCATGTCGTCCGCAACGTCGCCCCCACCGTGCTGGCCGTCATGGGGCTGCAACTCGGGTACCTGCTCGGCGGGTCGATCCTGATCGAGACGGTGTTCTCCTGGCCCGGCACCGGCTTCCTGCTGAACACCGCGATCTTCCGCCGCGACATCCCGATGCTCCAGGGGACCATCCTGGTGCTGGCGCTCTTCTTCGTCTTCCTCAACGTCGTCGTGGACCTGATCCAGACGGCGGTCGATCCCCGCATCAAGAGGGCCTGACCCATGGCCGAAACCACCCTGCCGGGTTTGGTCCCCGACGCTCCGGTCACGTCGCGCGGCTACTGGAGCACCGTCTTCCGCCGGCTGAGCGGCGACTGGACGACGATCCTCTGCCTCGTCGTCCTGGCCGTCATCATCCTGTCCGCCGTCTTCGCGCCCTGGATCGCGCCGGCCGATCCCTACAAGACCAGCGTGATCCGCCGGCTGAAGGATATCGGGACGCCGGGCTTCCCGCTCGGAACCGACGAGCTGGGCCGCGACATGCTGAGCCGGCTGATCCATGGCGGGCGGCTGTCGCTCCTGATGGGGATCACCCCCGTGATCAACGCCCTGGTGATCGGCAGCCTGCTCGGCATCGTGGCGGGCTTCGTCGGCGGCAAGGTCAACATGGTGATCATGCGGACGGTGGACGTGTTCTATGCCTTCCCCTCCGTCCTGCTCGCCATCGCGATTTCCGGGGCGCTGGGCGCCGGTCTGGTCAACAGCATCGTGTCGCTGACCATCGTCTTCATCCCGCCCATCACCCGCGTCGCCGAGAGCGTGACCACCAGCGTCCGCAACCTGGACTTCGTGGAGGCCGCGCGCGCCAGCGGCGCCGGCAGCTTCACCATCATCCGCGTCCATGTGCTGGGCAACGTGCTGGGGCCCGTCTTCGTCTTCGCCACCGGCCTGATCAGCGTGTCGATCATCCTGGCCTCCGGCCTCAGCTTCCTGGGGCTCGGCGTCCGGCCGCCCGAACCCGAGTGGGGCCTTATGCTGAACACGCTGCGTCAGTCGATCTACGTCAATCCCTGGGTCTGCGCCCTGCCCGGCGTCATGATCTTCATCACCTCGATCTGCTTCAACCTGATGAGCGACGGCCTGCGCGCCGCCATGGACGTGAAATCATGACCGGCGCGATCTCCGCCCCCGGCAGCGCCCAGCCGCTCCTCCTGGTCAAGGACCTGAAGAAGTATTTCCCGATCCTGGGCGGCGTGCTCAACCGCAAGGTCGCCACCGTGCAGGCGGTGGACGAGGTCTCGTTCGAGGTCGCCCGCGGGGAAACCCTGGGCGTCGTCGGCGAAAGCGGCTGCGGCAAGTCCACCACCGCCCGCCTGCTGATGCGCCTGATCGAGCCCGACGCGGGCGACGTCATCTTCGACGGCGAGGGCGTCGGCGAGCAGCATGGCATCTCCGTCCGGGACATGCGGCGGAACATGCAGATGGTCTTCCAGGACAGCTACGCCAGCCTGAACCCGCGGCTCACCATCGAGGAGTCGATCGCCTTCGGCCCCAAGGTCCACGGACTTCCAGCCAAGGCGGCGCGGGAGCGCGCCCGCGCCCTGCTCGCCAAGGTCGGGCTGGATCCCAACCTGTTCGTCCGCCGCTATCCGCACGAGCTGTCGGGCGGACAGCGCCAGCGCGTCAACATCGCCCGCGCCCTGGCGCTGGAACCCCGCCTGGTCATCTTCGACGAGGCCGTCTCCGCCCTGGACAAGTCGGTCGAGGCGCAGGTGCTGAACCTGCTGAACGATCTGAAGCGCGAGATGAACCTGACCTACATCTTCATCTCCCACGACCTGAACGTGGTCCAGTACATCAGCGACCGGGTCCTGGTCATGTACCTCGGCAAGGTGGTCGAGACCGGCACGGTGGAATCCATCTACGGCGATCCGCGCCACCCCTACACCCGCGCCCTGCTCTCCTCCATGCCCAGCATGGACCCGGCCCGGCGGACGACCGCGCCGGCCCTGACCGGCGACCCGCCCAATCCGATCAACCCGCCGTCCGGCTGCCGCTTCCGCACTCGCTGCGCCTTCGCGGAGGATGTCTGCGCCCGGACGGAGCCCCGCCTGGAGATCATCCGTCCCGCCGAACGCCATGCCGCCGCCTGCCACATGGAAATCGCGGGTTCCGGCCATACCAGGGCCGCCCCCCAGCCGATCGGAGCAGTAGCATGACCGCAGCCCTCCGCCAGGACGCCGCCCTCGCGGCGGCTCCCGCCGTAGCGCCCCTCGTGTCGGTGGAAGGCCTGACCGTCCGCTTCAGGGGCGGCGACGGCGATATCAGCGCCGTCAACGGCGTGGACTTCACCCTGGAGCGCGGCAAGGTGCTGACCATCCTGGGCGAATCCGGCTCCGGCAAGAGCGTCACGCTCAAGGCGATGATGCGCCTTCATCCGCAGAGGCGCACCCGGTACGGCGGCAGTATCCGGATCGGCGGGCGCGACATCCTGTCCCTTTCCGAGCGTGAACTGGTTCAGGTCCGCGGCTCCGTGGTCAGCATGATCTTCCAGGAGCCGATGCTGGCCTTCGACCCGGTGTACACGATCGGCCGCCAGATCGCCGAGACGGTCGTCCGCCACGAGGGCGTCTCATACCGCGACGCGGAGAAGCGCGCCCTGGAACTGCTGGAACTGGTCCAGATCCCGTCGGCCGCCCGCCGCCTCAGGGCCTACCCGCACGAGATGTCCGGCGGCATGCGCCAGCGGGCGATGATCGCCCTGGCCCTGTCGTGCCGGCCCGACCTGCTGCTGGCGGACGAGCCGACGACCGCGCTGGACGCCACCGTCCAGATGCAGGTCCTGGTCCTGCTGCGCCAGCTCCAGCGGGAGATGGGCATGGCGGTGATCTTCGTGACCCATGACATGGGCGTCGCCGCCGAGATCGCGGACGACGTCGCGGTCATGTATGCCGGCCGCTTCATCGAGGCCGGTCCCGTCGGGGACGTGATCGGCCGGCGCCTGCACCCCTACACCGAGGGGCTGCTCGCCTCGACCGTCCACGGCGCGTCCCGCGGCGAGCGCCTTCAGACGATCCCCGGCGCCCCGCCCAACCTCGCCCGCTTGCCTTCCGGCTGCAGCTTCGCGCCGCGCTGCCGATATGTCGATGGCCGGTGCCGCGAGACCGACATCCCGCTGTTCCGCCCGGCACCCGACCACACCGCCCGCTGCCTGAGAATCGACCGCGAGAGATCATGAGAGTCCTCGTCATAAATCCGAACACGACCGTCGCCGTCACCGAAAGCATCGTGGCGGAGGCGCGGCGGGTCGCGAGCCAGGATATCGAGATCACCGGCGTGTCCGCCCGCTTCGGTTCCCCATTCATCCAGACGCCGGAAGAGTCGGCGACGGCTGCCGAAGCGGTCTTGGAACTGGTCGCCCGGCTGGCCCCGGGATTCGATGCCGTCGTGATCGCGGCCTTCTCCGACCCGGGGCTGGACGCGGCGCGCGCCGTCTCCCCGGTCCCGGTGGTCGGCATCGCGGAAAGCGCCATGCTGACCGCCCTGCTGTGCGGCGGCCGGTTCGCGATCGTCACCCTGGGGTCGGCCCTGAAGCCGGTCCTTGAACAGGCGGCCCGCCGGCTCGGCTGCGCCGATCGCCTGTCCGC
The DNA here is from genome assembly GCF_016806835.2 of Skermanella rosea. NCBI lineage: Bacteria > Pseudomonadati > Pseudomonadota > Alphaproteobacteria > Rhodospirillales > Azospirillaceae > Skermanella > Skermanella rosea. Next base: position 2,559,991 of record NZ_CP086111.1, on the reverse strand, counting down.
GATCCATGCGCTCGACCCGCCCGCCGGCGCGGAGGACGGCGCCAGGAGGGCCGCCACCGTGCAGCATGATCATGGCACGACGCTGGCCGGGCTGTGCCGCAGGGCCGCCGCGACCGAGGGCGTCCGGTCGATCGTCCTCGGCGGAGGCCCCCTTGCGGGCTTGGCCCATCGCATCCGCGACCAGGTTCCCGTCCCGCTGCTGGACGGCACCGCCTGCGCCATCAGCCATGCGGCGACGCTGGTGAGGCTCGGCGTCCGCTATTGGCCGGAGCCCGAACCGACACCGGAGGAGGCTCGGGCATCCTGACCCGTGCTGTGCAAATTTGCGGTAAGCATGATCCGAAGGGGCGGCAGGTCCGTTATCAGCGGCCACTGCCCATGACGGAAACCCAACAGGGAAGCTTGCCGACGATGGAATACCTGCTCGCGCTTGCCGCCGATCCGGCGGCCTGGATAGCCCTCGCGACGCTGATCGCGATGGAAGTGGTCCTGGGCATCGACAACCTGATCTTCATATCCATCCTGACGAATCGCTTGCCGGAAGATCAACGATCGCGCGGACGCCGTATCGGCATCAGCCTCGCCCTGATCCTCCGCCTGGGCCTGCTCGGCACCGTCGCCTTCATCGTCCAGCTGACGGAACCGATCTTCACCGCCTTCGGCCATGGCTTCTCCTGGCGCGACCTGATCCTGATCGCCGGCGGCCTGTTCCTGGTCTGGAAGGCGACCAAGGAGATCCATCACAACGTGGATCCCGACCCCGGCCCTGACATGTTCGGCAGCAAGGGCGGCAGCATCGGCTTCGGTGCGGCGATCGGCCAGATCCTGCTGCTGGACCTGGTCTTCTCCATCGACAGCATCATCACCGCCGTCGGCATGACCGAGCATATCCCGATCATGGTGATCGCCGTGCTGGTCGCCGTCACGGTCATGCTGGTGGCTGCCGACCCGCTTGCGAACTTCATCGCCAAGAACCCGACCGTCGTCATGCTGGCGCTGGGCTTCCTGATGATGATCGGCATGACCCTGATCGCCGAAGGTTTCGGCGCCCATGTGCCCAAGGGCTACATCTACGCGGCGATGGCCTTCTCCGCCCTGATCGAAGGCCTGAACATGCTGGCCCGCCGGGCCCGCAAGCGCGCGCACTGAGGATGGGGAACGGGCGGGCCGGGCGCCGTGGCGTCCGGCCCGCGCATGATCAGGCCTCGACGTAATCCTCGGCCGCGGCCTCGTCCGGCTGCGTCACCATGCTGACGCCGACGAACAGCACGACGTTGACCATCAGGCCCAGGATCCCGGCATTGATGTCCAGCGGCGTCGCGGGCTGGACGAGCTGGAAATAGTAGTTGACCACGATGCCGCCGACCAGGCCGGCGATCACGCCCGGCGCCGTTCCGCGCCGCCACCAGAGGGCGCCGTAGACGGCTGGGGCGAACTGGACGATCGACCCGTACGCGCCGACCAGGAGTTGAACCAGCCCCGCGGCCCCGAAGATCGACAGGTAATAGGCCACCGTGCCGATCGCGACGACGGACAGGCGCATGATCCAGATCTGCGCCCGCTCGGACAGATCGGGCTTCAGAGGCTGGATGATGTCCCGGCCGAAAGACACTGATCCGCCATGGGTAATCGCGTCCGCCGACGACATGGCCGCCGCCAGCGCCCCGGCTCCGATCAGGCCGTAGACCAGCCCGCTGGCCCCAAGCTCGTTGGTGACAAGGTGCGGCAGGATCGTATCCGGGCCGGACAGCTCGGACGGATCGACGATGCCGACCGCGGAGAAGCCGATGAACAGGATCGGCACCAGGAAAATCGCGAACAGCGGATAGACCAGCACCGTCTGCTTGATCTTCTTCTCGGTCGTCGTGAAGGACTTGGTGAACAGGTGCGGCCACATGATGAATCCTACCACCGAGACCAGCAGGATGGTGGTGTAGGCCATGGGCGACATCGCCGACCCTTCGCCGCCGATCGTCAGGAAGCCGGGCCGTGTCTCCGCGATCCCCCGGAACATCGCGCCGATTCCGTCGTGGAACTGATAGACCAGGGCGAACCCGACCACCCAGGCGACCACCAGCATCAGGATGCCCTGCAGCACGTCGCTCCAGGCGGCTCCCCGCACGCCGCTGGTCGCGACATAGACGATGACGATGCCGTAGGAGATCAGGGCACCCAGCCAGATCGGGATCGCGTCTTCAGTCAGCACATTGAAGACATACGCCATCCCCTTGATTTGCAATGTGAGATACTGGATGAAGGCGAGCACGGAGATGATCCCCACGAGCACCTGGATGGCCCGCGACCGGTACCGGTCGCCCAGGAAATCCCCCATGGTGTAGAAGTTCTTGCGCTCGCCGATACGGGCCACCTTCGGCCCGATCAGGTACCAGGGCAGCAGGCCGAGACAGGTGTAGGCCAGGATGTAGAAGGACGCCGCCCCCTTGGAGTAGGCCCAGCCCGGCCCGCCCAGGAAGGCGAAGGCGCTGAACACGGTCCCGCCCATCAGGAACCACATCAGCACGAGGCCGAGGCCCCGGTCGGCGACGGTGTATTCCGACACCGACCAGAAGGATCGGCCGCGGCCGGCCAGCAGCCCGACCAGGAAGGCGAAGACCAGGTACACGCCCATGGCCAGCAAAGCGATCATCCACCGTTCCATCAGCGGTCGCCTCCCGTGAATTCATAGGCGATGAAGCAGACCAGTCCGACGAACTCGACCCCGATCCAGGCGATGATCCAGAACAGGGAGAACGGCAGGCCCAGGATCATGGGCTCGACGCTGTTGGCGAAGCCGTAGACTGGAAAGATCATGACCAGCAGCATGATCAGGGTGAAGATCGCGAAAGGCTTGCTCGCGTCCCGGCGGCTTTCATTCGGCAGTCTCGCCACGGATCACCTCCTTCAGCCGCGCGCCGGAAGGGCGCGCTCGACCAGTTCGCCCCAATAGGCGACGCCGATCGGCAGGATGTCGTCGTTGAAGTCGTAGCGCGGGTTATGGAGCAGCCGGTTGCCGTCGGTCGGCCCGTTCCCGACCCAGACATAGCAGCCCGGACGATGCTCCAGCATGAAGGCGAAGTCCTCGGCCCCCATGCTGGGCGCCAGATCGGCTCGCACCTGGTCGGACCCGACCACCTGCGCCGCGACGATCCGGGCGAACTCGGTCTCGGCGGCGGTGTTGACCGTCACCGGATATCCATAGGTGTACCGCAGGTCCATGGCGATGCCGTGGGCGTGGGCCATCCCCTCGCAGATCCGGCGCAGCGCCGGCTCCATCCCCGCCTGGACATCGCGATTGAGCGTCCGGACCGTGCCGCGGATCACCACCGTCTCGGGGATCACGTTGAAGGCGTCCCCGGCATGGAACTGGGTCACGCTGACCACCACCGCGTCGGTCGGCGCGATCGTCCGGCTGGCGATCGTCTGGAGGGTCGAGACCAGGTTGGCGCCGGCCACGATCGGGTCCTTGCCCAGGTGCGGCATGGCGGCGTGGGTGCCCAGGCCGTTCACCGTGATCTCGAAGGTGTCCATCGACGCCATGACAGGCCCGACCATGGCGCCGATGGTGCCGACCGGCAGACCCGGCCAGTTGTGCATGCCATAGACCGCAGCCATCGGGAACCGGTCCATCAGCCCTTCCTCGACCATCACCCGGCCGCCGCCGGCGGTCTCCTCGGCGGGCTGGAAGATGAAGTAGGCGGTGCCGTCGAAGCGCTTCGTCTCCGCCAGGTAGCGGGCGGCGCCCAGCAGCATGGTGGTGTGGCCGTCATGGCCGCAGGCATGCATCTTGCCCGGCGCCGTGGACTTGTACGGCAGATCGTTGGCCTCGGTGATCGGCAGGGCGTCCATGTCGGCCCGAAGCCCGATCGCCTGGTTGCCGCCGTGCCCCGCCCGCAGCACGCCGACCACGCCGGTCTTCGCGATGCCCCGGTGGACCTCCAGGCCGAACGCCTCGAGCTTGGCCGCGACGAAGTCGCTCGTCCGGTGCTCCTCGAATCCGAGTTCCGGGTGGGCGTGAAGGTCACGCCGCCATTCGGTCAGTTCGCCGTGCATCTCCTTGATGCGATCGTCGATCTTCATCTCTCTTCTCCAAGACTTTGCCCGCCGTCCATTCAATGGACGGCGGGCCGTATTGTGCCGTCAGTTGGACGGCATCAGCCGGATCCGCTCCGCGGCCGCACCCTCGACCCCTTCGCGGCTGTAGAGCAGCGGGAAATACTGCTCCTGCTGCCAGAGGGAGGCGAGGTCGCGGTAATGGGGGCTGTTCGGATCGCCGGACTGGCCCGGCGTGTTCACCGCGCGCGACGCGTCCCAATTGCCGACATCCAGCACCATCTTGAAAGAACCGCCGGCGGTGATGCGGAAATCGCTGGTCCGATAGGTCGTGGCGTTCGGCGTGAAGCCGCTGCCCCCCTTGGGGAACGGACCGACGTCCAGCAGGCGCCTCTCCTCCGCCCCGACCACCGCGGCCAGGGGGTGCTGGAAGTATCCATGGTGCAGGCTTGCCCAGCGCCAGGCCTGCATGTCCGGCCCCAGCTTGGACTTCAGCTCCGATACCGCCGGCTTCAGGGTGTCCAGCAACAGGGCGTTCCTGGCCTCGGCCGGATCGCTGCCGAGGCGCTGGTCCGGTTGTTCCAGCACCGCGATGATCGCCGCCGGCTCGCCGCTCCGGACGCCGCCCTTGTCGACCAGTTCCACGGCGTCCTTCGGCACCGTCGCCCGGACCACGGCGGGCCGCAGGTGCTTCATGAACCAGACCTCGTAGAGTGCGCCGGCGGCGCTGTCGGCGGTCAGCACGCCGTTCCAGGAGGTCAGCAGCCGGAGCGCCTCCGCCAACTCGGGATCGGAGCTTTGAAGCCCGTCGAGCAGCGCGGTGACGCGCCGGCCCTGGATGGAGGTGTTGTCGGCCTGGAGCGCCATGGAATCCTCCAGCCCGAACTTGCGGTCGGCGTCCAGGACCTCGCTGATCCGGTTGAATCGGGACGGGTCGGTCCATTCGAAGCCGATCTTCTTCTCGGCGTTGGGATAGCCCGCCGGCAGGTTGTTCTGGTTGGCGCTGCCGACCCAGTTCCGCTGCGGATTGTACTCGACCGGCAGTTCGTCCATGTCGCGGTAGCCGGCCCATTCGTAGCGGCCGTCACCCGGCACCGGCAGCAGCCCGTCCCAGTTCGGCCGCACGGGAGTCAGCCCGCCCGGCTTCCAGCCGATATTGCCGTCGATATCGGCATAGACCTGGTTCTCCGACGGGGAGCCCCAGCGGTTCATGGCGGCCAGGAACTCGTCCCAGTTCTCGGCGCGCATATAGTCGATGCTGCCGAAGTAAGGCGCCATACCCGGTTCCAGCCAAGCCGCGCGCACGGCGTAGGCCTTGTTGTTCGCCTCGTCCACATGAAGCACCGGCCCGTGCCGGGTGTAGCGGAGACCCACCTTGCGGTCGGACTGGCCCTTCACCGGGATCTCGTCGGCCACGGTCGTCATCGGCTCCCAGCGGCCCTGGTAGCTGTACTGGGACCGGTCGGCCGGGTTCAGGTCGTAGACATAGAGGTCTTCCTGGTCGATCGAGAAGATCGTCAGGCCGAAGGCGATCTTGCCGTTATGGCCGATCGAGATGCCGGGAAGCGACGGCTCGCCCGCGCCGATCACGCTGAAGCCCGGCGCGTTCAGGTGGGTGATGTAGCGCAGCGACGGCGCCCCGTGCGCCCGGTGGGGGTCGTTGGCCAGGATAGCCCTGCCGGTGGTGGTCTTTGCCGGCGCGATCGCCCAGTTGTTGCTGCCGAGCGCCGTCGGCTCGATCTCCGGCACTTGCCCGGACTCTCTGCCCGCCCGCTGGCCCCCCGCCAGCTTCTCCTTGGTGAAGGTGACGCCGCCGGTGCCGAGATCGTACGCCTGCGCGACCTGGGGCGGAATCGCGCAGGGATCGAGCCCCTCCGGCACCTTCGTCTCCCATCCCGTCGTTTCGGCATCGACCTCCAGGGTGCGGCGCATCAGGTCGGTCTTGAGGTCGGCGGCGCAGGCCACGGCCGCGCGCTCGATCTCGCTGTCGAGGTTGCGGGTCAGGCCGTGGCTCCGGATGCGCACCACGTCTTCCGGCAGCCAGTAGGACGGCTGGTATCCCAGAAGCTTGAACTCCAGGGGCAGCAGGTCGGCGTCCTGCCGGGCCAGGGTGACGAAGGCGTTCACCCCGTCTGTGTAGCGCTGGGCGATCCGCTTCGCGTCGGACCCGTACGCCAGCCACTCCCGGTACATGTCGCCGCGGTACAGGAACTGCCGGGCCATCCGGTCCTGCTCGACATAGGCCGGGCCGAAATCGCGGGCGAGTTCGCCCAGGCCGCGCTTCCGCCACAGGTCGATCTGCCAGAGCCGGTCGCGCGCCGCGTTGAAGCCTTGCACGAAGAAAACGTCGTAAGTGTTTTCCGCGTAAAGGTGAGGAACGCCCCACCGGTCGACGATGATCTCGGCCGGAGAGGTCAGGCCCGCGACCCTGTAGGTCTTTTCCGCCACCGATGCCACGCCCTGCGTCTGCGCCGCGGCGGCGGTCCCCATCAGCGCCAGGAGCGAACAGGCTGCCAGTGCCCGCTTCGTGAAACTCTCCATCGTTCCTCCCCTTTTTCCATATGACTGCTGAACTTGTGGTTGAGCGCAGTCTATTCGGCGCTTCCGACATCCGGACAGGGTTCCGGTCCGGGAAAAGCCTCATGGCAGGCATGCCCGATTTTCGACGGGGTCCGCCGGAACAGGGTGGCGCCTGATGCATTTCACAAAGTTGTCCTGCTTAAGCGGGCGGCGGAGACTTTCGCGCGCGTCGACCTAAATGACGGTACCGGCAGGCAAACGGCAGCCAGCAAACAGCAAGAGGAACGAAGCCATGGCAGAAGCAGGAATGAACCGTCGCGCTCTACTCGGCACCGCCGCGGCCGTGACGGCGGCGGCAGCGGCAGGACCGCTCGCCTCCGGCAAGGCCAGCGCCCAGGGCGCGCCGCCGCAGGCGAACGCCCAGCTTCCGGGAGCCTTCCGCTACAAGGTCGGTTCGTTCGAGGTGACGTCCCTGTTCGACGGGTATGGCACCCGGCCCATGAACGACCAGTTCGTCGTCAATGCTCCGCTCGACCAGGTCCAGGCGGCTCTGAAGGACGCCTTCCGCCCGACGGACAGCCTGCGCATCACCTACACGCCGGCGGTCGTCCATACCGGCAGCCAGGTCGTCCTGCTGGACGCCGGCTCCGGCGGCAAGCTGGGGCCGACCACCGGCATGATGAGCCGGAACATGGCGGCGGCCGGGATCGAGCCGGCCTCGATCACCACCCTGGTGATCTCGCATTTCCACGGCGACCACATCTCGGGAATCAAGGGCACCGACAACGGCCTGGCCTTTCCCAATGCCGAAATCCTCGTTCCGGAAGCGGAGTGGGCGTACTGGATGGACGAGGGCGAGATGAGCCGGGCGCCGGCGGGGCGGAAACCGGCGTTCGAACTGGTCCGATCCACCTTCGGCGATCTCGGCGACCGGGTCCGGCGCTACAAGTCCGACGAGGAGATCATTCCGGGCTTCACCGCGGTCCAGGCCCATGGCCATACACCCGGCCACACCGCGCTCCAGATCTCGTCCGGCAACGATACGGTCATGGCGCTGGCCGATACGACCAACGTGCCGTTCCTGTTCGTCCGGAACCCCGACTGGTCGGCGGTGTTCGACATGGATGCCGACATGGCCCGGGCGACCCGCCGAAGGTTGCTGGACCGAATCGCGGCTGACCGGGCCCTGGCGTTCGGATACCATTGGGGCCTGCCCAACGCCGGCCATGTCCGGCGCGAGGGTTCCGGATACGAGTTCGTTCCGCTGAATTACGTCCAGACCCTCTGACCGGCCGCAAGGCCCGGGACGGGGCAAGGGAGGACTTCATGAAGCTCGACGGATCATGCCGCTGCGGCGCGGTCAGGTTCTCCCTGAACTCGCCGACGCCCGTCCCGTTCATGCATTGCTACTGCTCGATCTGCCGGAAGAGCGCCGGCGGCGGCGGTTTCGCCATCAATCTCGGCGGCGACGCCGACACCCTGCAGGTCTTGCAGGGCAAGGAGGCGGTCGCGACCTGGCGGGCTCCGATGGAGGATCAGGACCATCCCGGCAAGACCCACCTCGGCCCCTCGCACCGGCACTTCTGCAGCCGGTGCGGGACCGCCCTGTGGGCGGAGGACCCCGCCTGGCCGGAACTGGTCCATCCCTTCGCGTCGGCGATCGACACGCCGCTGCCGGTGCCTCCGGAACGGGTCCACATCATGCTGGATTTCAAGGCGCCGTGGGTGACGGTGCCGACGGGACCGGGCGAGGTCCATTTCGCCCGGTATCCCGACTATTCGCTGGAGGACTGGCACCGGCGCCACGGCCTGCTCGACCGGTGAAGCGGCCGGAGCCCCGCGTCAGCCCTGGCTCCAGGGCAGGCCGGACCGCTTCCAGCCGGCGACGGTGCCCCGGTGGCCCTGCTCGTCCTTCGGACCTTCGAAGCCGTCGGCGATGTTGAAGACCTGGCTGTATCCGTTCTCGGCGGCCAGCTTCGCGGCGGCCGTGCTTCGAACGCCGGAACGGCAGAGGAAATAGACCTTGTCTTCCGGCTCCACCCCCTCCATCCGCAACTTGTGGAGGAAGTCGGAATCGACTTCCATGCCGGGGTAGACCTGCCACTGGATCCGGACCGGTGCCTTGCCGATGGAGGACATGTCCGGCTGCCCCACGAACGACCATTCGGGCGCCGTCCGGACATCCACCAGCTTGGCCGAGGGATCGGTCCTCAGCACCTCCCATACGTCCTTCGGCTGCACGTTCGGAATGTCTTCGCTCATTGTTCCAGGCTCCCCTCGAGGATCGTGACCGGCCGGCGCGCCGGCCAGCCACTCTCGGGACGGTTCGGCTGACGGTCAAGCGCGCATCATGGCACGGCCGGACCGCAGCGACGTCTCCAGGCGGCGCGCCTCGCGCTCGGCCTGGGCGGGGCTCTTGAAGATGCGGCCTTCCAGTGCCCGTGCCGCGGCATCGGAGGCGAAGAATCGATAACCGCCGTCCTGCAGGACAACGACTCCGACGGCGGTTCCAGCCGTCTCGATGATGAAGGCGGGTGCTGTAGACATACTCAACTCCGAGAAGCCGCGTCGGGCGCGGCAGCGGTCTAACAATGGGATCGGGTTTACGTTCCGTTCCGAAATTTTCGAAAGGCATAGGCGTGCGAAAATGGTCAGGACGCCTGCCGGGGATCCTTGCCGTTCCCCGACCGGGGCGGCTACAAGATCGGGACCATGACGCTCTCCACCGCCCCGTCCCCGCCCGGCATCCAGTTTCCCGCAGCACTGACCGAAGGGCGGCTCATCCAGCGGTACAAGCGCTTCCTGGCCGACGTGGCACTGCCGGACGGCGCCGTCGTCACGGCCCATGTGCCGAATTCCGGTGCGATGCTCGGCCTGAACGCTCCCGGGTCCCGGGTCTGGCTGTCACGGTCCGACAACCCGGCGCGGAAGCTGGCCTACACCCTCGAGCTGGTCGAGGCCGACGGCCACCCGGTCGGGGTCAACACGGGCCATCCCAACGCGATCGCCGCTGCCGCGATCCGCGCCGGCGCGATCCCCGAGCTTGCCGGCTACGCGACGGTCCGGCGAGAGGTCAAGTACGGCCGCAACTCCCGGATCGACCTGCTGCTGGAGGCGGACGGGCGTCCGATCACCTATGTCGAGGTCAAGAACGTCCATCTGCGGCGCCCGGACCGTCACGGCGGGACCGCCGCCGAATTCCCGGACTGCGTCACCGCGCGGGGCGCCAAGCACCTCGTCGAGCTTGCGGACATGGTCGCCTTGGGATGCAGGGCGGTCATGCTGTATCTTGTGCAACGCACGGATTGCGACCACTTCCGAGTCGCACGGGACATCGACCCGGCCTACCATCGGGGTCTGATCGGTGCGCGTGCTGCCGGCGTCGAGACGTTGTGCTATTCCTGCACGGTCACTCCAGAGGCGATTTTGCTGGGGCGATCTCTCCCGGTGCATCTTGAACTTGCTTGAAACCCTACGGAACCAGAATGACCAGAGCTGAAGCGGCCCAGACCGACGACCTTGATTCCAACCGGATCCGCCTGCATGGACCCGAGGATTTCGCGGGCATGCGCAAGGCCGGTCAGCTGGCCGCGGCGACGCTGGACTTCATCACGCCCCATGTCGTGCCCGGCGTCACCACGGGCGAGATCGACGCCCTGTGCGAGACCTTCATCCGCGACCACGGCGCGGTGCCGGCCCCGCTGGGCTACCGCGGGTATCCCAAGGCCACCTGCATCTCGATCAACCACGTGGTCTGCCACGGGATTCCCGGCGACAAGCGGTTGCGCGACGGCGATATCCTGAACATCGACATCACCGTCATCCTGGACGGCTGGTTCGGCGATACCAGCCGGATGTTCCTGGCCGGCGACGCCGTCAGCATCAAGGCCCGCAAGCTGGTCGACGTCACCTATGATTCGCTGATGCTCGGCATCGCGGCGGTCAAGCCGGGCGCCACCCTCGGCGACATCGGCCACGCGATCCAGAAGTTCGCGGAATCCCACCGCTTCTCGGTGGTGCGCGACTTTTGCGGCCACGGCGTCGGCCGCGTCTTCCACGACGCGCCGTCGGTGCTTCATTTCGGGCAGCCGGGCCGCGGCACCGTGCTCCGCGAGGGCATGTTCTTCACCATCGAGCCCATGATCAACGCCGGCCGGTACGACGTGAAGATCCTGTCCGACGGCTGGACCGCGGTCACCAAGGACAAGAGCCTGTCGGCCCAGTTCGAGCATTCCATCGGCGTCACCAAGGACGGATGCGAGATCTTCACGCTCTCGCCCGCCGGGTACACCAAGCCGCCCTACATCGCCGGCTGACAACCGGCACGCGACACGCCTATAGTTCGGCATGCCACCGCATGCAGAACTGTCGCGAGGATCGCGTGAACGATACGGAACCGGCCAGAATGGAAGACGCTGCGGAGGCCGGGACACTGGAGGACGCGGGGCCGGGCCATCTCGGCCACCGCGACCGCCTGCGCACCCGGTTCCTGACCGCGGGTGCCGACGCGCTCCAGGACTACGAGCTGTTGGAATTGCTGCTGTTCGCGGCGTTGCCCCGCCGGGACGTCAAGCCGCTCGCCAAGAGCCTTCTCCGCGCCTTCGGCGGCCTCTGGGGCGTCCTTACCGCCCCGCCCGAGTCCCTGCGCCGCCAGTTTCCCAAGCTGAGCGACAACACCATCGCCGCCCTGACGGTGGTCGGCGCGGCCGCGCTCCGCATGACCCGGCAGCAGATCATGGACCGGCCGGTCCTCAGCACATGGCAGCGGCTGCTCGATTATTGCCAGGGGAGCATGGCGCACCTGCCGACGGAGCAGTTCCGCCTGCTGTTCCTGGACCGCAAGAACGTGCTGATCGCCGACGAGGTCCAGCAGCGCGGCACCGTGGACCACACGCCGGTCTATCCGCGCGAGGTGGTGAAGCGGGCGCTGGAGCTGGGCGCTTCGGCCATCATCCTGGTCCACAACCATCCCAGCGGCGACCCGACGCCGAGCCGGGCCGACATCGAGATGACGAAGGAGATCGCCCGGGCCGCCGCCGCGCTCGGCATGCAGATCCACGACCATCTCGTGATCGGCAAGGGCAAGCACAGCAGCTTCAAGGCGATGGGCCTGCTCTGAGACGTCAGGAGGCGTATTCCGGCTCCTCTCGGTCCAGGATCCGGAGCAGCGCCGCGAAATGCCGGTCGGAATTGTCCTCGCCGGCGATCTGGAGCGCCACCTTGCGCGCCAGGTCGTCGGGCACCCGCTTCAGCGGCCGGCCGGTCGACATCGCGAGTATCTGGTTCTGGCAGGCCCGCTCCAGGTAGTACATGGTGTCGAACGCGAAGGCGACGCTGTGGCCGATCACCGTCACCCCGTGGTTCGCCATGAACATGACCTGGCGGTTGCCCAGCGCACCGCAGATCCGGTCGCCTTCCTCCTCGTCCAAGGCCAGCCCGTTGTAGTCGTCGTCGTAGGCGATCCGGTCGTAGAAGCGCAGGGCGTTCTGGTTGACCGGCTCCAGCCGTCCCCCTTCCAGCGTGGTGAGCGCGGTGGCATGGGGCATGTGGGTATGCAGGATGCAGCGGGCCTGGGGAACGCCGCGGTGCAGCCTGGAATGGATGAAGAAGGCCGTGGGTTCGGGCGGCTCGCCGCCGCCCGCGACGGAACCGTCCGGTTCGATCAGCAGCAGGTCGGACGCCCGGATCTCCGAGAAATGCATGCCGTGCGGGTTCACCAGGAAACGGTCGCCGGAATCGCTGACGGCGACGCTGAAATGGTTGCACACTCCCTCGTGGAAGCCGAGCCTCGCCGCCCAGCGGAAGGCCGCGGCCAGTTCCACGCGCAGGCGCCGGATTTCATCGCTTTCCATGCTTGTCCCTCCCCTCGCCATTGTACTGCCGCCCCCTCCGGGGTGCGGTCAATTCTCCCAGGCAGCAGTAATTGAGAAACCTCGCAACGACCAACTCTGCTATAAGGCGTAGCCATATACCTTTCGGATTATCCACAAGGCCCCTGCATGAGCGAATTGGATTTCCGCGATGCCCGCGTGCTGATCATAGACGATCAGGAAATGAATATCGCGATGTTGTCGGGTATGCTGAAGAAGCATGGATTCCGTCAGCGTTTCTCGGCGAACGACCCTTTCGTCGGCATCGAGATGTTCCAGCGGATCGCCCCCCACCTCGTGCTGCTCGACATCGAGATGCCCGGCCTCGACGGCTATGGGGTGCTGGCCCGGATCCGGGCGATCAGCCCCGACGTGATGATCCCCGTGATCGTGCTGACGGCCCACACGGAACAGGCCGTGCGGCTGAAGGCGATCGACGCCGGGGCGAGCGACTTCCTGACCAAGCCGTTCGACGGGATGGAGGTCATCGGCCGGGCTCGGAACATGTCGATCCTGGGCATGATGTCCCGCCGCATAGCCGACGAGAACCGCCGGCTGGACGAGGCGGTCCGCGCCCGGACGGCCAAGCTGGAACAGATGGTGGAGATCCTGCGCACCGCGGAATCGGCCCTGTCCGCCAAGGTCAGCGCCGCCGACGAGTCGACGGCCCTGATGCGCAACCTGGCTTCCCGGGGCGCACGGAGCTTCGCCGCCCTGGCCGACACCATCATGGAGACCAGCCTGGCGAACGCTGGCGAGACTCCGGAGTGGCTCGCGGTCAGCGGGATCGCCGAGCGGATCAAGCTGACCGCGGAGGAGATAGAGCTGGTCGCCGATGCCGCGCGCCGCGACCTGACGGTGTCGCGCCAGCGCGTCGATTTCAAGGCGGCGGTCAACGCGGCGGTGGCCGCGGTCGCCGGGACGGCGGAAGCCCGGAAGATTTCCCTGTCGGTGAACCTGGAGGCGGCTCCCGCCGCGGTCATCACCGACAAGAGCTGGTTCGGTGTGGCGGTCCAGCGGGTGCTGGCCGAAGCGATCGACTGCACGCCTCCGTCGGGCGCCGTCAGGGTCGCCTGGGAAGATTCGGGCGCCGGCAGCGGCTGGCTGGCGGTCACCGACGGCGGCTCTCCGGTCGTCCTGGCGCAGCCGCGCGAGCTTGCGATGCCTTTCGACGTCCGCCGGGTCCAGCCGGCGGCGCGGGACGCACGCACCGGCCTCGGCCTCGCGATAGCCGCAGCCCTGAGCCAGATGATGGGGTCCGACCTGGAGATCGCCGGGACGGGCGAAGGTGCGGTCTATCGCATCAGGTTGGCGACGGAGTGATGCCCGCCCCGGTACAGCTCGCCGCTTATAGTTTATCCTTGAGGTTTCCGACGCCCTTCTGGACCTTGCCTTCGGCCTTGTCGAGGTTTCCCTCATCCTTCAAGGCCTGGTTGCCCGTCAAATCGCCGATCTCCTTCTTGATGTCGCCTTTGATGTCCTTTGCCGCGCCGGCGATCTGGTCCCTATTCATCGTTCATTCCTTCGTTCATTCCTTCGTTTCGTCGAATGAAGGCGAAACCCGCGATGGGCCTTTTAGTTGCCGGTCCGGGAGAATCGATTTGGACTCCGCCCTATGGCGGATTCCGGCCGCGCCCGCTATGGTCGCCCCGTCACCCGCTGCCCTGCCGCTGCCTGAGAGATGAACGATGATTCCGCGCTACAGCCGCCCGGAAATGGCCCGTATCTGGGAGCCAGAGAACAAGTTCCGCATCTGGTTCGAGATCGAGGCGCATGCCTGTGACGCCCAGGCCGAGCTGGGCGTGATCCCCCGTTCCGCCGCCGAGGCCGTGTGGCAGAAGGGCAAGTTCGACATCGCCCGGATCGACGAGATCGAGCGCGAGACCAAGCACGACGTCATCGCGTTCCTGACCAACCTTGCGGAATATGTCGGTCCGGACGCACGCTTCGTGCACCAGGGCATGACCTCGTCCGACGTGCTGGACACCACCCTGGCGGTCCAGCTGACCCAGGCCTCCGACCTGCTGCTGGCCGACCTGGATGCGCTGCTGGCTGCCCTGAAGCGCCGCGCGATCGAGCACAAGGATACGCCGACCATCGGTCGCAGCCACGGCATCCATGCCGAGCCGACGACCTTCGGGCTGAAGCTGGCGGGGCACTACGCCGCGTTCGCGCGCAACCGGGAACGGCTGGTCGCCGCCCGCGCGGAGATCGCCACCTGCGCCATCTCCGGCGCGGTCGGCACCTTCGCGAACATCGATCCCTATGTCGAGCAGTATGTCGCGGGCAAGCTCGGGCTGACGGTCGAGCCGGTCTCCACCCAGGTGATCCCGCGCGACCGCCACGCCATGTTCTTCGCGACGCTGGGGGTGATCGCCTCCTCGATCGAGAACCTGGCGACCGAGGTCCGCCATCTCCAGCGCACCGAGGTGCGCGAGGCGGAGGAGTATTTCTCGCCGGGGCAGAAGGGCTCGTCGGCGATGCCGCACAAGCGCAACCCCGTCCTGTCGGAGAACCTGACCGGACTGGCGCGCCTCGTCCGCGCCGCCGTCACGCCGGCGCTGGAGAACGTGGCGCTCTGGCACGAGCGCGATATCTCCCATTCCTCGGTGGAGCGGGTGATGGGGCCCGATGCCACCATCGCGCTGGACTTCGCGCTGGGGCGCACGATCGGCATGATGGAGAAGCTGGTCGTCTATCCGGAGCGGATGCGCCGGAACCTCGACGACCTCGGCGGCCTCGTCTTCTCGCAGCGCGTGCTGCTGGCCCTGACCCAGGCCGGCATGAGCCGCGAGGAAGCCTATGTCGCCGTCCAGCGCAACGCCATGAAGGTGTGGGAGAGCGGCGGAAGCTTCCTGCAGAACCTGCAGAACGACGCCGAGGTCACGAAGCACATCGACGCCGACGCGCTGGCCGTGCTGTTCAACATGGCCTATCACACGAAGCACGTGGACACGATCTTCAAGCGGGTCTTCGGCGAGTAGCGGGCGCCGTCCGCCGCCGGCCGGATGGATGGCGGCGGACGAGTCCCGCTGGGGCCGGGCCTTGCCGGAGGACTTACTGGGTGGTGATCTGCTGCCGCGCGACCTGGAGCAGCTGTTCGGCTTCCTTTTCGACCCGATGACGGCTGATGTCGATGCCGTGCTGTTCCAGGTCGGTGCAGACCCGCCGGACGATGTCGGCGGGGCCGGCCTCCTCGAAATCGGCATCGACGATGGCCCGGGCATAGGCGTCGGCCTCGGGCTTCTCGAACTTCATCTGCTCGGCCGCCCACAGGCCCAGCAGCTTCGCCCGGCGAACCTGGATCTTGAACAGCAATTCCTCGTCGTGCTTGAACTTGTTCTCGAATGCTCTTTCGCGCTCTTCAAACGTGGTCATTCGACCTTCTCCCCAGTTGACTGGCACCAAGTGACTGGCGACGGATGGATCGCTGCCCTGCCGGTGGCGGTTCTATCTCCTACATAATGGCAAAGCGGACGGACGACCATGTGCTCTATCGTCATTCTACGCCAGCCGGGCGCGACATACCCGCTGATCATCGGCGGCAACCGCGACGAAATGGCAGGGCGCCCCTGGAAGCCGCCGGCCCGCCACTGGCCGGAGCGGCCCGACGTGCTGGGCGGTATCGACGAACTGGCCGGGGGAAGCTGGCTGGCGCTGAACGACACCGGCGTGGTCGCCGTTGTGCTGAACCGCATGGGAACCCTGGGACCCGAACCGGGCAAGCGCAGCCGCGGCGAGTTGGTGCTGGACGCCCTGGACCACGCCGACGCGGCGGACGCCGCCGGAGCGCTCGTTCATCTCGACCCGGCGGCCTACCGGCCGTTCAACCTGGTCGTCGCCGACAACCGGGACGCCTTCTGGCTCACCCGCCGCGCGGAAGGTACCCGCGTCGAGATCGAGCGGATCCCCGAGGGCGTGTCCATGGTCACCGCCAACGACCTGAACGACGACTCGAGCAACCGGATCCGCTTCTACCGCCCCCTGTTCGCCCATGCGGCGGCCCCCGATCCGGCCGCGGGCGACTGGAAGGCCTGGGAGGAGCTGCTGGGCAGCCGGATCTGGGACGGCGACGCCGGGCCGCGGGGCGCCATGTGCGTCGTGACGCCGACCGGCTTCGGGACCACCAGCAGCGCGCTGCTGGCGCTGCCGTCGGCCGAGCATCCGGAAACCAAGCCGGTCTTCCGGTTCTGTCCGGGACGCCCCGACGAGACCCCGTGGACCGAGGTCGATCTCTCGTGACGGGCCTTTCCGGCCGGCCGAGGGCGCGGGGCGCACGCGGAGGCTCCGCATCCCGCTTCCATTGTGCTAAACGTAGTTGCTTGCTATATCAGCAACCATATTACCTGGACCGGTCCGTATAATCCGGTCCTGCCACTTCCGGAAGCCCATCATGACGCGACGCAGGCGGATCTACGAGGGCAAGGCCAAGGTTCTGTTCGAGGGACCGGAGCCTGGCACTCTGGTTCAGTATTTCAAGGACGACGCGACCGCCTTCAACAACCAGAAGCGAGGCATCATCACGGGCAAGGGGGTCCTGAACAACCGGATCTCGGAATACCTGATGACCAAGCTGGGGGAGATCGGCGTCCCCACGCATTTCGTGCGGCGCCTCAACATGCGCGAGCAGCTGGTCCGCGAGGTCGAGATCATTCCGATAGAGCTGGTGGTCCGGAACGTCGCCGCGGGCTCCCTGTCGAAGCGATTCGGGATTCCGGAAGGCACCCAGCTCCCGCGCTCGATCATGGAATATTATTACAAGTCCGACGAGCTGAACGACCCCATGGTGTCGGAGGAGCATATCACCGCGTTCGGCTGGGCCACGCCCCAGGACCTGGACGACATGATGGCCCTGTCGCTTCGGATCAACGACTATCTCTCCGGCCTGTTCCTGGGCATCGGCCTGAGGCTCGTCGACTTCAAGGTCGAGTTCGGGCGCCTGTGGGAAAACGACGAGATGCGGATCGTGCTGGCAGACGAGATCAGCCCCGACAATTGCCGGCTGTGGGACGTCAAGACCAACATGAAGCTGGACAAGGACCGGTTCCGAGAAGACCTCGGCCGGGTCGAGGAGGCGTACCAGGAAGTGGCCCGCCGGCTGGGTATCCTGCCGGAGGGCGGTCCCGGCGATTTCAACACACCGAAGCTGATGCAGTAGCAGCTCACGCGTTCTCGAAGGCAGATCGATCATGAAGGCAAATGTTCACGTCACCCTGAAGCGTGGCGTTCTCGACCCCCAGGGCAAGGCGATCGGCCACGCGCTGCACTCGCTGGGCTTCGACGGTGTGGACGAAGTCCGGCAGGGCAAGTTCATCGAACTGGATCTGGCCGAAACCGACCCGGAGGCCGCCCGCAAGGCGGTGGAGGCGATGTGCCAGAAGCTCCTGGCGAACACGGTGATCGAGGACTACCGCATAGACCTCGTCGGGTGAGTCCCCACGACCGGGCGGTTGATTCCCTGCTCTCCCGGGACCCGTTGTTCCGGCGGTGCCTTGAGGCCAGGGGACCGCTGCCCGAACCCGTCCCCCGGACTCCCTCCGGCTTCCCCGGACTGCTGCGCATCATCCTGGAGCAACAGGTCTCGACCCTGGCGGCCGAGGCCATGTGGCGAAAGCTGTGCGCGGCAGCCGGTACGCTTCCGACGCCCGAAGCGGTGCTGGCGCTGCCCGACGACACGCTGAAGGCCTGCGGCTTCAGCCGTCAGAAGATCGACTATGCCCGCGGCTTGGCCGGCGAGGTGGCGTCCGGCCGGCTGGACATGGATCTTATAGACCGCCTGCCGGACGACGAGGCGCTGGAAGCGCTGGTCCGGGTGAAGGGCATCGGCCGCTGGAGCGCCGAGATCTATCTGCTGCTCGTGCTGTGCCGGCCCGACGTCTGGCCGGTGGACGACCTTGCGGTCGCCCTCGGGCTGCAGTGGCTGCTCGACCGCGAGGTTCGACCCCCGCGCGACGAACTCCTGGCGCTGGGCGATCCCTGGCGCCCCTACCGAAGCACCGCCGCCCGCCTCGTCTGGCATTACTATCTCTCGGTCGCGCCGGAGCGGCGACGGCGTGCGCGCGGCTCGCCGGCACTGGCGGCGGAGGGCATTTCGCCTAAATAACGTCGGGCAAGGCCGCAGGACAACAGGCAGGGAGGAAAAAGATGATCGGCTCCATGACCCGGAGCGCCCGGTGCTTGGCGATAGGCGCCTTCGCCCTCACGGCCTCCCTGGCCCTGTCTTTGCCGGCCAGCGCCGCCCCGCGCGACTACCGGATCGATCCGGAACACGCCTCGTTCGGTTTTCTCGTCTCCCACATCGGCTATGCCGACGTGCTCGGCATGTTCCGGGACGTTGCCGGCAGCTTCCGCTTCGACGAGGAGACCCAGGCCATTTCCGACGTCAAGGTGACGGTCAAGACCGCCAGCGTCTTCACCAATCACGACAAACGCGACGAGCATCTGCGCAAGGAAGACTTCTTCTGGTCCGAACGGCACCCGGAGATGACCTTCGTCATGACATCGGCGCAGAAGACCGGCGAGCGGACCGGCAAGATGACCGGTGACCTCACCCTGCGCGGCGTCACCCGGCCGGTGACATTGGACGTCACCCTCAACAAGGTCGGCGAGTATCCCTTCGGGGGAGGGTTGTTCGGCAGGCCGAACTACGTCGCCGGAGTCTCCGCCCGCGGCACCATCCGGCGGAGCGAATGGGGCATGGTGTACGGGACCGACAATGGCTGGGTCGGAGACGAGGTGCAGTTGATCATCGAACTCGAGGGCATCCGCCAGAACTAGAGATTGCCCGTCCGCCGACGGGACTCCCCTCCCCCTCAGCACGATCCAGGATGGCAGGCCCGGCACGAATGTGCAAGCGGGTCAGCCACGTGTAATTCAATTCTCGGCGTTAATGTTATCTTAAGTATCGCCGCCCACTGCCAGTTTTGGATGTGTAGATGCGATACCTGTTGACGCTTCCAGACCTTCGTTTATGCTACCCGTCCAGGGAAGAACCGCTCTTCGGCAGCCTTTGTCCAGTAACGATGGCGCCGATCGGCCGGTTCTTCGCTTATGCAGCAAAAGAATAATCATCCGGACAAAAACTTGGTGTAGGGAGGATGAACATGAAGACCGAAGAGACCACGGTATCGCGCCGCAAGTTTCTGCGCACCGGCGCCCTGGGGGCGGGTGCCGCCGCCGGAGCGCTTGCCGCTCCCGCCGTCGTGACTGCCCAGTCCCCGATCGTGCTCAAGATGCAGACCTCGTGGCCCTCCTCGGACATTTTCCAGGACATGGCGAAGCAATATGTCGAGCGAGTCGAGGCCATGTCCGGCGGGCGACTCAGGATCGACCTGCTGCCCGCAGGCGCCGTGGTCGGCGCCTTCCAGGTCCAGGACGCCTGCCACGACGGCATCATCGACGCCGCCCACACCGTCCCCGTCTACTGGTACGGCAAGCACAAGGCGGCCTCCCTGTTCGGCACCGGCCCGGTCTGGGGCGGCAGCGCCACCAACCTGCTGGCCTGGATCCACAAGGGCGGCGGGCAGGAATTCTACCGCGAACTGACCCAGGACATCCTGGGGCTCAACGTCGTCGGCTTCTTCGGCTTCCCGATGCCGGCCCAGCCGCTCGGCTGGTTCAAGAAGGAAATCGCCGGGGCCGGCGACGTCAGCGGCCTGAAGTACCGGACGGTCGGCTTGGCCGCCGACCTGATGCAGGCCATGGGCATGCGGGTCACCCAGCTCCCCGGCGGTGAAATCGTCCCGGCGATGGAGCGCGGCGTCATCGACGCGTTCGAGTTCAACAACCCGACCTCCGACATGCGCTTCGGCGCCCAGGACGTGGCCAAGAACTACATGCTGTCCTCGTACCACCAGGCCAGCGAGTCGTTCGAGTTCATCTTCAACAAGGATCGGTTCGAGCGGCTCGACAAGGATCTCCAGGCGATCCTTCGCTACGCCGTCGAATCGGCGAGCACGGCGAACACCGCCCTGGCCCTCGACCAGTACTCGGCCGACCTGCAGAAGCTGCAGAAGGAGTCGGGCGTCAAGGTGGTCCGCACCCCGGCCGACGTGCTCGCCAAGCAGCTCGAAGCCTGGGACAAGCTCATCCCGCAGCTCGAGGGCGACGCGTTCATGAAGCGCGTGATGGACAGCCAGCGCGCCTGGACCGAACGCACCGTGTTCTACCAGCTGATGAACGATCCCGACTACAAGCTGGCCTTCAACCACTACTTCCCGAGCAAGATCGCCCTCTGACCGGCAGGACTTTGACTTTGACGCCGGCGCGGTCCCTGGCCGCGCCGGCGCTCGGCTGAGCGTGATGCTTGGGAGAAATCCATGATCCGGTACATCGAGTTTGCCGATCGCCTGTCCGCATGGATCGGCAAGGCGTTCGCCTGGGCGATCGTCGTCATGACGTTCGGCGTCAGCTACGAGGTTTTCGTCCGCTACTTCCTCGACAATCCCACGACCTGGGCGTTCGACATCACCTACATGATGTACGGCGCCCTGTTCATGATGGGTGGGGCCTACACCTTGTCCCGCGACGGGCACGTGCGCGGCGACTTCGTCTACCGGCTGTGGCGTCCCCGGACGCAGGCGACCGTCGAGCTGGTGCTTTACTTCCTGTTCTTCTTTCCCGGGATCATCGCGCTGGTCCTGGCGGGCTGGAAATACGCCTCGCGGTCCTGGCGCTATGCCGAGGTCAGCGTGATGAGCCCGGCCGGCATCCCGATCTTCCAATTCAAGTCGATCATCGTCGCCGCCGGCGTCCTTCTCCTGATCCAGGGGATCGCCCAGGTTTTCCGCTGCATCCTCTGCATCCGGACCGGCGAATGGATGCGGGTCCGCGACGAGATCGAGGAAACCGAAACGGCGCTGGCGAAGTCTCTCGCCACCGGCAGCCTTCCCCATGGATCCGAGGCGGTGGATATCGTCACGCCCATGCATAATAAGACCAACGGCGACAGGCGGGGCTGATCCATGTCCGACCCACAAGTAGCCCTGCTGATGCTGGGCTCGTTCCTTTTCGTGATCCTCCTCGGCTTTCCGATCGCCTTCACCCTGATGGCGATGGGCGTCGGGTTCGGCTACTATGCCTATTATGACGCCGAGCGGATGCGGACGATCTTCGACAACCGCATCTTCGACCTGTTCGTCAACCAGACCTATTCGGTCATGGCGAACGACGTGCTGACCGCGGTGCCGCTGTTCCTGTTCATGGGATATGTGGTCGAACGGGCGAACATCGTCGACCGGCTCTTCCAGACGATCTACATCGCGGCGCGCCGGGTTCCGGGCTCCATGGCCGTGGCGGCACTGATCACCTGCGCCCTGTTCGCGACGGCCACCGGCATCGTCGGCGCGGTGGTGACGCTGATGGGCCTGCTGGCGTTCCCGGCCATGCTCAAGGCGCGCTACGACACCAGCTTCGCCTCCGGCGTGATCTGCGCAGGCGGAACGCTCGGCATCCTGATCCCGCCGTCGATCATGCTGATCGTCTACGCCGCGACGTCGGGCGTCTCGATCGTCCGGCTGTACGCGGGCGCGCTGCTGCCCGGCCTGATGCTGGCGGGGCTTTACCTCGTCTATGTCGTCATCCGCGCCGTGCTTCAACCGTCCGTCGCTCCCAAGCCGCGGGACGAGGACATCGGCGACGTTCCGATCGGCAAGCTGCTGGTCATGCTGGCGACGTCGTTCCTTCCCCTGGCGGTGCTGATCCTGTCGGTGCTGGGAGCCATCCTGTTCGGGCTGGCGACTCCGTCCGAAGCGGCCGCCATCGGCGCGCTGGGCGGCCTCGTCCTGGCGGCGGCCTACGGATCGCTGACCTGGGACCGGTTGAGGCAGTCCGTCTACCTGACCGTCCGCACCTCGGCGATGGTGTGCTGGCTGTTCGTCGGGT
This sequence comes from Skermanella rosea, assembly GCF_016806835.2. Taxonomy (NCBI): domain Bacteria; kingdom Pseudomonadati; phylum Pseudomonadota; class Alphaproteobacteria; order Rhodospirillales; family Azospirillaceae; genus Skermanella; species Skermanella rosea. The sequence goes on along the minus strand of NZ_CP086111.1, from coordinate 2,537,669 downwards.
CCTGGACCTTCTCCTCCGTTTTCTCCTATCTGGGCGGCGAAGGGGTCATCACCGAATTCGTCACCGGCCTGGACCTGACGCCGCTACAGTTCCTGCTGCTGGCGCAGCTGATCATCTTCCTGCTCGGCTGGCCGCTGGAGTGGTCCGAGATCATCATCATCTTCGTGCCGATCTTCCTGCCGCTGCTGCCGCATTTCGGGATCGACCCGCTGTTCTTCGGCATCCTGATCGCGCTCAACCTCCAGACCTCGTTCCTGACCCCGCCCATGGCGATGTCGGCCTATTACCTGAAGGGGATAGCACCGCCCCATGTCCAGCTCGTCCAGATCTTCAAGGGATGCATGCCGTTCCTCTTCCTGGTGTTCCTGTCGATGATCATCCTCTACATGTTCCCGCAGATCGCCTATTTCCTGCCCAACCTGGTCTATGGTCAGTAACCGAATGACTGCGAACCTGGAACTGACGCGCTTCTCCGCCAGCGACCTACGCCACCGGATCGACCGGGGCGAGGTCCGGGCCGTCGAAGTCGCGGAAGCCCACCTGGAAGCCATCGCCGCGCGGGAGGAGGAGGTCCGGGCGTGGACCTTCCTCGATCCCGACCACGTCATGCTCCAGGCGCGGATGCTCGACAGCCTCCGCTCCTCCGGACGGCCGACCGGACCGCTCCACGGCATCCCGGTCGGCGTGAAGGACATCATCGACACCCGCGACATGCCGACCTGCAACGGCACGCCGCTGGATGCCGGCAGAAGGCCGCAGGACGACGCCTTCATCGTCTCGCGGCTCCGGGAAGCCGGCGCCATCGTCATGGGCAAGACGGCCACGACCGAACTGGCCGTCATGAATCCCTGCGACACCCGCAATCCGCACGATCCCGGGCGGACGCCCGGCGGCTCTTCCTCCGGGTCGGCGGCGGCGGTCGCGGCGTCGATGGTGCCGCTTGCCGTCGGAACGCAGACCAACGGATCCGTGATCCGCCCGGCGTCGTTCTGCGGCGTCGTGGGCTACAAGCCGAGCCGGGGCACGATCTCGCGGCGCGGCGTGCTGGTCCAGTCGCCGGCGCTGGACAGCGTCGGCGTCTTCGCCCGGAGCGTCGAAGACGCGGCCCTGCTGGGCGACGTGCTGGCCGTCTACGACGAGCGCGACCCGGCCATGCGGCCGACCGCCCGGCCGCAGCTCATGGAAGGCGCTGCGGCGACGCCGCCGCTGGCGCCCGTGCTGGCCTTCGTGCCGTCGCCCGTCTGGGACCGAGCGGAACCGGCGACCCGGGAGGCCTTCGGCGAACTCCGCGACGAGCTGGGCGACGGGATCGACCAGGTCGACCTGCCGGAACCGTTCGACCGGGCGCACGGACTGCACCGGACGATCATGCTGGCCGACATCGCCCGCAACTTCTCCCGCTACGCCGAGCGGGGCCGGGACCAGCTCAGCCCGCTGCTCCAAGGCATGATCGACGAGGGGCGCACCCTTCTGGCCGTCGACTACTCGCTCGCCCTGGACTGGACGGAAGTCCTGAACAGCGCGCTCGACCGCATCTTCGACCGGTACGACGCGATCGTCACGCCGGCCACCACCGGCGAGGCCCCGGCGGGCCTGACCACCACCGGAGACCCGGTCTTCTGCACCATCTGGACCTATTGCGGCGTCCCGGCGATCACCCTGCCCCTCCTCCAGGGGGAGAACGGTTTGCCGGTCGGCGTCCAGCTGGTCGGCCGGCGCGGCGGGGACGCCCGGCTCCTTCGGACCGCAAGCTGGCTGATGCGCCGCTTCGGCATGGCTACACCCATTTGAGGATCGGGACATGAGGATCATCGATAGCGTTCTCGCAATCCTGGGACTGGCCGGCTTCGCCGGGTTCCTCGCCATCATCGCGGTCTATGTGCCGGAGCCGGTGCTGATCGTCATCTTCGTCGCCTGCGTGGCCATGGCGGCCTTCGACTTCGCCCAGGAGATCATGAGGAAGCGGTACGGCCGCGGGTAACCTCGGGGCAGGCGGCGGACGGCGGCACCCTTCGGCAGGGCTGCCCCGCGTCCGCGGGCTTGCAATAGCGGGGCCGGCTCTTTAGTGTCTGCCGCAATTGCCGCTGGGGCATCATCTCCAAGGAAGTTGCTGAAGCGCCTCATGAAGGCCGCCGTCATTGTATTCCCCGGCTCCAACTGCGACCGCGACGTCAGCGTCGCTTTGGAGCACGCCACGGGCGCCAAGCCCGCCATGGTCTGGCACCGCGACAGCGACCTTCCCCCGGTCGATCTGATCGTCGTTCCGGGCGGATTCTCCTACGGCGACTATCTGCGCAGCGGCGCGATGGCCGCCAAATCCCCGGTGATGCGCGAGGTCGTGGCCCGGGCCAGGGCCGGCGTCCGCGTGCTTGGGATCTGCAACGGCTTCCAGATCCTGACGGAGGCGGGCCTGCTTCCCGGCGCGCTGATGCGCAACGCCGGGCTGAAGTTCATCTGCCGGACGGTCGACCTGCGGGTCGAGAACGCGGAGAGCGCCTTCACCTCGGCCTTTTCGGAGGGGCAGGTCGTCCGCTTCCCGGTCGCCCACCACGACGGCAACTATTTCGCCGACGCCGATACGCTCGCCCAGATCGAGGACGCCGGCATGGTGGCCTTCCGCTACGTGGCACCCGGCGGCGTGATCGACGCGTCGGGCAACCCGAACGGCTCGGCCAACGCCATAGCCGGACTGTTCAACGAGACCCGCACCGTGCTGGGCATGATGCCGCACCCCGAGCGGGCCTGCGAGCCGCTGCACGGCAACACCGACGGGAAGCCCCTGTTCGACGGACTGGTGGAGGCCCTGTCGTGACCACGAACGCCCGCAAGGAACCCGAAGTCACCGCCGAACTGGCCGCGGAGCACGGGCTTTCCCCCGACGAATACCAGCGGATGCTGGAGATCGTCGGCCGGACGCCGTCCTTCACGGAGCTGGGCATCTTCTCCGTCATGTGGTCGGAGCACTGCTCGTACAAGTCGTCGCGGGTCTGGCTGAAGAAGCTCCCGACCAAGGCGCCGCACGTCATCTGCGGGCCGGGCGAGAATGCCGGGGTGATCGACATCGGCGACGGGCAGGCCGCCATCTTCAAGATGGAGAGCCATAACCACCCGTCCTTCATCGAGCCCTACCAGGGGGCGGCCACCGGCGTCGGTGGCATCCTGCGCGACGTCTTCACCATGGGCGCGCGGCCCATCGCCAACATGAACGCGCTGCGCTTCGGCAGCCCCGACCACCCGAAGACCCGCCACCTGATCTCGGGCGTGGTCGCCGGCATCGGCGGCTACGGCAATTGCGTCGGCGTGCCGACGGTCGGCGGCGAGACCAATTTCCACCCGTCCTACAACGGCAACATCCTGGTCAACGCGATGACCGTGGGGTTGGCCGAGACCGACCGGATCTTCTACTCGGCCGCCGCCGGCGTCGGCAATCCGGTGGTCTATGTCGGGTCCAAGACCGGCCGCGACGGAATCCACGGCGCCACCATGGCCTCGGCCGAATTCACCGAGGACAGCGAGGAGAAGCGTCCGACCGTGCAGGTCGGCGACCCCTTCACCGAGAAGCTGCTGATCGAGGCCTGCCTGGAACTGATGGCGACCGACGCCATCGTGGCGATCCAGGACATGGGTGCCGCCGGCCTGACCTCCTCCTCGGTGGAGATGGCCGACAAGGGCGGCCTCGGCATCGAGCTGGACCTGGACACGGTGCCGCAGCGCGAGACCGGCATGACCCCGTACGAGATCATGCTGTCCGAGAGCCAGGAACGCATGCTGATCGTCCTCAAGCCGGGCCGCGAGGATCTGGCGAAGGCGATCTTCGACAAGTGGGAGTTGGACTTCGCCGTGATCGGCCGGGTCACCGACAGCGGTCGCCTCGTCCTGAGGATGCATGGCGAGACCTATTGCGACCTGGAAGTGGCTCCGCTGGTCGATCGCGCGCCCGTCTACGAACGCCCGTGGGAGCCCACGCCGGCGCAGGCCGACATCGATGCCGCCGAGGTTCCCCTGCCCGCCCCCGCCACCGAGATCCTGCACCGCCTGATCGGCAGCCCGGACCTGGCGTCGCGCCGCTGGATCTGGGAGCAGTACGACAGCCAAGTCGGCGCCGACACGGTCGCGGCGTCGGGCGGCGATGCCGCGGTGGTGCGCGTCCACGGGACGAACAAGGCGCTGGCCATCACGACCGACTGCACGCCCCGCTACTGCTTCGCCGATCCGGTCCGCGGCGGCGCCCAGGCGGTGGCCGAGGCGTGGCGCAACCTGACCGCGGTCGGCGCCAAGCCGCTGGCGATCACCGACAACATGAACTTCGGCAATCCGCAGAAGCCGCGGATCATGGGCCAGTTCGCCGGGTGCATCCAGGGCATGGCGGACGCCTGCACCGTGCTGGATTTCCCGGTCGTGTCGGGGAATGTCAGCCTCTACAACGAGACCAACGGCGAGGCGATCCTGCCCACCCCGGCGATCGGCGGCGTCGGCATCCTGCCCGACGCGTCGCTGGCCGTCTCCCTCGCGTTCAAGGCACCGGACCAGGCGATCCTGCTGGTCGGCGAGACGCGGGGCCATGTCGGGCAGTCGCTTTATCTGAGGGAGATCCACGGCCGCGAGGAAGGCTCGCCGCCGCCGGTCGACCTTGCGGCCGAACGCCGCAACGGCGATCTGGTCCGCGACCTGATCCGCGACCGCGCCGTCACGGCCTGCCACGACGTCTCGGACGGCGGCCTGCTGGTGGCGCTGGCGGAGATGGCGATGGCCGGCCGGATCGGCGCCGCGATCGACCTGCCGGACGGTGTCGGCGCAGCCGGTTTCCTGTTCGGCGAGGACCAGGGCCGTTATGTCGTCACCTCGTCCGACGCCGACGCCGTGATCGGTCGAGCGAACGCGGCCGGCGTGCCGGTGCGGCGTCTCGGCGTGACCGGCGGCACCACGTTGACACTCGGTGCGGGTGACGCCATATCGGTTGATGGCCTTAGAACGGCACATGAAGCCTGGCTGCCGTCGATCATGGCAGGCGGTGCGGATTAACCCCATAAGCTGAGCGGGAAGGCTGAAAATGGCGATGGACGCGGCTCTCATCGAGAGCTTGATCAGGGAAGGCATCCCCGATGCCGAGGTTCGCATCGAGGATCTGCGGGGCGATGGCGATCATTACGCCGCGTACGTCGAATCCGCCGCTTTCAAAGGCAAGACGCGCGTTCAGCAGCACAAGATGGTTTACGACGCCCTGCAGGGCCGCATGGGCGGGGAACTCCACGCCCTGGCCCTGCAGACCAGCGTTCCCAAGGACGCCTGACTGACCACCAACGCCGGTTTCCACCGCCGGTCGCCCCGAACGGTCGAATTCACGAGGATATCGAGAGATGGACAACTCCGTAGCAGAGCGGATCAAGAGCGACATCGAGAGCAACGACGTCGTCCTCTACATGAAGGGCACCCCGGTTTTCCCGCAGTGCGGTTTCTCGTCCGCCGTGGTCCAGGTGCTGACCCACCTGGGCGTCAAGTTCAAGGGGATCGACGTGCTGGTCGACCCGAGCCTACGGGAAGGCATCAAGACCTTCAGCAGCTGGCCGACCATCCCGCAGCTCTACGTGAAGGGCGAGTTCGTCGGCGGCTGCGACATCGTCCGCGAGATGTACCAGACCGGCGAGCTGATGGAGATGCTGAGCTCCAAGGGCGTGGACGTCCAGGTCAAGGCCTGACCTCTCTCCGTCCTTGCAGAGACTTCAGGGAAAGGGCTCCGCAGGCGGAGCCCTTTTTCATGCCCGCATCCAAGTCCCCGGAAAAGCCCGGAACCGCCTTTTGACATATATCTTCGTTAAGCCGGCGGTAATGCTTGGCACGCGAAAGTCCTGACCGAAAAAAGTAAAAGGGAAAAGGACTTGGTCATGGCACGCGGTTCGGCTACGGCGCTTACCGGTGGTTTCGTTCGGGGTCTGACGCTGCGGTTCCTGGGATCGGCCGTCGCCTATGCCTTGCTCGGCATCGGGGTCGTCGGCGCCTCCATGTCGGTCCTCGTCCTCCTGGGGCTTCGCCGCTTCACGCAGGACTGGACGGCGCTTGTCGCCGAAGCCCGCCTTCCCGGTGCCGAGAGCCTGACGTCCACCGTCTCCCTGATGTCCTTCCTGGTGACCTGGGGAAGCGTCGCGACCATCTGCACGCTGATATCGGTCGGCCTGTTCTTCCTGTGGTTCACGCGGAGCCGGGTCGTCAACCCGCTGATGCGGCTGACCGGGGCCATCGACCAGCTTGCCGGAGGCCAGCCCACCGTCGCGATCCCCTACGCCGCCCAGCAGGACGAAATCGGCGTCATGGCGCGGGCCGTCCTCGTGCTCAAGCAGAACACGGTCGAGAAGCTCCGCCTGGAGGCCGAGCAGGCCGCCCTCAAGCGGCAGTCCGAGGCGGAGCGCCGGCGCGTGCTCGGCGATCTGGCGGGCCGCCTGGACGAGAGCATCGGCCAGGTCGTGGAGACCCTGTCCGGGGCGGCCACCGCGCTTCAATCCAACGCCCAGCTGATGCTGAGTTCCTGCGACGACGCCCGCGAGCGCTCCTCGGCCATCGCCTCGACCTCGCGGACCTCGTCCGCCAGCGTCGAAAGCCTGGCCTCGGCCGCGAACGCCCTGTCGGACAGCATCGCCGACATCGAGCGCCAGACCGGAAACGCGACCACCATCGCCCGCATCGGAATGGACCAGGTCGCCGCCACGAACGACGTGGTGGCCGGGCTGAACGACACCGTCCGGGAGATCGGCCAGGTGGTCGGCATGATCGGCGAGATCGCGGCCCAGACCAACCTGCTGGCGCTCAACGCGACGATCGAATCCGCCCGGGCCGGCATGGCGGGCAAGGGGTTCGCCGTCGTGGCGAGCGAGGTGAAGAACCTTGCCGGACAGGCCGGGCGCGCGACCGAGGAGGTGACGCAGAAGATTCACCAGATCCAGGAGGTCACCGGCAGGGCGGTCGCGACCATGACCAACGTCGCCCAGACCATCGAGCAGATCGGCGGCATCGTCACCGACATCGCGTCGGCCGTCGAGCGCCAGAGCACCGCGGCCCGAACGATCGCCCACAATGTGGATACCGCCTCCGACGGGACGCGGCGGGTCTACAGCGACATCGAGCGGGTCGCTTCGGCCACCGAGAATTCGGGCCGGACAGCCGATCAGGTGATGTCCTCGGCCCGCTCGGTGAACGACAAGGCCAGGGATCTGCGCGCGACCGTGGACAGCTTTCTGCAGAAACTGCGCAGCGCCTGACCTGTCCAGGCGCGTCGCAGGTCAGTTATGCCCACGGTGCAGGGCGCCCGATGCACCGGTTGATCTGCTGCCGTGTTAAGCAGCGATCATGTCCGAATCGCCCCTTGCCAACTCCGGCGGCCCTCGCGTGGCCCGTGACGCGCGCGCTCCCGTCGATCCCGCCGTTTCCGGCGTCCTGTACGCGCTCGGAGCCTTCCTGGTCTGGGGCGTCGCCCCGATCTTCTTCAAGGCGCTTCAGCCGGCCACTCCGGTAGAGATCCTGTCGCACCGGGTGCTCTGGTCGCTGCTGCTGATGATCGTCCTGGTGCTGGTGATGCGCGACCCGCGCGATGTCGTGACCGCCCTGTCCACCGCCCGGCGCGTCGGCATCTTCGCCCTGACCACCTGCCTCGTCACGACGAACTGGCTGCTGTTCATCTGGGCGGTCAACAGCGACCATATCGTCCAGACCAGCCTGGGCTATTACATCAATCCGCTGGTCAACGTGGTGCTCGGGGTGCTGTTCCTTGGCGAGCGGCTCAATGCCAAGCAGACGCTTTCGGTCGCCCTGGCGGCGATCGGCGTCACCAGCCTCGTGGTCAGCCTGGGCGAACTGCCCTGGGTGTCGCTGACCCTGGCGACCACCTTCGGTTTCTATGCCCTGATCCGCAAGAAGGCGGGCATCGATCCGCTCGTCGGGCTGCTGATCGAGACGGCGATGCTGACGCCCTTCGCGGCGATCTACCTGATCTGGATCGGCGCTGCGGGCACGGGTGTCTTCACCCTGGACGATCCCGGGCTGGCGGCGCTGCTGGCCGTATCCGGCGTGGTCACGGCGCTTCCGCTGATCTTCTTCAACTTCGGCGCCCAACGCCTTAAACTGTCGACCATGGGGCTGATGCAGTACATCTCGCCGACGCTCCAGCTGGCGATCGGCGTGCTTCTGTTCGGCGAGGACTTCACTCCCGCCCACGCCATCGCTTTCGGGCTGATCTGGCTGGCCCTGGCGATATACAGCACCGACGCCTTCCTGATGCACCGGGCGCGGCGGTAAGGCCTCGCCCGGGCGGGACGGGCACGAATAAAAAAGGGGCGCCGGTCCGAGCCGGCGCCCCTTTCGTCGTTCAAGCCGCGAGAATCAGCGGCTGTAGTACTCGACCACCAGGTTCGGTTCCATCTGGACCGGGTACGGCACGTCGGCGAAGGCCGGGGCGCGCACGAAGGTGCCCTTCAGGGCCGAGGTGTCGACGTCCAGATAGTCGGGGATGTCGCGCTCACCGGAAGCGATCGCTTCCATGACCAGCGCCATCTGCTTCGACTTCTGCTTGACCTCGATCACGTCGCCGTCCTTGACCTGGTAGGACGGGATGTTGACGCGCTTGCCGTTGACGCGGACATGGCCGTGGTTCACGAACTGGCGCGCGGCGAACGGGGTCGGCACGAACTTCATGCGGTAGACGACGGCGTCGAGCCGGCGCTCCAGCAGCTGGATCAGGTTCTCGCCGGTGTCGCCGCGGCGGCGGACGGCCTCGGCATAGAGGCGGCGGAACTGCTTCTCGCCGATGTTGGCGTAATAGCCCTTCAGCTTCTGCTTGGCCATCAGCTGCAGGCCGAAGTCGGACGGCTTCTTGCGGCGCTGGCCGTGCTGGCCGGGGCCGTATTCACGGCGGTTGATCGGGCTCTTCGGACGACCCCAGAGGTTGACGCCCAGACGGCGGTCGATCTTGTACTTGGACTCTTGACGCTTGCTCATACGCTATCGCTTTCGACGCTGTTTGTTGTCCCAATAGGTCCTGCCGGTCGGATGGTCCCGAAGGACTTGATCGGCCGCGGACGGGGCGTTACCACATGCACGCCCGCCTTCTTGGGAGGAAGCGCCGCACTATACGGACCGGGAGCGGAAAGTCAAACGGATGTCACCCGGAAAGCCAGCTTCCGGCGTCAACCCCTGCCCCGCGAGGCGTTGACCGACCGGATGTCCGCCAGGAACCGGTCGATCATGGTGCGCAGGTCGCTCGCCTGGCTGGACAGCGTGCCGACCGCGCCGTTGACGTCCTCCGCGGCCTTGCCGGTCTCGCCGGCGCCGTCCCGGACGCCCTCGATGCTGCGCGACACCGTGCGGGTCCCGTCGGCCGCCTGCAAGGCGCTGTCGACGATCTCGTGGGTGGCGCCGCTCTGGTCCCGGACCGCGCCGGCGATGATGCCGCCGATCTCGTTCATCCGGCCGATGATCGACGTGATCTCCCGGATCGCCTCGGCTCCCAGGCGCGTGGCATCCTGCACGGCGGCGATCTGGGCCGTGATCTCGCCCGTAGCGTGGGCCGTCTGGTTCGCCAGATCCTTGACCTCGTGGGCGACCACCGCGAAGCCCCGCCCGGCCTCCCCCGCCCTCGCCGCCTCGATCGTCGCGTTCAGGGCCAGCAGGTTCGTCTTGGCCGCGATGCTGGTGATCAGCTTGACGACCTCGCCGATCTTCCGGGTCGTATCGTCCATGCCGGTGACCAGATCGTTGGCCCGCTGGGCCGACGTGACGGCCTGGCCGGACACCCGCGTCGACTCGCCCACCTGCCGGTCGATCTCGACGATGGCCAGCGACAGGCGCTCCGCCGTGGCCGCCACGGTATCGACGTTGGCGGAAGCCTGGGCCGCGGCGCCGGCGACCGAGTCGGCCTGCTGCTCCGTCTGCTGCGCGACCGCCGAGAGCGACTCCGCGGCCCTTTCGAGCGTGACGGTCGCGGTCGATACCTGGTTCAGAGTCCGGGAAATCTCCCCGTCCAGCGACAGGACGAGCTGTTCCATCGCCTGGGCGCGCCGCTCGCGCTGATCGTGCTCGTGCTTCTGCGCTTCCCAGGACTGGTCCAGCTTGATGCCGTTGTCCCTGAACACCGCCAGCGACTCCACGATGGCTCCCAACTCGTCGCTCCGGGACAGCGCGGCGATATCCACGTCACGCTTTCCGTCGGCGAGCTTCCGGGTAACCGCGGCGATCCGTTCGATGGAGCCGGTGGTCGACCGGCCGATGCGCCAGGAAAATCCGGCGACCGCCACGGCGGCCAGCAGGGTCGACCCCAGGAACACCAGCCTCATCAGGTCGGCCGCGGTCGCGGACCGGTCCGCCTGCCCCCGGGCGTTCTCGACCCCGGAATCGATGATGCCCGCGATCAGGGCATTGAGCTTCCTGTAGTTTTCCTCCAGCGGCCCGATCAGCTTGACCACCCCCCGGAAATCGAATTCCAGCATCGACTCGACGACGTCGATCATCTCCCGGTAGGTGCCCAGCCCCTCGATCGCCTCGTCCAGCCTGCCGCGCTCCTGCGGCTGGGCGTACCGGTCGCGCCAGATGCCGAGATCCCGGATGATCGAATCCAGTTCTCCCCGGATCGCCGTCAGCCGCTCCGGCACGCGTGCGTCGCTGCCCTGGGCGGCCTTGGCGACCACGGTCTGGTAGAGATGGCCGTTCACCCTGTCGATCCGCCCGCTGACCGTGGCCAGGTCGATGCCGCCCCGCAGGTTCGCCTCGACCATCGTCCTGAGGTCGCCGACCAGCCTGCCCAGCCCCGTGTAGCCCACCGTGGCGACGATCATCATCAGGCAGACCGCCAGACCCGGCGCGAGGGCGAACTTGAAGAAGAACGGCAGGTTGGACAGCGTCGGGCGCTTCGCCATGATGGCTTCTCCGGACAGGGTTTCCGACGCGGGACCTCAGTAGTCGGCCCGCACCGAGAAATAGACCCTCCGTTCGACCTCGGGCAGCGAGGTCTCCCGGTGGGTCGTCTGGTTGAACGACAATCCCTCCACCGCGACGGTGATGATGTCGTTCAGGTGATAGCCAATGCGTCCGCTCAGCGTAATCCGGTCATCGACGTCGGCCAGCCCCCACATGCCGGCCCCGGGCCGGTACTGCGGCACCCGGTAGCCGGAGACGTAGTTGGCGAAGAGGTCGGCCTCGAACCCGCCGCGCGTATAGCCGATCCGGCCGTTCACCTTGTTCCGCGGCGTCGAGTCCTCGAAGGCGACGGCCGTCGGATTGCCGTCGTTGTAGGCTGCGATCAGGTCGTCGTCGACGATCTCGAACGCGTAGTTCAGCCCCCAGCGCCAGGCGGTGCCGATTCGGCCGTCCACGCCGACCTCCAACCCCGTCGCGGCGGAACTGCCGACATTGCCGAACAGGAAATCGACCGGGATCGGGAAGGTGGTGAAATCGATCGAGCTGATCCGGGTCGGATCGACGTCTCCGATCAGGTTCTTCGAGGTCTGCCGGTAAAGGCTGAATCGGGCCAGCGCGTCGATCTGCGGGATCTGCCGATCGTATCCCAGCTCATAGTTCATCACCGCCATCGGATCGATATCGGGGTTGCCCGATATCCGGGAATAGATCGGCAGCGGACTGCCGGGACTCGGCGGAAATCCGTCGTGATAGCCGAAGGCCAGCATCGACGGGAGCTGCACGCCCCGCGACGCCATCACGCGCACCGTGTCGAGCTTGGTCGGCCGCCACGCGAGACTGCTGTTGAAGCTGTACTCCGTCAGGTTCTTGTCGTAGTCGTCGTTGATGAACGGCCCGGTGGCGCTGGGGAAGTTGGCCAGGGTCACCGGCCCGCTGCGGTCCAGCCGCAGGTGGTCCACCCGGACCGCGTTGGTCAGCGAAACCGACTTCGTCACCGACCAGTCCCACATGCCGCCGGCGGAGTAGACGTCGTAGGAGACGGTGGCCTCCTTGTGCGGCACGACTTCCATCGTGTTGTGCCGGTACTCGCCGGAGATCCGGAAGCTGTGATCGGTGCCGACCTTGAACAGGTCCTGGAGCTTCGCGACGGTGACGCTGTTGGTGACCGGCAGGTCGGACGAGACGCCGCCGCTGTCCAGGTCGGCCTCCAGCCAGTTGCGGTAGATGGAGGCTTCCCACAGGCCCCAGCCGCTCTCGCCCGTCAGCGACGTGCGGGCGGAATAGGTATCCGTCGTCGCCCGCGACGGCGTGTAGATCGACAGCGTGTCGGTATATTCCAGGTGACTGCGCGTCAGCTCGACGCCCCACTGCATGTCGTCCGTCACCTGGACCAGGCCGTCAAGGCTGAGCGACCGCCGCTCCGGCCCCCGGCGCAGGCTGTCGACCAGCGCGCTCGCCTCGGTGTCGAACTCATCGGCGTCGGAGGCGCCGGCCGATATCTTCAAACCCGCCCTGTCGCCGGCCTTCAGGGTATTGACAAGCGAGACCTGCCGGTATTTCTGCGTCCCGCCGCGCAGGGTCGCCGTGTTCACGTCGTCGTAGAGAGGCGAAAAGGTGATGATGTTGATCACGCCGGCGACGGCGTTGAATCCGAACAGCGCCGAGTTCGGTCCCTTCACCACCTCGATCTGGCGGATTTCCGACAGCTCGACGGGGATCGCGTTCCAGGTCGTGACGCCGTAATGGTCGAGATAGACCTGTCGGCCGTTCACCAGCACCAGCAGCCGGGGCGAGGCCGCCTGGTTGTATCCGCGCACGCCGACATCGGTGGCGCCGTTGCTCCACCGCCAGACATCGACCCCGGCGACGTTCCGCAGGATTTCGGGAATGTCGTTGGCGCCCGACCGGCGGATGTCCTCCGCGCTGATGATGTCCATCGTGACCGGAACTTCGGTCTGCCGCTGCGGTTTGCCGATGGCGCTGGTGGTCACCGGTTCCTTGAACAGCGCCTCCAGGTCTCCGTAGTTGATGGTCTGGGCATTCGCCGGTCCGGTCGCGGTCAGGGCGAGCGCGATGCCGATGGATGCGAGCGGAAACAGGGTCTTCATGGCGGATCCTCGGAGCGTCACGCTAGGCGGGGACGGCATCAGATTTCGATGATGAGCATGCGGAAGGCCGCCCTGAATGCGACCTGGGATTGATCGGCCGCCTGCTTGTTCACCAGGATCTCGACGGCCGGCTGGCTGGCGACCGACATGACGCAGTGCCCCGTGCGCACGCAGCTCGAATCGGTCGAAACGGTGAGGAGACGCTTCGCCCTGGCCGACTCGAAGATGGCGCCCTGGTGCGCCGCCAGCCCCGTGGTCACGAAGACGACGCCGGCCCCGTCGAGCTTCTCGAGCTCGGTGACCGGCACCAGCAGCGGCTCGAGCGTCAGCGAGCCCTCCTTGAAGCCGCCGCCGAGCATGGTGGCGAGCCGGTCGGCCTCGGCCTTGGAGGCAGCGATGTCCGGCGCGAAAACTATCGCCATCTTGGCGGGAGTAGCCGGCTTGGCAGCCAGGAAGCCCAACGACTTGGCGATGACCTGCACATCGTCCAGCGCCACATCGGCGCGAGCCATGGCTGCGGGCAGGCAAAGCAGAACCGTCAGGACAAGCGCCTTCCACTTCATAAGCGTGTCCTCGCTGTTTGGCGGGTAGTTTTCGGAATGCCTCTCGGTTCGAAAGCTATAGTTTGCCTTTGCATGTCTCTAGTAAAACTTAAACGAATATCGTGAATGAAGTTGAACAGGCTGTTTCAAAAATGAAATGCTGCAGCTTGGGCACGTATATTGTTATAAATCGAATTAATACTGAAGCATTCATTTGCCCTTGTCAGGAGTCCCGATTCCGGCCGTCAAACCGCCGCGAAGCAGTATCCCTGACCGTGGATCGTCAGGATCAGCCTCGGATCTTGCGGATCGATTTCGATCTTGCGCCGCAGCCGCCCGATCAGCACGTCGATCGTGCGGTCGTCCGGCGATCCCGGCCGCCTGCTGACGGCGGCGGTCAGGCGGTCACGGTCGAGGATGCTTCCGGGATTGGACGCAAGCGTGACCAGCAGGTCGAACTCGCTGCGGGTCAGCCGGACATTGCGTCCGGCCGGGTCCTGCAGATGGCGCCGCGCAAGGTCCAGCGTCCACCCGTCGAAACGGCAGCTGGCCCCGGCGCCCGATCGCCCCGCCCGCAGACGGCGCAGCAGGTTCCTGACGCGCAGCGCCAGTTCCCGCAGGTTGAGAGGCTTCACCAGATAGTCGTCGGCGCCCAGTTCCAGGCTGAGAATGCGGTCGACTTCCTCCGTCCGGGCGGTGACGACGATGATGCCGAGGCATTCGTCGCGGCGGAGTTGCCCGAGCCTGGTGAAGGCAATTCCGTCGGGCAGCGCCAGGTCGGTGAGCAGCAGATCGAAACGCCGTTCCGACAAGGTCCGGTCCATCTCCCTCAGGCTCGCCGCTTCGACGATATGGTGGCCCTCCTGCCTCAGGACCGCGGCCGTCGCGGCGCGCTCGGATGCATCCCCTTCCACCAGCAGTATGGCATGCCGGCTGGACGCGCCGGTTTCAATGCCCCGATCCATGTCGCTCGTCTCCGGTCGGCCCCGGCGCGGGTGCTCGGTTTCCGGTATTGATAATCCGGGTTCCATCGCCGGACAAGCGACATGCCGTCGGTCCGGCTCTCCTCGGAGGCGAGCAAATGGGTCCGGTCTCCCGCCTATACTATCCTGCGGCGGACCCCGCTGATCAGGTGGATCGCCTCGTGGATCTGGGCGGTTGCCTCGCGCAGGTCGGCGCACTCCAAGTCGTTGCTGTTCGCGATTTCCAGCTCCATCAGGGCGAGGTCGATCTCGTCCGCCGCATCGCTCAGCAGAATTCCCGCCTCGGTCAATCTGACCCGCGTGTTCGCACCTTGAACCGCAAATTGCAAATGCCGAAGCGCACGACGCAGGCTCCGGCCGAACTTCTGGATGCTCATTGCCCTCTCCTATCTGTTGGATAGGGGAATCTCAGCAACCATCGTGCCAGCCCACGGAAGTCTATCCTGAACGTTCAATGGCTATTCTTTAGGCGCGGACCTCTTACGTCCGGTCAATGCCGAAATGATGCCATGGAAAGTCCTGACTTCCTGTTCAGTCATATCCATGCGCTGGAAGCAGTTTCTTATAGATCGAATCATCGACGGCTTCTTCTCAGGCGATGAAAAGAACCGCGAGTTTTCCAGCTCCTCTTCCAGATGGGAGAACAGGTTCACCAGTTCTTCCTTGTTGGCGGGCCGGGTCGCTCCAGTGTGCAGATAGCGTCCCGGCGCCACCTCGCCGGTCTGGTACCATTCGTACCCGATGATCAGGACGGCCTGGGCAAGGTTGAGCGAGCTGAACGCGGGGTTCAGCGGAACCGTCAGGCTGGTATCGGCCAGCGCCAGGTCGTCGTTGAACAGCCCCGTCCGCTCCGGCCCGAACAGCACGCCCGTCGCAAGGCCGGCGGAAGATTGGGCCCGCATCTCCGACGCCGCCTCGCGCGGGGTCATGATCCGCTTGATCATGCCGCGATTGCGCGCGGTGGTCGCGAAGACGTGGGACAGGTCGGCGATCGCGTCCTCCGTCCGGTCGAACAGGCGCGCGTTGTCGAGCACCAGGTCCGCGCCGGACGCGGAGGCCTTGGCGCTGCCGCTCGGCCAGCCGTCGCGCGGACGGACCAGCCGCAGGTCGGTCAGACCGCAGTTCAGCATCGCGCGGGCGCAGGTGCCGATATTCTCGCCGAGCTGGGGCTCGATCAGGATGATCGCCGGTCCGCCGAGCACGGCGTCCCGCTGGGGGTTGGTTCCTGCCATATCTCTATATGTCTGACTGTCTCTATATCAACGGCCGTCCCGCGCCGCGGCGATGCTGGCGCGGTACAGCCGGTAGGTGATGCTGTCGTGCAGCGCGTTGTAGGACGCGTCGATCACGTTGGCCGAGACGCCGACCGTCGTCCAGCGGTCGCCGCAGCCGTCGGTGCTCTCGATCATGACCCGTGTCACCGCCTTGGTTCCGTCGTTCGGCGTCAGGATGCGGACCTTGTAGTCGACCAGCCGGAGCCCCTCCAGGTCCGGATAGGCGGGCACGAGCGCCTTGCGGAGCGCTATGTCCAGCGCATTGACGGGGCCGTTGCCCTCGGCGACGGTCATCAGCGACTGGCTGCCGACATCCAGCTTGATCGTCGCTTCCGACAGGGTGATCAACTCGTCCCGGGCGTTCCAGCGCCGCTCGTCGATGACCCGGAAGCTCTGCAGGCGGAAGAAATCCGGCACCTCGCCCAGGGCGCGGCGGGCCAGCAGCTCGAAGCTCGCTTCGGCGCCGTCATAGGCGTACCCGTCATATTCCCGCCGCTTGACGAGGTCGACCAGATCGGCGACGCGCTCGTCGCGGGCATCGATTTCGATGCCGATCTCGCGGAACCGGGCAAGCAGGTTCGACCGGCCGGCTTGGTCCGAGACGACGATGCACCGGCGGTTGCCGACGCTGGCCGGGTCCACATGCTCGTAGCTCGTCGGGTCCTTCTCCACCGCCGAGACATGCAGGCCGCCCTTGTGGGCGAACGCGCTCTCCCCGACATAGGGAGCGTGCCGGTCGGGCGCGCGGTTCAGCCGCTCGTCCAGCCCGCGCGAGACCTGGGTCAGGCGGCGCAGGCCCTCGGCGGTGATCCCGGTCTCGAAGCCCATCTTCAGCATCAGCGTCGGGATCAGCGAGACCAGGTTGGCGTTGCCGCAGCGTTCGCCCAGCCCGTTCAGCGTCCCCTGGATCATCCTGGCGCCGGCACGCACGGCCGCCAGGGAGTTCGCGACGGCGTTCTCCGTGTCGTTGTGGGTGTGGATGCCCAGGTTGGTTCCGGGAATGCGCTCCGCCACGGCGCGGACGATCCGTTCGACCTCGTCCGGGAGGGAGCCGCCGTTGGTGTCGCACAGCACGATCCAGCGGGCTCCGGCCTCGAAGGCCGCCATCAGGCAGTCAACCGCGTAGTCCGGGTTGGCCTTGTAGCCGTCGAAGAAATGCTCCGCGTCGAACAGCGCCTCGCCCTTGCGCTCCCGGATCAGCCTGATGCTGTCGGAGATCAGCTCCAGGTTCTCCGAACGCGGGATGTTCAGCGCCACGTCCACATGGAAGTCCCAGGTCTTGCCGACCATGCAGACCGCGGCGCATTTCGCACCCACCAGGCCGGCCAGGCCGGGGTCGTTGGCGGCGCTCCGGCCGGGCCGGCGGGTCATGCCGAAGGCGGTGAAGGTGGCGTTCCGCAGCTGCGGCGGGTCGGCGAAGAAGGCGTCGTCGGTCGGGTTGGCGCCCGGCCAGCCGCCCTCCACGTAATCGATCCCCAGCAGGTCCAGGTCCCGGGCGATGGCCGTCTTGTCGGCCACGGAGAAATCGACGCCCTGGGTCTGCGCGCCGTCCCTCAGGGTGGTGTCGTAGAGATATATGCGCTCGCCCATGGTCATGCCCGCTTCCAGGTGGTCCCGCCGGGACCGTCCTCCAGCACGATGCCCTGGTCGGCCAGCTCCTTCCGGATCCGGTCGGCCGCCGCGAAGTCCTTGGACTTGCGGGCCTGCTTGCGCTGCTCGATCAGGTCCTCGATGGCCGCGGCGTCCGGCCCGCCGGCATCGCCGCCGCGGAACCATTCGGTCGGACCCTGCCCGAGCAGGCCCAGCACGCCGCCGGCACCCAGCAAGGCGGCCTTCAGCGCCGCGCGCTCCGCCGGTTCCGTCGCCTTGTTCAGGGCCGTCACGATGCCGTGGACGTGGCTGATCGCCAGCGGCGTGTTCAGGTCGTCCTCCAGCGCCGCCATCACCTCGGCCGGCACCTGGTCGCGGGACGCGGGCACGTCCTCGACCGAGCGCAACGCCGTGTACCACCGGTCCAGGGTCGCCTTGGACTGCTTCAGCCCGTCCCGGGTGAAGTCGAGCGGCTGGCGGTAATGGGCGCCCAGCAGGGTCAGCCGGATCGCCTCCCCGGGGAATTCGGCCAGCAGGTCGCGGACGGTGAAGAAGTTGCCCAGGCTCTTGGACATCTTCTCGCCTTCGACCGTCAGGAAGCCGTTATGGACCCAGTACCGCGCCAGCGGGGCGCCGCCATGGGCGCAGGCCGACTGGGCGATCTCGTTCTCATGGTGCGGAAAGATCAGGTCGAGCCCGCCGCCATGGATGTCGAACGTCTCCCCCAGGTGCTCCTCCGCCATGGCGGAGCACTCGATATGCCAGCCCGGCCGTCCCCGCCCCCAGGGGCTGTCCCAGCCCGGCACCTCGGGAGCGGAGGGCTTCCACAGCACGAAGTCGGCCGGGTCGCGCTTATAGGGCGCGACCTCGACCCGGGCGCCGGCGATCAGCTCGTCCCGGGACCGGCGCGACAGCCGGCCATAGTCCGCCATCGACGGCACGCTAAACATCACGTGTCCTTCGGCCTCGTAGGCGTTGCCGGTGGCGATCAAGCGCCCGATCATCCGGATCATCTGGGCGACATGGGCGGTCGCCCGAGGCTCGACATCCGGCGGCAGGGCGTTCAGCGCGGCCATGTCGTGGTGGTACGCCTCGGTCGTGCGCGAGGTGACGCTGTCGATCTCCTCCCCGCTCTCCCGCGCGCGGTCGATGATCTTGTCGTCGACGTCGGTGATGTTCCGGACATAGCGGACTTGGCCGTACAGCCGCCGCAGCAGCCGGTACAGCACGTCGAACACGACGACGGGGCGCGCATTCCCGATATGGGCGTAGTCATAGACCGTCGGGCCGCAGACATAGAGGCCCACCTTGCCCGGCACCAGCGGCTCGAACCGTTCCTTCTGGCGTGTCAGCGTATTGAAGAGATCCAGCGCCACCGGTCTTTCCTTAAACAGAGCCACTTCAGGCAACCCGGCCGGCGAGCCGCGCTTCCGCCCGCTCGCGACCGATCAGAGGTAACAAATTCTTCAGCTCCGGTCCATGGTCGCGGCCGGTGAGCGCCAGGCGCAGCGGCATGAACAGGCCCTTGCCCTTGCGCCCGGTCGCCGACTTGACGGCGCCGGTCCAGGTGCTCCAGGTCGTATCGTCCCAAGGATCCGCCGGCAGCAGGGCCGCGGCGGCCGAGGCGAACTCCGCGTCCTCGACCACCGGCTCGATCGGCTCGCGGGCGACATGCCACCACTCCGCGACGTCGGCCAGCCGCGACAGGTTCGGCCGCACCGCTTTCCAGAAGGTGGCGTCGATCCCGCCGAAGCCCAGGGCTTGCAGCCGGCCGGCGACCGCCTCGAAAGGCGTCGCGTGGAGCACGCGGGCGTTCAGCCGGGCAAGTTCCTCCGGATCGAACTTGGGGGCGCCACGGGCGACCTTGGCCATGTCGAATTCGGCCGCCAGCTCGGCCAGGCTCATGCGGGCCTCGATCGCGTCCGACGTGCCCAGCTTGGCGAGCAGGCTGTTGATCGCCATCGGCTCGACGCCCTGGTCGTCGCGCAGGCTGGCGACGCTGATGCTGCCCAGCCGCTTCGACAGGCCCGCCCCGGTCGCGTCGGTCAGCAGCGGCAGGTGGGCAAAGCCCGGCACCGGTCCGCCCAGCGCCTGCCAGAGCTGGACCTGCACCGCCGTGTTGGCGACGTGGTCCTCCCCCCGGATGACGTGGGTGATGTCCAGCTCGATGTCATCGACGACCGAGGACAGCGTGTAGAGCGTCCGCCCGTCCTCGCGGATCAGCACCGGGTCGCTGAGGTCCCGTCCGTGGAAATGCTGCGGGCCGCGCACCAGGTCGTCCCATTCCACCGGCTCGTGCTCCAGCAGGAAGCGCCAGTGCGGCGTTCGACCCTCGGCTTCCAGGCGCGCCCGGTCGGCATCGGCCAGCCGCAGCGCGGCACGGTCGTAGATCGGCGGCAGGCCACGGCCCAGCAGGCTCTTGCGCTTGAGCGACAGTTCCTCGGCGGTCTCGTAGCAGGGATAGAGGCGCCCCGCCCCCTTCAGCCGCTCGACCGCCGCCGCGTAGCGGTCCAGCCGGTCGGACTGCCGGGCGAAGCGGTCCCATTCAAGGCCCAGCCAGCGCAGGTCGCGCTCGATCCCGGCGGCGTAGTCGGCCGTCGACCGCTCCAGGTCGGTATCGTCGAGACGCAGCAGGAAACTGCCTCCCTGGCTGCGGGCGAACAGCCAGTTGACCAGCGCCAGGCGGATGTTTCCGACATGGAGCTGGCCGGTCGGGCTCGGCGCGAAACGGACGGCGACGCTCATGGATCCCTTCGGGCTTCCGGAACACGGGGGCGGCACGGATAGCACACCGCGGCCCCGTGCGAAACGGCGGAAACCCGGTCCCTCCCCCGCCTACTCCACGTCCACCTTGAGCTTCATCTTGGGATGGATGCCGCAGAACACGTGATAGGTGCCGGGTTCGGTGAAGGGCAGGCTGACATGTTCGCCCGGTTCCTGGTACCCGCTGTTGAAGTCCATGCTGTCCTCGAACACGCGGATATTGTGAGCCCGCGTGTCCTGGTTCTGGATCGTCAGGGTCTCGCCCACCCTGATATGGACATGGCGGTGGCTGAACCGCTTGTCCTTCTGCACGATCGTCAGCGTATCGGAGGTTTCGGACTCCGGCGCCGAGGTGACGGCAAGACTGTCCGCCGCGGTCGCGGGATCGGGGCTGAGACTGTGGAGGAAAGCCACCAGGTCGGCCTTCTCCCGCTCGGACAGCGCGTCGATCCTCGGCAGGTCGGGCGACAGAGTGTCCCGCCGGACGATCCCGCTACGGTAATGCTCGACCACCCCTTCCAGCGTCCCGATCGAGCCGTCATGCATGTAGGGGGCGCGGTCGGCGACGTTCCGCAACGGCGGCGTCTTGAAGGCGTGGTTCAACTCCGGCAAGCCCAGGATCGCGCCGCGGCCGAGGTCCTCGCCGGGCAGGCCGATGTCGTGGAAGGCGTGGTCGGTGAACTGCCAGCCGGAATGGCAGGAGGAGCAGCCGGCGGGTCCGGTGAAAACCTGGAAGCCCCGCTTCGCCTCCTCGCTGATGGCCCCGCCGTCACCGCCGACCCAGCGGTCGAAGGGCGTCACGCCGGACACCAGGGTTCGCTGGAACGTGGCAAGCGCCTTGGCGACGGTGACCGGCGTGATCCTCGGGTCCTCCGGGAAGGCCCGGGCGAACAGGGGCGGATACTCCGGGTCGACCTCCAGGGTCCGAACCATGCCTTCCAGGGTCTGGTTCATCTCGCGCGGGTTCTGGACCGGGCCTAGGGCCTGTTCCTCCAGGCTGCCGGCGCGGCCGTCCCAGAAGAACAGCTCGCCCCAGGCCGCGTCCTGGACCGAGGGCGTCCGGCGCCCCAAGGGCGTTCCGTCCAGTCCCTGGTGGGCCGGCACCCCGTCCTGCCAGCCGGAAACAGGCGCGTGGCAGGTGGCGCACGACCGGTCTCCCGCTCCGGACAGGCTGGCGTCGAAGAACAGCTTGCGGCCCAGTTCGGCCTTCGCCTCGGTGAAGGGGTTGTCGTCCGGAAAGGGAACCGATCCGGGCCTGACATAGTCGGCCAGCACCGATGCCACCGCCGGATCGAATTTCCGTTCCGCCAGGGCGGGCATGCCGCCCAGCAGGGTGCAAACCAGGCTGCCGATCAGGACGTGGAAAGGATCGATCGCGGAAAAGCGCATACCACTCGAGGCCTCGGAACGGGCAAATCACCGTGGCTACTACACTACTGCAAGTCACTCGCATTAGCGATGCGACGGAATGCACCCCTGCCAACGGCGCAGCGCGTCACAGGATCGACGTGAACCCATTGACGACCGGCAGCCTGTGGCCGGTGCCGAAGCCTTGGCCGCTGATCCTGACCCCCGGCGGAAGCTGGCGGCGCTGGTGCTCCGCCCAGGCCACCAGGCGCCAGACCTGTTCCACGGCCACCGGGTCGTGGTCGCGGTCCAGGATCTCGGCCACGCTCATCTCCCGGTCCAGGAGGCAGCGCAGGATGTCGTCGAGCAGGTCGCCCGGGGGCAGCGCCCATCCCGTGTCCCGACCGGTCCGCCGCCCTATCACGGCCGTATCGGTGATGACCCGCTCGGGCACCACGCGGCCCGCCGGCCCCTTGGAATCGTCGGGAAGGTTGCGGTTGCGCCAGTTGGCCAGCGCCACGACGGTGGTCCGGTAGACGTCCTTCAGCACGGCGAAGCCGCCCCACAGGTCCCCATGGAGCATCGACCGTCCGACTGCCACGTCGGTCCGCGTGGCCGACGACAGGGCGATCGCATCGAACTTCTCCGCCAGGGCCAGCAGGACGGCACCGCGCAGGCTTCCTCGAAGGTCGTCATCCGCCCTGTCGGGATCGCGGCCGGCGAAGGCCGGGGCGAGCATGGCATCGGCCGCCCGCAAGGCCGGCGCGATCGCGATCTCGTCGATCTTGCAGCCGAGCAGTTCCGCGACCTCAGCGCCGTCCTCCAGGAACTCCCGGCCGGTGTCGGGAGACGGCAACAGGATGCAGTGGACCCGGTCCGGACCCAGCGCATCGACGGCCAACGCCGCCGTCAACGCGCTGTCGACGCCGTCGGTCAGGCCGACCAGCACGCCATTCCGTTTGCTCTTCCCGATATGGTCGCGCAGCCCCAGCATGAGCGCCTGATATGCCGCGGCCAGCCCGGACGGCGGGGCCGACAGTTCCCCCTCGTGGCAGATCCAGGCATCGTCACCGCCGCGTTCCCACCGGGCCACCGTCAGGCTTTCCCGGAAAGCGGGCGCGTGGATCCGCAGCGCGCGATCCGCGCCCAGGACGAAGCTCGACCCGTCGAACACCAGTTCGTCATGCCCGCCGACCTGATTGACATACAGCAGCGGCAGCCCGGTCTCGGGGACCCGGGCCACGGCGAGGTTGATCCGGCGGTCCTGGGTGTCCAGGTCGACCGCGTCGCCCCCGGCGACCACCAGGATTTCGGCTCCGCACTCGCCGAGCGCCTCGGCGACGTCGGCCGTCGCCATGTCGTCGGCGATCATGACGCCCAGGCGGACACCCCGGAAATTGACCGGACCAGGGACCGGACCGGACGCGAACAGGTGCCGCTCGTCGAACGGGATCCCGTTCGCCAGCACATGCTTGGTCCGGATGGTGGCCACCCGGCCGCCGTCCAGCATCAGGACGGCGTTGCAGACCTGCCCATCCACCCGCCAGGGGGCGCCGACCAGCACACCGGGCCCGCCATCCTTCGTTTCCCCGGCGAATTCCCGGACCGCCTGCTCGACCGCGTCCAGGAAGAACGGCTTGAGGACGAGCTGCTCGACCGGCTGGCCCGAGACGCCCATGGCGGCGCAGACCATCAGGTCCGCCCCGCGCGCGGACGCCTCCGCCCGCGCCGCGCGGATACGGTCGATGTTCTGGTCGATGGCGCCCGTGGTCGGGTTCAGCTGGGCCAGGGCGATGGCGAGGAGGTCGGTCATGGCGATGCCGGCATCAGGAAGGATCGATCGCGCAATCTACCAAGACGGTCCGCCCGCTCAAAGCGGCAAGGCGGGACCGTCGTTCATGCCGCCATCTGGCCCGATCGCAGCAGGCCCGCCAGTTCGACCGGCGTCAGCGTCCGCTCGAACTTCAGGTGGGTGATGTCGCGCTCCGTCGAGAGGATCTGCCCCCTGATCGCGGCCTCAAGTCCGGGAAGGACAAGCTCGACCATCCCGCCGGCCGAACCCGTGACGGTCCCGACGAGCCCGACGCCGCCCGCCGACAGGTCGACCAGCCCGACCTGCCTCCCGGTACCGCCGACGGATACCGTCGCCGAGAAACCGACGGGGTGTCGCCGGTGTCTCCGGCGGTCGAACACCTCGTGAGTCCTCATCGTGCTCATCAGCCGATCGATCTCGTTCTGGAGGTGGCCGACATGCTGGGTCATGGTGCCGGTTTCGGACCGCACCTCGTGCATCAGCTCCGACGCCTCGCCGGTATCGTGGGCCACTTCGGTGATGCTGGCGGCGACCTGCCGCGTCCCGGCGGCGGCTTCCAAGACGCTGCGGCTGATCTCTCCGGTCGAGGCGGTCTGCTGCTCGATCGCGGCTGCGATGCCGGCGGAGATCGCCTCCACCTCGTGGATCACGCCGACGATGCTCTGGATACCCGACACCGCCTTCTCGGTCTCGGCCTGGATGCGCGCGATCTGGGCGGAGATCTGCTCGGTCGCGCGCGCGGTCTGCGATGCCAGCGCCTTCACCTCGTTGGCGACCACCGCGAATCCCTTCCCGGCCTCGCCTGCGCGTGCCGCCTCGATCGTGGCGTTGAGGGCCAGGAGGTTGGTCTGGCCGGCGATCTCGTTGATCACCCGGACTATCTGCCCGATCTCCCCCGCGGCGGTCGCCAGCCCCTGCACCGAGAGGTTCGCGGATCCCGCCTGATCGACCGCCTGCCGGGTGACGGTGCGCGAAACGCTGACCTGCCGGCTGATCTCCGATACCGAGGCGGAGAGCTGCTCGCCCGCGGCGGCCACGGTCTCGAAGCTGGCGGTGGCCTGCTCGGCCGCAGACGCCACGGCGGTCGCGTTGCCGGCCACGCGGTCGATCGCGGCCGATGTCTGCGTCGCGATGTCGGAAACATGGCCGCCGCGCTCGGCGACCTGGGACACGACCGAATGGACTTCCCGCTCCAGCGTGTCGGCAAGGTGCCACAGCTCCTTCTGCCGGTTCTGGTCGCCGCTCTCGATATAGCAGGAGATCGCCAGGTCCATGTCCAGGAAGACCGTCTGGACGATCGCCCGGAGCACCCGCCTCAGCTGGGCCGGCTGCCAGCGGTAGCGACTGACCGCCGCGTCCATCAGGTCGCCCATCGCCAGGGAATAGCCGCCGATGTACCAGCGCGGCTCGAGGCCGATACGCTGGTGCGTGGTACCGATCTGGACCGTCCGCTCCAGTTGGGCGTCGTCGAAGGTCCCTGCGAACAGACTCGTCCAGTGACGGCGCTGCGCCTCCTTGAGACGGTCGATCGAAACGCCGGTCAGCATGACCCGCATCTCGGCGTCGGTGGCGAGATGCTCATAGAACCTGTCCAAGGTCTTCGGCAGGGTCGCATCGAGGGTCGGAGCGAAGTTCCGCAAGGCCGATCGCGTTTCGTCATTGATTCCAAGGAATCCAAGCCTTGCTTCGCGATCCAGATCGTTCGACATCCTGCCTCCGGGGTTCCAGCACGCCACCATAGAACGCCCAGTATTATGACCAAAGGCTTACCAAACCCTTCCACCTGTTTCCAAACGATCATCCGGATTGCAGGTCTGGAGGCCGGTGGGGCATACCGCGACGGACGGGGCGTCAGGCCGGCCGCGGCAAGGTGAAAGCCGGCCCATAGCGAAATACCGGCCTGAAGGCCATCGACGGATAGACGGTTTTGCTACGAATGCTGCCGAGGGAGCGAGCGGTCATAGATTTCAAAGAATCAACATCGCCTTTATATAAAAATCGTTATATTGCCTCATAAGACAAAGTACATGAGGCTAGTAAATAAGAAACGTATGACTTCAGGAAAAGAACGAAAATATACTCGCTCGAAACAGTTTATTACTAGCACAAGTTTCAAGTCTTGGCATCCCGGAATTAGTATTTTAACTTAAAATTCATATTTCCGAGACACGCTTGGTCCTAATAGGCGCCGGTACGGCCGCCGTGCATTTTCTCATTCCGAGAGGGTAACGTGAACAGAATGCTCTCACGTTTCAGCCTGAAGATACAGATCGGTCTTATCGGGGCGGTCGGGGCCGCGGCCCTGGTGCTGCTGGCCGGCTTCCAGACTTACGAGCGGGCGCGCGAGAACAGCTTTGCGTCCAAGGCACAGTCGGCATCCACCCTGAATGACAGGATAGTGGCGCTTCAACTGGCGCTTCTCGATGCCCGGCGGGCCGAGAAGGACTTCCTGCTGCGCAGCGAAGAGAAGTATGCGACGCGCAACGCGGCCACGGTCGCGCGGGCGAACAGCCTGATAGCCGATTCCATCGCGCATCCCGCGTCGGGTGAGATCGCAGGGCGCCTCGACCGGATCAGGGCCGAACTGTCCTCGTACGGCAACAGCTTCTCGACGGTCGCGGCGACGCGTATCCGCATCGGCCTGAAGGAGACCGACGGTCTCCTGGGTTCCCTGCGGTCCTCGGTCAGGGCGGTGGAGAACACGCTTAAGGACAGGGACCAGCCGCGGCTCACGATCGCCATGCTGATGATGCGCCGGCACGAGAAGGACTTCCTGGCCCGTGTCGACTCCAAGTACGTCGAGGAGATGAAGAAGCGGCAGGCCGAGTTCGCGGCTGAATTGGCCACCTCGACCCTGCCCGGCGACGTCGCGGCGGAGATCACGGAAAAGATGGCCGCCTATCAGCGCGACTTCCTCGCCCTGGCAGAAGCCACGCTCGGCCTGGGCGACCAGTTGAAGGAGCTGTCCGAGGCCTACGCCCGCATGGAACCGATCCTCACCGAGGCCTCCGACATCCAGGAGAGGGCGAGGGCGGAGGCGCTGGCCGGAAGCGAGGAGGTCGGCCGCGACGCGGAGCGGCTGGGCTGGATCGCGCTGGCGGGCATCGTCACGGCCATGCTGGTGCTGAGCCTCATGATCTCGCGCGGGGTCACGGCTCCCCTGCTCGCGCTCGGAGACGTCATGCAAAGGCAGGCGAAGGGCGACCTGGACACGCCCGTTCCCGGCATGGATCGCCGCGACGAGGTGGGCGAGATGGCTCGAAGCGTCGAGGTGTTCCGCGCCAACGGCCTGGAGATGCGCCGCCTGGCAGCGGAGCGGCGGCAGGCGGAGGCCAGGGCCGCGGAAGAGCGCCGGGCAGCGCTGCTTCAGGTGGCCGACGGGTTCGAAAGCCAGGTCAAGGGGATCGTCGAAGCTGTGGCTGCCGCCGCGATGCAGGTGGAATCGGCGGCGCAGACCGTCGCGTCCTCGTCAGAGCAGACGCGGCAGCAATCCACCGCGATCTCCGGCGCCTCCGAGGAGGCATCGCGGAACGTCAACATGATCGCCGGCGCGTCCGAGGAACTCAGCTCCTCCATCCAGGAGATCGGCCGGCAGGTCGCCCTGTCCGGCGAAATCACCGCGGCGGCCGTGAGGGAAGCCGACGACGCCAACCGCACGGTGGAGGGACTGTCTAACTCGGTACAGTCGATCGGCGACGTGGTCCAGCTGATCAACGATATCGCCAGCCAGACCAACCTCCTGGCCCTGAACGCCACGATCGAGGCGGCACGCGCCGGAGAAGCCGGCAAGGGTTTCGCCATTGTCGCGTCCGAGGTCAAGAACCTCGCCGCCCAGACAGCCAGGGCAACCGAGGAGATCCAGGCCAAGGTTTCGGAAGTCCAGGGGTCCGCGGGCTCCGCGGTCTCGGGCATCCGGGGCATCGGTGCCACAGTGGTCCGGATCAACGAAATTTCCACGACGGTCGCTTCGGCCGTGGAGGAGCAGAGCGCCGCGACCAGCGAGATCGCCGGCAACGTCCAGCAGGCCGCGGTCGGCACGCAGGAAGTCTCGCGCAACGTGGCCGGCATGATGACGGCCGCCACGGAAGCGGGATCGGCATCGGGCCAGCTGCTCGACGCGGCGCGCGGGCTGGCGCGCGACACCGACCGGATGCGGCGCGAGGTGGGCGCGTTCCTGGACCGCGTCAGGGCGGGCTGAGAGCCGGGGCCGCTATTTCCGGAACAGGAACTCGCGGCCCACCTTGACCCGCTTCTCGCCGTCATACTCGATGATGTCGGCGGTCGCGTAGGTCTCGGTCCAGCGCTCGGGCAGGTAGCTGCCGGTCCCGATCACGTCGATCGGCGCCTGGGCTTCCGCCATGATGCGGCACTTGGCCGGGCTGAAGCCGCTGCTGGCCACGATCTTGACCTTGTCGAAGCCGGCGGCGTCCAGCGCGTCCCGCAAGTGGAAGATGGCGGCGGCCGACACGCCGGTGCCGATCAGGTAGCGGAGTTGGGTCTCGTCCCGGTAGCCCCGGATCGCGGCCGGGACGTGTCGCTCCAGCACCGCGTAGGAGCCCGGCGGGTCCAAGCCCTCGATGAAGCGGCCGCCCGGCGTGTCGATGCGCATGCTCAACCGGCCCTCTTCGGCCAGATGCGGCAACCGCCGGCAGACCTCCAGGCTGTCGGTGACCTCCCGGCCGAAGTAATCCACCAGGACCGTCAGGTTCTGGTCGGGGAAGGTCTCGTGGAACATCTCGGCCGCCCGCACGGTCGATCCGGCATAGCCGATCAGGGCGTGGGGCATGGTCCCCATGCCGGCGGAACGGCCGAAATAATGGGCCGTCGCGTCGGTGGCGTTGCCGACGAAGCCGACGGCGTCGACCTTCCGCTTGGCGCGGGCCGAGCCGACGCTGGCCGCGTAGGCCATGATCTCTGCCATCTCGGTGCCGGCGCAGTGCCGCGCGTCCATGGCGAGGAACGCCACCTTGGGAAGGTCGGCGCACATGGTGAAGGCGTTGTAGGCGGCGACGCAGGCGGGGCCCAGCTTCATCAGCAGCAGGGTTTCCAGGTCGACCAGATGATAGAGCGGGCCGGTGATGTACAGGATCGGCTCGCCGGCGCCGATCCAGCGGCCTTCGGTGTGCAGCAGGTCCACCTCGACCTCGAACCCGCGTTCGCGGGCGACCCCCTGGAGCCAATCCACCGCCAGCCGGGGCGCCGAGACGACCGGCCGCCGCATGAAGATCGCGTAGGTGACCCGCTTGTCGCCGAACCGGCCGACCGTGTCCTTGGTGCGCAGGAAATAGGTGTCGGTCCACCGGGCGATGTCGGATACCGACGGCCAGGGGGCTTGCAGGTTGCGGTCGTTGTCTCGACTGTCCAAGATTCTTTTGCTCTGGCTGGTCCCGGAGCGGCGGGGGTCCGCTCCGGGATTTGTTTTCGCGTCACTCCGCCGCGGCGATCCGGCGCTCCCGGTCCTGCTGCTGGCGGCTCCGCTTCAGACCTTCGGCGATAAGGAACGCCAGTTCAAGGGCTTGGCTGGCATTCAGGCGCGGATCGCAATGGGTATGGTAGCGCTTGGCGAGGGCGTGGTCGGTGATCGCCTGGGCGCCGCCGGTGCATTCGGTCACGTCCTGGCCGGTCAGTTCGAAATGGACGCCGCCCGGATGGGTGCCCTCCGCCTGATGGACGGCGAAGAAGTCCTTGACCTCCGACAGGATGCGGTCGAACGGCCGCGTCTTGTAGCCGGTGGACGACTTGATCGTGTTGCCGTGCATGGGATCGCACGCCCACACGACCACCCGCCCCTCGCGCTGGACCTTGCGGATCAGGGCCGGCAGCTTGTCCTGGACCTTCTCGTGGCCCATGCGCGCGATCAGCGTCAGGCGTCCCGGCTCGTTCGCCGGGTTCAGGATGTCGATCAGGCGGATCAGCTCGTCCGGGTCGCTGGTCGGGCCGCACTTCAGGCCGATGGGATTCTTGACGCCGCGCAGGAACTCGACATGGGCATGGTCGGGCTGGCGGGTGCGGTCGCCGATCCACAGCATGTGGGCCGACACGTCGTACCAGTCGCCCGTGGTGCTGTCGACGCGGGTCAGCGCCTCCTCGTAGGGGAGCAGCAGCGCCTCGTGGCTGGTGAAGAAGTCGGTCTCGCGCAGCTGGGGCGTCGTCTCCGCGGTGATGCCGCAGGCCGCCATGAAGTTCAGCGTCTCGTCCAGCCGGTCGGCCAGGTCGCGGTAGCGCTCGCCGGCCGGGCTGCGCTCGACGAAGCCCAGGTTCCACTGGTGGACCTTGTGCAGGTCGGCATAGCCGCCCTGGGCGAAGGCGCGCAGCAGGTTGAGCGTGGCGGCGGCCTGGTTGTAGGCCTGCACCATGCGGTCGGGATCGGGCTCGCGCGAGGCCGCGTCGAAATCGAACCCATTGATGATGTCGCCGCGGTAGCTCGGCAGCTCGGTGCCGTCGATGGTCTCGGTGTCGGTCGAGCGGGGCTTGGCGAACTGCCCCGCCATGCGGCCGACCTTCACCACCGGCGTGGAGCCGCCGAAGGTCAGCACCACCGCCATCTGGAGCAGGACGCGGAAGGTGTCGCGGATGTTGTTGGGATGGAACTCGGCGAAGCTCTCGGCACAGTCGCCGCCCTGGAGCAGAAAACCGTTGCCGTGGGCCACGTCCGCCAGGGCCGCCTTGAGCCGCCGCGCCTCGCCCGCGAAGACCAGCGGCGGATAATTCGACAGACGCTGCTCGGCCGCGGCCAATTTGTCCTGGTCGGCGTAAACGGGCATCTGCTTGACGGGCTTCGAGCGCCAGGTGTTCGGGGTCCAGCGTTCGGCCATGGCACCATCCTCCACATTGACCGGCGCAATCCTCATCGCTCCGGTCGCTTTTTCGACAATCCAAGAGATCTGGCTATACTTCCTTCAGCGTTTCATTTCCAGAGCTAAAGAATCCGCCGCGATTCGGAGGGGCCGACCAACCGGCCGCGGCGATCCCCGCCCCCTACTCCGCCGCCTCGCTGCGGACCGGGTCGGGCACCTTGTCGCGCATGGTGACGAACTCCTCGGCGGCGGACGGGTGCAGGCCGATCGTGCGGTCGAACTGCCGTTTGGTGGCGCCGCAATTCATGGCGATCGCGAGCCCCTGGACG
Source organism: Skermanella rosea (assembly GCF_016806835.2). NCBI lineage: Bacteria > Pseudomonadati > Pseudomonadota > Alphaproteobacteria > Rhodospirillales > Azospirillaceae > Skermanella > Skermanella rosea. The sequence continues at coordinate 2,507,227 of NZ_CP086111.1, read as the reverse complement.
ATCTCCGGCGCGTCGGGCCCGAGCATGTGGGCACCCATCACGCGATCGCTCCGGCGATCCACCACCAGCTTCATCAGCGTCCGTTCGTCACGACCGCTCAGCGTGTTCTTCATCGGCCTGAAGGCGCTCTTGTAGACGTCGATCTCGCCGCAGACCTGGCGGGCCTGCGCTTCCGACAGGCCGACCGTGCCGATCGGCGGGCTGCTGAAGACGGCGGTCGGAATGTTGGCGTAATCGACTTCGATCGGATTGTCGTTGTACATGGTCTCTACGAAGGCTCGTCCCTCGGCGATGGCGACCGGCGTCAGCGCCACCCGGTTGGTCACGTCGCCGACCGCGTAGATGTTGTCGATGTTGGTGCGCGACCAGGAATCGACCTTCACCCCGCCCTTCTCGTCCTGTTCGACCCCGACCTCTTCAAGGCCCAGGTTGCGGATGTTGGGGACCCGGCCGGTCGCGGCGAACACAAGCTCCGTCTCGAGCCGCTCGCCGTCGCGCGTGACGACGCGATAGCCGTCGTCGAGCTTCTCCAGCCGGTCCAGCTTGATGCCGGTCTGGATCGTGATGCCGCGTTTGCGCATCTCCACCGCCAGCGCCTGGCGGATATCGTCGTCGAACCCGTTCAGCAGGTCGCCGCTACGGATCATCATCGTGATGTCGACGCCCAGCGCGTTGAAGATGCAGGCGAACTCGACGGCGATGTAGCCGCCGCCGATGATCACCATGCGCGACGGCAGCCGCTTCAGGTCCAACGCCTCGTTCGAGCTGATGGCATGCTCGAAACCGGGCAGGCTCGGCCCGACCGGATGCCCGCCGGTCGCGATCAGGATGGTGCGCGCGGTATAGCGCCGCCCGGCGACCTCGACGGTATGCCGGTCGATCAGCCGGCCGAAGCCTTCGATCAGGGTCACGCCCGCTTTTTCCAGCATACCGATATAGATCTGGTTCAGCCGGTCGATCTCCCGGTCCTTGGCGGCCAGCAGCTTCGGCCAGTCGAAATCCGGGACGGTGGCGTCCCATCCGTATCCGACGGCGTCCTCGAAGGCGTCGCGGAACTGCCCGCCGTACATCAGCAGCTTCTTGGGCACGCAACCGCGGATGACGCAGGTTCCGCCGACCTTGCTGCCCTCGCAGATCGCGACGCGCGCGCCGTGGGAAGCGGCTCGACGGCTGGCGGCGACGCCGCCCGATCCGGCGCCGATGGTGAACAGGTCATAGTCGTAGGACGCCATCGTCTCATTCCTCTGATGCGGACACAGCACTGCCGGTACCGGCTCCGGCAATGCATAGCCTAACGCAAATGGCCCCTGAAGGCTCGAACCGGAACCCCGCCGCACGCCTTTCCAGGTGCATTGCGGGCATTCCGCCCCCGGGGCTGTGCGCTCCTGCCCCGATCGCCGGGCGCCCAGGATTGCCGCGGTCCGCGCGCGACAGCCAACCGCACTGCTGCCCGGGATCCTTCGGCAGCGTCCTGCGGCAAACCAGGAACAGTCATGAAAACATCGCAAGTGGCGGCGCTCTCGGCCGTGGTGCCGAAATCAGGATTGCTCTTGGAATGCGAGCCCCGTCGCCACCGTGCCCCCAGGGAATATCCTCAGCAGGGGCAGGGCCGACCGTGGGAGCACCCTTGCCGCGGTGCCCCGGCAAGGGTCGCCCGACGCTGGAAGTCCGGCCTCGGCCCCGCTCCCCTCAGGCCTCTTCGCCGACCCGCTCGAACTGCTCCGGGTCCAGCAGGGCGGCGATCGCCAGGGTCTTCAGCGTCTTGGGATCGTCGGCCCGCTTCATCTGCGCATGGGTCGCCCCCATGACGTCTTTCCGCACGGCGACGATTTCCCATACGCTGCCGCCGGGGCCCAGCCTCCGGTAGCGCTGGCCTTCCGCTATCTCTCGTTTCCTTCGCCGCATTGGCATTCTCCAGAACCTGTGACTTTTCCAACCAAGCCGGCATGGGAGATGATTAAACCAGCGGCGGTACCCTTGCGAGAGTTTCCGCACCCCCCACATCGCCGGTTTGAGTTTTGTGACGGAAACGCAACAGCGATTCGTCATTTATCGAATGTCGTATGCCGGAAGAAGCTCAGCCCCAAAAGGAACAGATGCCTCATCTTGACCGTTACATGGACATGAAAACCGATCTCGACATTCTTTTGGTAGCGACTCGTCTGGTCGAAGAACTGGGCGATGACGCCGTGCGCTTGGCCAAGGTCAAGCTGGTCGAACTCATCGCCGCGAACAATCTGCGTGCCGCCGCCTTCTGGCGTGACGTCCTGCGTGTTTGCGAGGAACAGGCCGGCATCAAGCCGGCCGATGTCCTGCAGCCCCGCCCCCCGGCGTCCGACCAGGCCAAGCTCGCGGCCCACTGACGCCTCGCCCGACGGCGCGGCGGCCAGACCCGAAAAAAGCCCGGCGCGATGCGCCGGGCTTTTCGTCGTGTCGAGTCCCAGGTCTTAGTTGGTCGTTACTTCCGCATACTTGCCGTCGTTCCACTTGTAGAACACATAGGCCGGGGTCGTGACGTCGCCCTTCTGGTCGAAGGCGATCTTGCCGATCACCGTGTCGAATTCGGTGCTCCGCAGGACCGCGGCCACCTTGTCCAGATCGCTCGAGCCGGCCTTCTCCGCGGCCTGCTTGAAGATCTGCATCGCCGCGTAGGTGTACAGCGTGTAGCCTTCCGGCTCATAGCCCTGGGCACGGAACTTCTCGACCACCGCCTTGGCGGCCGGCTTGTTGCGCGGGTCGGGGCCGAAGGTCATCAGGGTGCCCTGGCCGGCCGGACCGGTAATCGTCCAGTACTCCTCGGTGACCAGCGCGTCGCCCGAGATGATCTGGACGCTCATGCCCTGGTCCTTCAGCTGGCGCGCGATCAGGCCGGCTTCCGTGTGGTAACCGCCGACATACAGGACGTCGATGGCCGACTGCTTCAGCTTGCTGACAAGGGCCGAATAGTCACGCTCGCCGGCTGTGTACGCCTCGTACAGCTTCTCCTTGAGGCCGGCCGCGTTCAGCGACTTCTGCGTCTCGTCGGCCAGCCCCTTGCCGTAGGCGCTCTTGTCGTGGATGATCGCGACGTTCTTGCCCTTGTACATGGTCGCGATGTACTCGCCGGCGACCTTGCCCTGCTGGTCGTCGCGGCCGCAGACGCGGAAGACGTTGTTGCCCTTGGCCTCGTCGGTCAGCTTCGGGTTGGTCGAGGCGGGAGAGATCTGCAGGATGCCCTCCTCCGTATAGACCTGGCTGGCCGGGATGGAGGAGCTGGAGCAGAAATGCCCGGCGACGAAGATGGCGCCCGCGCCGGCGAGCTGGTTGGCGACGGCCACCGCCTGCTTCGGATCGCAGGCGTCGTCGCCGACTTCCAGCTTGATCTTCTCGCCCAGGATGCCGCCGGCGGCGTTCAGGTCCGCCACGGCCATCTGCGCGCCCTTGTTCATCTGCTCACCGAACGCCGCGTACTGGCCGGTCATCGGGCCGGCCACGGCGATCACCACGTCCGCATAGGCGGCCGAAGCGGCTGCGGTGGCGAGAGTGAAAGCGGCGGTCGCCGCAAGAAGCGCTTTTCTCAACTTCATAACCATGTTGCTCCCTGTTCATGAGCTGGCCGTTACATGCCTTGCGGGAAGGCCGAACCGGTTGCCGCCCGTATCGCGGGGCGATCGGCGGGCGGCACTCCCTGTTGTATTTTCATTATATCTGACCTGTCGCGCAGTGCGACAGAATCCGTCATCCCATGACTTACGATACCGCTGCGTGGCCGCCCGCGGAGTTCTTCTCGCGCCAGCCGAACAGGCCGCTCCGCTCGTAGAGCCAGGGATACTGCTTCACCATCTTGCGGGCCTGTGTCATCCGGTACGCCGCGATGCAGATCACGGTCAGCACCGCGGTGTGGATGACGTACCCGGTCACGCTGAGCAGTTCCCCCCCGAACAGCGCGTAGAGCAGGAATCGGTCGCCCAGTCCCAGCAGCGCCGTGTAGAGGAAGGCGGTCCGCATCGGCCGCCATTTCGACGCCATGCCCTGCCCGGTCATGAAGGCGGCGCCGCCGAACAGGACGACCGTCAGGCCGATGAACACAGGGATCGAGGTGCCGAGAAGCTGTTCCATCATAGCCTCCTAGTGCCCGCCTTCCAGGTATGCCGTGCGGACCTCCTCGTTGGCGAGAAGCTCGCGGCCGGTGCCCTGGAGGGTGATATTGCCGTTGACCATGACATAGCCGCGGTGGGCCAGCTTGAGCGCGTGGAAGGCGTTCTGCTCCACCAGGAAGACCGTCATCCGCTGCTCGCGGTTGATGTCCTCGATCACCTTGAAGATCTGCTTCACGATCAGCGGCGCCAGGCCCAGCGACGGCTCGTCCAGCAGCAGCAGCCGCGGCTGGCTCATCAGCGCGCGGCCGATCGCCAGCATCTGCTGCTCGCCGCCCGACAGCGTGCCGCCGCGCTGGGACTGGCGCTCCTTCAGGCGGGGAAACAGGGTATAGACCCGCTCCAGCTCGCGGTCGAAGCTGCCGGGCTGGGCCGTCACCGATCCCATCTGGAGGTTTTCCAGCACCGTCATGCGGCCGAAGATCCGCCGGCCCTCGGGCGATTGGGCGATGCCTCGCCGCACGATCTCGAAGGTGGGAACCCGGGTGATGTCCTCGCCCTCGAAGATGATCCTGCCGAACTTGGCCTGCGGGTTGCCGCAGATGGTCATCAGCAGGGTCGACTTGCCGGCGCCGTTGGCGCCGATCAGCGTCACGATCTCGCCGGCGGACACTTCCATGTCCACGCCCTTCAGGGCCTCGATCGAACCGTAGAAGGTGTGGACGCCCTGAATCTTCAACATGGGCTCGCTCATGGCCGCTCCTCCCGCTCCGCGACCTCGGGCAGGTCCTGCTTTACCTCTTCCGGCAGCTCCTCGTCCTCCTCCTCGCCCAGGTAGGCGCGGATCACCGTGGGGTCGCCCTTGACGAATTCCGGCGTCCCGTCGGAGATCTTCCGGCCATAGTCCAGCACCACGACATGGTCCGAAATCTTCATGACCACGCTCATGTCGTGCTCGATCAGCAGCACGCCGATCTTCTCCTCGTCGCGGATATGGATCAGCAGTTCGCTGAGGTCCGCCGACTCGCGGGGGTTCAGGCCCGCCGCCGGCTCGTCGAGGCACAGCAGCACCGGCTCGGTGCACATGGCGCGGGCGATTTCCAACCGCCGCTGGGCGCCGTAAGGCAGGTTCCCCGCCTCCCAGTCGGCGAACTTGGTCAGCTTGACCTTGTCCAGCCAGTACCGCGCCAGTTCGACGGCCTGCTTCTCCGCCTTGCGGTAGCTCGGCAATCCCAGCAGCCCGGCCACGGTGAAGGCGGACGCCTTCATCAGCTTGTTGTGCTGGGCCACAACGAGGTTCTCCAGCACGCTCATGCGGGCGAACAGGCGGATGTTCTGGAAGGTCCGCGCGACTCCGGCCTGCTGGGAGATCCGGAACGCCTCCAGCCGCTCCAGCAGGAAGACGCCGTCCGGGCGGTGCAGGGCCAGCCGGCCGACCGTCGGCGAATAGAAGCCGGTCAGGCAGTTGAACATGGTGGTCTTGCCGGCGCCGTTCGGGCCGATGATCGCGGTGATCTGCCGCTCCATCGCGGTGAACGACACGTCATTGACGGCGACCAGGCCGCCGAACCGCATGGTCAGGTGCTCGACCTCGAGCAACGGGGTTCCGGGTATTGGGGTATCGGGTACGGCTGTCATGCCCCCGCCTCCGAATCGGCTTGCTGCTGCCTGGCGCTGCGCTTTGGGTGCAGCAGGATGGTGGGATCGCGATGCGCCAGCAGGCCCCTCGGCCGCCAGACCATGATCAGGACCATTCCCATGCCGAAGGTCAGCATGCGGTACTCGGCCAGTTCACGGAACGCCTCGGGCAGGCCGATCACGATCACGGCCGCGACGACCACGCCGATCTGGCTGCCCATGCCGCCCAGCACGACGATGGCCAGGATGATCGCCGATTCGATGAAGGTGAAGCTCTCCGGGCTGATGAAGCCCTGGCGCGTCGCGAAGAAGGAGCCGGCGAAGCCGCCGAACATGGCGGCGATGGTGAAGGCGGCCAGCTTGATGTTGGTCCGGTTGATGCCCAGCGACGTGCAGGCGATGTCGTCCTCGCGCAGCGCCTCCCAGGCGCGGCCCAGCGGCAGCTTCCGGATCCGCATGGTGAAGACGTTGACCAGCAGCGCCAGCACCAGGATCAGGTAATAGAGGAAGATGATCCGGTGCATGGGGTCGAACTCGATCCCGAAGAGCTGGTGGAACGCCACCTCGCCTTCCGCCGGGCGCCGGTCGAAGTCGGCGATCCCGAAGAAGCTGGGACGCGGGATCCCGGAAATGCCGTTCGGGCCGCCCGTGAAGACGGCCCAGTTCAGCAGGACCACGCGGATGATCTCGCCGAAGCCCAGGGTCACGATCGCGAAATAGTCGCCGCGCAGGCGCAGCACCGGAAAACCGAGGACCAGTCCGGAAAAGGCCGCCAGGATACCGGCCAGCGGCAGGCAGAGCCAGAAGCTGAAGCCGAAATACTCGGCCAGCAGCGCGTAGGAATAGGCCCCGACCGCGTAGAAGGCGACATAGCCGAGGTCCAGCAGGCCGGCGAGGCCGACCACGATGTTCAGGCCCCAGCCCAGCATGATGTAGGTCAGGATCAGGATGCCGATATCCACGACCGACCGGCTGGCGAACGGCAGGAACGGCAGGACGATGGCGAAGACAATGGCGATCGGGCCGATCCAGACGGCGGCGTCCTGGACCCTGGCGCCCAGCCGGTCCATGGCGCGGTCGCGCTCCTGCTGGCTCAGCGTGCTGCGGTCGCGCCGCACCGTGATCGCCGCGCGGATCGCCAGCACCGCCGCGCCCGTGATGGTGATGACCTTGAGGACCTCGCTCGGGAACGGGACGAACCAGGAGACCAGGGCGATGGCGAGGCTGACGCCCAGCACCGCGACGGCATGCCCCTCGCGGGTCAGGATCAGGCCGATCCGGCCGATGAAGACCAGGAGGACGCTGATCAGCACCTCGTCGAAACGGGTCACGACGGTCAGCCGGGAGCCGACGTCCACCGTCCGGAGCCCGACCAGCGGCAAGGTGAGGGCCAGCGCCACGAGCGCCGTGAGACCGGCCTCCTTCAGCATGGCGCCCACGTCGAGGCGCTGCCGGTCGGGGGTTTGGGAAACGATTGCGGTCATCGGATCAGACCTTCTCGATTTCGGGTTTGCCGAGCAGACCCGTGGGGCGGAAGATCAGCACCAGGACCAGGATGGCGAAGGTCGCCACATCCTTGTACTCGATCGAGAAATAGGCCGACCAGAACGCCTCGATCAGGCCGATCAGCAGCCCGCCCAGCATGGCCCCGGGCAGCGAGCCGATGCCGCCCAGCACCGCCGCGGTGAAGGCCTTCACCCCCGCCAGGAATCCTATGAAGAAGTCGATCACGCCGTAATAAAGCGTGACCATCACGCCCGCGACCGCCGCCAGGGCGGCTCCCATCACGAAGGTCAGCGAGATCGTCCGGTCGACGTTCACGCCCAGCAGCCCGGCCATGGTCTTGTCCTGCTCGCACGCCCGCTGGGCCCGGCCCAGGTCCGTCCGGGTGATCAGCAGGGTGAAGCCCACCATCAGCGCGGTGGTCAGCAGGATGATCAGGATCTGCAGGTAGCTGAGGCTGACCACGAACCCGTCCGCGCGCTCCATGATCACGAAGCCGCCCTGGATGACCGGCGGCATCGGCTTGACCCGGGCGCCCTGGACCAGCTGCACGTAGTTCTGCAGGAAGATCGACATGCCGATCGCGGAGATCAGCGGCGCCAGCCGGAACGACCCGCGGAGTGGCCGGTAGGCCAGCCGCTCGATCGTCCAGCCGTAGATGCTGGTGAACACCATGGAGATGATCAGCACAAGCATCAGCATCACCGGCACCCAGGTGATCCCCGCCGCTCCGAGCACGATGAAGCTGATCACGGCGATGAAGGCGCCGATCATGTAAATCTCGCCATGGGCGAAATTGATCATGCCGATGATGCCGTACACCATCGTGTAGCCGATCGCGATCAGGCCGTAGATGGCCCCGAGCGTCAGCCCGTTGATCAATTGTTGAAGGAAGTATTCCATGTCCTCGCTACCCAGACGTCGTTTGCGTCAGAGAGTCGGCACGCGCCTTCCCGTCCAGGCACGGGACACGCCCGGCTGGCAAGAGGGGCGGACCAGGGGTCCAGACCCTTGCGAACAGCTCCAAAGGCCGGCGTGGCGAACCTCTGCGGCGCCGACGGAATTGCAAACAGTCGGAAGTCTCCCGATTCGAACCTTCGGCACGGCGGTTCGGCCCGCCGGCCTTATTCTTGACGCGACGTTATATTACCCTCAACGGCCGGGCAAGCGGGGAAAATCGGCTCTCCGGAGACGCGAACGGACTTGGATGGACGTTGTGCAATTGCAGCACAAGAAACCCGCACACTGCCCGAAATGAAACAGGGCCCCGTCACTTCGCCGCGGGAGCAAGAGCCCGGACATTCTTTTCAATCGCGCAATTATCGGTGGAGTCGATCGGGTATTCGCGGCGGTCAGAACATCCGGACGCCGCCGACCGTAAACCCGATCAGCGCCAGCGTTCCGGCGGTGACGCCGAAGAAGATGCTTTTCCGCATGATGAAGAACACGGCGAGCGCGATCGCGGCGGACAGCAGGCGGGAACCGAGATCGGTTTCCTGCAGCGGGCCGACCGGCAGGATGATCATGCGGGCGATCAAGCCGGCGAGCAGCGCGTAGGCGACGCACCCGACCCATTCGAACACGGGTCCCCCGGGATTGATCCGGCCCGACAATGCCACGCCGAGCGCCCGCCAGACATAGGTCGCGGCCGCCCCCACCAGCAGGACGACGATGATCCAACCGTCAGCCACGACGCCTCGCGACCAGCCTGTCGGCCCCGAACGCGGCGCTCCCGGCGATCAGGCCGGTCAGCATCAATCCCCAGTCATGGGAAAAGGTGTGGAGCGTCGGCCCCATCACCGCCCCCAGGCCCAGCGCAATCACCCGCGCCCGGTGGCGCAGGTCGGTCGCGAAGATCAGCATGAAGTAGATCGGGTTGAGGAAGACCAGCCCCAGCGTGACCGACTGCGGCACCGCGTCCGCCAGGGCGAAGCCGACGGCGGTCCCGATCAGGCTTGCCAGCCACAGGACCGTGGCGAAACCGACGAAATAGGGCAGCCGGACGTCCCGCGGCATCTCCGGGCACCGGCGCATCGAGAAGGCCCAGGCGGTGACCGCGACCAGGTGGGAATAGAGGTAGTATCGCCAGCGCGGAACCGCCGGGTCGTGGATCAGCGGCATCAGGGTGATGGTCATCGGCATCAGGCGGGCGTTGGTCAGGGCCACCGCCAAGGCGATCACCAGCAGCGAGGCGCCGACGCCGTAGAGTTCGACCAGCGCCACCTGTCCCGGAAGAGCCCAGGCGGACAGGGTCGAGAAGAGCCCGAGCCACAGGCCCATCCCGCTTTCGCGTACCAGGGATCCGAACCCGACGTAGCTGGCGCCCAGAACGATGGACGGCATTCCGACGGCTTCACGGGCGGCAACGAGGAACATGGTGCGCCGGGCCTTCGAGCCGGCCGGCGTTGCGGTGCCTGTCATGAATGTCCTGCGCGGCGGCCGGAATTCCGGAATGGTGATCGGCCGCCGCCGGAAGCGAGAATTACTCCGTCACCGCCCTCAGTCAACTTTGGCGGCGGTCACGACCGTCTTGTTCGGCTTGGCGGGCGCCGACTTGCCGGTGCTCGCCACCTTGGCCGGCTTGGCCTTCGAGGCGGTCTTCGAAGCCTTGGAACCCTGGACCTGCGGCTTGCTGGAGGCCTGGGCCACCTGCGGGACGCCCTCGTCGCCCAGCAGCTCCGCGACCTTGACGCCGCACGGCGGCGCCGCCGCGATCTGTCCCGCGTCCTCGGTCGCCAGGTACTTCTTCAGGTCCCCCTCGGTCATGGCCATCGCCTGGTCGACCCGGTCGCTGTGGGACTGGCAGAACACGGGCGGAGTCAGCAACGCCGCGCGCTGCGCGATCTCGTTGGCCAGGACGGTCCGGAAATCGTCGAACCTGCGGGTCGGGTTGGACTTGTCGGTCTCGCGGAAATGGCCGATCAGCACCTTCTCCCAGGTCATCAGCTGGACGCGATGCTTGGTGGTGAAGCTCTGGTACTTGGCGAACAGGTTGCGTTCCTGCTGGACCGAGTTGCAGGTCAGGCCGATGACCATCAGCTCCGTGTGCAGACGCATCGCCTGCTCGGCGTCGTATTCCGCCGGGGAATAGCACGCCGACTTGGCCCAGGCGGAGGAGGAAGCCGCCAGCACGCAGGCGGCCGTGACGGCGGTGACGATCCGGCGCGCGCTGCGGCGCGCCGGCTTCTCGCGATGGGGTTCGATGGCACTGCTCATGGAAAACGGCCCTGTCGAGATTCCGGATGGGTGGGATTGCGCGAAAGAATTACTTCTTTGAGCGCAGATTGCCTGAATATGCCGTCAGATACAACGTCTGCCTGCCGCAATTTTTGGCGGTGAGGACTGGCGGTCCATCGGCTAAGCTCCGGCCTCCTATTCGTCAATCGCTCAATCCGCTGGTTTTCCTCAATGATCCGCATCGGCATCGATCTTGGTGGCACCAAAATCGAGGGAATCGCCATAGACCGCAACGGTCGGGAACTCTCCCGCCGCAGAATCGGCACACCGCGTGGCAATTATGCAGCAACCCTGGAGGCGCTGGCGGGACTCGTATCCTGGCTGGAGGAGCAGGCCGGCGGTTCCGGCACCGTGGGCATCGGCATACCGGGCGTCGTGCTGCCGCCCGGCGGCTTGGTCAGGAAGGCCAATTCCACCTGGCTGATCGGCCACTCCCTGGGCGACGATCTCGGCGCTCTGGCCGGCCGCCCGGTACGCGTGCAGAACGACGCCAACTGTTTCGCGGTATCGGAAGCGGCGGACGGCGCCGGCGCGGGTTTCGACACGGTGTTCGGCGCGATCGTCGGTACGGGAACCGGTGCCGGCATCGTGGCCGGGGGCAGGGTGCTGGCCGGCCGCAACGGGATAGCCGGCGAGTGGGGGCACACTTCCCTGCCCTGGCCGGGCGAGGGGGAGCATCCCGGCCCGGCCTGCTATTGCGGCCGGCCCGGCTGCATCGAGACCTGGATTTCCGGGCCGGCGTTCGCCGCCGACCACGCGCGGATCACGGGAGAGCGGCTTTCGGCGCAGGAGATCGCGGCTCTGGCGGACGCCGGCGATCCCGGCGCCTCCGCGAGCCTCGAGCGCTACGCCGACCGGCTGGCGCGCAGCCTGGCCATGGTGGTCGACGTGCTCGACCCCGACGTGATCGTGCTGGGGGGCGGAATGTCCAACGTCGCCCGCCTCTATCCGATGCTGCCGCCGCTGCTGAGCCGCTGGTGCATCTCCGATACGGTGGACACGCCCATCCTTCCCGCCCGCCATGGCGATTCCAGCGGCGTCCGCGGGGCCGCCTGGCTGTGGAGCGCCGCCGAGGGCGCGGCCCCGTAAGGGCGCAATGACGGCCCTATACATGGATTTGTCCAAGAACCGGCAAGTAACGGTGCCGAAAAGCCCCGGACCGGAAAGGCGACGGCCGGCGGTTTCCCGCGGGACCGGGGGCGAGCCCTCCGCGAACGGCCGGCCACGGCGTTTTCGCCATAACCGGTTGCGCCGCGCCGCCCGGGATGCGAACACTGCGCTCCCACGAACCCTTGCCCGAAAAAATCACCAGGGGAAAAAACCGATGTCCATCCAGCGTTTCAAGATCGGCCCGCGCATGAGCCAGGTGGTCGTCCACAACGACACCGTCTACCTCGCCGGCCAGGTCGCCGAGGACACCACCGCCGACGCGAAGGGCCAGACCGAGCAGATCCTGCGCCAGATCGACGAACTCCTCGCCCTCGTCGGCACCGACAAGAGCAAGTTGCTGTCGGCCACCGTCTATCTCAGCGAAATGGCCCATTTCGGCGCGCTGAACGCCGTATGGGAAGCCTGGGTGGATGCCTCGAACCCGCCGGTCCGCGCCACCGTCGAGGCGAAGCTGGCGGCTCCCAAGTATCAGGTCGAGATCGCGGTCATCGCGGCGAAGTGACCGGACCGGGATAGCCCCACATCCGGGCTGCCGGGAAGATGTCGAAATGGACGGCCCTGCTGGCCGGACAGCGGGGTAGGCCGACATCGAGGCTGCGGCCGCCCAGCGCCGTGTCGAGAGCGTCCGACGATGCGCCCTTCCTGGTGTCGTCGGCGGCGGTCACCAGATCGACCGCCAGTCGCCGGGCGTCATTCCACATCGACTCCAGCGTCGCCGCCACCCGTTCCCCCGTGACCGGGTGGCGGTATCCCTGGAAGGCGAACAGATCCGTCGGCATCCGGCCCGGATCGGCGGGATAGAACAGGGCCAGGAAAGCGCGCAGGCGTCCGTCCGTCATCCTGTTCGCCCGCGCGACCGCCCTCATCGCGGCAGGGGACGCGAACAGCCGCGTCAGGAGCATCTGGACCCGGTAGAAGCGCCGCGCGTAGCGTCCGACGTCGCCGTCGATCCGCCAGGCCGACCGGAAACAGTCCGCGAAGAAGCCAAGGCAGGCGAGGTTCGAGGCCCCGTTCCTCCGCACCGCCTCCATGGCGCCGAAATGGGCGAGGTCGGTTCCCTGCCGGCCGAGCATCAGCAGGTCCAGCCAGGATTCCGCAAGCCGGTGGCGCATCTGCGAGTCGGTCCGCCGCACCGGATCGGCATCGTAATACTGCCCGGTCACCGAGTAGACCCAGGGATGGAAGACGATATCCAGCGCCATATGGGTCAGGAAACCGCAGACGAAGGCGAACTTGGCGTCGTCGGAAGCGCTCCCGGCCCTTTCCGTCGTGCCGCCGCGCAACCGCTCCAGCATTTCGCGGACCGGCGTGCCGGTATCCTCGCCCTCCTCCCCGTGGATGATGTCGCCCCAGGGATGGAAGTCCCGGTCCAGCACCGGCAGCGTGAACCCGTAGAAGAGCGTGTCGGTGGCGATCGAACCGAAATGGAGCGTTGCGCGTTCGCGGCTCAGCAGGCTCGCCAGGCCGGTCCGGCCGCCGCCTTCCAGGTCGGCCGCCACGGCGTCCGCAAACAGGATATGCGTCAATTCCTTCGGCATCGTCGCCTTTCCCGTCTTCCAGGATGCGCCCCGACAGGAACCGGGAGCCGCGAAAGTTTGTTCAACCCGGGCTACCTTTCAAATACGGATCGGGAGTTCCCATGGACTTGGACTGGAACAGCATCGAACTGAACTGGGGCAAGTATAAGGAACTGGTTCGGGAAAAGTGGCGGAGGATCCCGCAGGAGATCATCGACGATCTCCAGGGAAGCCGCGAGCGGCTGGTCGACGCCATCTCGGAAAGCTACGAAGTCACGCGCGAGCAGGCGCTGCGGGAGTTGAGCGACTGGGCCGCCGACCTGAGGGAGAGGGTCGGGGCGCAGGCCGACCGCGCGGCCCGGGCGCGGGCGGAAGCGGCTGCCGCGATCCGCAGGCTGGCCGCCCAGACCTCCGATCAGGCCGCGGCCCGGACCGCCGCCGGACAGCGGCGGCTGGCCGACCTGCGCGCCGTTGCCGAGCACGGGGGACAAAGGGCCGTAGGTCGCGCCCGGCTGCGGGTCCGCTCCCAGCCCGGCGCCGCGCTGCTGATCGCGTTCGGCATCGGGATGCTGCTGGGCGGGCTCGTCGGGAGGCGCCGCTGACGGGCGGCCCGGACGATCCCGCCCAGCCCTGGCCACCCAGCCCTGGCCTCAGCCCTCCAGCGGCAGCGGCACGAAGCGCAGTTCGCCGCCCCGACTCAGCAGCATCAGCACGTTCTTGCGGCCCGCCTGGCGCGCCTGGTCGATCCTCGACGTGACGTCCTCGGGGCTTTCGACCGGCTCCTGGCCGACCTCCACGATCACGTCGCCCGGAGCGATCCCCTGCCCTGCCGCCGGGCTGTCCTGCGCGGCTTCGGTCACCACGACGCCTTCGACAGTATCCGGGATGCTGAACGCGTCGCGTGTCGCCGGATCGAGGGTCGAAAGCGTCATGCCGAGCGTTTCCGTCGTCGGCGGGCTCGCGGTCTCGCCGCCCGGCGGAGTCTGCTCGGCCCCCAGCCCGGCGGACTGCTGCGCCTCGTCGAGATCCCCGACAGTGACCTTGATCGTCCGGTTCTCGCCCCCGCGCTGGACGACCACGTCGGCCTGCTGGCCGATCGGCGTGTCGGCCACGAGGCGGGGCAGCTGGCGCATGGCGTCCACGTCCTGGCCGTTGAACCGCAGGATCACGTCGCCCTGGCGAATGCCCGCCCTCTCGGCCGGGCCGCCGCCGGTCACCGTCGTCACCAGCGCCCCGCGCGGCTCGGCCAGCTGCAGGCTTTCCGCGATCTCCGGGGTGACGGCCTGGATCTGCACGCCGAGCCAGCCCCGGCGCGGCTTGCCATGGTCGCGGATCTGCTCCAGCACCGGCCTTGCCAGCGACGACGGCACGGCGAAACCGATGCCGATGCTGCCGCCGGTCGGGGAGAAGATGGCGGTGTTGATGCCGATCACCTCGCCGGCCATGTTGAAAAGCGGCCCGCCCGAGTTCCCGCGGTTGATCGACGCGTCGGTCTGCAGGAATTCGTCGTAGGGACCCTGGTTGATGTCGCGCGCCCGCGCCGACAGGATACCCGTGGTGACGGTTCCGCCCAGGCCGAACGGATTGCCGATCGCCATCAGCCAGTCGCCGATCCTCAGGCGGCTGGAGTCGCCCCAGCGCGCCGAGGGAAGAGGCTTGTCGCTCTTGATCCGCAGCAGCGCCAGATCGGTCAGGGGATCGTTGCCCACCAGCTCCGCGTCGAGCACGGTGTCGTCGTAGAGCGTGACCTGGATCTCGTCGGCGTCGGCGACCACGTGGTTGTTCGTCACCACCAGCCCGCCGGGATCGATGATGAAGCCGGACCCCAGCGCCGTGACCGGCCTCGGCGTCGGCTGCTGCTCGCGGAACTGGCGGAAGAACTCCTCGAACGGCGACCCCGGGGGAAACTCCGGAATATCGGGACCGCCGGGCCCCCCTGGACCGCCGGGACCGCCCGGACCCTGCCCCGGAGGCCGCCCGGGGAGCCCCGGACCGCCCGCCCCCCGGGTCTGGGTCGTCGAGATGTTCACGACGGTCTTGATCTGTTCTTCCGCGAGATCCGCGAAACCGGGCGGCCCGCTCTGTGCCGAAGCCGGTACGGGCAGGCCAAACCCGGCTGCGCCGATGAACGCGGCAAGCGGCAAAGCCAGCAGTCGCCGACCGGCTCCGGCGCGATGCGGGCGATGGTGAGACGGGATCATGAACGGTCCTCCGAAAGATACTTGGCGATAGAAGCCCGGCGACGGAAACTCGGCCTGCGAAATGCCCGGAACGACGGAGTCATCGACCATCACCGGAACCGGGCGCAGCATCGCGGTGCCATGCGGTCACTCAACACTGCAACACCGATGCTCGTTGCGTCATTGTATCGAAGGAAGCATAAACGCCACGACATGACCGTATCGGAACCGGGACATTTTTGCGCAGTCTCCATGGTCCGGCTCCTTCCATGCTCCGGGCCATGCTCCGGGAAATCTGCGGAAACAAGAGTTTCGCGAGCGGTTAACCATATTTTATTACTTTAGGCTGCAATGAAAAGGCTTTTTCAATAAATGAATAAGCTCTTCTTCGGATACAAGCAGAGACAATTTTCGTAGTCGGCGCGACGCCAACCCGATTCGCGCGGCGGCCGGCCGTCGATCGTCAGCCCGACGCTCCGTGACGGGCATCCGCCGTCCCGGTACGGCACGCCCTCCGCTGGTCCTTCACCTGCCCCGAAATGCCCGATTCGCGCTTGAAAAGGCTAACAAACCGCGATCTTGACTTCCTTCAATGGCGGGTACTTCTCCAACTCCGCGATGCGGCAGCGCAAAAATTCGCTCCTCCGCCGACAAATCTCCTGTACGAGTGAAAACGGTGCTGGTAATTTGATCGCGAATACCCAATATTGTTCTCAACAGACCACATCACCACCGCTGTCATGCGTAAACGTAGCTGCCCTCTGAGAGGAAGCCGCGCTGTTTGCGCAATTTTCTCCGAGCAAAGTCACCGAACCAATGACGCAATCTTCACTCTGGCAACCGAGCGATATCATGAGCGCTGAAGCCGGCAATGAGCCGGAGGCGCCCAAGCGGCGCGGCCGAATTCCACAATCGGCATGGCCGCATATCTTGGAGCGGCACCGGGCGGGCGCGACTTTGTCCGCGATTGCTCGCGAGTTCGACTGCACTCCAAGCGCCATCTCCTATATTGTACGCAAAGCCGAAGCGTCCGGAATGGAACCTGCGGCCCCCCGTGCCAGCGAGACGGCGAGCCCTGCGGAAACGGATCAGGCCACCCCGGCGCAGGAACCCGAAGCGGCTGCTCAGCCCCAGCAGCATGTCGCTCCGGAAGAAGCGCAACAAGTGGACGATTCGGCACCCGCCCCGGCAACCGGCGCGACGGAAGAGCAGCCCGCGGTCGAACCGCCGGCTCCCCCGGCGGAGCCCCGCCCGGCTCCGCGCCGCAGCGCCACTCCGGAAGGCCGGACCCAGCTGCGCGCGTCCGATATCGGCCGCAATTCCGCGCAATCGGCTGCCCGTCCGGCGGAATCCGCGCCGGCTGCTGCTCCGGCCGAGCCCCGCCCCGCTCCCGTGGCGGCCGTTCCGCAGCCCCAGCCCGCCGCCGGCGGTGAAACGGCGCGTACCGCTTCCCCGTCCGGCAGGCCGGAACCGGCCCCTCCCGTCGATGCCGTCGAAGGGCGGCTCCGCGACACGGCCCGGTCGTGCCTGGTGGCCTACCGCGGATGGAAGCAGGCGCCCAGCGAGGGCAGCATCCAGACCCTTCACGATGCGGTCCATGAACTGCGCAAGGCCTTGGCACGCATCGAGATCGACATGTCGGCGAGCCGTCGCGACGAGCAGGTGAACCGTCCTATTCCGATCCCGGCGCATCGGGCGGCACGCCGCCCGCGCTGATGTTTGAAAAGGAGGGGGGTTACTTTCCCTCTCATGTCGAGTCGAAGATCTCGGCAGGTTGCCGCACAAGGTGAAGGGCGTTTTTATCGGCCGTTGTCAGGAGATTACCTGACAACGGCCTTTTTGTTGTTCGCCATCGCAATCCCCGCGTTAAACCCGCCCTCACCGCGATCCGCGAAAAACGCGCCGCAAACCGGTCCGGTCCGCCCCGAAATATTCAAAACCCGAACACGTGCCCGACCACCGTCCAGCCGTACAATGAAGTGACCAGACCGGCGAAGCCCAGGAACTCGGCGAAAAATTTGTGAACCGACATCGTATCCTCCCTTGCAGGTGATCCATCAGGTGCTGGCTGAGCGACAAGGGAATGATATGAGAACACTTCCGGAACATCAAGCCTGATGTTCGCTCTATGTTCCTATCGGGCGCTGTTCAGCCCCCTTTCCGGGAGGAACTTCCCCGATCGTGCGGCGAGGAGGTTGGAACTTTCAGCGACCCGGCGACGTTCTCAGGTGCATCGACAAACCAATGTTGGAGAATAAAGTGGGGCGGAACATCTTCTACATCATCGGCGTGATTGTCGTCGTGATCGCGGTTCTTTCGCTGGTCGGCCTCGCCTGAACGAACGTCGACGCGACCCACGCTTCGGAGCGCACGATCCGCCCGGGTCACGGAAGCTACCGTCCGTGACCCGGGCGGGTCGACCGGCGAATCTGTCCAACTCGGTTCCGACCGGGCGTCTGTTTGCGGTTAATTCCGAGCTTTCCAGGCTTCCCAAGTAATTCGGTTCGGACTACCGGTTCCGCCGCAACGATCGCAACAAAGATCACCCGGTCGATTCTTCCCGTCCGGGTTCTTCCGCGACCAGCCGCCAGAACTCCTGTGCCGCCCGCGTGAGATAACGTTCCCGATGCCTCATCGCGAAGAAGCGCCGTTTCGGCAGGGCAAGGTCGACTCCGACCAGCGTTCCCGCCTTCAGGGAACTTTCCGCAACCAGCCTTGAAATCACGGTCGCACCGGCGCCCGCCTCCACCGCTGCGCGTACCGCTTCGTTGGACGGAAGCTCGAGGCGGATCTCAAGCGTCCGCGGGTCGACCCCCATGACCGGCAGGGTGGCCTCGAAGATCGACCTGGTTCCCGATCCGCGTTCCCGGAAGACCCAGGGCTCCCTCGGGAAATCCTCCCTCGGCTCCGGACGCCGGTCGGCCCAGGGATGACCGGGCGCCACGACGAGCACCAGTTCGTCTTCGGCGACGGGACGGATCGTCAGGGCGGGGTCGTCTATCTCACCCTCGGTGAAGCCGAGGTCCGCCGCTCCCCCGTGGACCAGGCCCGACACGAACTCGGTGTTCCCGATCGTCAATGTCAGGGCTATGCCGGGATAGCGGCGGCGATACTGGTGGATGATGCGCGGCAGCCAGTAATTCGCGACGGTCTGGCTCGCGGCGAGCCCGAGCGAACCCCGCCTCAACCCTGCAAGGTCGTCGAGAACCGTCTCCGCGGCCGAGGCACGGGCCAGCACCGCCTTCGCTTCGGCAAGGAAGATCCGCCCCGTCTCCGTCAGCGCGATCCGCCGCCCGACCCGATCGAAAAGCTTGATCGCGTAGCGCGCCTCCAGCGCCGCGATGGCGGCGCTGGTCGCCGACTGCGTCAGGTTGAGATCGCGCGCGCCCAGGGTGACGTGCTCCCGTTCGGCGACCGCGACGAAGATGCGAAGCTGCTCCAGCGTCATGCCGGCTTCTTTACAGGAAAGCCTTGATCAGTCCCAGGCTGAAGCCGGCGATGAAAAGGGAGGCGGCACCTCCCAGGACCAGTGGCCGGAGGCCCCTGGCACGCAGCCTGGCCAGATCGGTTTCCAGCCCCATGCCGGCCAGCGCCAGCGCCAGCAGGAAAGTGGTGGCCGCCGCGACGGCCGCCTTCGCCTCCGCCGGGATCGCGACGACGCTGTTGACGCAGACCATCCCGATGAACCCCAGCACGAACCACGGCACCGGCGCGCGGCCCTGGCCACGGGCATAGCCGCCACGGCGCACCCTGCTCGATGCCAGCAGGCTCAAGGCGACCACGACCGGCGCCAGCATCATGACGCGGGACAGCTTCGCGACGCTGCCGATCTCCCCGGCCTCGCTCCCGCCCTGGAAAGCGGCCGCGACCACCTGCGCCACCTCGTGGATCGACGCTCCCGCCCAGATCCCATAGGCATGCGGGTCGAGGCCGGCCGGTCCGGCCAGCACGGGATAGACGACCATCGCGACCGAGCCGAACAGGGTCACGCAGGCGACCGCGTAGGCGACGTCCTCGTCCCGCGCGCGCGTCACCGTATTGGCGGCGGCCACCGCGGAAGCCCCGCAGATCGAGGTGCCGGCCGCGATCAGCTCGGTCAGTCCACGCTCCACGCCCAGGAGTCTTCCCAGCAGGACCGTGAACCCGAAGGTGCAGGCGACCGTCGCCACGATCACCGCGATGCCGGCCACCCCCACCTCGGCCACCTGCCCCGCCGTCAGCTGAAGGCCGAGCAGGACGATGGCGAGCCGGAGCAGGCCCCGCATCGACAGGACGACGCCCGGCCGCGCCGTGGCCGGCATCCCGGCCACGGCGCGGAACACGATGCCGATCACGATGGCGAGTATCAGGGGGCTCAACCCGGTCAGGCCGGGGACCCGGCCCAGGGCGAAGGCGGCCAGCGCGACCGCCGCAGCCAGTAAAAGGCCCGGCCACACGCCGGGATTCCGCCCTTGTCCGCTCCGGGCTCCGCCCCCGAGGGTCGGAACAGAGGTTGCCGGTGTCGCTGCGCTCATGGGACGGCTCCTTCTGGTCCGGCCCCATGATCGCAGGCATGCATCGATCGATCCAACTCATTGCATGAGTTGTTCCGTTCGATCAAATCGAACGGTTTGCGGCCCTCAGGTCGGGATCGGCGCTCCGAGCGACCAGATCACGCCGAACGGGTCACGGAGCTGCCCGTACCGATCCCCCCAGAACATGTCCTGCAGCGGCATCACCACTTCCGCCCCGGCATCGACGGCCCGCCGCCACCATGCCTCGACATCGTCGACCTTCATGTGCAGCGTGAAGGCCTGGGGTGCCTTCAGGGGTTGGCCGTACTCCGGATAAGGATCGTGCAGCATCACGGACCCGCCGTTCACATGCAGGTGGACATGCATCGTCCGGCCCTGGTCGTCGGCCGGCTGGCGCGCGATCTCCACCGCGCCGAAAGCCCGTTCGTAGAACCCAGCCGCCCGGATCGCGCCGTCGACCATGAGATACGGCACCACGCCTCCCAGGACAGGTGCGTTCGCAACAGCTTCGCTCATCGTCGAAATCTCCCGGATCAGGGCTTCAGGTCGACGGCAGCCCTGTAGCTGCCGTCCATGTGGAACGGAACCGATGTATGCTCGTGGACGATCAGCCACGAAGAGGTGAATCGCCGCAGGAACAAGGTCTGCCTTGCCCAGACCGAAACCTCCTCGCCATCCGCCTTGGTACCGCTGATCCGGACGAAGCCGTGACAACAGGCATGGTCGCCGTCCACCGCCACGGAGAAATCCGCGAGGTCGTAGCCGATCGGACCGCGCCAGGTCGCGAACCAGTCCTCCAGGCCCGACCAGTCCAGCGCATCCGGACCGGCCTTCGCCAGGGGAGGCGCCAAGTCGAATGTCACGGCATCGGCCGCGAAAACCGCGAGGGCCCCGCCGGCGTCCTTGGCGCGGATCGCGCCCGCCCGATCGCGCAACACCCCGCGAATCGCATCATCATCATCTTTGCCTTGGTCCGTCATCTCCGCTCTCCCCTGCCCGTGTTCACCGCCCCAAGGACGCGGGAGAGAGCGTGGCGCCGACATGCCCGGCGACGATTTTCCCTCAGCCCCGTTTCGTCATGGACCGGACCTTGGCCAGGAAGGAGTCCATCGCGACCGGCTTGCTGATCAGCCCCGTGTCCGGTCCCGAGAAGGCGTCGCCATCGGTTGCCGGGCGCGCATAGCCCGTCAGGAACAGCACCTTCAGCGCCGGCCTCAGCACCCTCGCCATCTCGGCGAGCTGCCGTCCGTTGATGCCCGGCAGCCCGACGTCGGTGACCAGCAGGTCGATCGCAGCGGGACCTTCCAGGATCCGAAGCGCGGACTGCCCCTCGGCGGCTTCGAGCACCGTGTAGCCCTGCTCCTCCAGGGTTTCGACCAGGACCATGGACACGATCATCTCGTCCTCCACGACGAGGATGGTTCCCTGGGTCTCCAGGCTCGAGGCGGGCTCCGCGACGGGCTCCGCCTCCGTCTCCGGTACGCCCCCATGGCGCGGCAGGTAGAGCTTCACGCTCGTTCCCCGCCCCTCGCTGCTGTCGATCCGGGTATGCCCTCCCGATTGCCTGGCGAAGCCGTAGAGCTGGCTGAGACCGAGGCCGGTACCCTGGCCGACCGGTTTCGTGGTGAAGAATGGCTCGAAGGCGCGCGCCAGGACTTCCGGCGGCATGCCCTTGCCGGTGTCCGTGACCGCCAGCATCACATAGTCCCCGGCCTGGACCCCGGCTCCGTCCGGCGAGGACTCATCGTCCAGGAAGGCGTTCGCCGTCCGGATCGTCAGCAGCCCGCCGTCCGGCATGGCGTCGCGCGCATTGATCGCCAGGTTGAGAAGGACGTTCTCGATCTGGTTCGCGTCGGCCCAGGCGTACCAGATCTGCTCCTCGAGGGCGGTCTCGACCCGCACGGATTCGCCGACCGACCGCCGGACCAGATCCCGCATGCCGGTCACCAGCGCATTCAGGTCCACGACCTCGGGGTTGAGCGGCTGCCGCCGGGAGAACGCCAGCAGGCGCCGGGTCAGCGTCGTCGCCCGGTCGACCGACAGGCGGGCGGCGCGGCAGAAATGCCCGATGTCCGTCCGCCCGGCCTCCAGCCGCCGCTCCACCGCCTCCAGGCTGCCGCCGATCCCCTGCAGGAGATTGTTGAAGTCGTGGGCCACCCCTCCGGTGAGCTGACCCAGCGCCTCCATCTTCTGCGCCTGGCGAAGCTGTTCCTCGGCAACCCGCAGGGCGTCCGTGGCGGCCTTCTCGGCGGTCACGTCGCGGCCGACGCCGTGCAGATACTCGCCGTTGGGATCGGCCGAGAGGACCCAGGCGATCCATTTCCAGGACCCGTCGGCCGCCTTGATCCTGTTCTCGAACCGCACGGGCTGGCGACCGGAGCGCAAGGCCTCCAGGTGCGCCGATACGGCGTCGACGTCATCGGGATGGATGATGTCCGGGTAGGGCCGTGCCAACAGCGCGGCCTCGTCATGGCCTAGGAGCCGCGACCAGGACGGGCTGACCCGAAGCAGCCGCCTGCCGTAATCGGCCACGACGAGCAGATCCTCGCTCACTTCCCAAAGCCGGTCACGCTCCCGCGTCCGCTCGGCGACGCGCTCCTCCAGCGTCTCGTTCAAGCGCCGCAGTTCCTCCTCGGACTGGGCCTGCTCGATGGCGGCGGAGGCGAGATGGGCGAGCTGGACCAGCATCGCCTCGTCGTCCGCGCCGAAGGCCCCGCCGTCCAGCCTGCCGGACACCTGGACCATGCCGAGACGGCGGCCTCGGCCGGATACCAGCGGCATGGCCAGCTTCGATCCGGCCAGCCGGAGCGGCCTCCTGGAATCCCGCGCCGGCGCGCCGGCAGCCTCGTCCCGGCCCTCCTCCCCGGTCAGGCTCACCGTGGCCTGGCCGACGCCGGCGATCTCCCGGGCCGCCGCCGCGATCTCCGCCAGGGTCGCGGCAAGCGTGGGAGCCGCGGTCACGGCCAGCCACGCGTCGGCAAGCGCCTGGAGCTGCTCGGCCCGCCGGTGCTGGTCTTCCACGTCCACCAGGACGGTGATGGCCGCGGCGACGGCGCCGTCGGCACCGCGCACCGGCGTGCTGCTCACCTGCAGACGCCGGCGCTTGTGCCCCGACCGCCCGCCGAGCAGATAGATCATCGGTTCGCGGTCGACGAACTCGCCCCGCGTCAGGGCCCGGACGGTGGGATAATCCTCGACCTCATAGTTCCTGCCGTCGGGATGCAGGGCGCCGTAAGTCGAATAGCGTTCCAGGCCGCTGCCGAGCACGTCGTGGCCGATCAGTTCCTTGGCCTTGTCGTTCAACGTGACGACCTCCCCGGCCGGAGCGTTCGCGATGGAGATCCCGACCGGAGCGCGCCGGATCAGGGTATCCAGGAACTCCCGCTCGAAACGCAGGCGATCCTCGCTTTCCCGCAGGGCCTCCTGGGTCCGGCGGCGCTCCGTCACGTCGCGGAAATACACCGACAGGCCACCGGTGGCGGTCGGATGGATGTCCATGTCGACCCAGTGGCGAAGGATCGGCGAGATCGTCTCGCACCGGACTTTCCGCCGCAGGCGCATGGCCTCCTGATGAGCGTCGTAGGCTTCGCTGCCGACCGCCTGGGGGAACTCCTCCCAGTACACCCGGCCGATCAGGTCCTCGCGCCGGCGCCCCCACCACTCTTCCGCCTTGCTGTTG
Source organism: Skermanella rosea (assembly GCF_016806835.2). Taxonomy (NCBI): domain Bacteria; kingdom Pseudomonadati; phylum Pseudomonadota; class Alphaproteobacteria; order Rhodospirillales; family Azospirillaceae; genus Skermanella; species Skermanella rosea. The sequence goes on along the minus strand of NZ_CP086111.1, from coordinate 2,483,713 downwards.
ACGTAGGTGAACCGCCACGCGCCGTCGACCGCGTAGAAGGCATCGCTGATGCTTTCCAGGATCTCCAACGTGTGCTCGTGCGATCTGTTCCGCCCGTCCTCCGCCTTCTGCCGTTCGATCGCGACGCCCAGCAGGTTGGCGAACCCCTGCATGAAGGCTATGTCGTCCTCCTCGAAATGGCCGGGGTCCGGGCTGTCCACCTCCAGCACGCCGAACGGGCATTCGGCGACGCCGTCGCGGATGACGACGTTGATCGCGCGCCGGACGCCGTGTTCCGCCAGCAGCCGCGGTGTCCGGAACCGGGTCTCTCCCGCGAGATGGTTGGAGATGACGGGCGTCCCGGTTTTCAGCGCGAAACCGGCGGGGGACTCCAGGTCCGCGCCGACGATGGCGTGGCCGACCAGCCCCGCGGCCCATCCGACCCCGGCCCGGACCAGCAGCCGATCCTCCGCCGGCTGCCACTCCAGGATCTTGCATAAGCGCGTGGCCATGCCCTCGGCACACATCTCGGTGGCGCGCTGGAGCAGGGCGTCGAGGTCACGGCAGCGCAGCGCGTGGAAACCGAAATCGGCGAGCAGGCGTTGCTGGCGCAGACGGTAAGCGAGTGCGTTCTCGCTCGGAGCGGGTTGTGTCACGGGCGCCTGCTCAGGAGGAGGCCAGGCCGCTCGCGCGGATCTGGTCGGACAGGTCGGCCATGGCCCGGGCGACCCTGGCGAAGTCGTCGCTGCCATGGAGGAAGGCCGGGTTCAGTCGGCCGGAGACCTTTCCGCCGTTGCAGACCAGCACCTTGTAGACATAGGCGTGACCATCGCCCCGGTGTTCCATCCCGAAGGCGACGCGATAGTATGCGTCCGATCCATTGACGTTTCCGGTTGCAGCGACGTCGATGTGCCGGATCGGGAAGAATGTCTTCATGACGATGGTTTCTATGGTTCCGAAGGTCAATACAGCGGCCGCCGGCCTCCTTGCCACTGCGCTTTCGGGGTGCCCGCTAATCCCTTTTTCCCGGGCACTTGCCGACGAAGTGAGAGATGGATCACAGAATGTCGCGATCGGAAGGGCGAAAATGCGTTTCCGATTGTTGAAGCTGTGACCAAGTTGGGCAACGCAGGTGGGGAGATGGCGCGGTACGATCTTGATACCATCCTCAACCAGGACATCCCGGATGACCTGCTGATGGATATCGCCTATCACTGGCAGGCCAACGACAATCGCGTGGCGGAGGCGCCCCCCGCCGGGGCCGAGCAGCCGCTCCAGGACCCGCCGCAGTGGCTGGAAGGCCCGTCCCCGGGCGAAGATCACCGCATGACCTTGACCCTGTCCACCTGTTGAGCCCCGCGAGAATCCATCCAGCACGGGGTTCCCAGGCAATGCGTACGATCACCCTGATATTCCTGGCATCGCTTCTCGCCGTGCCGCTGTCCGGCTGCGTGCAGTCCGACGAGGAGTATTTCGAGTCGGCGAGCAGGTCCGGCATGACGCAGGAGCAGCGCGAGCGCCAGTCCCGGCGGTCCGCCTACGGCACCTTCGAATTCGAGCGGGAGCAGGAGGAGGCGTGGCGGGATCGACGCTGAACCGCCGCGACCGGCGCCCCGGCCGCTAAGGGGTGCCCTCCGCATCCTGGGGGCCGCCCCTCCCCGACAGCAGGCCGGCGATCAGCGGGTTTGGAAAGCGGCGGCTCTGCGCGATGGCGTAGAAGGTTTCCCTGACGTCGGGGATCCGGCACCATTCGACCAGGACGCCGGCCTGCAACTCGTCGCGCACGACGATGGGCGGGACCAGCGCCAATCCGGGGCTCTCGCGCGCCATGAGGCGGAGCATGGCCATGTCGTCCACTTCCGCCAGGATGACCGGCCGCACGCCCGCGACCTCCAGGATCCGATCGAAACCTGTCCTGATATCGCTGTCCAGGCTGGGCAGCAGCACCGGCCTGGTCGCCAGGTCCCGCGGAAAGCAAAAGCCCGCCGCTTCCGGGCCGGGGCGGCCGACCAGGCTGACCGGCTGCACGTCCAGCAGGTGGCTGTGCCAGGGTGTCCGCGCATCGCGCTGCACCGGACGGTTGGACAGGACCAGGTCGAGCTCGTGGGCTTCCAGCCGGGCCAGCAGCTCGCCCATCGTCCCGGAGCGGACCACCATGCCGACATCCCGGCGCGCCATCAGCGGACGCAGGAACTCGATCTGGAAGTTCCGGGAGAGTGTCGTGATGGCGCCGACCCGAAGCATCTGCCTGCTCTGCCCGCCGCGCCCCTGCAAGGTGCTCAGGAGTTCCTCGCCGGCCTGGAACACGGTATCCGCATAGTCCAGCGCGATCCGCCCGGCTTCGGTCAGGACGAGGCGCTTGCCCTGCCGCTCGAACAGAGGATGCCCGAGCTGAAGCTCGAGCTTCTGAAGCTGCACGGAGAGCGCCGATTGGGACAGGTTCAGCCGCTCCGCCGCTCGCGTCAGGTTGCCTTCATGGGCGACCGCCCGGAAATAGCGGAGATGGCGATAATTCAGCGCTGGCATGGCGTCCTTTCATAAAAGCGAACGATATCATTCAATCTTTCTATTTTATAGAAGTCGAGGTTCGGGATAATCCAGCGGTCGCCTCTCACCGGAGCCGACCATGCACACATCACTCCTCTGGCTCTGCGCCGCCGGACCGCTCCTTCTGATCGCGGTCGCGATGCCGTCCCTTTCGTCATCGGCCCCCTCTTCCGACCGGACCCGCCGCTCCGCGGCCGGACCCGCGTTCGCCGCCAGCCTCGCGGCGCTGGCCGTCGCCTTGGCGGCCGCGGCGGCCTGGGCCGTCCATGGAACGCTGCGGACCGGGACCGTCGGCATCGCGGGCGTGGGTTTCGGGATCTACCTGGACGGCCTGACCGCGGTGATGCTGGTCCTCGTCGCCTTCGTCGGCGCCGTCGTGATCCGGTACAGCGCCAGGTATCTCGACGGCGACCCGAACCACGCCCGTTTCATGGGATGGCTGGGCGTGACCCTCGCCGCCGTCCTGCTGCTGATCGTCTCCGGCAACCTGTTCCAGTTCGCCCTCGCCTGGGTCGGGACCAGCGTCGGCCTGCACCGCCTGCTGGTCTTCTACGGCGAACGGCCCGCCGCCGTGCTGGCGGCGCGCAAGAAGTTCCTGGCGAGCCGCATCGGCGACACCTGCCTGATCGCCGCGATGGTGCTGATCCACCGGGTTTTCGGCAGCCTGGACTACGCCGGGATCTTCGCCGCCGCCGACGCCCTTCGGGACTCGGGGACGGACCCGGTCCAGTCCGCCTCGGTCCATGGGATCGCCCTCCTGCTGGTCGTCGCGGCCCTGCTCAAGTCGGCCCAGTTCCCGCTCCACGGCTGGCTGACGGAGGTGATGGAAACGCCCACCCCCGTATCCGCCCTCCTGCATGCCGGCATCATCAATGCCGGAGGTTTCCTGGTGCTGCGCCTCGCGGACGTGATCTCGCTGTCGATGCCCTCGCTCCACCTCCTGGCCGTGGTCGGCGGGCTGACCGCCCTGTTCGGGTCCGTGGTGATGCTGACGCAGACCTCGGTGAAGGTGTCGCTGGCCTACTCCACCATCGCCCAGATGGGCTTCATGATGCTGCAATGCGGGCTGGGCGCCTACTCCGCCGCTCTGCTGCACATCGTCGCCCACTCGCTCTACAAGGCCCATGCCTTCCTGTCTTCGGGCAGCGTGATCGACATCGCGCGGGCGTCCTGGTCGCCCAGCCCGGGCGGCAGGCTGCACCCCGCGCGGATGACGATGGCCGTCGCCGCGGTCCTGGCGGCGGTGCTGGTGATCGGAACGCTGTCCGGCGCGAGCCTCGCGGAAAAGCCGGGCGTGTTCGCCCTCGGCGCGATCATGCTCTTCGGCCTCGTCCACCTGATCGCCGGCGCGATCGACGAGCGGCCGACGGGATATGTCATCGGCCGGGCCGCGGCGCTCGCGGTGCTGGTCGCCACGGCCTACTTCGCCCTGCAGTTCGGTGCCGAGCGCCTGCTCGCCGGGTCGCTCCCGGCGGTCCAGGGACCGGGAAGCCCGCTCGACTACGCGATCGTCGCGGCGGTCGTGCTCGGTTTCGGCGCGCTGACGGTGTTCCAGAACCTGATGCCCCGCCACGCCGGGGAACCGCGCTGGCAGGCGCTCCACGTCCACATCGCCAACGGCTTCTACGTCAACACGATCGCCAACCGGCTGGTCCTGCGCTTCTGGCCCGGCCTTCCGCCGGGCCGGTCCACGTCCCAGGCCGCCACTTGCATGAACGGAGCGCACAGATGAGCATCGCCTTGGCCATCACGCCCGCGATCGAAGCCGAGGTCGGCACCGGGACCGGCATCACGGGCCCCGACCGGGCTGCCCTGCTGGCGGCGATATCCACGGCCTGCGGCAGGATAGCGCCGCTCTGGCCGCTCAAGCACTTCGTCGCGGTCAATCCGTTCCTCGGATTCTCCGGCCAGAGCTTCGCGGCCACCTGCGCCACCCTGCGGCGGGTCGCGCGGACCGACATGCTGATGCCCCGGAGCTTCTATCGGCAGGCGCTGGCGGACGGCGCGCTGGACGACCGGGATCTGGAAGCGGCACTCGCCGCCATGCCGGAAGGCGCCGGCCGGCCGGCCGACCTTCCGGCCCTGAAGCAGGCGCTGGCCCGCGACCCTCTCGGCAGCCGTCCCAGGGCGGTCGTCGCCACCGTCGCCGAGATCCTCGACATGCTGGCCGCCGGTGACCGGCAGGCCTCGCGCACGTCGTTCATGATCGACGAGATCTCCAAATGGTGCGCGGCCTATTTCGACGAGGGACAGGCGAACTGGCGGCTGCCGTCGCGCCATCTGCGCCCCTATCCGGCCTGGCGGGCATCCATGCGCCACGACCGCAACCCGGAGGCGATGGGCATCCGGGGGTTCCGCAAGGCCGTCGCCGGCCTGCCCGACGACCCGGTGGAGGCGATCGCCGCCGTCGTCGGGAATCTCGGGATTCCCGCCCGCGCCGTCGCGGACTACCTGCACCGGGCGCTGTTCGACATCGGCGGCTGGGCTGCCTATGCGCGCTATCTGGTCTGGAACAACGAACTCCATGGACGCCGGGACGATACCCTGGTCCATCTCCTGGCGATCCGGGTCGCCTGGGGCTACGCGCTCTTCCTCGAACGGACCGATCCGGCCTTCACCGATGCCTGGCGGCGCGCGATGGACGAGGCGGCGGTCCTGCCGCAGGACGGGCGGCCCGGCGACGATCCCGACCTCGCCGTCGACCTGATCCTCCAGGATGCCTACGAATCCGGCTACCAGCGCCGTCTGCTGTCCCGGCTCGCGGCGGGCGGCACTCGGGCCGGCCGGGCCCGCCCGCCGGAAGGCCGCAGCAGGCTCCAGGCGGCGTTCTGCATCGACGTTCGCTCCGAAGTCTACCGGCGCGCGCTGGAAACCGCCTGTCCCGAAGCCGAAACCGTCGGCTTCGCCGGCTTCTTCGGCTTTCCCATCGAGTACGTGCCGATCGGCCGCGTCACCGGCGGCGCCCAATGCCCGGTCCTGCTAAAGCCGGCTTTCGTCGTCTGCGAGGCGGTCGAGCAGGCCTCGGAGGAGGAGGAGACGGAGATCCTGGGGCTGCGCCTGCTGCGCCGCCGGGCGGCCAAGGCCTGGAAATCCTTCAAGACCTCCGCGGTGTCGTCCTTCACCTACGTGGAGACGGCGGGCCTGCTGTTCGGCGCCAAGATGCTGAGCGACGGCGCCGGGCTCACCCGGACCGTCAGCGATCCCGACACCGACGGCCTGGACCGCTCCACCGTCGGCCGGATCGGGCCGCGCCTCGCTCCGCGCACCGTCGGGGGGCGACAGACCGGCTTCACCGACGGGCAGCGCGTCGCCATGGCCGAAGCCGTGCTGCGCGCCATGTCGCTGACGGAGGGGTTCGCGCGGCTGGTCATGCTGACCGGGCACGGCAGCACGACCGTCAATAACCCGCATGCCTCCGGGCTGGACTGCGGCGCCTGCGGCGGCCACACCGGCGAGGCGAACGCCCGCGTCGCCGCGGCGATCCTCAACGATCCGGGTGTCCGCGCCGGCCTGAAGGAACGCGGCATCGCGGTGCCGGAGGATACCTGGTTCCTGGGCTGCCTGCACGACACGACGACGGACGAGGTCACCATCCACGACGCCGACGAGGTTCCGAAATCCCACGCGGAAGACCTGGAGCGGCTGCGCGGATGGCTGGCGCGGGCCTCCGAGCTTGCCCGCCTGGAACGGTCGGCCCTGCTCGGGCTTTCCCCGCGGGCGCCCGGTGTCCATGCCGCCGTGATCGGCCGAAGCCGCGACTGGGCGCAGGTGCGTCCGGAATGGGGCCTTGCCGGCAACGCCGCCTTCATCGCGGCGCCGCGCGGACGCACCTGCGGCATCGACCTCGGCGGGCGGGCCTTCCTGCACAATTATGATTGGCGGAAGGACGCGGATTTCGCCGTGCTCACCCTGATCATGACGGCGCCGCTGGTGGTCGCAAGCTGGATCAACCTGCAATATTACGGCTCGACGGTGAACAACAGGGTCTTCGGCAGCGGCAACAAGGTGCTCCACAACGTGACCGGGACCCTGGGCGTCCTGGAGGGGAATGCGGGCGACCTGAAGGTCGGCCTGCCCTGGCAGTCGGTCCATGACGGCACCCGCTTCATCCATGAACCGCTCCGCCTGAACGCCTTCATCGAAGCGCCCGTCCAGGCGATCGACGGGGTGATCGCGAAGCATGAAACGGTCCGCAACCTCGTCGACAACGCCTGGATCCACCTCTTCGCCATGTCGGAGTCGGGCCGGGTCTCCCACCGCTATCGCGGCGCCCTCACGTGGGAGGCGCTGGACTGATCCGAGACGGCGCGGCCTCAGAGCGCCTTGTGGCCGCGCACCGCCTCCTCCAGGGCGGGCTTGAGGCCGAGGAACCGCCGGTCGAGCGCCGCGGGATCGGTGCGGTTGGTCTCCAGCATCTGCGCCCGGGTCTCACCGCCGCGCACGATCTCCAGGGCGTCGGCGATCATTCCCGCCACGATCGCCTCGGCGACCGCCTCGACGGGTTCCTTGCTGAAACCCAGCTCGGGACCGGCATTGTTCGACCGCATCATCGGCGTGTCGGTCGCGCCGGGATAGGCCGTCAGGACATGGATGCCCTCGCCCGCCAGTTCCCGGCGCAAGGCTTCCCCGAAGCGGCCGATCCCCGCCTTGGCACCCGCATAGACCGCGTAGAACGGGACGCCGACCAGGGCTATCGCCGACGCGACGTTCACGATCATCGCCTCGCCCGACGCACGAAGCAGGGGCAGCGCCGCGCGCGTCAGCAGGATCGGGGCCAGCAGGTCGACCTCGACCATGGCGCGGATCTCGGTTTCGTCCATCGACTCCAGGCGGCCGGCACGGACCACGCCGGCATTGTTGACCAGGATGTCGAGGCCGCCGAAGGCCCTGACGGCGGCGTCGAGGAAGGCCGCGCGCGCCGCCGGGTCGGCCACGTCGCCGGCCACGGTCTCCACCTCGACCCCCTCGGCCCGGAGCGACTGGGCCGCCTCCCGAAGCGGGGCTTCGCGCCGCCCCGCCAGCACGAGCCGGGCTCCCCGCGCGCCCAGCGACCGGGCGAGAGTCAGGCCGATGCCGCTCGATCCACCCGTGACCAGCACCCGTTTTCCAGCGAGATCCATGACGATGTCCTTTTCCGAAGCAGGTTCCGGCTGAAACATCCTCCCATTCTTCTTGGCAATGAAGATGTGGTATTGGAACAAGCTTCATTCCTGTACGGCATGAACCATGGATCTGCTGACTCTGCTCCGAATCTTCACCCGCGCCGCCGAGCTGCACGGCTTCACGGCTGCCGCCCGCGACCTCGGCCTGACCCAGCCGACGGTCAGCAAGTCGGTCGCCGCGCTGGAGGAAAGGCTGGGAACGCGGCTGTTCCAGCGCTCGACCCAGCAACTCTCGCTGACCGAGGACGGCCGCCTCGCGCTGGAACAGGCGCGGAACCTGCTGGACGACGCCGCCGCCTTCGAGGAGGCGTTCGGCCATCGGCGCCGGGCGCCCACCGGCGTGGTCCGGCTGGGCACCCCCGTCGCTTTCGGCCGCCTGCACGTCGTTCCGCGCCTCGCGGCGCTGATGGATCTCCATCCGGCGCTGGAGATCGACCTGGTGATGGGCGACGGTGCCGCCGACCTGGTGGAAGCCGGGCTCGACGTCGCGATCAGGATCGCCGATCTGGACGAGCCCACTCTGATCGCGAGGAGGATCGGAGTCACCCGGCGCGTCACGGTCGCCTCGCGCGATTATTTCGAGCGCCGGGGCAGGCCGACCCAACCCCAGGATCTCATTGGGCACAACTGCATCGTCTATACTTACCTGGCGACGGGCGACGAATGGCTGTTCGACGGCCCGGCGGGCCGAACGGCGGTGCGGGTGCGCGGCAATGTGAAAGCCAACAATTCCGAGGCGGTTCGGGAAGCGGTGCTTGCCGGCATCGGCATCGCGGTATGCCCGGTCTGGCTGTTCGGCGACGAGATCGGCACCGGCCGCGTCGAGATCGCCCTTCCGGACTTCGCGCCGAAGAGCCTCCCCATCCATGCAGTATGGCCCTCCCGGCGCTTCACGTCCCCCAAGGTTCGGGCGGTGGTCGATTTCCTCGCCGCCGGCTTCCGGGCCGATCCGCTGCTGTCGGACGCTGTCCTCACTCCCATTCGGATATCGGATATCTGACCTCACCATAACCGGCTGATGTTCCGAGCCTGGGATGCGTGATGATCCTCAGAGGTTGATCAGATGGAGCGTCCAGGCTGCGAACAGTCGGACGAGGGTGGTCGCAATGGTTCCGAACAGCGGATAGAACACGCCTGCGCTGATCGCGGCGACGTAAACCCGCGCCGGGTGGGCGCCGCCATCACCCTGGAAAGATGCTATCAACTACCCTATTTTGATAGCATCGTAGTCATTTCGTGGAGGATGCCATCATGGCCGCTGTCACCATTCGCAACCTCTCCGAGGAGGCACATCGCGCCCTGAAAGTCCGCGCCGCCCAGCACAATCGCAGCGCCGAAGCGGAGATGCGCGCCATCCTCGAGGCCGCCGTGCGTCCCGAGGGCCGCTTGCTGCTGGGCACGGTTTTGCGGGAGATCGGGCAGAAATACGACATCGCCAATGCTGACATCGAAGCCATTGCACAGGTCCGGGATACGCGTCCTGCCGAGCCCATGAAGTTTGAATGACGGGATGCCCGAATGATCCTGCTGGATACTAACGTCGTCTCGGAAGCGATGACGCGAGAACCGCATCCTCGGGTGCGCGAATGGCTCGATGCACAGTCGGCCGAGACGCTGTTTCTTTCAAGCATCACCGTCGCCGAACTTCTGTTCGGCATTGGTGCATTGCCAGCCGGAAGGCGCAAGAACGCCTTGGCCGCTGCGCTCGACGACGTGTTGGACGTTTTTGCCGCCCGCATCCTGCCATTCGATACCCCGGCAGCGCGGCGCTATGCCGATCTCGCCGTCAAGGCACGCGCGGCTGGGAAGGGCTTCCCAACGCCCGACGGGTACATCGCCTCGATCGCCGCTGCGCATGGTTTCGCCGTGGCATCGCGCGACACGAGCGCGTTCAATGCCGCAGGCCTGACGGTGATCGATCCTTGGACATGGATTGACCCTGACGCAGACCGTGAATGAACGACTCCGCTGTACCTGCTATGGGTAGGGGTCTGACATGGCATTCTTTGAAAACTGCGTGGAAAGGGCGACTGCGCTTGCTGCGACCTGCGGATGGCTGGCATTCGGCGGTGGGGCGGAGGCGGCGGTTGGTGCTGCGATCGGCGGTGCAGGCTTGGCGGCGGTCGTCTCCGACGCGGTGAGACGCCACGGCCCTGAGTCTGAAGCAGCGTTAAAGTCAATTCGCAAGCGTATTGCCGCTGATCTCGCCGCTCATGCATAAGTCTCATGACGGTACTGTCGATTCTACGGACAATCAGGACGGGGCGGAGTCCATCAACGGGACCGCCGAACGCGAATCATGCCCACCGATAGCTCCCGATGGGTATCGGTGCACTATACTACTTCTTACAGGTGGTTGCGTCGCATTCTGGCGGCGTTTCGAAGACACTCGGATTGGCAGGAATCACTCCCACTCGATCGTGCCCGGCGGCTTGCTGGTGATGTCGTAGGTGACGCGGTTGATGCCCCGCACCTCGTTGATGATCCGGGTCGCGACGCGGCCCAGGAACTCGTGGTCGAACGGGTAGTAGTCCGCCGTCATGCCGTCCACCGACGTCACCGCCCGGAGCGCGCAGGCATAGTCGTAGGTTCGCTCGTCGCCCATCACGCCGACTGTCCGTACCGGCAGAAGCACCGCGAAGGCCTGCCAGATCGCGTCGTAGAGGCCGGCGTTGCGGATCTCCTCCAGGTAGATCGTGTCGGCCTTGCGCAGGATAGCCAGCTTCTCCGGCGTGATGTCGCCGGGGATGCGGATCGCCAGGCCCGGCCCGGGGAACGGGTGCCGGCCGATGAAGCTCTCGGGCAGGCCCAGTTCCCGTCCCAGCTTCCGGACCTCGTCCTTGAACAGTTCGCGCAGCGGCTCCACCAGCTTCAGCTTCATACGCTCGGGCAGGCCGCCGACATTGTGGTGCGACTTGATCGTCATGCCGCCGCCGGACAGCGACACGCTCTCGATCACGTCGGGGTACAGCGTGCCCTGCGCCAGGAACTCCGCGCCGCCGATCTTGTGGGCCTCCTCGTCGAACACGTCGATGAAGGTGGCGCCGATGATCTTGCGCTTCCGCTCGGGGTCCGACACCCCGGCCAGCTTGCCCAGGAACAGGTCCGACGCGTCGCGGTGGATCAGCGGGATGTTGTAGTGGTCGCGGAACAGGGTGACGACCTGATCCGCCTCGCCGGACCGCATCAGCCCGGTATCCACGAAGATGCAGGTCAGCTGGTCGCCGATCGCCTCGTGGAGCAGGACCGCCGCGACCGAGCTGTCGACGCCGCCGGACAGGCCGCAGATCACCTTGCCCTTGCCGACCTTGGCGCGGATGCGGGCGATCTCCTCCTCGCGGAAGGCGGCCATCGTCCACTCGCCCCGGCATCCGGCGACATGGTGGGTGAAGTTCCTCAGCAGCTGGGCGCCGTGCGGGGTATGGACCACCTCGGGGTGGAACTGCACGCCGTAGAAATGCCGGTCGTCGTCGGCGATGACGGCGAACGGCGCGCCGTCGCTCTGCCCCACCGCGCGGAAGCCTTCCGGCAGCCGGGTGACGCGGTCGCCGTGGCTCATCCAGACCTGCTCGCGGGCTCCCAGCTCCCACATGCCCTCGAACAGCGCGCAGGGCTCCTTGACGTCCACATAGGCGCGGCCGTATTCGCGGTGCTCGGAGCCGGTCACCTCGCCGCCCAGCTGGGCGCACATCACGTGCTGGCCATAGCAGATGCCCAGCACCGGCACCTTCTGCTCGAAGACCTCCTGCGGCGGACGCGGCGAGTTCTCCTGCGAGATGAAGGCGGGGCTGCCGGACAGGATGATCGCCTTGGGATCGAACTCCCTGACCTTCTCCGGCGCCATGCTGAACGGATGGATCTCGCAATAGACGCCGCTCTCGCGCACCCGACGGGCGATCAACTGGGTCACCTGGGACCCGAAATCCAGGATGAGAACGCGATCGGCGGTCAGGTCGTTCGAAAGGGGGGCGGTCATGTCTACTCGCTTCAAGCGTGGGAAGGTCTTGCTTCGTAAAATCGTGTGTTAGCGCACCGGAGGGTCCGCGGACAAGCGCGCCAGCGGTGCCAGGTCGCGCCAGCCATAGGCCGCCTCCGTCAGGTCCGCACCGGCGAAGGGAACGATCTTCTCGGCCAGCCGGCAGCCGCCCAGGCGTTCGTAGAACCAGCGCGACGGGTTGTTCGCCAGCACCCAGACCACCGCGGAGTTCATCCCGTAATTGATCAGTTCGGTCGCCATGGCGGCCATAAGGTGGCGGCCGATCCCCCGGCCCTGCGCATGGTCGTAAAGATAAAGCGCGTAGAATTCGCCGCCATAACCTTCGATGGCGGTCCGCTGGGTCCCGCAGGATGCGAACCCCACGACTTCGGCCGGCGGCTCCACGGCGACGAAGCTGCCATGGATGCGGGACCGGTCGGCCAGGATCCTGCGCCAGCGGTGCGTGTAACCCGGGACGGATAGGCCGAGCAGGTAGCTGTCGGGCACCATGCCCGGATATGTCGTTCGCCAACTGGCGACATGAACCTCGGCGATGCCCGCCGCGTCTTCCGGACGGGCGGGACGGATCAGCGCCATGCCTCCTCACTTCGCCGCGCCAGCGGCGTCACGTCGGACCACCCATAGGCTACTTCCATCACCCGCGTGCCGTCGAACATCAGCGGACGCTCGCTCACCAGCACGCCGCCCATTTTCTCATAGAAACGCCGGGCGCGTAAATTGTCGCGCAAGGCCCAGACGGTGCAGGCGGTCATGCCCCGAAGCACCAGGCTCGCCGCCATGGTGGTCATCAGCCGGGTGCCCAGCCCGCGCCCCTGTCCGACCTGGAGGACATAGAGCGCGTGGAACTCCCCGGAATAATCGGCTAGGCCGACCTGCTCCGGTCCGGTGACGCCGAACCCGACGACCCGATCCTCGCCGTCCACCGGCATCTCGGCCACGAACACGTCGATCCGGTTCCGCTTGTTGTCCAGCACCTGCGCCCAGTACCGCGTGCGGCTGAACACGTCCATGGCGGCCAGCGTGCGGTCCGGGACGATGCCGGGATAGGTCTCGCGCCAGCCGGCCACGTGGACATAGGCGATCGCGGCGGCATCGTCGAGCCGTGCGCGCCGGATCCGCCCGATCATTCGGCGGCGCTCCCGCGCTCCAGCACGGCGGCGAAGAAGCCGTCCGTGCCATGGCGCGCCGGCGACAGGCGCATGAAGGGGCCGGTTCCCGGACTGGCGGTGCCGACGGCGCTCGTCCAAAGCTCGTCCACCGGCTTGACCGCGAAGTCCGGATGGGCCGCCAGGAAGGCTTCGACCTGCCGCTCGTTCTCCTGGGGCAGCAGGGAGCAGGTCGCGTAGACCAGCCGCCCGCCCGGCTTCACCAGCCGCGACGCCGAGTCGAGGATGCCGTGCTGGAGCTTCTCCAGTTCCTCCAGCCCCGGCCCCAGCAGCCGCCAGCGGCTGTCCGGGTTGCGACGCCAGGTGCCCGTCCCGGTGCAGGGCGCGTCCACCAGGACGCGGTCGAACTTGCCCTTGTGGCGCTTCACCCAGGGATCGCGCTCGCTCGACAGCGCCCGGGTCTCGACATTGTGGAGGCCGGCGCGGCGGATCCGCTCCGCCGCGCGCTTCAGCCGCTTCTCCAGCACGTCGCAGGCGACCAGCCGGCCCTTGTTCTGCATGCCGGCCGCGATCGCCAGCGCCTTGCCACCGGCGCCGGAGCAGAAATCCACCACCTGGTGGCCGGGCTTGGCGTCGGTCAGCAGCCCGATCAGCTGCGACCCCTCGTCCTGGATCTCGACCATCCCGCTCTTGAACGCATCGGTGGAGGCCAGGGGAGGCCGCCCGTGGATCCGGATGCCGAACGGCGACCAGCGGGTCGGCTCGCCCTCGATCCCGGCGGCTGCCAGCGCCGCCAGCGCCGCGTCGCGGTCCGCCTTGACCGGATTCGCCCTGAGGTCGAGCGGGGCGGGATCGAGCAAGGCCGCCAGTTCCGGCACGAACCGGTCGCCGAAGAACTCGCGCAGGTGCCCGGCCGCCCAGTCCGGGCATTCGACAGCCACCTCCTCCGGCATGCCGGGGTGGTCCAGGGTGTGGCCCTCCAGCTTGTTGGCCAGCCGGATCTCCCCCTGGCTGAACTGGGCCGGCGCGAATCGGCCGCCGCTGAACAGCTTGTCCAGGTGGTCGGCCGGCCGCCCCTGGGCCAGGATCTGGTCGGCGATCAGGAGCGTGCGCGCCGTGACGGGGAAGCCGCCGGCATGCTGGAACCACCAGCGAAGCCGCGCGTGGCGGCGCAGCACGCCGTAGACCGTCTCGGCCACGGCGGCGCGGTCCTTGGCGCCGATGAATCGGCGCGCACGGAAGAAGGCGCTGATCACGGCGTCTGCCGGACGCGGGGTCAACTCCACCTCGTCGAGGAGTTCGATGGCGGCTTGCAGGCGGGCGCCGGGGGTCATCTTGTCTCTGCTGATCGGACGTGGGCACGGGAAAAACGCGAAGGTGTGACATGGGCGATGAAACGCCGCCACGCAACAGCTTTCGTCGTTCCGGCGCCACGAACGGGCCATGAAAGTGCCGCCCTGGGTACTGCGGCATGAAGAAGCTTCGATGATGTATTGCCGCGCGGGCGGACTAACCCCATAGTCCTATGACCGAATGATGGTGCGGCGCACCATCATTCGGGAGCGAGCACGATTTGGTAATAACTTCAATGGTGCGTCGGCTATGTCGCCGGTCGAGATCGTCACTGATATCATGTTCGCCGGACTGTCCGGCATGGTCGGATTCTTCGTGGCCCGCCTGGGGGGCGAGGCCTGGTCGCGCATGATCCTCACGAGCGCCGCCGCGACCCGCGCCCGGACCAAGCTCAAGCGTTGCGCCCCGCTGCTGCCCGCCTTCGAGCAGCGCCGGGCCAGGTTGCGCATCGCCCTGGCTCAGAGCGAGGCCCGACGCCGCTCGGTCGAGCGCCAGATCGACCAGTTCCAGTCCAAGCTGGAGGAACTGCAGCAGCGGGACGACGAATTGATCCGGATCGTCGGCCGCAAGCGGCCCGGCTGCCGGCTGTTCAAGGCGGTCATGGTCAACCGCCATGTGCAGGCGGCACTGCGCGAAGGGCGCCCGCATGGGCTGCTCGACGGCAGCTGGGCGCGGGCACAGCATGTCGAGATCTGGGCCCAGAACCTGCCGGAGGCGAAGGCCAGCCTGGACAGCCGATTCCCGGTCAGCCTCGGCTTCATCCTGATCGAGATGATCGAACCTGAAGAGCCTTCCGGCGCGGCGGCGGATGGCAAGGGGGCGGCCGCATGATCACCACCTACATCCTGTCCTTCTTCACCGGCTATCTCGGCGTGCTGATGGGCCTGCGCCTGGCGCTGGACAAGATCGCGGTCGCCCGCCATGTGGTCAACGGCCTGCAGCGGGACCGGGCGCGGCAGGTCGCGGCGATCCGCGAGTCGGCCAAGGGCTGCAGGACCGCCAAGCGCAAGGCCGCCGACAGCGACCTCCTGGTCGACCGCCTGACGGCGGAGGCGGCGAAGCTGGAGGAGAAGCTCAAGTCCATCCGCAAGAGCGACAACCGCCTGGTCGTCCTCGACGAGCGCCGGCTGCCCGAGGATCACCGCTGGATCGTCGTCATCTCCGGCGGCGGCGGAGCCCTGCCCGAAGCGACCGGCGAGGAAGGCAACGAGAACTGGAGCGGCAACCTCCGCTTCCTGGTCTGGGCGACGACGATGGAGCGCGCCGTGAAGAAGGCCGCCACGCGCTTCCCGCCCAGCCGCGGCTTCAAGATCGAGGTCGCCACGGCGCCGAACGGGACGCCGTCCGGCGGCACCCCGTCCCAGCCGACCGCCGCCTAGAGGTCGCGGCGGTAGTTGGGCGCCTCGTTGGTGATCATGATGTCGTGGACGTGGCTCTCGCGCAGGCCCGCGTTGGTGATCTTCACGAAATTGCAGCGGGTCTGCATCTCCGGGATGGTGCTGTTGCCGGTATAGCCCATGGCCGCCTTCAGCCCGCCGACCAGCTGGTGGATCACGCCGCCGACCGGGCCCTTGTAGGGCACGCGCCCCTCGACGCCCTCGGGCACCAGCTTCATGGTGTCGCGGACTTCCTGCTGGAAATACCGGTCGGCCGAACCGCGCGCCATGGCGCCGACCGAGCCCATGCCCCGGTAGCTCTTGTAGCTCCGGCCCTGGTAAAGGATCACCTCGCCGGGGCTCTCGTCGGTGCCCGCGAACAGGCTGCCCAGCATCGCGCAGTCGGCGCCGGCCGCGATCGCCTTGGCGAGGTCGCCGGAATACTTGATGCCGCCGTCGCTGACGACGGGGATGCCCTGGCGGTGGCACTCCTCCACCACGTCCATCACCGCGGTCAGCTGCGGAACGCCGACGCCGGCGACCATCCGGGTCGTGCAGATCGATCCCGGGCCGATGCCGACCTTCACCGCATCGACGCCGGCCCCGATCAGCGCCTTGGCGGCTTCCGACGTGGCGACGTTGCCGGCGACCACCTGGGTGTAGTTGGACAGCCGGCGCACCCGCTCGATCTGCTCCATCACCTTGCGGGAATGGCCATGGGCGGTGTCGACCACCAGCACGTCCACCTCGGCGTCGAACAGCGCCTCGGCGCGGGCCAGCCCGTCCTCGCCGGTGCCGGTCGCGGCGGCGGCGCGCAGCCGGCCCTTCTCGTCCTTGCAGGCGTTGGGGTGGAGCTGCGCCTTCTCGATGTCCTTGACGGTGACCAGCCCGATGCAGCGGTAGGCGTCGTCGACCACCAGCAGCTTCTCGATGCGGAACTGGTGGAGCAGCCGCTTGGCCTCCTCCCGGTCTACGCCTTCGCGGACCGTCACCAGCCGTTCGCTGGTCATCAGCTCCGAGACGCGCTGCTGCGGGTTGGAGGCGAAGCGGACGTCGCGGTTGGTCAGGATGCCGACCAGCTTGCCCGAGGGCTGTTCGACCACGGGAATCCCGGAGATGCGGTAGTTCGCCATCAGGCCCAGGGCGTCGGCCAGGGAGGCCGTCGGCTCAATCGTGATCGGGTTGACCACCATGCCGGATTCGAACCGCTTGACCCGCCGGACCTCGTCCGCCTGCCGCTCGATATCCATGTTGCGGTGGAGCACGCCGATGCCGCCGGCCTGCGCCATGGCGATGGCGAGGCTGCTTTCGGTCACCGTGTCCATGGCGGCGGACATCAGCGGAATGCCGAGTTCGATCGTCTTGGTCAGCCGGGTGCGGGTGTCCGTCTGGGCCGGCAGGACCGAGGATTCGGCCGGCACCAGCAGGACGTCGTCGAAGGTGAGGGCTTCGCGGAACTGCGCTATCTGGGCCATTAACCGTCTCCTGGCGAAAAATTTGCGGCACTATACACAGGAAACGCGGCCTGTGAAGTCTACGTTGCCTTGCGGCAAACGCAGGGCTCGCCCGGTCGCTCCCCGAAGTCCCCGGGCGTCAGCCGACAGATGGTTCGCATATCCGGGAAGCCTTGCTCCAGACTTCTATAAAGTGGTAAATTCGCCGGGCAAGGAGTGCGATGGATGGCGTATCATTTCCTGTTGAACCGATCCGGCAGCCCGGGGCCGCGAGATATGCGCGAGGCAGCCTCGCACGAAGAGCCGCCCCCTCCCCGCAGCCTTGCCGAATACCTGAGCCGCCACCACGACGAATTGATGACCTTGGTCGAGGCCAGGCGACGCCCGGAGTATGCGGACCGGTGGGAAGAAATCTGAACCTGTTGGCAGAAACCCGGCACCGCATTGACTGATCGGAAGAATGGGCTCCAAATATACCCTCATCGCATTCAACGGAGTCCTGAAGGATAGCGGATGGAAATATCGACTTTCCGTCCGGCCCGTTGATGAACCGAACGGAAAGTCGAGGCACACCCCCCGTCACACCGACGGGCGGAAAGGCTGTCCCAGGCAGGCGGGCGCCTGGAACCGGCCGCGCCAGGGGCCGGCCGAGATGATCGTCAGCACCGCGATGGTCGCCAGGTACGGCAGCATGGTGAACACCTGCCCCGGCAGCCCGAAGCCCAGCCCGCCGCTGCCCTGCGCGTGGAGCTGGAGGATCGTGACTCCGCCGAAGATATAGGCGCCCAGCAGCACCCGGCCCGGCCGCCACGATCCGAACACCACCAGCGCCAGCGCGATCCAGCCGCGTCCCGACGTCATGTTCTCCGCCCACATGGGCGTCACCGACAGCGACAGGAACGCACCGCCCAGCCCGGCCATGGCGCCGCCGAACAGGGTCGCCAGATAGCGCACCCCGATCACCGGATGCCCGATCGAATGCGCGGATTCCGCCGACTCGCCGACCGCCCTCAGCACCATGCCGGCATGGGTCCGCTTCAGGAACCAGCCGACCGCCAGGGTCATCGCCACCGACAGGTAGACCATCGCGTCGTACTGGAACAGCAGCGGCCCCACGATCGGCAGGTCGCTGACTCCGGGGATGTCCAGCTTGGGCAGCCCGGCGATCGGCATGCCGACGAAGCCGGCGCCGACCAGGGCGCTCAGCCCGATCCCGAAGATGGTCAGGGCGAGGCCCGTCGCCACCTGGTTGGCCATCAGGGTCAGCACCAGAACCGCGAAGACGAGCGCCAGCGCAGCACCGGCCAACGCCGCCGAGCCGATGCCCAGGACAGCGCTGCCGGTCGTCATGGTCACGCCGAAACCGACCACCGCGCCGATCAGCATCATGCCCTCGACGCCCAGGTTCAGCACGCCGGAGCGCTCCACCACCAGCTCGCCCACGGCGGCGAACAGCATCGGCGTCGCGGCGATCACCACTGACACCGCGATCAGGACGAGGAAATCGATCATGTGGCGGCGACCTCCCGGCGGGGCTTGGCGGCCTGGTGCCTGGCCGACTGGAAACGGATGCGGTACCGGACCAGGAAGTCCGATGCCAGCAGGTAGAACAGCAGCATCCCCTGGAACACGCCGGTCGCCGCCTGCGGCAGCTGGGCATAGACCTGGGCGTTCTCGCCGCCGATGTAGGAGATCGCCATCACCAGCCCGGCCAGGATGATCCCCAGCGGGTTGAGCCGCCCCAGGAAGGCGACGATGATCGCGGTGAAGCCGTAGCCCGGGGTGAGCTGCGGCGTCAGCTGGCCGATCGGTCCGGCCACCTCGATCATGCCGGCCAGCCCGGCCAGGGCGCCACCCAGCAGCAGGCTGAGCCACACTGTGCCCTTCTGGCTGAAGCCGGCGAAGCGGGCCGCCATGGGCGCCTGCCCGACCACCTTGACCTGGAAGCCGGTCACCGTATGGGTCAGCAGGACCCAGGCCGCCACGGCGGCGAAAAGTGCCACGAACGCGCCGGCATGCAGCCGGGTGCCTTCCAGGACGATGGGCAGGATCGCCGCCTCGGTGAACAGCCGGCTCTGCGGAAAATTGAAGCCCTCCGGGTCGCGCCACGGCCCATGGACCAGGATGCTGAGCACAAGCGTCGCGACATATGTCAGCATCAGGCTGGTCAGGATCTCGCTGACCTCGAACTTCGTCTTCAGGAACGCCGGGATCGCCGCCCACAGCATGCCGCCCAGGGCACCGGCCACGAACATCAGCGGCAGGATCCAGAAGCCCTCGTCGCCCCAGAAGGCCAGGGCCACGCCGGCGCCGAAGATCGCGCCGATGGTCAGCTGCCCCTCGGCCCCGATGTTCCAGACATTGGCCCTGAAGCCTATGGCGAGCCCCGTCGCGATCAGGATCAGCGGCCCCGCCTTCACCGCCAGCTCGGCAAGGCCGAACTGGGTCTCCAGCGGCGACACCAGGAAGATGTACAGGGTCGATCCGGGGTTCAGCCCCAGGAACATGAACAGCAGGTATCCCGACAGGATGGTCAGCGCGATCGCCAGCAGCGGCGTGCCGTAGACCAGCGACTTCGGGATCTCCCGCCGCGGTTCGAACTTAAGCGACATGCTGGGAGCCCCCCTTGTTCTCCGGCCCGTGCGTTGCCGGCACGTCGGCCGACATCCCGTGCAGGCCGCCCATCAGCAGCCCGATCTCCTCCAGAGAGGCATCCGCCGTGTCGATCGCCTTCGACAGCGTGCCGACATTCAGCACCGCCAGCCGGTCGCACAGGGTCAGCAGCTCGTCCAGGTCCTGGGAAACCACGACGATCGCCGCCCCGTTCTGCGCCAGGTTGAACAGCGCCTGGTGGATCGCCGCGGCGGCACCCGCATCGACGCCCCAGGTCGGCTGGGCGATCACCAGAACCTCGGGCGCCTGGAGGATCTCGCGGCCGACGATGTATTTCTGAAGATTGCCGCCGGACAGGCTCCGGGCCGCCGAGTCAGGCCCGCGCGCTTTCACGCCGAATTCCTGGATGATCCGCTCGGCGAATTCCCGCGTCGCGTCCCGCCTGATCCAGCCGCGCAGCGCCAGCTTCATGCGGTTCCGCGCGCTGATCAGCGCGTTCGACGCCAGGCTCATGTCGGGCACCGCGGCGTGGCCGTTGCGCTCCTCTGGAACGCAGCACAGGCCCAGGGCACGCCGGCGCTCGACGCCCAGGTCGCCCACCGGCTTGCCGTCCAGCCTGATGCTTGTCGGGTTCCCGACCGTCAGCTCGCCCGACAGCGCCCGCATCAGCTCGTTCTGGCCGTTGCCGGCGACGCCGGCGATGCCGAAGATCTCCCCCGCCGCGACCTCGAACCCGACGCGCTTCAGCGTGGTCCCGAACGGCTGGTCGGTCGGCAGGTCCAGCGCCTCGACCGTAAACCGGGTGGCGGCCTTGGGCCGGGTCCCGCGCCGGGCCAGCGTCTTCAGCTCGGCGCCGATCATCATCTGCGCCATGCCGCGGGTGGATTCCACCGCCGGGTCGCACTCCCCGACCACCTTGCCGCCGCGCAGGATCGTGGCGTGGTCGCAGAGGTCCTTGATCTCCTGGAGCTTGTGGCTGATGTAGAGGATGGAGCAGCCCTCGGACGCCAGCAGCCGCAGCGTGCCGAACAGCCGCTCGACCTCCTGCGGGGTCAGCACGGAGGTCGGCTCGTCCATGATCAGCAGCTTGGGGTCCTGGAGCAGGCAGCGCACGATCTCGACCCGCTGGCGTTCGCCGACCGACAGGGTGTGGATCTCGCGCCTCGGGTCCAGCGGCAGCCCATAAGCCTGCGACACCTCGACGATCCGCCCGGACAGGCTGCGCATGTCGGGCTTGCCTTCCAGCCCCAGCGCGATGTTCTCCAGCACCGTCATGCCGTCGAACAGCGAGAAATGCTGGAACACCATGCCGATGCCGAGCCGGCGCGCCGCGTGCGGGTTGGCAAGCTGGACGGCCTGCCCGTTCCACAGCACCTCGCCCTCGTCGGCATGGAGCACGCCATAGATGATCTTCACCAGCGTGCTCTTGCCGGCGCCGTTCTCCCCCAGCAGCGCATGGATCTCGCCCGGCTGGACCGAGAAGCCGACGCCGTCGTTGGCGACGACGCCGGGAAATCGTTTCGTTATTCCGCGAAGCTCGAGGCGGGGAGGAACCCCGCCGGCATCGTTGGTCATGTTTCACTCTCCCAGTTCGTCGGGACCCTGTTCCCTCTATGCCTCGGCGTTCGCGGGTTCTGATGCCTCTTTGGACGCTTCGGCGGTCGTTATCAAGAGTTCAGCGGCGACCAGCGCCGCGATCACCTCCGGTCGCTTGTCGCGGTGCAGGGCGGACCCGATCGGGCAGGTCAGCCGGTCCAGCACGCCGGCGGCGCCACCGTGGGCGATGAAGGTCCGCTCGAACCGCCGCCGCTTGGTCGCCGAGCCGATCAGGCCGGCATAGGCGAAGTCCCCGCGTCTCAGCACCGCTTGCGTGATCTGGTAGTCCAGGGCGTGCAGGTGCGTCAGCACCAGGTAGCAGGCCCCCGGCGGCGCCTCGGCCACCATGTCGAGCGGTGATTCCGTGACGACCCGGCGTACGTTGGCCCCCGGCATGGCATCCGGAAACTCCTCCGCCCGCCCGTCGATCCACAGCACGTCCAGCGGCAGCGGCGCCAGCGCCGACGCGATCGCCTTGCCCACGTGGCCGGCGCCGAACAGCAGCACCCGGGGCAGCCTGGCGGCGGCGTCCGCTTCCTCGGCCTGGAGCCGCGCCAGCACCGCCGCGTCGGCCTGCTCCAGCCGAAGCGTCACGTGGCCGCCGCAGCACTGGCCGATCGCGGGACCCAGCGGCACCTCGATCACCTCCTCCGGCCCTGCCAGGGCCCTGGCCCGGGCGATCGCGTCCCACTCCAGCCGGCCGCCGCCGATCGTCCCGGCCGTGGCCGCCGGTCCGACCAGCATCCGCGCGCCCGGCTCGCGCGGGGTGGAGCCCCGCGCCCCGGCCACCGTCACCAGCGCCGCGCGTTCGCCACGCGCCAGCATGGCCTTCAGCGCCGGCGCCAGCCCGCTCATGCCGGCCGCTTTCCCGCCCGCAGGGCCTCGATCGCCGCCAGCACCTTCTCCGGGGTGGCCGGCGGGTCGATCCTCGGGCAGGCCGCGTAGTCGCCGACGCTCGCCACCGCGTCGGAGATCGCGTGGAGCACCGACATGCCCAGCATGAAGGGCGGCTCCCCGACCGCCTTGGAGCGGTAGATCGTGTCCTTCCGGTTCCGCGCGTTCTCCAGCAGGTGGACGTTGAAGATACGCGGCCGGTCGCTGCAGGCCGGGATCTTGTAGGTGCTGGGTGCGTGGGTCCGCAAATGCCCCCGCTTGTCCCACCACAGCTCCTCCATGGTCAGCCAGCCCATGCCCTGCACGAAGCCGCCCTCGACCTGGCCGCGGTCCAGCGCCGGGTTCAGCGACTGCCCGACGTCGTGCAGGATATCGACCCGGTCGACCCTGTACTCCCCGGTCAGCGTATCGACGGTCACTTCCGCCGCCGCGGCGCCATAGGAGAAGTAATAGAACGGCTTGCCCCGCCCGGCCGCCCGGTCCCAGTGGATCTCCGGCGTCTTGTAGAATCCGGTGGAGGACAATTGGATGCGCGCCATGTAGGCCGTCCGCACCAGGTCGCCGAACGGGATCTCCTGGTTGCCGATCCGCACCCGGTTGGGCAGGAACACCACCTGCTCGCGGGGCACGCCCCAGTTCTCCACCGCGAAGCCGATCAGCCGTTCCTTGATCGTTGCCGCCGCGTTCTGCGCCGCCTTGCCGTTCAGGTCCGCCCCCGACGACGCCGCGGTGGCCGAGGTGTTGGGCACCTTGCCGGTCGTGGTCGCCGTGACGCGGACCTTCTCGATATCGATCTGGAACTCCTCGGCGACGACCTGGGCGACCTTCACGTAAAGCCCCTGCCCCATCTCGGTCCCGCCGTGGTTCAGGTGGACGGTGCCGTCGGTATAGACATGGACCAGCGCCCCGGCCTGGTTGTACTGGGTCGCGGTGAAGGAGATGCCGAACTTGACCGGCGTCAGCGCGATGCCCTTCCGCAGCCAGCCGCCCCTGGCGTTGTGCGCCCGGATCGCGTCGCGCCGCGCCCGGTAGTCCGACCGATCCTCCAGCGCCGAAACGATCTCCGGCGCGATGTTGTCTTCCACGGTCTGGTGATAGGGCGTCAGGTCCCGGCCCTCGCCGCCGTAGAAGTTCAGCTTGCGGATCTCCAGCGGGTCCTTGCCCACGGCATAGGCGACCTCCTCGATCACCCGTTCCGCCGCGACCATCCCCTGGGGTCCGCCGAACCCGCGGAATGCCGTGTTGGACACCGTGTTGGTCTTCAGTGGCAGCGACTTGGCCGTGACTGCTTCGTAGAAATAGGTGTTGTCGCAGTGGAACAGGGCACGGTCTGTCACCGGCCCGGACAGGTCGGCGGCGAACCCGCAGCGCGCCGCGAACAGGAACTCGACGCCCCGGATCCGCCCGTCGTCGTCGAACCCGACGCGGTAGTCCACCTCGAAGTCGTGGCGCTTGCCGGTGATCACCATGTCGTCGTCGCGGTCCGGCCGAAGCTTGGCAGCCCGCCCCGTCTTCTTCGCCACCACGGCCGCCGTCGCCGCGAACAGGTTGGCCTGAGTCTCCTTGCCCCCGAACGCCCCGCCCATGCGCCGGACCTCGACCGCCACCGCGTTGGCCGGCACGTTCAGCACGTGGGCGACGATGTGCTGGACCTCGCTGGGGTGCTGGGTCGAGCAATGGACCAGCACCTCGTCGTCCTCCCCGGGGACGGCCATGGCGATCTGGCCCTCCAGGTAGAAATGGTCCTGGCCGCCGATGACGATCCGGCCTTCCAGACGGCGGGGTGCCTCCGCGATCGCCGCCTCCGCCTCGCCCCGCTTCAGCGTCATGGGCGGGAAGACCACGGTTCCGCGCTCCCGCGCCTGGTCCAGGGTCAGTACCGGCTCCAGGTCCTCGTAGGTCGCGACCGCGAGCCGCGCCGCCCGGCGCGCCTGCTCCCGGGTTTCCGCCGCCACCGCGAACAGCGGCTGGCCCGCGTACTCGATCAGGTCGTCAGCGAACAGCGGCTCGTCGTGCCGCCCCATGCAGCTCACGTCGTTGACGCCCGGCACGTCGGCCGCCGTGACGACCTCGACCACCCCCGGTGCCGCCCTCACCGCCGACAGGTCCAGCGACACCAGCCGCGCATGGGGCCGGTCGCTCAGGCCGAGATAGACGTTCAGCAGCCCCGAGGGTTCCCGGATATCGTCGACATAGACGGCCTCGCCGGTCACGTGCTTGTGGGCGCTGTCGTGCCGCCGGTCGGAATGCACGGCACCGGAAATGCGCTCGACGTGACCCGCCTCCGTTGAATCAGGCATGGACCAGCCTCCGGTCGCCGACCAGGCGCGTATCCGCGCCGGGGTCGGTGGTTTCCACATAGAGCTTCATCAGCAGATTGGCCCCCACGGTCATGCGATAGGACGCGCTGGCCCGCCAATCGGTCAGCGGGGTGAAATCCCGGCTCAGCGCCGCCATGGCGTCGCGCACGGTCGCCTCGCTCCAGGGCTTTCCGACAAGCGCCCTCTCGGCCTCGACCGCCCGCTTCGGGGTCGCGGCCATCCCGCCATAGGCGATCCTGGCCTCCGCCACCGTGCCGCCGTCGATCCTGACCGAGAAGCAGGCGCACACCGCCGAGATGTCCTGGTCGAACCGCTTGGTGATCTTGTAGGCACGGAACCGCGCACCCGGCGCGGGTTTGGGCAGGACGACGGCCTCGACGAACTCTCCCGCCCGCCGGTCCTGCTTGCCGTAGTCGATGAAGAAGTCCTCGATCGGCATCGACCGCCGGCCGTCCTTCGACCGCAGCACCAGCGTGGCGCCGGCCGCGATCAGGGCCGGCGGCGTGTCGCCGATCGGCGAGCCGTTGGCGATGTTGCCGCCGATCGTGCCGACGTTCCGGACCTGCACGGCCCCGATCCGCCGGATCAGCTCGCCGAAATCGGGATAGAGCGCCCCGACCGGATCCTTGATGTCGGTATAGGTGGCTCCGGCCGAGATCTCCAGCGCGGTGCCGGTGTCCCGGATCTCCCGGAAACCCCGGATGCGTCCCGTGTAGATCACGACGTCCAGCACCCGCTGGAACTTGGTGACCCAGAGCCCGACGTCGGTCGCCCCCGAGACGATGCGGGCATCCGGATGCTCGGCCAGCAGGTCGGCGAAAGCCTCCAGCGTCGCCGGGGCATGGAACAGCCGCCCGCCCTTGCCGACGCGCAGGGTCTCGTCGTCCTGCAAGCCTGCCAGCCGCTCCGCCATGGCCGCGGCCTCCGCCGCGAAGCGGTCCGCCGCCGGCGCTCCCAGCGCGTACATCCGCTCGCTCGCCGCGACGATGGGCGCGTATCCCGTGCAGCGGCACAGGTTGCCGGCCAGCGCGTCGTCCACCGCGGCCCCGTCCGGAGCCTCCTCGCCCTTGTACAGCGCGAACATGGACATGACGAAGCCGGGCGTGCAGAAACCGCACTGCGACCCGTGGCAATCCACCAGGGCCTGCTGCACCGGATGGAGCGACCCGTCCGCTCCCTTCAGGTGCTCGACCGTCAGCACCTGGCAGCCGTCCAGCGTCGCGACGAAGCGGATGCAGGCGTTCACCGCCTCGTACCGGACTTGGCCGTCCTCCAGCCGCCCGACCACCACCGTGCAGGCGCCGCAGTCGCCTTCCGCGCAGCCTTCCTTGGTGCCGACCTTGCGCTGGTCCAGCCGCAGCCAGTCCAGGACCGTCAGGGTCGGATCGACCTCCCGGATCTCGATCAGCCGGTCGCCCAGCAGAAACCTTACGCAATCGCGCATGCTACGTCTCTCCTCGCGTCAGCTTCCGCGATAGGTCGAATAGGCGAACGGGCTGACCAGCAGCGGCACATGGTAGTGGGCACCCGCATCCGCGATCCCGAAGCGCAGCGGAATGCCGTCCAGGAACGGCGGGTCCGGCAGGTCTACCGCGATCTTCCGGAAATAGGCGTCCACCTCGAACACCAGCTCGTAGATCCCGGCCCGCATCTGATCGCCGGACAGCAACGGCTCATCGCAACGGCCGTCGGTGTTCGTCTTGGCCTCGGTGATCTTCTCCCGCCTGTCGCCGTCGATCCGGAACAGCGTCACCGCCATCCCCGCCGCCGGCGTTCCGTGCATGGTATCGAGGACATGGGTGGTGAGGCGTCCTCCGCTCGCCGCCGTTCGTGAAGTCGTCGCCATGTGTCTCTCCTTGCTCGCCTGTTTTCGACTTGTTATCGCTTTGCGGAGTTTCCTAAATTATTCTTTCATCACTCCGTCTCCGCCGTCGACGTCCCTTGGGCGGAAAGAGTTTCAAAACTTTCAGGAAGGTCACGCCACGGGCATGGCATTAGTTTGACGCCACGATCCTATTGGTGGAAGGGTGCAAATGTCTCCGGATAGTTCGAAGGGTCTCGCAACCGCCATGCCAACGGAGGCCGCGCCGGCCGACAGGGCCGCCACCGATTTCGTGACCCGTTTCGGCGGCGTGTTCGAGCATTCGCCCTGGGTGGCGGAGACAGCTCTCGCCGCCGATCCCGCCATCGCCTTCGCCGACATACCGGCGCTCCATGCCGGGATGTGCGCCGCGGTTCGCGCCGCCGGCCGGGACCGCCAGCTGGCCCTTCTCCGGGCGCATCCGGACCTCGCCGGCAAGCTCGCCGTCGCCGGCGGGCTGACGGCCGACTCCGCCTCGGAACAGGCCGGCGCCGGTCTCGACCGCTGCACGCCGGAAGAGTTCGAGCGCCTTCAGGTCCTCAACGACTCCTACAAGGAGAAGTTCGGCTTCCCCTTCATCATCGCCGTCCGGGGGCTGACCCGCGCGGACATCCTCGAAGCCTTCGAGCATCGGATCGACAACACGCCCGAGCAGGAATTCGAGACCGCCCTGGCCCAGGTCGAGCGCATCGCCCTCCTCCGCCTCCATCAGTTGGGTCCGGCGCTCGGCAGGACGCTGATGGACCGCCTCGACCGGTTCGCCGCCATCTCAGCGGAACCCGGCGCCCTGACCCGGCTGTTCCTGACACCCGAGCACCGCGCCGCCGCCGACCGGCTCATGGCCTGGATGGCCGAGGCCGGCATGGCGGCCCGGATCGACCCGGCCGGCAACGTGGTCGGCCGCTACGAAGGAACCCGGCCCGGCCTGCCGGCACTCCTGATCGGCTCCCACATCGACACCGTGCGCAACGCCGGCAGGTATGACGGCAACCTGGGCGTCCTGGCCGGCGTCGCCGCCGTTTCCGAACTGCACCGGCGCGGCGAACGCCTGCCCTTCGCGATCGAGGTCGTCGGCTTCGGCGACGAGGAAGGCGTCCGCTTCCCGATTACCCTGACCGGCAGCCGCGCCCTCGCCGGCCGCTTCGATCCCGCCGCCCTCGACGCGGTCGATGCCGACGGCATCGGCTATGCCGACGCCCTGCGCGCCTTCGGCGGCGATCCCGATGCCATCGCGTCGGCCGCGCGCGACCCCGCCGACATCCTGGCCTATGTCGAGGCGCACATCGAGCAGGGTCCGGTGCTTGAGGCCGAGAACCTCGGCGTCGGCATCGTCACCGGGATCAACGGCGCCTCCCGCTATGCGGTGACGGTCGGCGGGACGGCGGGGCACGCCGGCACCGTTCCCATGTCCCTTCGACGCGACGCCGTCGCGGGGGCCGCCGAGATGATCCTGTCCGTCGAACGCCGAGCCCGGGCGATCCCGGACCTCGTAGCGACGGTCGGCCGGATCGAGGCCAGGCCCGGCGCCGTGAACGTGATCCCCGGCGAGGCCATCTTCACGATCGACATCCGTTCCCCGGACGACACCGTGCGTCTCGCGGCGATGGAAGCCATCGCCGACGATTTCGCCGCCATCGCCGCCCGCCGCGCCCTGACCCTCTCGATCGGGAAGACCCACGACGCCCCCGCGACGGCCTGCGCCCCGGCGCTGATCGACCGGTTGTCCGCAGCGGTCGAACGTTGCGGCCTGCACGCCCGCCGTCTCCCCAGCGGCGCCGGCCACGACGCGATGGCGATCGCATCCCTCTGCCCGGTCGGCATGCTCTTCACCCGTTGCCGGGGCGGCATCAGCCACAATCCCGCCGAATCCATCACCGTGGAGGACGCCGACCTGACCGTCCGCGTCCTCCTCGAGTTCATCCGCGATTTCCCGGCTCAGCACAAATGAAGCCCTGGTACGATCCACAGCTGTCCGGCACGGTTGTTGCTTATTAACCATAGGAACGCTTTCCAGCGGCATCCTCTTCCCTTTATCTTCGTGCTCGGACCGATTCCTTCGTCAACTCAGGGCGCCCGTAGCTAAAAAGCTTGACGCAGCGGAAGGGTGTAGGATATTTTTCCTTAAACCCAACCGCTACCGAAAGCGTGCCGCCATGACCGCCCCCGCGCCCCAGCTCGCCATCCGACAGGAACTCTTCTGCGAGGAGATCGCCGCCGGCGCGTCGGCGGCGGAGGCGGCCCGGCGGGCCGGCTACTCGCCCCGGGGGGCGAAGCAGCGCGGCCATTTCCTGCTGGGCCGGGAGGAGATCCGCATCCGCATCGACGCGCTCCGCGCCGAACGGCGGGCGTTCCATCGGTCCCGCCTCGACCGCGCCGCGGAGGTGATGGAGACGATCATCGCCCACGCCGTGGAAGCGAAGAAGCCGGGCATCGCCATGCGCGCCGTGGAGTTCCAGCTCAAGCTGCTCGGCGTCGTCCAGGACCGCCGGATCGCCCACCACTTCCACGGCGAGAGCCGGTCGCCTGACGCCGATGTCCAGGACATGGTCCCCGACCCGAAGGAGTGGATGGACGCCGTCCCGCCCGCCCCCGCTTCCCAGGTCCCCGAGACCCAAACCCCCGAGCCTCCAGCCCCCGAGACCGCGTCCGATACTCCGGCAGTGACCAAGGATGACCTTTCGCCGGTTCCCGATGGTGACCCCGCCGCCCCTCCGGCTTCCGGACTGCCCGCGAACCTGATCGAAGCCTTCGCGGCCGCTCTCCCTCCCGAATTCCTGGCGGATCTCCCCGCCGACCTGCTGGACGACCTGCCCGACGAGATCGCCGGCCTGTCCTGGACCGAACTCGCCGCGCGCATCGGTCAGGTGGAAGGCGGAATCGCCGCCTGAGCCCGGTCCGCTCCCAGTGCCGTAACTGGGCCTTCGCCCGTCAGGGCGAACGCCGACACCCTGCGTCAACTAGGCGCCCTTCGACCGCTCCGGGGTCCGCTCGGCCAAGGATGCCATCAGGTCGGAGAAGCGGTCGCCCTGGATCATGATGTGGTCCCGAAGCAGGCGCTCCGCCCGGTCGCCGTCCATCTTCACGATGGCGTCCACCACGGCCTCGTGCTCGGCGAGCGAACTCGCGACCCGGTTCATGACCTGGAGCTGGATGCGCCGGTATGGCTTCAGGCGGCGGTGAAGGGCCGCGCACTGCTCGATCAGGAAGGCATTGTGGCTCGCCACGTAGATCGCGTGGTGGAACCGCTCGTTCTCATAATAGTAGGCATCGGTGTCGGCGGTCTCCGCCGCGCGCCGGCACGCCTCGTGGGTTTCCATCAGGTTCCGGCGGTCGGCGTCGGTCTGGCGCCGCGCGGCGAGCCGACCGGCCATTCCCTCCAGGCCCGCCATCACTTCGAACATCTGGACCAGACGCTCCGGCCCGACCTCCGTGACGATCGCGCCCCGGCGCGGTCGGATCTCGATCAGGCCCGCCGACGCCAGTTGGAACAGGGCCTCGCGGACCGGTGTCCGCGAGACGCCGAACCGCGCAGCCAGGGTCGTTTCGTCCAGCCGGTACCCCGGCGGCATGGCACCGGTCAGGATTTCGTTTTCGATCCGGTCCCTCAGCTTGAGCGGTGGTTCGTCCGGGTCTCGCCCAGTCATGTCCACATAAACCTCATTCTTGTATACAAGACCTGTTGACTTTGTCTACAGGATCGCGCTTCATAATGCACACCGGCGCCGATCGCATACAAGACCCCTGTGTGGAGGAAGAACCATGCGAATGCCAGCAAAGCTGATGAGGCCCGCTCCATGAACACGAGCACTTCCTTCCTTGGCGACCTGATGGTCTCGATCGCGGATCGTGGCCGGTCGCTGCTCGGCCGCAGCGGCTCCACCGGCGGCCCCGTGTCGCCCGCCGATCTCGCCACCCTGTGCGAGGCGCTGCTCAGCGGGCGGGGCGAGGCATCCGGCGTGGCGCTGGCAGGCGAGATCCTGGCCCATTGGCGAAAGCTGGACTCGGACGCGCGCCGCGCCTTCCTCATCCTGCTGGCGGAACGTTTCGGCCCCGACAAGGCCAGGCTGGAGCGCGCGATCGAGGGCTACCATGCGTCGGGGGACGCCAAAACCATCCTGGCCCTGCACAAGGCGGCGGAGCCACGGCGGCAGGAGGTGATCCGCCGCCTGAACCTGGCGCCGTGCGGGACGGAGGCGCTGGTCCGCATCCGGGAGGAACTGACCCGCCATCTCGGCAGCCACCCGGATCTCGCCGCGCTGGACGCCGACTTCGTCCACCTGTTCTCGTCCTGGTTCAACCGGGGCTTCCTGGTGCTGCGCCGGATCGACTGGACGACGCCGGCCAACATCCTGGAGAAGATCATCCGCTACGAGGCGGTCCATACGATCCGGGACTGGAACGACCTGCGCCGCCGGCTGGAGCCGACCGACCGCCGCTGCTTCGGCTTCTTCCATCCGCAGTTGGTCGACGAGCCGCTGATCTTCGTCCAGGTAGCGCTGTCCAAGGACATTCCGTCGGCCATCGGAACCCTGCTGGCCGAGGATCGCCAGCCGATCCCGGCGGACGAAGCGACCACCGCGGTCTTCTATTCGATCTCGAACTGCCAGGAAGGACTCCGCGGGGTCTCCTTCGGCAACTTCCTGATCAAGCAGGTGGTCGAGGACCTGAAGCGGGAGCTGCCCGGCCTGACGACCTTCGTCACCCTGTCCCCGGTCCCGGGTTTCGCCGGCTGGCTGGCGCGCGAACGGGCGGACGGGGCTTCGACGATGCTGACCTCCGATGACAGATCCACGCTGGAGGCGCTCGACCGCCCGGGCTGGCACACCGATCCCGCCGTCCGCGACAAGGTCCAGGCGGTGCTGACCCCCGCCGCCGCCTGCTATCTGCTCAAGGCGAAGTCGCCGTCGGGCAAGCCGGTCGATCCGGTCGCCAAGTTCCACCTGGGCAACGGCGCCCGGCTGGAGCGCCTGAACTCCCTGGGCGACCTGTCGGAGCGCGGCCTCCGCCAAGCCCACGGGCTGATGGTCAACTACTTGTACAAGCTCGACGATATCGAGACCAACCACGAGCGGTTCGCGGCCCAGGGCGAGGTCGTCGCCTCCAGCGCGGTCCGCAAGCTGCTGCGCGCCGACACGCAACCGCAGAAGCAGGCCGGCAAGGCCCAAACGAAAGTTCCCGCAGGTAAAGGTTAGAGCGATGCCAAACCATCTGTTCGCGCTGATGCGCGACCGCATGCCGGCCGATGACCGGACCTTCATCGAAACGCCCGCCGTCGAAGAATCCGGAAGCCCCTCCCGGGTGATGACGTACGGCGACGCGGTGGCGCTGTCGTCGCGCATGGCGAACCTGCTGATCCGGCGCGGCGTCCAACCCGGCGACCGGGTCGCGGTCCAGCTGGAAAAGAGCGCGGAGGCCATCGTCCTGTATCTCGCCTGCCTGCGCGCCGGCGCCGTCTATCTGCCGCTCAACACCGCCTATACCCTGACCGAGCTGGATTACTTCCTGGGCGACGCGGAACCGCGCGTCGTCGTCTGCGCCCCTTCCGCCAGGGAGGCCCTGGAGCCTCTGGCCCGGTCGAAGGGCGTGGCGGCGGTCGAGACGCTGGGCACCGACGGGACCGGATCGCTGATGGACGGTGCCGCCGCGTGCGGGACCGGCTTCACCGACGTGGAGCGCGGCCCCGACGATCTCGCGGCGATCCTCTATACCTCGGGGACGACCGGCCGCTCCAAGGGCGCGATGCTCAGCCACGACAACCTCGCGTCGAACGCGCTGACCCTCGCCGGGTCCTGGCGGTTCTCGCCGGACGACGTGCTGCTCCACGCGCTTCCGATCTTCCACACCCACGGCCTGTTCGTCGCCACCAACGTCACCCTGATGGCCGGCTCCTCGCTGATCTTCGTGTCGCGGTTCGACGCCGACACGATGCTCCGGCTGATGCCGCGCGCGACGGTCATGATGGGTGTTCCGACCTTCTATGTCCGCCTGCTCCAACATCCGGGACTGACCCGCGACGCCGTCTCCCACATGCGCCTGTTCGTCTCCGGCTCGGCCCCCCTGCTGGCCGAAACCCATGACGCCTGGGCCGAGCGGACCGGCCACCGCATCCTGGAGCGGTACGGCATGACCGAAACCAACATGAACACCTCCAATCCCTATGACGGCGACCGGATCGCCGGGACGGTCGGTCCCGCCCTGCCCGGCATCACCGTCCGCGTGACGGAACCCGACAGCGGGCGGCCCCTGCCCGGCGGCGAGATCGGCATGATCGAGGTCAAGGGACCCAACGTGTTCAAAGGCTACTGGCGCATGCCGGAGAAAACGGCGGCCGAGTTCCGGCCGGACGGGTTCTTCATCACCGGCGACCTGGGCAAGATCGACGGGAGCGGCTACGTCCATATCGTCGGTCGCGGCAAGGACCTCGTCATCACGGGCGGCTACAACGTCTATCCCAAGGAGGTCGAGGTCGAGATCGACGCGCTGCCGGGCGTGGTCGAAAGCGCCGTGATCGGCGTTCCCCATGCCGACTTCGGCGAAGGCGTGACGGCCCTGGTCGTCCGCAGGCCGGGCGCGGACATCGACGAGCGCGCGGTCCTCCAGGCCCTCGAAGGCCGGCTCGCCAAGTACAAGCAGCCGAAGCGAGTCCTCTTCGTCGACGAACTGCCCCGCAACACCATGGGCAAGGTGCAGAAGAACCTGCTGCGCGACGCCAATAAGGATCTCTACGCCCGCGCCAAGACGGGCTGATCCGGGCTTCGAAGCAAGAACCCAGATTGAATCCGAGGAAACGTTCAAATGGTCATCTACGGAGTTGCACTCCTGTCGATCTGCATGCTCGTGGGCATGGTGATCGGCGAACTTCTCGGCATGGCGATCGGCGTCCAGGCCAATGTCGGCGGCGTCGGCATCGCGATGCTCCTGCTGATCCTGGCGACCGACTACCTCAAGAAGGATTTCCGGCTGGACCAGTGGTGCCAGCAGGGCATCGGCTTCTGGAGCGCCATCTACATCCCCATCGTCGTCGCCATGGCGGCCCAGCAGAACGTGGTCGCCGCCCTCAAGGGCGGGCCGGCGGCGGTTCTGGCGGGCACCCTGGCGGTGGTCGTCAGCTTCGCGCTGGTCCCGGTGATCACCCGGATCGGCCAGCCGCGCGAGAAGGCCGGACGGGCCGACCCCGTGGCGGTCAAGGGCGGGGAGTGATCGGCCATGCTTGAGACCCTGGGCGATATCCTCGTCAAGAACGGCCTCGTCACCGCCTTCGCGGTGGTCGGCGCCACCATCTGGATCTCCTACTGGCTTTCGGCCAAGCTGACCCGGGGCTGGCTGCACGGGTCCGCCGTCGCCATCATCCTCGGGCTGGTCGCGGCCTATTTCGGCGGGATCATGACCGGCGGAAACAAAGGCATCGCCGACGTGCCCCTGCTGGCCGGCATCGGCCTGATGGGAGGCGCCATGCTGCGCGACTTCGCGATCATCGCGACCGCCTTCGGCGTCAGCTTCGGCGAGATCCGGAAGGCCGGCCTCAGCGGCGTCGTGGCGCTGTTCGCCGGAATCATCGTCTCCTTCGTGGTCGGCGCCGCCGTCGCCATGGCCTTCGGCTATTCCGACGCGGTCAGCATGGCGACCATCGGGGCCGGAGCGGTGACCTACATCGTCGGCCCCGTGACGGGCGCCGCCCTCGGCGCCAGCTCCGACGTGATGGCGCTCAGCATCGCCGCCGGCCTGATCAAGTCGATCCTGGTCATGATCGGGACGCCCTTCGTCGCCAAGAGCATCGGGCTGGACAATCCGCGCTCGGCCATGGTGTTCGGCGGGCTGATGGGAACCACCAGCGGTGTCGCCGGCGGCCTCGCCGCGACCGATCCGAAGCTGGTCCCCTACGGCGCCATGACGGCGACCTTCTACACCGGGCTGGGATGCCTGATGGCGCCGTCGGTGCTGTTCATCGCGACGCGCGCCCTGGTCGGCTGACGGCGGGGCCAAAGCGGCTTGACACCGATGCCCCGGATCGTGCCTCTGGTCAAAGCACGATCCGGGACCAGTTCTGTTAAGCTCCTGCGCCGCACCAACGATCAGTTCGAAGTTCCCGATGCCCACTCTCTCCGGAAGCCGCCGCTTCCAGCAACTGCGTACGCTCTCGGGACTCGTGCTGTTCGCCTATGTGCTGATGCACATGCTGAACCACTCGCTGGGCCTCGTCTCGCTCGAGGCGATGGACCGCTGGCGCTTCCTGCTCTCCTGGCAGTTCGCCGGCGGTTGGATCGTCGTCCTGACGGCGGCGGTCGTCCATACCCTCCATGCGCTCTGGTCGCTGTACGACCGGCGGGTGATGCGGATGCCGGCTTGGCAGCTGATGCAGCTTCTGCTCGGGCTCGCCATCCCGTTCCTGCTGATCGAGCACGTGCTGGGCACGCGGGCGGTTGCCGAACTCTACGGCGTGCAGCCCAGCTACGCCCTGGTCCAGCTGACCTACTGGCGGCTGGCGCCCCACCTGGGCATCCTGCAAAGCACGGTCATGATCATCTCCTGGGTCCATGGCTGCGTCGGGCTGCATTTCTGGCTGCGGCTGCGGCCCTGGTACCGGTCGGTGGCGCCCGGGCTCTTCACCCTGGCGGTGCTGGTCCCGACCCTGGCGCTGCTGGGCTTCGTCGTGTCGGGACGGGCACTGCTGGTCGAGACGGCGGACGGCGCCGCGATCGCCGAAATCCTCAAGGCGGCGCAGGTCCCCGGGCCGACCTCGGGCGCCTTCGTCGGCAAGACGGCCCTGTTCTTCCGCTACGGCTTCGCGGCGCTGATCGCGGCCACCTTGTTCGCCCGGGGTGTCCGCAACCTGCTGTCGTCACGGTTCGGGACGATGACGCTCAATTACGCGGACGGTCCGACCGTAACCCTCCTTCCCGGCGCCAGCATCCTGGAGATGAGCCGGGCCTACGGCGTTCCGCACGCTTCCGTCTGCGGCGGACGGGGCCGCTGCTCGACCTGCCGCGTCAGCGTCGGACAGGGGCGCGACCGGCTGCCGCCGCCCTCCTCCGCCGAACAGCGGGTGCTGACCCGGATCGGCGCGGCGGCCGACGTCCGCCTCGCCTGCATGGTCAGGCCGAAGCACAGCCTGACGGTGCGTCCGCTGATGCCGCCGGCCTCGACGCCCGAGCTGGCGCTCCAGCCTTCCACCCACCTGGAGGGCCAGGAGCGGGAGATCGTGATCCTGTTCGCCGACCTCCGCGGCTTCACCAGCCTGTCGGAGGCGCGGCTGCCCTACGACGTCGTCTTCGTCCTGAACCGCTATTTCGAGGCCGTCGGGCAGGCGGTCGAGAGCAACAACGGCCATATCGACAAATTCATCGGCGACGGCATGATGGCGCTGTTCGGCATCGACGACGATCCCGTCAGGGCTGCGAACGACGCGCTCGCGACGGCCCGAGCCATCGCCGAGCGCATCGACCGCCTCAACCGCGACCTGGAACACGACCTGCCCAACCCGCTGCGCGTCGCCATCGGCATCCATGCCGGAACGGTGATCCTGGGCGAGATGGGCTACGGCCGCGCCCGCTCCTTCACCGCGATCGGCGACCCGGTCAACACCACCTCCCGGCTGGAACAGATCGCCAAGGACAACGAGGTCGAGCTGGTGGTCAGCCGCGAGGTCGAGGCACGGGCCGGCATCGACCTGGGTCGGCACCCCCTGCAGTTCGTCCCCGTCCGCGGCCGGAAGGCGACGCTGGAGGTTCGGCTGATCCGCTCGGCCGGCACATTGGGGGCGTTGCCCGTCGCCTGACGCCCGTCAGTCCTCGCCCGCGGCCGGACGGGGCGCGGCGAGGGTCGCGAGCGCCGCCTTGCCCGACGAGACGGGCTGGGCCGGCGCCTCGGGCCATTCGGGCGCCGGCTCGGGTCCGAGCCGGTCGTCCTTCAGCCGGCCGACCACCCGGAAAGCGACGACCACGGCGGCCAGACCGAAGACGAGGGCGCCGGCCGCCTGGCCGATCACGATCCCCTGGGCGCCTCCCGCCCAGGCGCCCAGGGTGACGAAGGGAATCGTGCCCAGGGTGGCCCGGCCCCAGTTGAAGCCGGTGGACAGCAGCGGGAATCCCAGGTTGTTGAAGGCCGCGTTGGCGACGAACAGGCAGCCGATGAACAGGAACCCGCCGGCGGTCAGCGTGCAGAACAGGCGCACGATGTCCGCCGCCACGCCCTCGACCGAGAAGGCCTGGACGAGCAGGTCCTGGCCCAGGAACAGGACGAACCAGACCGCCGTGACATAGGTCAGCATCACGGTCAGGCTGGCCCGCAGGGTCTCGCGGATGCGCCCGAAGATGCGGGCGCCCAGGTTCTGGGCGAAGATCGGCCCGACCGCGCCGCTCAGGGCGAAGATCACGCCGAACGCGACCGGCACGACCCGGTCGACGATCGCCAGCCCGGCCACCGCCGCGTCGCCGAACCTCGCCATGGAGAAGGTCACGTAGGCCGAGGCGACGGGGGTAGCGACATTGGTCAGGATCGCCGGCCCCGCGACCCGGAACAGCGCACGGGCATCCCGCGGGAGCGCCACCATCGAGGGGCGCCCGACCAGCCCGTGGACCGTGGACGCGCCGTGCCACCCGATCGCGACCAGGACGCAGCGGGACAGCAGCGCCGCGATCGCGGCCCCCATCAGGTCGAGGTCGAAGCCGAAGATCAGGATCGGGTCCAGCACGGCCGTCGCCGCGCCAGCGAACAGGGTCACGTTCATGGACCGCCGGGCATCCCCGACGGCCCGCAGCAGCGCCGAGCAGCACATGCCGACGCCGAGCAGCGGCATGGTCGGCGAGACGATCGTCAGGTAGGTTTCGGCGAACCGTTTGGTCTCCCCCTGGGCTCCGAGGGCCGACAGGATGAGATCGAGGAACGGGACCGTCAGCGTGCCGACGGCCAGGGTCACCGCCAGCATCACGACGAGGCTGGAGCCGGCGAGCCGGCGGGCCTCATCCCGGTCGCCGGAGCCGATCGCCCGGGCGACGATGGCGCCGGTGCCGATGGTCAGGCCGATGCACAGCGAGATCTGGAAGAACAGGATCGTCCCGGCAAATCCGACCGCCGCGGCCAATTCCCGGACGCCAAGCATGGAGATGTAGAACAGGTTCGCCAGATCGACCGCGAAGACAGCCATGAGGCCGACCGAACCGGTGGTCGTCATCACCACGACGTGACGCAACGGCGATCCCGACGTGAACTTGGCCGCCTGGGCCTGACCTTTGCCGGAAGCGGCGGCCATGGATCCTGTCCTTCGTTGTGCAAGGATCGGCAATATGCCGGAAAAGCAAGCTATACCGTTTCGCGTAACCTGTCGTGATCGGTCTCTGCTGATATGCCGAGACAGAGGTGTGTGGCAATGGCGGCCAAAAATAGGTATGCTCCGTCCTTCGCCCTCTCTTGAGATCCGACGCCTCCGTAACATCCAGCAAAAAGATTCATGCCACTGGTCAACCACACTGCGCGGGCTTCATCGCCTGCCGGCGCCCCGGTTCCCTTTGCCGAAGAGGACGTATCCCGCGTCTTCGACCAGAAAACCCTTCAGCGTGCCCGCGGGCTCCTGCTCGCCGGCGCTGCGCGGCTTCTGCCTGCCCGGGAGCACATCGCCGCGACGGTGACGGACCTGGGCCGGACCCATACGGTGATGGTGGTGCCGTCGCATCGCAACCAGCGCGTCAGCCTGGAGCGGACCTGCACCTGCGGACGCTCCACCTGCGCGCACATGGCGGCCGCGGCGCTCCTGGCGCTCGACAGCCGGCCGGAGTGGCGGCGGCCGGTGCAGTCGTCCTTCCTGGACCGGGGCCCCGCGCCCAAGGCGCAGCCGGCGCCGGAGCCTGCCCCCACAGGGACTCCCACCGGGATACCGCTGGCCTACTGG
Source organism: Skermanella rosea (assembly GCF_016806835.2). NCBI lineage: Bacteria > Pseudomonadati > Pseudomonadota > Alphaproteobacteria > Rhodospirillales > Azospirillaceae > Skermanella > Skermanella rosea. Next base: position 2,445,570 of record NZ_CP086111.1, on the reverse strand, counting down.
ACGTTGGAACCGGGCCAGGGCGAGAACGCCCTCTACGTGACCGCCACCCTGACGGTCGGCGGCGGCCCCGAACGGCCCGCCACTCCGCGTCAGGTCGTCGACCACGCCGCCGGGATCGAGCAGGCCGGGCCTGACCGGACGGTCGCCCGCCTGCTGGGTGCCGGAGCGCTGGTTCGCACCCCGGTACCCAAGGGCAAGGCCGATGCGGTCGACAAGCTGCTCCGCTGCCTGCTGGCGACCGGGCGGGTGCGGTGGCACAGCGGCGCCTCCCTGGTCGCCGGTCCCAAGCGCGTGGTGCGCGCCTTCCGCGACCCGCGGACCGGGACGGTGAGGCCGACCGGCCTGCCGGAGGGGGGAGCCCTGATCAAGGGCCTGGGCCACTGGTGCGTCGACCCCGGCGCCGGGCAGATCTGCGCGGTCGATCTCCAGATCGTGACCATGCCGAAAGCTGCGACGCCGACGCCCCCTGCGAAGCCGGAGCCCCAGAAGCCCCGCATCGTGGCTCGCCGGTCGGCCCAGCGAACCCCGGCGCCCCGGATGGTGCCGTCCGACGCTCCGTCCCGCCCCACCCGCTCCGACCCCGCCGTCATCGTCGAGCGCAGCCCCAGGATCACGGCCCGCCTCGGCCGCGTGGTGTCGGCCGGCGAGGGCATGATCGACATCCTGCGGCTGTCGTTCGATTACGGCGATCCCGGGCAGTCGGCGGAGATCGAGGCCGACGACCAGCGCCAGTTCGCCCGGATCGAGACGCCCGACGGGTCTCCCGTGTTCGCGCGCCGCGACAAGGCTGCCGAGCAAGAGGCCATGGCGCGTCTCGCCCGCATCGGGTTCGCCCAGCTTCGGATCGACCCGCCGAAGGGATCGCTGGACGACCGCGGCACGCGGGTTCACCGCATGACCGGCAAGGACCCCGACGCCGCGTGGCGGGCGTTCTTCACCACCCAGATGCCGGCGCTGGAGGCCGAGGGCTGGACCATCCATATCGGCTCCGACTTCGGCACCCGCATGGTCGAATCCGCCGGCGACGTCGCGATCACCGTGCGCGACGCCGGCGAAGGCTGGTTCGACATGGAGGTCGGCGTCGAGATCGAGGGGCAGCGCCGTTTCCTGCTGCCCATCCTCGCCCGGCTGATCGACCGGGGCGGCATGGCCGCGATGCGGGTGATCGACGGGCAGGCCCATGTCATGCTGGAGGACGGCAGCGTGCTCGCCGTTCCGGCCGACAGGATCAAGCGGCTGTTCAGCGTGCTGGAAGCCATGCTGGAGACCGGGCGGCGGTTCGAGGAGAAACTGCAGGTGCCGATCGGCGAGGCGGACCTGCTGGTCGACATCGACGACCTGGTATCCCGCCGGCCCGACGAAAGCGCCCAGATCGAGGCGTTCCTGCGCAAGCTGGGCGAGGACGAGACCCTCCCCGAGGTGAAGGCGCCGGCCAGCTTCCGCGGCGACCTGCGGGACTATCAGCGCACCGGCCTCGCCTGGCTCCAGCGCCTCGCGGCCAACAAGGTCGCCGGCATCCTGGCCGACGACATGGGCCTGGGCAAGACCGCGCAGACGCTGGCCCACATCGCCCTGGAGCACGAGAGCGGCCGGCTGGAGGACCCATGCCTGGTGGTGGTCCCGACCAGCCTGGTGCCGAACTGGGTCAACGAGGCGAAGCGCTTCACGCCGCACCTCCGCACGCTGGTGCTTCACGGCCTCGACCGGCACGAGCGCCGATCCGAGATCGCGTCGGCCCAGATCGTGATCACCACCTACGGTGTGGTCGCCCGCGACATGGACCAGATGACGGAGTGTTCCTGGCATCTGGTCGTGCTGGACGAGGCGCAGGCGATCAAGAACCCGGATTCCCGTTCCACCCGCGCCGTCTGCGCCCTCAGGGCGAAGCACAGGCTGTGCCTGTCGGGCACGCCGGTCGAGAACAACCTGGGCGAACTGTGGGCCCAGTTCGCGTTCCTCATGCCCGGGCTGCTCGGTGACCGTAAGGACTTCCAGAAGCGGTTCCGGACGCCGATCGAGAAGCGCGGCGATGCGACGCGCGCCGGCCTGCTGCTGCGCCGGACCCGGCCGTTCCTGCTACGCCGGACCAAGTCGGAGGTGGCGAAGGAACTGCCGCCCAAGACCGAGGTGATCCGGCATATCGAACTGGACCAGGAGCAGCGCGACCTGTACGAGACGATCCGCCTTTCCGTCCACGAGAAGGTCCGGACGGCGATCGCCAACAGCGGCCTGTCCGCCAATGCCATCACGGTGATCGACGCGCTGCTGAAGCTGCGCCAGGTCTGCTGCGACCCCCGTCTGGTCAAGATCCCGGCGGCCGCTGCCGTGGGGGAAAGCGCCAAGCTGAGCAGCCTGATCGAGATGGTCGGCGAGATGGTGCCGGAAGGACGCCGCATCCTGATCTTCTCGCAGTTCACCTCGATGCTGGAACTGATCAAGCCGGAACTCCGCAAGGCCGGCATCGCCTTCGTCGAACTCACCGGGGCGACCCGCGATCGAAACGAGCCGGTCGAACGGTTCCAGCGCGGCGACGTGCCGGTGTTCCTGATCAGCCTGAAGGCCGGCGGGCGCGGCCTGAACCTGACCGCCGCCGATACGGTGATCCATTACGATCCCTGGTGGAACCCGGCGGCCGAGAACCAGGCGACCGACCGGGCGCACCGGATCGGGCAGGACAAGCCGGTCTTCGTCTACAAGCTGATCGCCGCCGACACGGTGGAGGAGCGGATCCTCGAACTCCAGCGCCGCAAGGACAACCTTGCCGCGGCGACGATCGAGGGCACCGCCCTCTTCAGCACCCTCGGCACCGGCGACATCGACTACCTGTTCGGGGAGGCCGACGAGGAGGAATGAGCGGGCTTGACCAAGATAATCCTGGCCGACATTCCGCCGCACGTGTAGCTTGCGCCGATCTCCTCCAGCCTTCAGTTCGATGACCGGGATCCGAGCACGCCGATTTCCGTCAGGCCAAGGTTTCAGAGCCGTCGCTCTGGCGCTGGTGCTGTGCCTGTTGTCGGCCTTCTGCTGGACGGGGTACTCGTCCGCGCCCGGTATCGCCGCCGCGAGGAGTTCCGCGCCCTTCGACGGAGCCGCCGGTTCGGGCGGCGGCGATACCGGTGCCGGTGAAAAGTTCTACCTGCCCCGGCAGATCTTCGTAGAGGCTTCCCGAACGGCCCTGCGCGACCCGCCGATGCCGGAACCGGTCTTCGCCATCCTGGTGACGATCGCCTTCATGGCGGCCGGGGTCCTTGTCCGGGTCCCGGTGCGCCCGTCCGAACCGATCCCGGCACCGGGCATCGGCCGGGCAAGCCCACGCATTCCCACAGGCCCCCCCGTCGCCGGCTGACAGCCTTCAAGACTCCACCATCGCTGCAATGCCTGGATCATGCCGAATGCCGGCGTGAGAAAGTTGTCATCCGTGCTTCATTTCTCCAAGACGAAGATCTGGATCATCTCGGCCATCTGTGCGCTGGGTGTCCTCTTCACGCTGCCCAACTTCATCCCCGCGGGTATTCTCCCGGGATGGATGGCTCAGCAACGCGTCAACCTTGGCCTCGACCTCCAGGGCGGCTCCTACCTGCTGCTCGAAGTCGACATGGACACCGTGGTGCGCGAGCGCCTGGAAAGCGCGCTCGACAGCACCCGAACGGCGCTGCGCACCGCCGATATCCGTTACGCCGACCTGGCGGTACGTGACCGGTCCGTCACATTCACCCTGCCCGACGCCGGGCAGGCCGAGGCGGCGCGCGCCGCGCTCGCCGACCTGCTGGTAGCCGGGCCGGGCGCGCCGCAGCGGGATTTCACCTTCTCCTCCGAAGGGGGGCGTGTCCGCCTGGACTTCACAGACGCCGCGGTCAGCGACCGGGCGGCACGGGCCGTCGAGCAGTCCATCGAGATCGTTCGCCGACGGATCGACGAGACCGGCGTCAACGAACCGGTGATCGCCCGCCAGGGGACCAACCGCATCCTTGTCCAACTGCCGGGCGTGACCGACCCCGACCGGGTGAAGCGCCTGCTCGGCCAGACCGCCAAGATGACTTTTCACCTGCTGGGCGACCAGACCGTGGCGCCGGGCACACCCGCCCCCGCCGGAACCCAGTGGCTTCCCTCGGTCGATCCTGCGTCCCGCGGGCAGCAGTACCTGGTGCGCCGCAAGGTCGAGGTGGACGGTGCCAGCCTGCTGGATGCCCGTCCCGGCAACGACCAGCGCAGCGGAAGCTGGGTGGTCAATTTCGAGTTCGACGGTCCGGGTGCCCGCCGTTTCGGCGAGATCACCAAGCAGAACGTGGGCCGCCCCTTCGCCATCGTGCTCGACGGCAAGGTCATCAGCGCACCGGTCATCCGCGAGCCGATCACCGGCGGTCGCGGTCAGATCAGCGGCAACTTCACCACCCAGGGTGCCAACGACCTCGCCGTGCTGCTGCGCGCCGGCGCGCTGCCGGCTCCCTTGACGATCATCGAGGAACGGACGATCGGGCCTGACCTGGGCGCCGACTCGATCCGCGCCGGCATCATCGCCTGCCTCGTCGGCTTCGTGCTGGTCGTCGGCTACATGGTGATGTCCTACGGGCTGTTCGGGGTGTTCGCCAACATCGCCCTGATCTTCAACCTGTTCCTCACCGTGGCGGCATTGTCGCTCCTCCAGGCGACGCTGACGCTTCCGGGCATCGCCGGCATCCTGCTGACGCTGGGCATGTCCGTCGACGCCAATATCCTGATCAACGAGCGTATCCGGGAGGAAACCAGGCGAGGCCGTTCGGCTTTCGCGGCGATGGAGACCGGCTTCTCCCGCGCTTTCGCGACCATCACGGACAGCAACCTGACGACGCTGATCAAGATGGTGCTGCTTTATGCGGTCGGCACCGGGACGATCCGCGGCTTCGCCGTCACGATCAGCCTGGGCATCATCACGTCGATGTTCACCGCCACGGTCGTGACGCGCCTGCTGATGGTCACCTGGCTGAAGCGGAACCGGCCCAAGGTGCTTCCGATCGCCACGCGGTTCCGGCTGGCGCCCGACGATACGAAGATCCCGTTCATGCGGGGCAAGCGGATGGGCCTCATCCTGTCCGTGCTGTTGAGCCTCGCCTCGATCGGCCTGTTCTTCAAGCCCGGGCTGAATTACGGCGTCGACTTCGCGGGCGGCATCGTGATCGAGGTCCGGACGGAGCAGCCAGCCGACTTCCCCGAGCTTCGCGAAAGCCTCGCCCAGCTCAACCTGGGTCCCGTCCAACTCCAGCAGTTCGGCCAACCCACCGACGTGCTGATCCGCTTCGAGCGGCAACCCGGCAACGAGGCGGCCCAGCAGCAGGCGGTCAGGGCTGTCCAGGACAAGCTCATCTCGGAGTTCCCGGGGACCACCATCCGGCGCGTCGAATCCGTGGGGGCGTCGGTCAGCGGCGAACTGTTCCAGCAGGGCATGCTGGCGCTCGGCTTGGCCGCCGTCGCGATGCTGATCTACATCTGGTTCCGATTCGAATGGCAGTTCGGCGTCGGCGCCGTGGTCACCATGCTGCTCGACGTGACGAAGACCATCGGCTTCTTCGCCCTGACCGGCATGCAGTTCAACCTGACGGCCATCGCGGCGATCCTGACCATCATGGGCTACTCGATCAACGACAAGGTCGTCGTCTATGACCGCGTCCGGGAGAACCTGAGATTGTATCGCAAGATGCCCCTGGGCGAGCTTATCGACCGGAGCATCAACGAGACGCTGAGCCGGACCATCGGCACCTCGGTCGCCCTTTTCCTGGCGACCCTTCCGCTGGCCCTGTTCGGCGGCGAGGCGCTCCAGGAGTTCGCGCTGGTGCTGCTGTTCGGCGTGGTGCTGGCGACGTCGTCGTCGATCTTCATCGCGGCGCCGATCCTGCTGTATCTGGGCGAGCACCGGCTTCGCCGGGGCACGGCCGAGGCCACCCCCGACCTCGTCGGAGGAACTCCCACCACGCCGTGATCCTGGAGCGTTGTTCCCGCTCGCCTGTTTCATCGGTTCCACCGGCATGGGGCCGGGAACAGCGGGCGGGAGACCGACATGAGCGGCGACAAGACGAAAGACGAGACCTCCGGGACGGCTGTCCCGGGACCGGACTCCGGCCTCCGGACACCTCCTTCAGGCATCGAGCGCAACCAGCGCGAAACCGCGAAGGTTCTGCGCGACGCGGACACCGAGGTCTCGGACAAAAGACGGCCGGACGACTGAGGAGGCTCGGACCGGCCTTGGTCGAAGAGTGCTCCGGGAGCGCGCCCTGCTGAGTCAGGCGCCTTCCCGGAGGCCGGCCATGGCTCGAACAAGGAAAAGCGGACATCATGGAAGACGTTGGGCTGTGGTCGCAGATGATCGCCCTCGGGCAGGTAATCGCGATCGACCTTGTGCTGGCCGGCGACAATGCGATCGTTGTCGGCATGGCTGCCGCCGGGGTTCCGATAGAACAGCGGCGGAAAGTCATCTTCTACGGAATCGGCGCGGCCATCGGGCTGCGCATCTTCTTCGCCCTGATCACGACCCAGCTTCTCGCGATCATCGGCCTGACCCTGGCCGGCGGCGTGCTGCTGCTGTGGGTCTGCTGGAAGATGTTCCGCGAACTGCGCGAGCAGGGCAAGGACGAGGTGGCTCCGGACGAGGCGCTGGAAGCGGGTGCTCCTGCGCCCGGGCATACCAAGACCTTCGGCGCGGCGATCTGGCAGATCGTGGTCGCGGACGTCTCCATGTCTCTCGACAACGTTCTGGCGGTGGCCGGCGCCGCCAAGGAGCATCCGACGATCCTGGTGATCGGGCTGCTGCTGTCCGTCGCCTTGATGGGCGCCGCCGCCAACATGATCGCCCATGTCCTGCACCGGTATCGCTGGATCGGCTGGATTGGGCTGGCGATCATCACCTACGTGGCGCTCGACATGATCTATCGAGGCAGCCAGGAAGTCGCGCACCATACCTCATGGCTTCTGTAGGCGAGGCATCAGGCCCTGGACCGCGTGGCTCTGCCCGGCATCGGCAGGCCGCGCGCGGCCATGCCGGCCGCCATGGCCGCGACGAACAGCCAAGTAGCCGGATCGCCGTATGAAAGCGCGGCCAGGGCCGGCCCGGGGCAATAGCCGACAAGTCCCCATCCGGCACCGAACAGCACTGCGCCGAGGGCCAGCGAGCCATCCGGCGCAGTCTTCGTCGGCGCGGAGAAGCTGCCGCCGCAGACCGGCTGCCGGCATCTGCGGGACGCCCTGAAACCGATCATCGCGACCGGAATGGCGGCGGCCATCACGAAGGCAAGGCTCGGGTCCCAGTTACCCGCGACGTCGAGGAAGGCGAGCACCTTCGTCGGATCGATCATCCCGGAAACGACCAGTCCGGAGCCGAAGAGCAGGCCGGAAAGCAGTGCCACGATCATCATGGGCATGGTTTCACGCTCCCAGCAGGTGGCGGGCGACGAATACGACCGCTGCCCCGCTCGCCATGAACAGAACGGTCGCTATCAGCGAACGCGGGGAAAGGCGTGCCAGCCCGCAGACACCATGGCCGCTGGTGCAGCCGCTGCCCAGCCTGGTGCCGTAGCCGACGAGCAATCCGGCGGTGATCAGCAGCATCGGAGAGGTCTGGAGGGAGGGAGGGCGGTCGATCCCGGCCACGGCCCAGAGCAGCAGGGGCGCTGCCAGCAGCCCCGCCAGGAAACAGAGCCGCCAGCCGATATCGCTGCCCCGCGCAGTCGCTAGGCCGCCGACGATACCGCTGACGCCCATGATGCGCCCGGCCCCGTACCACAGCAGGGCAGCGGCGGCGCCGATCAGCGCGCCGCCCGCTGCCGATGAATATGGCGTGAACCCGTCCATTCCGAGTGCCTCACCCTTTAAATTAGCATTGACTTATATAATGCGGCAGCCCTAGCGTCGCAACTGCATTCTTTTCCATATCCGAGGGATCCCCCATGTCCGGAAGCTGGACGAACACTACGATCGACCTGTCGGCCGCCATCAAGGAACTGCGCGGCGGCGCTCCCGCGGTGATGCAGAGCTTCTCGGCGCTGGCGCAGGCCGCCTTGAAGGCCGACGCGCTGGATACCAAGACGAAGGAGCTGATCGCGCTCGCGATCGCGGTCGCCACCCGGTGCGACGGCTGCGTCGCCTTCCATGCCGAAGCCGCCGTGAAGCAGGGAGCCACCCGACAGGAAGTGCTGGAGACGATGGGCATGGCCGTCTACATGGGCGCGGGTCCCAGCGTCATGTATGCTGCCCAGGCATTGGAGGCCTATGACGAGTTCCGTGACGTCAAGGCCCGCAACGGGTGACCTGAGCCGGGAGTCCCCATCGGAAATGAGCATGGCGATCGATTGGCTGGGATCGTTTCCCGCCTTGCGGCACCTGGACGACGCGGCCCGCGACATCCTTGCCCGGCAGGCGGAACTGGTCACCCTGAAAGCCGGGACGGTGCTGTTCCGGCCGGGCGATCTCTGCACGAACTTCCTGATCGTCCTGGAAGGCTCGGTGCGCGTCCACCTGCTGTCCGAACTGGGACGCGAAATCGTGCTTTACCGGGTCGGACCCGGATCGACCTGTGTCCTGACCACGTCCTGCCTGATCGGGAGCGAGTGCTACAGCGCGGAAGGCGTGACCGAAGCGGCGGTTTCGGCGGTGGCGCTGCCCAAGGCTGCGTTCGATATGCTGATCACCCGATCCGGCGTTTTCCGTGACTTCGTGTTCAGGAGCTTCGGGGCCAGGCTGACCGACCTGATGAAGCTGGTCAGCGAGGTGGCGTTCGGCAGGATCGAGTGCCGGCTGGCAGAGGCACTGGTCAAGCACGCGCCCGGGGGCGGCGTCGTTCCCCTCACCCACCAAGCCCTGGCGACCGAGCTCGGCACCGCCCGCGAGGTCGTCAGCAGGCAACTCAAGGACTTCGAGCACCGGGGGCTGGTCGGGCTGGGACGCGGTCGGCTGGAGGTGCTGGACCCCGGCGGCCTGCGGTATCTTGCCACGGCGCCCCCCGGCTGAGGCCCAATGTGACTTAGTCACTGAGCCAAGCGGCGCACCGCGCGATGCTTGCGGCACGGCCCCAAGATGGAAAGGAAACGTGCCATGTCGCTGCCAAAGAATATGGGAATGATCGACCGCGCCCTGCGGATCGTCGCCGGCCTCGTGCTGATCTCGCTGGTCTTCGTAGGTCCCCAGACCCCGTGGGGCTGGATCGGTCTGGTCCCGCTGCTGACCGCCTTCGTCGGCTTCTGCCCGGCATACACCCTGCTGGGCATCCGCACCTGCCCGCTGAAGCACAGCTGACAGGCGGGACGGGCAACTACGCCGGAGCGATCCGGCGCAGTTGCCGGCCGATCACGTCCAGGAACGCGTCGGAGCCCGGCCAGCTTGTGATCCGCCCGAGCTGCTTGCGTCCATGGAACAGGAAGAAGACCGGAATGCCGTGGACGCCGAAACGGGTCGCCATGTCGAAGTCGTCGTAGACATTGTCATGGAACCATCGAACGTCCGGCGACTGGAAGCGCTCCGGCGCCGACATCATCGCCCGCTTCGCGATGTCGCAATTGGGGCAGTTGCGCCCCCACAGGAACAGCACCGTCAGCGCTTCGGGCGCCTGTTCGGACAGCGCCGCGTCCAGATCGGCGCTGCCGACCCGGCGCATCGGGAACAGGGTGAAGAACTCCGACAGTCCGGCTCCGGCCAAGGCGCTATTCCCCGGCGGGGGGATTGGTCACGGTCTGGATGACTTCGAAGCCCTCGAACTCGGGATGGCCCAGGTACAGCGGCTTGTTTCCGCCGGCTCCCCTGTGGGCGTCCCGGAAGGCTTCCGACCGGGTCCAGCCCAGGAAGTGCTCCTCCGACTGCCAGACAGTGTGGGAGCTGTAGAGCCGGTGATCGTCGCGCTGCGGACCACGAAGCATGTGAAACTCGACGAATCCGGGAACCTTGTGCAGGTGGCTCTCCCGGTTCAGCCAGACCGCCTCGAAATCGGCTTCCGCGCCGGGTACCACCTTGAAGCGGTTCATCGCGATGAACATTCCGCTGCTCCTCCTGCCATGCCCCGCGACGGTTCCCGCCGCGGCTCGTTCGGTCCCAGACATGTCGCACCGGCGGGCCTTCTGGCAAGTGGCAATGCGCGGGAGACCGCTCACTCCGCCGGCGCGGCTTGCCCAGCCTCCAGATCGTCCTCCGCCACCTGGCCGCGCTTGCCCGTCATCAGGGTGTACATGGTGGGAACGACGAACAGGGTCAGCAGCGTGCCGAGCGACATGCCGCCGACGATCACCCAGCCGATCTGCTGGCGGCTCTCGGCCCCCGCACCGGTCGCCAGGGCCAGAGGAAGGGCGCCCAGCACCATGGCCCCCGTGGTCATAAGGATCGGGCGCAGGCGCAGCACGGCGGCCTCGATCACGGCGTCCAGCTTCTCCCTGCCTTCGTCCTGGAGCTGGTTCGCGAACTCGACGATCAGGATGCCGTGCTTGGTGATCAGCCCGACCAGGGTCACCAGGCCGATCTGGCTGTAGACGTTCAGCGTGCCGCCGCTCAGGTACAGCGCCAGCAGCGCGCCGGTCATCGACAGCGGGACCGTCAGCATGATCACGAAGGGATCGACGAAGCTCTCGAACTGGGCCGCCAGCACCAGGTAGATGAAGCCCAGGGCCAGCACGAAGACGAACAGCAGGCTGGAGCCGGCGTCGCGGAACTCGCGGCTCTGGCCGGCATAATCGACCTGGACGCCCTGCGGCAGGACTTCCTCCGCCGCCTGCTCCATGAAGGCCAGCGCCTCGCCGAGCGACACGCCCGGAGCCGGGCTGGCGCTGATCGTCGCGGAACGGAGCTGGTTGAAACGGTTGAGCTCCTTCGGCGCGACCACCTCCCTCACCTCGACCAGGTTGGAGAGCTGGATCATCGCGCCGTCGCCGCCCCGGACATAGATCTGGCTGAGGTTGCCCGGCGTGGCGCGATCGGACTCGCCGAGTTGGACATAGACGTCGTACTGCTCGCCGTTGCGTTCGAACCGGGTGACCTGACGGCCGCCCAGAAGGCTTTCCAGCGTCCGGGAGACCACGTCGACCTGTATTCCGGCGTCGGCGATCTTGTCCCGGTTGACGACGACGTCGAGTTGCGGCTTGTTCAGCTTCAGGTCGCTGTCGACGTTGATCAGGCCGGGATACTCCGCGATCCTGTCGAGCATGCGGCTGACATAGCCGTCCAGTTCGGCATAGGTGCCGGAGGTCTGGATCACGAACTCGACCGGCTTGCTGCCCCCGCGCTGCCCGAGCGACGGCGGGTTGAGCGCGAACACGCTGATGCCGGCGATCCTGGACAGCTTCGGCTGAAGCTCGGCCACGATGTCCTGCTGCTTGCGCTCGCGCTCGTCCCAGTCCTTCAGGCGGGCAAACGACAGGGTGCGGGTGACTTCCGGCACGCCGGAGATCACGATGTAGCTCTGGATCTCGGGGACCCCGGCATAGACCTGTTCGAGTTCCCGGCCGTAGCGGGCATTGAAGTCGATGGTGGATCCTTCGGGAGCCACGCCCAGGCCCTGGATCACGCCCCGGTCCTCGACCGGCGCGGTTTCCGACTTCAGGGACAGGAACAGCACGACGCTTCCCCCCGCGACGCCCAGCGCCAGCAGCACGACGAGCGGCCGTGCCCGCAGGCTGGCCCGGAGCAGCCGGTCGTATCCGTTGCCGAGCGCCACGAAGAACCGCTCCAGCGCGTTGTAGAACCGCCCGTGGCTCTCGTGCGCTTTCAGCAGCTTGGAGCACATCATCGGCGTCAGGGTCAGCGCCACGAAGCCCGATACCAGGACGGCGCCGGCCAGGGTCAGCGCGAACTCCAGGAACAGCCGCCCGGTGCGGCCCGGCGCGAAGGCGACAGGGGCGTAGACGGCGGCCAGGGTCAGGGTCATGGCGACCACGGCGAAGCCGATCTCCCGCGTGCCGACCAGGGCCGCCTGCATCGGCTTCTTTCCCATCTCGATGTGGCGGTAGACGTTCTCCAGCACGACGATGGCGTCGTCCACCACGAGACCGATCGCCAGCACCATGGCAAGCAGCGTCAGCGTGTTGATCGTGAAGCCGGCCGCGTACATCAGCGCGAAGGTGGTGATCAGCGAAACCGGAATGGTGACGACGGGAATGATCGTGGCCCTCGCGGTCCGCAGGAAGAACAGGATCACCAGCACGACCAGTACGACGGCTTCCAGGATCGTGTGGAACACGGCCTGGATCGAGCGGTCGATGAAGACCGCGCTGTCGTTGACGATCTCGCCCCGCATGCCTTCCGGCAGATCTTCCAGAACCAGGGGAAGGGTCTTCTTCACCGCCTCCGAGACGTCGAGCGGATTGGCCGTGGCCTGCTTGATGATGCCGATCGCGATCGAGTTCCGGCCGTTGGATCGGCTGACCCGGCGCTCGTCGGCGGCGCCCAGTTCCACCCTCGCGATGTCGCGTACGCGGATCGGAAAGCCGTCGGCCAGCTTGACCACGATGTCTCCGAACTGTTCCGGCTCCACGAGGCCCGTGCGCGACAGTACGGTGAACTCCCGGTCGGTGCTCTCGACCCGGCCGGCCGGGACCTCAATGTTCTGCCCGCGAAGCGCTGCTTCCACGTCCTGGACGGTCAGGTCGTATCCCGCCAGCCGGGCGCGGTCGATCCACAGGCGCATGGCATAGCGGCGCTCGCCCAGGATCTGGACGTCGGCGACGCCGGGCAGGTTCTTGAACCGGTCGACGATGAAACGGTCGATATAGTCGGTGATCTCCAGCCCTGACAGGCGGTCGCTGGTGAACGGCATCACGATGATCGGCTGGGCGTCGGCCTCCACCTTGGAGATGATCGGCTCGTCGATCTCGTCCGGCAGGCGGCCGCGGACCCGGCCGACCCGGTCGCGCACGTCGCTCGCCGCGACGTCCGGATCGACGTTCTGACGGAAGCGCACGGTGATCCGGCTGCTCTCCGGCCTGCTGACGGAGGACAGCACGTCGATGCCCTCGATGCCGGCGATCGAGCCCTCCAGCACCTGGGTGACCTGGGTCTCGATGATCTCGGCCGAGGCGCCGAGATAGGTCGTGTTGACCGAGACGACCGGCTCGTCGATGTTGGGATATTCCCGCACGCTCAGCCGGTCGTAGCTGACGACGCCGAGCAGGATCAGGATCAGGCTCATCACCGTCGCGAAGACCGGACGGCGGATGCAGATGTCGGAAATCCGCATGGCTTCAGACGCCCGGCGCGCGGTTGACCACCTCGACCGAGGCGCCGGGACGGACCCGCTGCTGTCCCCCGGTCACCACCGTGTCGCCGGGAGACAACCCCTCGACGATCTCGACCTCGCCGGCGCGGCGCTGGCCCAGCTTGACCTCGGTCCGGACCGCCTTGCCGTCCACGATCCTGAAGACGTAGCGGCCGTTCCCTTCCGGCACGACCGCCGACTCCGGGATCAGGATGGCGTTGTCTCGGCTGGAAGCGGCGATGCCGACGCGGGCGAACAGCCCGGGCCGAAGCACCTGGTCGGAGTTGTCGACCTCCGCCCGGATCTTCAGCGCCCGCCCGTTCACGTCGAGCTGCGGGTCGAGCGCGTAGATTTCCCCCTCGAAGGAGCGGCTGGGCAGCGCGTCGGTCCGCAAGGTGATCTTCTGCCCGACCCGTATGCTGGACAGAAGCGTCTCCGGCACTCGGAAGTCGACCTTGAGCGGGTCGATCGACTGGAGCGTGACCAGGGTGTCGCCGCGGCTGACGAACTCCCCTTTGCTGACGGCGCGGAGGCCGAGAATGCCGTCGAACGGCGCCCGAAGCACCGTCTTGTCCAGCTGGGTCTGGGCCAGCTGCACCGACGCCCTGGCCGACTGGAGAGCGGCGAAAGCCTCGTCGCGCGTGCGTTGGGTGCCCGAGCGTTGCCGCAGCAACGTGTCGGCCCTCTCGAAATTCGCCTCCGCCAGGACCAACTCGGCGCGGGACTTGGCCAGTTCCGCCTTCAGGATGGCGTCATCCAGGCGCGCCAGTACCTGGCCGGCCGGGACGGGCGTACCCTCGCGGAACAGGATCTCCGCCAGGGTCCCCTCGATCTCGGGCGCCAGGGAAACGAACTCCGCCGGCTCCAGGGTACCGACCGCGTCGATCATGGTCGTGACACGGTCCACCTTGACCGGTGCGACCTCGACGGCCGGAGCCGGCGCCGGTCGCCTGCCCTGCTGCTGTCCCTGGGCGCGGGCGCCGTCGGAGTGCCAATAGCCCGCGCCGGCAACCGCCACGCCGACGGCAAGCGCGGCCGCCATGAGACCAGCCATCTTCATCGAAGGATCAACCTCTGTCATCAACAGTCGAATGGGCTACACGCCGTTCCCGTCGCGAGCAACGCCACCATTAGACGGAACGTTGATGACTGGAGTATGTCTGACAAGCGCCGCAATGTAACAAACTGTTACGAGGACGCAAAAAAGTACCCGGACAGTCTGGCGGCGGTCCGGGGCGGGAAGTCTCGGTTGCGTTTGCTGGAGGTTACTGGATGTCCGCTAGGGCTTTACGACCACCCCCCAGGGCGCGCGGCCGACCGGGATCGACTTGATGACCCTGCTGTTCTCGACATCGATGACGCTGATGTCGCTGCTGACGCCATTGGTGGAATAGAGACGCTTTTCGTCGGGCGACAGCGCGAGGTTCCAGACGCGCTGGCCGACCAGATGGTACTTGCGCACCTCGTAGGTCGCGGGATCGACCTCCGCCACGCGGTTGCTGGGCCCCAGGGCGACGAAGGCGCGCTTCATGTCCTTCGTGATCTGGATGCCGACCGGCTGGATGGCCTCCTTCGACACGCCGCTGACGGCGAACTCGATCTTCTTGACCGGCTGGCGGGTCGCGGAGTCGATCACGCTGACGGTACCGCCGATCTCGGCCGAAACCCATACATTCTTGCCGTCGGAGGTGAACTCGGCCACTCGGGGACGGCTGTCCACCAGCACGTTCGCGACGATCTCCTTCGTGGAGGTGTCGATGAAATGGGCCATGTTGGTGGTCTCGGACGTATTGACCAGCAACTTGCCGTCCGGGCTGATGCCCATCCCCTCCGGCTCGACGCCGACCTGGATCTCGGCCAGGATCTTACGTTCCTTCGTGTCCACGACGGAGACCATGTTGTCGTCCTCGTTCGCGACGTACAGCACGTTCTCGGTCGGGTGGTGGACGAACAGTTCCGGATCCGGGCCGGACGGCAGGCGGTTGACGACCTTGTTGGTGGACAGGTCGATCACGTCGATCCGGTTCTCGTCACCGATACAGACGTAAAGCTGCGTCATGTCGTGGTTGAAGGTGATCCCCCGCGGCCGGCGACCGACGCGGATCGTTTCCGTGACGGTCAGCGTATCGCCGTCCACGACCGAAATGGTGTTATCCTTTTCGTTCGAGACGTAGATCGTGTCGGCGGCGGCCGGCAAGGCCGAGGCGATCGCCAGGACGCTGCCAAGCAAAATACGCTTCAATGTGTCAATGGGAACCACCATGTGACGTTTCCTCATGTTTATCGCTCTTCTTTTCCGGGCATAGTTTCATAAGACATGTGATACTGCGCAACAGTTTTCTTTTCGAACAATCTGTATTCTTGTTTCGGAACTCCCGGATTTCCTCTTCTTCCCGGGCGAACTTGCCGAAATTTCCCGGTTGTCCCTTCGGGACCCGGGTCAGGGCGTCACGCGATGCTCGACGGCGATGCGAATCAGATCCCTTACGCTGCGGGCGCCAAGCTTGGTCTTGATGGCGGTGCAGGTATTGCTGACCGTCTTGTAGCTGACGCCCAGGCGATCGGCGATGTCGGCTATGGCACTTCCCTGCCCCAGTTCCGCAAGGACGCGGAGTTCCCGGGCCGTCAATCCCTGCAAGGAGCTGCGGTTCGGTGCGAAGTTCATCACGGCGACCTCCCGCGCCATGTCGCGGCTCAGATAGATGCCGCCGGCCAGCACCGTCTCGACCGCGGCGACCAGTTCCTCGGGGGCGTCGTTCTTGGTGACGTAGCCACGGGCCCCCGCCTCCAGCGCGCGCGCCGCGAATACGGGGTCGTCATGCATGCTGAAGACCAGGACGCGGATATCGGGAACTGCCCGGCGCAACCGGTCCAACAACTCCAGTCCGCCCATGTCCGGCAGCCCCAGGTCGAGGACGACCGCGTCGGGCGGCTCGCCCTCGCAGAGTTCCAGCGCCCGGCTTCCGTTATCGGCTTCCATGATCTCGTAGGGACCGGCGGACGCCAGAAGCCGGCGGCAGCCGGTCCGGACCACGGGATGGTCGTCCACCAGCAGCAATCTCTCAGGCGTTGCGGCGGGCGCTGCTGTCATCCTCTATCTCCTCTGACGCCGGGTCGCAGCCCGGGACGAACGGGATCCTTCCCTGGACCGTTACGCCGCCCCCGGGTGGCGACAGGATGGCGATGGAACCGCCCAGCGCCCTCACTTGGTCGGACATCGCGTGAATGCCGATCCCGGCCCGGCCGTCGGAAGCGATCCCCCGGCCATCGTCCTGAACGCTGAACCCGACCGCGGCACCGGCGTCCGGTTCCGGCGCGCAACCGATCTCGACCTCCACCCGGGTGGCTCCGGCGTGTCGGGCCGCGTTCATCAGGCTCTCCTGGACGACCCGATAGAGGGTCACCGAGGCGGTGTCGTCAAGTCGGTCGATGGTGCGGGCAACGTCGGCTGGCAGGCGAAGGCGCCAGTCGATACCCGGCATGTTGACGTGCCAGCGCTTGACAGTCTCGGCGAGCACGGACGAGAGCGGCAGATGCTCCAGTGCCATGGGCCGCAACCGGTCGAGCAGACGCCGGCTCATGCGCTGAACCGTATCGGCGAGTTCCAGCACGGCGTCGCACCTTTCCGTGACGGCGCTGCCGGGACCGTCGGGCAGCGTCCGCGCGACCTGCGCCAGCGACCGGGTCTCGACCCGGATGCCGAAAAGGCATGGCCCCAGTTCGTCGTGGATCTCGCCCGCGATCTGGCGCCGCTCCGCTTCCTGCACCTCGATCAGCTTGCGGCCGAGTTCGCGGTTCCTGTCCTCCGCCCGGCGCAGTTCCTGTGCCAGGGTATTGATCGTGTCTCCGATGCGCCGGAGCTCGTGGACACGGATCGGCTCCAGGCGAACCTGGTACTCGTGGCGCCCCAGACGCTCCAGGGCGCCGGACAGCTGCGTCAGCGGCCGCAAGGCCCTGTCTATGGCGATCCAGGAAAGGATGATCGCCGCGGCCGACACCGCCGCCAGGATCAGCGCCAGGTTGGACAGGTCGGCCCAGACCTCGGCGATCTCGTCCTCCGGCGCCGCGACGACGAGGACGCGCGCGGGCGCGCCGTCGGACAGGCGCATCCTGATCTCCTGCTGACGATGGTCGGGACCGATCAGACGGTAGAACCAGTCCGGAACCCGGGTAGCCACGAGCGCCGGCAGGGCGGTCGCGGCTCCGTCGGCGGCGATCGCGATCCGGACATGCCTGAGCGGAAGCATCGCCAGCGCGGAACTGATGGCGTCCGCCGCCGATCTGGGATCGGGTGCTCCCGCCAACGTCCGGATCACCAGCGTCGTCGCCAGTTCCATTCCCGCTTCCACTTCGGTCTCGACCGCGGTCCGGGCGTTGACCACGACCGCGACGCCGGCGACCAGCACCGCCAAGGCAAGCACGGAGGAGAACAGCAGGACGAAGCGGAACTTGAACGACACGGTGGGATCTCCCGAGGCACCGGACCGCTGGCGGAAGCCGGCCCGCAATACGGTCCGGGGGCGCGGACAGGATGCCCGCGCCCCCGGTGATCACATTGCCTCAGCCCCGACGAGGGGGGAAGGGTCAGAGCTCCTCGTCGCCCCCGAAGAAATCGCCGCCGTCGTCGGCAGCAAAGTCTTCCGGAACCTGCTCCTCGACCGCGCCGACGGCGTCCTCCGCCATCGCCTCGCCCGACGAGAACATGCTGCCGAGCGCGTTGCCGATCAGCATGCCGCCGGCGACGCCCATGGCCGTCTGCATGGCGCCCGCCATGAAGCCGCCGCCCTGGCGCTGCTGGTACTGCGGGTTGGCATAGGCCGCCACCCGCGGGTCACCGGGAGGGACCGCCTGCCGCTGGCTTCCCCACGGCGAGTTGGACGGCGGCGCCGGCTGGCGCTGCTGCGAACCGCCGCCGAACAGGCTGCCGAAGAGCCCGCCGCCGCCCGACGCGGGGCGCGACTGCAGTTCCTGCTCCAGCTCCTGGATGCGGGCCTGGGAAGCTGCCAGGGCCTGCTCCTGGATGACGATCGCTTGCGCCATCAGGTAAGGGGCCGCCGGCTGCCGGGTCACCTGCTCGCGGATGAAGCTCTCCGCCTGGCCGTCGCGCGGCCCGGACTGGGCCTCGGCCTGGCGCAGCTTGCCGAAGAGTTCCTCGATGATCTGGCGTTCGTTCTGGTCCATGGTTGTCCCGCTGAGATTGTTATGGGTCTGATGGCGATGGGGCGAAGGACAAGGCTTCCGCCCGCTTACTCCTCGCGCTGCCCGGTGAGCTGGAGCAGCATCTGGAAGAGGTTGATGAAGTTCAGGTAAAGGCTGAGGGCGCCCATCACGGCCAGCTTGGTGTTGGTGTCATGGCCGTAATGCTCGGCGTAGCTCTCCTTGATGTTCTGGGTGTCATAGGCGGTCAGGCCGGTGAAGACCACGACGCCGATCACCGAAATGGCGAACTGCAGCGCGCTCGACCCCAGGAAGATGTTGACGATGCTGGCGATCACGATGCCGATCAGACCCATGATGAGGAACGAGCCCATCCTGGACAGGTCGGTCTTGGTCGTGTAGCCCCACAGGCTGGTCGCCGCGAACATCGCGGAGGTGATGAAGAAGACGCGGGCGACGCTGGCCCCGGTGAAGACCAGGAAGATCGACGCCATCGATACGCCCATGACGGCGCAGAACGCCCAGAACGTCATCTGGAGCGCCGACGAGGACATCCGGTCGAAGCGCCAGGACAGCACGAAGATGAAGGCGAGCGGGGCCAGCATCACCACCCATTTCAGCGGCGTGGTGAAGATCGGCACGTAGAGCGCAGGCGTGCTCGCGACGAAGGCGGCGATCAGGCCGGTGATGGCCAGACCGAGCACCATGAAATTGTAGACCCGCAGCATATGCTTGCGCAGGCCCTCGTCGAAGGCGCCCTGGTCGACGGCACGGCCGAACGCGCCCGGTTGGTTGGGCGGCTGCCGGTTTGGATACTGGTTGAACATGGTTGCTCCCTGATCCTGGTTGTCTCAACAGGTTGATCGATGCTTGGTCACAGGCCCTAAATCACCGGCTGATCCGGACGGCCAGCGTCAGCAGGTCGTCCCGGTCCCCCGAACCGCCCAGCACATAGGCGAACCACCCCGACTGCCAATAGGCGATGGTCACGCCGTCGACCTCCTCGGCATAAGGCTGCTCGATGCTGAAGCTGTCGGTCTCGACCGCGAAGAGGGTCAGCGAATCCCCGGACGGGTTATGGAACAGAACCTGGACCGCATTGCCGTGGTCCCAGGGGACGAGGTGCGAGGCGACCGGCGTGAAGGTCCTGGGAAGGTGCGGCAGCGGAATCGCCGGATTGCCGCCCGTGGCAAGGTCCGCGATCCGCTCCGGTGCCGCGGCGGTTCGGGTGAAAAGGGCGTTGCGCTCCTCCACCAGGATCGTCCGGTGGGCTTCCACCGCCTCGTCGGCGTAGACGGGCATGATGTGCGCCGCCGACGCGGGGTCCGCGCCGAAGCCGCCGAAGGTCGCGTGGGCGAGCCAGCCCGTGGCGAGCAAAAATGACGCGGCGATGGCGCGACGGCTGCGATGGAGCACCTTGCGCAGGGACAGACGGCGGCCGAGGCGCTCGGCGGGAAGGATCGCCCGGTCCACGCCGGTGACGGTCGCGGCTTCGGTCAGGGCCAGCCGCAATTCATCGCGTCGGCACAGGTCGTCCATGACCTGCGCGGCGAGATGGGGATGCCGCGACAGGTATTCCTCGACCTCGATGCGGCGCCCCGCGTCGAGCTGGTCGTCGACATAGGCCATCAGGTCGAATTCGGAGATCGGTTCGGTCATGGCTCACCTCACCAGGCGCAGGGCGGGTCTGTTCGCGGCCGGCGCGTCGGAGGGGGACGTCGCGGGGCTGCCTCGCAGGGCCTCGCGGGCACGGGCCAGCCGCGACATCACGGTGCCGACCGGAATGTCCAGCAGCTCCGCCGCATCCTTGTAACTGAAGTTTTCGACGGCGATCAGCACCATCACCTCGCGCTGGTCGTCCGGCAGGCGCATCAACGACGCGATGGTCTCGCTGAAATGGACCTGGGTGAACTGGGATGCCGGGACGGCCTCCGACGCGAGGGACGCGATCTGGCCGGCGACCTCGCCCTCGAGCACGCGCCGCCGGACGGCCGAAACATGCGTATTGTGCATGATGCCGAACAGCCACTTGCGCAGATCCCGGCGCGGATCCCACGATCCGGCGCCCTCGATCGCGCGCGCAAGGGTTTCCTGGACCAGATCGTCGGACTGGTCGCTGTTGCCGGTCAGCGCCAGGGCGTATCGGCGGAGCGGCAGGATATGGTCTTTGAGCAGCGGGTGCATGGCCATCTTCTCGTTCCGCACATATTCGCGCGGCCGGCCGATTTATTCCCGGAGCTTCCACCATCCGGGAAAATTTCTTTTTGCCGGGCGTCCCCCGCGTCCGGCAACGATACAGCCTTTGATTATCCCATATGGGACCTTAGATTGAGGCCATGACACACATCGACGACCGCAGGCTCGATCGCCGTTTCGAGCGACTGGAGCGGCAACTGCCTGCGACTGCCGCGCGCGTCCTGCGCTGGCTGCGCGATCCCCGGTCCACTTGGGTGAGGATTCCCGTGGGAGTGCTGCTGGTGATCGGCGGCCTCTTCAGCTTCCTGCCGATCCTCGGGATCTGGATGCTGCCCCTGGGCCTGCTGCTGCTGGCCCAGGACATACCCGTCCTGAAGCGCCCGACCAGCAGCGCGATGATCCGCCTGGAACGCCGCTGGGTGGAGTGGCGCCGCCGGCGGGCGGCGAGGAGCCAGTAAGGCCCGGTCAACGAAAAAGGGGAGCGCCAGCGTTGCGGCACTCCCCTTTCCGGGTCTTCCCGGGACTCATCCGAGCCATAGGCCGACATTCATCATCGCCAAGCCGAACACGGCCCTCAGCAGGATGGCCGTCTCGAGCGGGGAGCCGGTCATGCCGTGTCTCCTCAAGCGGCCAGCCGGCGGCGGACATACTTGATGCGGCCGGCCTGGAAGTCTTCGAGATCGCCGCGGCAGACCCCGATGTCCGCCAGATCTTCGTCGGTCATGTTGAGCAGCTTGTTGAGATCGGAGTGGCGTACCAGGGTGCCTCCCTGCTGCCGGCGCGCGATCGACGGGATGCCGTCACGGTCGATGCCGATGTCGCTCAAGGCACGGTCGCTGAGGCGGTCCAGCTGGGCCCTTGTCTGGTAAACGGTCCAGTACCGGTACAGGAACGAGGAAATCCTGGCAAAGATGCTGCGATCCTCGGGCCGCTTCGCGGTCTCGGGACTGGAGCCGAGGAAGCCGGAAATGGTCGGCTGGATCATCTCGTTGGAATTGGTGGTGTAGGCGGTCATGAGTCGCTCCCAATGAAAACAGTACGGGTAGCGCTTCTCTCCCTGCTTCGATTCTTCGGTTCGAATGCTTGTTCGGTTCGGGTTGGGCCGCCTGGGCGGCCGGAAGTTCCAGCCCTTCAGTTACCGATGTTGCCCCGCAGCGCCCCGACGCTGTTCAGGCCGCCGGTGTTGATACGGAGGCCATGGCGGCCTTCCAGCGCGGCGGCAGCCCAGGAAAGATTGCCGCCGGTGACATCGATATCCTGGCGGTCGCGGGGGGAGAGCGAGTCCAGCTCGGCCTGCAGGCGACGCTGCTCCAGGCGTGCTTCGGCCCGGTGGAACCATCCGGCGACGGTATTCGCCAGCATCCGGCGGGCAGCGTGGAAGAACCCGACGTGGGTGTGCTGAGTGACGTTCATGCTCGACATAGTGCCGTTCCTTTTGACTGGCGGACGGCGCCTCTCTCCCGGATATCCGTAACTTGCTCTTCTTCGATTGGCTTTGGCGGCGTGAGGCTCAGTGGCTCTCACGCAGGATGCCGAATGTGCCGGCGGCCTTCTCGCCACCCTGGCTGTTGGCGGCCTTCGCGGGCGTCAGGCTGGTTTCGGCGGCGTCGTAGGCGATCCGCACGATGTCGCCGCGATAGAGGCCCATGTCCTTGAGTTCGGCATCGGACAGCTGCGACAGTTCCGAATAGGTGGACCGGAACGCGCGGTACTGGCTCCAGATCTGGCCGATATGCTTGAAGAGGTTCATAACTCGATCTCCGACGTTGACTGGCGCCGGCGAGGTCGATCGAGCCCCGCGATGGCCAGGAGTAGATTGCAAGCCGCATCCTTGTGGCGCGTCTTCCCTCCCCGGCTGGGCGTGGCTCTTGGTCGGCCCGATGCTTAGTAAGGTATGTTTGCCCCGACAGCCTCGCCAACGCATATGCTGCATGGCAGCATTGAATGGGGGGATGAAACAAATGACGCAGTGAAAACGGAGCGTTAACCAGTATATGGCTGATGCTGCAGCGCAGCATTTCCGGTCCGGGAGCGGAGCGCTCGATCCGGCGGCGAGGCTCGGCGGGGCGCTCCGCGGGCGTGGCCGTTGCGGCCACGATCCGGGCCTGCGATCCGGCCGTTTGACGGAACCGTCAGGACACCTATAGGTTCATTGCGAAGAATCACGAAGAATACCAAACGGGAGTCACAGATGCCCTCAGCAAAGCCACCGCTCGCGCTGGTCTCGATACTCGCGGCCGACCGGGTCGGCCTGGTCTCCGCCATCGCCGGCCGTCTCTACGACCTCGGCATCAACCTGCGGGACACGACTTTCGCGGCGATGGGCCAGGGCGCCGAGTTCAGCGCCGTCTGCGAGCTTCCGGGCGACCTCGGGACCGCCGAACTGGAGCGCGAGCTGAGCGCCCTTCCCGAACTGGCGGAGGCCAGGGTGGAGGTGACCGACTACGAGTATGAAGCGACGCCGGGTCCCGGAACGCTCGTGACCCACATCATCGAGCTGAGCGGCGGCGACCAGCTGGGGCTGATCGCCCGGCTGGCGGAGGTCTTCCGGGAGTACGGCGCGAACATCGTCCGTCTCGAGGCGCAGACGGTCCCGGGTTCCGGCGGGGACCGCTACATGACGCGGTTCGGAGTCGCCATTCCGCCGGCCCGGGCCGAAATCTGCCTTTCGGCAGTGGCCAACACGGCCGGCAGCCTTAGGCTTGATTGCAGCGTCGAGGAGGCGTGATCCCCCGGGACACCCCACCGCGACGGTGCAATCACGACAGGATGACGGCATGGCGAGCACTGCGAAACGGACCGACCCCGAGCTTTGGGAGAAGGTGAAGCAGGAGGTGACCGCCGGCGAGAAGGGCGGTCACGCCGGCCAGTGGTCGGCCCGCAAGGCCCAGTTCGCCGTGCAGGAGTACAAGCGGCGCGGCGGCGGCTACGAGGGCGGCAAGAAGAAGGACAACAGCCTTCGCCAGTGGACCGAGGAGGACTGGGGAACGCGGTCGGGCGGGAAGAGCACCGAGACCGGGGAACGCTACCTCCCGAAGGAGGCGCGCGACACCCTGAGCCAGGAGGAGTATCGACGCACGACCGCGAAGAAGCGCAAGGACATGCGCGAGGGCAGGCAGTATTCGGGACAGCCGCCCGACGTCGCCGGGAAGACGGCGAAGCATCGCGGCACAGGCGATGCGAAATAGCGTCCCTGCATCGGTCCAGCCTTCCGCGACCTCTTTTCAAGCGGCTTCCCCCTGCCTGTAGCCCTTGGCAGGCACAATATGATCATGACCGATCGGTTTTCGGCTGAGCCGGGCCTCCAGCGGGCTCGGACATCGGACTATCCTGTATCCAACGCCGAACAGGGGAGGAAGCGATGGAGTCGACGAAGCACGGGGCGGCGGCCGGTGATGCCAAGCCCCCGGTCAGCGCGGACTGGACCATCGACCAGGGATGGGAGTCGTACACCGCCGAGGAGCACGCGGTCTGGAAGACCCTGTACGAACGCCAGAGCAAGCTGCTGCCCGGCAGGGCCTGCGACGAGTTCGTCCAGGGCATGCGCGCCTTGTCGATGGATACCGACCGCATTCCCGACTTCCGCCGCCTGAGCGAGGTGCTGGAGAAGCGGACCGGCTGGAGCGTCGTGGCGGTTCCGGGGCTGGTCCCCGACGAGGTCTTCTTCGACCACTTGGCAAACCGGCGGTTTCCGGCCGGGCAGTTCATCCGCAGGCCCGACCAGCTCGACTATCTGGAGGAGCCCGACGTCTTCCACGACGTCTTCGGCCATGTTCCGATGCTGGTCCATCCGGTTTTCGCCGACTACATGGAAGCCTACGGCAAGGGCGGCCTGCGGGCCCGGGGTCTGGGCGTTCTGGCCAATCTGGCTCGTGTCTACTGGTACACGGTGGAGTTCGGCCTGATCAGGAGCGGGGACGCCCTCCGGATCTACGGCTCGGGGATCGCCTCGTCCTACACCGAAACCATCTTCGCGCTCGACGATCCATCGCCCAACCGCGTCCGCTTCGACCTGGAGCGAGTCATGCGGACGCTTTACAGGATCGACGATTTCCAGGAAACCTACTTCGTCATAGAGAGTTTCGACGACCTGCTGGCCCTGGCCGACATCGATTTCGGACCGATCTACCGGCGGGTGGCGGCGCTGCCGGACTTGGAACCGGGAACGATCGACCCGGGCGACGACCTTCTGCACAGGGGGACCGGCGCCTACCACGCGGCCCGGCGGCGGGTGGCTTGAGGCGGGCAGCAGAGGATTGCGAGGAGCGATGATGGACTTCGAGAACCGCACCGTCGTCATCACGGGAGCGGCGGGAAACCTGGGCCGGGCTGTCGCCGTCGCCTTCGCGGAGCGCGGTGCCCGCTTGGCTTTGCTCGACCACAACCGGGGCATGCTCGACAAGGTCTTCTCGGATGCGAGCGATACCCGCCTGACGATCGCGGTCGATCTGCTGGACCGGAAGGCCGTCGAGGGTTCCGTCCGGCAGGTCGTCGATCGGTTCGGCCGCATCGACGTCCTGTGCAACATCGCGGGCGGGTTCCGCATGGGCGATCCGGTCCACGAGACCAGCGACGCGACATGGGATTTCCTGATGGACATCAACGCGCGCTCGCTGATCCACGCCGCCGGGGCGGTCGTGCCGCACATGCTGGGCGCGGGAGGCGGCAGGATCGTCAATGTGGGAGCCAGGGCGGCCCAGCAAGGGGTAGCCGGAATGGGCGCCTACTGCGCGGCCAAGGGCGCGGTGATCCGGCTGACCGAGGCGATGGCGGCTGAACTTCGCGAGCGGGGCATCAACGTCAACTGCGTCCTGCCTACCATCATCGACACGCCCGAGAACCGGGCCGACATGCCCAAGGCAGACCCTTCCCGCTGGGTCGCCCCCGCCGATCTTGCCGCCGTCATCCTGTTCCTGGCGTCCGACGCCGCCCGAGCCGTCCACGGGGCCGCCGTGCCGGTCACGGGATTGAGCTGAGGTCACGGTCGAGGACGTACCTCCTCAAGGCCGCGACGAGGCCCTCGTCGCTGAACGGCTTGGTGAGAATGGGACGGTCGCGGTGGGCGTCTGGCAGGGCGTCGGCGCCATGGCCCGTGGTGAAGATGAACGGGATCCTCCTGGCGGCGAGGGCGTCCGCGACGGCATCGATCCGTTCCCCTCCCAGGCTGACGTCGAGGAGCGCACCGCCGAAGCCCCCCGCCTCGACCAGTTCGAGCGCCTGCCCGACCGAGGTGGCCGGACCGACGAGACCGGCTCCCAGGTCCTCCAGGATGTTCTCGACCACCATCGCGACCAGAAGTTCGTCCTCGACGACCAGGATCGACGGCGTTGGGTTGGACTGGCTGTTGCTCAAATGCGCCTCGTGACTGCATGGACCGCTGAACCGGGGCGGCCGGAACCGAAGGACACTCCTATTATGGGTTCGGAACACCGTGACGGCCAGGGGTACGGCATCGGCCGACCGCCCCGTAACCTTCCGCTCCCGCTCCTGTTTGCGCCGCATCGAAGATCGAATCGAACGGAAGAGCGAAAGGCGGGCATCGATGGTGGGAAGACTCGACGGGAAGGTCATCGTCATCACGGGCGCATCGAGCGGCATCGGCCGGGCGACGGCGCGACTCCTGGGACGGCACGGAGCGACGGTGGTGCTCGCCGCCCGCCGCGAAACGGCTCTCCACGACGTCGCAGGCGAAATCATCGAGGCCGGAGGCCGGGCCATGTCGATACCGACGGACGTGCGGGACGGCGAGCAGGTCCGGCATCTCGCGCGGCGCGCCATAGATGCGTTCGGCGGAATCGACGTCTGGGTCAACAATGCGGGATTGGGCAGCTTCGGCAAGTTCGAGGAAACGCCGACCGAGGCGTTCGACGCCGTCATCGCCACAACGTTCCAGGGCGTCGTCCACGGCTTCCGGGCGGTCCTTCCGCATTTCCGGGAGCGCAGGCGCGGCACGATCATAACGACCGCCTCGGTCGCCGGACGCGTGCCGACCCCATTCCAGGCGCCCTACAACGCGGCGAAGCACGCCGTCCTCGGATTCGTCGAGACGGTCCGCCAGGAACTGCTGCTGGACAAGCTGGACGACATCCATGTCTGCAGCGTGCTTCCCGGACCGGTCGACACCCCGTTCTGGCAGCATTCGGCGAACTTCACCGGCCGTGAGATCCAGGCCCTTTCCCCGGCCAAACCGCCGGAACAGGTAGCTGACGCCATCCTGCGCCTGATCGAGCGTCCCCGTCGCGAGGTCGGCGTCGGCGCTCCGCCGTGGCTGCTGGAGCTTGGGATGGCGGTTGCACAAGGCACGGTCGAGCGCATGATGGCGAAGCAGACGGCCAAGAGCCTCCTGGGGGAAGGACGCGAGCCGCGTTCGGACAATGCCCTGATCCGCCCGGTTCCGGCCGGCACCTCGGCGTCCGCGGGCTGGCGGGAACGGCAGCGCCGCCAGAGCCGGAGCGGCAGCGGCAAGGCGGTTGCAGGCGCGCTGGCGCTGGCCGTGCCGATCGGGCTCGCCGCCTATTACAGGTACCAGCGCGACGGTCGGCTTCTCTGACGCTGATGGATGTTGAAGCGGGCAGTCCGCGCGGGATAGGTTGAACCCAACGGAACGTTGAGGTGTTCAGCATCCGCAGGTAGGGGAGGCGACCATAGCTATCCGTAAAGCCAAGGCCGGCGGTTCCGCCGCGTCGATCGCCGCGACTTCCATCGCCCAGCAGACGGGAGAGACCATCGAGCGCGACCGGCTGCGGGCCGAGATCGACCGCCTGCGCCAGGAGGTCGGAAGCCTCACCCAGCGCCTGGAGGAAGCGAACGACCAGAGGGTGGCGGATGCCGACCGCCACCAGATCGAGGTCGAACGGCTGGAATCCACGCTCAGGCGCCTGCGCGCCGAGTTGGAGGACGCGCGGCGGCCTTGGCTGACCAAGCTGTGGCGGAAGTGACGATGGCGGGCGGAGCCGCGCGAGGCTCCGCCCGGTCGCCTCAGGCGGCCAGCAGGTCGGCCAGCGTCAGGGCGATCACCTGCGTCGCCTTCCGCAGGTCTTCCAGGACCAGCTTCTCGTCCGCCCGATGCCCGTTGGCCTCCAGCAGCGAGCGCGGTCCCGCGCCGTACAGCACGGTCGGAATGCCCGCCGCGCTGTACAGCCGGGCATCGGTGTAGAGCGGCACGCCGTTCGCCGGGATCTCCTCGCCGACGATCGCGCGCGCGTGGCGCTGGATCAGCGCCGCCAGCGTCTCGTGGCCCGGCAGCGGAGTGAGCGGCCGGGCAAGGAGGATTCGGCGAATCGCGACCCGGATGCCGGGCGTTTCGGCGCAGGTCCTCTCGATGAAGGCGCGCATGTCGGCTTCCACCTGCTCCGGGTTCTCCTCCGGGATCATGCGGCGGTCGATCCGGAGCGTCACCACGTCCGGCACGACGTTGGTATTGATGCCGCCGCTGATCAGCCCGACCACCAGGGTCGGGTGATCGATGCCGTCCACTTCCGACTTGATGCTCCCGAAATCGTCGTTGAGGGCATAGAGCGCGGTCAGCAGCCGGTTGGCGGCCCGCAGGGCATCCACACCGGTATCCGGCCGGGCGGCATGGGCCGATTTGCCTTCGATCCGCACTTCCAGGTGCAGGCAACCGTTGTGCGCGACGACGACGTTGTAGGAGAAACCGGCGCTGATCGCGAAGTCCGGCTTGCTGATCCCCTGCTCCAGCAGCCAGCCGGGACCGATCAGCCCGCCGGCCTCCTCGTCATAGGTCAGGTGCAGTTCGATGGTGCCGGCCAGCGGCAGCCCGCTTTCCTCCAGGGCCTTCAGCGCGAAGGCGTAGGTCGCGAAGTCCGACTTCGAGACGGCGACCCCCCGCCCGTACATGACGCCGTCGCGGATCTCCGCGCCATAGGGGTCTGTCGACCAGCCTTCGCCCGGCGGCACCACGTCGCCATGGGCATTCAGCGCCACCACCGGCCCCGGCCCGAACTTCTTGCGGATCACGAGGTTCGTGGCGCTGATCATGCCGTTCGCCTTGACCGTCGCCTCGGGCACGGCATGCCTCTCGACGGTGAAGCCCATCCCCTCCAGCAATTCGGCGGCACGCTCGGCGTGGGCGACGCAGTCGCCCGGCGGGTTGTCCGACGGCACCTTGACCAGTTCGGCCAGAAACTCGGTCTGGGCCTTGTGCCGGCGGTCTATGCTGTCTCGGATCGTCTGCTGCTGGTCGGGGGTCATGGCGTCCTCATTCTGCGCGTGGCGTTCGCCTTCGGGATCCGCGAAAGTAACGCTTTAAAACGAAGTTTTCAATAATGAGGAATGCTGAAAATGAGTTTTTGGGGCCAGCAAACGCCGGGAAACGGGGCGACCCGGAACAAAGGAATCCGCTCGACCGTTGGGCCGGCATCATGCCGAGGCGATGCGACGAATGCCCGAGCCGACATTTTCCACGACTGCGGCCGTAGCGGACCCCGCGCGCAGCAGGATGCGGAGCAATTGACGATATCCGGCCTGCCGGATCGGGCAGCCCCATGACCATGACCGGACCGACGGAACCCGGCTTCGATCCGCCGGCCCGCCACCCCTGGGCCGACCTGCCCTTGCGGCTGGCGGACCTGGTAATCATCGTCGCGCTGGCGATCGGCGCACTGCTGGCCCTCCGGCTGTT
Organism: Skermanella rosea; assembly: GCF_016806835.2. NCBI lineage: Bacteria > Pseudomonadati > Pseudomonadota > Alphaproteobacteria > Rhodospirillales > Azospirillaceae > Skermanella > Skermanella rosea. The sequence continues at coordinate 2,416,381 of NZ_CP086111.1, read as the reverse complement.
CCTGAGCCCCCGGGAGATCACCAGCGGCTTGGTGATATCGTTCCTGATCGGCCAGAACGTGGCCCTGGTGGCGATCATCTGGCTGATCGCGGTCGTCTGGCGGCGCACGCCCTGGCACGCACTGGGGTTCGTCTCCCCCGGCGGACGGTGGTACCGCAGGGTCGTTCCCCTGGCCCTGCTGGTCCAGGTCGCGGTCATCCTGACCAACGTCCTCATTTCGCTGGCCCTGGGCGAGCCGTTCGACAATCCGCAGATCGCCCTGATCATGCCCGACCCGGGCGACTGGACCGCCATGGTCGGCATCCTGCTGGCGACCTCGCTGCTCGCTCCCGTCGCCGAGGAGCTTGCCCTGAGGGCGGTACTCTATGGCTGGCTCCGCCGCCATGCCGGCCCGCTCCTGTCGGCCCTGGCGAGCGCCATGGTGTTCGCCATCTTGCACGGAAGCCTGATCCTATTGCCCGGAACGTTCCTGGTCGGTCTGGTGCTAGCCTGGGTCTACGAGCGGAGCGGTTCGCTGCTTCCCTGCATCCTGCTGCACGGATGCTTCAACGCGATCTCGACCCTGCTCGTCTTCGCCGTCGCGGCCAATGCATGAGGGACCCCTTTCCGGAATGAGTGAAGTTGCATGAGTGAGAAACAGGACAAGCGGGCACTGGCCTGCGTCATGGGCGACATGAACATGGTGCGCGCCCTGGGGATGGGCGGTATCGGCTGCGCCCTGGTAACGCAGCCCGGCGACCCCGCCCTCCATTCGCGCTACACGCGGCAGGCCGTCTTCTGGGACGATTTCGAGAACCGCCACGCCGAACTGATCGACCTCCTGGTCGATTTCGCGTCCCGCCAGCCCGAACCGCCCGTCCTCTACTATCAGCAGGATGCCCAGCTGCTGATGGTGTCGAGGCACCGCGACAGGCTGGCCAAGTCCTTCAGGTTCGTCGTGCCGGAGGCGGAACTGGTCGAGGACTTGGTGGACAAGGCCCGGTTCCAGATCCTTGCGGAACGCCTGCGGCTGCCGGTTCCGCGCACCCGGCGGATCGACTTTTCCGTCGGTGCGCCGGACACGGGCCCGTCGGACATCGACCTGCGCTTCCCGATCGTCGTCAAGCCGCTGACCCGCTACATCGCATGGGGCGCCATCGGGGGCGCCGGCAAGGCGCTTCGGATCGAGAGCCCGGGTGAACTCCAGGCGCTGTGGCCCGACCTGATCGCCGGCGGAATGGACCTGCTCGCCCAGGAGATGATCCCCGGTCCGGAAACCCGGATCGAGAGCTACCACTGCTATGTCGACGGCGCTGGCAGCGTGGTCGGCGAGTATAGCGGGCGCAAGATCAGGACCTATCCCGAAGCCCTCGGGCACAGCACGGCCCTGACCATAACCGACGAGGCCGACGTCAGGACGCTGGGACGGGAGATGGTCGACAAGCTGGCCCTGACCGGGGTCGCCAAGTTCGACTTCAAGCGCGCGCCGGACGGCACGCTGCACCTGCTGGAGGTCAATCCCCGTTACAACCTGTGGCACTATGTCGGGGCGGTCGCCGGAGTCAACCTCCCTGCCCTGGTCTACGGCGACCTGCTGGGCCTGCGCCGTCCCCCGGTGCCCCGCGCCCGGGCAGGCGCCTCCTGGTGCAACATCACCCGGGACAAGCTGGCGGCCCGGGAGAGCGGAGTGCCCATGGCGGAGTGGTGGGCCTGGATGATCCGGTGCGAGGCCAAGTCGATCACCCTGAGGGATCCCATGCCGTTCCTGCGAAAACATGTGTCGCGCGTACTGCCGGCGCGCTGGCGATGATCGCCGTCATCTCGGACATCCATGCCAACCTGGAAGCCCTCGACGCGACGCTCGATGCGATCCGGGACGAGAGGGTCGGGCGTATCCTCTGCCTCGGCGACATCGTCGGCTACAATGCCGATCCTGCCGGGTGCATCCGCCGGTTGAGAGAGGCCGGCGCCGTCTGCGTCGCCGGGAACCACGACCGTGCCGTGACCGGCCAGATCACGACCGAAGGCTTCAACCCGCTCGCCGCCCGGGCGGTCGAGTGGACCAGGACGCAACTCGGCCCCGGCGACATGGACTGGCTGCGGCGCCTCCCCCTCAAGCTCGATCTGGCCGGGGAGGACGGCCCCGGCATCGTGGCCGTCCATGGTGCGCTTCATCCCGAAACCGGCTGCGAACTGGTCCGGCTGGACACCGACGACAAGCGCGCGCTGAGCTTCGAGGCGCTCGAGAGCCACCCGACAGGCGCCCGGATCTGCGCCTTCGGACACACCCACCGTATCGGGATCTTCGAGATGCGGGACGGTGCAATGACCGCCCACCAGGGCGACGGCGTGGCCATCCGGGACGGTTCGTACTACCTCGTCAACCCCGGGACCGTCGGCCAGCCTCGGACTTCGGACCGTCGCGCCAGCTTCATGCTGATCGATCCCGCGGCCCGGACCGTCCAGCTGCGCCGCGTTCCCTACGATTACCGGGCAGCGATGGCGAAGACCCGGAAGGCCGGCTTGGCCGCGCGTCTGTCCCGGGTGCCGGAGCCCCTGAGGGGACCGATCCGCCGGATCTATCACGCCCTCCGCGGCCGGGCGTAGCGGAGCGGCGGAACGGTCATGAACCGCTTGGCGCCGCCTTCGGCTTCAGCAGCCGGCGGCGCAGCAGCCTGAGCGACCTGTCGACCCGGCCGAGACCGGCCTCGACCTTCCGGGCCAGCCGGTCGGGACCGATGGAAACCCAGGTCATGGGTGACTGTTCATTGGACAGATGGGCCTTGTGGCCCGACGACCCGGCCATGAAGTCGTACGCGGCCTCCCCGCGGGCCAGGGCATCCTCGATGGCGAGGACATGGCTGACAAGGCCGGGCTTCATCCTGTTGTCGGATTCGTAGGCGAACCCGCTCTGGTAGTTCAGCACCGTGCCGCGCCATACGAAATTGTAGAGATAGCCGAAATCCGTCCCGCCGGCCGCGGCGCGGCACAGCCGCACGACGCCGGAGCCGATGCCGCGCCGGATCAGTTCGCGATGGAACGGGCCGAACACGGGATTGCTGAAGGCATCGGTCTTCCCACGCGCCGCCCATACTTGGCGGTGCAGGGTTTCAAGCCCGTCGAAGAAGGCCAAGGCCTGCCGCTCGTCGGAGGCCACCTGGAAATCGACGCCGCCGCGCGCCTCGTACAGACGGATCGCCCGGTTGACGCCCGCGCGGGTGCTCTTGCCGAGGCCGGCGCGATAGTTCCCGCCCTGCCCGCGCACGACATCGAGATCGACCCACTTGGCCGAGTCCGAGCGCCGCACCTGCAGCCGGAATCCGAGCTGGTCCGCCAGGGCGCGCGCGCACCGCTCCGTCCGCTGATCCAGGCCCGCCAGTACCAACTCGTCGCATCCGGGAAGATTGCGCGCCATCCAGAGCAGGCAGGTCGAGGTCACCTCGTCCGCGCAGGACCGGTCCGCGAGGATCCCGTTGTACTCGATCGTCAGGTTGTCTATTCCGCGGTCGCCGGTCTCGTGGAGCAGCCAGGATGGTGTCCGGACCACGCCGTAGCGCCAGACCGTGCGCCTGCACAGGATCGCCAAGCCGACCACCTGCCCGGCGCGCCTCGCCACGATCACGTGGGGCCTGGCCCAGTCCGGCAGATGATCCAGCCAGCAACCGATCCAGTGCCACGACAGGAAGAACGAGCCGTCGGCCCGCGACTCCAGATCCTTCCAGGCGGTTTCCAGGCCGGGCATGCGGCCGGCCGGCAGGAATTCGATTTCCACCGCCAGGTCTTGTCTCAACGAACCACCATCCATCTTGATCGCGCAGCTGTCTTCCAAATTCACCCTGAGCGGAACGACGTTGCATAACAACCCGACGGGGCCGCGAAGCCAGCGTTCATTGGACGTACGACTGTTGTCGGGCGTGGCGCCCCCGGCTGCGGAACCTATCTTGACGGACGTGCGCTTCCCCTCGGGGAGGTCCTGCAGCGGTCTAATTACATACCAGCCATGTCATACCGAGACCATCTGCGGCGCCCTGCCGCGGAAAATATTGTTGTGCGGTGCGCTGCGTTTGTACATATATGACGGCAAACCCGGTGACAGCCAGATAAGACGCGATGTCCAATATTCTGAGAGAGACGGTCCTTGAGGTCCACCACTGGACCGACAGCCTGTTCAGCCTGAAAACCACGCGCGATCCCGGCTTCCGCTTCGACAGCGGCGAGTTCGCCATGATGGGACTCGAAGTCGACGGGCGTCCGTTGCTGCGCGCCTACAGCGTGGTCAGCTCCCCCTACGAGGAGCAGTTGGAGTTCCTGTCGATCAAGGTTCCCAACGGCCCCCTGACCAGCCGCCTGCAGCACGTCAAGCCGGGCGACACCATCCTGATTAACCGGAAGGCCACGGGAACTCTGCTGCTGCACAATCTGCTGCCGGGCAAGACCCTGTGGCTGCTGTCCACCGGCACCGGCCTGGCGCCCTTCCTGTCGATCGCTAAGGACCCGACCGTCTATGACAGGTTCGACCGGATCGTCCTCACCCACACCGTCCGCCACAAGGCGGAGCTGGAGTGCGGGGAGAAGGCGTTGGAGATCCTTCGCGAGAACGAATATATCGGCGAGCTGGCCGCCGAGAGGCTGGTCTACTATCCGACCGTGACGCGGGAGGCATTCCGCAACGAAGGCCGGATCACCGACCTCCTGCGATCCGGCAAGGTGTACCAGGACCTCGGGCTGACGCCGCTGGACCCCGCCGGCGACCGCGTCATGATCTGCGGCAACCCGCACATGACCTCCGAGCTGACCCAGTACATGGAAGAGCTCGGGTTCGAGATGGGTGCCAACAACAAGCCGGGCACCTTCGTCATCGAGAAGGCTTTCGCCCAGCGCTGACCCATGGGGACCGGACGGCGGCCTCGGCCGGCCGTCCGGTCCCCGAACCGTCAGTATCCCGACGCCAGCGCCATCAACCGCTGCCAGTTGAGCGATGACGCGATCTGGAGGTGGATCAGACCGATCCAGCCCTTCCGGCGGAAGTCCAGGTACACGTCGTCCGGCAGGGCGTCGAACTTCCCAGGGTTGATCGCCAGGAAGCCGGTCAGGTTGAACACCTCCCCGCCGTTCAGCTTGATTTCCGCCGAATAGCGGTCCAGCAGGTCATGGCTCTTGAGAGCCTCGGCGAACTGCCGGGTGTCGGCGATCTGGTTCTGGTAGGCCCGACAGAACTCCATGGCCTCCTGGCCCGCTTTCGAGAGCTCGCCGCCTGCCTCTAAAACCAGCGGGCCGTCCGGGAATTCCGCCGCCTCGTCGATGCAGACGGTGAACTCGCCGGCCTTCGCGGTTTCCATCAGCACCAGCGGATAGCGCCTGACATAGGCGGGCACATAGGTGTCCGCCCGCCACGCCGGCCGGCCGTCCTGCTCGCGCAGGAACAGGTTCTGCCGATCGCGCAGCCCCAGCAGGACGATCGGCATGCAGACGGGGCCGTCGGTGAACAGGATCGGGTAATCGCGCGCCGACAGGGCGAACTCCTCGATCATCACGGGCAAGCTGTTGGCCTCGGCCGCGAAGCCGAGATCCGACGGCGCGCGCAGGCGGGCCGCTCCGTGGCGGTTCCGGTCGAGCGGAACGGGCCTGCGGTAGAAAAGAGGCAGTGTGGATGCCGAATCGGCTGCCGTTTCGGGGCTGCCGGAGTTTTGGACGGCGATGCTGTCGGTCACGCGTGGTGCTCCTGTTCTCAGGCTTCCAGGACGACCTCGACCTCCGGCATGTCGCTCAGCCGCTCGGCAAGCAGCGGCGTGCAGTTCACTTCCAGGATACCGAAGGCCGAAGAGGGGAGAACCCTGTCGAGTTCCCCCACGAGGCCATTGGCTGACAGAAACTCCTTAAGAATTTCCACGTTTACGTCGCGTTCCTGGCGCCCGCGCGATCGCGCCGGCGCCGGCTGCGAGAAGTGGACCTTGTATCGCCTGAACATCTAGGCCGCCGCTCCATGGCACTTCTTGTACTTCTTGCCGCTGCCGCAAGGGCACGGGTCGTTCCGTCCGATCTTCGACGCGACACGGGGTCGCGGTCCCATGATGCCGTCTACATAGTACCAGCGGTCGTCGCGCCGGGCGAAGCGGCCTGTCTCGTGATGCACATGGGGCTTGCCCTGCATCGTGAAGTGGGCCACGAACTCGACGAACCCCTCTGAGTCGCCCTCGCCGCCGTCGGTGGTCGAGCGAACCTCCAGCCCGGTCCACTCGCTGCCCTTGGCCCACTGCTCGGTGTCGGCCCGGCTGAAGTCGTCGCGGGTCTCCGGCAGCAGGGAGTTCTCCAGGTAATCGACGTTGGCCGTCGCGAAGGCGGAGTAGCGCGAGCGCATCAGGGCTTCTGCCGTGGGCGCCGCAGCCGTGCCGGCAAGGTAGGGACCGCAGCACTCGTCGAAGGCGCGGCCTGATTTGCAGTAGCAGTCGGTCATAAGTCGGGTCTCCCTGTTTCGGGGGATTGGTTTAGCGGAACCGATCCTTTGATGCCACGGGCAACAGGGCTGCAAACGGCGCGGTAGGCGCAACGACCCCGCCGGGCTATCATGCGCGCCTCATTTCCCGACCGGGGCCCTGTGGTGACCAACAAGATTTCCCAAGCGCATCTCGGCAACGTGCTGCGCGACGCGACGATCCCCGAACTGCCCGGCCATTACCGGGGCAAGGTCCGCGACAACTACGATCTGCCCGACGGACGGCGCATCATCATCGCCACCGATCGGCTCAGCGCGTTCGACCGCATCCTGACCGCCGTGCCGTTCAAGGGGGAGGCGCTGACCCAGATCGCCCGCTTCTGGTTCGAGCGGACCGCCGACGTGTGCCCCAACCACGTGATCGACTATCCCGATCCGAATGTCGTCGTGTGCCGCCGGCTGGACATCATGCCCGTCGAGATCGTCGTCCGCGACTACCTCACCGGCACCACCAGCACGTCGATCTGGTCGATGTACAAGACGGGCCAACGCGAGATGTACGGCGTCCGCCTGCCGGACGGCATGACCGAGCACCAGAAGCTGCCGGACACCATCATCACCCCCACCACCAAGGCGTTCGACGCCGGCCACGACGAGCCGCTGACCCCGGCGGAGATCACGGGGCGCGGGCTGCTGACCCGGGCGCAGTGGGACGAGGTGTCGGCGCTGGCGCTGGCGCTGTTCGACCGCGGGCGCGAGATCGCGGCGCGGCAGGGCCTGATCCTGGTCGATACGAAGTACGAGTTCGGGTTCGATGCCGACGGCCGGATCATCCTGGCGGACGAGATCCACACCCCCGACAGCAGCCGCTACTGGTTCGGCGAAAGCTATGGTCGGCGGGTCGCGGCGGGCGAGCGGCCGGAGAGCTTCGACAAGGACTTCGTCCGCACCTGGGTGACCGCGCGCTGCGATCCGTACAAGGACCCGATCCCGGACATCCCGGACGAGGTTGTGCTCCAGGCGGCCGCCCTCTATACCGACGTCTTCCAGCGGATCACCGGGACGGATTTCCCCATTCCCGATGACCCGACGCCGGTCCTGGAGCGGATCCGCGCCAACCTCGCGCGCTATTTCTGACCGCTCCGCCGGCGGGCTTCCTCCCCGTCACCGCAGGGTTTGACCGTTGACCTACGTCGGCATCGATTTCGGCACCACCAACAGCGCGGTCGCCGTGGCGGAGGCGTCCGGCCCGTCGCGGCTGGTGCCGCTGGCGGCCGCCGGCCGGACCTTCGACACCTTCCGCTCCGTCCTGTTCTTCGAGAAGCATGAGGATCGGCTGGGATCGACGCTGGTCCACCGGGCGGGACCCGAAGCCATCGAAGCCTATCTGGACAGCGACGGCGAGGGCCGGTTCGTCCAGTCGGTGAAGTCCTACCTGGCCGCGAAGGACTTCACCGGCACCAGCATCCTGGGCAAGCAGTTCGGCATCGAGCCGCTTGTATCGCTGATCCTGAAGGACCTGAAGGCGAAGGCCGAAGCCTCGGCCGGCCCGCTGCCCTCCGCCGTCGTGGTCGGGCGTCCCGCGCATTTCGTGGGCGAGGCGGGCGAGGACGCCGAGGCCCTGGCGCTGGACCGGCTGCGCGACGCCTTCGGGCGGGCCGGCATGACCGATATCCGGTTCGAACTGGAGCCGGTCGCCGCGGCATATCATTACGAGAGCGGCCTCGACCGCGACGAGACGGTGCTGATCGCCGATTTCGGCGGCGGCACGAGCGACTTCTGCCTGCTGCGGGTAGGGCCGAAGGCCCGTGCGCGGGCGGAGGCCGGGGAAGACCGCGCCGGCGACATCCTGGGCGTGGGCGGCGTCGGGATCGCCGGCGACAGCTTCGACAGCCGGATCGTCGAGCACTGCGTGACGCCGCATCTGGGCAGGGGAACGCGCTACCGGGCGATGGACGGGCAGATGCTGCCTATGCCGGTCTGGCCCTTCGAGTACATGCGCCGCTGGCACCTGCTGTCGTTCCTGAACACCGGCCAGACCCGGCGCATGCTGGCCGACATCCTGCGCACCGCGGAGGAGCCGGAGCGGGTCCGCGCCCTGATCACCGTGATCGAGGAGGGCCTGGGCTTCCATCTCCACCGCGCGGTGGAGCAGGCCAAGGTGGCGCTGTCGGCGGAGCCCCAGACCCTGTTCCGGTTCGCCCTGCCCGGCACCGTCATCGAGACGCCGATCCGCCGAGCCGAGTTCGAGGACTGGGTGAGGCCGGAGACCGAGGCCATCGCCGCCTGCGTCGACGACCTGATGGCGCGCACCGGCGTCGGCGCGGCCGGGGTGGACCGGGTGTTCCTGACCGGCGGATCGTCGTTCATCCCGGTGATCCGCAGGTTGTTCGCCGACCGGTTCGGTGAGGACAAGCTGAGGACCGGCGGCGAGCTGACATCGGTCGCGAGCGGCCTCGCGCTTGCCGCCCGCAACCTTGCCCGATGAGGGGGCTTCCGTTCAGGAAGCCCAGTTCTGCTTGAAATCGCCGAACAGCGTCAGGCCGCCGCAGGCATAGATGGTCTGGCCGGTGATGTAGGATGCCTCGTCCGAGGCGAGGAACGCGAAGACCGAGGCCATTTCCTCCGGCGTGCCGGCGCGGCCCATGGGAATGTGGGACTCGACGTTGTCGCGGGCCTCCTCGTCGTTGCGCCAGGCGTTGTTGATGTCGGTCAGGATGGCGCCCGGGGCCACCGCGTTGACCCGGATGCCGCGGTCGGCATATTCGAGCGCCAGGGTCCGGGTCATGTTGCCCAGTCCTCCCTTGGAGATCGAATAGGCGATGAAGCCCGGCTTCGGGATCATCTGGTGGACGCTGGAGCAGTTCACGATGATCCCGCCGCCCGGCCGGGACAGGAAGTGCCTGATGGCTGCCTGCGAGCACACCAGGGCACCGGTCAGGTTGATGTTCAGGATCCTGTGGAACTCTTCCATGGTGTAGTCGTGGCTCTCGGCCTCCGACTGGACGCCCGCATTGTTCACCAGGATGTCGAGGCGTCCCCAGTCGGCCAGCACGTCGTCCACCATCGCCAGCGCAGCCCGCTCGTCGCCGACGTCGGCCTGGATGGTCCTGTGGCGGCCAGCGGCCTCGCTGAAGCCCGCCCGGGTGGAGGCATCGCGTGCCTGCCGCAGCGTCTCGTTCGCCGCATCCTCCGACCCGGCATAGTTGATCGCCACGACGGCGCCCTCTTCGGCATAGCGGACGGCGACGGCGCTTCCGATGCCCCGGGATGCTCCGGTGATCAGGGCATGGCGCCCCCGGAGCCGGGGAGCGGTTGCCGGACGGCCTTCCGGCGCTGAACTATCGGACATGTGACTTGCTACCTCTCGATCCTGTCGGGTGCTGGTTGACGGAGTAACGTTTGCCGGAACCGTTTTGTCTCCGGCCGGATGTCGAGGATAGTCTCACCAGGGACGGCGGATGGACGGAGACGGGAATGGATGACCGGATTGCTACGGTGCGCGACATCGAGGAGCGCGCCTTCAACGCCTGGCCGGCGCTCGCATCCGTCCAGTGCGACGGCTGGCTGTTCCGATTTTCCCAAGGATTGACCAAGCGGGCCAATTCCGTCAACGCGCTGCAGCCCGCCGGCCCGTTCCGGGACACGCTGGGTCTGGCCGAGGACCTGTATCCCCGCCAGCGCCTGCCGGTGATCTTCCGGCTGTCGCCCCTGGCCGGCGACGAGCCGGACGATATCCTCCACCGGGTCGGCTACCGGCGGATGGACGAGACCCTGGTGATGACGGCATCCCTGGGCGACAGGATGCCTGCCGATCCGGAGGTGGCGATCACCGAATTTCCCGATCCCTCCTGGAGCGAGGGTTTCGCCGCGGCGAACGGGATCAACACGTCGATGCGGGACATCCATGACCGGATGCTGGGCTCCATCCTGCTGCCGACCGCCTTCGCCACCGTCTTCGATGGCGGGCGGGCAGCGGGATACGGCCTGGCGGTCGCCGAACGCGGCATGGTCGGCCTCTTCGACATCGTGACGGTGCCTGAGTTCCGGCGTCGCGGCCTCGCCCGCCGGATGGTCGCAGCCCTTCTCGCCTGGGGTGGCGCCCGGAACGCCGACCGCGCCTATCTCCAGGTCGTCGCGTCCAACGAACGGGCGCTCAACCTTTATGAGGCGGCGGGCTTCCGGGAGGCTTACCGGTACCATTACCGGATCCGGGCCGCCGGGATCTAGAGCTGTGCCCGATCAGGTCGGTCCGCCCGGGGCAGCCGAACCGATGCGTCAAGCCATGGCCCCAACACCGCGCATCGCGGGGAGCGGAACGGCAGCCTGAAAGGCCGATGCCGGAGAAGACAGCGCGGTGGAGGCGAAAAGACCGGCGGAAGCGGCCGAGGTCACTATCGGAAGGGCGGAAAGGTCACTATTTCGCCTCCTGCCCCGCTTGCCGGCCGAGTCGGGACCTGCGGGGACCTTCGCCGCGACGGGTTCGTCGTCCGGGTCGCAGTCCAGGCTCTCCAGGTCGGCGTCGGGATGGGGCTTGTCGCCGAGGAAGTGGTGCGGTATGCGCTTGTCCTGGACCACGCCGCGGAGCTTCAGCCACAGCTCGACGGCGCGCAGGCTCAGCCCGAGGCTCTTGCGCTCCAGCGCCTCTTCCATGATCGTCCGGACCAGGGCGGCCGCCTCCTCCAGGTCGGCCTGATGGCCGGCGCGGCGGTCGGCGCGGAGTTGGGCCACGCGGACCTGGATTTCCGGCTGGCCCATCAGGACCACCCCGCGCTGCTTCGCGCCCTTGGGCGAATAGCCCGCCCGCCGCGCCGCCTCCGCCGCGCCGACGTTGCGGGCCATGGCTTGGCAGAAGGCTTCCTGGCGGGAAGAAAGCACGATCACGGGCTGGGCGGAGGCGGCTTGTGTCTGGGGCTGGTGGTCGAGCATGGCTGGGCGCCTTGGCCGGAAGGGAACAATTCATGAACATTAGCGTGAATTCGCGTTGCATTCAAGCCACGCTGAGGTGGCGCTGACCCCCTCACCCCGACCCTCTCCCCCAAGGGGCTAGTCTATCAACAGATCTTTTGCCGGAGAGCTACGCCCTCGCACATTGTTGCGAAACGGGCGTAGCCTCTGGCAAAAGTGATGGGTCCAGCCGGCTTGGATTTGGGATAGCCGTCCCAGCCGCCCAAACGGGCGATAAACCATGCGGCCCAAGCCAGCGTGTCGGGCGGATGTGGGTTTTTGCGGGCGGCGGTGCGGCCTTCCAGACGTGGTTGTAGGGCGATCAGGACGCTGACCTGCTGTGCGGAGAAAGTGTCGTCGATCGGGCGAACCAGGACGCCGTCGCGAACGCCGAGCAGTTGCAGGATGTGCGTGGCGGCGACCAGGGCGACGAAAGCCAGCCGCTGAAGGGCGTCGGCGCTTTCGACCTGGCTCGACTCGATATCCAGCCCCTGCGTCTTGAGAGTACGGAAAAGCTGCTCGATGGTCCAGCGCCGCCGGTACCAAAGCACGATTTCCAAGGCTTTTGCGGTGTCCTCGACCTGATGTGTCGTCAGCAGCCGCCAATGTACCGGGTCTTCTCCGGCGGGGGCGTCCACTTCGCGAACATCGACCATTCGAAGGGCGAGCGCCGGTGCGGCGCCGGGGTGTGTCCCGTTCCTGGGCCGTTTCACCGCGACCGCGCCGTAGCGCAGTTCCAGGGTCGCCGTGCGGGCCGAGCGCTTGCCGGGGCGTTCGGGAAGGTCCAGCGTGAAGCGCTCCGCCACCGCCAGCGCGTCGCTCCAGGCGTATAAGTAGCCGCCTCCGGCCAGCGCCCTGTCGCGGCAGGCCCGCGTCAGAAGATCGAAACCCGTTTCCGGCAGCCGCTCCCATTCCTCGTAGATGTCGCTTTCGCGGTCGGCGACGACCGTGACGTGCCGGGCCGTATCGAGATAGTGCTTGGCTGTCTGCGCGCCCTCCAGCCAGCGCATCGATTCCTTGCTCTCGATCGGCAGAGCCCGACGGTGCTTGGCCGCGGTTTCATGACGGGCGTAGACCTGCGCTCCGACAAGTCCCAGACAAGCTCCGCTTTCGGCCTCGACCGCCAGCACCGGATGGACGAACAGCCCGGCGTCCCGGCCATTGCCCACGGTGCCCAGGCCCCGCGTTCGTCCGGCATGGGCCTGATAGTTCAATTCGCTGGTGTCCTGGATGGCCAGAACATGCAGGCCGACGACGCGCGCCCGCATCTGCTCGCCGATCGTGCATTCCATTTCCACCAGTCTTACCTTGGCATTGTTCAGCCAACGCCCGAAGCGAGCCTCTTCGATCCGGTCGTTCGACAAACGCCGAATGCGGACGGTCGAGCGCTCGACCATCCTTTGCAGCAGTTGCCGCCCCCTTTTTTCAGCCGTTCATCGTTGAAACGGCCGACGATATCAACCTGAATGTCCATTCGTGACGCCCTCCGCCTGAGAACGTCACGAACAGAATCACATCCCCGCCAAACTACGCAACTACAGCGACAAACCCGAGTCAACCTGCCGCACCTAAAAAGATCTGTTGATAGATTAGCCCAAGGGGCGAGGGGGCGCTGTATGGAAAGCGATCGTCGCGAGCAAATCCCCCTCGCCCCCCTGGAGGAGAGGGTCGGGGTGAGGGGGTCGGGCGAAAACCCGTGCATGCCGCCGGGAGCGTCGAAGCGCTCCCCGGAGGGACCCGGACTCGGGCGCTGGCTATGCCCCCGTTGGGAGCGGTCATCAGGTCCAAGAGTTCGCGCGGGATGCCAGCGTACCGCGCGCAGGTGGTGATCCTCCAGATCGAACTGCGAGAAGCGCCGGCGTGCCGGGCGGCAGCCCCCAATGGCCCTCGTCGGGAGCGTATGAGTGCAGATCGACGGCCCGCATCACTTCCACCCTGCATCGAACCACAGGTTGAGCCTTGGCCCAACGCATCGCGGCGGGGGGAGCGGCAGGATCAGAGCATTTCCAGCGACCGGGGTCCGGTCGGCGGCGGGAACGCCCGGTCGAGCGCCGCCATGTCCTCGTCGCTCAGGACCAGGTCGGCGGCGGCGCGGTTGGCCTTCACGTGGTCCGGATCGCTGGCCTTCGGGATGGCGACGACGCCCTCGTGCCGAAGCACCCAGGCGAGCGCCACCTGGAACATGCTGGCGCCGAGGCGTTCGGCGATCGTCCGCAACGCGCCCTTGGCCGGCATCCGCCCCTGCTCGATCGGACTGTAGGCCATGACCGGGATGGAGCGCTCGACGCACCAGGGGAGCAGATCCCATTCGATGCCGCGCCGGGTGAGATTGTAGAGAACCTGGTTGGTGGCGCAGGCTTCGCCGCCCGGCACCTCCATCAGTTCGGCCATGTCGTCGGGGTCCAGGTTGCTGACGCCCCAGGCGCGGATCTTGCCCTGCTCCTTCAGCCGCTCGAAGGTCTCGACGGTTTCGGCCAGGGGGACTCCGCCGCGCCAATGCAGCAGGTACAGGTCCATCCGGTCGGTGCGGAGACGTTTCAGGCTCCGTTCGCAGGCTTCGACGGCACTGCGCCGCCCGGCATTGTGCGGATAGACCTTGCTGACCAGGAAGCACTCGTCCCGGCGCCCGGCAAGAGCCTCGCCGACGACCTCCTCGGCTCCGCCGTCCCCGTACATTTCCGCCGTGTCGATCAAGGTCAGGCCGAGATCCAGGCCCAGCCGGAGCGCACGGACCTCGCGGTCGCGCTGACGCCGGTCCTCCCCCATTCCCCAAGTACCCTGCCCCAGGCCGGGCACCTGCATGGATGCCAGGGAAATGGAACGGATCGGCATGTCGGTCTCCTTGTCGCTTTTCACTGGTTCTATGGTCGCGTTGCTCATCGGGAAACGAACGCGAATCGGACGGATCCGGTTGCCTGACGCGCCGACAGTCCCTCTTCGCATCCGATCCGATCGGCAACAAAGCAAAATTTCATAAGTAATAAAATGACGGGAACTTCGCCGAGGGGTCGAGGCAGGTGGTTTTCCACCCCTACTATTGGCCTGCGGAATAATGCCAACCGATTAGGCAGGAAATTTATACCACAAAACCTTCATTCGATTGAACGATCATGGTAATCCTTTCGACAACTCAACTCCCGATCGTTGGAGAGATGGATGTTCCGTTCCCTCGGGATCGCACAGCGGTTGGCGATCGCTGCGCTGCTGTTCCTGGCTCCGGTAGGATTCGTCCTGGCGGCGCTTATCGGCAACCAGAACACGACGATCCGGTTCAGCGAGAAGGAGCTCACCGGTACGTTCCAGCTTAGGGAGGTCGCGGCGGTCCACAAGGATCTGGCACTTGCGAGCCTCCGGGGCGGCAAGCCGGCCGACGGCGGCATCGCGGCGCTGGAGTCGGCCGAGCGAAGCTTCGGCGATGGAATGGAAAGCGCGGAACTGACCCGCGCCGCGGTGGCGGCAGTACGGTCCTCGGCGGCGAGCGGGAACGGCCTCGACGAGGCGCGGGCGGCGTTGAGGGCGCTGACCGCCCGGGTCGGCGACAAGAGCAACCTGATCCTCGATCCGGACCTCGACTCCTTCTATGTCATGGACCTCATGCTGGTGAAGCTGCCCGAGGCGCTAGACCGGATCGTCGCCATGGTGACGTTGGCCCGCCGGACCTTCGCCGACGGCACGCTGGACCCGGAGGAACGGGTCGCCTTCTATGTCGAGCTGGGCGGACTGAAGACGGTGACCGACGGCCTCGGGTCATCGCTCGCCTCGGCCTACAGCGGCAGCGCGGACGGATCGGTCAAGGCTGCGCTCGACGGGCCCGCAGGCGCCCTGATCGGCGACTTGACCGCCCTGCTGGCCTCGATCGAGCGCGGTGCGCCGGAGCCGGCGGCGGTGGAAGCCCTGGTCGCCGAATGGAGCAGCTTCTACCGCGCGGCATCGTCCGACCTGGAACGGTTGCTGGAAGCCCGGATCGGCGGTTTCCGGTCGTCCCAGTTCTGGACCCTGCTGATCACGGCGCTGCTGTTCGGCGGGGCGGCACTCGCCGTCCTCCTGGTCGTCCGGCGTGGCGTCCTGGCGCCGCTGCTCGGCCTGACCCAGGCCATGCAGCGCCTCGCCCAGGGCGATCTGGACTGCGCCGTTCCCGGCATCGGGCGGAGCGACGAGGTTGGCGCCATGGCCTCCGCCACCGCGATATTCCGCGACGCCGCGCGGCGGAACCGGGAACTGGAGGCGGAACAGGCCCAGCAGCAGGCGAACAGGGCACGGCGCCAGGATGCCCTGGAAGCCCTGACCCATGATTTCCAGGCGGCCATTTCAGGGCAACTCCGGGCGGTGGCAGCCGCCGCGACCCAGTTGCAGGCAACGGCGGGATCCCTGAACGCTGAAGCGGAGCGGGCGTCGGAGCAGGCCGTGCAGGCGGCGGAAAGCGCGGATGCCGCGGCGCGCAACGCCGAGCTCGTCTCGGCCGCGGCGGACGAGTTGGCCGGGGCCAGCAGCGAGATCGGCGTGCAGGTCGAACGCACGACGCTGACGACGCGGGCTGCGGTCGAACAGGCCGGACGCGCCGAATCCACCACCCGGGAACTGACGAGCGTCGCGGCCGGCGTCACGCAGATCGTCCAGTTCATCCAGGACATCGCCTCGCAGACCAATCTCCTGGCCCTCAACGCGACGATCGAGGCGGCCCGCGCCGGCGAGGCGGGCAAGGGCTTCGCCGTCGTCGCGGGCGAGGTCAAGAACCTCGCGACCCAGACTTCCAAGGCGACCGAGGAAGTGACCGCCAGGGTCAACGCGGTCGTCGAATCGGCGAATGGGGTCGCCGGGCTGATCGGCGAGATTTCCCGGACGATCGGCGCCATCGACGAAAGCTCCGGCATGATCGCCGCCGCCGTGACGGAGCAGGACGCCTCGACGTCGGAGATCAGCCGCAACGTCAAGGAGGCGGCGGACAAGAGCATGCATGCGTCCGGCAACATCGGCATGGTCAAGGATACGACCGACTTCACCAGGGCCGCGGCGACGGAGCTTCTGTCGGCCGCATCCGAACTGTCGATCCAGGCGGAGACGCTGCGCGGCGAGGTCGACCAGTTCCTGTCGGCCATGGCCAGCGCCGGGGAACGCCGCACCTACGAGCGGCGGCCGCACGACGCCCCGATCACGGTCATCATGGGGGGCCAGTCGATCGCCGGGCGGATGGTCGACATCTCCAGCGGCGGTGCCGCGGTTCGGGTCGATGGCAGTTGGCCGATCGGCACGGCTTTGACGCTGGTCTTCGCCGGGCACCGGATCGCCGGCCGCCTCGTCGAGGAGCATGACGGACTGGTCCGCATCCAGTTCCGGTTCGACGCCGAGACCAGGGCGCAGGTGGAACGCCTGTTCGAGAAGGAGCTTGCCGCCTGACCCGGCCTCCGACGGCCGGCTCCTGGAACGGAACGGCCTGCCGATGGTTGCCGGGGGCGGCGGGACATGTTATGGAACGATCAGTCCATAACATGTCCCGCCGCCCCCCAGCTTCGGAAGGCCATCGATATGATCGATCTGCATTACTGGACGACGCCCAACGGCCACAAGGTCACGATGTTCCTGGAGGAGACCGGTCTCCCCTATCGGATCATCCCGGTCAACATCAGCGCCGGCGAGCAGTTCAAGCCGGAATTCCTGAAGATCGCCCCGAACAACCGCATCCCCGCGATCGTGGACAACGACCCGGCCGGCGGCGGGGAACCGATCTCCGTCTTCGAGTCCGGGGCGATCCTGATCTATCTGGCCGAGAAGACCGGGAAGTTCCTGCCCAAGGACCCGCGGGGCCGGGCCGAGGTGCTGCAATGGCTGATGTGGCAGATGGGCGGGCTCGGACCGATGGCGGGCCAGAACCATCATTTCGTCCAGTACGCGCCGGAACGCATCCCCTATGCCATGGAGCGCTACGTCAAGGAGACGAACCGACTTTACGGCGTGCTGGACCGGCGGCTGGCCGACCGGCAGTTCGTCGCGGGCGACTACTCCATCGCCGACATGGCGTCCTATCCGTGGATCGTCCCGTACGAGCGCCAGCAGCAGAACCTGGACGACTTCCCGAACCTCAAGCGCTGGTTCGAGGCCATACGGGAGCGGCCGGCCGTCATCCGCGCCTACGAACGCGCCGCCGAGATCAACAGCCAGCCGACCATGACCGAGGAAGCCAAGAAGATCATGTTCGGCCAGACTGCCGCGACCACGGGCACGTCCAAGTAGCGCCGCCGTTCAGTCCAGCGCGGCGACGGCGACCGCCGTGGATTCCGACGGTGCCGGGGCGGGCGCCGGGACCGCTGCCGGTGCCGGTTCCGCCGCCGGCTTGGCCGCTGCAGATCCCGCTGCCGCCGACTTGTCCCGGCGGTAGGCGTTGCTCAACTCGTTCGCGACGTCGGAATGGGCTTTGGCCGCCGACGTCACGAACTGGGAGTCGAGATGCTGGACGGTCACCCCGTCCGGGCGGACGACGATGATCGCGCAGGGAACCACGCCGCCCCCGCCGCCGCCACCGCAAGCCTCGCCGAAGACCGAGCCTCCCCCCGCGCCGACTCCGAAGGTCGTGACATAGATCGGGACCAGCGTCGTGTCACCCACCTGGATCGGCGTTCCCGCGACGCCCTTTCCCAGGATCTTCTGAAATTCCTGCAGAGTCGAGACCATCAGGTCCTGCACCGGATCGGGCATGAAGGGATTCGTCAGCATCGGGGATCTCCGTAAGCGGCCGGACAATGCTTATCATCACGGGCGTTCCGGATGCGAGTCTCTTCCGCAAGCTGCGCGAATTCCGATCGACCTTGTCCCGCGGATGGTCTGCACAGCGACGCCCCGGCCGCGGCGCGAGCCCGTTCTTCAGGAACCAAGGGCATGCCGCGCCTCGAAAATGGAAATTTAGTTATAAAAGAAACCTGTGTTGCGAGAAGTTAATTGCCGTCAAGCGCGGCACGGTGATAAAATCGCCCAATGGGTTAACACGTGACAGGCCCCAGTGGGTGCCCCATTTCCGGCCGGCATATCGGATTAGCCCAGGTTACTGCCTCGCATTTCCGGTGAATGCGAAGGATGCGATACTGAATGCACCGGGCCGACAGATCCCAGGTGCAGCGGTCAGTTCACCCGCGCCGTCAACCTCATGGGGAAGATATGACCACCGTTTCCGATCTCCTGAATTCAAAGGGCCGCACCATCGTCTCCATCCTGCCGACGGAGACCTTGGAGTCGGCATCCAGGCTGCTGACGGAGAAGCGCATCGGCGCCGTCGTCGTGCGCGACCGCCGCGGCAAGCTCGCCGGCATCCTGTCGGAGCGCGACATCGTCCGCGCCATCGCGGATCGCGGGGCCGCCGCGCTGGGCCTCCGCGTCGAGGATCTGATGACCAAGGAAGTCAAGACCTGCCTGCCGACGGAGACGGTCAAGGACCTGATGCGGATGATGACGCTGCGCCGCCACCGCCATGTCCCGGTGTGCGATACGACCGGAGAGCTGATCGGCGTCGTCTCGATCGGCGACGCGGTGAAGGCGCGGCTGGACGAGCAGGCCAGCGAGGTCGCGGTACTGCGGGACCTGAACCTGATCAAGGCCTGATCGGCGCAGGCCGGAGCCGGTCGGGCTGGATGACGTTTTCCTGACATAATCTTCGGGCTGCGGGATCAAAGCGACCTGTCCGGAGTTGAAGGGGCATGGATCCAGCCCGCCACCGGAGGGACAGATGCTCGACGCTACCGGCCAGCGCGCCGACCTGACCGGCCTTCATCAGGAGCTAGATCCGGATGAGGTCCTCGCCGCCGATCACGCCCATTATGCCGTCATCGATATCGGCTCCAACTCCGTCCGCCTCGTCGTCTACAACGATCTCGGGAGGGCACCTCTCCCCCGGTTCAACGAGAAGTCCCTGTGCGGCCTTGGTTCCGGACTGGACAAGACGGGCGAGCTTGCGGCGGGACCCATGGCCTGCACGGTGCAGGCGGCCCACCGCTTCTGCGCCATCGCCGAGGCCATGGGGGCATCCCGGATCGACATCATCGCGACCGAGGCGGTGCGCAGGGCCACGAACGGCGAGAACCTGATCAAGGCCATCAGGAAGCGGACGGGTCGCGAGCTGCGCCTGCTGTCGGGATCGGAGGAGGCGCATTTCGCCACGCTCGGCGTCATCTCCGGCTTCTACCGGCCGAAGGGACTGGTCGGCGACATGGGCGGCGGCAGCCTCGAGGTCGCCGAAGCACTGGAAGACCATGTCGGCGAGCGCTCGGTCAGCCTTCCCCTGGGCGCCTTGCCGGTCGAAGCGATGCTGGAGGACTCGGCGGAAAGTGCCAAGCGGCAGATCGACGAGGTCATGAAAGGCCAGCTTCCGCCGCTGCTGACCAAGCCGGTATTCTATGCCGTCGGCGGCGGCTGGCGCGCCCTGGCCCGCGCCCACATGGAATCGGTCAATGCTCCCCTGAAGGTCGCGCACGGCTACGACGTGGATGCGAACGACCTGAGAAGCTTCGCCAAGTTGGTCTGGAAGATGACGCCGGAAAAGATCTCGGCGCTTCCCGGAGTGCCCGGCCGGCGGGCTAAGACGCTTCCGGCTGCGGCACTGGTGATGGACAGGCTGCTGAAGAACCTGCGCCCGGAGCGGGTCGTCTTCTCCGCCCTGGGCCTGCGCGAGGGATGGCTCTATTCGCGGCTCTCCCCCGCCCTGCGGCAACGCGATCCGCTGATCGAGGGCACCCAGGCATTCGGCCTCCCCATCGCGCGGGTCCCGGCCTTCGCGCCGGCGCTGGTACGCTGGACGGAATCCCTGTTCCCCGACGAAACCGCTGGGGAACGCCGGCTCAGGCTTGCGGCCTGCGCGCTCTCCGACATGGCCTGGGCGGACCATGCCGACGTCAAGGCACACCAGTGCTTCGCGCGGGTCGTCCATTTCCCGTTCATCGGCGTAACGCACACGGAGCGGGTGTTCATCGCGGCGACCCTGCATGCCCGTTACGGCGGCAAACCGGATGATGCGTGCCTTCAGCCCGCGCTGTCGCTGCTGACCCCGGCCGTGCATCGTCGCGCCCAGATCCTCGGCCGCGCGATGCAGCTCGGCCATCGCTTCTCCGGCAGCGTGCCGGGTATCCTCGACATGGCGCGGCTGCGGATCACCGCCGATGCCGTCCGCCTGGAGGTCGCGGAAGGCAGCGAGGACGTCCCCGACAGCGATGCCGTGCAGATAAGGATGAAGCAGCTGGCGAAGATCCTGGGCGTGCCCAAGACCGAATTCGCCGGGGCCTGAGGTCAGGCCGTCAGGTCGCGGAGCGAAGGCGGCGGCACCGATGTCGGCGACGTGACCGCCAGCGCCGCCCAGCGGGCTCCGATCGACAGGGCCTCGCGGATCGGCGCACCGCCGGCCAGACCATGGATCAGACCGGCGGTGAAGACGTCGCCGGCACCCGTGCTGTCCACCACGGTGGCCGGCACCGCCGGAACATGGACCGGACCGGAAGGGCCGAAGGCCGTCGCCCCCCTGGAGCCGTCGGTCACCACCATCCAGCGCAGCCTTTCCCCGGCGAAGCGCCGGGCCGCCGCATAGGGATCGGCCAACGCCTCGTCGGTCATGTGGGCGGCGGAGTCCACGACCACATGCGCCGGCCAGCCTGTCGTACCGGCGGGTGGCGCGTGGCTGACCACCAGGCAGGTTTCCAGGCGGGCACGGAGCAGGTCCGCCACCTCGGGCCCGTAGGCTTTGACGTAGAGGGCGTCCGCCGGCTCCGCGGGATCGGGCAGGGCCGGAGGCAGGACCAGGGAGGGCCGGCCGCGGATGATCGTCCGTTCGCCGTCCGGGTCCAGCAGGACGAGGACCGGCGGCGTCGGTTCGGGGAGGCGCCGCACGCGCGAGACATCGATGCCCAGGGCGGAGAGTTCTGCAAGCATTGCCGCACCGCCGGCATCCCCGCCGACATCGGCGAACAGCGCCACGTCGTGCCCGGCATAGGCCAGCGCCACGCCGGTGTTCGATCCGCCGCCGCCTAGGCGGCCCTGGCCGAACTGCCCCTTCAGCTGTGCCCCGCTGGCGACGGGACCGTCCAGCCTGACCACGACATCGAGGTTGATTCGGGCGACGATCTGGATGCGGGCCATGGTGCGGAGCGTGCAGGAACCGGAATGGAACGGGAGTGCGATGTTTGGCGGCTCGCGGACCTGCGGTCAACAACTCTCGATTTTCGCCCGCCCGCTCCTTACCTTTCAAACCATGGCTCGATGCATCCCGATCCTGGTCTCCAATCCGCCGCCCCTATGGCGTCCCCTGCTGGCCCATTGCCGCTCCATAATGCGCGATCTCGGCGCGCCGGCCGTGCTGATCGACGGCTGCCTGCGGGACACCCCGTTCGGCCCGAGGATTATCGCCACGCTGGACCTGCCGCCCCGGATGGGCGATGCCGCCCTGTCGCGGCATCCCTCCTACCGGCCGGCCATGCGGGACGCCGCGGGAATGGTCGCCTTCTCCCGCATGGCCGCCCATGGGGCCAGCGGCATCGATCCCGTGACCGCCAGCCGGGAGCACGAGGACGTGCTGTGGCAGGTCATCGTGCTCCCCGCGGGCGTAGTGCTGATCGCCCGCACCGAGCGGGCGGACTACGGACCGTTCCTCCTGGCGGAGAGCGAGCCGGACGAGCGCGGGATCGACCTCGTCAGCCTCCAGCTCGACTTCGCGGTCGACTCCGGAAGCAGCCAGGCGGGCTCCGCCTAGCGGTCCAGCATAGTGTTTTTGATGACGTTCGGCGGAGCGGAGTGCGTTAGGTCGGCCTTCGCCCGTCAGGGCGAATGCCGACACCCTGCGTCAACGCTCCGGCCACGCTGTCGGCGTCGGCCTTCGGCCGGGGCCGACCTACGATGAATCAATCAAAAACACTGTGCCGGACCACTAGCGGACGGCCGCGACGCGCCAGATCCTGTCGGCGGCATCGTCGGCCACCAGCAGCGACCCGTCGGGCAGCTCCGCGATGCCGCAGGGCCGGCCGTACACTTCGCTCCTGGACTGCTCGGCCACGAAACCGGTCAGGAAATCCTCGCCCGGTCCGCTCGGTCGGCCATTGGCGAAGGGGACGAACAGGACCTTGTAGCCCGACAGCTCGGACCGGTTCCATGACCCGTGCTGACCGATGAAGGCACCGCCGCGGTAGCGCTCGGGAAAGGCGGTTCCGCGATAGAAGGCCAGCCCCAGCGACGCGGTGTGGGAGCCCAACGCCATGTCGGGCACGATCGACTTCGCCACCAGATCGGGCCGCTGCCCGCGCAGCCGCGGGTCCTCGATCTTGCCGAAATAGGAATAGGGCCAGCCGTAGAAGCCGCCGTCCTGGACGCTGGTCATGTAGTCGGGCACCAGCTCGTCGCCCAGCTCGTCCCGCTCGTTGACCGCCGTCCACATCACGCCGGTCTCCGGCTCCCAATCCAGGCCGACGGGGTTGCGCAGGCCGCTTGCAAAGATGCGTTCGCCGCTGCCGTCGGGATTGATCTCCAGGATCGCGGCGCGGCGATGCTCCTCCTCAATGCCGTACTCGGCCACATTGCTGGCGGAGCCGACGGTCACGTAAAGCTTCGTCCCGTCGGGACCGACGCGGATGTTTCGGGTCCAGTGGTTGTTGTAGCCGCCGGCCGGCAGGTCGAGGATCTTGCGGCCTTGGGCCTCCATGCGGATCTGCCCCTCCTTGTAGGGAAAGGCCAGGACGCCGTCGGTGTTGGCGACGTAGAGCGTGTCGCCCAGCAGCGCCATCCCGAAAGGCTGCCTCAGCCCCTCCAGGAAGGTCTCGCGGGTCTCCGGAAAACCGTCGCCATCTGCGTCGCGCAGCAGGGTGATGCGGTTGGCGCTCTGCCCGAGCGCGCGGGATCGCTTGTCGCCCTGCACCGCCGGCGAGTTCGGGTTATGGTCCGGCTTCAGCTGGGTCCGGGCTTCGGACACCAGGACGTCGCCGTTTGGCAGCAGATGGAACCAGCGCGGATAGTCCAGCCCGTCGGCGTAGAGCGTCACCTCGAAGCCGTCAGGAGCGGCCGGCTTCCGACCCTCGGGCCAGCCGACCACGGTGGAGAAGTTGAGCGCCGAGGGAGTCTGGTAAGGCTCAGGCAGAGGGGGCACGGCCGGTTCCGGAAACGGGGTCGCGGTCATGGGAGGCGTTCCTCTTCAGGTCTGGTTGGGTCCGCTGATGAAACGCATTCGGCGGTCGATCAGGTACGGGTTGGCCGCGCGTGCGTCACCGAAAGCGGCGGGGTCGATGTCGGCGATCAGCAGATGGGTGCCCGTGGCCGGTGCGCGGGCGAGATCGGAACCGTCCGGCGCAGCGATGCCGGCCAGGCCGGCATAGGAGAACGCGGCATCCCGGCCGGCATGGTTGGCGTAGGCGACGAAGACTTGGTTCTCGAAGGCCCGTACCGGGATGATCGACCGCGCGATGAAGCCCGCGTGCTCGCTGGCCGGCAGGGCCGTCGGCACCAGGATCAGGTCCGCGTCCGAGGATGCCAGGTGGCGCACCGTCTCCGGGAACTCGACGTCGTAGCAGATCAGCAGGCCGGCCTTCAGGCCGCCCAGCGGGAACACCGCCGGAGCGGCGGCGCCGGGGCGGAACAGGCCCTTCTCGTAGTCGCCGTACAGGTGCAGCTTGCGAAAGACATGGCGGGTGCCGTCGGGGAAAACCGCGGCGGCGCTGTTGTAGACGGCTCCATCCGCCGCCTCCGCGAAGCCGCAGGCCACCGCGATCCCGGTGCGCGCGGCGATCGCGCCCAGGGCCGCGACCTGCGCGCCATCGGCGGGTTCGGCCAAGGCCCGGATGGCGGCGCCGGCGCCGTAGCCCGTCAGCGCCAGTTCGGGTGCGAGCAGGCAGCCGGCCCCTGCCGCAGCGGCCTCTTCGGCAGCGGCGGCGATGCGGTCCAGGTTGGCGGCGACATCGCCCGCGACCGCTTCCATCTGCAGCAGGGCGAGGCGCAAGGGTGCTTTCGTCAATCCCGTGAACTCCAGGCACCGAGCAGTTTCGGCAGGTCGCCGAAGCGGGCGATCAGGCCGAAGACGAGGACCGCCACCGCGACGAACAGGATGCTGACCGCCGCCATGGTCGGAGTGTAGCCGTAGCGCAGCGAGTTGAAGATCTTGATCGGCAGCGTCTCCAGCGTGAAGCCTACGGTCATGTAGGCGACGATGTACTCGTTCAGCGACAGCACGAAGGCGAAGGCGAACCCCGATACGATGTAGGGCCGGATCAGGGGCAGCACGATCGTCCGCAGGATGGTCCGGTCGTCGGCCCCCATGGTCGCCGCCGCCTCGACCAGCGCCCGGTCGATCGAGGCGAATCCCAGGGACAGCGTGACCAGCGGCAGGGTCACGAAGAAGATGCCGTGGGCCACCACCACCGTCCAGGGTTGCCCATAGGCCCCGACCGTCGTCCAGAACGTCAGGAAGCCCAGGGCCGTGATGACCGGCGGCAGGATGAAGGGCGCCGTGCCGAGCATCTGGAACACGCGCGCCCAGGGAGCATGGCGCCGCCACAGGAACCAGGAGAGCGGGAACGCGATCGCCACCGCCACCGCCGCGGAGAGCGCCGCGACGGTCACCGACGCCGTCAGGGCTCCCCGCCAGGCGGCATCGGTGAAGATCTCGCCGTACCAGCGGGCGGAGAAGCCCGCCGGCGGGAAGACCAGCGATCGCTGCGCATTGACGGACACTCCGGCGATGACGATCAGCGGTGCCGCCATGAACAGGGCCACCAGGGTGAACAGGATACGCCGGAACAGCTTGCCGCTCATGCCGCGCTCTCCTTGCGGCCGACCAGCAGGGCGAGCCCCACCAGCGACAGCGTCACCAGCACCAGGAACACCGCCATGGCGGCGGCGAACGGCAGGTTCGACTGATAGACCGCCTGGTCCGTGATCAGCACCGACAGGGTCCAGTGCTGCGGACGGCCCAGGAGCTGGGGCAGCAGGTAAGAACCGAGCGCGAAGACGAAGACCATGATGAAGGTCGCCAGGATCGTGTTCCGCAGCGCCGGCACGACGACGGTCAGGAATGCGCGGAGCGGGTGGGCGCCCAGGGTCCGCGACGCCTCCATCAAGGTCGGGTCGAGCCGCGCCATCGCCGGGTAGAGGACCAGCACGGTATAGGGGAACGCCTGGTAGACCATGCCGGTCAGCACGGCGCCGAAATTGGGCGTCAGCGCCGTCGGCTTTTCCATGAGGCCGAGCCAGACCAGCAGGTTGGAGATCCCCGCGGTCCGCGACAGCAGCGTGGACCAGGCGAAGCCGATGATCACCTCCGACAGGGACAGCACGGCGAGCAGCGCCACCAGCCAGGCGACCTGGACCCGGCGGCGGGTCCGGGCCAGTTCGTAGGCGAAGGGAAACCCGACCGCCACGCAGATCACGGCCACCAGCGCCGCCAGCCCCAGGGAGAACCCCAGCACGCCGCCGAAGAAGGCGGAGAGGAAGCGTTCGTAGCTGCTGAACACGAAGTCCGGCGTGTAGAAGCCGCCGGGCTGGCGCTGGAAGAAGCTGACCATCACCATGATGCCGAACGGCACCACGAAGAAGACGGTCAGCATCAGGGCGGGGAAGGCCAGCGGGGCATAATCCGCCGCCCGCTTCGGAGCATCCGCCCTCACGACGCGAGCACCCGGCAGGCCTCGGGATCGAGCCTCAGGCCCACGGTATCGCCGATCCGGAAATGCGCCCGCTCGCGCGGGGACGCGACCGCGACGATCTGGGTGCCGTCCGCATCGACGAAGGTCTCGATGCTGGCGCCCAGGTCCCGGATGAAGCTGATCCTGCCGGTCAGCGGAGCCTCGCCGGCCGGGACGAGGTGGATGTCCTCCGGCCGGACCGACAGGGTCGCCTGCGACTGTCCGGGCGCCAGGCTCACTCCCGGGATCGTGCCGCCGGGAGCCTCGACGCCCTGCCCGCCCCCCTGCCCGCCCGCCCGGACGATGATCAGGTTGGTGGAGCCAATGAAATCGGCGACGAAGCTGTTGACCGGACGTCGATAGATCTCGACCGGCGACGCCGCCTGCTGGATTCGCCCCTGCCCCATCACGACGACAAGGTCGGCCATGGTCATCGCCTCCCGCTGGTCGTGGGTCACTACGATCGTCGTGATGCCCAGGCGCTGCTGGAGCTTGCGCAGTTCCACCTGCATCGCCTCGCGCAGCTTGGCGTCGAGCGCGGACAGCGGATCGTCGAGCAGGAACAGCTTGGGCGACAGCGCCAGGGCCCGAGCGATGGCCACGCGCTGGCGCTGTCCTCCGGAAAGCTGCGACACCGGCCGGCCCGCGTAGCCGCCCAGGTCTACCAGGGCCAGCAACTCCTCCGCCCGTTTCGCCTGCTCGGCCCGGCCGACGCCGCGGATCCGCAAGGGATACGCGACGTTCTCGCCGACGTTCAGGTGCGGGAACAGGGCCAGAGACTGGAACACCATGCCGAAGTCGCGCCGGTGCGCCGGCACCCGGGTCATGTCCTTGCCGTCGATCAGGATCCGGCCGGAGGTCGGCTCCTCCAGCCCGGCGATGGTTCTCAGCAGGGTCGTCTTGCCGCAGCCGGACGGCCCCAGCATGCAGACGAAGGTTCCGTTCGGAACGGCGAGGTCGACATGGTCCACGGCGGCGACGCCACCGAACCGCTTCGATATGCCCTCCAGTACCAGGCCGGACATGGATAGCCTCCTCCAGGTCAAGTCAGCCGGCGACGATCAGCTCGGTCCATTTCTGGTTCAGCCAGTCGGACTTGGTCTGGTACAGGTCGTAGCGCGGGATGATCGGCTCGATCTCGCTCGATACCGCCGCGAACTCCTGGTCCGTCAGGTCGGTCAGGCTGCGGGCCACGGTCGGGGCCGTGCCGACGTTGCGCGACAGCTTCGCCTGGATCTGCGGCTGGCTCATGTAGTTGATGAACTCGTGCGCCTCCGCGGTCTTCTTGGAAGCGGCGGACACCGCCCAGGAGCCGGAATCCAGGATGCCGCCCTCCTTGGGGAAGGTGGAGCGGACGGGGTTGCCGTCGGCGGCGGCGAGCCCCGTCACGTCATGGTAATACTGGCCCATGGGGATCTCGCCCGACTTGAGCGCCTGCTCGAACTGCGCCTCGTCCCGATACCACAGCCGGACGTTCGGCTTGACCTCGGCCAGCTTGTCCATGACCTCCAGGATGCCTTCCTCGGTGTCGAGCTTGGCCGGGCCGCCGAAGAAGGTCTTGGCGGTCACCTCGAGCAGGAAGGAGTTGGAGACCAGCGCCAGCAGGCCCAGGCGGTCCCGGTTGGCGGGGTCCCACAGGGCGGCCCAGGAATCCGGCGCCTCCGGATAGACATCGGTATTCGTCACCAGCGTGATGTACCAGGCGACGGCGCCGACACCGGCGATCCGCCCGTCGGGATACCTGTTGACGAACTGCGGCAGCAGGTTGCCCAGGTTGGGGATCTTGGCCGGGTCGAGCGGTGCCCAGAGATCGATCGCCTGCCCTTTCAGAATGGCGACCTGGGACATCATCGACACATCGGCCGGAGCTTGGCCCGCCCGGGCGGCCTGGGAGAGCTGGACCAGCCAGGCCTCTCCGGTCGGCTCGGAGATGGACTCCACCTCGATCCCGGTGGCGCTGGTGAAGTCGGGAAAGATGTGCTCGTCGAAGGACTCCTGAAAGTACCCGCCGTAGACGCCGACCTTCAGCGAGCGGTCGGCCGCCCGCAGGATCGACGGCATGGCCAGCAGGGCCGCGCCCGCCGCGGCGCCGGCCAGCACGGAACGCCGGGTGATCCCGGACTTGGTCATTTCGGTCATCGCTTCACCTTCCTGTTCTGTTCGTTCGATTTCTTGCTTGGTCGTTTATTCCTTGGCGCCGATCGACGGGCTGTAGACCATCAGGCTGAGGATCTCGAACAGCATCTGGGCGCCCGCCTGCGCCGTGTTGGTCGTGGCGTCGTACTGCGGGGCGACTTCGACCACGTCGCCGCCGACGATGTCCAGGCCCTTCAGGCCGCGCAGCAGCTCCAGCGCCTCGCGCGTGGTCAGGCCGCCCACTTCCGGGGTTCCGGTGCCGGGCGCGAAGGCCGGGTCGAGGCTGTCGATATCGAAGGAGACATAGGTCGGCCCGTCGCCGGCCACCGCGCGGGCGCGCTCGATCACCGCCGGCATGCCGAGGCCGGTGATCTCCTCCGCGTGGATGACGGTCATGCCGCTGTCGTAGGAGAATTCCCACAGGTATTCGGCCGAGCCGCGGATACCGATCTGGATCACCCGCTTCGGGTTCAGCACGCCTTCCAGCACCGCCTGGCGGAACGGGCCGCCGTGGTGGAACTTGGTCTGGTCGAACCCGCCGCTGGTATCGCAATGGGCGTCGATATGGATCATGCCGACCGGTCGGTCCTTGCCCAGCGCCTTCAGGATCGGGAGGGAGATGGAATGGTCGCCGCCGACCGACAGGGGGGCGACGCCTGCCGCCACGATCTTCGCCACATGGGCCTCGATATCCTCGTGGGAGGAGTCCAGGCTGAAGCGGCTGCGGAACGGCACGTCCCCGATGTCGGCCACCCGCAGCTCCGACACCGGAGCGGTCTGGAGCACGTGGTTGTAGGGACCGATGCGTTCTATGGTCCGCAGCGCGCGGGGGCCGAAGCGCGAACCATTCCGATTGGTCACGCCCAGGTCCATCGGCACGCCGAGCATCGTCACCTGAAGGTCGCCGAAGTCCGGGGCCTGCGGATCGATCGGCCGGTGCGGCGCCGACAGGAAGGTCGGCATTCCGGCATAGGGGGCGAGCCGCGTGCCGCTCTTCGAGAAGATGGTGTCCGCGACCTTGCGGAAGGTCGGGTCGAAGACCTCGCCGCCGTGCAGCTGGCCGTACTTCGCGCGCAGGCGCTCCAGTTCTTCCTGGTCCATGGCTCTTCCTACCCTATCGTCAGGTTCAGGAAGCGGTCGGGCAGCCCCTCGATGGCAGCCCGATCCGCGTTGGCGAAGGCGATGCGGAGATGGCTTTCGTTGCCCGGACCGAAATAGCTGCCGGGCAGGCACAGGACGCCCCGCTCCTCCGCGAGCCGCTCGGCGACGGCGGCGGCCGGCACGTCGAAGGGATGCCGGAGAAAGGCGAAATAGGCGCCGATGGCGTCAAGCCGCCAGCCGTCAAACCGTGCCGCCGCCGACCGGAAGGCCTCGGCCCGGCCGATGATCTCCCGCCGGTTCTCCTCCCGCCAGGCGGCCATGGGCTCCAGCGTGGCCGCCAGCGCGTGCTGGCCCACCCGCGGCGCGCAGATCTGGATGCAATCGATCACCTTGGCGAACTCGGCGAGGAAGGCCTCCCCGGCGATCACGGCCCCGAGCCGATGGCCGGGAATGCAGAAGGATTTCGAGAAGCTGTACAGCTCGACCAGCGTATCCTGCCAGTCCGGCTGCCCGAACAGGTCATGGGGCCGCGTCCGGGCATCGGCCAGGAAATCCCGGTAGGTCTCGTCCAGCACCAGCGCCACGCCCCGGTCGCGGCAGATGCGATGGATCGCGCGCAGGGTTTCCGGAGAATAGACAGCGCCCGTCGGATTGTTGGGGCTGATCAGGACGACGGCCCGGACGCGCCCGTCGATGGCCTCGGATATCCGGCCCGGGTCCGGCACGAACCCATCCTCCGCCGAGGCCGGCACCGCCCGGGCCTCGATCCCGAGCATGTCCAGCGTCATCTTGTGGTTGAAGTACCAGGGGCTGGGCAGGATGACGGCATCACCGGCCTTCGCCAGGGCCAGGACCGCGGCGAAGAAGGCCTGGTTGCAGCCCGACGTGATCGCGACCTCGGCGGGCCGGATCGGAACTCCGAAGATGCCGGCGACATGCCCGGCATAGGCGGTCCGCAGATCCTGGTCCCCCAGGATCCCGCCGTAGCCGGCAAGCAGCGGCGACGCCGCCGCGCTCGCCAAGGCTTCCAGGATGTCGGGGTGCGGAGGGTATCCGGGAACGGCCTGCGCCAGGTCCACCAGCGGACCGCGGCCGCCGCCGTAGCGCCGCGCCCAGCCCTGGGCTTCCGGGATCGGCGGACTGGCGGTGTCGTGCAGGAAAGGATTGACGCGTATCACGAGGGAACTCCAGGCGCGGGACTTGGATGCAGCCGGCCATACCCTGATACAGCGTCGAAAAATCGAAATCCAGGGAGCATCGTCGGCGGACGATGCTCCCTTTCGGCGGTTCGGGCCGGAAGGCTCAGACCACGGTGACGTTCAGCTCGGTGACACCGTCGACGCCGCCGACCAGCACGTTCCCGCGCTTCACGCCGCCCACGCCGGCCGGCGTCCCGGTGAAGATGACGTCGCCGGCGGCCAGGGTGAAGTAGTCGGACAGGTAGCTGATCATTTCCGGCACCTTCCAGATCATCTGGTTGAGGTCGCCTTCCTGCCGCTGCTCGCCGTCGCACTTCATCCAGACGCGGCCCTGGGCCGGGTGGCCGATCTCCGTGACCGGGATGATCTCGCTGCACGGGGCGGATGCCTCGAACGCCTTGCCGATCTCCCACGGGCGGCCGAGCTTCTTGGCCTCGCCCTGCAGGTCGCGCCGGGTCATGTCGAGGCCGACGCCGTAGCCGAAGACATGGTCGAGCGCCTGGTCGATCGGGATGTTCTTGCCGCCCCTGGACAGCGCCACGACCATCTCGATCTCGAAATGCACGTCCTCGGACCGGTCCGGGTACGGGAACTTGCCGTCGGTGACCAGGTTGTCCGGGTTCTTCTGGAAGAAGAACGGCGGCTCGCGGTTGGGGTCGTGCCCCATCTCGATCGCGTGGGCGGCGAAGTTGCGGCCGATGCAGTAGATGCGATGGACCGGAAAGCGCGCGTCGGAGCCGCGGATCGGCAGGCTGGGGATGGCAGCGGGTTCGAAGGCCCAGCGGCCGTTGCTGTTTGCACTCATTGACGGACTCCAGCGTAGTATTCGATGCGTTTTTCGATGGCGCCGACCAGTTCGGACACCAGGATGGCGAAAGCGAAGACAAGGATGGTCAGCGCCCAGAACCGCTCCATCAGGAAGTTGCGGGAGTACAGTTCGAACAGCTCACCATAACCGATGATCGAGACGAGAAGCTGTCCGATCACCACCCCCTTCACGCCGCGGATCATGCCCAGGCGGATGCCGGCGAGGATCTCCGGCAGGGCCGCCCACAGCAGGATTTTCAGATACACGTCCCGTTGCCGGGCGCCGAACGACCGGCTCATCTCCACCAGCGAGCCGGAGATGTGCTTCACTCCGGCCTGGGTGTCCAGCGCGATGATCCAGACCGCGAACAGGAAGACCGTCGCGACGATGGTGGCGTCGCCCAGGCCGAACAGGATCATCAGGATCGGCACCAGCGCCGACAGCGGAGCGCTGACGAACAGGTTCACCCACATGCCGAGCAGCCGGTCGGCGGCGCGGAACCGCCCCATCAGGACGCCCAGCGCCACGCCGACCACGATCGCCAGCACCATGCCGAGAACGAAGCTGCGCAGCGTCACCACCGTGGCAGACTGGAACTGCGGCGACTGCACCAGCTCCACCATGGCCGCCAGGACCGCGGTGAAGGGCGGGACCAGGAACATCAGGTCCAGGCGGCCGACCAGTTCCCACAGCAGGCACCAGACCAGCAGCGAGGACATCATGGGCACGCGGTAGCCGAACAGGGTCATGGCCGTCCTCCCCCTTCCCCGCTCACTCGACGAACCGCTTCAGGCCGTCCCAGATATCCTCGATGGTATCCAGGTAGCGCCTGTCGCGGCGGATCTCGTCGGGGGTGCCGTCGCGCGGGATGTCGGGCTTGATGATCCGCGACACCCGGCCGGGACCGCGCGACAGCAGGACGATCCGGTCGGAGACATAGACGGCCTCCTCGATGCTGTGGGTCACGAAGATGAAGGTCTTGCGCTGCACCCGGCGCAGGCTCAGCAGGTCCTCCTGGAACTTGCGGCGGGTCTGCTCGTCCACGGCCGAGAACGGCTCGTCCATCAGCAGCACGTCGGCATCCACGGACAGCGCGCGGGCCAGCCCCACCCGCTGGCGCATGCCGCCGGACAGTTCGTGCGGATAGCGCTCCTCGAAACCGGCAAGACCGACTTCGGCGATGTAGCGCCGGGCGATCTCGTGGCGCTGCGCCTTCGGCATCCCCCGGAGCTCCAGCCCGAATGCGACGTTGCGGATCACGGTCGCCCAGGGCATCAGCGCGAAGTCCTGGAAGACGAAGGCGCGCTCCGGCCCCGGCCCCGTGACCGGACGTCCCTTGACCAGGACCTCGCCTTTCGACGGCTCGATCAGGCCGGCGATCATCTTCAGCAGGGTGGTCTTGCCGCAGCCGCTGGGTCCGAGCAGCGAGATCAGTTCGCCGCGGGGGAAGTCCAGGTCGATTTCCTTCAGCGCCTCGAAGGTGCCGTAGAACTTCGACAGGCCGCGGACCTCGACGATGTTGTCGGCCTTGGCCGGGGCGGGCATTTCGTGGATGCGAGGCATGGCGGCCGGCATCAGGCGATCTCCCTCTTCTCGGGACGGAACAGCGACACTTCGAGGCGCTGCAAGCACCCGACCGTGACCGCGGAGAAAACGATGATGGAGGTGATGGTCGCGTACATCTCGGCATAGTTCGCGACCGAGCGGTGGTAGGTGATCAGGTCGCCGATGCCGGTCGGCGTGATCAGGAGCTCGGCCAGCACGATGCCGATGAAGCCGGCGGAGATGCCCAGCCGGAGACCGGCGAAGATCAGCGGGCTGGCGTCGGGAATGACGATCTTCGCGACCTGCTGCCACCGGGTGCCCTGGAAGGAGCGGCACATGGCGACCAGCGACGGATTGACGTTGCGGACCGCCTTGTAGCAGTTGAGCACGATCACCGGCAGCGCCAGGACGCAGACCGACAGGACCTTGGACGTCATGCCGATGCCGTAGACGAAGGTGATCAGCGGGATCAGCGCCGCCATGGGCGCCGCCTGCATCACGATGAAGACCGGCGCCGCCAGCCACTCGGCCATCGGCTTCAGCCCCATCAGGATGCCGATGCCGACGCCGATGACGGCGGAGATGACGACCCCGATGACCAGCGGCTGGAGCGTGGTGGCGTAGGCGGAAATCAGGCTGCCGTCCAGGACCATCCCGACGAACGCCTTGAAGGTCTGGGAGAAAGGCGGCAGCGCATAATTGACCGGGATCTGTCCCGCCACCTCCCAGACGCCGCAGAACAGCGCCAGGGAGAGCAGCCGCCACAACAGGGTATGGTCGCGCGTGGCGGCCCAGCGGACGAAAGCGGGGGCGGGACCGATCGGGGGACCGGCCTTGTGGACGAGAAGCTGGGACATGACGGGTCCTTGTTTACGGCAGCGGCCGGCGTCAGCGCCGGCCGACCTTCTGGAGCGCTTGGGACAAGGGCTCCAGCGTCCAGAAATCCGCCACCTTCAGGCTCGCCGGATCGCCCTGGAGCTGGCCGGCCACGCTGTAGAACTCGAAATCGTCCCGGGCCGCATCTTCCCCGCCGCCGTTGGCCGGGAACAGGCCGACATCCGCCGCATCCTTGTAGTAGGGCTCCATGTCGGCGACGACTTCGGCCGGCAGGTCCGGGAGCAGGTTGTATTTCTGGCGGAACTCGGTGACGACGGCGGGCTTGGCGTCGATTTCCCGGAAGGTGTTCAGCAGCTCCTCGGTCAGGATGTTGACCGATTCCCGCTCGCGTTCCAGGAAGTTGGTGTTGGCGTAGAGCGCCTCGTCGCTGGCGTCTATGCCCTCCACCGGCAGCACCTTGAACTTGCCGGGAGCCTGCGCCTGGAGCAGGCGCCAGCCGGCTGAATCGACGATGGTCGCCTTGACGTTGCCCTGGAGGAGAGCTCCGGTGCGGACCTCCGAGCCCGGGACGTAGCTGACCTGGCCGTAACGGATGTCGTTCTTCTTGGCCAGCAGGTTCATGATCGCCTCGGTGCCGGACCCGCGGGAATGGACCGCGATCTCCTGGCCATTCAGATCCTTCCAGTCCTGATAGAACTCCGTGTTGACCACCGGATAGAAGCGCAGCGTGCTCATCTGGTAGAAGATCCGAATCGGTGCGCGGACCTTCTGGAGAAGCGCGTATGGCGTGCCGACGCCGATGTCCGCCTGCCCGCCGACCACGGCCTGGGCGGCGATGTCCTCCGACTTCAGGTAGGTGATGTCGATCTCCACGCCGCGCTCCTTGGCCCGCTCGATCGCGGTCAGGAAGCCAAGCGCCTCGACCGAAGCGATGTCGCCGAAGGCGATGCGGATCTTTCCGGCCGCTTCTGCGGCGATCGGTATCGCCGACAGGCCGATGGCCACGACGAGCGCCGCGCCGGCGCGAGCCACTGATTTGGACAGGACGTTCCGATTCAACAGAGCCATGGCTTCCTCCCTATAGGTTCGCCAGTCACCGGATATCTGCGAGACCTGCTCGCGGGCCGGGTTGATCCCGACCATTCTTGACCAATGACAAAATGGTAAAGCTTGGTTTGAGATGGAGTCAAGCGATATGGCTTGATTTCGGCCTCGGCGTTGACGATCATGGGGGACCAATCGTCAAATTGGTTGAGGCTCTATGACGACCAACGGTGTCGATCCGCAAGGCACGCTGACCCAGCTCCGGGCATTCCTGGCACAGGCGCCGCTGACGGTGGACAGCCGCCTGCCGCCCGAGCGCGAACTCTGCCGGCAACTGGGAGTCAGCCGCGGCGAACTGCGCAAGGCCCTGGCGACCCTGGAGGCGGAAGGTCAGTTGTGGCGCCATGTCGGCAAGGGCACCTTCATCGGCAGCCGGCCGACGGAGAGCCTGGCCGACCTTTCCGTCACGACCAGCAGGACCAATCCGGCCGAGGTGATGCAGACGCGACTGCTGATCGAGCCGGAGATCGCGCGGATGGCGGCGCTCAACGCGACGGCGGCGGACATCGCGGAAATGCGGACCTGCATGGCGCGGTCACGGACGGCGACAACCTGGCGCCAGTACGAGAGCTGGGACAACCGCCTTCACCGGTCGATCGCCGAGGCCACGCGCAACACGCTCCTGCTGACCATCTTCGACACGCTCAACGCCGTCCGGCGCGCGGTGGCCTGGGGCCGCCTTCGCGCCAACAGGACCCAGCCCGATCCCCAGCACCACAGCTTCGTCGAGCACGAGGCGATTGTGGCCGCCATCGCGGATCGGGACATGGAGCAGGCCGCCCAGGCGATGCGCCGCCACCTCCAGACGGTGGAGCGCAAGCTCCTGAACCAGCATCAGTAGCAGGAACCCTCGGGCGACAGCCGGACGCACCTGGACCGCCTTGCGGGGCATACCGATGTAGTCCGGAAGAGCCGCATGACACGCGGCAGTTCCCACCACGATCACATCGCAAAGACTTTGCTCGGCCGCCCCGCCACCGCCGCGACCTTCCTGCGCGAGCGACTGCCGCCCGCGATCGTGGCCCTCATGTCACCCGATCCGCCCGTGCGGCTATCGGGCTCCTTCATCGATTCCGACCAACGCGACAGCGACACGGACCTTCTCTGCCGCATAGGCCTGCGAAGCGGCGGCTGCGCGCTTGCCCAGGTCCTGATCGAACATGACGGCCGCAGGCGACCGACATCCGCCGTGCTGTCCAAGCTCCTGCGCTACATCGCGCTGACCGGAGAGGACCATTTTGCCAGCGGAGGAAAGCCTCCGCTGCCCCCCGTCATTCCGCTGGTGATCTGTCACGGTACCAGGCCCTGGGCGGAACCGCCGGACTACTCCGGCCTGTATGACGTAGGCCCGGAACTGGCGCCCTTCGTGCCGAAGTTCGCCTATACCGTTTTCGACATGCGCACGACGGTGGACGAGGAACGGTCATGCGATCCCTTCCTGCGGTTCGGTCTGGCGGTCATGAAGCTGGCGCGCGGCCGGCGGGACTTTCGACGCCGGCTGCTTGCCCTGGCCACCGACGAGGTCGATCGCGACGACAGGATCGTCCAGCTTTTTATCTACATGATCAATGTCTATACTGATCTGGACCGGCCGACCCTGGACATGCTTGCCGCCCCCTTGTCGAAAGAGGAGCGCGACGAAGTGGCGACGATGGCGCAACGACTCTACGCGGACGGCAAAGCCGATGGGCGCGCGGAAGGTCGAACCGAAGGCAAGACGGAACTGTTGCTTGAGATGCTCGAATACCGCTTCGGCCCGGTTCCGAACGAAGTGCGCAGTCGCGTATCACGCCTGGATCCCGGTTCCATCACCCTCATGGTTCGACGGGCCCTGGAGGCGGCGTCCCTGGAACAGGCTCTGAACCCGCGGAAAGACTGACGGATCCGGCGGATCCGAGACGACTCGGGGCGCGAAGGATTTTGGGAACCCTAGGGATTTCGCACTGTTGGGCGGCGAGACACGTCTAGTGCAACCTTTGGGGAAATCCAGCCATGAGCACACGCTACTTCTCACTCGTCTTGGGAATCGTATTCCTTCTGGTCGGCGTCGCCGGCTTCATTCCCGGGCTGATGCACATGCCTGAACAGGCTGCCGACGTGGAAGTGACCGAGAACTTCGGTCGCCTGTTCGGCCTGTTCCCGGTCAATATCCTTCACAACATCGTGCATATCATCTTCGGCATCTGGGGCATCGCGGCTTACCGGAGCTATGCCGGCGCACGCGTCTATTCCCGGGCCGTGGCGGTGATCTATGCCGTCCTGGCGGTCATGGGCTTCATCCCGGGGCTGAACACGACCTTCGGCCTGATCCCGCTTTACGGCAACGACATCTGGCTGCATGCCGTCATCGCCATTGCCGCCGCTTACTTCGGGTTCGCCGCGAAGGACACCGAGGTGGGCCGCAACACCACGACGACGACGACCACGCACCGGATCTGAGGTCCGGGTCCAGGAGGCGGACCTGGAGGGAAAGGCCGTATGATGCCGTCCGGCACGACCGGGCGGCATCGCTCCGACCGGGGCAAGCGGTGATGCGGCGGCCGCGTCAGGCCTTGGCCGAACGTTTCGGCTTCTCCGAAGCGCCCTTGGGCGCGTCCGACGCGGCCTTGGGTGCCGCCGCCTTCTTGCCCTTCGCCTTCGGCTCGGCCGGCGGCGCCTCCTCGGTCTTGGGCTCCGCGGCTTTCCGGGCGCGGGGCTTGCGGGCCGGCGGAGCTTCGGCCGGCGGCGTCTCCTCCGCGGCGGCGCCTTCGGGAGACAGGGCCGCTTCCGCGGAACCCAGTTGACGGCCGAGATCGTCGGTCGGTGCGGCAGGATCGGCAGCATCGTCGACCCAGCCGTCCTCGGCCCTGATCTCCTGCACGGCCATGTGCCAGTGCACATCGCCGCGCCCGTCCGGCCGCCCTTCGCGCTCCCAGATTTCGTAAGCGCGCTGCTTGATCCGGTCTTCCTGTTCAGGCGACATGAAATCCTCCTCGTCTGCTTGTTTCGGATCAGGTTGTTTTGGCCCAAAACACATGCCACCTCACGATGTTCCTGGAAAGGAAAATCGACGGTTTCAAAGGCTTACCGGTGTCCCAGCGTCACGAGGGTGGCACAAAGGGAACGCCCCGGGAAGATATCTTCCCGGGGCGTCGAGGATGGTGGGTCGGAAGGGCCTGTCGAACGCCCTTCCAAGGCCCGATGGTTGAAGCTCAGTGGGCCGATGCTCCTTCCGCGCCGATGCCGGTCTGGGAGCGGATGTACTGGGCTTCGAAGGCCCGCTCCTCGTCGGCCGCGTTCTGGCTCTTGTCCAGTACCGAGAACAGCCAGGATCCGAAGAAGGCCAGGGTGACCGAGAAGATCGCCGGGTTGTCGTAGGGGAAGGGAGCGCTGCCCTTGGGGTGGGCGAGCACGCTTTCCCACACGGTCGGCCCGAGGATCACCATCACGGTGGCGCTGATCAGGCCCATGAAACCGCCGATCAGGGCGCCGCGGGTGGTCAGCTTGCTCCAGAACATCGACAGGAAGATGATCGGGAAGTTGGCCGAGGCGGCGATGGCGAAGGCGAGACCCACCATGAAGGCGATGTTCTGCTGCTCGAACGCGATGCCCAGGATGATCGCCAGGATGCCGAGGCAGACGGTGGCGATCTTGGAAACCCGGATCTCCTGCTGCTCGTTGACCCGGCCGCGGCGGAACACCGAGGCGTAGAGGTCGTGCGACACGGCGGACGCGCCGGCCAGCGTCAGGCCCGACACCACCGCCAGGATGGTCGCGAAGGCGACGGCCGAGATGAAGCCGAGGAACAGGTCGCCGCCGACCGCGCGGGCCAGGTGGATGGCCGCCATGTTGGTGCCGCCGATCATGTTGGTGATCGGGTTCACCGTGCCGTCGGGGCCGGGCCGGAAGAATTCCGGGTTGTTCATCAGCAGGACGATGGCGCCGAAGCCGATGATGAAGGTCAGGATGTAGAAGTAGCCGATGAAGCCGG
The DNA here is from genome assembly GCF_016806835.2 of Skermanella rosea. Classification (NCBI taxonomy): domain Bacteria; kingdom Pseudomonadati; phylum Pseudomonadota; class Alphaproteobacteria; order Rhodospirillales; family Azospirillaceae; genus Skermanella; species Skermanella rosea. Next base: position 2,377,695 of record NZ_CP086111.1, on the reverse strand, counting down.
TGGCGTAGAAGACCGACTTGCGGGCCTCCTTGGCGTCGGCGACGGTGAAGAAGCGCATCAGGATGTGCGGCAGGCCGGCGGTCCCGAACATCAGCGCGATGCCCAGCGAGATCGCCGAGACCGGATCGCTCACCAGGGTACCCGGCTGCATGATCGCGACATGCTTCGGATGCATGTCCACGGCCGCCTGGAACAGGGCGCCGACGTTGAAGTTGTAGTTGACCAGCACCATGATCGCCATGAAGGACGCGCCGGATAGCAGCAGGACCGCCTTGATGATCTGCACCCAGGTGGTGGCGAGCATGCCGCCGAAGGTGACGTACAGGATCATCAGGATACCGACCAGGACCACCGCATACACGTATTGCAGGCCGAACAGGAGCTGGATGAGCTTGCCGGCGCCGACCATCTGGGCGATCAGGTAGAGCGCCACGACGACCAGCGAGCCGGAGGCCGCCAGGGTGCGGATCGGGGTCTGCCGCAGGCGGTAGGAGGCGACGTCGGCGAAGGTGTATTTGCCGAGGTTGCGCAACTGCTCCGCGATCAGGAACAGGATGATCGGCCAGCCGACCAGGAAGCCGATCGAGTAGATCAGCCCGTCGAAGCCCGAGGTGTAGACCAGCGCCGAGATGCCGAGGAACGAGGCGGCCGACATGTAGTCGCCGGCGATCGCCAGGCCGTTCTGGAAACCGGTGATGCCGCCGCCGGCGGCGTAGAAGTCCTTGGCCGACTTGGTCTTGGACGCGGCCCAGTAGGTGATCCCCAGCGTCCCCGCCACGAAGATCAGGAACATGACGATGGCGGTCCAGTTGGTCGCCTGCTGCTGGACGGCGCCGCTGATCGCGTCGGCGGCGAAGGCCGAGCCGGCAGCGGTCAGGATGGAGGCGGCGCCAAGGGTCGCCAGGGCACCCGACGCGATGCTTCCCCGCGAGGTCGTTCTCATTGCCTGCTCTCCTCGATGATCTGCCGGTTCAGCTCGTCGAATTCGCTGTTGGCGCGGCGCACGTAGATGCCGGTCAGCAGGAACGCCGCGAGGATGATCACGATGCCGAAGGGAATGCCCAGCGTGATCACGCCATAGACCGGAACGCCGAGCAGGGAGGGGAAAAAGGCAACGATCAGGATGAAGCCGTAGTAGAGCGCCAGCATCAGGATGGACAGTTGCCAACCGAACTTTGTGCGCTTTTGGGTTAACTCGGCGAATTTGGGATTATTTCTGATCTTGTGCGTCAATTCTTGTCGCATTTGGGGTCTCCTCGGAAGGCTGTTTTTCGTGGCCGCCCTCATCGTGAACAAGCTTTAATACTAGAGCCCGGTCGTTGGGAGCCCCGACCTTGGTCTAGGGGGTCGAAATTATTGTGCGGGTAGGGGGTGATGGAGACCTGGATCGTTGCGCTCGTGTCGCTCGGGACCCTCTGCGTGTTGTTCGCCGTCGCTTGGCAGGGCGACCGCTGGTCCACGGCCGGCCGGGGCGCTCCCAGGGCGCCGATCCTCTACTCCCTGAGCCTGGCGGTCTATTGCACGTCGTGGACCTTCTACGGGTCGGTCGGCCGGGCCAGCGTCAGCGGCTTCGATTTCCTGCCCATATATCTCGGCCCGATCCTGATGCTGGGCCTCGGCTCGCGGGTGCTTGCGCGCATGGTCCGCATCGCCAAGGCGGAGAACGTCGTCTCGATCTCCGACTTCCTGGCGGCGCGCTACGGCAAGAGCCAGACCGTCGCGGCGCTGGTCACCGTCACGGCGGTGGTCGGCGTGATGCCCTATCTGGCGCTCCAGCTGAAGGCCATCACGATCAGCTTCGAGGCTCTGACCGGGGCGGACGCCGGCGACCGCCTGATCTCGACCGACACCGTGATGCTGGTGACCGCGGCGATGGCGGTGTTCTCGATCCTGTTCGGCGTGCGGCACATCCACGCCAACGAACACCATCGCGGCCTCGTGCTGGCGGTCGCCTTCGAATCGGTGGTGAAGCTGGCGGCTTTCCTGATCGTCGGCGGGGTGGTCACCTTCGCGATCATGGGCGGCCCCGGTGCCCTTTGGGAGAGGGTCTCGGCCCATCCCGACCTGCGCGGGATGCTCGTGCCGGACCTGGGGCGCTGGAGCTGGTGGACCATGACGCTGCTTTCCGCCTTCGCGATCCTGTGCCTGCCCCGCCAGTTCCACGTGGCGGTGGTGGAGAACGTCCATGTCGACGACGTAAGGGCCGCATCCAGGCTGTTCCCGCTCTATCTCGTCGTGATCAACCTGTTCGTGATGCCCGTGGCGCTGGCCGGCGTCCTGCTGTTCCCGGACGGCACCGTCAGCGCCGACACCTTCATGGTGTCGATCCCGATGGCCGAGGGCTGGCCGACCGTCGCCCTGATCGCCTTCGTCGGCGGACTGTCGGCCGGGACCGGAATGATCATCGTCGCCGCGGTGACGCTCAGCACCATGGTCTGCAACGACGTGGTCGTTCCCGCCCTGCTCCGCCTGCGGCCGGGCGCCGCCGCGTGGCGCGACGATCCGGCGCGCATGCTGCTGCTCATCCGGCGGTCCGCCGTGGTCGGCATCCTGGCGCTCGCGTATGGCTTCCACCGGCTGATCGGCGCCGCATACCCGCTGACCACCATCGGCCTCGTCTCGTTCGCCGCCGTGGCCCAGTTCGCACCGGCCCTGTTCGGCGGATTGGTCTGGCGGCGCGGCAACCGCGCCGGGGCCATCGGCGGCATCGCCGCGGGTTTCTCGGTCTGGACCTATACCGCCCTGCTGCCGTCCTTGGCGGATGCCGGGTGGATGGACGCTGCCCTGCTGGTGGAAGGACCGTTGGGCGTGGGCTGGCTGAATCCCCGCGCCCTGCTGGGCATGCCCGGCCCCGATCCGCTGACCCATTCGGTCCTGTGGAGCCTCGGACTGAACCTGGCCTGCTACATCGTCCTGTCGTTCCTGGTTCCGCAGCGCGACGTCGAGCGTCAGCAGGCGGAACGGTTCGTCGCGATGCGGTCCGACGGCAGGTCCGGCGCGGTCCGGGGCATGACCCGCGTGGCCGATCTGCATGCCCTGGCGGCCCGCTATGTCGGCACCGAGAGGGCCGACGCCGTCTTCGCCGGCCGGACCGGATGGCTCGACAAGGCCGATGCCGAAGCGGTGCGGCTCACCGAGCACCTGCTGGCAGGAGCCCTGGGGTCGGCCTCCGCCCGCATCGTCGTCGCCGGCATGCTGAAGGGCGGCCGTCTGTCCCCGCTCGACGCGCGGTCGATGCTGGACGAGGCTTCCCGGGCGATCCTCGCCAAGCATGACCTGCTGCGCGCGACGCTGGAGAACATCCACCAGGGTGTCTGCGTCGTCGATCACGACGACAGGGTGATGACCTGGAACCGGCGGTTCGTCGCCCTGAACGGACTGCCCGAGGGTCTGCTGAAGGCCGACATGCCGCTGTCCGAGATCATGGGAAGCGGGCTTGTGCGCTCCGGCCGGTTCGAGCGGCGGCAGCCCGACGGCACCGTCCTGGAGGTGGCGGCGGATCCGATGCCGAACGGCGGCTTCGTGATGACCTGCACCGACGTGACCGAGCGCCACCGGACAGCCGCCGCGCTGCGGGAGGCGAACGAGGGGCTGGAGCGGCGGATCGAGGAGCGCACCTCCGACCTTGCCGCGGCCAAGGCCGAGGCCGAACGGGCCAACCGGAGCAAGACCCGCTTCCTGGCGGCGGCCGGTCACGACCTGATGCAGCCTCTCCACGCGGCACGCCTGTTCCTTTCGGCCCTGGCGGAGCGGGACGCCGATCCGCTGATCGGCCAGGTCGACGCGTCCCTGCGGTCGGTGGAGGAACTGCTCGGCGAATTGCTTGACGTCTCCAAACTGGATTCCGGCGTCGTGACCGCCAAGACGGTCGATTTCCGGATCGACGACGTGCTGGGTCCGCTCCGCGACGAGTTCACCGTGCTCGCCGCGCGGCACGGGCTGGGTCTTCGCATGGTCGCCTCGACCGCGGCGGTGAGCAGCGATCCAGCCCTTCTCCGCCGTATCCTGCAGAATTTCCTGGCGAACGCGATCCGCTATACCGGGTCCGGCCGGGTCCTGCTCGGCTGCCGCCGGAAGCGCGGCGGATTGCGGATCGAGGTATGGGACACCGGCGTCGGCATTCCCGACGACAAGCTGAAGGATATCTTCGTGGAGTTCCGGCAGCTCGACGACGTCCCGGCGGAACGCGGCAAGGGGCTGGGGCTGGGCTTGAGCATCGTCGAGCGCCTGGCCGGCATCCTGGGCCAAAAGGTGACGGTCCGGTCAGAGCGCGGCCGCGGAAGCTGCTTCGCGATCGAAGTGCCCTACGCCGCCGCCGCCGTGATCCTGCGGCGCCAGCCTTCCCGGCGACCCAGCCGGGATTTCGGCGCGGCGCTCGTCCTGTGCATCGACAACGACCCCGCCGTGTCGCGCGGCATGGCGACGCTTCTGGAGGGCTGGGGCTGCCGCGTGGTGACCGCCGCCGACGCCGGGAGCGCGCTGGCGGCGCTGGACGGGCGGATTCCCGACGCCATCCTGACCGATTACCACCTCGATTTCGGCTCGACCGGGCTCGAGGCGCTGAGCGAACTGGAGAAGCACCTGGGAACGTCCGTTCCGGCCGCCCTGATCACCGCCGACCACGGTCACGCGGTCCAGGAAGAGGTTGCCGCCCGGGGCATCGCGCTGGCCCGCAAACCGCTCCGCCCCGGCGCCTTGCGGGCCCTCGTGGCGCAGCTGGTCGCACGCGCCCGCCAGGCCGCGGAGTAGTCCGCCCCTTGCGACCGGCGATCCCGTCAAGCCGGCGAGATCCGCCCGGTCGCGGACTCCTCGCGGGGAGCCTCGACCACGAGGCGCCCGGCGGCGATGATCACCTGCGTGCGGCTGTGCAGGCCCAGCTTGCGCAGGATGACGGTCACGTGGGCCTTCACGGTCGCCTCGGATACGGCGAGTTCGAAGGCGATCTGCTTGTTCAGCTTGCCCGCCGTGATCCCCGAGAGGACGCGGAGCTGCTGCGGCGTCAGGGAGGCGATGCGTTCCGCGAAGTCCGAATCGGGAACCGGTTCGGGCGGGGCTTCCCCCTCGATCGCGGGAAACCAGTCGCCGCCTTCCAGGACGGCGTGCAGCGCCTCGGAGATCGTCTCGATCGGCGCCGATTTCGGAACGAAGCCCGATGCGCCGTATTCCAGCGAGCGCTGGATGGTCATCCCGTCCTCCAGCGCGGAGACGACGATCACCGGGATCGCCGGATGTTCGCCGCGCAGAAGGAACAGGCCGATGAAGCCGTTCATGCCCGGCATGTGCAGGTCGAGCAGAATCAGGTCGATGGCGTCACGCCGGCTGCCGACGATGTCCATCACCTGGTCGAAGTTCCCGGCCTCGATCAGGGCGGCGTCCGGCAGGGACTGGGCGACGGCGTGCCGGAGAGCCGCCCGCATCAGCGGATGGTCGTCGGCTATGAGTATACGATATGCCGGCATGTCGGCTCTTTCGCGTTTCGCTCCCGGAAGCCGATTATCGGATTTCGGGCCGGCCGCGACAACGAAAGCATACGGCTATATCCGCATCAGCCGACGATTCTCCAGGTCCCGTCCGGCTGCTGGCAGGCCTGCCCGAAAGCCGACTGCACCCTGCCGCCGACGACCACCTGCTGCTGGAACTCCCGGCAATAGGCGCCCGAGGTAGACCACCCGTCCCGCGTGGTCCGGATGGCGCCCATGTTCCCGGTCTGGGGATTGCTCCACTGGACCGGCATCCCGATCGGCGCCGAATAGGCGTGCGCCGCCGCCTGGCGGGCGTAGGCCTCGTCGGCCCGGTCCAGCGATCCGCCGATGCCGGAGCCGAGAAAGGCGCCCAGCAGCGTGCCGGCACCGACCGCCGCCAGCCTGCCGGTCCCGCCGCCGATGCGGGACCCGGCGAAGCCGCCCAATGCCGCGCCGCCCAGCGTCCCGAAGGTCTGCTTGGTTCCCGAGCCGAGCCCGAGGGCGCCGCCGGACAGGAGACCGGGGGAGAGACTGACCCCGGTTCCCACGTTGAAGCCTTTGTAGCCGGTGCCATAGCCGACGCCGGCGTAGGGCGTGCATCCGGCGACCAGTGCCATGACGGTGATCGCCGCGATCGGATTTCTCATGGAGTCCCCTCCCCGGCGGTTCCTCCGCTCCCGGATGCCCGGCAGCGTCAGGGGACGATCTGCCAGGTGCCGTCCTGCTGCTGGCAGGCACGGCCGGTTGCCTGCTCCGCGCGTCCGCCGACATAGATCGTCTGGTTGAACTCCCGGCAATACTGGCCCGTCTGCGTGTTGCGGCCTTCGCGGATCGGAGTAACCGTCCCGTAGTTGCCGCTCTCCGGGTTCTGCCACTGGATGGTCTCGCCCACGGGCGCATCATAGGCCCGGTTGGCCGCCTGGGTCGCATAGGCCTGGTCCGCCCGGTCGAGCGACTTCCCGACCTCGCCGCCGAGCAACGCGCCGAGAAGGACGCCGCCCGCGGTCATCGCCAGCTGCCCCTTGCCCTTGCCGAACTGCGAGCCGGCCAATCCGCCCGCCGCCGCGCCGCCCAGGGTACCCACGCCCTGCTTCGTGCCGATCCCGTCCGCGCAGCCGGCCGTGGCCAGCAGGGATCCGGACAGGAAGATCGAAAGGACGAGCTTACGCATAATTCACCTCTGAACATCGTGTCAGAGGTGTAAACACCCGAAAGGCCCCCTCAAGCCAGCGCCCGAAAGGGGTAGTTCGCCGTACCGTCACCGCTCGCGGCCTTCTTGCGGTAATCCGTCGGTGCCGGTCCAGGGACGCCGTCCGCGATCGGCGGCCACCGTATCGACCCGTACGGACCCCGGTGCCAGACGGATCGCGTGGGCGCCGTCGCGACGCAGCCTCCAGAGGTCGATCACCAGTCCGGCGGCGCAGCCGCGAGGCGCCGGATCGGCGGAAATCACGATGTCGGCCACCGCGCAGTCCTCCGCCAGCATTTGCCTGGACCTTGCCAGCGCCACGGTGTGGCCCTTGGCACGGTAGAGGCAGCCGGACCTGTCGCAGGTCAGCATGCCGCCGGCGCCTGTGCCCTGCTGCGGCCAGACGCCGGCCTGAAGCGCCCCGTCGCGGCGGAGCCAGACCTCGGCCGCGAAACGGCCGGCGTTTCGCGACGACAGCGCGAGCGCGCCGGACGCGTCGCGCACCGCCATCAGCTTGCCGGCCTCGTCGACCATGATGTCGGGCCGGTCGTCCAGGGCCAGCGTCAGGAGACCGGCGGCGATCGGCGGAATTCCGAGCAGGCGCCACCATTGCCGCCAAAGGGCGAGCCACAGACCGCCGCACGCCATGACGGGAAGTGCGAAGCCGGGCATGGCCGCGACCAGCTGGGACGCGCCCGGCAGACCGGCCGTGACCCGCGCGGTCTCGATGATCACGGTGACGCCCCAGCCCATGCCCGTCAGCGGCAGCTGTTCGAGACCGAACGGCATCGCCAGGTAGACCACCAGGCAGAGTGGCATCACCCAGAACGAGGTGACCGGCACGGCGACCATGTTGGCGAGCACGCCGTAGTACTGCACCTGCTGGAAATGAAACATCGAGAAGGGCGTGGTGGCGAGGCTCGCGATCACCGACGTCAGGGCGATGCCGGCGATGTGGAGCGCCGCGCGTCCGACCGGCCCCGTCTCCCGCCGCATCCGGGCCCACCGGGGGCTGATCACCTCATAGGCCGCGATCAGGGCCACGACGGCGCCGAAGGACATCTGGAAGCTGGCGCCGAGCAGGCTTTCCGGCTCCTTCAGCATGAGGACCGTCGCCGCGAAGGCGATCAGGCGCATGCTGAACGGGTTGCGGTCCATCAGGATGGCGGCCAGCGCAAGCCCCGTCATCAGGACCGAGCGCTCGGTCGGGACCGGCGAACCGACCACCAGCATGTAGCAGAACGCGGCCGCCATGGCGGCGACGGCGGCGATCTTCTTGATCGGCCGGTTCAGCGCGACCGACTCGACCAGCGCCAGGAGGGCTCGGACCGCGAAGAACACGAGGCCGGCGACCAACCCGACGTGAAGGCCGGAAATCGACAGCAGGTGGGCAAGGCCGGAACCGCGGAAATCCTCCATCACCTGCTCGGGAATGGCGGTCTGCTGGCCGGTCATCAGGGCCGCGATCACCCCGCCCTCCGCGCCGCCCACCGCCTCGTCGATGCGCAGGGCCATGGCGAGACGCACGCGCTCGGTCCGGGCCATCAGGTCCGCCCAGCGCCCGGCCGGTACCGGCTCCACCCGTTCCACGCGCCCGACCGCGTAGCCGACCCCGCCGATTCCGGCGAAGAAGGCCGTCCTGGCGAAGTCGTAGGCTCCCGGCGCCACCGGGACTCCGGGCGGGCCGACCACGGCAAGGATGCGAACCCGCTCGCCCGGCGCCGGCAACTGGGCGGCATCGCGCAGCCGCACGCGCACCAGGCGGGGCGTCGCCCCGGGCTCCACCCGCGGGATCGACAAGTCGCCCAGCAGGACCCGGCCGCCCTTCTCCAGCCGGTCGATGGCGATCACCCGGCCGGTCAGCGGCACCGGTCCGATTTCCCGCGCCAGGAAGGGAGCCGCCACCGTCGCCGTCCGGACCTGGGCGGCGGTGAAGCCCAGCACCACCGTCAGGACCGCCAGGCAGGCGAGAGGCGCCACCACGCGGCGCCGCGCCAGGACGGCCGCCGCGACGAGGACCAGCGCGGCGGCCGGGCCGGTCCATTCCGGAGGCTCGGCGGGCAGCGCGAAATAGCCGGCGACTCCGGTCCCGATGCCGACCGGCGCCCAGAGGATCCAGCGTTCCCGCTCCGCCGCCAGGCAGCCGGCGAGCGCGTGCAGAGCAAGCCTTACCATCGTCCCGCCGGTTGGGGTGCATGTCGGGCACCTATGTGCTATGTCAGCCGTTACCATTTTGTCAGTGCAGATCGGAATTGCGGTTACGATGTCCGTCGTCACGCGTTTTGCGCCCTCGCCCACCGGGTTTCTCCATATCGGCGGGGCGCGTACGGCCCTCTTCAATTGGCTGTTCGCCCGCCACCACGGCGGCACCTTCCTGTTGCGCATCGAGGATACCGATCGCGCCCGCTCCACGGACGCGGCGGTCGAGGCGATCCTCGACGGATTGAAATGGCTGGAACTCGACTGGAACGGCGAAGCCGTCTCGCAGTTCGAGCGGCGGGACCGCCATGCAGAGGTGGCCCATCGGATGCTGGAGGCCGGTCATGCGTATCGCTGCTACGCCAGCCAGGAAGAGCTGGAGGCCATGCGCGCGGCACAGAAGGCGGCGGGCCAGCCGATGCGATACGACGGCCGCTGGCGTGACCGCGATCCGTCCGAAGCTCCCGCCGGGGTCGCCCCGGTGGTCCGGCTGAAGGCGCCGCAGGAGGGCGAGACCGTCGTCCAGGACCATGTCCAGGGCGAGGTGCGGGTGCAGAATGCGCAGCTCGACGACATGGTCCTGCTGCGGGCCGACGGCACGCCGACCTACATGCTGTCGGTCGTGGTGGACGACCACGACATGAACGTGACCCACGTGATCCGTGGCGACGACCACCTGACCAACACCTTCCGTCAGGTGCAGATCTACCGTGCCATGGGGTGGGACCTGCCCGAATTCGCGCATATCCCTCTCATCCATGGGGCTGACGGCGCGAAACTGTCGAAACGTCACGGCGCCCTGGGCGTTGACGCCTACAGGGACATGGGCTACCTGCCCGAGGCGGTGCGCAACTACCTGCTCCGCCTCGGATGGGGGCATGGCGACGACGAGATCATCTCGACGGAGCAGGCTATCGAGTGGTTCGACCTCGGCGGGATCGGGCGGTCGCCGTCCCGGTTCGACTTCGCCAAGCTGGACAACCTCAACGCCCATTACATGCGGCTGGCCGATGACGACCGCCTGACCGGGCTGATCACGCCGATCATCGAGACCAGGCTTGGCAGGACGATCGGGACTTCGGGCCGCGACCTGTTGACGCGGGCCATGCCGGGCCTTAAGCAACGCGCCAAGACGCTTGTTGAACTCGCCGAGTCCGCACAATTCTACGTTGCAGACAGGCCGATCGCCGTGACGGGAAAGGCGGCCGACCTGGTGGCCGGGGACGGAGCCACCCTGCTCGCCGATCTGGCCGATGAGTTGCGGCCATTCGACGCTTGGAATTCGACCGATATAGAGACGAAAGTAAGGGAATTCGCGGAGAACCGGGGTCTGAAGCTGGGCAAGGTGGCGCAGCCGCTCAGGGCGGCGTTGTCGGGCTCGACAATTTCCCCACCCATTTTCGAGGTTGCAGAGTTATTAGGGAAAACCGAAACCCTCGCGCGCATTGCTGATGTTGCGCAGCCGCGCTAGGGCCGACGCGCTGCGTTGCCAAGACCGCTTTGCAGCATTATTCTCTCCTGATATGAGACGGTCCGGGGAAATCCGAGGCCGCAATCACAAGGAAGTGCCGAGATGAGCCAGAAAACGGTTACGCTGACTGATAACAGCACCGGGAAATCCTATAATTTTCCGGTACTTGAAGGCACGACCGGTCCGGAAGTGATCGATATTCGCAAACTTTATGCCGAAACCGGATATTTCACCTACGATCCGGGCTTCACCTCGACCGGCAGTTGCGAATCCAAGATCACCTACATCGACGGCGATGAGGGGATTCTGCTGCACCGCGGCTATGCCATCGAGGATCTGGCCGAAAACTGCAATTTCCTGGAAGTCTGCTATCTGCTGCTCCACGGCGAGCTGCCATCGCCCGACCAACTCGCCACCTTCGACAAGACCATCACCTACCACACGATGGTCCATGAGCAGATCAACTACTTCCTGCGCGGCTTCCGCCGCGACGCCCACCCGATGGCGGTCCTGTGCGGCGTGACCGGCGCCCTGTCGTCCTTCTATCACGACAGCACCGACATCGAGGATCCGCACCAGCGGATGATCGCCTCCCATCGGCTGATCGCCAAGCTGCCGACCATGGCGGCCATGGCCTACAAGTACTCGGTCGGCCAGCCCTTCATGTATCCGCGGAACGATCTCAGCTATGCCGAGAACTTCCTGTACATGACCTTCGGCGTGCCGTGCGAGACCTTCAAGGTCAACCCGATCCTGTCCCGCGCGATGGACCGGATCTTCATCCTGCACGCCGACCACGAGCAGAACGCCTCGACCTCGACCGTCCGGCTTGCCGGCTCGTCGGGCGCCAACCCGTTCGCCTGCATCGCCGCCGGCATCGCGTCCCTGTGGGGTCCCGCCCATGGCGGTGCCAACGAGGCCGTGCTGAAGATGCTGCAGGAGATCGGCGACAAGGACCGCATCCCCGAGTTCATCAAGCGCGCCAAGGATAAGAACGACAGCTTCCGCCTGATGGGCTTCGGCCACCGGGTCTACAAGAACTTCGACCCGCGCGCGCAGGTCATGCGCAAGACCTGCCACGAGGTGCTGGGCGAGCTCGGCATCAAGAACGATCCGCTGCTCGACATCGCGATGGAGCTGGAGCGCATCGCGCTCGAGGACGACTACTTCATCGAGAAGAAGCTCTACCCGAACGTCGACTTCTATTCGGGCATCATCCTGAAGGCCATGGGCTTCCCGACCAGCATGTTCACCGTGTTGTTCGCCGTCGCCCGCACCGTCGGCTGGATCGCCCAGTGGAAGGAAATGATCGAGGATCCGGGGCAGAAGATCGGCCGTCCGCGTCAGCTCTATACCGGTGCGACGCACCGGCAGTTCGTTCCGCTGAACGAGCGTGGCTAACCGGCGAACCACGCCTCATTTCGGCTCGGGCGGTTCCGACGGATCCGCCCGGAAGCCCCCTGTCGCGATCGCGACGATACGGGGAACGCGGCATCTCGGCACACCGGCGAACGACAACCGGCCGCCGATGCGCCTCCGGCTGATCCGCCTGGCCAAGCTGGTCCTGCTGATCGCCGCGGTCGGCGGGATGCTTTGGTACCTGCTGCGGCAGTAACGATCAGGCTTCCCGTCCTGTCCGGCAGGCCCGACGAAAGGGCGCCCCTCCCCGTGCGGGAAGGGGCGCCTTTTTCGTGTCAGCTCCGCTCGATCAGCTCGACCTTGTAGCCGTCCGGGTCCTCGATGAAGGCGATGACCGTCGTGCCGTGCTTCATCGGGCCGGGCGGACGCGGGATCTTCACCCCTTCCGCCTCGAGTTCCTTGCAGGTGGCGTAGATGTCCGGCACCCCGATGGCGATATGGCCGTAGGCGCTGCCGAGATCATAGGGTTCCTTCTGGTCCCAGTTGTGGGTGAGTTCCAGGACCGTATGGTCCGACTCATCGCCGTAACCGACGAAAGCCAGGGTGAACCGTCCGCCTTCGTAATCGTTGCGCCGCAGCAGCTTCATGCCGAGCAGTCGGGTGTAGAAATCGATCGACTTCTCCAGGTCGTAGACCCGGAGCATCGTGTGGAGCATGCGGAACTTGGCCATGGATCTCCCTCCTTTTTTCTGACCTTCCAATTAACGTCATACCGCCCCGTTCCGCCCCCTCACGACCGCGAGAACCACGTCGGCGGCGCGTTCACTGGGCGGTGGGCCGCCAAGCCCCAGCCACCGTGCCACCTCGGCAACGCCTTCCTGCTGTTCCCGCCGGGCCGCGGGATCGTCGAGCAGCTTCGTGATGGCGGCATCGAGCTTCTCCGGGGTGCAGTTCTCCTGGAGCAGCTCCGGCACCAGCATGCGGTCCAGCATGATGTTGACGAGGTTCGCGTACTTGACGCGGATGAAGCGGCGGTACAGCCCGATGGTCACGGGATGCATTCGGTAGGCGATCACCGCCGGCAGGCGGGCCAGAGCCAGTTCCAGCGCCACCGTGCCCGAAGCAGCCAGGGCCGCCTCCGAAGCCGCGAAGGCGTCGTACTTGTCTTGGTCCCCCTCCACGAGGATCGTCCGCACCGGCCAGGAGGATATCTCCGAAGCGACGCTATCACGCACATGCGGAACCGTCGGGACGGCGACCACCAGATCCGGATAGCGCGGCGCCAGGCGCCCGATCGTCTCCCGGAAGTCCGGCAGGAGCCGGCTGATCTCGCTTCGCCGGCTGCCCGGCAATACCGTCAGCAGGCGGTCCGTCGGCGCGATGCCGTGGGCGGCGCGGAACCGGACGCCGTCGCCCGACGCGGCTCCCCCCTCGACGATGGGGTGGCCCACGAAGGTGCAGGGCAGGCCCTCCCGCTCGAAATAGGGCGGCTCGAAAGGAAGCAGCGCCAGCAGATGGTCCAGCACCCGGGCGACCTTCCGCGCCCGCTTGGGCCGCCAAGCCCAGACGCTGGGAGCCACGTAATGCACGAACGGGATGCCCTGCCCCTTCAACCGCCTCGCGATGCGGAAGCAGAAGTCGGGAGCGTCGATCGTGACGACGACGTCTGGCCGGAGGCGGCGGATCTCCGCCGCGGTCTGGGCCAGCCGCCGGACCAGGTTGGGCAGCTTCGGCACCAGTTCCGCGATGCCCATCAGCGACAGCTCATGGAGCGGGAACAAGGTGTCGAGCCCCTCGGCGATCATGCGCTCCCCGCCGACGCCGGCGAACCGGACGGGCCCTCCGGCACGGCGCTTCAGGGCGGTCATCAGCCGCGCGCCCAGGAGATCGCCCGACGGTTCCCCGGCGATCAGGAAGACCAAAGGTCCCTGCTCCGTCACTGCGGCACTTCCAGGCCGACGATGAACAGGCCACGCGCGTCGGCCGTCTCGGCGATGGTTTCGCGGTCCAGCATGATGCTCTTTCCGGCTTCAACGGCGATCCCGCGCAGTCCCGCCGCAGCACAGCGCTCGACGGTGACGGCTCCGACGGTGGGAAGGTCGAAGCGGGTATCCTGCCCGGGCTTGCTCATCTTTACGAGCACGCCGCCGGGTCCCTCTCGGCGCAGGCTTCCGCAGCGGTCGATCAGGGCGTCCGTGCCCTCGACCGCCTCGACGCCCAGGACGATCCCCTGCTGCACGATCACCGCCTGCCCGACATCCAGGTGTCCCAGCGCGCGGATGACCTCGACTCCGCGGGCGATGTCGACTTCCGCCTGCGCGTCCGGAGCGAGCGCCCCCAGGTTCCCGGCGGGTGTCAGCAGGTCGCGGAGGACGTCCTGTGTCGCCACGACACGGAATCCTTCGGTTTCCAGCTCGCTGGTCACCGCTCTCAGCAGCCCGTCGTCGCCCAGGGCGCGGGCACCGATGCGGGCGAACAGGCGGGCGGCCCGCCAGTCCGGCTTCAGCTCGGCCAGGCTGGGTCGGCGCACCCGGCCGGCCAGGACGATGTCGCGGACGCCCGCTTCGCGCAGGGCATCGAGCATGGCGCCCGCGGCGCCGAGCCGCGACCAGCGGTCGACCGGCAGCTTTCCGCCCTCACGGTCGGCATGCCCTTCCAACCCCAGCACGAACACCTCGCGCCCGGCGGAACGGCAGGCCTCGACCAGCCGGAGCGGCAGGTCGCCGCCCCCGGCGATGATGCCGAGTTTAGGAGGCATTCTCCGCGCGGGGCTGGCAAATCGGGCGCGAGGCTTCGGCGCGGATGAAGGACAGGATATCCCCGACGACGGGCTGTTCGCCGAATTCGGCGCCGACCTGTTCGACCCGCTCGGCCAGCGTCTTCTCCGCGGCGAACAGCAGCTTGTAGGCCGCCCTCAGGGCGCGGATATCGTCCTTGCCGAAGCCCCGGCGTTGCAGGCCGACGAGGTTGAGGCCGTTCAGCCGGGCGCGCTCGCCCATCACGAGCCCGAACGGAATGACGTCCTGCTCGACGCCGGACATGCCGCCGATCATGGCGTGGGCACCGATCCGGACGAACTGGTGGACCGCCGACAGGCCACCCAGGATCGCGTGGTCGCCCACCGTGACGTGGCCGCCCAGGGTCGCGTTGTTGGCCAGGATCACGTTGTTGCCGATGATGCAGTCATGGGCGACATGCGACGCCATCATGAACAGGCAGTTGTCCCCGACCCGGGTCACCATCCCGCCGCCTTCGGTACCGGGGTTCATGGTGACATGCTCACGGATGCGGTTGTTGGCGCCGATGATCAGTTCCGACGGCTCGCCGTGGAACTTCAGGTCCTGGGGAGCGTGTCCGATCGACGCGAAAGGAAAGATCTGGGTGCCGGGGCCGACCCTCGTCCGCCCTTCGACGACCACGTGGGAATGCAGGCGGACACCATCCTCCAGCACGACGTCGGCACCGACCACGCAGAAGGGGCCGATCACCACGGACGAACCGATGCGGGCCGCCGGATCGACGATCGCCGTTGGATGGATGCTTTCAGTCATGGCAGGGGGTCGCTCACTCATCCAGGATCATCGCGGCGAAGGTCGCCTCCGAACAGAGGACGCCGTTCACCTTGGCCTCGCCCTTGAACTTCCAAACGTTGCGGCGGTGCTGCAGCTTGGTCACATGGATGTGGACGGTGTCGCCCGGGGTGACCGGCTTGCGGAAGCGCGCATCGTCGATCGACATGAAATAGACGAGCTTGCCCTCGGCGTCCGCTCCAAGCGTATGCACCACCAGCACCCCGGCGGTCTGCGCCATCGCCTCGACGATCAGGACGCCCGGCATCACCGGCCGTTGCGGGAAATGGCCCTGGAAGAAATGCTCGTTGATCGTGACGTTCTTGACCCCCACGGCGCTGACATTGGCCACGACATTGGTGACGCGGTCGATCATCAACATGGGATAGCGGTGCGGAATCATCTCCATGACTCGCAGGATATCGATGTCGATGCCGCTCTGCTCTTCGCTGCCCGGATGGTCGGTCGCCTGATTGGCGGAGGTTACTTCCATGTCATTCTTCCTTGCGGCGGGTAGATTTCCCGCGGGTCAGGTTCGCCAGCACCGCGACCTGACGCAACCATTGCTTCATGGGAACCGACGGGACTCCTCCAACCTCGCCACCGGGTGGAATGTCACGCATCACGCCGGCCTTCGCGGCGATCCGCGCGCCAGCACCGACCTTGAGGTGTCCGGCCAGACCGGCCTGCGCCGCCAGAACCACGTGATGACCAAGCTGCGTGCTGCCCGAGATTCCGGATTGCGCGACGATCACGCACCCCGGCCCCATGGCCACGTTGTGCCCGATCTGGACCAGATTATCAATCATCGACCCGCGCCCGATCACCGTGTCGGGCCCGGCTCCCCGGTCGATGGTCGAGTTGGTCCCGATTTCCACGTCGTCCTCGACGATGACCCGGCCAAGCTGCGGCACCCGGACATAACCCGCGGGATCCATCGCGAAGCCGAAGCCGTCGGTGCCGATCCGGGCGCCCGGATAGATGTTGACCCGGCTCCCGATGAGGCAGTGGCTCAGCGACGCGCAGGCTCCGATGGTGGTGTCGTCGCCGATCTCCACCCGGTCGCCGATCACGGCGTTCGGCGCGATCCGGCAGCGTGCGCCGATGCGGACCCCGGCACCGATGACCGCGCCCGGACCGACTTCCGTCCCCTCCCCGATCGCGGCTGTCGGGTCGACGACGGCCTGGGGCGAGATTCCGGGCTTCGGGGCCGGCACCGGATAGAAGGCCTGCGCGACCAGGGCATAGCCCCGGTACGGCTTCGGCGTCACCAGCAATGCCATGCCGGGCGGAGCCTTCGAAACCAAGTCGGGGTGGACGATGCAGGCGCCGGCGCGGCTCGCCTCGAAGGCCCCGACATACTTCTTGTTGTCCAGGAAGCTGACGTCCCCAGGGCCGGCGGTATCCAGCGGAGCGACATCGGTGAACTCGGCGGCGGGATCGGCTCCGGGCGCCAGTTCAGCGCCGGCGATGCCTGCCAGCCGTTCGAGGGTGAAGGGGCCTGCGGCGGTAAAAAAGCGAGGGTCCGGCATGGCTCCGTTCTTCGTTGGGTTCCGATCGGCTGCTTGTTCCCAAATCCGGGCGGTAGGTCAAGTCAACTCTTGGGTACGGTGACCGCCACCGACGGCAGCTTCTTGTTAAGACGGTCGAGCACCGAGCCGGTCAGGTCAAGCGACTTCTCGGCGATCACGACCTGCTGCTTGGCGAGCACAAGGCTGGCCTTCTGCTCGCCGGCGACCTCGGCGACCACCTCCAGCATCGTCTCGTGGAGTTTCTTCATGGACTCATTGAACGCCTGATCCAGGACGCGCTTCCGGTTCTGCACCGAGCGCTGGACATCGGCGACCTGCTGTTCGAATTCCCGCCGCTTCTGCTCGAAGGCTTCCGGAGCCAGGTTGGAGCGCTGGCGGCCCAGTTCCTGTTCCGCCGCGCGCAGGTTCTCCTCCTGCTTCGAGATTTCCTTCTGGTACGTCTGGCGCTGGGCGTCGAGCTGCTTCTGGATGCTTTGCGCCGCCGCCGACACTTGCATGATCTGCTGGACATCGACCACGGCCACCGCCGTCGCGGGCAGCTGCTGGGCAGCCGCCCCGCCCGGCTGGCCGGCCACGATGGCCAAGCCGAGGCCGGCGGCGATCAGAAGCCTCCTGATGGGGCCCGCACCACGCTTCATGGCTAGAACCTGGTGCCGAAGCTGAAGCGGAACTCCTCTCTCTTGTCGTAGTCCTCCTTCAGGATCGGGAAGGCCAGATCGACGCGGATGGGGCCGAGGGGCGACCGCCAGGAGATGCCGGCGCCGACGGAAAGCCGGATCGCGTCGTCATCGACCAGACGCTCGTTCGCGTTCTGAGCCGTCGCGTCGACGTCGCCCAAGGTGCCGAAGTCGCTGAAGGTATGGCCGGTCACGCCGAACTCGTCCGGCAATCCGATCGGGAAGGCCAGCTCGACGCTGCCGCGGGCGAACCGGTTGCCGCCCAGGCTGTCGTCGCTGACCAGTTCGCGCGGGCCGATACCGGCCGGAGCGAAGCCGCGCAGGCTGTCGCCGCCGATGAAGAAGCGATCGGAAATCGCCACGTCCTCGCCGATGCCGACGATGAACCCGACCTCGCCCAGGAAGCTGAGGACCGTTCCTTCGGTGACCGGGAAATAGACGCCGGCGCCCAGCCGGTTGCGCGAGAACTGCGCGTCGCCGCCCAGGCCCGCGACCTCGTTGTTGAGGCGGATGAAGTAGCCGTCGGTCGGGTTGATCCGGCTGTCGCGCGCGTCGTACAGCAGTTCCTGACCAACCAGCGAGACGATGCGGCTTCCCTGCTGCTCCCGGATGAAGCGGGAGGCGTCGGCCGCGACGTTCTCGATCTCCGTCTGCTGCAGGGTATAGTTCAGCCGCTGGCGCAGGCGTTCGGTCAGCGGATATCCCAGCCTGAAGCCGATGCCGGTATTGGCCTCGTCGTAGGAGCTTTCATCCTGGTTGTCGCGGGTGATCCGGAACAGGTCGATGCCCGCCGCAAGGTCGCGCTCCAGGAAATAGGGCTCGGTGAAGCTGAGGTCGAATTCCTGCGTCCGCCCGGACACGGTCGCGGCGAACCGCAGGTCCTGGCCGCGACCGAGCAGGTTGCGCTCCCGGATACCGAAATTGGCGAGGGGACCGTCGATCGTGGAGAAGCCGGCGCCGATCTCGATCTCGCCGGTCGACTGCTCCTGGACGTCGACCTGGATGACGGACCGGTCGGGCTGGACGCCTTCCGCCGTCGAGATGTTGACCCGTTCGAAGAACCCGAGGTCGCGGATGCGGCGCTCGGACCGCCTCAGCTTCGACGTGTTGAACGGATCGCCCTCGACCAGCAGCATTTCGCGCCGGATCACCCGGTCCAGGGTCCGGACGTTGCCGGTGATATCGATCCGGTCGACGAAGACGCGCGGGCCTTCGCCGATCTCGTAGACGACGTCGATCGTCCGGGTCTCGCGGTTGCGGACGATCCGCGGCTGGATGTCCACGAAGGCATACTGCAGATCGCCGACGGCATTGGTCAGGTTGGCGATCGAGGTCTCGACCTCCTCGGCGTTGTACCAGTCGCCTTCCTCGGTGGTGAGCCGGTCGCGCAGGCTTTCGGCGTCGAGGTCGCGCAGCTCGGTTTCCAGGCCGACCTTGCCGAACTTGTAGCGCTCGCCCTCCTCCACCGTGAAGGTGATGAAGAAGCCGTCGCGGTCGGGCGTCAGCTCGGCGACCGCCGAGACGACCCGGAAATCCGCATAGCCGCGCGACAGGTAGAAGCGGCGCAGCCGATCGCGGTCGAAGGTCAGACGGTCGGGATCGTAGGTGTCGTCGGTGGTCAGGAACCGGTACCAGCGCGACTCGCGGGTCTGGATCTCCTCCCGCAGCCGGCTGTCGCTGAACATCTCGTTGCCGATGAAGTTGATCCGGCGAACGCCGGTGCGGGCGCCCTCGTCGATCTCGAACACCAGGTCGACGCGGTTCTGGTCCAACTGGATGACCTTCGGCTCGACCGTCGCGGCGAATCGACCGCTGCGCCGATAGATCTCGAGCAGGCGCTGGACATCGTTCTGAACGCGCGTCCGCGTGTAGACGACGCGGGGCCGAAGCTGGACTTCGCGCTCCAGGTCGGCGTCCTCGATCCGCTGGTTACCCTCGAAGGCGATCCGGTTGATGATCGGGTTCTCGACCACGTTGACCACGAGGGTATTTCCCTCGCGCCGCAGGGTCACGTCCGCGAACAGGCCGGTGGCGAACAGGGCCTTCAGCGAATCGTCGATCCGCGACGGGCTGAAGGGATCTCCGGGCCTGACCACCAGATACGACCGTACCGTCGTCGGCTCGATTCGCTGGGTGCCTTCCACCCGGATGTCCGAAATGGTGCCGCCGGAAAAATTGGCCTGCGCCACCGTGGTCGGCAGTCCCTGGGCCAGTGCGATGGTCGACGTAGCCGTCGTCGTGCACGCAGCCAGCACGCAGGCTGCCAAAAACCTGTTCAGCCCCAACTGAAACCCCCAATAACTTCCTATCCCGTCAGGAAATCAGGTCACGGAAGAAGTCGACCACACGCAGGTGCACCAGATCGTTCCAGGTCGCGAAGACCATCAAGGTGAGCACCAGGGCCAAACCAATCCGAAAGCCATATTCCTGAGCCCTGTCGCCGAGCGGCTTACCACGGATCGCCTCGACGGCATAGAACAACAAGTGGCCGCCGTCCAACATCGGGATGGGAAAAAGGTTGATGAGGCCGAGATTGACCGAGAGGATCGCCATGAACCAGACCAGCGCCACGACGCCGCTCTGCGCGACCTCGCCGGACATCTGCGCGATGCGCAGCGGGCCGCCCAGTTCCTCGGTCCCGCGCGAGCCGGAGATCATCTGGCCGACGGCGCCCAGGGTGCCCACGGTCAGATTGACGGTTTCCCGGCCGGCCTGCCAGAGGGCCGTCAGGGGATCGTGCCTGCGGTACTCCATGCCGGCCCGGCCGATCCCCAGCAGGCCGATGGAATGGGTGTTGCCCATCCGGTCCGTGATCTGGGTGATCTCGGGCGTGACCGTCAGGGGCAACCGGCTGCCGTCGCGTTCGACCACCAGCGCCAGGGGGGTTCCCTGGTTGAACCGGACGATCTGCTGGACCTCCTCGAAACGCTCGATCGGCTGGCCGTCGATCTCCACGATGACGTCGCCCGGCAGGATGCCCGCGCGGGCGGCGGCGCTCTGCTCCTGCACCGTGCCGATGTCCGGCGGCGTGTAGGGCTGCCCGTAGAGCGAGAACAGCAGCGTCAGGCCGATGATGGCGAACAGGAAGTTGGCGATCGGGCCGGCCGCCACGATCGCGGCGCGCTGGCCCAGGCGCTTGTGGAAGAAGGAAACCTCGCGCTCCTGCGGGGTCATGGTCCGGACCGCGCCGCTGGGCGTGCTGGCCGCGTCGGCGTCGCCGAACATCTTGACGTAGCCGCCGAGCGGGATCGCGCTGAACTTCCACCGGGTGCCCGCGCGATCCGTGCGGCCGAACAGCTCCGGACCGAACCCGATCGAGAAGGTCTCGATGCGCACGCCGTTGCGGCGGGCGACCCAGTAGTGCCCGAGTTCGTGAACGAACACGAGCACGGTCAGGACGACCAGGAAGGGGATGACGTAGGTCCACAGACCGGTGAGGAATTCCATTGGTTCTCCCGCCGCCCGCGGCTCAGGTTCTATTCGCTGCAGCGGGCCAAGATTTCGCTCGCTTGACGGCGAGCTTCCGCGTCGATGTGGCGCACATCGTCCAGATGATCAAGGCGCGAATGTGGCAACCGCTCCAGCGACTGCTCGACCACGCGCTCGATATCCAGGAAACCGATGCGCCGTTCCAGGAATCCCTGGACGGCCACTTCGTTCGCCGCGTTCAAAATTGTAGGAGCGCCTCCGCCGCTTTGCAAGGCGTGGCGGGCGAGGCGCAGCGCCGGGAACCTCTCAGGGTCCGGCGCCTCGAAGGTCAGCGTACCGGCGCCGATCAGATCCAGCGGGGCGGCCGGCGTGGGGATCCGCTTCGGCCAGCCCAGCGCGAAGGCGATCGGAGTCCGCATGTCGGGCGTTCCCATCTGGGCTAGCACCGAGCCGTCGACATACTCGACCATGCTGTGGATCACCGATTGCGGATGAACCACCACGTCGATGCGTTCCTCGGGCATGGCGAACAGGAAATGCGCCTCGATGATCTCCAGGCCCTTGTTCATCATGGTGGCGCTGTCGACCGAGATCTTGGCACCCATCTGCCAAGTCGGGTGGGCGCATGCCTGCTCCGGCCCGGCTTCGGCCATCTGCGCCCTGGAGGATTGGCGGAAAGGCCCGCCCGAAGCGGTCAGCAGCAGACGCCGGATCGAATCCCGCCGCTCGAAGTCGAACACCTGGTAGATTGCGTTATGCTCGCTGTCGACCGGCAGCAGCGTGGCACCGCAATCCCGCACCACGTCCATCATCAGGGGTCCGGCACAGACCAGGCATTCCTTGTTGGCGAAGGCGACGACGGCGCCGCGCCGAGCGGCGGCCAGCGTGGGCTCCAGCCCGGCGGCGCCCACGATGGCGGCCATCACCCAGTCGGCCGGCCGCCGGGCAGCCTCGACCACCGCCTCCGGCCCGGCGGCGACCTCGATCCCGCTCCCGGCCAGCGCGTCACGCAGCGGCTGATAGCCCGCCGGATCGGCGATCACCACGAGCGCCGGGCGCAGCGTCCTGGCCTGCTCGACCAGATGCGCCACATTGCGGCCGGCGGTCAGCGCCTCGACTGCGTAGGCTCCCGGATCGCGGGAGATCAGGTCCACCGTATTGCGGCCGACCGAACCGGTCGATCCAAGGATCGTGACGCGCCGGGGAGATCCGGTCGGCTCCGACATACGCGCGCCTGCTACCACCATGCGAGAGCTTTCCCCAAAGTCGCGTGGAACAGCGCGAAGACCGGCGCTGCGACAATTAGTCCGTCCACGCGGTCCAGCAGACCGCCGTGGCCGGGAATGAGACGCCCGCTGTCCTTGACGTCGAACCGGCGCTTTATGCCCGACTCGAACAGATCGCCGATCTGGCCGACCACGGCGAGCAGCATGCCGAGCGCGGCCGCCAGCCAAGGTAGCTCGGCATCGAACGCCACCGCGACGCCGCCCCCGAACACGGCGGCGCTCAGCATACCGCCGATGAGGCCGGCCCAGGTCTTCTTGGGGCTGATGCGGGGGGCCAGCTTCGGTCCTCCGATGCTCTTGCCGGCGGCGTAGGCACCGATGTCGGTCGCCCAGATGCAGAACAGCAGGTAGATGAGCAGCCCCAGCCCGTCCTCCGGGTGACCCCGCACCCAGATCAGGGAGACGCTGCCGAAGACGATGTAGGGAATGCCGAAGGAGAAGAGCCAGCGGTGGTCGGAACGGGACATCCAGGCGTAGCCGAGCAGCGCCACCGTAAGGATTGCGGCCAGCAGGAGCGACACAGCCGCCCCCAAGATGAAGTCCGCGATGAGGATCGCCGCCACCGCCGCCACCGGCAGGGAAGCGATCCACCGGGAACGGTCCGGCTCGACCAGCCGGGTCCATTCCGCGACCGCCAGGACCGCGAAGGTCAGGATCAGGACTTCGAAGACCCAGCCGCCGAGATAGACGGCCAGAAGAACGACGGGTCCGAGAACCAGAGCGGAAAGGATCCTGGTGCGCAGGTTTCCCGATCTACCGAGTCCCGACTGCGCCGTAGCGCCTGTCGCGCTGGTTGAATTCTCGGATTGCATCTTCCAGATCGCGCTTCGTGAAATCAGGCCACAGCGTATCGACGAAGACCAGCTCGGTATAGGCCAATTGCCACAGCAGGAAATTGCTGATCCGCTGCTCGCCGCTGGTGCGCAGCAACAGGTCGGGATCGGGAATCTCACGGGTCAGCAGGCGGCCCGAGAAGGACTCCTCGGTCACGTCCTCGGGATTGAGCCGCCCTTCCAGCGCGTCCCTGACCATCTGCCGGGCGGCTCCCGCGATTTCCTGCCGGGAGCCGTAGCTGAGCGCGATGGTGAGGTTCAGCGCGCGGTTCCCGCGGGTCAACTCCTCCGCTTTCTCGATCATGGTGACGATGTCGCCGGACAGGCGGGAGCGGTCGCCGATCACCCTCAGCCGGACGCCGTTCTTATGGAGTTCGGCGATCTCGCTGCGCAGATAGAACCGGAGAAGTTGCATGAGGTCGAAGATCTCGCCCTCCGGCCTGCGCCAGTTCTCCGACGAGAACCCGAACATGGTGAGGTAAGGGATGCCCAGTTCGCGGGCAGCCTCCACCGTCCGCCGAACGGCTTCGATGCCCTTGCGATGGCCTGCGGTCCGCGGCAGGCCGCGGGCTTTCGCCCAGCGGCCGTTACCGTCCATGATGATCGCTACATGCTGCGGCAAGGCGCCCGTCGTGGTCATAGTCCCCTGCATCGAGGTCAGACCTGCATGATCTCTTTTTCCTTGGCCGCGAGCGCTTCGTCGATCTTCTTGATGTGAGCGTCGGTCATGGACTGGACCTCGTCGGCCCAGGTTTTATGTTCATCCTGGCTGATGTCGCCGCCCTTTTCCATGCGCTTCAGCATGTCCATGCCGTCGCGGCGTACGTTGCGCACGGCGACGCGGGCCTGTTCGGCGTAGCGGGAAGCGACCTTGGACAGTTCGGCCCGGCGTTCCTGGTTGAGGTCCGGGATCGGCACGCGGACGTTCTGGCCATCGGTCTGAGGGTTCAGCCCCAGACCGCCGTCGCGGATCGCCTTCTCGACGGCCTTGACCATGCCGCGGTCCCAGACCTGCACCGTGATCAGGCGCGCTTCGGGCACGCTGATGGTCCCGACCTGATTGAGCGGCATCTGCTGGCCATAGGCCTCGACGGTGATCGGTTCCAGCAGGCTGGCGGAGGCGCGGCCAGTGCGCAGCCCGCCGAATTCCTTGCGCAGCGACTCCAGGGCGCCGTCCATGCGGCGGCTGAGCGAGTCAATATCAGGGTCGGCCACGGTAGTTCAGCCCTCTTCCGTGATGATCGTGAACTTGCCGCGCCCCGCCATGACTTCGGCGAAGGCACCGGCCGTATGGATCGAGAACACTAGGATGGGAATTTTATTCTCGCGCGCCAGCGAAATGGCCGAGGCGTCCATCACCTGGAGATCCTTCGCCAGAACCTCAAGGTGGGTCAACGTCTCGAAGCGCTGAGCCGACGGATCCTTGTTGGGATCGGCGGAGTAGACGCCGTCCACCTTGGTGCCCTTCAGGAGAGCGTCGCAGCCCATTTCCGACGCGCGCAGCGCCGCCGCGGTATCCGTGGTGAAGAACGGGTTACCCGTTCCGGCACCGAAGATCACGACCCGCCCCTTCTCCATGTGGCGCACGGCGCGCCGCCGGATGTAGGGTTCGCAGACGCTGGCCATCGGAATGGCGGACTGCACCCGGGTCTGGACGCTCCTGCGCTCCAGTGCGCTCTGCATCGCAAGCGCGTTGATCACCGTCGCGAGCATGCCCATGTAATCGGCCGTCGCCCGCTCCATCCCCGTCGCGGCGCCAGAGACGCCGCGGAAGATGTTGCCGCCGCCGATCACCAGGCAGACCTCGACGCCCATGCCGACGACCGACTTCACCTCATCGGCGACGCGGTCGACGATTTCGGGGTCAAGCCCGTATTCCCGATTGCCCATCAGCGCCTCGCCGGAAATCTTCAGCAGGACGCGACCATACCGGGCGTTGGTGGGCATAGCCCCCTCCATCGCAGTCATCAAAGGTAATCCCCAAGCCAGCGCTCGTTCGAGCCGGCGGCCGCCCCGCGGGACGGCCGCCAGGAGCCTCAGCGGCCGACGTTCGCCTGGGCGGCGACCTCGGCGGCGAAGTCGGACTGCTCCTTCTCGATGCCCTCGCCCAGGACGAACCGGGTGAAGCCCACGACCTTGATCGGGGCGCCGATCTCCTTGGCGACCGTCTCGACGACCTTGCGGACCTTGTTCTCGCCGTCGATGACGTAGACCTGCTCCAGGAGGACCACTTCCTCGTAGTACTTGCGGAGCCGGCCCTCGACCATCTTGGCGATGATGTCTTCCGGCTTGCCGCTGGCGCGGGCCTGATCGGCCAGGACGCTCCGCTCACGCTCCAGGGAGCTGGCGTCCACGTCCTCGATGTTCACCGCTTCCGGACGGGCGGCGGCGATGTGCATCGCGATCTGCTTGCCGAGTTCGAGCAGGCGGGCGCGGTCGCCGGTGGACTCCAGGCCGACCAGCACGCCGATCTTGCCCAGGTTCGGAGCCAGCGCGTTGTGGACGTAGCTGGCGACGGCGCCCTGCTCGACGGCGATGCGCGAGACGCGGCGCAGGTTCATGTTCTCGCCGATCGTGGCCACCATGTTGGTGACCTCGTCGGCGACGTTGCGGTCGGTGCCGGGGAACGCCTGCTGCTGCAGCGACTCGATCGTGCCGTCGCCCTGGAGCGCCAGCTGCGCCACCTGGTTGGCGAAGGCCTGGAACCGGTCGTTGCGGGCGACGAAGTCGGTCTCGGAGTTGACCTCGACCGCGGCGCCGACGGTGTCGGCGGTCGCGACGGCGACCAGACCCTCGGCGGCGACCCGGCCGGCCTTCTTGGCGGCGGCGGCGAGGCCCTTCTTGCGCAGCCAGTCGACGGCACCTTCAAGGTCGCCCGACGTCTCGGTCAGCGCCTTCTTGCAGTCCATCATGCCGGCGCCGGTCTTTTCGCGCAGCTCCTTGACGAGCGAGGCTGTGATTTCGGCCATCTTGGACCTCTTCCTGAATGATCTGTCTGGTCAGCACATAAAAATAAGGGCAACCGGACGCACCCAAGCGCCCGGTTGCCCGATCTGACGGATCAGGCCTGGGCGCCTTCCGAAACCGCGGCTTCGCCGTCGGTACCCTCGGCGACGACGACGTCCTCGTCGGCCGGCAGATCTTCCTCGACGCCTTCGGCCTGCTCGCCGACATCGATGCCGGACGCGATCATCTCGGCCTGCAGACCATCAAGCACCGCGCCGGAAACCAGCTCGCAGTAGGTATCGATCGCGCGCAGCGCGTCGTCGTTGCCCGGGATCGGGAAGGCGACGCCGTCGGGATCGGAATTGCTGTCGATCACCGCGACGACCGGGATGCCGAGCTTGTTGGCTTCCTGGACCGCGATCGACTCCTTGTTGGTGTCGATGATGAACAGGATGTCCGGCAGGCCGCCCATCTCCTTGATGCCGCCGAGCGCCCGCTCCAGCTTGTCACGCTCGCGGGTGAGCTGGAGGGTTTCCTTCTTGGTCAGGCCGATATTGGTGTCCTGAAGGCGCTCTTCCATCTCGCGGAGGCGCTTGATCGACTGGGAGATGGTCTTCCAGTTCGTCAGCATGCCGCCGAGCCAGCGGTGGTTGACATAGTACTGGCCGCAGCGCGAAGCGGAGTCGGCGACCTTCTCCTGAGCCTGACGCTTGGTGCCGACGAACAGAACGCGCCCGCCGCCCGCCACCACGTCGCGGACCGCGGTCATGGCGCGGTGCAGCATCGGGACGGTCTGCTCGAGGTCGATGATGTGGACGCCGTTGCGCACGCCGAAAATGTACGGCTGCATCTTCGGGTTCCAGCGGCGGGTGTGGTGGCCGAAA
Source organism: Skermanella rosea (assembly GCF_016806835.2). NCBI lineage: Bacteria > Pseudomonadati > Pseudomonadota > Alphaproteobacteria > Rhodospirillales > Azospirillaceae > Skermanella > Skermanella rosea. The sequence goes on along the minus strand of NZ_CP086111.1, from coordinate 2,350,859 downwards.
TGGACGCCGGCTTCCAGGAGCTGGCGCATGGTGAATGAAGGCATCGGCATGGAAAACAGTCCTTTTCCGGTTGCTCCGCCGCGGGCGTGGTCCACGAGATGTGAACACCGGAGCGGGCCGCCGGCCTATGGACCGATGGACCGCAAGCCCGCGTGAGGTTTTGCGACGGGCGATAGATAGCCCGGCGCCCCGCGTTTGGCAACCATATCCGCATGCATCAGGCGGGGCATGCCCCGGCGAAACGCCTAAAGATCGAGCACGTCCGCGACGCCGGGAATCGCCTTGATCGCGGCCCTGCCCTTCGCCGACACGGCATAGGCCCCGGGGAGCGCGATCTCGGCTTCCCGCATGCCGCCGACATCGACCAGGATCGATATCTTGCCGCGGCCCCGCCCGATCTGGTCCAGGATGTTGCGCAGATGCGGTGCCGCTTCCGGCTGGCTGAGGATGATCTGCAGTCCCTCGGCGGCGCGGGCGACCTCGTCCTCCAGCGGCTTCACGTCGTGGCAGGTCAGCCGCATGTCCTCGCCCATCACCTGCACGTCGACCATCAGGACCACGCTCTTGCCCGGCTCCAGCAACTCCCGCGAGGTCGCCAGCAGCTCCGAGAACAGGGTCACCTCGTAGACGCCCGTGGAGTCCGACAGGCTGACGAAGGCGAAGCGGTTGCCGCTCTTGGCGACCCGCTCCTGACGGTTGATCACCACGCCCGCCATGGGGAACCGGGTCGAGCCGCCGCCGGTCGCCTTCTTGAGCAGATCGGCGGAGTTCACCACCCGCAGGCGCGACAGCGGCTTGGCGAAGCCGTCGAGCGGATGGGCCGACAGGTAGAAGCCGATCGCGTTGAATTCGTGGGCCAGCCGGTCCAGCTGGTCCCAATCGGCCACCTTGGGCAGGTCGGGCACCTTCAGCGTCACCCCGCCCCCGCCGCCGAACAGGCTGGACTGCCCGCTCTCCCGTTCGGCCGCCGCGGCCTGGGCATAGCGGATCAGCGTCTCGATGCCGCCATGGACCTGCCGGCGGTTGCCGTTCAGGCTGTCGAAGGCGCCGGCGCAGGTCAGGTTCTCCAACTGGCGCTTGTTGATCACCTTGGTGTCCAGCCGGCGGGCGAGGTCGAACAGGTCCGTATAGCGGCCGCCCTCGTTCCTTTGGCTCACCACCGCCTCCATGGCGGGCATGCCGACGCCCTTGACGGCGGCCAGGGCGTAGCGGATCGCCCGCTCGCCGTCGGGCAGCAGCTCCACCCGGAAAACCGGGTTCGACTTGTTGATGTCGGGGGTCAGCAGGCGGATCTTGAGGCGGACCAGTTCCTGCCGGAAGGTGTTCAGCTTGTCGGTGTTGCCCAGGTCGAGCGTCATGGACGCCGCCAGGAACTCCACCGGGTAATTGGCCTTCAGATAGGCGGTCTGGTAGGCGACCAGCGCATAGGCGGCGGCGTGGGACTTGTTGAAGCCGTAACCCGCGAACTTGTTCACCTGGTCGAAGATCAGGCCCGCCTGCTCACCGTCGACTCCCTTGCCGACGGCACCGTCGATGAACAGCTTGCGCTGGGCGTCCATCTCGGCCTGGATCTTCTTGCCCATGGCGCGGCGCAGCAGGTCGGCGCCGCCGAGCGAGTAGCCGGACAGCACCTGGGCGATCTGCATGACCTGTTCCTGGTAGATCATGATCCCGAAGGTGTCCTTCAGGATCGGCTCCAGCCAGGGATGCATGTAGTCCGGCTCCTTCTCTCCGTTCTTCACCGCGATGTAGGTCGGGATGTTGTCCATCGGGCCGGGACGGTAGAGCGAGACCAGCGCGATGATGTCGTCGAACCGGTTCGGCTTGAGGCGGCGCAGCACGTCGCGCATGCCAGAGCTTTCAAGCTGGAACACGCCGGTCGTCTCGCCGCGCGACATCATCTCGTACGTCCTGACGTCGTCGAGCGGCAGGTTCGACAGGTCGATGACGTCGCCGCGCTCGGTGATCAGCTCCACCGCGCGCTGGAGGACGGTGAGGGTCTTCAGGCCGAGGAAGTCGAACTTCACCAGCCCGGCCTGCTCGACATACTTCATGTTGAACTGGGTGACCGGCATGTCCGAGCGCGGGTCGCGGTAGAGCGGCACCAGCTGGTCCAGCGGGCGGTCGCCGATCACCACGCCGGCCGCGTGGGTCGAGGCGTGGCGGAACAGTCCTTCCAGGCGAAGCGCTATCTCGATCAGGCGCTTGACGGTTTCGTCCGAATCCCGGGCCTGCTGAAGCATCGGCTCGCCCTCGATCGCCTGTCCCAGGGTCACGGGATTGGCCGGATTGTTGGGCACCAGCTTGCAGATCTTGTCGACCTGCCCATAGGGCATCTGGAGCACCCGGCCGACGTCGCGCAGCACGGCGCGCGCCTGGAGCTTACCGAAGGTGATGATCTGGGCGACCCGGTCGTGGCCGTAATAGCCCTGCACGTAGCGGATCACCTCGTCCCGGCGGTCCTGGCAGAAGTCGATGTCGAAGTCTGGCATCGACACGCGCTCGGGGTTCAGGAACCGCTCGAACAGCAGGCCGAAGCGCAGGGGATCCAGGTCGGTGATGGTCAGCGACCACGCCACGACCGAGCCGGCGCCCGAGCCGCGGCCCGGCCCGACCGGGATTTCGTGGCGCTTAGCCCACTTGATGAAGTCCGAGACGATCAGGAAGTAGCCGGGAAACTTCATGTTCTCGATCACGTTCAACTCGAAGTCGAGCCGTTCGCGATAGGTCTTCTCGGTTTCCGCGCGCTGTTCTGCCGTCATCTCGGGCGTGAAGACCTGCTTTTCGAGCCGCCAGGTCAGGCCCTCGTGGGCTTGGTGGCGCAGTTCTTCCGGCTCGGTCCTGCCGCCCTCGGCCGCAGCCTGGAAGGCGGGCAGGATCGGCTTGATCGGCTTCAGCAGGTAGCTGCAGCGCCGCGCGATCACCAGGGTGTTGTCCACCGCCTCCGGCAGGTCGGCGAACAGCTCGCGCATCTCGGCGGCCGTCTTGAACCGGTGCTCCGGCGTCAGGCGCCGCCTTTCCGCCTCGACCACGTAGGAGCCCTCGGCGATGCAGAGCAGCGCGTCGTGGGCCTCGTACATGTCCTCCGTCGAGAAGAAGCAGTCGTTGGTCGCCACCAGCGGCAGGTCCAGGTCATAGGCCAGGTCGACCAGATCCGGCTCGATGCGATCCTCGACCTCCAGCCCGTGGCGCATCAGCTCGACATAGAGCCGGCCGGGGAACAGGCGGCGCAGCTGCTCGGCGACGTCGCGCGCGGCGGGCTTGTGCCCCTCGGCGAACAGGCGTCCGACCGATCCGGACGGTCCGCCGGACAGGGCGATCAGCCCGTCGGTGAAGCCTTCGAGATCCTGCAGGGCGATCTGGGGCGCCGAGGTCGGATCCCCCTCCATGAAGGCCTTGCTGATCAGCTTCGTCAGGTTTTGGTAGCCGGTCTCGGACTGCACCAGGAGGGCGAGCTGGTCGGGCATGTTCACGCCCTTCCCGACCGGCTTGCCGCCGCCGTTCGCGGCCGGCCCCATGCGCCGGATACCGAGCTGGCAACCGAGAATGGGCTGCACGCCGGCGTCCATGGCTGCCAGGGAAAATTCCAGTGCGCCGAACAAGTTGCCGGTGTCGGTGACCGCGACCGCCGGCATCTCCTGCTTCTGGCAGATCTTGACCAGCTCCTTGATCTTGATCGCTCCTTCGGAGAGCGAATAGGCGGAGTGGACGCGCAGGTGGACGAAGTCGGCGATCGGCATCGGATGCTGTACTCGGGAGGCGGAGTGTGTCGGGCGCCCAGCATGCCAAGCCGGAGCCCCGGCGTCATGCGCAACTTTCTCTTGACGCCGAGTATCGGCCCGCCTGGCGGATGGAACCCGGCACGGGAGTGACGGCAAGGCAACAGATAATCTGCCGGGCATTGCGGACAGGTCGGGAGCGGTCCTGTCGGGCCGTTCAGCAGCCGCCAATCCCAGCGGTGCCCGGACACGAGGGTCCTGATCGGTGTTCCGACATACAGAAGACCCCTGATGCTGCTGCAGGCTCTTGCCAGCCTCGCCCGGCTCGACGCGCCGACCGAAAGTATGGGAATGCCGGCCGACCTCGGCATCATGGAACACCCGAGGCCACTATGCTGCCGGTCCCTGCCAAGCCCCCTCCCCGCTCCGTCAGGTGCCCAGGCTGGATTTCAAGAATTCGACGGTCCTGGTCCAGGCCAGCCGTGCGGCCGCCGCATCGTAGCGCGCCGGGGCCGTGTCGTTGTTGAAGGCGTGGTTGGCGCCCTCGTACATATGCAGGGCATGATCGACGCCGGCCTTCTTCAGCGCCGCCTCGAAGGCGGGGACGCTCTCGTTGATGCGGTCGTCCAGTCCGGCATAATTCAGCAGCAGCTTCGCCCGGATGTTCGGCACCGCCTCCAGCGGCGGAGTACGGCCGTAATAGACCACCGAAGCGTCGAGATCCGGCGACGCCGTCGCCAGCATGCCTGCCATGCCGCCGCCCCAACAGAAGCCCATGGCCCCCACCTTGCCGGTCGCCCCGGGGTGGTTCCGGAGGAATCCGACGGTCCTGACCAAGTTGTCCAGGGTCTGCTTGCCGTCGAGCTGGCCGATCATCGTCCGGGCCTGATCCTCGTCGGCCGGCGTCCCGCCGAGCGGGCTCAGCATGTCCGGGCCCAGCGCCACGAAGCCTTCCAGCGCGACGCGGCGGACCACGTCCTCGATGTGGGGATTCAAACCCCGATTCTCGTGGATCACGATCACCGCCGGCAGCTTTCCGGCACCCTTGGGCTTGGCCAGGTAGCCCTTGAGGTCGCCCGAAGCGCCCGGCCAGGTGATGCGGGAGGTTTCCAGCCGCGCGTCGTTCGCCGGCACGACCTGCGCCAGGGCATAGTTGCTCTCCAGCAGGGGGAGCAGGGCTGCTGCGGCGGCGGCGCTGCCCGCCAAGGCGGTCAGGCGGCTGATGAAGACCCGGCGGTCCAGCGGGGCGTGGGTATATTCGTCGTAGAGCTCGATGATCCTACGGTCCATGGCGCAACCCTCCTGTCGTGGTCCGGGGCATCGCCGTACGCCCCGGGGACAGGGTAAGGCATTGCTCAATGCTGGACCAGAACACCGTCTCTCAGTTCGAGCACCCGGTCCATGCGGGCGGCCAGGTCGAGGTTGTGGGTCGCGACCAGCGCCCCGAAATCGCCGCCTCGAACCAGGTTCGCCAGCATCGCGAACACGTCCTCCGCCGTCTTGTGGTCCAGGTTGCCGGTCGGCTCGTCCGCGATCAGCAGTTTCGGGCGGTTGGCCAGGGCCCGGGCGATCGCGACCCGCTGCTGCTCGCCGCCCGACAGCCGCGCCGGCCGGTGGCCGGCCCGCGCACCCAGGCCGACCAGGTCCAGCAGTTCCATGGCCCGCTTCCGCGCCACGGATTTCGAGATGCCGGAGATCATCTGCGGCAGCACGATGTTTTCCAGCGCGCTGAATTCCGGCAGCAGATGGTGGAACTGGTAGACGAACCCGATGGACTGGCGGCGCAAGGAGGTCCGGTCGGCATCGGACAAGGTGTTGGCCAGCTTGCCCGCGATGCGGATCTCGCCGCCGTCGGCCTGCTCCAGCAGGCCGGCGATGTGCAGGAGCGTCGACTTGCCCGCGCCCGACGGCCCGACCAGGGCCACCAGCTCGCCGCCGGCGACCTGGAGTGACGCGCCACGCAGCACCTCGAGCGGCTGGCCCGCCTGCCTGAAGGTCCGGACGACCCCGTCAATCTGGATCATGGGCCGGATCATGGGCTCGGCCGCCCCGTTCCTCGCCTCACTCATAGCGGAGCGCCTCGACCGGATCGAGCTTGGCCGCCCGCCACGCCGGATAGATGGTGGCGCCGAAGGACAGCCCCAGCGCCATCAGAACCACCCGGGCCACTTCGGACCAGTCGATCTCCGCCGGCAGCTGCGTCAGGAAATAGATCTCGGCCGAGAACAGTTCGGTACCCAGCAGGTTCTGGATCACCTGCCGGATCGACTCGATATTGTCGGCGAAGGCGACGCCCAGGACGAGGCCGAACACCGTTCCGATCACGCCGATGCTGGCGCCGGCCAGGAAGAAGATGCGCAGGATCATGCCCCGGGTGGCACCCATCGTACGAAGGATCGCGATGTCCCTGCCCTTGTCCTTCACCAGCATGATCATGCTGGAGATGATGTTGAACGCGGCGACCAGGATGATCAGCGTCAGGATCAGGAACATGACGTTCCGCTCGACCTGAAGGGCGTTGAAGAAGCTGGCGTTGGACTGCTGCCAGTCCACCAGGCGCGCCCGGCCGCCCAGCACCTCCTGCACCGGCCCGCGGTACTCCCAGATCAGCCGGGGCTGCTCGACCATCAACTCCAGCGTCGTCACCGCGTCGGGCACCCGGAAGAAGACCTGCGCGGCCGGCAGCGGCATGAAGATGAAGTTGTTGTCGTACTCGAACATGCCGACGTCGAAGATCGCGCCGATCGTGTAGGCCCGCATGCGCGGTACCGTCCCGAAGGCGCTGGTGTTCCCCTGCGGGCTGATCAGCGTGAGCTGGTCGCCGACGGCGAGACCCAGCCGCTGCGCCATCCGGATGCCGATAGCTACGTTCTCGTCCTCGAAACGGTCGAGAGACCCTCGCACGATATGGTTGGAGACGGTCGGCCGGACCCGGAAATCCTCGGGCGCGATCCCTCGGACGATGGCGCCGGACGACACGCCTCGGACAGTGACCAGGGCCTGCGCCTCGACGGTCGGCGTCACCGAGGTGACGCCGGGCACTTGCCGCAGACGGTCGGCGAGCGGCTGGTAGTCGGGCAGCGGGCCCTGGATCGCGTAGACGTTCATGTGGCCGTTCAGGCCGAGCACCCGGCCCAGCAGTTCCGACCGGAAGCCGTTCATGACGGCCATCACGATGATCAGGGTCGCGACGCCGAGCCCGATGCCCAGCAGCGAGAACGCGGCGATCACCGAGATGAAGCCTTCCTGCCGCCGCGCGCGGAGGTACCGCATCGCGACCATGCGTTCGAAAGCGCCGAAGATCATGCCTGTAAGGCCTTTTTGGACTGATGGGCGGTGCGTGTCGGTCTCAGGCGGTCAGCTTGGCCAGGGCGGCGTCGCGCGACAGTTCCTCGCGCTCGCCGGTGGCACGGCGCTTCAGCTCGACGACGCCGCTCTTCAGCCCCCGCGGACCGACGGTCAGCTGCCACGGGATGCCGATCAGGTCCATGTCGGCGAACTTGCCGCCGGCCCGCTCGTTGCGGTCGTCGTAGATCACCTCGACGCCCGCGGCGTTCAGGTCGCGGTACAGCTCGTCGCAAACGCGGTCGCACTCGGCGTCGCCGGTCTTCAGGTTGATCAGGCCGACCTTGAAGGGCGCCACACTGTCCGGCCAGATGATGCCGGCCTCGTCATGGCTCGCCTCGATGATCGCGCCGACCAGCCGCGACACGCCGATGCCGTACGATCCCATCTCCAGGGTGACCTGCTCGCCGTTCGGCCCGGCGACCACGGCGCCCAGCGGGGCCGAGTACTTGGTGCCGAAATAGAAGATATGGCCGACCTCGATCCCGCGGGCGTTCACCAGCTCCCCCGCCGGCAGCGGCGAGGTGGCGGGATCGTGCTTCTCGTCGGTGGCGGCGTAGATGCTGGTGTATTTCTCGAAGAACGGCGCGAGGTCGTCGTCGAATCCGGGCGCGCTGGACAGCACGTCCAGGTCCAGCCACTCCTTGTCGCAGAACACCCCGCTCTCGCCGGTTTCCGCCAGGATGATGAACTCGTGGCTGAGGTCGCCGCCGATCGGGCCGGTGTCGGCCTGCATCGGGATCGCCTTCATGCCGAGCCGGGCGAAGGTCCGCAGATAGGCCAGGAACATCTTCTGGTACGAGCGGCGGGCGCCGGCCTGGTCCAGGTCGAACGAGTAGGCGTCCTTCATCAGGAACTCGCGCCCCCGCATCACGCCGAATCGGGGGCGGATCTCGTCCCGGAACTTCCACTGGATATGGTAGAGGTTCCGCGGCAGGTCGCGGTAGCTCTTCACCGCCGACCGGAAGATGTCGGTGATCATCTCCTCGTTGGTCGGGCCGAACAGCATCTCGCGCTCGTGCCGGTCGCGGATGCGCAGCATCTCCTTGCCGTAATCGTCGTACCGGCCGCTTTCCTTCCACAGCTCTGCCGGCTGGATCGTCGGCATCAGCAGTTCCTGCGCGCCCGCGGCGTCCTGCTCCTCGCGCACGATCTGCTCGATCTTCTTCAGCACGCGGAACCCCAGCGGCAGCCAGGCATAGATGCCGGCGCTGGTCTGCCGGATCATGCCGGCGCGCAGCATAAGCCGGTGCGAGACGATCTGCGCCTCGTTGGGGTTTTCCTTCAGGGTGGGCAGGAAATAGGCGGACAACCGCATTCGACTTCTCACGGGGCTCGGGGACGACCGGCCCATGGCCAGTCCGATCGGAGCGGACTGTAGGGAATAGCGCCGGACAAGTCCATGCCGGCAAGTCCATGCCGGGGGCGCGCGACACGCCCCCGGCAGGCACCGCTTACTTGGGCAGGTTACTTGGGCAGGGTCCCCTGGACGCCTTCCACGTAATAGGCCATCGACAGGATCTCCGGGTCGGTGGCGGTCTTGCCCTCGGCGATCACGACCTTGCCGGACTGGTCCTTGATCGGGCCGGTGAAGGGATGCAGGGCGCCCGACTTGATGTCCTCGATCGCCTTGTTGCCCAGCGCCTTCACGTCGTCAGGGACCGCATCGTTGAACGGCGGCAGGAAGACCGTCCCGGTGGCGAGGCCTCCCCAGTAATCCTCCGACTTCCAGGTGCCGTCGAGGACGGCCTGGACCCGCTGCTGGTAGTAGGGATTCCAGTCGTCCACGATGGAGGTCAGGTGGGCCTTCGGGCCGAACCGGCTCATGTCCGAAGACTGGCCGAAGGCATGGATGCCGCGGGCCTCGGCTTCCTGGATCGGGGCCGGGCTGTCGGTGTGCTGGGCCAGGATGTCGGCGCCCTGGTCGATCAGCGCCTTGGCGGCGGCCGCCTCCTTGCCCGGGTCGTACCAGCTGTTCACCCAGACCACCCGCACCTGCGCCTGGGGATTGACGCTGCGCAGCGCCAGCGTGAAGGCATTGATGCCGCTGACCACCTCGGGGATCGGGAAGGACCCGATATAGCCGATGATGTTGGACTTGGTCATCTTGCCGGCGAGCAGGCCGCAGACGGTGCGGCCCTCGTAGAAGCGGCCGGAATACGTGGCCACGTTGGCCGCGCGCTTGTACCCGGTCGCGTGCTCGAACTTCACTTTGGGGAAACGCTGCGCGACCTTCAGCGTCGGGTTCATGAACCCGAACGACGTCGTGAAGATCAGCCCGGCGCCGCCGGCGGCCAGCTGGTTGATCACCCGCTCGGTGTCGGGACCCTCGGCCACGTTCTCCACATAGGTGGTCTCGATCCGGTCGCCGAAATGCTCGGCGATGTGGCGGCGGCCCAGGTCGTGCTGATAGCTGTAGCCGTGATCCGAAACCGGACCGACATAGACGAAGCCGACCTTCAGCTTGTCGGCGGCGAACGCGCGACCGACCGTCGGACCGACACTGAGGGCTGCGGCGGTCCCGGCCACCGAAAGACCGAACTGGCGTCTGTTGAGCATGTTTCTTGTTCCCTCCGAGAGAGTTGGTTCAAGTGACGGGACGGGCGGTAAGCCGGCCGCAGGCAGCCCTATGCAGGATGAAGACCCGCAGGGTGGCTTGGAACCCGGGATTTTTCTGAAAGACCTTACGCATTTCGAGGCAGGTGTGCCGTTGCCCATGACGCGAGACGCCCTGCCCTGAAAGCCGCGTGTGACCGGATGCCTTTGTACCAATTCGGCGGTATCGGCCACAACCGTTTTGCCCGATCCGCCCCGCATGCCCGGCTGAACCGCGACATGATCAGTACCGCGGCAAAGAGCCATGGATTGGGCAGAAAACAGGTGACGATGACGCAAGCATGGCGTAAGGTTTCGCTCACAATAAGAAAAGGGCCGCGCTGTCACCGCAGCGCGGCCTGAAGTTAGGGAGGAATCGCCACCAGGCGTCGGTAAGAGGGATAAACCCTCTCAGCGATAAAAATTATTGTCTGAGGAACTGAGCAAGGCAAGCCACAAAATGGAGCTTGCCTTTTCTTTTGCTCATTTTCTTGCTCTTTTGCTTAAGCCCTGTGCAATTGAGCGCGTTTCGCCCAACGGTTTGCCCAAAGTTTAAGCTCGATATCCGGTAAACCCGCTCCGTTCAGCCCGAATCCAGGGGGGATCAAGCGATTCCAGGTGGCGATGCACCGGGCAGCCCGGATTATGGGCACCGGGCAGATAGCCGAGACTCATCAGGAACTCGTTCACGATCTCCCCGCCCGTGAAGCGGAACTGCGCCTTGAACAGCTTCACCCACCCCGCCTTGTCCAGCGGATGGTGGCTGTCCAGCCATCCGGCGAAACCGCCGTGGGAGGCACGGAGGGCCTGGACGCGGCGCGCGTTCTCGATCACGGCATCGATCTTGAGCCGGTTGCGGATGATGCCGGCGTCGCCCAGCAGCCGCGCCCGGTCTTCCTCGCCGTAGGCGGCGATCCGGTCGACGTCGTAATTCTCGAAAGCGGCGGCGAAGGCCGCGCGCTTCTTCAGGATGGTCAGCCAGGATAGTCCGGCCTGGTTGATCTCCAGGACCAGCCGTTCGAACAGGACCCGCTCGTCGGCGGACGGGAACCCGTACTCCCCGTCATGATAAGGCCCGTGCCACGGATGCCCAGGTGCTGCTTCGCAATAGGACAGGCCCATGGCGCGACGTGACCTCCGCTGAGGTCACGTCCGGAACGAGATCAGCCCGGACGTGACGATGAAATAGATGATCAGCCAGACGACAGCCGCGACCCCGGTGGTGACCAGGAACTTCAGGCCGATGCGGGGCTTGGCGGGCGCCCCCGCGGCCATGCCGGGCTCCGGCTCCTCCGGCGCGTGGGAGCCCCAGGGAAGCACGGCGAAGAGGACTGTCCACCAGACGACGAAATAGACGGCGATGCCGGTTACCCAACCCATCGATCAGGCCTGCTCCAGTTCGACCAGGGTGCCCAGGAAGTCCTTGGGGTGGAGGAACAGGACCGGCTTGTCGTGGGCGCCGATCTTGGGTTCGCCGTCGCCCAGCACGCGGGCCCCGTCGGCCTTCAGCTTGTCGCGGGCCGCCAGGATGTCGGGCACCTCGTAGCAGACATGGTGGATTCCGCCCGACGGATTGCTGGCCAGGAACTTGGCGATCGGGCTGGCATCGCCCAGGGGATACAGCAGTTCTATCTTGGTGTTGGGCAGTTCGACGAACACCACCGTCACCCCGTGGGCCGGCTGGTCGACCGGAGCCGAGACGGCGGCGCCGAGCGTGTCGCGGTAAAGGGCCGTCGCTTTCTCCAGGTCGGGCACGACGATAGCCACGTGGTTGAGCTTGCCGATCATGGTTCCCCCTTGGTCTTTCTGACTTGGTCCATCGATGGCGGTGCCGGGTTCCACGGCCCGCTCCCCATCCCTATAGCCGAACCAGATGGACTTCGGTGAGCGGCTTTTTGCCCTGGCTGGCGTTGAGGCTCCGGCGGACCGCGATGCGGGTCGCCTGGCGCACGGCCTCGTCGTCGAGCCGGGACTGACGGGAGAGCTCTTCGACGGCCTTTCGCACGGCGAATCCGACTTCGGTCAGGATCTCCCCGGCTTCGGGTCCCTCGAGCAGCCCCATGACGGCGACCTGCGGATGGGTGACCAGTTCGCCTTCGGAATCCATGACCAGGGTGGCCACCGCGGCACCATTGTACATCATGCGGTGCCGGCCCCGCATGACCCCGGCATCCAGCGGCACGATCCGCTTGCCGTCCAGGGCCAGCCGTCCGTGCTGGACCTGCCCGACCACTTCCGCCGGCCCGGGCGCCAGCCGGATGATCGAGCCGTTCTCCGGAATGATCGTGTCGGGCACCTGGCAGTCGCGCGCCAGCCGCGCATGTTCCGTCTGGTGGCGGATCTCGCCATGGATCGGGACCGCCAACTTCGGGCGCACCCACTGGTACATGCGGACCAACTCGTCCTGGGCGGGATGGCCGGACACATGGACGAACTCGGTGTCGGCGGTGATGACCTCCACCCCCTGCCCGACCAGCATGTTCTGCACCCGACCGATCGCCCGCTCGTTCCCCGGGATCTCGCGCGACGAGAAGATGACGGTGTCGCCGCGCTCCAGCGCGATCTCGGGATGGTCGTCCGCGGCGATCCGGGAGAGCGCGGACCGGGGCTCGCCCTGGCTTCCGGTACAGACCAGCACGGTCTTCTCACGCGGCAGGAAGCCGGCATCGCGCTCGCTGAGGAAAGGTGGGACGTCCTTCAGGTACCCGTTGGCCCGGGCCGCCTCGTTGATGCGCCACAGGGAGCGCCCGACCAGCGCGACGTTCCGGTCGGTCGCCGTGGCGGCCGCGGCGATGCTTTCCAGCCGCGCGACGTTGGTCGCGAAGCAACTGATCGCGATTCGGTTCTTGAGCCGGCCGAACAGCTTGATCAGGCTGTCGCGCACCGCCGCCTCCGAACCCGAAATTCCCGGAACCATGGCATTGGTACTGTCGCACACCATCGCCAGCACGCCCTCGCCGCCCAGGCGCATCAGGGCCGCCTCGTCGGTCGGGGCGCCGACGACGGGGTCGGGATCCAGCTTCCAGTCGCCGGTATGCAGCACGGCCCCGAGCGGCGTGCGCAGCACGAGGGCGTTGGGTTCGGGCACGGAATGGGTGACGGTGATCAGTTCCACCTCGAACGGCCCGGCGGAGAACCGTCCCGAGAGCGGCACCTCGATGATCTCCACCTTGCCGGCAAGGTTGCGCTCCAGCAGCTTGGCCCGCAGCACCGACGCGGTGAAGGGCGTCGCGTAGACGGGGCAGCGGAGCTCCGGCCACAGGTACTGGACCGCCCCCAGGTGATCCTCGTGGGCGTGGGTCAGGACGATGCCGACGAGGTCGTCCCGGCGGTCCCGGATGAAGGTCGGGTCGGGCATGATTACGTCGACGCCCGGCATCGTCTCGTCGCCGAACGAGATCCCCAGATCCACCATCAGCCATTTCCCGGCATGACCGTACAGATTGAGGTTCATGCCGATCTCGCCGGACCCGCCCAGCGGCAGGAAATAGATCGCGTCCGAACCGGGCCGATCGGGATCGAAGGGGCTGGACCCGATGGATTGGGGATCAGGGGATGATGTCATGAAGCCATGTTGCGTTGGTGGACCAGCAGGAGACCGCGCAGGGTCAATTCGTTGTCGATGTGATGGATCATCGAGGTAGCTTCGGCGAACTGCGCGCCCAGCCCTCCGGTGACGATCACGGTCACCGGAGGATCGCCGGTCGGCGACAGCTCGGCCTGGATGCGGGTCAGCAAGCCCTCGATCATGCTGAGATAACCCCAGAACATGCCGGATTGCATCGCGCCGACAGTGCCTTTGCCGATGACCGCCGCCGGCCGGACGATATCCACCTTCGGAAGCTGGGCCGCGACCCGGTGCAGGGCGTCGAGCGCCAAGCTCGGTCCCGGCGCGATGACGCCGCCGCAGAAGCCGCCCTCCGCGTCCACGATGTCGAAGGTGGTCCCGGTCCCGATATCCACCACGACCAGGGGTGACGGATATGTGGCGACCGCCGCGATGGCGTTCAGCAACCGGTCGGCGCCGGCCTCGCGCGGGTTGTCAATCCTGATCTCGATGCCGAGCCGTACCCCCGGCTCCCCGATCCGCATGGGCTCGACGCCGAAATGGTCGCGGCACAGGCGCTGGAGATTGAACGTCGCGGCGGGAACGACGCTTCCGAGGATAGCGGCGTCCACGTCCTCGCGCTTCAACCCCTTCATCGCCATCAGGCTGGTCAGCCAGACCGCGTACTCGTCGGCGGTGCGCCGGCCGTCGGTCGCGATCCGCCACTGCCCCTGCTTGCGATCCCCGTCGAAAATGGCGAACACCACGTTCGTGTTGCCGGCGTCGATCGCAAGCAGCATGTCAGGTCCCTCCGCCTGATCCGGGCGAAGAAAGCCCCGGGAAAAACACATCCCCGGCCGTGATCCGGCGGCGCTCCCCGCCGTCCAGGTCGAGCAGCAAGGCGCCGTCCGCATCCAGATCCGCGAACACGCCGGTCAGCGTCCGGTCGGACAGCCTGACGGTGATCGGACCCCCGATCCCGCGGGCGAGCTGAAGCCAGCCCTCCCGGACCGGCGCGAAGCCGTCGGCCTTCCACGCGTCGTACCAGGTGGAGAAGGCCTGGGCGAAACGCACCAGGACCGGCCCGGGCTCGTCGAGCCGGCTGCACTCGTTGCGCAGGGAGGTCGCGGGAAACTCGGAAGCAGGCGGGTAATGCTGGACATTGATGCCGACGCCCACGACCAGCCAGTCGATGTTCCCGGCCTCGTCCGTTTCGGATTCTAGCAGGATGCCCGCAGCCTTCCGGTCGTCCAGAAGAAGGTCGTTCGGCCATTTGCACTGGCAGACGGCTTCGGGGAGCAGCGGCTGGAGCGCATCGGCCAGCGCCCCGGCCGTCACGAACGACAGCTGGGCCGCGGAGGCCGGCCGGCAGCCCGGACGGAGGATCAGGCTGACATACAGGTTGCCCTCCGGCGAGACCCACGGCCTGCCCCGGCGTCCCCGGCCCTCGGTCTGCCGAAGAGCCCACACGAGGGTGCCGTGGACGGCACCCTCGTCGCGGGCGAGGCGCTTGGCCTCGTCGTTGGTGCTCCCCAGGCTGTCGTATGCCTTCAGATTGTAGGCCGACGGCAGCCCGGGCAGCACCCGGTTCGCTGGAACCGGCCCGCTCATCCAGCGAAGAGCGAGGCCGCGGCCGCGGCTGCGCCGTCGAGCAGGGGGGCCGGGAAGAAGAAGAAGAGCAGCGTGAACAGGCTCGTGCCGGCGATCACCAGGGTCATCTCGCTGCTGATATTCCGGTCGAGCGGCTCAACCGGCTCGTCGAAATACATGACCTTGATGATTCGCAGGTAATAGAAGGCGCCCACCACACTCGCCAGCACGCCGAGCACCGCCAGGGAATAGAGGTGCGCCTGGATGGCCGCCTGGAAGACGAACAGCTTGGCGAAGAAACCCGCCGCCGGCGGGATGCCGGCCATGGAGAACATGAAGATCAGCATGGCCAGGGCGAGCATCGGGTGGGTCTTAGACAGGCCCGCCAGATCGGTGATCTCCTCGACCATCCGGCCGTTCTGGCGCATGCACAGGATGACGCCGAAGGTGCCGATGTTCATGAAGATGTAGATCGCCATGTAGAACATCACGCCGCGGACGCCGAGCTCGGTCCCGGCGGCGAGCCCGACCAGGGCGAACCCGATGTGGCCGATCGAGCTGTAGGCCATCAGGCGCTTGATGTTGGTCTGGCCGATCGCGGCGAACGATCCCAGCACCATGGAGGCCAGCGCGGTGAAGTAGATGATCTGGCGCCACTGGTCGACCATCGCGCCGAACGGCTCGATCAGCAAACGGACGAACAGGGCGATGGCGGCGACCTTGGGAGCGACGGCGAAGAAGGCGGTCACCGGCGTCGGCGCACCTTCATACACGTCCGGCGTCCACATGTGGAACGGCACCGCGGAGATCTTGAAGGCCAGGCCGGCGGCCACGAAGGTCAGCCCGACGATCAGGCCGATCGAGGCATGCCCGGTCTGCTGGGCATGGGTCGCGAAGAGCTGGGCCAGGGTGGTGAAGTTGGTCGTGCCGGCGAAGCCGTAGACCAGGGAGGCGCCGTACAGCAGCATGCCCGAGGACAGGGCGCCGAGCACGAAGTACTTCAGGCCCGCCTCGCTCGACTTGGCGAAGTCGCGCCGGAAGGCGGCGATGACGTAGAGCGCCAGGCTCTGCAGCTCCAGGCCGACATAGAGAGAGATGAGGTCGTTGGCCGACACCATCATCAGCATGCCGACCGTGGCGAGCAGCATCAGCACCGGGAACTCGATCCGCTTCATCTGCTCGCGCTCGATATAGTTGATCGAGACGAGCACGGACAGGGCGGAGCCGATCAGCACCAGCACCTTCATGAAACCGCCGAAGCTGTCCATGATGAAGAGGTTGCTGAAGGTGATCTCGCGGGTACCCGGGCCGGACAGCACCATCACCGCGGCGACCAGCAGGACGCCGACCGTCAGGTAGGAGATCAGCCGCGTGCTGCCGTCGCCCCGGAAGACGCCCAGCATCAGCAGGGCCATGGCCGATACGGCCATGAAGATCTCCGGCAGGGCCGGCATCAGATCGGGAAATTCGGTCATTTTGCTTGTTCCCCCGCCTTATCGTACCGCGACGGCGGTACCGGCACCGTCGGCCAGAGCGGTTTGGTAATTCGTGATCAGGGCTTCGACCGACACCGACATGACGTTCAGGAAGCTGGAGGGGTAGATCCCCATCCACAGCACCAGCACGATCAGTGGCACGAAGATCGCGACTTCACGCGGGGTGAGGTCCAGCATGCCCTTGACGTCGTCCCGGGTGATCTTGCCGAAGATGATGCGGCGGTAGAGCCACAGCATATAGGCGGCGCCCAGGATGATGCCGATGGTCGCCAGGAACGCCACCCAGGTGTTGTCCTGGAACGCGCCGATGAGGATCAGGAACTCGCCGACGAAGCCGCTGGTGCCGGGCAGCCCGACCGATGCCAGCATCATGATCATGAAGACGACGGCGTATTTCGGCATGTTGTGGACCAGCCCGCCGTAGCGCGCGATCTCGCGGGTGTGCAGCCGGTCGTAGACCACACCGACGCAGAGGAAGAGCGCGCCGGACACGATGCCGTGGCTGAGCATCTGGAACAGCGAGCCTTCCACGCCCTGCTGGGTCATGGTGAACATGCCGATCGTGACGAAGCCCATATGGGCGATCGACGAGTAGGCGATCAGCTTCTTCATGTCCTCCTGCGCCAGCGCGACCAGGGAGGTGTAGATGATTGCCACCACGCTCAGGGTATAGATCAGCGGGGTGAAGTACTCGGTCGCCTCGGGCAGGATGGGGATCGAGAAGCGCAGGAAGCCGTAGCCGCCCATCTTCAGCAGCACGCCGGCCAGGATGACGGAACCGGCGGTCGGCGCCTCCACGTGGGCGTCGGGCAGCCAAGTGTGGACGGGCCACATCGGCACCTTGACCGCGAAGGAGGCGAACAGCGCCAGCCAAAGCCAGATCTGCATGCTGCGCGGGAAGTCGGTCTGCATCAGCGTCGGCAAGTCGGTCGTGCCGGCGACGAAATACATGGCCAGGATCGCCAGCAGCATCAGCACCGAGCCGAGCAGCGTGTAGAGGAAGAACTTGAACGCCGCGTAGACGCGCCGGGCGCCGCCCCAGACCCCGATGATCAGGAACATCGGGATCAGCACGCCCTCGAAGAACATGTAGAAGAGGACGAAGTCCAGCGCGCAGAACATGCCGACCATCAGGGTCTCGAGGACCAGGAAGGCGATCATGTACTCCTTGACGCGGGTCTTCACCGACTCCCAGCTCGACAGGATGCAGAGCGGCGTCAGGAAGGTCGAGAGCAGCACGAACAGCACGGAGATGCCGTCCACGCCCATGTGGTAATAGACGTTGAACGCCGGGATCCACTCGACCCGTTCCACCATCTGGAACGCGGCGGAGGAACTGTCGAAGTTCAACCAGATGAACACCGACAGCACGAAGGTGATCAGCGAGGTCCACAACGCCACGTTACGGGCGTTGCGCGCCACAACATCGGGTTCACCGCGGATCAGCAGGATGAACGCGGCACCGACGAGCGGCAGGAATGTCGTCAGCGACAGGATGGGCCAGCCAGCCATGATCAGTCTTGCCTCGCCGTATCAACCGAAGAAGTAGAACCAGCCGACCAGCAGCACCACGCCGATCACCATCGCGAACGCGTAGTGATAGACATAGCCGGACTGCAGGCGGGCGGCGCGGAGTGCGACGTCGCGGGTGGCGGCGGCGACGCCGTCGGGGCCGACGCCGTCGATGATGGCGCCATCACCGGACTTCCAGAGGCCGTAGCCCAGGAACTTGGCCGGCTGGACGAACAGCCTGTCGTAAAGCTCGTCGAACATCCACTTGCGATAGACGAACCGATAGACCGCGCCCAGCTTCGAGGCCACCAGGGAAGGCAGGTGCGGCATGAACATGTAGAACAGGTACGCCAGCCCGATGCCGATCAGGCCGACCACGAACGGTGCCAGCGGAACCCAGCCCGGCACGTGGTGCGCGGCCTCGACCGTGTCGTGCTCGTGCAGGACGAAGATCGCCTTGCCCCAGAACTCCGCCCGGTTCTCGCCGACGAACCAGCCATAGGCCACGACGCCGGAGAACAGTGCGCCGATCGCCAGGACCCCCAGGGGGATCGTCATGATCAGCGGGCTTTCGTGGACATGGGCCATGACCCGGTCGTTGGCCTGCGGCTTGCCGTGGAAGGTCATGATGATCAGGCGCCAGGAATAGAATGCCGTCATGAGCGCCGCGGCGATGCCGAGCCAGAAGGCATAGGTGCCGACGCCGGAATGGGCGGCGTAGGCTGCCTCCAGGATGATGTCCTTGGAGTAGTAGCCGGCGAAGAACGGGATGCCGGCAAGCGCCAGGCTGCCGATCCACATCATCGCGTAGGTCACCGGGATCAGGCGCCAGATGCCGCCCATCTTGCGCATGTCCTGCTCGTCCGACATGGCATGGATCACCGACCCGGCACCGAGGAACAGCAGGGCCTTGAAGAAGGCGTGCGTCATCAGGTGGAACATCGCCGCGCTGTAGGCGGAGACGCCGAGCGCGAAGAACATGTAGCCGAGCTGGCTCATGGTCGAATAGGCGATGACCCGCTTGATGTCGAACTGGGTCAGGCCGATCGTCGCGGCGACGAAGGCGGTCGAGGCACCGACGACGGCGATGACGTTGAGGGCGATCGGGGCGTATTCGAAGATCGGCGACAGGCGGGCGACCATGAAGACGCCGGCGGTGACCATCGTCGCGGCGTGGATCAGCGCCGACACCGGCGTCGGCCCCTCCATCGCGTCCGGCAGCCAGGTGTGCAGGCCGAGCTGCGCCGACTTGCCCATGGCGCCCATGAAGAGCAGCAGGCAGGCGACGGTCAGCGCGTCGAGGTCGAAGCCCAGGAAATTGATGGAGTGGCCGGCCATCTGCGGCGCCGCGGCGAACACGGTGTCGAAATGGACCGAGCCGAACAGGAAGAAGATCGCCATGATGCCGAGGGCGAAGCCGAAGTCGCCGACCCGGTTCACGATGAACGCCTTCATGGACGCCGCGTTGGCGCTCGGCTTCTCATACCAGAAGTTGATCAGCAGGTACGACGCCAGCCCCACGCCTTCCCAGCCGAAATACATCTGGACGAAGTTGTCCGCCGTCACCAGCATCAGCATGAAGAAGGTGAACAGGCTGAGATAGGCCATGAAGCGCGGCTTGTGGTGGTCGTGGCTCATGTACCCGATCGAGTAGACATGGACCATCGACGACACGACGTTCACGACGATCAGCATGACCGCGGTCAGCGTGTCGAACTTGAGCGCCCACGACACCTCGAAGGTGCCGCTGTCGATCCAGGTCATCAGCTCGACGGTGCGGGCATTGCCGTTCAGCGCGACGTCGACGAAAAGCCAGATGGAGATGAGGGCCGAGACGCAGACGGCGCCCGACGTGACGATCTGGGACCCGCGGTCGCCGATGAAGCGCCCGAAGAATCCCGCGATGAAAGCCGCCAGGAGCGGCAGGAAAATTGCTGCTACTTCCATGATCGCCGCCTCAGCCCTTCATCATGTTGATGTCGTCCACGGCGATGGTGCCGCGGTTGCGGAAGTAGACGACCAGGATGGCGAGGCCGATCGCGGCTTCGGCCGCCGCGACGGTCAGGATGAACATCGCGAAGACCTGACCGACCAGGTCATTGAGGAAGACCGAGAACGACACCAGATTGATGTTGACGGCCAGAAGGATCAGCTCGACCGACATCAGGATGATGATCACGTTCTTGCGGTTCAGGAAGATCCCGAAAACGCCCAGCGTGAAAACGATCGACGCGACGGTGAGGTAGTGGGCGAGACCGATTTCCATTCAGACACCTCCCCGGGTCGGGACCTTGCGGATCGCGACCACTTCTTCGCGACGGCGGCTCACCTGGGTGCTGATGTTCTGACGGCGCACGCCTTCGCGCTGCCGCAGCGTCAGCACGATGGCGCCGATCATCGCGATCAGCAGGATCAGGCCGGCCGCCTGGAACAGATAGACGTAATGGGTGTAGATCAGCAGGCCCAGGGCGTGGGTGTTGGTGATCTGGTCGGGAGCCGGGATCGGCGCCGCGGAGACGGCCGCGAGGTCCGGCACGATCACCCAGGTCCCCAGCACCAGCGCCAGCTCGACCAGCAGGATGAGGCCCACGGTGATGCCGATCGGCAGATACTGGAGCGCCCCCGACCGCAGCTCGCGGAAATTGATGTCCAGCATCATGACCACGAACAGGAAGAGCACTGCGACGGCGCCGACATAGACGATCACCAGGATCATCGCCACGAACTCCGCGCCGATCAGCACGAACAGCCCCGCGGCGTTGAAGAAGGCGAGGATCAGGAAGAGCACCGAGTGCACCGGGTTGCGGGCCGCGATGACCATGACGGCCGATGCCACCAGGATCGCGGCGAAGAAATAGAAAGCCAGGCTCTGCACGATCATGGCGTTCCCCGCCTCTTGTGATGAGGGAAGGTGTCTGTGCTCACTTCCGGAGTCCCTTTGTCGGGTTCTTGCAGTGTCTTGCGGACCGTCCGGGACCCCGCCGCGATCGCGGCGGAGACCCCGCACGGGTTGGGGTTTTAGCGATAGGGAGCGTCGACCGCAACGTTCGCGGCGAGCTGGGCCTCCCAGCGATCGCCGTTCTGGAGCAGTCTTTCCTTATTGTAGAAAAGCTCTTCACGAGTCTCCGTGG
The DNA here is from genome assembly GCF_016806835.2 of Skermanella rosea. Classification (NCBI taxonomy): domain Bacteria; kingdom Pseudomonadati; phylum Pseudomonadota; class Alphaproteobacteria; order Rhodospirillales; family Azospirillaceae; genus Skermanella; species Skermanella rosea. The sequence goes on along the minus strand of NZ_CP086111.1, from coordinate 2,329,924 downwards.
AAAACTCGAAATTCGGTCCCTCGACGATGGCGTCCACCGGGCAGGCCTCCTGGCACAGGCCGCAATAGATGCATTTCGTCATGTCGATGTCGTAGCGGGTCGTACGACGGCTGCCGTCGTCACGCGGCTCGGCCTCGATCGTGATGGCCAGGGCCGGGCAGACGGCTTCGCACAGCTTGCAGGCGATGCAGCGCTCTTCCCCGTTGGGATAACGGCGCAACGCGTGCTCGCCCCGGAACCGCGGGCTGATCGGCCCCTTCTCGAAGGGATAGTTCAGGGTCACCCGCGGCCGGAACATATAGCTGAAAGTCAGGCCCAGTCCGGACAGCAATTCCGTCAGGAAGAAGCCCCGCGCAGTGCGATCCAGGAATGCCATGTCTTCAGTTCTCCTGTCATGCGCGCCGGGATCGAGAACCGTTCGGCGGCGCGCATGAGATCATGCAAGGGTTAGGGCAACCAGTCGAAGGCGACGAGCACGCCTGCGGTCAGGATCACCCAGAACAGCGAGAAGGGCAGAAACACCTTCCAGCCCAGCCGCATCAGCTGGTCGTAGCGGTAGCGCGGCACGGTGGCGCGGACCCAGAGGAAGACGAACAGGACGAACGCGATCTTGAGCGCAAACCAGATGGGTCCCGGGATCCAGTTGAACGGCGGGATGTCCAGCGGAGGAAGCCAGCCGCCTAGGAACAGGATCGACGTCATCGCGCTCATGAGGATCATGTTCGCGTACTCGCCCAGGAAGAACAGGGCGAAGGTCATCGCCGAATATTCGACGTTGTAACCGCCGACAAGTTCCGACTCGCCTTCCGGCAGGTCGAACGGCGCACGGTTCGTCTCGGCCAGGGCCGAAATGAAGAACACGACGAACATGGGCAGCAGCGGGATCGCGAACCATACCGTCTTCTGCGCCATGACCACGTCGGTCAGGTTCAACGAGCCGACGCACAGCAGCACGGTGATGATCACGAAGCCGATCGACACCTCGTAGGACACCATCTGGGCGGCCGAGCGGAGGCCGCCCAGGAAGGCGTATTTCGAGTTCGACGCCCATCCGGCCATGATGATGCCGTAGACGCCCAGCGACGAGATCGCGAACAGGTACAGCACGCCGACATTGATGTTCGCCAGCACCATCCCGGTGTCGAACGGGATCACCGCCCAGGCGATCAGGCTGAGCAGGAAGGTCAGCATCGGCGCGAAGACGAACACCACGCGGTTGGCACCCGCCGGGATGACCGTCTCCTTGCCGAACAGCTTGAGCCCGTCCGCGAGCGGCTGGAACAGACCGAAAGGACCGACCAGGTTGGGCCCCTGGCGCAGCTGCATGGCCGCCAGGACCTTGCGCTCGGCATAGGTCAGGTAGGCGACGCCGAGCAGCAGCGGGATGATGATGGCGACGATCTGGAGGACGATGATGATCGTCGGCCAGGCATAGCCGGTCCAAAGTTCAGCCATGGGTGCCGGTCCTCTCGTTGCCAGCCAGCACGAAGGTCTCGGTGCATTTCGCCATCGTGGCCGAGGCGCGGCTGATCGGGTCGGTCATGTAGTAGTTTTCTATCGGGCAGCGGAACGGCGCCGCGTCCACCGGGCCCGGCCGGCCGAACGGTCCCCACTCGGCGACCGTCAGCCCCTCGATGTTCCGGAAGGTCGGGCTGGTCTCGGCAAGCCGCTTGCGGACCTGGGCCAGGCTGTCATACGGCAGCCGGACGCCGAGTTGCTCGCCGAGCGCGCGCAGGATCTTCCAGTCCTCCCGGGCCTCGCCGAGCGGGAAGACCGCCATGCGCGCCATCTGGACCCGGCCCTCGGTGTTGACGTACAGGCCGTTCTTTTCCGTATAGGCGGCACCGGGCAGGATGACGTCGGCGCGATGGGCACCCCGGTCGCCGTGATGACCCTGGTAGATCACGAAGGAGTTGCCCAGCTTGGCCGTGTCGATCTCGTCGGCGCCCAGCAGGTAGACGACGTCGATCTGGCCGGCCGTGGCCGCTTCCAGGATGTCCGCGGTGCCCTTGCCGCCCTGCCCCGGAAGGAAGCCCATCTCCAGGCCGCCGACACGTGCCGCCGCGGTATGCAGCACGTTGAAGCCGTTCCAGCCGTCCTGGATCATGTTGTTGGCCTCGGCCGCCTGCCGGGCAAGCGCCTGGATCGCCGGACCGTCGGCCCGCCGCAGCGGTCCGGTGCCGAGGATCAGCATCGGCCGCTTGGCGTTCTTCAGCACGTCGCAGAACTCGTGCCGACCCTCGGCGATCTCCTGGAGGGTCTGCGGACCGGCGCCCAGGTAGGCGTAGGGATAGGTCAGGTCGCGCTGCTCGCCGACCACGCCCACCTTCAGGCCGCCCATCAGGTAGCGCTTGCGGATCCGCGCGTTGACCATCGGCGCTTCCCAGCGCGGGAAGGTGCCGACCAGCAGGATCGCGTCGGCCTTCTCGATGCCGGCGATCGTGGTGTTGAACAGGTAGCCCGCGCGCGCCGAGGTGTCGAACGCGGCGCCGTCCTGGCGGCAGTCGAGGTTTGCCGATCCGAGCCCCTCGACAAGGTCCTTCAGGGCCATCATGGACTCGGCGTCGCACAGGTCGCCGGCCAGGGCGGCGATCCGCTCGCCCGGAACGCCCTTCACGCGCTCGGCGATGGCGGCGAAGGCCTCGGCCCAGGTGGCAGGCTGCAGCTTGCCGTCACGGCGGACATAGGGCCGGTCCAGGCGCTGCCGCTTCAGGCCGTCGTAGTGGAAGCGGCTCTTGTCGGCCAGCCACTCCTCGTTGACGTCCTCGTTCAGCCGCGGGGTCAGCCGCATCACCTCGGGACCGCGGGTATCGACCCGGGTGTTGCTGCCGACCGCATCCATCACGTCGATGGTTTCGGTCTTGCGCAGTTCCCAGGGGCGGGTGGTGAAGGCATAGGGCTTGGAGGTCAGCGCGCCGACCGGGCACACGTCGATCAGGTTGCCGGACAGCTCGGACGAAATGGCCTGCTCGATGTAGGTCCCGACCTCCATGTGCTCGCCGCGGCCGGTGGCGCCCAGCTCGGGCACGCCGGCGATCTCGTCCGCGAAGCGGATGCAGCGGGTACAGTGGATGCACCGCGTCATGATCGTCTTGATCAGCGGCCCCAGGTACTTGTCCTTGACCGCCCGCTTGTTCTCCTGGAACCGCGAACGGTCGAACCCGTAGCCCATCGCCTGGTCCTGCAGATCGCACTCGCCGCCCTGGTCGCAGATCGGGCAGTCCAGCGGATGGTTGATCAGCAGGAACTCCATCACGCCCTTGCGCGCCTTGTGCACGAGCTCGGTGTTGGTCTTGATGACCATCCCCTCGCCGCACGGCATGGCGCAGGACGCGACCGGCTTGGGGGCCTTTTCCATCTCGACCAGGCACATGCGGCAGTTCGCCGGTACCGACAGCCGCTCATGGTAGCAGAAGCGCGGGATTTCGATGCCGATCTGCTCGCAGGCCTGCAGCACGGAAGTACCCGGCTCGACCTCGACCTCGATCCCGTCAATCGTTAGTTTGGGCATAGTGGTGTCTCGTCGCTACGTTCGGCTGCCGGGTCATTCCGCCGCGGCGCGCTGGGCGCCGGTGTACTGGAGGATTCGCCGTTCCATTTCGGGGCGGAAGTGCCGGATCAGGCCCTGCACGGGCCAGGCCGCCGCGTCACCCAGGGCGCAGATGGTGTGCCCCTCGATCTCCTTGGTGACATCGAACAGCATGTCGATCTCGTCGATGCGCGCCCTGCCCTGCGCCATGCGCTCCATCACGCGCCACAGCCAGCCGGTGCCCTCGCGGCACGGCGTGCACTGGCCGCAGCTCTCATGCATGTAGAACTTGGACAGGCGGGCGATCGCCTTGACGATGTCGGTGGACTTGTCCATGACGATGATCCCGGCGGTGCCGAGACCCGACCGGACCTCGCGCAGGCTGTCGAAATCCATCAGGACGGTGTCGCAGATCGACCGGGGCAGGACCGGAACCGACGAGCCGCCGGGAATGATGGCGAGCAGGTTGTCCCAGCCGCCGCGGACGCCGCCGGCATGCTTCTCGATCAGCTCCTTCAGAGGGATCCCCATCTCCTCTTCCACGTTGCACGGCTTGTTCACGTGGCCGGAGATGCAGAACACCTTGGTCCCGGTGTTCTTCGGACGGCCGAGGCCGGCGAACCAGGCGGCGCCCCGGCGCAGGATCGTCGGGACCACCGCGATGCTCTCGACGTTGTTGACCGTCGTCGGGCAGGAATAGAGGCCCGCCTGGGCCGGGAAAGGCGGCTTGTTGCGGGGCTGGCCCTTCTTGCCTTCCAGGCTCTCGATCAGCGCGGTCTCTTCGCCGCAGATATAGGCGCCGGCGCCGCGGTGAAGATAGAGGTCGAAGTCCCATCCCGACCCGCACGCGTTCTTGCCGATCAGGCCGGCCGCGTAGGCCTCGTCGATCGCGCGCTGGAGGTTGGAGCCCTCGTTGTAGAACTCACCCCGGATATAGATGTAGCAGGCGTTGGCGCCGATGGCGAAGCTGGCGATCAGGCAGCCCTCGATCAGCTTGTGCGGATCGTGGCGCATGATGTCGCGGTCCTTGCACGTACCCGGCTCGCCCTCGTCGGCGTTGATCACCAGATAGTGCGGCCGGTCGCCGGTCTGCTTGGGCATGAACGACCATTTGAGACCCGTGGAGAAGCCGGCGCCCCCGCGGCCGCGTAGCCCGGACTCCTTGGTCTCGTTGATGATCCATTCCCTGCCCTTCAGGATCAGGTCCCTGGTGTTGTCCCAATCACCCCGTCCACGCGCGGCGTCCAGCCCGAAATCCTCGAAGCCGTAGAGATTGGTGAAAATGCGGTCTTCGTCCCGAAGCATCACGCCCCCTCAGTCATCGCCGTGGGTGGAATCGGCAGCCGTCGCCGACGGCGCCTGCGGCACCCTGCCCTTCAACGTCGTCGGTCCCCCAGCCGGGCTGGAGGTCTGACGGCCGGAAACCGGCCCCGGTGCGGGCCGTTCGCCGCGCTTCAGGGCGTCCAGCAGGGCTTCCGTGCTGGCGGCGTCCAGATCCTCGTAGTAATCGTCGTTGATCTGGACCATCGGCGCATTCACGCAGGCGCCCAGGCACTCGACCTCGATCACGGTGAACTGGCCGTCCGGCGTGGTCTCGCCCAGCCCGATGCCGAGCTTGCGCTCGCACGCCTTGACGACATCGTCCGACCCGCGCAGCCAGCACGGCGTGGTGGTGCAGACCTGCACGAAGTGCTTACCGACGGGCTTTAGATTGTACATGGTGTAGAAGGTGGCCACCTCGTACACCCGGATGCGCGGCATGCTCAGCATGTCGGCGATGTAGTCCATGGCGGCGCGCGGCAGCCAGTTGTCGTTCTGGCGCTGTGCCAGATCGAGCAGGGGCATCACCGCGCTGGCCTGCTTGCCGGGCGGATACTTCGCGATGATGTGCTTGGCGCGTTCCAGGTTCTCCGCTGTGAAGGCGAAATCCTTCGGCCCTGCGGGCGCCGTTCCGTTTGCGCTCATCGATCGATTTCTCCGAACACGACATCCATGGACCCGATGATCGCCACCGTGTCCGCCAGCATGTGGCCTTTCGACATGAAGTCGAGGCCCTGGAGGTGGGCGAAGCCGGGCGCGCGGATCTTGCAGCGATACGGTTTGTTGGTTCCGTCGGACACCAGATAGACCCCGAACTCTCCCTTGGGCGCCTCGACCGCGGTGTAGGTCTCGCCGGCGGGCACGTGGTAGCCCTCGGTATAGAGCTTGAAGTGATGGATGAGGGCTTCCATCGACCGCTTCATTTCGCCGCGGCGCGGCGGAGCGATCTTGTGGTCCTGCACCTTCACCGGGCCGTCCGGCAGCTTCTCGAGGCACTGGCGCATGATCTTGTTCGACTCGCGCATCTCCTCCATGCGGACGAGATAGCGGGCGTAGCAGTCTCCTGTCAGGCCGACCGGAACGTCGAACTCCATCTGGTCGTAGACGTCATAGGGCTGCGCCTTGCGCAGGTCCCAGGCGACGTTCGAGGCGCGCAGCATCGGGCCGGTGAAGCCCCAGTCCAACGCTTCCTGCTCGCTGACGATGCCGATGTCGACGGTCCGCTGCTTGAAGATGCGGTTCTCCGACAGCAGGCCTTCCAGGTCGTCCATGAACTTCGGGAAGCGCTCGGTATATTCCCAGATGTCCTCGGCCAGGCCGGCCGGCAGGTCGAAGGCGACTCCGCCGGGACGGAAATAGTTGGCGTGGAGCCGGGCGCCACTCACCCGCTCATAGAACTCCATCAGCTTTTCGCGCTCCTCGAAGCCCCAGAGCGACGGCGTGATGGCGCCGACGTCGAGCGCGTAGGTGGTGATGTTGAGCAGGTGGTTCAGGATCCGGGTGATCTCGCTGAACATCACCCGGATATACTGGGCGCGCGGCGGCGGCGCTATGCGAAGCAGCTTCTCGACGCCCAGGGCGAAGGCATGCTCCTGGCACATGGGCGAGACATAGTCGAGGCGGTCGAAATAGGGCGTCGCCTGGAGATAGGTCTTGTATTCGATCAGCTTTTCCGTACCGCGGTGAAGCAGCCCGATATGGGGATCGGCACGCTCGACGACCTCGCCGTCCATCTCCAGCACGAGGCGCAGCACCCCGTGGGCCGCAGGGTGCTGCGGCCCGAAATTCATGGTGAACGGCTTGATCTTCGACTCGGCGGTGGTGGTCGCGGTCGCCATTACTTGTTGCTCCCCGGCTGGGCGGCGCCGGTGGGCGCCTCAGCCTTCTCGTCGCCCGGCAGCATGACATTGGTCATGCCCTCCCACGGGCTGAGGAAATCGAAGGATCGGAAATCCTGGGTCAGCTTGACCGGCTCGTAGACGACCCGCTTCTGCTCGTCGTCATAGCGCAGCTCGACGTAGCCCGTCAGCGGGAAGTCCTTGCGCAGGGGATGCCCCTCGAACCCGTAGTCCGTGAGGATCCTCCTCAGGTCGGGGTGATCCGAGAAGAAGATGCCGTACAGGTCCCAGGCCTCGCGCTCGAACCAGGGAGCGGCACTGAACACTTCCGAGATGGACGGGACGGGCGTGTCCTCATCGGTCGTCACCTTCACCCGGATGCGGAGATTGTGCTTCAGGCTGAGCAGATTGTAGACCACCTCGAAGCGCTCTTCGCGCGAGGGATAATCCGCCCCGCAGAGGTCGATCAGCTGCTTGAACTGGCAGCTGGTGTCGTCGCGCAGGAACGTCATGACGCGCACGATCGACTGGCGTTGCACCTTGATGATCAATTCGCCCAGCTCGATGCCGGCGGACAGTATGACGTCCGCCAGGCGCGCCTGGAGGTGATCGCTCAGTTCCTGAAGCGCTTGGTCGCTCATGATCCGGGACTGCCTTTATTAACGCGCGATGCGATTGCCGCGCTTGATCTTCTTCTGGAGTTGCAGAATCCCGTAGACCAGGGCTTCCGCAGTCGGCGGGCAACCGGGAACGTAGATATCGACCGGAACGATCCGGTCGCAGCCGCGCACCACCGAGTAGGAGTAGTGGTAATAGCCGCCGCCGTTGGCGCACGACCCCATGGAGATCACCCACCGGGGCTCCGCCATCTGGTCATAGACCTTGCGCAGCGCCGGCGCCATCTTGTTGCACAGGGTGCCGGCGACGATCATGACGTCGCTCTGACGCGGGCTCGGGCGCGGAATGACGCCGAACCGGTCGAGGTCGTAGCGGCTCATGTAGGCGTGGATCATCTCCACGGCGCAGCAAGCCAGACCGAAGGTCATGGGCCACAGGGAGCCGGTACGCGCCCAGTCGAGCAGGGCGTCGAACTTGGCGACGATGAAGCCCTTGTCCTGCAGTTCGTCCGTGACGGTCTTGAGATAGGCGTCCTGGTCGGCGCCCGGCGCCAGCGGCGCCCCCCGGCCCGGCAGGATCAGGCCCTGGGACGGCTGCCCGAGCCCGGGTTGGCCCAGGATGGTCTGGCCGGCGGACGGCTGGTTGGAAGTCACTCCCATTCCAGCGCTCCTTTCTTCCATTCATAGATGAAGCCGATGGTCAGTACGCCAAGGAACACGACCATCGACCAGAAACCAAACATTCCGATGTCACCAAGTGATATGGCCCATGGGAACAAAAACGCAACTTCCAGGTCGAAGATGATGAACAGAATGGCGACCAGATAGAACCGCACATCGAACTTGCTGCGGGCGTCATCGAAGGGCTCGAAACCGCATTCGTAGGCGGAGACCTTCTCGCTGTCCGGCTTCTGGGACGCGACCAGGAAGGATGCGGCGACGGCGGCACCTGCGATGACCACCGCAATCCCAAGGAAGATCAGGATGGGCAGGTATTCGACGACCAGGGGATTGGCCATAACGCTCCTCGCAGTGGACTGCCTTTCAGCGTGGCGAGCCCGGCGCATAGGGGCCGACTCGGAGCCAGCTTGGCAGCTTTTCAATTGGTTACCCGACCCGTCGGGCAGGGGCGAATATAGGCTGAAAGGGAGTCCAAGGAAAGACAATTAGGCGAAATTCCGCACGCGCAAAACGCGTCGCAGCTTTCGCTGAACGATTGATACTGCTTAGATTTTTTAGGGAAAATGGCGCGAGTGACGGGACTTGAACCCGCGGCCTCCGGCGTGACAGGCCGGCGCTCTAACCAACTGAGCTACACCCGCGTCGTGGTGGGCGCTAAGTACGACACGGCCCCGCCGCTGTCAATGGCTGAACGACATCAATCAGTCATCCGCGTCCAAAAAGGTTGCCAGACGGGTCGGTTTGCAATCGGGTCCCCTTCCCTTCGTGCCGCCGGCCGGATCGGGTGCGCCATTAGACCGCACCTCGGGACGGACCCCGTGGTCGATGCAGGGCCGGATGACGACGAGGGAAGGAGTGGGAATGGTGGGCGATGACGGGTTCGAACCGCCGACCCTCTCGGTGTAAACGAGACGCTCTACCGCTGAGCTAATCGCCCTTCCGCCCGGCCGGCAGTCGCCGCACCGGGTGAGGTCCTTCTAGCAACTGGAACCGGAACGCACAAGCCCGCGACCGGCGATGCGGTCGCGGGCTCGTGCCGCTCGGGACGAATGCCGTCGGCGCCGTCCGCCGTCAGGCTGTCCGTATGGGACGCCTCAGTTCAAGGCGTCCTTCAGGGTCTTGCCGGGCTTGAACTTCGGCTGCTTGGAAGCCGGAATGTCGATCTTCTCGCCGGTCCGCGGGTTGCGCCCCTCGGATGCCGCGCGCTCGGAAACGGCGAAGGTGCCGAAGCCGACGAGTCGCACTTCCTCGCCCTTCTTGAGCGTGCTGATGATGCCATCGAAAACGGCGTCGACCGCCTTGGTCGCGTCCGCCTTGGACAGGCTGGCCGCGTCCGCCACAAGCGCGACGAGATCATTCTTGTTCACTGGTGAGCCCCCCGTTGAAAACCGCCTAAACAAAGCATTGAACCCCCCGGCTCAACCCTCGCGCGGAAAATGTCTGCTGGGTCCGCTACGGCCCCCATGGTCGGAGGGGCCGCAGCGGCGCAGGGAATTTAGGCGGTTTCCGCGGCCGATCTCAATGCCGAATTACTTCCTCGCGGTCGGTATCACCACCCGGAGGGGTTACCTGGGCCTCCTCCGACGGTTCGCTCCACTCGATCGGCACGAGCGGCTGGGTCAAGGCATGCTGGAGCACCTCGTCACCCATGGACACCGGGATGATTCGCAGCCCCTTCTTGACGTTGTCGGGGATCTCCGCGAGGTCCTTCTCGTTGTCCTTGGGAATCAGGACGGTCTTGAGGCCGCCACGCAGGGCCGCCAGAAGCTTCTCCTTCAGCCCGCCGATCGGCAGGACCCGGCCACGCAGGGTGATCTCGCCGGTCATGGCGACATCCTTGCGGACAGGGATGCCGGTCAGCACCGACACGATCGAAGTCACCATGGCGACGCCGGCGGACGGACCGTCCTTCGGAGTCGCCCCCTCCGGAACGTGGACGTGGATGTCCTTCTTGCCGAACAGGTCGGGCCGGATGCCGAACACGGCGGCCCGCGACTTGACGTAACTCTCGGCCGCCTGGACCGATTCCTTCATCACGTCGCCGAGCTTGCCGGTGGTCGTCACCTTGCCCTTGCCGGGCAGCATGACCGCCTCGATCGACAGCAATTCGCCGCCGACCTCGGTCCAGGCCAAGCCGGTGGTGACGCCGACCAGATCCTCCAGCTCCGCTTCGCCGTAGCGGAACTTGCGGACGCCGGCATACTTGTCGAGGTTGCGGCGGTTGATCTGGACCTTGTCGAGACCCTTCATCAGGATCTCCTTGATCGCCTTCCGGGCAAGGTTGGCGATCTCGCGTTCCAGGCTGCGGACGCCGGCCTCCCGGGTGTAGTAGCGGATCAGGTCGCGCAGGGCGTCGTCGGAAACGGTGAACTCACCTTTCTTCAGGCCGTGCGACTTGAGCTGCTTCTCCAGCAGGTGGCGCTTGGCGATCTCGACCTTCTCGTCCTCGGTGTAGCCGGCGACGCGGATGATCTCCATGCGGTCAAGCAGCGGCTGCGGCATGCGCAGCGTGTTGGCCGTGCAGACGAACATCACGTCCGACAGGTCGTAGTCGACCTCCAGGTAATGGTCGGCGAAGGTGCCGTTCTGCTCCGGATCGAGCACCTCGAGCAGGGCCGACGACGGATCGCCGCGCCAGTCGGAGCCGAGCTTGTCTACCTCGTCCAGCAGGAACAGCGGGTTGGACGACTTCGCCTTCTTCATGCCCTGGATGACCTTGCCGGGCATCGAGCCGATATAGGTCCTGCGGTGGCCGCGGACCTCGGCCTCGTCACGGACTCCGCCCAGCGACATGCGGACGAAGTTGCGACCGGTGGCCTTGGCGATCGACTTGCCGAGCGAGGTCTTGCCGACGCCGGGCGGGCCGACCAGGCACAGGATCGGACCCTTGACCTTGGTCATGCGCTGCTGGACGGCGAGGTACTCGAGGATGCGCTCCTTGACCTTCTCCAGGCCGAAATGGTCGGCGTTCAGCACGCTCTCGGCCAGCTTGATGTCGCGCTTGATCTTCGTGCGCTTCTTCCAGGGAATGCTGACGATCCAGTCCAGGTAGTTGCGGACGACCGTCGCCTCGGCCGACATCGGGCTCATGGACCGCAGCTTCTTCAGCTCGGCCAGCGCCTTCTCGCGCGCGTCCTTGGACAGGCGGGTCTTGTTGATCCGGTCTTCCAGCTCAGCGACCTCGTCGCGACCGTCCTCCGACTCGCCCAGCTCCTTCTGGATGGCCTTCAGCTGCTCGTTCAGGTAGTACTCGCGCTGGGTCTTCTCCATCTGCCGCTTGACGCGGTTCCGGATGCGCTTCTCGACTTGAAGGACGCCGATCTCGCCTTCCATGAAGGCGTAGACCCGCTCCAGCCGCTCGCCGACCGTGGCGGTCTCCAGCAGCTGCTGCTTCTCGGGTATCTTCAGCGCCAGATGCGAGGCGACCGTATCGGCCAGCTTGCCGGCCTCGTCGATCTGGTTGATCGAGACCAGGACCTCGGGCGGAATCTTCTTGTTGAGCTTGATGTACTGCTCGAACTGCGAGACGACGGCGCGGGACAGGGCTTCGAGCTCCTGGGCCTCGCCGGCCTTTTCGTCGATCAGTTCGGCATGTGCCTGGAAGAAATCGTCGTTCTCGGAAAACTTGGTGATCGACGCCCGCTGGCCGCCCTCGACCAGCACCTTGACGGTGCCGTCCGGAAGCTTCAGCAGTTGGAGCACCGTACCGACGGTACCGACGGAGTAGATGTCCGCCGGGGAAGGATCGTCCTGGGCCGCGTTCTTCTGGGTGACCAGCAGGATCTGCTTGTCGTCCTTCATCACGTCTTCCAGCGCCCGCACGGACTTCTCGCGCCCTACGAACAGCGGCACGATCATGTGCGGAAAGACGACGATGTCCCTCAGCGGCAGGACCGGGTACAAAGCTCCACGGGGGATTTCAAACATATGGTGCGCCTCTCGTGTGAAGGCCGTCAGCCCGATATGGGCCTGAAAGGAGTCTCACCCCTGGTGGGCGTAAGGACAGGTGGCGGCTTGATCCTAACGTGGTCCAGACAGGCCGCCCCTTCAAGGTCTTGACACCTCGAAGGAGCGGCACGGGAACTCACGCTCCGGGCGCCAGGTCGCCGCGCCTGTCGGAATAGATGTAGAGAGGCTTGGACCGTCCCTCGACAACTTCCTTGTTGATCATGATCTCCTCCACGCCCTGGAGCCCGGGCAGCTCGAACATGGGATCCAGCAGGATGCCTTCCATGATCGAGCGCAGTCCGCGGGCGCCGGTCTTCCGCGCGATGGCCTTGTTGGCGATGCCCTTCAACGCTTCGTCGGCGAACTCCAGCCGGACATCCTCCATCTCGAACAGCCTCTGGTACTGCTTCACCAGGGCGTTCTTAGGCTTGGTGAGGATCTCCATCAGCGCCGCCTCGTCCAGGTCGGACAGGGTCGCGACCACCGGCAGCCGGCCGACGAATTCGGGGATCAGGCCGAATTTCAGCAGGTCCTCCGGTTCGACGTCCCGCAGGATCGCACCGGTCTGGCGCTCGTCCGGTCCCCGCACGTCCGCCCCGAAGCCGATCGAGGTGCCGCGCCCGCGCTGGGCGATGATCTTCTCGAGGCCGGCGAAGGCGCCGCCGCAGATGAACAGGATGTTGGTGGTGTCGACCTGCAGGAACTCCTGCTGGGGATGCTTCCGGCCACCCTGGGGCGGCACGGAGGCGACCGTCCCTTCCATGATCTTAAGCAGTGCCTGCTGCACGCCCTCGCCGGAGACGTCGCGGGTGATCGACGGGTTGTCGGACTTGCGGCTGATCTTGTCGACCTCGTCGATATAGACGATGCCGCGCTGCGCTCGCTCGACATTGTAGTCGGCGGCCTGCAGCAGCTTCAGGATGATGTTCTCGACGTCCTCGCCGACATATCCCGCCTCGGTCAGGGTCGTGGCGTCCGCCATGGTGAACGGCACGTCGATGATCCGGGCCAGCGTCTGGGCCAGCAGCGTCTTGCCGCACCCGGTCGGGCCGATCAGGAGGATGTTGGATTTCGCCAGTTCGACGTCGTTGTGCTTGGTGCCGTGGGCCAGTCGCTTGTAGTGGTTGTGCACCGCGACCGACAGAACCCTCTTCGCGTGATCCTGGCCGATCACATAGTCGTCCAGCACGGCATGTATGTCGCGCGGAGTCGGCACCCCGTCACGGGACTTCACCAGCGTCGTCTTGTTCTCTTCGCGGATGATGTCCATGCATAGTTCGACGCATTCATCGCAGATGAACACCGTCGGGCCGGCAATCAGCTTGCGCACCTCATGCTGGCTCTTTCCGCAGAAGGAGCAGTAGAGGGTATTCTTCGAATCGCCGCCGGTGGACTTGGTCATATGGGCTCCGTCACAGCACCGAGTGGCGTTCGGTCCGGCGACCCGTTGGTACAGCTTGGGCGAACAACCGTTCCAAACGCCTTTCAGAAACAGGGTGTCCCGGGAAAACCCGGCGGCAAGACCTATCGTTGACCTTGCCGCACTGGAACAATCCTATTCAACAACACGCAATACGCGGCGATCAATATCTAGTTGGTGCGATCAAGTCGCCGGCGTGTCGCCCACGCCCGCCGGACGGCTCGTCACCACCTCGTCGATCAGGCCGAAGCTCTTGGCTTCCTCCGGCGACATGAACTTGTCGCGCTCCATCGCAGCCTCGATCACGTCCAGGGTCTGGCCGCTGTGCTTGGCATAGATGTCGTTCAACCGGGACCGCAGCTTCAGGATTTCCTGGGCCTGGATCTCGATGTCGGCCGCCTGCCCCTGGGCACCGCCGGAGGGCTGGTGGACCATGATCCGGCTGTTCGGCAGGGAGAACCGCTTGCCGGGCGCGCCCGCGGTCAGCAGGAGCGAGCCCATGCTGGCGGCCTGGCCGATGCAGACGGTCGAGACCGGCGGCCGGATGTACTGCATGGTGTCGTAGATCGCCAGGCCGGAGGTCACGTACCCGCCCGGCGAATTGATGTAGAAGGAGATGTCCTTGGTCGGGTTCTCCGACTCAAGGAACAGGAGCTGCGCGCAGATCAGGCTGGCAACGCCGTCGTTGACCGGACCGATCAGGAAGATGATGCGCTCCTTCAAGAGGCGCGAATAGATGTCGAACGCGCGCTCGCCGCGATTGGTCTGTTCGATGACCATCGGGACCAGAGCGTTCATCCGCGGCTCGAAATCGTTCATTCTTTTCGACTCTCCCGTTTCCCTGCCTCGCGCGGCCCGAGGTCTCGGGCCCGCAGCCAGGGCTTTGATCCCTGATGGCGGCCCGCCGGCTGGTGCCGCCGGGCCGTCCGTCCCATCGATCCCGTCCCGCGGGCCCGGTCGCCCGGACCCGATCGCACCGGACCCGATTCGCCGGGCGCGGTCCGCCGAAAGCCCGATCAGGCCGCGGCGGTATCCTCGGACTCGTCCGGATCGCGCACCAGTTCCTCGACCGAGACGGTCTTCTCGTTCACCTTAGCGAGTTCGAGGATGAAGTCGATGACCTTGTCCTCGAACAGCGGCGCGCGAAGGTTGTCGATCGCCCGCGGATTGCTGCGGAAGAACTCGAACACCTCGCGTTCCTGCCCCGGATAGCGCTGGGCCTCGGTGATGAGGGCCCGGTTCAACTCGTCCTGGGTCACCTGGATATTGTTGCGGCGACCGACTTCTGAAAGGAGCAGCCCGAGGCGGACGCGGCGTTCCGCGATGCCCCGGTACTCCGCCTTCAGCTCGTCCTCGCTCTTGCCGGCCTCCTCGGCGTCGGGGCCGCCCCGCTTCAGCTCTTCCTGGAGCCGGTTCCAGATCGTCTCGAACTCGATGTCGACCATGCCGGCCGGGACGTCGAAGCTGTGGGTATCCGCCAGCTTGTCGAGCAGGGTGCGCTTCACCTTGGAACGCGAGATGCCGGCGTAATCCTGGCCGATGCGGTCCTTGATCATTTGCTTCAGGGCGGCAAGGTCGTCCGCGCCGAACTTCTTCGCGAACTCGTCGTCGATGACGGCCGCCGCGGGCTCCCGGATCTCCTTGACGTCCACCTCGAACACGGCTTCCTTGCCCTGGAGCTCGGCCGCGGCGTAGTTCTCGGGGAAGGTCACGGTCACGGTGCGGTGATCACCCGGCTTGGAGCCGACGAGCTGCTCCTCGAAGGTCCCGACGAAGCTGTTGGAGCCGAGCTCCAGCCGGTGATCCTTCGCGTCCATGCCGGGCTTCGCCTCGCCGTCGACGGTGCCGGCGAAGTCGATCACCAGGATGTCGCCGTTGCGGGCCGGGCGATCCTCGGTCACGGGCTGGGAGTCGCGGCTGCTCTTGGCCAGCCGCTCCAGCGTCTCGTCGACCTGCTTGTCGTCCACCTCGGCGACGACCCGCTCCAGCTCGATCGTGGAGAAGTCGACCGGCTCGATATCCGGCAGCAGTTCCACCGCCATGTCGTATTCCAGATTCCCGCCTTCC
Source organism: Skermanella rosea (assembly GCF_016806835.2). Lineage (NCBI taxonomy): Bacteria > Pseudomonadati > Pseudomonadota > Alphaproteobacteria > Rhodospirillales > Azospirillaceae > Skermanella > Skermanella rosea. The sequence continues at coordinate 2,314,504 of NZ_CP086111.1, read as the reverse complement.
GAGAACGCGGTCACTTGGATCTTCGGCTGGAGCGCCGGGCGCAGGCCGCGCTCGTCGATCGCCTGCTGCGAGCTGTCATTGACCGCCGCTTCCAGGACTTCGCCCATGACCGACTGAGCATAGCGCTGCTTCACGATGGGCATCGGGACCTTGCCCGGGCGGAAGCCCGGTATCCGAAGCGTCCTGCCCAGCTCCTGGAGCCGGCTGTTGACCTTCGTCTCGATCTCCTGGGCGGGAATGACGACCTTGTATTCACGCTTGAGGCCGTCGGCGCTCGTCTCGGTAATCTGCATTGGACTGGAAGCCTGTTTCGTTGGCGACCGGTGCTCGCCGGTCGCGGCTTGAGAACCTCGGGTACGGCTGGCCTGATGGTGCGGGCGAAGGGACTCGAACCCCCACGACTTGCGTCACCGGAACCTAAATCCGGCGCGTCTACCAATTCCGCCACGCCCGCACAGGCAGCCCCGCGCAGGCGAAATTGGACACCCGCCCGCCGGGTTTGCCTCTATAGCACACCGATTTCGGGACAAACAGGCTAAGATTTCCGCACGAACGAAAGGGGCTCGAACCGGGGCACGGCCACTGCCGCGCCGCCGCCCCGGACGGGCCGGAGAGGGTCAGGCGAGCACACGCTCGCTGAACAGTTCGGAAAAGGAGCTGAGGGCCAGGGTCCGCAACTCGTCCGCCGTATCGACGCGCTCATAATGCACGCTGAAACGGACATGGGGAATTCCGACGCTGTCCTTGGAAACCGCCAGCACGCGCGCGGTCTCGACTATCTTGCCGGGCGTGGTCCGCCGGAACACCGAACCTTCGATAACGTCTACCGGAGCCTTCCGCCGTCTCAAGAACATGGGTTCCGTCCCGCTCTAGCGTGGTTAATAACAGCACCGCAAAGACTAGAGGACCCCTCTTTATGAAGAGTTAAAGCAACATGCAACACATTTGAGACAATTTGATTGACATCATCCGGTACTCTTGAGCTGCGCGCGGACATATGAGGAAACATTGATATTTCCGTCGCCCGTGTATGCTTCATGATTGGACTCGATATCGGCCAGCTTGTAGCGGTAATTGATCATCATGCCCGCGGATTGGCGAAGCCCGTTTTCCGACGTGTCGCCAAGCCAGTTCAGCCGCTCCATGCGGGCGCCGTTCGACAGGTGGAAGTGGGCGACCGGGTCCCGCGCCCGCCGGCCCGCCTTCGCCTCGATCAGGTAAGTGGCGCACAGACGCATCAGGATCGGCTTCACCACTTTCACGATCGCCTCGTCGCGGTGCCATCCGGGACGATCCAGCACCGCGGCAAGACTGGCGGCCTTCTCCGCGGGCAGGATCTCGGTATCCGTGAAGAGGTCGGCGACCCGGGCCCGTTCCGACGTCGTCAGGATATCGCCGTCGTCGGTCGCCTCCGCCGCGGCCATCTCGGCATCGAGCCAGCGCCGGAAGCCGGGGATCGGCGACAGGGTCGCGAAATACTTCAGCTTGGGGAACTCGGCGGTCAGGCTGTCGACGACCCGCTTGATCAGGAAGTTGCCGAAGCTGATCCCCGCCAATCCCTTCTGGGCGTTAGAGATCGAATAGAAGATCGCGGTATCCGCCGTCTGCGGGTCCTGGACCGGCGCCGCCTCGTCCAGAAGCGTCTGGACATTGCCCGACATGCCGCTGACCAGCGCGACCTCGACGAAGATCAGCGGCTCGTCGGGCATGCGGGGATGGAAGAAGGCGAAGCAGCGGCGATCCGAGTCGAGACGGTCCTTCAGGTCCTGCCATCCCCGGATGGCGTGCACCGCCTCGTAGGCGATCAGCTTCTCCAGCAGCGCGGCCGGACTGTCCCAGGTGATTCGCCGCAGTTCCAGGAAGCCGACATCGAACCAGTTCTTCAGCAGCGTCTTGAGGTCGGCCTCCAGGGCGGCCATCAGCGGATCGTCCGAAGCCCATTCCAGGAGCTGGGCGCGCATGTCCACGAGGAACTTCACCCCCTCCGGCAGGCCGTTGAACTGTGTCAGCAACCGCATCCGCCCCGGCTCGAGGGCTTCGCGGAGCTTACGCTCCGCCTTGCCGCGCAGCACGGGGTCCGGCGCCTTGTGGAAGGCGTCGACCGCCTGGTCGACCGTGGCCCGGTCCACGTCGAAGTCGCGCGACAGGATCGTCAGGAAGTTACGCCGCCCCGTCGAGTCGAGGCTCAGATAGGTGCGGCCCAGTTCGGCCGCCCGGGCGCGGGCCGAGACCTCGCCGCCCCGCCCCGCCAGGCAGGCCTGCATCTGGACGCGGAGCCGGTCCGCATCCTCGCGCGGCAGGTGGGGCCGCGGCGTCGCGCCGACCGCCTCGCGCGAGAAGGCCGCGATGTCGCGCCAGGCGGAGCGCAGGTTCTCCAGGGTACGGTCGAACAGCGAGGGGGACGGCTGCTCTTCGAGGGGCGTCGGGAGCTGGGTCATGTCCGCGATCTTGGTGGACTCGCGGCCGGCCGATCAAGGGCAAAGCCGCCGCGGCGGCCATACTTCACGGAAGCTTCACGAGTCCCCGCGCAGGCGGCGCAGCACGGCGGGAAGCGCTTCCGACAGGTCCTCCGCGATCAGCCCGGGGCCGACGGCGCGGGCCGCCTCCCCATGCAACCAGGCCGCCGCGGCGCCGGCCTCGAAGGCCGGCATCCCCTGGGCCATCAGGCCGACGGCCAGCCCGGCCAGCACATCGCCGGCCCCGGCCGTCGCCAGCTCGGGCGGCGCGTTGGCGTTGATCACCGCCCGGTCGTCCGGCGCGGAGATCACGGTATCGGGCCCCTTCAGCAGCACGACGGCACCCGCCCGGGCCGCCGCCCGGCGGGCTTGCGACAGTTTGTCTCCCTCGATGCCGAACAGGCGCTTGAACTCCCCGGCATGGGGCGTCAACAGGCAGCGGTCGCTGAGGGCGCGGTACAGGTCGGTCGAATGGTCGGCGAAGGCGGTCAAGCCGTCCGCGTCGATCACCATCGCCTTGCCGGCCCGGAGCGCGCCCAGCACATGGCCGCAGGTCTCCGTCCCGGTCCCCGCTCCCGGCCCGACCAGCACGGCATTGCGGCGCGGATCGGACATCAGGTCATCGAAACTCCCCGAGTCGTCGAGCGGGGACACGATGGTGCCGGGGTCGGATGCGGCATAGATCGGGAAGGTCCCCGGGTCGCAGGCGATGCTGACCAGTCCCGCGCCGACTCGCCGCGCCGCCCGGGCAGCCAGGCGGGCGGCACCGGTCATCCGGGCGCCCCCGAACACCACGGCGTGGCCCCGGTCGAACTTGTGACCGTCGAGCCTCGGCCAGGGAAACCCCGAAAACCAGGATGCCGGCCCGTTCTCGGCGAGCCTCGGCGCGATCCCGTCCAGCACCCGGTCGGGAATCCCGATGTCGGCCACCACCAAGTCGCCGCACAGGACGCGACCGGGCAGCAACAGATGCCCGGGCTTCTTCCGGAAAAAGGTGACCGTCACGCAAGCCGGCGCCGCGGCGCCGAGCACGGCGCCCGTATCGCCGTGGATGCCGCTGGGGATGTCCACCGCCACCGTCGGAACGGCGCGGGCGGCCAGATCCTCCACCACGGCCCGCGCCATGCCCTCCAGCGGCTTGGACAGGCCGGCCCCGAACAGGGCGTCCACCGCGACATCGGCCCCGTCGAGCAGTTCGGGCGCGAGGAACGCCACCGGCCCGTTCCAGCGCCCGGCCATGACCGCGGCGTCGCCCCGCAGAGCCTCGCGGCTGCCGAGCAGCCCGACCCGCACCGACCATCCCTGCCCCGCAAGCAGACGGGCGACGACGAAACCGTCGCCGCCGTTGTTGCCGGGCCCGCAGAGCACGGCCACGGTACCGGGTGGCCGGCGGGCCGAAACGACCCGGGCGACGGCGGCCCCGGCCGCCTCCATCAGGGTTTCGCCGGAAACGCCGCCCTCGATCGTGAGCGCGTCCGCACGATACATCTCGGCGACCGTCAGCAAAGCGTTCTGTGCTGCCATCGGAGAACTCCCGGTTGGAACTCGGCCATGTCGGCCGGCTGCATGCCGGCAGAACGGCATGGGGCAAAGCATAACAGCCCGCGCTCCCCAAGGGGGCCGCAGGATGCGCCGACTTCGCTCTATTCGGAAGGGAATTTCCCGGAATGGGATGGGGCGACGGATGGGACTCGAACCCACGACCACTCGGACCACAACCGAGGGCTCTACCAACTGAGCTACCGCCGCCACCGTTGGGGCCGTGTCTATGCCAAATCGCCGGAGCCCCGTCAAGGGACGAAATCGACCTCGGACGGCCGAAGTGCCACGCGGCGGCGTGACGTGTCGATCTGCACACTGTTTAGGCAATGTGCACACCAGCTCATCAGATCCGTGCCGGCTGCGGCGGCAGGCGCTGCTGCAGAAAGACCGCCCCGCTTGCTCCGGCAAGGCAATCGGGCGTTGGCATGCCCCGTGCTTTACGGGATGATGAGCACCGCTCGGTGGCGCGCCGCCATCCACGGGGAGTCGTTGATCAGCATCATGAAAAAAATCGAAGCCATCATTAAGCCGTTCAAGCTCGACGAAGTGAAGGAAGCCCTTCACGAGGTCGGCATCAAGGGCATTACCGTCACCGAGGCCAAGGGCTTCGGGCGGCAGAAGGGTCATACGGAATTGTACCGTGGCGCGGAATACGTCGTGGACTTCCTGCCGAAGGTGAAGATCGAGGTGGTGATGGACGACAGTCTGGTCGACCGCGCCATCGAGGCCATCCAGACGGCTGCCCACACCGGCCGCATCGGCGACGGCAAGATCTTCGTGACTCCGGTCGAGGAAGTCGTCCGGATCCGAACCGGCGAGAAGGGAAGCGACGCCGTCTGACGCGCATCGACCGCCCCTGACCGCTCCACCCCATTCGGACGGCCCACGGCGATTCGCGCGCAGCGCGGGAAGCCACCGCGGCCGTCCCGGATCAGATCTTGACGCCGGCCGATCCGGCCGCGCGTCCGGCTCGATAAACATCGCGGGCAAAGCCGGCCGGACAGCCACATTGCCGCAATTCCGCTGACGGATAAGCTGTGGATTGTGCGTCCGGAAAGGTCGTGACATAACAACGCCCGCGCGCGTCACCAAAATCGGTTTCTCCCCGTCCTCCTCGGCGGGAGCGAGCCAGCGTCAACCATAGAAACGGATCCCGAGGCATGTCTGACATCAGCAAGGTCTTCGACCTGATCAAGGAACACGACGTCAAGTACGTCGACCTTCGCTTCACCGACCCGCGCGGCAAGCTGCAGCACACCGCGCAGCACGTCTCCACGATGAACGAAGAAGCCTTCACCGACGGCATCATGTTCGACGGTTCATCGATTGCGGGCTGGAAGGCGATCAACGAGTCCGACATGACCCTGATGCCGGACGCCGCGACCGCGGTGATGGACCCGTTCGCGGCCCAGCCGATGCTGAACATCTTCTGCGACGTCTACGAGCCCTCCAGCGGCCAGCCCTACAACCGCGACCCGCGCTCGATCGCCAAGGCGGCCCAGGCGCACATGGAAGCGGCCGGTATCGGCGACACCGCCTATTTCGGTCCGGAAGCCGAGTTCTTCGTCTTCGACGACGTCCGCTACGAAGTCTCGATGAACCAGTGCTTCTACAAGATCGACAGCGAGGAAGGCCCGTACATCACCGGCAAGGAACTGCCGGACGGCAACCTGGGCCACCGCCCGACCGTCAAGGGCGGCTACTTCCCGGTTCCGCCGGTCGACTCGGGCCAGGACCTGCGCGCCGAGATGCTGACCGTGCTTGGCGAGATGGGCGTCGAGATCGAGAAGCACCACCACGAGGTGGCGGCTTCCCAGCACGAACTCGGCATCAAGTTCGACACGCTGGTCAAGACCGCCGACAACATGCAGCAGTTCAAGTATGTGGTGCATAACGTCGCCGCGGCCTACGGCAAGACCGCCACGTTCATGCCGAAGCCGGTCTACGGCGACAACGGCTCGGGCATGCACTGCCACCAGTCGATCTGGAAGGATGGCCAGCCGATCTTCGCCGGCTCGGGCTACGCCGACCTTTCCGACATGGCGCTGTACTACATCGGCGGCATCATCAAGCACGCCCGCGCGCTGAACGCATTCACCAACCCGTCGACCAACAGCTACAAGCGTCTGGTCCCGGGTTACGAGGCTCCGGTGCTGCTGGCCTACTCGGCCCGCAACCGCTCGGCGTCCTGCCGCATCCCCTATGTCGCGAGCCCGAAGGGCAAGCGCGTCGAGGTCCGGTTCCCCGACCCGTCGGCCAACCCGTACCTGGCCTTCGCCGCCATGCTGATGGCCGGCCTGGACGGCATCCAGAACAAGATCCATCCCGGCGACGCGATGGACAAGAACCTGTACGACCTGCCCCCGGAAGAGCTGGCCGCGGTCCCGACCGTGTGCGGCTCGCTCCGCCAGGCGCTCGACAGCCTCGAAGCCGACCACGATTTCCTGACCAAGGGCGACGTTTTCGCCCCGGACATGATCGCGGCCTACATCGAGCTGAAGCGCGAAGAGCAGATGGCCTTCGAGACCTCGCCGCACCCGATCGAGTACAAGATGTACTACTCGGTCTGATCGGACCCTTTCGAAGCTCAGCTACCGACCGAAAGGCGGGGCAGCGGTTCATCCGCTGCCCCGCTCTTTTTTTTGCCAGTATGGAGCCGGGAGATCTTTCGGTACACGGCCTGCTTAAAGAATAGGCACCCAACCCGCAGTTCGACCGCCCCGCGCTCCAGATGATCGCCGGCATGAAAGGGATTCTCCACAGAGCGCAATCGTCCGCAGACTTGCGCTTTCTCTGGAAATCTTGCAGGTTTCTGCATGTTCTTGCATGAAACCGGCAGGAGGTTCGGGGTTGGCCGCCGCGTTCCTCCGGCCGCCGATCCCGGGAAGCCCGATGCGTGATCTACCGACCAGCCTGCCGCTTCGCTTGAAGGAAGTCCGCTATGCGGTCGGGGGAACGACGCTGATCCCGGGGCTGGACCTGGTGCTGGACGGGCGCGGTCCCACGGCGGTGCTCGGTCCCAACGGTGCCGGCAAGAGCCTGACGTTGCGCCTCTGCCACGGCCTGATTCGCCCGACCGCCGGCACCGTGAGCTGGCTCGGTCCCGGCGCCGCGCTCGGACGCAGGCGGGACGCCATGGTGTTCCAGCGGCCGGTGATGCTGCGCCGGTCGGCATTCGGGAACCTCGTCCACGCGCTTGCCCTCTCCGGACTCGGATACAAGGCCCGCCGCGAAGCGGCCCGTGCGGCGCTCGACCGCTTCGGGCTGGGTGCGCTGGCGGACCGTCCGGCCCGCGTCCTGTCGGGCGGGGAGCAGCAGCGGCTGGCTTTGGCGCGCGCCTGGTCCCTGAAGCCCGAAGTGCTGTTCCTCGACGAGCCGACCGCCAACCTCGACCCCACGGCCACGCGCGCCGTCGAGTCCATGATCGGGGAATTCGTGCGGGACGGCATCAAGATCGTCATGACCACCCACGACCTCGGGCAGGCGCGCCGCATCGCGCAGGAAATCATCTTCCTCAACCGCGGCCGGCTGATCGAGCAGACGTCGGCCCCGGCCTTCTTCGACCAACCGCGGACCCAAGAAGCCGCAGCCTTCCTGAGAGGAGACCTCCTATGCTGACCACCCTGACGCGGCGGCGCCTGTTCGGCGCCCTGATGGCTGCGGGCCTGTGCGCGAGCTCCGGCCTGCCCGCCCCGGCGCAGGACCGATTCATCACGGTCGCGTCCACCACCTCGACCGAGCAGTCCGGCCTGTTCGGCCACATCCTGCCGATCTTCAAGGACAAAACCGGAATCGACGTGCGCGTCGTGGCCCAGGGCACCGGCCAGGCGTTGGAAACCGGCCGCAGGGGCGACGCCGACGTCGTGTTCGTCCACGACGCCAAGTCGGAGGAGAAGTTCGTCGCCGACGGCTTCGCCAAGAAGCGCGACGACGTGATGTACAACGACTTCGTCATCGTCGGCCCCGCATCGGACCCGGCCGGGATCGCGGGCATGAAGAACGTCACCGGGGCCTTGGAGAAGATCGCGGCCGCCAAGGCTCCGTTCGCCTCCCGCGGCGACGACAGCGGAACGCACAAGGCCGAGCAGCGGCTCTGGCAGATGGCCGGCGTGGACGTCTCCGGGGCATCGTCCGACTGGTACCGCGCCACCGGTTCCGGCATGGGGCCGACACTGAACACCAGCGCGGCGATGAACGCCTATACCTTGGCCGACCGAGGAACCTGGCTGAGCTTCAAGAACCGGGGGGATCTCCGAATCCTGGTCGAGGGTGACAAACGGCTGTTCAACCAGTATGGCGTCATGCTGGTCAATCCGGAGAAGCATCCGCATGTGAAGGTCGAGGCCGGCGTCAGCTTCATCGATTGGCTGACCTCGACCGAGGGACAGCAAGCCATCGCGGGCTACAGGATCGACGGCGAGCAGCTCTTCTTCCCGAACGCCGACAAGGCGGGAAGCTGACCGCTTCCGGACATCCCTGGCGTCGGCCGGCACGGCGGCTATAGTTGGCATCCGGCGCGATCGCGTCCAAGACCAACGACCCGATGCAGCGAGAGGTCCGGGGATGTCCGACTTGATGAACACCCAGGAGGTGGCAGCCTATCTTCGGATCAAGGAACGCAAGATCTATGATCTGGTCCGGCAGGCCGCCATCCCCTGCACCCGCGTCGGCGGCAAGTGGCTTTTCCCCAAAGCCCAGATCGACCAGTGGCTGAAGCTGAGCGAGCCTCCCGCTGCCGAGCGGCACGCTCCCGCCGCCACCGCCGCGCCCCGCGTGATCGCCGGGAGCCATGATCCGTTCCTGGAATGGTGCGTTTCCACGTCGGGCTGCGGGCTGGCCCTGCTGACCGGGGGCAGCCTGGACGGCCTGGAACGGCTGGCCGCCGGCCAAGCCGCCGCCTGCGGCATCCACATCCTCTCGCCGGAGACCGGCGACTACAACATTCCCGCGATCCGGAGCAAGCTCGGCGACCTCGACGTGGTGGCGATCGAGTGGGCATGGCGGGAGCAAGGCTTGGTGGTCGCCTCCGGCAATCCGCTCGGCCTGTCCCGGATCGAGGATCTCGCGACGAAGAAGCCGCGCATCGCGGCGCGACCGCCGGCTTCGGGTGCCCGCGTGCTGATGGATGATCTGCTGGACCGCGCCGGCATCGGCTGGAGCGACCTCCCCGTCGCCGAGCATCCCGCCCGGAGCGAGCTGGAAGTCGGTCTCGCGATCCTCGACGGCCGTGCCGACACCGGGGTGGCGGTCCGCGCGGTGGCACGGCAACTTCGTCTGGATTTCGTGCCGCTCCACCGCGAACGTTACGACCTCGTGATGCGCCGGCGGGATTATTTCGAACCCGAAATGCAGGCGCTGCTTGCCTTCGCCCGGACGGAGGAGGCGATCGCCAAGTCCCGGGACCTTCTCGGCTACGATATCTCGACTTTCGGCAAGGTCTGGTACAACGCTCCCTGACGGAGCCGCCCGAACCGATGCCTCGAAACGAAACAACGCCGCAGCGGATGCTGCGGCGTTGCGGAAGGAAGACCTTCTTGATTTGGCTCCCGGTGCTGGACTCGAACCAGCGACAGGCGGATTAACAGTCCACTGCTCTACCAACTGAGCTAACCGGGATCAGTGAGAGGGTTTCTAGCAGCCGGATTCCGGGTCCGCAAGGGGAAATTCACGGAAAATCGACCGCTCGGTTTCACTTGATTCCAACGCTTCTCCGGATCGCCTGGATGTCCTGGTCGAGTTGCTGGAGGAAGCGCGAACGGTCCTGTTTTCCCAGCGGCGCCGGCCCGCCGGTGATCAGCCCGCTCTCGCGAAGATGCTGGCTCAACTCGCGCCCGGCCAGCGCCTGCCCGATGGTGGCGTCGGTGAAGGGCTTGCCGGTAGAACCGATCACCCGGGCGCCCATCTTCAGGCAGCGGGACGCCAGCGGGATATCCGCGGTGACGACGATGTCGCCCTCGCCGCAATTCTCGGCGATCCAGTCGTCCGCGGCGTCGAAGGAGCCGCTGACGACCACCAGCCGGATCCGCTCGTCGAACGGCACCCGGAAAGGGCTGTTCGCCACCAGCGTGACCTTCAGCCGGTACCGTTCGGCAACCCGATAGACCTCGTCCTTCACCGGACAGGCGTCGGCATCGACATAGATGTGGAGCACGTCCCGACCCTTCTTTTCGAATGCTTAACCGGCCTCGTTCTATCACAGGGTATGCGATACGCGACGGAAAGACGGTCGAGCCGGTTGCCGGTCCTGGGTTCTGCGGCAGTCCTTGCCGGGGCTGCGGCTATGCTCATGGCTACGCTTCCCGCCCGGGCGAGCCAGGCCGAGGCCCGCTCCGTGGCCCTCGCCGCCAACTGCAAGCCGGGCAAGATCGAGCCGTTGCGCCAGATCGTCGGCGGCGTGGGAGAAACGGTCTTCAAGGTGTCCTGCACCGGCGGGAAGAACAAGGATGCCTTCGTCCTCGTCCAGTGCCGGGTACACCAGTGCGTCCTGCTGCGATGAGGGGATCTTGCATGGCCGACGCGGCACCACGCATCACGGTTTTTCTCGCCGCCGGCCTGCTCGCCGGCTGCTCCCTGATCGAAGGCCCGGTCGGCGCGGCCACCACCGGCGCTTCGGCCGTCCTGCTGGTGAATACCGGCAAGACGATCACCGACCATGCCGCGTCCTACATCATGGACGAGGATTGCAGCTTGGTGAACTACGAGCGGACGCGCCACTACTGCCGTCCCTATCCCGAGGTGGTCACCCGCGTCGAGCCGGAACTCTACTGCTACCGGACGCTCGCCCAGGTCGAATGCCATACCAGGCCCGAGCCCTACGGCAACAAGGAAACCCTGGTCGGCATCAGTCCCGCCTGGCCCCGCAAGGCGGAGCAGAAGCCGGAAAAGTAACCGGATCAGGCCGGGGCGGATACCTCAGTTCTGGTGCTTGCGCGCGTAGAGCGCGGCGAGCGCGCGCATGGTCTGCTGGTGCTTGGCGCCGGCCTTGGTCGGCGGAACCGGGTTGGTGGTCCCCAGCTTCAGCGCGCCGGCCGACCGGGGAGGCGTCGCGGCGGCCGGGCGCGGCGGCACGCCCTGCCCCATCATGGACAAGGCCTTGTCCAGCGCTTCCGGCGACAGCTGGCGCGGCGGCGACGGCCGGCCCGCAGGCTTCTGTACCGGGGGCTTCGGGGCCACAGGTTTCTGCACCGCCGGCGCCGGCGCGGGCACAGCCGCCGCGCCGGAACCCGGACGGGTCACCCGCTCGACCGTTCCGGTCACGATGCCCTTCAGGTACGGCGTGACCAGCCCGCGCAGCAGCCGGTCGTCGGCCTGGGCCCAACCCAGGAGAATATCCTGGGCGCGGGCGCGGCTACCCTGCGAGGCGACCAGGGCCTCCCGGATTTTGGCATTGGTGTAGCTGTCGGACATGGCTCGCCACCGGAACGGAACTCCGAGAGATAGTCTTTCGCGATGCGGTTAACAAAGCGTCACCGCCAACCCCAGAAATCCATGCCCTCGTCCATGTAGAACCGGCTGAGCACCATCTTGTGGACCTCCGACGCCCCGTCCACCAGCCGGGCCTGCCGGGCATAGCGGTACATCCACTCCAGCGGCGTGTCCTTGGAATAGCCCCTCGCCCCGCATAGCTGGATCGCCGTGTCCACCGCCTTGTGCAGGGTTTCGCTGACCTGGATCTTCGCCATGGAAACCTCCTTCCGGGCGAAATCGCCCTGGTCGAGCTTCCACGCCGCCCGCATGGTCAGCAGCCGCCCGACCTCGATCGCCATGGCCGCCTCGCCCATCAGCCACTGCACGCCCTCGTGCTGGTGCAGCTTGGAGCCGAAGCTGTCGCGCTCCCGGACATAGGTCGCGGCGATCTCGGTCGCGCGCTTGGCCATGCCGAGCCAGCGCATGCAGTGCGTCAGGCGCGCGGTGCCGAGCCGGATCTGGGTCAGCTTCAACCCGTCGCCGATGTTCATCAGAACGTTCTCGGGCGCGATCTCCAGTCCGTCGAAGCGCAGTTCGCAATGGCCGCCATGCTCCTCCGGTCCCATGATCGGGATGCGGCGGACGATCTCCCAGCCGGGCTGGTCGGCATCGAACAGGAAGGCGCTGAGTCCCTTCCGAGAATCGTCGGAGGTCCGCGCGATCAGGATGAAGTGCCGGGCGACCCCGGCCCCCGTGATGTACCATTTGTGGCCGTTGACGACCCAGCGGTCGCCGCGCCATTCGGCCCGGGTCCTCATCGCCGAGGGATCGGAGCCGGCCCCCGGCATGGGCTCGGTCATTGCGAAGGCGGAACGGACCTTCCCGTCGACGATCGGCTGGAGCCAGCGCTCCTTCTGGGCTTCGGTCGCGACCTTCTCCAGCACGATCATGTTGCCGTCGTCGGGAGCGGCGGCGTTGAACGCGACCGGCCCGAAGATCGACCGGCCCATCTCCTCGTACAGGGCCGCCATTCCGACGACGCCCAGACCCAGGCCGCCCCGCGACTTCGGCATCTGCGGCGCCCACAGCCCGGCCTCCTTCGCCTGGGCACGGAGGCTGGCCAGGGGAGCGTCGGCGATGTTCTCATGCTCGTCGTAGCTCGCCGGATCGGACTCGAGCGGCAGGATGCGCTGGGCGACGAAGTCACGGACGCGGAGCCGGTAATCCTCGACCTCGGGGGAAAGCGTGAAATCCATGGAGGTTCACCAGAACAGTTGCTGAAGTTTCTAGAGCGATCCGACCAGATGGCCGCCATCGACCGCCAGCACGCTGCCGGTCATGTAGCGGCTGCCGTCGGACGCCAGCAGCAGCAGCGGCCCGTCCAGGTCCGCCGCCTGGCCCAGCCGCCGCTGCGGGATCCGCCGGATCAGGGCCTTGCCCGCATCGGTGCCGAAGAAGTCGCGGTTGATGTCGGTCTCGATATAGCCGGGCGCCAGCGCGTTGACGCGGATCTGATAGCGCGCCAGCTCCAGCGCCAGCTGCTTGGTCAGCTGGACCAGCGCCGCCTTGGACGTCGCATAGGCGGTGACCTGCCCGCCCTGGCGCAGCCCGAGGATCGACGCGATGTTGATGATGCTGCCACCATGGCCGAGCCGCACCATGTGCCGCGCCACCTCGGTCGCGACCAGCCAGGCGCCCTTCAGGTTGGTATCGAGCACCCGGTCCCAGGACGCCTCGTCCTGGTCGAGCGCCGCCACCGTCTCGGTCACGCCGGAATTGTTCACCAGCACGGTGATCGGCCCCAGCTCGGTCTCGGCCGCCTCGACGGCGGCGCGAACCGACGCCGCGTCTGTGACGTCGAGCGGCACGGCGATCGCCCGCCCGTCAAAACTCTCGATTTCCTGGGCTACGGCCTTCAAGGCGTCCGGACGCCGCGCCGCCAGGGCCACCTTGGCGCCGGCCCGGGCCAGGGTGATCGCGAAATGCCGCCCGAGTCCGCCGGACGCGCCGGTGACGAAGGCTATATGGCCGGAAAGGTCTGTCGTGCTCATGGTCTTCGCTGCCGATTTCTTTTCAAATGCCGCCGGTGCCGGGAGCACGGCCGGGCATTTCGTTTGTTCTACTGGCGGAGGCTCCCTCGGTCCTCAGGCGGATGGTTGGACCTGAGCCCCGAAAGGTCAAGCACCCTCGCAATCGGAACGCTCAAGAGACTATAATCAGCCCCATGATAGTGGAGATATATTCCGACCTGATCTGTCCGTGGTGCTATATCGGCAAGCGCCGGCTGGAGCTCGCCCTCGCGGAGCGGCCCAGGCTGCCGCTGGAACGCCGCTGGCAGCCCTACGAGCTCAACCCGGACATGGCGCCGGCCGGGATCGACCGCATAGCCTATCTCGCCGCGAAGTTCGGCGGCATCGAGCGGGCCCGGCAGGTCTACGGCGTGATCGAGGAGACCGCGGCCAAGGACGGCATCCCGATCCGGCTGGACCGCATCCGACGCACGCCCAACACGCTGGCGGCGCACAGGCTGGTCCGGCTGGCCGGCCGATCGGGGCTGGCCGACGTCATGACCGACCTGCTGTTCAACGCCTACTTCATCGAAAGCCTGGACATCGGCGACCGCGACGTCCTGCTGGCCAAGGCGGCGCAGGCCGGCCTCGACCCGGACCTGACCCGCGACTATCTGGCCAGCAACCTGGACGTGGCGGCGATCCGGGCGACGGAGTCGGTTGCCCGGCAACTGGGCATCCAGGCCGTGCCCTGCTTCATCTTCAACCGGCGCTATGCGCTTGCCGGCGCCCAGGAGCCGACCGCCTTCATGCCGCTGCTCGACCTCGCGGCGGAGGAGGTCGATGCGGTGGCCCAGCCGGTCACCCCCCGGGCCTGAGGCCGGCGGCCGTCAGGCCGCCAGCTTGGCCAAGTCCTGCATCAGCCGCTGCACGCCCTTGACCCGGGTCGCCGTGTCGTCCCACGTGCGGGTATAGACCAGCTTGTGGTCCGGCCGCAGCTTCATGGTCGCGGCCTGCTTGCCGATGAAGATCACGAGCTGGTCCGGCCGCGCGAAGCTGTTCTTGTGGAACGAGAGCACGGCGCCCTTCGGCCCGGCGTCGACCCGCTCGACCCCGGCGGTGCGGCAGAGCTGCTTGATCGTCATGACGTTCAGCAGGTTCTCCACCTCCGGCGGCAGCGGCCCGAAACGGTCGATCAGTTCCGCCGCGAAGCTGTCGATCTCGCTCCGGTCCACCAGTTCCGAGATCCGGCGGTACAGCCCCAGCCGTACGTTCAGGTCCGCGATGTACGCCTCCGGGATCAGGACCGGCATGCCCAGGTTGATCGTCGGGGTCCAGGTGTCCTCCGAGTCCGCGGCGGCACCGGCGCCGCTGCGGGCGGTCGCGACCGCCTCCTCCAGCATGTGCTGGTACAGCTCGACGCCGACCTCCTTGATATGTCCCGACTGCTCCTCGCCCAGCAGGTTGCCGGCGCCGCGGATGTCCATGTCGTGGCTGGCGAGCTGGAAGCCGGCGCCCAGGCTGTCCAGCGTCTCGATCACGTGCAGCCGCTGGGTCGCGGTGGCGGACAGGACGGTCCGGGGCGCATAGGTCAGGTAGGCGTATCCCCGGACCTTCGACCGGCCGATCCGGCCGCGCAGCTGGTAGAGCTGGGCCAGGCCGAACAGGTCGGAACGGTGGATGATCATCGTGTTGGCGTTCGGCACGTCCAGGCCCGATTCGACGATGTTGGTCGCCAGCAGCACGTTGAACTGTCCGTCGTCGAAGGCCGTCATGACCTCCTCCAGCTGGGTCGCCGCCATCTGGCCGTGGGCCATCACGACCTTGACCTCCGGCACCAGCTCCTGAAGCCGCTCGTAGACGCGCGGCAGGTCCTCCAGCCGCGGGCAGACATAATAGGTCTGGCCGCCGCGGTAATGCTCGCGCAGGATCGCCTCCCGGATCACCACCGGATCGTAGGGCAGCACGAAGGTCCGCACCGCCAGCCGGTCCACCGGCGGCGTCGCGATCAGGCTCAGCTCACGCACCCCGGCCAGGGCCATCTGTAGCGTCCGCGGGATCGGCGTCGCGGTCAGGGTCAACACATGGACGTCGGCGCGGAGTTGCTTCAGCCGTTCCTTCTGCTTCACGCCGAAATGCTGCTCCTCGTCCACGATCACCATGCCCAGGTCCTTGAACTGCACCGTCTTGGACAGCAGCGCGTGGGTCCCGATCACGATGTCGATCGTTCCGGCGGCGAGACCTTCCTTGACAAGCTTCTGTTCCTTCGCTGACACGAGGCGGGAGAGCTGGCCGATCCGGACCGGCAGGCCGGCGAACCGCTTCTCGAAGGTGCGAGAGTGCTGGCGCGCCAGCAGCGTGGTCGGCACCACGACGGCGACCTGCATGCCGGACAGCGCGGCGATGAAGGCGGCGCGCAGGGCGACCTCGGTCTTGCCGAAGCCCACGTCGCCGCACACCAGCCTGTCCATCGGCCGGCCGGACTGCAGGTCCTCCAGCACCTCCTCGATCGCGCGGAGCTGGTCTTCCGTCTCGGGATAGGGGAACCGCGCCGCGAATTCGGCATAGATCCCGTCAGGTGCCGAAACAGGCGTGCCCCGGCGCAGCTCCCGCTCGGCCGCGATCTTCAGCAGCGCCTCGGCCATGTCCTTCAGGCGCTTCTTGACCCGGGCCTTGCGGCCCTGCCAGCCGACGCCCCCCAGCTTGTCAAGCTGGGCGCTGTCCTCCGACCCGTAGCGCGACAGCAGCTCGATGTTCTCGACCGGGAGATAGAGCTTGTCGCCGCCCTCGTAGATCAGACGCAGGCAGTCGTGCGGCGCGCCCGTCACCTGGAGCGTCTCCAGGCCGTCGTAGCGTCCGATGCCGTGATCGACGTGGACGACCAGGTCGCCCTCGCTCAGGCTCGACAGCTCGGCGATGAAGTTGGCGGACCGGCGGCGTTTCTTGGTGGGCCGGGCCAGCCGATCGCCCAGGATGTCCTGCTCGGTGATCACCGCCACGTCGGGCGCGGCGAAGCCGGTCTCGATCCCCAGCACGATCAGCGCGGTGGTGCGCCGGTCGAGCCGCCTCGCCCCCTCCCAGCTCTCGCAGACCTCGACCCGCTCGATGCCGTGGTCGCGCAGAACGGTCAGCAGCCGGTCGCGCGCGCCCTGGCTGTAGCCGGCGACGACGCAGCGCCGGTCGTGCTTCTGAAGCTCCTCGATGTGCGATTTCAGCGCGTCGAACACGTTGACGTCGGGCTTGGCCCGGGCGTCGGCGAAGTCCCGGCCGCGCCGTCCGCCGGCATCCACCCCCGGCTGCCCCTCGGCCAGCGCGAAGGGCATCAGTTGGCCTACCGCCCGCACGCCCAGCAGAGCGTTCCAGCCGTCCTCGTCCAGGTACAGCATCTCCGGCGGCAGCGGCTTGTAGACGGGATTGTTGGCCTTCTTCTCCACCGCCTGCAGCGTCTTGCGCGCATGGTAGAAGTCGGCGATCTGCGCCAGCCGGGAATCCCGCGCCTCTTCCGCCTGCGGATCGAGCGTCACGACCGCGTCATGCACATAGTCCAGGATCGTTTCCATGCCGGAATGGAACAGCGGCAGCCAGTGCTCCATGCCGCCATGCTTGCGCCCGGCGCTGACCGCTTCGTACAGCGGGTCCTCGTCCAGCACGACGCCGAACAGCTCGCGATAGCCCGAGCGGAAGCGGGCGATCGACTGCTCGTCCAGAAAGACCTCCGACATCGGCTTCAGGGCGATGCCGTCGCGCTTCTCGGTGGTCCGCTGGCTCATCGGGTCGAAGGCGCGCACCCCCTCCAGCTCGTCGCCGAACAGGTCGAGCCGAAGCGGCTCCTCGGTGCCGGGCGGGAACAGGTCGACGATGCCGCCGCGGATCGCGAACTCGCCCGGCTCCCGCACGGTCTGCGCGCGGGTATAGCCGTTGTGGGCCAGATAGGCCTGCAGCCTGTCCAGGTCGATGCGGTCGCCGACGCCGGCGCGGAAGGTGGCATGCGCGAAGGTCCCGCGCGGCGGCACCTTCTGGAGCAGCGCGTTGACCGTGGTCAGCACCAGCCTGGGCCGACCCTTGCCGGGCTCGATCAGGCGGGTCAGCCCCTCGACCCGGCGGCTGACGATATCGACGTTGGGCGAAACGCGGTCGTAGGGCAGGCAGTCCCAGGCCGGGATCTGCACGAGCTCGATCTCGGGCGCGAAGAAGCCGACCGCCTCGGCCAGGCGGGCCATCCGCTGGTCGTCCAGCGCCACGTGCAGCAGCCCGGAAGGACCGCGGCGCTTCGCGATGTCGGCGAGGACTCGGGCGTCCTGCCCTTCCGGCGCACCGGCGATCAGCAGGCGGGACGGTTGGCCGGGGTCTAGTTTGATCTTTATCAAGGGTCTGTTATCGAACCAGGAGGGTCAAGCGACGGTAGTCTTGAAATTGAACGCGATCAGCAGCCGCATCACGTCGTTGTCGTGCTCCGGCGGAACCGGCTCGCGCGCGGACATCCAGTTATAAAGATCGGGATCGCTCAGTTCCAAGAGGCGCTCGTACCGGTCCAGCTGCGCGGCATCAAAAGCCGGCAGGTGCCGGTCGGCGAAACGGCCCAGCAGGATGTCCGCCTCGCGGGTTCCCCGGTGCCAACTCCGGAAGGTCAGCCGCTTGCGCCGCACCTCGATCGTCTCTGCTGGCCTGGTCGTGTCGGGTCGTTCGGCGGAGCTGGTCATGATGGGCTCACTCTCAATGGCGCTGCGCCACCGATATAGCCCCCGCCGCCCGTTCTGTCAGCGGCCTATCGGCATGCCCCCGGCCGGCAGGACGAAAGGCGCCGGCAGCTCGTGCCGGCGCCCCCGCCGCGGTTCGACATGTTCCAGGCCTTCCGCCGTCAGGCGCAGCGGACGTCCGCGAGAAAGCGGGCCACTTCGCCGCGCAGCCGCTCCGCCTCCAGGGCGAGGCTTCCCGCCGCATCGAGCACCTGCCCCGCAGCCGCCCCGGTCTCGCTCGACGCCTGGGAGACCCCGGCGATGTTGCCGGACACCTGCTGCGTCCCGGCGGCTGCCTGCTGGACGTTGCGCGATATGTCGCCGGTCGCCGCGTTCTGCTGCTCGACCGCCGCCGCCACGCTGGAGGAGATCTCGTTGATCTGGCCGATCGTCCGCGCGATCCCCTGGATGGCCCCCGCGGCATTGCCGGTCGCCTGCTGGATCTCCAGCACCTTGGCCTGGATCTCCCCGGTCGCCCGCTCGGTCTGGGACGCCAGCGCCTTGACCTCGCTGGCCACCACCGTGAAGCCCTTGCCGGCCTCCCCGGCCCGCGCGGCCTCGATCGTGGCGTTCAGCGCCAGCAGGTTGGTCTGCCCGGCGATGGAATTGATCAACTCGATCACCTGCCCGATCTCGTGGGCAGCGTCGGTCAGGCCGCGCATCAGGGCGTCGGTCCGCTCGGCGTCCTGGACCGCCTGGGCGGTGATCCTCAGCGAGGTGGACATCTGCCGGCTGATCTCCTGGATCGAGGCGGACAGCTCCTCCGCGGCGCCCGCGACCGTGTTGACGTTGGTGGTCGCCTGCTCAGAAGCCGCGGCGACGATCACCGCCTGGTGCGAAGCCGACTCCGCCGTCCTCGACATGGCCCCGGCGCTGCGCTCCATCTCGGTCGCTGCGGACGACACCGCGTCGACCACGCCCTTGACGTTCGCCTCGAACCCGTCGGCCAGCCTTATCAGGTCGGCCTTGCGCTCCGCCTCGCTCCGGCGCTTGATCTCCTCCTGCTCCGCCTGCAGCCGCCTCACTTCCAGGCCATTGGCCTTGAAGGTCTCGACCGCCCGCGCCATCCCGCCGATCTCGTCGCCCCGCCGGGTGAAACCGACCTCGACCGACAGGTCGTTGCCCGCCAGCTGCCCCATGATGGAGCTGAGCGACCGGATCGGCCGGGTGATGCTGCGGGCGATCAGGAAAGCCATGACGATCCCGATCAGCAGCGCACCCCCCGCCACGGCCAGCCCCAGCGCCCGCGCCTGCTCCGCGGCCTCGGTCATCTGGGAGAAGGTCCGGTCCTGGCCGTCGGTGCTGGCCTGGCGCAGCTGCCCGATGGCGGTCCCCAGGGCCTCGGCGGCGCGGATCCGCTCGGCACCCGCCGCCGCGAACCGGTCAGTCGCCGAGACGACGCCGTCCAGCGCCTTCCGGTATTCGTCCAGGATCGCCGGCAGGGCGGCGGCGAACCGCTGGAGCCGGCGGCTTTCGGTGGTCGCCGCCGCGAATCCTGCCAGGGTCTCGGAGAACCGCTCGGCCTCCTTGACGGCGATCCCGGCGTCGGCGGGATTGCGCGACGAGACATAGCGCGTCGCCGCCAGGGCGCTCGCCTGCCCGGCCTCGGCCAGCTTCACCGCCAGTTCCGTGACCTCGGCCTTGCCGTCCCGCACCGCCGTGCCGACGATCGCGGACGTGGTGGTGCCCAGGCCGGTGGAAGCCTTGACCAGGGCCGAGACGCCGATGCGCCGCTCCGACACCGCGGCGACGCTCTGGCGGGCCGCGGCGTCGTGGGCTTCCGCGGCCTTCGCGATGCGGCCGACCAGGGCCGCGTCCGCGTCCAGCGCCGCGGCGTCGAGCGTCGCGATGGCGGCGCCCAGCACCTCCAGCGCGTGGTTCGCGGCTGCCAGATCGCCGTCGGCTTCCGTCAGCGCATATTGCGTCAGGGCCCCGCGGGCCCCTTCCATGTCGATCGACAGCAAGCCCGAGACGGTGGCCGCGTCGCTGACCGACCGTAGCCGGGCGATGCCGGCGGTCGTCTCCGCGGCGTTCCGGTCGGCGAAGAACGACAAGGTTCCCAGCAGCACGAGCAGAAGGGCGAATCCGCCCGAGATCCGCAACGCTATCGGAATATTCGAAAGTCTTGCCCAGGCTGACATGTAAGCTCCCCAATCCCGGCGATCATCGCCGGCCCCCCGTTGCGGATCCGCGCGGCCACCCCTGTCCGCGCGGATGCCGAAGTCACTGGACGTTCCTGATCCGCTCGACCTGAGCCGCGCCGAACTTCTTCTCCAGGTCGGGCATCGCCGGAGCGACGGCCTTGGCGAAGGCCGCCCGGTCGATCTCGGTCACGACCTGGAGGCCCTGCTCGCGAAGGGTCTTGACGCCGTTGGCCTGGGCATCGGCCGCCGCCTTGCGCGAGGCCTTCCCGCCGACCTTCGCGGCCTCGACGAAGGCGGCCCTGTCCTCGTCCGACATGTCCTCGAACGTGTCGATGCTCATCAGGAAGGCGGCGGGATCGTAGCTGTGGGCCGACAGGGTCAGGTGCTTCTGCACCTGGGCGAACTTGGCCGACAGGATGGTGGCGATCGGGTTCTCCTGCCCGTCGAATTGGCCGCTCTGCAGCGCGTTGTACAGTTCCGGGAACGCCAGCGGGGCCACGTCGGCGCCCAGCGCCTTGAAACCGGCGACCATCACCTCGCTCTGCGGCACCCGGAGCTTCAGACCCTTGACGTCCTCCGGAGCGGAGATCGGGCGCTTGGCATTGGTGATGTGGCGCATGCCGTTCTCGCCCCAGGCGAGCGCCACCATGTCCTGCGCGCGGAACTTCTCCAGGTATTCCTGGCCGACCTCGCCATCGAACACCCGATGGGCGTGGCCAGCGTCGCGGAACAGGAACGGGATGCCGAAGACGCCCACGTCGGGGACGAAGTTCAGCATGGGAGCGCCGGTCACGAAGGTCAGCTCTACGGTGCCGAGCTGCACGGCCTTGATCGCCTCGACCTCCCCGCCCAGGGCGGCGTTGGGATAGAGCTCGATCTTGTACCGGCCGGAGGTGCGCTTGGCGACCTCGTCCGCGAAGGCGGCCGCCCCGGCCCCCAACTGGGAGTCCGAGCCCAGGATGTGCCCGAGCTTGAGCGTGCGGGCTTGCTGTGCCTGGGCACCGTCGACGCTGAACAATAGAAGAGCGCTGGCGGCCAATGCGGCCACTCGAATATTTCCGAACATGACAAGAGACCCCTGATTACCTGATACCCGTATAGTAACCCTTCTTGGGTAAACCAAAGAATACATACAAATGGAATAAAAATGCAGGCTTCCATACGAAATTGGTATGGGTTCCGCCGGCTTTCAGCCTTCCAGGACTACGCCGATGCGCCCTGCGGCGGCCGTGATGTGACGCGCCATTGCCGCGGACGCCCCAGCGGCGTCGCGATCGTTGAGGGCTGTCAGGATCGCCTCGTGCTCGTGAACGGTTTCCCAGATCCGGTCATGATGGATGAAGGGCAGGCGCTGGATCTCGTCCATGACGCCGTTCACCGTGCGGAACAACTCCACGAACATGCGGTTGCCGCTGCACTCCACGATGGTCCGATGGAAGGCGCTGTCGCACTCCGCGACCGCGATCAGGTCGCCGGACTCCACCGCGCGGCGCATCCCGTCCACCGAACGTCCGATCTCCGCCAGCGGTCCGGCGGTGGATTTCACGGCGGCCAACCCGGCGGCGCGCGGCTCCAGCGTCAGCCGGGTCTCGTAGACCTCGTGCTGGGAGTACCGGTCGGCGAACCGCCATTTCGGTTCCGGAGCCCTGCCCGCGGGACCGCCGCCGGGCTCGACGACGAAGACGCCCCGCCCGACTTCCACCCGGACGAGCCCCAGGGTTTCCAGCACCGAAAGCGCCTCGCGTAGCGACGCCCGGCTGATGCCGAGCTGTTCGGCAAGTTCGCGCTGGGCCGGCAGGCGCTCCCCCGGCGCCAGCGGTCCCTCCAGGATCATCGCCTGGATCCTCTGAACCGCCGATTGGGGCACCAGCATCCTGCCGCCGACCTTGTTCATTCCAGGCTCCCGCTCCCGCGCATCCATTTGGCTGCTTGACCCTACCCCGAAAAACAGGTCCAATCCACTGGTCTGGCCGGTCAGACCAGTTGCGACGAACGACGACGGGCAGGCCGGCCCCGGGGATAGCCATCGTCAAACATTGATGTGAGGAGACGAGATGCGCAGGACCTTCCTGAAGACCGCCCTGGTGGCCGTCATCGCCACCGCCGCCCTGGCCGGCAACGCCAGGGCCGCCGACCTGACGGTCGGCGCCAACATCGGCAACGTCCCGTGGGAGTTCCAGGACGCCACCGGCAAGAATGTCGGGTTCGAGATCGACCTGGTCGACGAGATCGCCAAGCGCATGGGCAAGTCGGTCGAGATCGTGAACATCCCGTTCAACGGCCTGTTCTCCGCCGTGCAGTCCGCCCGGATCGACATGGCGATCTCGTCCATCACGATCACCGAGAAGCGGCTGGAATCGGTCAGCTTCGCCCAGCCCTACTATGACAGCGACCAGTCGCTGACCGTCCTGTCCAAGAGCGGAATCGCCAAGGTCGAGGACCTCAAGGGCAAGGCGATCGGCGTCGATACCGGCTCCACCGGCGACATGTGGGCGACCCAGAACCAGGCCCGGTACGGTTTCGGGGACATCCGCCGCTTCGAGGGGCTTCAACCCGCCATGCTCGACCTCGCCGCCGGCCGGCTCGACGGCTATGTCAGCGACATCCCCGCCCTGCTCTACTTCACCAAGGACAAGCCGCAGTTCAAGGTGGCCCAGCGCATCCAGACGGGCGAGCGCTACTCGATCATGTTCGCCAAGGGCAGCCCCCTGGCGGCCCAGGTGAACGAGCAGATCACCGCCATGAAGAAGGACGGCACGATCGCGGCGCTGCACGAGAAATGGTTCGGCACCAAGCCGGAAGCGGGCACCAGCACCGCCGAAGTCATGGACATGCCCAAGCCCAAGTCCTGAACCCTGACGCATGGACATCGTCGATACCTTCTTTAACTGGAGCGTGCTGCAAAGCTCGCTCCCCCTGCTGCTGCTCGGGCTGGGCACCACGCTCAGCCTGGGCGTCACCAGCATCGTGATCGGTCTGGTCGCCGGCCTGTTCATGGCGTTGCTCAGGATGTACGGGCCGAGGCCGCTGGCGGCCCTGGCGGTCGCCTATATCGACCTGTTCCGCGCGATCCCGATCCTCGTCCTGCTGGTGGTGATCTATTACGCCCTGCCCTTCGTCGGGCTGCGCCTGTCGCCCTTCGCGGCGGCCACGTCGGCCCTGTCGCTGGTCAGTTGCGCCTACGCGGCGGAGATCTTCCGCGCCGGCATCCAGGCGGTGCCGCGCGGCCAGTTCGAGGCGAGCCAGGCGCTCGGGCTCAAGTACTGGGGCATGATGTGGTACGTCGTGCTGCCCCAGGCTTTCCGGCTGGTCATTCCGCCGATCACCAACAACTGCATCAACGTGATGAAGGACACCGCCCTGGCCTCGGTCGTCGCCATGCCGGACCTGCTGAAGCAGGCGACCCAGGCGCAGGCCCTCGCCGCGAACCCCACGCCGCTGATCGGTGCCGCCGTGATATATCTTCTGCTGCTGCTGCCGCTGGTGCGGATCGTCGGCACGTTGGAGAAGCGCTTCGCCATCGGGAAAAGCCGGTGAGCGGCATCCCGATCGCCGCCCGCCCGCTGGATCCCGCCGCATTCGCTCCGTTCGGCGAGGTGATCCAGGCCGGGCTGGGCACCGTCAGCCGGGTGAACGACGGGCGCGCCGACCGGTTCGACGGCGTCGGCCGGCTGGAACGCAGCCTGGGCGAGACGGCGCCGACCATCGCCGTCTACCGCATCGACGCCTCGGTCCTGCCCCACCCGGTTCCCCTGCTGGAGCGCCATCCCCTGAGCAGCCAGCTCTTCGTGCCGATGAACGCGGCGCGCTACCTCGTGGTCGCGGTGCCCTCCGACGCGGACGGATTGCCCGTCCCGGAACGGGCCGAAGCCTTCCTCGCCGCCGGGGACCAGGCGATCAACTACCGACCCGGCGTCTGGCACTGCCCGCTCGTGGCGCTCGACCGGCCGGCCGACTTCGTCATGGTCATGGGCCGGGCCTTCGACGCCTCCGCCGATTGTGAATTCTTCGACCTGCCCGATCCCATCGCGGTCGGGCGGGCCCCCTGACAGGAGTGTAGAGGCATGCTGCCCGCCCTCGATCTCGATTACGTCCGTTCCCAGTTCCCGGCACTGGCCGGCGACTGGGTGTTCTTCGACAATGCCGGCGGCTCGCAGACGCTGCGCGGGGTCGCGGACCGGATTTCCGACTATCTGCTGACCAGCAACGTGCAGCTCGGGGCCAGCTACGACGTGTCGCAGCGGTCCGGCGCGCGGGTCCGCGACGCCCACGCCGTGATCGCCGAGCTGATCGGCGCCTCGCGGCCGGAAGAGGTGGTGATGGGGCCGTCCACGACGGCCCTGATGTACACCCTGGCCGCTGCGCTGGCCGAAGGGATCGAACCGGGCGACGAGATCGTCGTCACCGACACCGACCACGAGGCCAATATCGGCCCCTGGCTGAAGCTCAAGGACCGGGGCGCCGTCATCAAGGTCTGGGCGGTCAATCCGGAGACCCTGGAACTGGACCTCGCCGACCTGGACGCGCTGATGACCCCGCGCACCCGGCTGGTCTGCTTCACCCATGCCTCCAACATCCTCGGCACCATCAACCCGGTCGCCGAGATCACACGCTTCGTCCACGAGCGCGGCGCCCGCGTCGTGGTTGACGCGGTGGCGCTCGCGCCGCACCGGGCGGTCGAGGTGACGGCTTGGGACGTCGATTTCTACGTCTTCAGCTTCTACAAGGTATACGGCCCGCACCATGCAGTGCTGTACGGCAAGTACGACCAGCTGCTGGCGCTGCCCAGCCTGAACCATTTCTTCATCGGCCGGGAGGTCGTGCCCTACAAGCTCCAGCAGGGCAACGTGAACTACGAGCTGTCGGTCGGCTGCACCGCCATCGCCGACTACCTGGCGGAGTTGGGCGGCAGGACCGGCGCCCGGGCCGACCGGCGCGGCCAGATTCTGGCCGCCTTCGACGCGATCGCCGCGCAGGAGGAGGCGCTGGCCGAACGCCTGCTTTCCTACCTGCGCGGCCGCAACGACGTCAGCATCATCGGCCACGCCAAGGCGGACCGGTCCCTCCGGGTCCCGACCATCAGCTTCGTGGCCCGGGGACGGCAGTCGGACGAGATCGTCACCGGCGTCGACCGCAGCAACATCGGCATCCGGTTCGGCGATTTCTACGCCCGCCGCCTGATCGACCGGCTCGGCCTGACACCGGCCAAGGGCGTCGTCCGGGTCTCGATGGTCCACTACAACACCGTGGACGAGGTCGACCGGCTGGTCGAAGCTCTCGACGGCCTCCTGTGAGCGGAAAGGGACGCGCCATGGACAGCTTCGACCTGGTGATCCGCGGGGGCACGGTGGTCACCGCTTCCGAAACTTCGCGCTGCGACGTCGGCATCCGGGACGGACGGATCGCGGCGCTGGCCGACCGCCTGCCGGCCGGCAGCCGGGAGATCGACGCCGGCGGGCGCCTCGTACTGCCGGGCGGGATCGACAGCCACGTCCATATCGACCAGCCCTCCGGCGACGAGACGGTGATGGCCGACGACTTTCTCAGCGGCACCCGCTCCGCCGCGGCCGGCGGCAACACGACGGTCATTCCGTTCGCGCTCCAGCACAAGGGCCAGAGCCTGCGGGCCGCCGTGTCCGACTATCACGCCCGCGCCGAGGGCAAGTGCCTGATCGACTACAGCTTTCACCTGATCGTCTCCGATCCCAACGAGCAGACGCTGGGCCAGGACCTGCCGGCCCTGGTCAACGACGGCTACACTTCGTTCAAGGTCTTCATGACCTATGACGACCTGAAGCTGAACGACCGTGAGATGCTGGAGGTGTTCGACGTCGCCCGGCGCGAGGGCGCGCTGGTCATGGTCCATGCGGAGAACTACGACGCGATCCGCTACATGACCGAGCGGCTGGAGCGGGCCGGCCATACCGAGCCCTACTTCCACGGCACCTCCCGCCCGGCCCCGGTCGAGCGCGAGGCGACCCACCGGGCCATCACCTTCGCCGAGCTGGTGGACGTGCCGATCATGATCGTCCACGTCTCGTCCGGCGACGCGGTCGAGCAGATCCGCTGGGCCCAGTCGCGCGGCCTGAAGATCTACGGGGAGACCTGCCCCCAATATCTCGTGCTGACCGCGGAGGACCTGCGCGGCCTCAACATGGAAGGGGCGAAATATGTCTGCAGCCCGCCGCCCCGCGATCCGGAAAGCCAGGACGCCTGCTGGCAGGGGCTGGCCAACGGCACCTTCACGACCTACTCCTCCGACCATTGCCCGTTCCGCTACGACAGCCCCGCCGGCAAGAAGCGCAAGGGCGAGCGGACGGCCTTCCGCTGGGTGCCCAACGGCATCCCCGGCATCGAGACCCGGCTGCCCATCCTGTTCTCCGAAGGCGTGGTGAAGGGGAAGATCGACCTACAGCAGTTCGTGGCGCTCACTTCCACCAACCACGCCCGGATGTACGGGCTGGCGGGGCGCAAGGGGACGATCTCGGTCGGAGCCGACGCCGACATCGCGATCTGGGATCCCGAGCTTCGGCGCCCGATCCGCCAGGAGAACCTGCACCACGGGGCCGACTACACCCCCTACGAGGGCATGGAGATCACCGGCTGGCCGACCACCGTGATCGTGCGCGGCGGCATCGTCGTGGAGGATGGGGCCGTGGTCGGCCAACCCGGCCACGGCACCTTCCTGAAGCGCGACCTGTCGCCCTTCGCCAAGCCTCGCGGCAAGACCTGGCTGCCCGGCTGATCCAGGCTGGAACAGCCGTCACGGGACCACCCCCTCCGGCAGGCCGCGGCAGTGTTCGGCGATGGCGCCGGCCGTGGTCAGCCAGATGCGGTCGCGGTGCGCCTCGATATGGGACAGTGCCCGGCGCAGGTGGCGCAGCCGGTAGGGCTGGCCGACCAGATAGGGATGCAGGGCGATGCCCATCACCAGCGGACCCTGTTCCGACTGCTCCAGCATTTCGTCGAACTGGTCCACGATCATGTCGGCGAACTCCGGCGCGCCCATGCGGCGCCCGACGATCGCCGGGATGTCGTTCAGCTCCTGGGGATAGGGAACCGCCAGCAGCCGGCCGGCGCGGGTGTTCATCCAGACCGGCTGGTCGTCCATGCACCAGTCCAGGAGATAGCGGTAGCCCTGCTCGGCCAGCAGGTCCGGCGTGACGCCGCTCTCGGAAATCCAGGGTCCGAGCCAGCCCGTGGGCGCCCTGCCCTCGTGCCGGGCGATGACCCGCGTGCTGTCCGCGATCAGGGCCGCCTCGGCGGCTTCGTCCAGGGTGCCCTGCCGCTCCGCGTTGGTCCAGCCATGGCCCACGATCTCGTCGCCGCGCTCGCGGAAGGCGGCGACCAGCTCCGGGCAGTAGCCGTAGAGCGCGCCGTTGACCAGGACCGATGCCGGCCAGCCCAGCCGGTCGAACAGGTCCAGCATCCGCCACGCCCCGACCCGGTTCCCGTAATCGCGCCAGGCATAGTTCAGCACGTCCGGCGGCGGACCGCCGGGAGCCAGTTCCGCCCCCAGCCCCTCGCCGAAAGCGAAATGCTCCAGGTTGAGCCCGACATAGACCGCCAGGCGCCGCCCTCCCGGCCAGTCATAGGGTTTCCTCCCCCGGATCGGCGAGTAGCCGTAGCGGCCATGCCCCGCCGGCGGGTTCCGGCCGGTGGCTCCCGTGTCGCCGGTCAAGGTCGCGGCCTCGCGATGCGGTCGATCTCCGGGACATCGTGATGCTTCGGTTGCCGGTTTCCGTCCATGGGACCTCCTCTATGGCGCGGCAAGGTTAGCCCACCGGGTCCGCCTGCCGCAGGCGAGCAAATCGGCGCCCCTGTGACGCGTTAGCTCAGGCGTTCCTTCCACCGATCGCGCGGATTGACAGTCAATACCACAATCGGTTTCTCTCATGACAAAACGGCAACAGGAGGGTTCGCCATGAAGAAATCCATCCGTATTCCCGCGGTCGAAGGAATTCCGGCAAGGTTCGCATCACTCCTCGTCGCGGCCCTTGCGGCCACGGCCGTCACCGCCGGCAGCTGGCCTGCCTTCGCCCAGGCCGGCGATGCCGCCCCGTCCGCGGAACCCGTGCCCGTCGCGGAGCCGGCACCCGAGCCCGAGCCGAAGAAGGCGGAGATCGCCAAGGCCGTGACCTGCCAGGTGCTGATCAGCCAGTTCGACGACAGCCTGGCCGCCGCCAAGATCGACGACGCCGCGAAGGCCGGTGCCCGGACGATGCGCGGCGACGGCAACAAGGCGTGCAATGCCTGGGACTATGACTCCGGCATCGGCACGCTGCGGGTCGCGCTGGAGACCATCGGGAAGAAGCCGATCCGCTGACCGCGGCCTCATGGCCGAAGAGGCCGGATCCTATCTGCCTTTTAGCCTGCTGGTTACCACTTCGGGCGTAACGTCACGGTGCGGGCC
Source organism: Skermanella rosea (assembly GCF_016806835.2). Taxonomy (NCBI): domain Bacteria; kingdom Pseudomonadati; phylum Pseudomonadota; class Alphaproteobacteria; order Rhodospirillales; family Azospirillaceae; genus Skermanella; species Skermanella rosea. The sequence continues at coordinate 2,285,797 of NZ_CP086111.1, read as the reverse complement.
TGGGTGGTGCGGTGCCGGTCCGGCGGAACCGCACCACCCAGGGCCTCCACCTCGCAGGGACATCATGAAGCTCAAGACCGCCATCGCCGCGGGATACTTCACGGTCATCGGCCTCGTCGCCGTGGTCGGCGTGGTGGGATTGCTCGGACTTTACCGCTACGCCGACTCGGTCGAGCACGGCACGTCGGCGACCCGGCTTTCCCTCGCGCTGGGGGAAGTCAGGGCTCTGGAATGGAGCGCCCTGCGCGGCGACCTGTCGGCTTCGGACGAAGCGAAGCGGCGGCTGGCCTCGATCATCGACCAGTTCGCCCAGGGCGGCATGATGGCCGAGCAGGCAGCGGCCGACCGGTACGCGCAGGCGTTCCGTGCCTTCGTCGACGTCCAGGAGAAGCTGCTCCAGGGCGATGCCGCGATCGGGCGGTCCGTCCAGCAGCTCGGGATGCTGTCCGACCAGATCGTAACCGCCCAGGTCAAGCTCGCCCGGGCGGCCGGGAACGACCTGGACGAGGCGGAGACGGCGGCCCGGCAGGCGAGCACCATGGCCGACCTCGTCCTGACGATCCGCGACGGCGTGATCGAGGCCCAGCTCGCCGAGATGGCCTTCCTCAACCATCCCGACAGCAGCGAGATCACGCCCGCGCTGGAAGCGCTCGGCCTCGCCGCCGAACGGACGTCCGCCATGCCGCCGGAGGATGCCGGCCCCGCCTTCTCGATCATCGAGGCCTACGCGATCTCGATCGGAGAGACCTCGGCGGCCTATGCCGGTTACGAGAGCTACCGTGAGGTGATCTTCCGCCTGCTGAAGGAGATGGACGACATCCATGCCGGCCTGCCCGCCGACACGGAACCGTCGATCCGGGCAGAGGCGGGCGACCTGACCGCCTGGGCGTGGCGCGCCCGCGCCACCGGGGTGATCGACGATGGCGCGGCGGTGCCCGTGATCACCCATCCGGAACTCGACGAGATGAAGACCCTGGCGCTTCAGGTGATCGACCTGACCCGCCAGATGGCGGTCGCCCGCGCCGAACTGCTCCAGCTCTCCGCGATCGACGAAGCCCAGTCGCGGGGCATCGCCTCGACCATGGAGTCGACCAAGGAGCGCTATGTCGGCATCCGGACCGCGGCCGAGACCCGGGCGGTCCAGGCCCGGTCCGCGTTCGCCAACGCCATGAACGCCGCCGACCGCGGCCGGCAGATCCGGACCGCGGCGCTTCAGATAGCCCTCGCCCTGTCCGACCTTTCTTCCGGCAAGCGGGAGGTGCTGCGGGAAGAGATCGCCGGAACCCTCGCGCGGGTCGTAGGATATCTCGACGAGATCGCCCGGCTGACCGGCGACAGCGACCTGATCGCCAGGATGCGCGACCTGCTGCCCCCCCTCGAACAGAGCTTCGTGTCCCAGATCGACCTCCAGGCCGGCGCGGTGCGTCTCGCGCGCGACATGAACGCCGCCGCCGTCGAGGCGTCGAGCCAGTCGCGGTCCCTGTCGGAGACCGGACTGGCGGCAGCCGAGGAAGGCAAGCGGAACTCCGTCGCGATCATCGTGACGACCCTGGCGATCGCCATCGCCGCCGCCCTCGCCTTCGCCCTGATCCTCGGCCGCTATGTCTCGGGCGGCATCTCGCGCATGAGCGGGGCGATGGACGCGATCGCCCACGGCATGCTCGAGACCGAGATCCCCAACCAGGGCGAGAAGGGCGAGCTGGGCCAGATGGCCGACTCGCTGGTCTCCTTCAAGGACAATGCCCGCCGGAGGATCGAGGCCGAGGCCAGGGCGGAAAGCGCCCGCATGCAGGCCGACTCCGAACGGCGCCAGGTGCTGGGCGACCTTGCCCAGACCTGCGAAAGGCGGCTGCTGCCGCTGGCGCAGCAGGTCTCCACCGCGTCGCGCCAGCAGCTCGACGACGCCCGCCAGCTCCTGGAAGTCGCCGAGCAGGCGATGAAGCGGTCCGAGACGGTGGCGGACGAGGCCGGAATGACGGGGCGCAACCTGGGGGCGGTCGCGTCGGCGACGGAGGAGATGGCCGCGTCCATCGCGGGCATCGCCGAAAACATGCTGTCCACCGCAGGCCTCGCCCGCCGCAGCGTGACCGAGGCGGACCGGGTCCGCGCCGACCTGGAAAGCTTGGTCAGGGTGGCCCAGGGGGTCGGCGACGTGGTGCTGCTGATCCGCGACATCTCCGAACAGACCAATCTGCTGGCGCTCAACGCCACGATCGAGGCGGCGCGGGCCGGCGAGGCCGGCAAGGGTTTCGCCGTCGTCGCCAACGAGGTGAAGAACCTGGCCTCGCAGGCGGCCCGCGCGACGGAGGAGATCTCCGCCCGGATCGACGGCATCCGCCACGAGACCCTGAACGCGACCGAAGCGATCCGGGGCATCTCCTCGATCATTGAGCAGATGGACGTCGCGACCGGGTCGGTCGCCGGAGCCGTCGAGCAGCAGCGCAGCGCCACGCGCGAGATCGCCCGGACCACCCAGAACGTCTCGGGCAGCGTCGACCGCATCGGCAGCGACATCGCGATGGTCAGCGACCACGCCCGCGAGACGGAGACGGTCGCCCGCGAACTGCAGCGGGCCGCCGAACGGCTGGGCGGCGAGGCGACGGAAATGGAACGTACCGTTAACGAATTTATCGCCTCTATCAGGTCAATCTGATGCCGCATCGACTGTCGGGGCGTCCATCGTCCCGGCCCGAGGTGGCGCGGCACCGGATTTCCTCTTGGCGATACTCTCCAGCATGACTTCAGCGCTTCTGTCGAGCCATCCTCCAGGCCAGGGCGTCATGGCGATGGGTCATGATCCCTATCTGGTGATCCTTGCCGGCCTTATCTCGCTCTTCTCCTGCTATACAGCGCTCACCCTGCTGGACCATGCCCGCGCCGCCGCGGAGACGGGACCGGGCACCCGGACAGGTTACCAATGGCCGCAGCGATGGGCATGGTGCGCCGCCGCCGCCTCGGTGGCCGGTTGCGGCGCGTGGGCCACGCATTTCGTCGCCATGTTGGCTTGGCTGCCCGGCATCCAGATCGGATACGACCTGAAGCTGACGCTGCTGTCGATCATCGTCGCGATCACGGGGACGGGAATGGGCTTCTCCCTCGCGCTGTCCCGGCGCGCGGGTGGCCTGCGGGGCGGCGCGATCACGGGCGGCGCCGTGGCCGCCATGCATTTCGTCGGCATGGCGGCGATCCATGCGCCGGCCCGGCTCGCCTACGGTTCCGTGGAAGTCGCCGTCTCGGTGGCGTTGAGCGTCGGCCTCGGCATGGCCGCGTTCCGCCTGGTCGGCAGTCCGGGAGCAGCGCGGCGGTGCCTGGGCACTTTGACCCTGGCCGGCGCGATCTGCACCCTGCATTTCACGGCGATGCTGGGCGTCACGGTCGAGCCCGATCCTTCCACGGCGATGCCGGCCCACGTGATCGCGCCGCGATCCCTGGCCATAGCCGTGGCTGCGGTGACGATCACCATCATCACCTTCGGCCTCGCCGGCTCCCTCCTCGACCAGCACCTGGCATCGCGGGCCGAGCGCGAGGCCCGGCGCCTGCGCCGCTACGTCGCCGAGCTGGAGGCCACCCAGCGGGAGTTGCGGTCCACCGCCCGCGACCTGACCGTGGCGCTCGACGCCGCCGCCGCGGCCAGTCAGGCGAAATCGCAGTTCCTCGCCACCATGAGCCACGAGCTGCGCACGCCGCTGAACGCGGTGATCGGCTTCGCCGACCTGATGGTCAACGAGGCGTACGGGCCGCTGGGCGACGAACGGTACCGCGACTATTCCGGCATCATCCGGGACAGCGGCTCCCATCTTCTCAGCCTGATCAACGACGTGCTCGACATCTCCAAGCTCGACGCCAACCGGCTCGAACTGGTCGAGGACACGGTGGATGTCCACCGGATGCTGGCCGACGCCGTCCAGATGATCAGCGGGCAGGTCGACAAGGCGGAGCTGACCCTCTCCTGCCGGCCGCCCCCGTCCGGCGTCCGGCTCCGGGCAGATGCCCGGCGGGTCCGGCAGATCCTCTTGAACCTGCTGTCGAACGCCGTCAAGTTCACGCCGTCCGGCGGCTCCATCAGCATCACCGCGGGACCGGACTGCGACGGTTTCGAGATCGCCGTCGGCGACACGGGGATCGGCATCGCGCCGGAGGACGTCCCGACCGCCCTGGAACGGTTCGGCCAGGTCGACAGCCGGTTCTGCCGCCAGTACGAGGGTACGGGCCTGGGACTGCCGCTGGCGAAGCGCCTGATGGAGCTCCACGGCGGGACGCTGCACTTGGTCAGCGAGGTCGGTTCGGGAACCCGGGTATCCTGCCGCTTCCCGGCGGAGCGGGTCGTCGCCCTGGCCGACGCCGACCGCTGAGCCAGCCCTATCCGACGCTGAAGAAGCGGCGCTTCGGCAGCCGCAGCACATGGTCCGGCGCCGTCGCGTGGAAGGCCCGCACGGCTTCCGCGATGCGGCGCGCCAGGATATCGGTCATGTCCAGGTGGTTCGCCGCCTTTTCCGGAAGGACGATATCGATGTTGTGGTCGCGGCCGAACGCGGTCGTCTTCACCACCACATGGTCGAGCCGGGGCTGCAGATGGACGGCGAGCTTCTGAGCGTAGTCCAGGGGATCGAGCTGGTCGTCCCGGTGTCGATCCGCGTTCAGCTTGGCCGTGCTGAGGGTTATCTCAATCTTGATCATGTCGTTCTCGACATCAGGTGCCGCGGGATGCCCACCATCCCCGAAGTATCGGCCCGATCCCTCAACAAATCCTTTCCCGCCGGCCCAAGTCGCCCTCCTGCCATGCCCAGGAGTCGCAGCAGCCAACCACCGTTTGATTCGACGCCTGAAATAAGCAGAATGACCCGCCCGTGGCGCAACCCTTCCGCCTCGACCCGGTCCATCGCGTGGAAACTGAAATGTCCCGACTGTCGTTCCCCAAGGAAAAGATCTCGATCCTGCTGCTGGAAGGGATCCACGAGAATGCCGTCGCCGATCTGGCGGAACATGGCTACTCCAACGTGACCCGGCTTCCCAAGGCGCTGGACGAGGCCGACCTGATCGAGCGCCTGTCCGGCGTCCACATGGTCGGGATCCGGTCGCGCTCGCAACTGACGGAGACGGTGCTGCGCCAGGCCGACAAGCTGATGGCGATCGGCTGCTTCTGCATCGGCACCAACCAGGTGGACCTCAACACCGCCCGGCGGTTCGGCATACCCGTGTTCAACGCCCCGCACAGCAACACCCGCAGCGTCGCCGAACTGGTGATGGGCGAGATCATCATGCTGATGCGCGGGATCTGGGACAAGTCGCGGATCGTCCACGAGGGCGGCTGGGTCAAGTCGGCCAAGGACAGCTACGAGATCCGCGGCAAGGTGCTGGGCATCGTCGGCTACGGCCATATCGGCACGCAGCTCTCGGTCATCGCCGAGGCGCTCGGCATGCGCGTCCGCTTCTTCGACATCCAGAAGAAGCTGGCGTTGGGCAATGCCCAGCAGTGCCGCACCCTCGACGAGCTGCTGACCCTCTCCGACGTGGTCAGCCTGCACGTGCCGGACACCGCCCAGACCCGCGACATGATCGGGCCGGAGCAGATCCGGGCCATGAAGAAGGGCGCCTACCTGATCAACGCGGCGCGCGGCAGCATCATCGACATCGAAGCGCTGGCCGGCGCGCTCAAGTCGGGCCACCTGCGCGGCGCCGCGATCGACGTCTTCCCGGTCGAGCCGGCGAGCGACGCGGAGGAGTTCGTCAGCCCGCTCCGCGGCCTGCCCAACGTGATCCTGACCCCGCATATCGGCGGATCGACGATGGAGGCGCAGGCCAACATCGGGAACGAGGTGGCGCGCAAGCTGATCGAGTACTCGGACAACGGCTCGACCATGGGCGCCGTCAATTTCCCGGAAGTCCAGCTGCCCGTCCGCGAAGGCGGCGTCCGCTTCCTGCATATCCACGCCAACGTTCCGGGCGTGCTGCGGAAGCTGAACGAGGTCTTCGCGTCGCGCGGCCTCAACATGGCGGCCCAGTATCTCCAGACCGACCCGTCCATCGGTTACGTCGTGTTCGACGTCGACGGCGAGGTGGACGACCAGGAGATCCTGGCCGACATGCGGGCCATCGACGGCACGTTGCGCAGCCGCGTGCTCTACGACCGGCGGCGCTGACCCGTCCACCCGGTACGGTGAGCGGCGCGCTCGGATCAATCGTCGAGCACCCGCTCCCTGTCCCGCTGCCGATCTTCCGCCTTTCCGCCGTCCCCGTCGTCCGCCTCGTACATCGGGCTCCGGATCGATACCCCGTCGGGATCGGCCCCGGTCCCGACATCGCGGGGTTCGCGGCGGCGCCAGCGGGCTTCCAGGCGGTTCATGACCGGCGTCACCGAAATGCCGTGGACGAGGATCGACACGGCGACGACGAACCCGGTCACCGCCCACAGCACATGCTGCTCGGCGAGTTCGGTGTGGTTCACCGCATAGGCGAGGTAATAGAACGACCCGATGCCCCGGATGCCGAAGAACCCGATCACGGCGCGCTCGGACCAGGGCAGGCGTGTTCCGGCAAGGCCGATCATGCCCGCCACGGGCCGGATCACGAACAGGAAGGCCAGCCCGGCAAGCACGGCGCTCCAGGTCAGGGAGCTGAGCAGCCCTCCGGCGATGGCCCCGCCGAACAGGACCAGCACGACCATCATCAGCAGCTTCTCGATCTGCTCCGAGAAAGTGTGCAGCGCCTCGTTGTAATCGTGGGACCGTTCGGTATGGCGAAGCGTCGTGGCGGCGACGAAGACCGCCAGGAACCCGTAGCCGTGAACCAGTTCGGTCACGCCGTATGACACCAGCGTGATGCCCAGCGCGGCCAGCCCTTCCCGCGTGTCGGCGATCCGTGCTTGGTCCGGCAGCCGAAACACCAGGAATCCCAGGAACCGGCCGACCGCCCACCCGACCGCCACGCCGACCGCCAGCTTCCACAGGACGGCGTCGAGGAACCACTCCACCGTCCACCAGCCCGGGGCGGTGCTGCCCGCGGCGGAGGCGGCGGCCATGGCGACCGCGAGATGCGTGAAGGGGAAGGCCAGCCCGTCGTTCAGCCCCGCCTCCGAGGTCAGGCTGAAGCGCACCTCGTCCTCCCCGCCGGACCGGGGCGGACCGACCTGGATGTCGGATGCCAGCACCGGATCGGTCGGAGCCAGCACCGCCCCCAGCAGGATGGCGGCAGGCAGGGACAGGCCCAGGGTCCAGACGCCGACCAGCGCGATGCCGGCGATCGACAGCGGCATGGTGACCGCGAGCAGCAGCCAGGTCGTCCGCCACCGCCTCCACCCGACCCGCCGGTCCAGTTTCAGTCCGGCGCCGAGCAGGGCGATGATCACCACCAGTTCGGTGATCCGCTCGATGAAGCCGGACTGGATGATGAAATCCGGGTCCGGTCCCACTCCGGGAGCGATGAAGAGCCCCAGCCCGAGCAGCACGCAGAAGATCGGCAGCGACAGGGGCAGGTCCCGGAGCAGCATCGGCAGCCAGGCTATGCCGAGGATGACAAGCCCAAGGCCGGTCAGCAGGGTGATGTAGGGATCCATGAACCTTTTGCGCGCGTGGTGTGACGTACCACCCTCAACAGGTGGAATACCGCCATGTGCCGCAGCGTCCCGTACTCCTTGCCACCTACCTACAACAGGTGGTGTACCGCAACCTTGAATAATACCATGTTCATGGTATGTTGCAGCCTGCCCTCGCCTTCCGGGAGCCAGTCCTAAGCGCATGACCCGGCCCTTCCGCCGTCACCAGGAAATGGTCAGCAACATTGTCCGCGCTATCGCCGGGCGGCAGACCGATGTGCGCGACATACTCGCGGCCGTCACGCCGGGCGGCGGAAAGAGCCTGCTGCCGGTCATCGCGGCGGCCCGCCTGATCGAGGCGGGCGTCGCCGACCGGGTCTGCTGGATCGTCCCGCGCGACAGCCTCCGGCTTCAGGCGGAGGAGGCGTTCATCGACCCGGTATGGCGTACGGCTCTCGGTCACACCCTGACCGTGAGGGCGGCCGAGAATTCTCCCGACCCCTGCCGCGGCCTGCAGGGTTATGTCACCACCTACCAGGCGGTCGCGGCGGCGCCCGAACTTCACTTGGCCGAGTTCCAGCGACATCGATACCTGCTGGCGATCGACGAGCTTCACCATCTGCCGGCCCTGTCGGACCTCGACAACCTGACCAACGCCGCCGACGAAACCGCCTGGAGCCACAGCATCCTGCCGCTGCTGGAACTGTCCGCGGTACGGCTCCTAATGTCCGGCACCTTGCAGAGGACGGACGGCAAGGCGATCCTCTGGTTGCCGTACAAACAGCCTCAGGGGGCACGGCGGACGCGCGAAATCGACTTCAACGCGGAAAGCTGGGCGATCGTCGGTTACAGCCGCCGGCAGGCCCTGGCGGAACGCGCCGTCCTGCCCGTCACGTTCGGCGCCCTGGACGGCGATGCGGAATGGCGCGACCCGCTATCCCAGCAACGCACGGTCGAATCGCTTTCACAGTCCGGGGAACTGGCCCACGACGCGCTCTTCACGGTCCTGCGGACGGAGTTCGCGGATGCCCTGCTGCGAGTCGCCTACCGGGCCTGCCGCGACCATCGCGCGGCCCGCCGGAAAACCCTGGGCGCCCGGCCGGGCGACGATGTCCGGGGGCTCGGCAAGCTGCTGGTCGTCGCCCCCGACCAGGCCACCGCGTGGCGCTATGTCGAGAGCCTGCGATCCCGGTTCCCGCAGGACCTGCGGGAGATCATGGTCCGCGCCGCCATGAGCGACGTCGCGGACTCCCAGGAAGCCATCGCGGAGTTCCGCATGCGCCCTTTTCCGGCCATCCTGGTGACGGTCTCGATGGCGTACGAGGGCATGGACTGCCCCGAGATCACCCACATCGCCTGCCTGACCCACATCCGGTCGCGGCCCTGGCTGGAGCAGATGATCGCCCGCGCGACGCGGGTTGATCCCCATGCCGGCGACTATGACGGCCAGTCCGCCCTGGTCTACCACCCCGACGACCCGATGTTCCGCAGCTTCCGCCACCAGATCGAGACGGAACAGGGCACCAAGGCGCGAGTGCCGAAGCGCCGCGCCCAGCACGCCTTGCCGCTCGACGGCATCGACCGCGAGCGCGCGCCCGCGATCACGCCGCTGCACTCCAACGCGACCGCGCTTCGGTTCGACACCGTGGCGCCGGGCCCCGATTTCGGCTCGCCCGCCCCTTCGACGCCGGCGGACGGCCTCCAGGCCCAGCCCGGCCTGCCGCTGCTCGAACCGCCGTCGATCGCCGAGCACCGGCTGCGCCAGCGCATCGGGCAGATGGTCGCCGCCCAGGTGATCGAGGACGAGGACGCCCACCTGATCCGCCGCAACTCCGGCTATCATGCCTACAACGCGATCCTGAAGCGGGTGCTGGGGAAGAGCCGCGCCGAAATGACGCTGGCCGAGCTGGAGGCGGCGGTCGGCTGGCTGGAGCGCAACCGGCTGAGCGACCATTCGGCCCTGATCGACAACGACCCGCAATACCGCTGGTCCTCCTCCCGGCGGGGTGGCACGATCCGCCTCGGCCCCCACAAGTTCTGATCCCGCCCATCTCCGGGGCACTCCGCCGCATCGGCTTGTTTACGCACCCGTGGACGGCATCTTCACGTCGTGATCCCGGCCCCGCCATTTCCCTGTCTGGAGCGAGTTCGTGCGAGCAGGACGATTGCAGACCTTCGGCCGCCATGTGCTGGAACGCTGGGTAGGACTCGTCTGCCGCCGGCCGGCGGTCACCGTCCTGCTCTCCCTCCTGCTCGCGGGGGCGGCCGGCTGGTACGCCTCGACCCATCTGGGCATCAACACCAGCACGACGGACATGATCTCCCCGGACGTTCCGTTCCGGCAGCATACCGAAACCTACCGCAAGGCCTTTCCCTTCATCGACGACCAGATCGTCGTGGTCATCGATGCGGACGGGCCGGAGCGGGCGGATGCCGCGGCGCTTCGGCTCGCGGATCTCCTGCGGCGGCGGACCGATGTCCTGCACGGGGTCGAGGTGCCGTCCGCCGATCCCTATTTCGACCGCTACGGCCTGCTTTTCCTCGAACCCGAAGCCCTCCAGGACCTGGTCACCCGCCTGGCCGGCGCCCAGGCCGCGCTCGGCCTGCTGAGCGCCGATCCGTCGCTGGGCGGGATCGCCGACATGCTGGATCTCGTCCTTGGGCATGCCGACGAAGGCACGCCGGCCGAGCTGGGCCGTCTGCTGGACGCCCTGGCCGCCGCCACGGAACAGGTGGCCCAGGGGCAGCCGGCCCATCTGTCGTGGACCGGGCTGGTCGCGGGCGCCGGCCTGGACAGGCTCGGCAACCGGCGCTTCGTGCTCGTGCGGCCGGTGGTGGACAATGCCACCCTGGCGCGCGGCCGTCCCGCCCTGGACGCGGTGCGCGCCGCCCTGGCGGACCTGCAGCGGGAGGAGGCCGGCCAGGGCGTCACCGCACGGGTGACGGGGACGGTGGCGCTGCGCCAGACCGAACTGGACACGGTCGCGGCCGGCGCGACGCTCGCCAGCGTGCTGTCCTTCATCCTCGTCTCGCTGGTGCTGATCGTCGGTATCCGCTCCGCCCGGATGATCGGCGCCATCCTCGTGACGCTGGTGATCGGCCTGCTCTGGACCTCGGGGCTGGCGGCCCTGACCGTCGGACAGCTCAACCTGATCTCCGTGACCTTCGCCGTGATGTTCTTCGGGCTGGGCGACGATTTCGGCGGCCATCTCGGCCTTCGTTATCAGGAGGAACTGGTCGCGGGCGGCACGCCGGCGCGGCTCGCCGCCGAGCGCGCCACCGCCGCGGTCGGCCCCGCGCTGACGCTCAGCGCTGTCTGTGCCGCCATCGGGTTCGTGTCGTTCGTGCCGACCGACTACAGGGGCCTTGCGGAGTTCGGCATCATCTCGGGCCTGGGCATGGGCGTCGCGCTGTTCTCCAGCGTGACGGTGCTTCCCGCTCTGCTGACGCTGCTGCGACCGGGTCCGGGCACCCGGGCGGAGGTCCGCGAGAACGTCGCCTTCGCCGATTGGATCGACCGCAACAGCCGAGCGATCCTGATCGCCGGCGGCTTGGCCTTTCTGGCCGCCGCCGCTCTGCTGCCGCAGGCCCGGCTCGATGCCAACCCGCTGAACCTCCAGGACGAGACGACCGAGGCGGTGCAGACCTACCGCGATCTGGCGAACTCCCCCGACACCTCGCCCTATGGCGTCAACATCCTGGCGGCCGACCTCGCGTCCGCCGACGCCGCCGCCGAACGGCTGCGTGGCCTGCCCGGTGTCGGCCAGGTCCGGACCGCGTCCAGCTACGTTCCGTCGAGGCAGGACGAGAAGCTGGCGGCCATCGGCGACCTCGCCCTGATCCTCGCGCCCAGCCTCTCGGCCGCGGGCACTCCTCCTCCCGGGGATCCGGCCGGGGCGCTGGAACGCCTGCGGGCAATCCTCGCGCAGCACGGGGACCAGCCCGGGGTCCGCCGCCTCGCCGAGGCGGTCGCGCGATTGCCGGCGGAACCGGGGACGGCGGCCGCCCTGGACCATGCCCTGACCCGCGGCCTGCCCGCCCTCCTCGACAGGCTGGCCCTGGGGCTGGAGGTCGAGCGGCCCGCCACGCTGGAGGACCTGCCGCCCTCGCTGGCGCGCCGCTGGATCGCCGATGACGGGCGGGCGCGGATCGAGGTCCTGCCCGACCGGGACATCTCCGACAGCAGGGCCATGGCGGACTTCGCGCGACCGATCCTGGCGGCCGAACCGACCGCCATCGGCGCTCCCGTGACGGTCACGGAGGCCAGCCGGATCATCCTGGCTTCCTTCGGTCAGGCGGTCGCGGTGACGCTCGGCGCGATCGTGCTGCTGCTGATCGTGGTCCAGCGCAGCGCCACGGGGATCGCGCTGATCCTGGCGCCGCTGGTCGTCGCGTCGATCTACACCCTCGCGGCCTCGGTCCTGCTGGGAATGCCGTTCAACTTCGCAAACATCATCGTGATCCCGCTGCTGTTCGGGTTGGGCGTGTCCAGCAGCATCCATATGGTCATGCGCGGGCAGGATCTGCTGGGGGAGCGGGCACCCGGCCGGCGCTTCGGCGTCGATCTGCTGGTCACCAGCACGCCCAGGGCCGTCCTGCTGACCGCGCTGACCACCAGCACCGCCTTCGCGACGCTCGCCGTATCACGCCACCACGGCCTTTCGAGCATGGGCATCCTGCTCGCGGTCGCCATCCTCGCCACGGTCGTCTGCGCCCTGATCCTGCTGCCGGCCCTGATGATCCAACTGGAACGGATGAGACGATGATCGCATTCATCACCCGGACCGCCCTTTGCCTCCTGCTCGTCTTGACCGCCGGGGCGGCGCATGCGGACCGGCCGGCCGACCCGGTCACCCGGCTCAACGACGGCATCCTGACCCTGATGCGCGCCGCCGAGTCCGGCGTCCCGGCCGCCGCGCGCCTGCGCGACTTCGAGAGTGTCATCCGCGAGAGCTTCGACCTGGAAACGTCGCTCCGCGTCGCCGTTCCGGGCTACGACCGGGCGCCGGAGCCCGAGCGCCGCGCCCTGCTCGGTGCCTTCGCCCGCCGCAACGCCGCCCAGTATGTCAGCCGCTTCGACGGCTACTCCGGCGAGACCATCGAGATCGCCGGCGAGCGGAGCGGCCCGCGCAACACCACCCTGGTGGAAACCCGCCTGCTGCGCCCGCAGGGCAGCCCCGTCGTCCTGACCTATGTCGTGCGCCGGATGGGAGACGGCTGGGGCATCGTGGACGTCCTGCTGAACGGCAGCGTCAGCCAACTGGCGGTCCAGCGCTCGGACTTCGCCGCCACCCTGCGCTCCGGCGGCATCCCCGCCCTGACCCGCGAATTCAACGCCTACGCCGATGGCGTGACGGGGTGACCGGGACGGCGCAGGTTTCTTTCATGGTGCTGGGCGCGACACCGATGACATCGGCTGTTTCCTGGATCGACAAGCCCTTTGCTTCCTGCCACCTCCTCAATTAGAGCTGTACCCGATCAGGTCGATCCGGCCGAGATAGCTGATCCGATAAGTTGCGCCATGGGCGCAACCTACGATCGTCGGCACACATCACCTTCGCCCTGCATTGAGCTGATAGCTGTAGGTTGCGCCCATGGCGCAACACAGTGCGCCGAGTGGAACGGCCGGTCGCGAGGACCGGAGCGGTTCAACCTGATAGGGAACCTCTCTAGAGGGCGGGCATATCTCGCTGTTCCTCGGCAAGATGAGCCAAGGATTCAGACGAATAATCCAGGCCGTTATGCCACCCGATCCCGCTGCCCCAATCTACGACCTTCACCGTTGCGAATAGTACGAGATCCCTCAGTGAAGCGAATATCTCAAGACCATTCACCACACCAGTCATGTCTACGTCATCGTGCACGCCGCCCCGCCAAGCGACATGAAGCAGATAAGGTGCCGAGGCGGATATCTTGTCGATCCTGCGGAGCGTACTCATGGCATTGTCACCGGTATCGTCGCATTCCCTCTGTTCCAGGCATCAATCAAGCGTTCCAGTATCAGGGTCGATGATCGGCCCAGGTTTGTTAAAGCTGGGTGAACCACCGGCACGCCTTCAGCCAACGGGAAGCAGACGGAATGATGGGCATTAACTTCCTCGACCTGCCGGCATGACCGCCTCGCTGGTCACCGGCGGGTGCGGTTTCCTGGGCCGGCATCTGGTCGCTGCCCTGCTGGCCGGGGGCGAGCGCGTCCGCGTGCTCGATACCGCCGGATCCGCTTCCCTGCCCCCCGGCGTCGATGCCGTCGCCGGCTCGGTCACGGACGCTTCGGCGGTTGCCCGGGCGCTGGATGGCATGGACCGCCTCTACCATCTGGCCGGCATTCCCCACCTCTGGCTTTCGGACAAGTCCAGCTTCGATCAGGTCAACCGCGTCGGCACGGAGATCGTGCTGGAGCAGGCCGCGCGCCGGCATCTGGATTGCCTCGTCCACTGTTCGACCGAAGCCGTCCTGATCCCGTGGCCCGCCAATGGTCGGCGGATGGTCGATGAGAACACCCGCACCGGCCTCGACGACATGGCCGGCCCCTATTGCCGGTCGAAATTCCTCGCGGAACAGGCGGCCCTGGAGGCGGCCCGCGGCGGGCTGCCGGTCGTCGTGGTCAATCCCACCGCCCTGGTCGGTCCCGGCGACCGCAGCGGCACGCCGCCGACGCGGATGCTCCGCATGCTCGCCGCCGGCGCCATGCCGTTCCACCTGCCCTGCCGGCTGAACCTGGTCGACGCGCGGGACGCCGCCCTGGGCCACATCCTCGCGGCCGAGCGGGGGCGTATCGGCGAACGCTACATCCTGGGCGGCGAGACCGTCGCCATGGCCGACCTGATCGACCGGGTGGCATCATTGACCGGGCACGCCGGGAAGAGCCGGGCGATCCCCGGCCGGCTCGCCCTGGCCGCCGGCCATGCGTCGGAATGGCTGGCCGACCATGTGACCCACCGCCCTCCCCAGGCTCCCCTGACAGGCGTGCGGCTGGCGCTGGCCGGGGTCGAGCTGGATACGTCGAAGGCCCGCCGCGACCTGGGCTTCGCGCCGCGCCCGCTGGCCGAGACCCTCGCCGACACGCTCCGCGATCTCGCCTGATCAGCGGCACAGCAGCAGGTGTTCGCCCAGCACGGACCCGATCAGCAGCTTGTGCCGCCACCTCACCGCCACCGTCGCGGCCGACAGGCGGGCGCCGTCGTCCTCGAAGATCCGCCGCACGCCGCCCTCCGGGTCCAGCGCCTCGATCCTCGCCGGCGCCCGTTCTCCCCCCGGCAGCCCGTAACGGTGGAGCGCCAGGCGCCACAGGGCGGGATGCAGCGCCGCCAGGATCCCGCCGCCTCCCTCGATGGAGAGATTGTCCGGCGCGCCGTCGAGCGGGATCCTGCGGCGGGCCGGCTTGCCCTCCATCAGGTCCGCCAGCCCATAGACCAGCAGCTCCCGGCCCCGCGTCGCGGCCACCACGACGTCGCCGCGCCGCCGATCCACCGCGATGCCGTTGGGGAAATCCAGGCCGTGCGCGACCGCGCGGACGGCGTCGCCGTCGAAATACCCGACGAAGCCCCGCTCAAGCCCCAGGACGTTCTCGGCCGCCACGCCGAGGCTCCCGCAGGCTCCGTGGTCGGCGGTGAACAGGAACCGTTCCCCGTCCAGCGCCGCCACGTCGTTGGCCCGGCACAGCAGCGGGCTTTCCACGCGGCGCCTCTCCCCGTCGGACAGCCCGATGATCCGGACCGCCGTCGAACCGGCGGCCCCGTCTCCCCGATCGACCACGAACAGGGTCTTCCCCTCGTACAGGTCGATCCCGTGGGGTCGCCGGACAGCTCCTCCCGCCAGGTCGCGCACCCGCACCCCGCCCGGTTCGAGGCGTTCCAGATCCAGCTCGTACAGCCCGCCCCTCGGGTCGTCCCCGGAAAGCCGGTCATGGGCGGATATCACGGCCAGGCCGCTCCCGGCATCCAGGGCGATGTCCTCCGCCCCGACCACCACCCGCCCGGTCGCCTCGTCGACCAGTGTCACCGGTCCGCATGTCGCCCCCCTCGCCGGCCCCGTCGCGAGCGCCAGCACCAGGACGACGGCCGCCAGCCTCACCCGGCAAGCCCCGCCGTCTCCCGCCCGAAGCGCTCCACATAGGGAGCCCAGGCCTGCCGGACCCGCTGCCGGACGGCCTCGTCCTGCCGGTAGCTGTTCTTCGAATAATCCTTCACGGTGCCCAGGTAGGCCTCGAACCGCGGCCTCGCCTCGTCGAACCCGGGCAGGTCGAGCGTCCTGTAGATCCGTGCGACCTCCCCCAGCGGGTCCCGCTCGAACCGGTCGAAACCGACCTCTACGAAGCGGTCGGACGGCAGGTCGTGGGTCTGCTCGATCAGGGCGGACATCATCCGCGGATAGGTTTCCAGCACGACGCGCTCGATATCCACATGCTCGTATGGCTGCAGGGCGAACTGCGCCAGCAGCTTGCGATAGAAGCCGACGGTGGAGACGAAGACCTCGTGAGGGTCGCGGTGGATGTGGATGAACTTCGCGTCGGGCCAGATCGCCCGCAGCAGGTCCACCCGCGCCGTGTGGACCGGGTTCTTGACCAGCAGCCAGTCGCGTCCCTGCTGGAGCGCCACCTTGCGCAGGAAATAGACGAAGGCATCCCGCCAGCGCCGGATATCCTCTTCGCCGCAGCCGTCGAGGAAGACCCCGGCGGCGTGGTTCTCGTCGAACCGGCGCGGAAAATAGATCCCGTGGTAGAACGACAGCGGGATCATGTTGGCCAGCCCGATCTCGTCCTCCTGCGGGCTGTCCGGGGTGACCGCGACATTGTCGATATAGCGGCTCTCCGGCAGCGCCCGCTCCAGCCACGGCCGCAGCAACCGGCCGAGGGTCAGGACGTCCCAGGGCAGTCCCACCGCCAGCGGCGGCACGAAGCCGAACCGGGGAGACCGGCTCATGACGTTGTAGAGGTGGGTTGTACCGCTCCGCCAGTGGCCCAGGATGAACAGCGGCGGCGGGAGGTCCCGTTCCCGGCGGAGCCGCCAAGCCGTCCAGGCCCGCTCCGCCGCCGTGAACGGCAGCCGCCCCAGGGCCGACCCGAAGGCCGCCGCGACCTGCGGCAGATGGGCGGCCGGAACGGGACCGTTCCGCACCAGGACGGTGGAAAGGGTGCGGAGATCGGCGCCGCACAGCGGATGCTCCATCAAACTGCGTCTGCGAATCGTCACGCTGCCATCCCGGTCTTTCCGATCGCTGCATACGGGCGAAGAACAGGACCCGCCCGCCCAAGCATACGGATGTATCGATAGCCTTTTACCAAATCATTTGTGGTTGATAGAAGTCTAAAGGATCATTGTCATCCCGTTCGATACGTGCCAGTTTACTTCTCCCCTGCCGCCCCCGGAAGCACCGTCGACACGATGTAGCGGGCGGCACGGTCCGCGGTCGCGGATTTCACGTACAGCAATGGATTCCAGTACCATGCCGGGAAGCCTCATTCCCAGCCGCTCCGCCATGCAGGGGAGCGGCGCCCTTCACTTCGACACCGGCCAGCCCGACGACGGCGGCCGGCTGTCCCATGCGGCGGTGTCGGCCAACCTGCTGGTCGCCATCCATCGGGCCTGCCCGATCCGCCAGGATTTCCATGTACTGAGCGGCGGTGTCGTCATCCCCGGCCCGGCGGGCGAGGAACTGTGGCCCGACGTGGTGGTCGTGCAGGGGCATTGCTCGCTCGGGCGCAGCCGGCCGGTGGCCCCGATCCTGGCCGTCGACGTGGACGAGGGGGACCCGAGCGACCCGCGCTGGCGCGCCCGGCGCGATGCCTATCTCAAGGTCCCGTCGCTCCAGGCCTATTTCGCCGCGTCCTGCTCGGACAAGCTGGTCGAGGTCCACCGGCGCTTCTCCGGCTCCTGGACCAGCCTCCGCTTCGAGGGGCACGGCCTGGTCGGGCTGCCCTCGCTGGGCTGCTCGGTGGACCTGAAGGCGATCTATGCCGGCCTGACCTGACCTCCTGAGAGTTCCGCCGCCCGGAACAACGGTCCCCTCCAGTCGTTCCCGAAAGGACGGCGGGATATCGGGGAGGTCCGGAATGGCAGGCAAGACTTGGGCGGCGGCAGCCACCGGCATGGCCCTGGCGGCCCTCCTGCTGATGGGAGGAGCCGTCCGGAACCCGGCGGCGTCCCAGATCCCGGACGAGGTCCTGGTCGTCGGCCAGATCGCCGAACCGAAGTCGCTGGACCCGCACGCCGTGACCGCGACCAACGATTTCCGCATTCTGATGAACCTGTATGACGGGCTGGTGCGGTTCCGGAGCGGCACCCTGGAGGTCGAGCCGGCCCTGGCCCGCTCGTGGGAGGTTTCGGAGAACGGCAAGACCTATACCTTCCACCTGCGCGACGGCGTCGCCTTCCACGATGGGACGCCGTTCGACGCCGAGGCGGTCAAGTTCAACTTCGACCGCATGCTCGACGACAAGCACCCGCAGCACGACACCGGCCCGTTCCCGCTGGCCTTCTTCTTCAGCGCGGTGGAACGGACCGAGGCGGTCGATCCGCTGACCGTCCGGTTCCACCTGAAGGAACCCTACGCCCCGCTGCTGTCCAACCTGGCCTACCCGACCGGCCTGCTGGTCTCACCCGCCGCGGTCCGCGCCGCCGGCAAGGAGTTCGGCCGCCAGCCCGTCGGGACCGGGGCCTACCGGTTCGCTCAGTGGGAGAGCAACGCCAAGGTGGTGCTGGAGCGTAACGCCGACTATTGGGACGGCGCGCCGACGCTCCAGGCCGTGATCTTCCGCCCGCTGACCGACGCCAACACCCGGCTGACCGAACTGCTCGCCGGCGGCCTGGACCTGATGGTCGAGGTGCCGCCCGACGCCGTGGACCTGCTCCAGAAGGCGGGCGGCTTCACCCTGTACGAGCAGGCCGGTCCGCACCTCTGGTTCCTGATCCTCAACACCCGGGAAGGCCCCTTCAAGGACCCGCGTGCCCGCCGCGCGGTCAACCTTGCGATCGACAAGCAGGCGCTCGTGACCCAGGTGCTCCAGGGCACCGCGACGGTCGCGGACAGCATCGTGCCCGCCGCCTTCGAGTGGGCCCACGACGACACCCTGGAGCCCTATCCCCACGACCCCGACCGCGCCCGCCGGCTCCTGCGCGAGGCCGGGGCCGAGAATGCCGAGCTGACCTTCCTGGTCGCGGAGGGAGGCTCCGGCATGCTGGCGCCGATCCCCATGGCGACGGCGATCCAGGCCGACCTCGCCAAGGTGGGCCTGAAGGTGAACATCCAGACCTACGAGTGGAACACCTACCTGGGACTGGTCAACCAGGGCCTCGCCGGCAAGGCCGACATGGCGCAGATGGCCTGGATGACCAACGACCCGGACACTCTGCCCTTCCTGACCCTGCGGACCGAGGCGCTGCCCGAGAGCGGCGGGTTCAATTCCGGCTACTACTCCAATCCGGAGGTGGACCGCCTGCTGGTCGAGGCCCGGCGATCGACCGACCGGAACGAGCGAGCCGACCTCTACAAGCGGGTCCAGCGCATCGTGCGGGAGGACGCCCCCTGGGCCTTCGTCGCGAACTGGAAGCAGAACGCGGTCGCCACGGACCGCGTCAAGGGGTTCGAGCTCCAGCCGTCGTTCCTGCTCGACCTCGCCCACGTCTCCAAGTCCGGCGGCTAGGGGACGTGCCGATGCTGTCCTACGCGCTTCGCCGGCTGGCGATGATCGTGCCGGTCCTGTTCGGGATCTCGGTGATCGTGTTCCTGATCATGGCGCTGATCCCCGGCGACCCGGCGCTCGCCATCCTGGGAAGCTTCGCCACGCCGGAGAACGTCGCCGACCTGCGCCGGGAGTTGGGGCTCGACCGCTCCCTGGTCGAGCAGTACGGGATCTGGCTGGGCAACCTGATGCTGGGCGACTTCGGCCGGTCCTACAGCCTCAACCGCCCGGTCCTGGACGAGATCGGCGACCGTCTCGGCCCGACGCTGCTGCTCGCCGGCGCCTCCCTCGTCCTCTGCACCGTCCTCGGCCTCGCGGCGGGCGTGGTCTCCGCGGTCCGGCAATATGGCTGGCAGGACAAGACCCTGACCCTCCTGGTCCTGGTCGGCCTGTCCACCCCGTCCTTCTGGCTCGGCCTGATCCTGGTGCTGGTATTCTCGGTCCAGCTCCGATGGTTTCCGGTCAGCGGCATGTACGCGATCTATGGCGGCGGCGACCTGCCCGACCTGCTCCACCATCTGGCGCTGCCCGCGATCACGCTGGCCGTGGTCGCGACCGGCGTGATCGCGCGCCTGACCCGCTCCACCATGCTGGAGGTGCTCCGCCAGGACTTCGTCCGGACCGCCCGCGCCAAGGGGCTGGACGAGCGGACCGTCACCTACGGGCACGCGCTGCGCAACGCCCTGGTCAACATCGTGCCGGTCATCGGCATCCAGACCGGCTTCGTGCTGGGCGGCGCCGTCTATATCGAGACCGTGTTCCAGTGGCCCGGCATCGGCAGGATGCTGGTCACCGCGATCTCGACCCGCGACATCCTGCTGGTCCAGGGCGGCGTCCTGGTCGTCGCCGCCTGCTACGTCCTGATCAACCTGGCGGCCGACCTGGTGCAGCACATGCTCGACCCGAGGATCGGCACATGACGGCGGCCGAAGCTCCCGCCGCCGCGGATACCGCCCCCCGCCGCCCGCAGCGGCCCGGCTGGTGGGCGCGGCTGCGGCGGAACCACCTGGCCGTGCTGGGGCTCGCGATCCTGGCGGTGATCGTGCTGACCGCCGTCGCGGCGCCGATCCTGCCCCTGCCCGACCCCAACGCCACCGACCTGCCGGCGCGGCTGGCCGCCCCCTTCAGCCCCGGCCACTTCCTGGGGGCGGACCAGCTCGGCCGGGACATGCTGTCCCGCATCGTCTGGGGCACCCGCGTCAGCCTCGCGGTCGGGGCGGTCGCGGCCCTGGCCGCCGCCCTGGTCGGCTCGCTGATCGGCATCGTCGCCGGCTTCTACGGCCGCTGGGTCGACACGGTGCTGATGCGGGCGATCGACATGCTGATGGCCTTTCCCTACCTGCTGCTGGCGCTGGCCATCGTCGCGGCGCTGGGTCCCGGGCTGCTCAACGCCCTGTTCGCCATCTCGATCGTCAATATCCCGTTCTTCGCCCGGTCGGTGCGGGGAGTCACCCTGGGCCTCGTCCGCCGGGACTATGTGGACGCGGCGCGCCTCGGCGGCCAGGGCGATTTCTCCATCCTGACCGGCGAGATCCTGCCGAACCTCCTGCCGGTCATCGTCATCACCCTGTCCACCACGCTTGGCTGGATGATCCTGGAAACCGCCGGGCTGAGCTTCCTCGGCCTCGGCGCGCAGCCGCCGCAGGCGGACCTGGGCTCCATGCTGGGGGAGGCGCGCAGCCTCGTGCTGGTGGCCCCCCACGTGGCGCTGATCCCCGGGCTGGTGATCCTGCTGCTGGTGATCGGCATCAACCTGGTGGGCGACGGCATCCGCGACATGCTCGACCCCCGCCTCCGCTCCGGCGGGCTGGTCCGCCCGGGTGCCGCGACCGAAGTCGCCCCGGACGCGGGCTCGCTCGCCGGCGACCCGCCCGATCCCGCGGCACTGCTGAGCGTCCGCAACCTCAGCACCCATTTCCTGCTGGGCGGGGAGCGCTACAAGGCGGCCGACGACGTCAGTTTCGACCTCGCCCCCGGCGAATGCCTCGGCATCGTGGGCGAGTCCGGATCGGGCAAGTCGGTCACCGCCCTCTCGATACTCGGGCTGGTCCCGACGCCGCCGGGCCGCATCGTCAAGGGTCGCATCCGCTACCGCGGCCGGGACCTGCTGGGCCTGAAGCTTGCCGAACTCCAGGAGCTGCGCGGCAACCGGATCGCCTACATCTTCCAGGACCCGCTGGGCACCCTGAACCCGCTGATGACCGTGGGCGAGCAGATCGCCGAGACGATCCGCCGCCACCAGGGCAAGGGCCGGGCCGACGCCATGGCCCGCGCGGTCGAGCTGATGGACAGGGTCCGCATCCCCGACGCCGCCGGGCGGGCCGCCTCGTACCCGCACGAGCTGTCGGGCGGGCAGCGCCAGCGCATCGGCATCGCCATGGCGCTCGCCAACGACCCCGACATCATCATCGCGGACGAGCCGACCACGGCGCTCGACGTGACGATCCAGGCGGAGGTGCTGGACCTGCTGCGCGACCTGCGCCGCGAGCGCGACACCGCCCTGCTGTTCATCACCCACGATTTCGGCGTGGTGTCCGAACTCTGCGACCGGGTGATGGTGATGTATGCCGGCCGCGTCGTGGAGACCGGACCGGTCGCCGAGGTGCTGCGCGACCCGCGCCACCCCTACACCCGCCGGCTGCTGTCCTGCGTGCCGGTCCTGGGCCGGCCGGAGCGCGCGCTGGACGCCATCCCGGGACTGCCCCCGGCGGTCAACCGCCTGCCCCGCGGCTGCCATTTCGCCGACCGCTGCGACCGGGTCATCGACCGCTGCCGGGCCGCCGACGTCGAACTCGATCCTCTCGCCCCCGGCCGGGCCTCCCGCTGCATCAGGGCGCGCGAGGCATGACCGCCCCCCTGCTCGAAGCCCGCGACCTGCACAAGAGCTTCGGCGGCGGCTGGTCCCGCAAGCCGCGGATCCAGGCGGTGGACGGCGTCAGCGTGGCCGTCAGCCCGGGCGAGACGCTGGGCGTCGTCGGCGAATCCGGGTCCGGCAAATCGACCCTGGCCCGCCTGCTGGTCGGCCTGGAGGAACCGACCTCCGGCACCGTCCTGATCGACGGCGCCGAGGTCGGCCGGCGCCGCTCCCGGGAGTTCCACCGCAAGGTCCAGTTCGTCTTCCAGGACCCGTCCGGCGCGCTCAACCCGCGCAAGACCGTCGCCGCCATCCTGGAGGCGCCGCTGATCCACCTGCTGGGCATGCCCAAGCCCGACCGGCGCCGCCGCGTCGAGGAGCTGATGGACCTCGTCAACCTGCGGCCCGAATTCCTGGACCGCCATCCCCACGAACTCTCCGGCGGGCAGGCCCAGCGCATCGGCATCGCCCGGGCGCTGGCCGCCGATCCGCGGCTGATCGTGCTGGACGAGCCGGTCTCCGCCCTGGACGTGTCGATCCAGGCGCAGATCCTGAACCTGCTGAACCGACTGAAGACGGACCTGGGCCTCGCCTACCTCTTCATCAGCCACGACCTCGCCGTCGTCGAATCCCTGTGCGACACCGTCGCCGTGATGCGCCAGGGCCGCATCGTCGAGCAGGCCCCGCGCCGCACCCTGTTCGACGCCCCACGGCATCCCTATACCCGCACCCTGCTGGACAGCGTGCCGAAGTTCGGGACGACATGAACAGACCCGGCCAGTGACATCGTCACCGGCTGCAACGCCAAGTCAGCCTGATCCGCCCATTTCCCGGTCCCAAACCCGCCGCCCTTGGACATAGGTCGCGGCCACCGCGCGGTCGTCGCCCAGGGTCATCAGGACGAACAGTTCCTCGTCCAGGTCGCCGGCCACCGTCTCCATCCGGTGCGCCATGGCGGGCGTGGCCCGCGCGTCCAGCACCGCCAAGTCGGCGAAGCAGCCGGGCTCGATCGTGCCGATGGTGCCGCCCAGCCCCAGGCTCAGGGCGTTCCCGCGCGTCATCATGTGGAAGGCCGACAGCGCCGGCAGGTTCTGCCCGCCGAGCTGGAGCACCTTGTAGCCCTCCGCCGCCGTGCGCAGCATGGAATAGCTGGTGCCGCCGCCAACGTCGGTCGCGATCGACACCCGCACCGGGTTCCCGCCGCGCGCCAGCCGCTCCAGGTCGAACAGCCCGCTGCCGATGAACAGGTTGGAGGTCGGGCAGAACACCGCGACCGACCGGCTCTCCGACAGCCGGAGGACCTCGTCGTCCTCCAGATGGATGCAGTGGCCGAACAGCGAGCGCTCGCCCAGCAGCCCGTAGCGGTCGTAGACGTCGGTATAGTGGCGGGCGTCCGGGAACAGGCCGCGCACCGTCTCGATCTCCTTCAGGTTCTCGGACAGATGGGTCTGCATGTAGACGCCGGAGAACTCCCGATTCAGGGCGCCCGCCGCCTCCAGCTGCGCCTCGGTCGAGGTGATCGCGAAGCGCGGGGTCACGGCGTAGAGCTGCCGGCCCCGCCCGTGCCAGCGGCCGATCAGCGCCCGGCTGTCGTCATAGCCCGACTGCGCCGTGTCGCGCAGGCCGGGCGGCGCGTTGCGATCCATCATCACCTTTCCGGCGATCATGGCGGTCCCGCGCCGCTCCGACTCCGCGAAGAGGGCTTCGACCGAGCCGGGATGCACGGTCGCGTAGACCACCGCCGTGGTCGTGCCGTTGCGCAGCAGCTCGTCCAGGAAGAAAACAGCGTTGCGGGCCGCGTGATCGGGGTCGGCGAAGCGCTGCTCCTCGACGAAGGTGTATTTGTTCAGCCATTCCAGGAGCTGCGCGCCGTAGGACGCGATCACCTGGGTCTGGGGGAAATGGATGTGGGTGTCGATCAGCCCGGGTACGATCAGCCCGTCCGGGTGATGGTCCACCGGCGTTCCCGGCGGCAGGCCGGGGAGCAGCGCCGAGGCTTCGCCGACTTCCGCGATCCTGCCGTCCCGCACCACGACCAGCCCGTCCCCGATCAGGCGGTAGCTCGCCGTGTCGCCCGGCCCGGCCGGCTCGGCCGTGAAGCTCAGCAGCCGTCCGCGGATCGCCTTCAGCTCCGGCGCCGATCCAACCATGTCCCTCATCCTTCCGCTACGCTCCCGTACCCTGTCGTCCGTTCCCGCCGGCCGACCGCTTCGATCATCTGGCGCCGTTGGTCCAGGCCGCCAGCACCTGCCGTTCCTCCGGCGTGATCATGGTGATGTTGCCCGGCGGCATGGCGTCGGACAACACGGCTTGCAGGCGGATCTGCCCGGCGTGGCGCCGGATCTCCTCCGGCGTGTCGAGCCGGACCCCGCGCGGCGGCGCGGGCAGGCCCTCCCACGCGGGGGTCTCGGCGTGGCACATGCTGCACCGGGTCAGGATCACCTCCTCGGCCTGGGCGAACTCGACCGGCTCGGCCGCGTTGGCGGCGGAGGCCACCGCGTCGGCGTTCGGACCCAGCGCGCTCAGCCAGATGATGCCCGCGACCCCGGCGACCGCCACGCCCCAGGTCCACCACGGCGTCGGCTTGCCGGCATGGCGGCTGTTGAAGAAGTGGCGGATCGTGGCGCCGACCACCAGCACCAGGGCGACGATCTCCGGGATGTGGCCGGTCCCGAAGGCCAGCGGGTAGTGGTTGCTGACCATCAGGAACAGCACCGGCAGCGTCAGGTAGTTGTTGTGCATGGAGCGCTGCTTGGCCTCCTTGCCCAGGGCCGGGTCGGGCGAGCGCCCGGCCAGCAGGTCGGCGACGACCTTCTTCTGGTTGGGAATGATGGTATGCGCGACGTTGGCCGCCATCATGGTGCCGATCAGCGCGCCGACCTGGAGCATGGCGCCGCGCCCGCTGAAAACTTCCGAGAAGCCCCAGGCCGCCAGCACCAGCAGGACGAAGCCGGTCAGGATCAGCGCCGTGTCGTTGCGGCCCACCGGCGACTTGCACAGCCGATCGTAGACGACCCAGCCCAGCACCAGCGACCCGGCGCTGATCGCGATCGCCTGCCACTGGGACAGCTCCATCACGGTCTGGTCGGTCAGGAACAGGTCGGCGCCGCGGTAATACAGCACGACCAGCAGGAAGAAGCCGCTGATCCAGGTCGCATAGGCCTCCCACTTGAACCAGGTCAGTTCGTCGGGCATTTGCGCCGGGGCGACGTTATACTTGACCATGTGGTAGAAGCCGCCGCCGTGGATCTGCCACGCCTCGCCGTGGGTTCCCTTGGGCAGGCCCTCGCGGCGGCGCAGGCTGGCATCGAGATGCACGAAGTAGAAGGACGACCCGATCCACGCTATCGCCGTGATGACATGGAGCCACCGCAGCATGAAATTCACCCATTCCCAAACGATCGCGTCCATCTCGCCCTCTCCGCTGTTCCCTGCCCGCCCCCTTGCCGATGGATGCGGTGCGGCATGAACGGTAAACGCGTTCGCGCCGGCCGGGAAGCGGGGCCGTGCGGCAGGACCTTCAAACGATTCAGAAAGATCGGGCGCCCCCCTGAGGCGGCCCCGGACAGGAAAGGGTAGCGGGCGTGTCACTGCTCGAGAACATGCGGACCTTCGTCCGGGTCGTGGACATGGGCAACCTGTCGGCCGCCGGCCGCAGCCTCCGCATGTCGCCGGCGGTGGTCAGCCACCGCATTCAGCAGTTGGAGCAGCATCTGGGCGTGCGCCTGCTCAACCGCACGACCCGCCAGCTCCAGCCGACCGAGCACGGCCACATCTTCTACCGTGACTGCCTGGAGGTGCTGGACGCCGTCGAGCGGGCCGAGACCAACCTGGCCTCCGCGACCGGCGTTCCGTCCGGCAGCCTGAGGGTGACCGCCCCGCTGGGGTTCGGCCGCCGCGTGCTGGGGCCGATGATCCCCCGATTCCGCGAGGCCTATCCCCTGGTCGATGTCCGCCTGAGGCTGTCCGACCACCTGATCGACCTGCTGCACGAGGCGGTGGACGTCGCGATCCGCATGGCGGTGCTGCGCGACAGCGCCTTCGTCGTGCGCAAGATCGCGGATTGCCCGCGCGTGCTGTGCGCCGCCCCCGCCTATCTCGATGCCGCCGGCGAGCCGGAGCGGCCGGAGGACCTGGCCGGCCACAATTGCCTGCTGCTGCGCTTCCCCGGCTCCCAGCAATACCAGTGGAGCCTGAACACTCCCGAAGGACCCGCCAAGGTCGCGGTGACCGGCAGCTTCGACGCCGACTACGGCGATGTCCTGACGGACTGGCTGCTGGACGGCCAGGGCATCGCCATGAAGCCGGTGTGGGAGGTGGCCGGGCATCTGCGCAGCGGCGCGCTGCGCGTCGTCCTGCCCGATTTCCCGCCGGAACCGGCCGTCCTCGCCGTGCTCTATCCGCACCGCACCCTGCTCCCGGCCAAGGCCCGGGCCTTCGCGGATTTCGTCGTGACCGAGACCCGGGCGGCGCTGGCCGACGTGCTGGACTACGACCCCCGGGCCTGAACTCAGCCCCGCGGGCCGCCGAACGCCTCGACCAGCAGCGCCGCCGCGCGGTCGACCTCACCCTCCGTCGTGAAGCGCCCCAGCCCGATCCGGATGCTGCCGAACGCCTCCTCCGCCGAGCGGCCCATGGCGAGCAGCACGTGGGACGGCCCGCCCTGGCCGCTGCTGCAGGCCGACCCGGTGGACAGCGCCAGCTCGTCCAGGTCGAGCAGCCGGTCCGCCGCGTCCGCCCCGGGAACGGAGACGTGTAGACAGCCCGGCAGCCCGCCGTCCCCCTCGGGGCTGTTGCGCCGAAGCCCCGGCAGGCCCGCCGCCAGCGCCCCGAACAGCCGCTCGCGCAGCCCCGCCAGCCGCAGGGCTTCGGCGTCCCGCCGCTCCCCCGCGATCCGGCACGCGGCACCCAGCCCGACGCACAGGGCGGTCGGCAGGGTTCCAGGCCGGCGCCCGCCCTGCTGCCCGCCGCCGAACAGCAGCGGCCGGAGCGCCACCCCCTGCCGCACGACCAGGGCGCCGATCCCCATCGGCCCGTGCAGCTTGTGCCCGGACAGGCTCAGCAGGTCGATGCCCAGCGCCGCGACGTCGATCCTCCCGCTGCCGAGGCGCTGGACCGCGTCGGTATGGAACAGCCCGCCGGCCTCGCGGCAGCGCCGCGCCAGTTCGCCGACGGGCTGAATCGTCCCGACCTCGTTGTTGGCCGCCATGACGGAGACCAGCGCCGGCCCCATCCCGTCCAGCGCCCCGGGATCGACCCGCCCCGCGCCGTCCACCGGCAGCAGCCGGGCCGGATGCCCCCGCCGCGCCAGCTCCGCGACGCAGGCCAGCACGCTGGGATGCTCGATGGCGGATGCAGCGACCGGCCACCCCTCCGGCACCGCGCCCAGAAGCGCCAGGCCGTTCGCCTCGGTGGCGCCCGAGGTGAACAGGACCTCGCCGGGCCGCGCGCCGATCAGGGCCGCGACCTCGCCCCGCGCCCGCTCGATCGCCTCCGCCGCGCGCCAGCCGGCGCGGTGACCGGCCGAGTGGGGATTGCCGGCGGCGCCCGGCGCCAGCCAGGGCAGCATCTCGTCCAGGACGGCCGGGTCGAGCGGCGTGGACGCCATATGGTCCAGATAGATCCGGTCCAAGGGATGCCCTACTCGCTCCCGTCGGCTCCCAGACCCCGGAGATGATCGGCCGACGCGCCGCGGAAGCCGGTCGCCACCACGTAGGTCTCCGCGGAATCCGCTCGGCTGGCCGGCGGCTTGGCGTGCTTGACCGACGCGAAGTCCCGCTTCAGCCGGTCCAGCAGCTCCCGCTCCGTGCCGCCCTGGAACACCTTGGCGACGAAGGCGCCGCCGGGCGCCAGCACCTGGGCGGCGAAGTCATAGGCCAGCTCGGCCAGGGCCATGATCCGGATATGGTCGGTCTGGGGATGGCCGGTGGTCGGCGCCGCCATGTCGCTGAGCACGATGTCGGCCGGCCCGTCCAGGGCTTCCTTCAGCCGGTCGGGCGCGTCGTCGTCGTTGAAGTCGCACTGGAAGGTTATGGCGCCCTCGACCGGCTCCATCTCCAATATGTCAAGGCCGACGACCTTGCCCTTGCCGTTCTGCGGCTTCACCCGCTCCACCGCCACCTGGGTCCAGCCGCCGGGGGCGGCGCCCAGGTCCACCACCCGCTTGCCCGGCGCCAGCATGCGGAACTTGTCGTCGAGCTGGAGCAGCTTGAACGCGGCGCGGCTGCGGTAGCCGCGCTTCTGCGCTTCCGCGACATAGGGATCGTTGAGCTGGCGCTGAAGCCACAGGGTGGACGACAGGGAGCGCTTCTTGGCGGTCTTCACCCGCACGCCGAAATTGCGGCCGCTGGGCGTGTTCGGTCCGGAGGATTTGCTGGTCATGGTGCCTGATATAGGAAGTGCAAGCCGGTTTCACGCGGCAAATTTCACCCCGGGGCCAGGCGCAAGGCCGCTCAGGACCCGTTGGCGGCGATCAGGTCGACCAGGATCCCCTCGCGCAGGCCGCGGTCCGCGATCCGCAGCCGCGTGACCGGCCAGGTGTCGCAGATCGCCTCCAGCACGGCGCAGCCGGCGACGACGAGGTCGGCGCGCTCCCGGCCGATGCAGGGATAGGCGGCGCGGCCGTTGAAGTCCAGTTCCAGCAGCCGGCGGCTGACCGCCCGGGCGTGGTCGATCTGGAGATAACTGCCGTCCACCACCGACCTCTCGTAGCGCTGAAGGCCGAGATGGATGCCGGCCAGCGTGGTGACGGTGCCGGAGGTGCCGAGCATCTGGACCTCGCCGCGCTCGACCGAGCGCCGGATGCCGTTGCGCGCCTCGAACGCCGCCAGCGCCTCCGCGATCTCGTCCACCATGGTCACGTAGGTGGATGCCGACACCCGGTCGCCGCCGTACGACTCGGTCAGGCCGACGACTCCCTGGGGCACCGAGATCTGGTCGATCATGCGCGGCCGCCCGCCGCTGCCCAGTTCCAGCCACATCAGCTCGGTCGAGCCGCCGCCGATGTCGAACACCAGGGCGTTGCGCACGGCCGGGTCCAGCAGCGGCGCGCAGCCGGCCAACGCCAGCCGCGCCTCCTCGTGGGTCGAGATGATGTCGAGCGGGATGCCGGTCTCGCGCTCCACCAGATCGATGAAGTCGTCGCAGTTCTCGGCCCGGCGGCACGCCTCGGTCGCGACCGCCCGCACCGCCGTGACCCCGCGCCGCTCCAGCTTGGCGGCGCAGATGCGAAGCGCCGCCAGCGAGCGTTCCATGGCGGCCTCGGACAGCATCCGCGTCCGGCTGACGCCCTCGCCCAGCCGGACGATGCGAGAGAACGCGTCGATCACGCGGAACCCGCCGCCGACCAGCGGCTTCGCCACCAGCAATCGGCAATTGTTGGTGCCGAGATCGAGCGCGGCGAAAACCGGCCGCGTGTACGAAGCCGGGCGCATGCCCGCCGCCGTCCCCTGCCGATCGATGCCCAACTCGATGTTCACGCTGCCCCCAACCGTCTCCGCGGACGCCCCCATGGCCGACCATGGCTGAACATGGCCGATCCGGGCCGAGCGCCCGGATTGATCATGGTAGCTCAATCCTCCCCCGCGATGAAAGGACGCCTTTCGGCGGCGTCCCTCCTTAATTGGTCGGGCAGCGGGAGGGCGGCCGGAGGACGGCGCGCGGAAAAAAGTTGGAAAAAGGGCTTTCGCACGCCGATCCGCTTTGCTATACACCGGCACCCGAGCACGGGACGGCGCCGAAACGAAGCGCACCGCACCTGAGCTTGATGGGGGATCGTCTAGTGGTAGGACAGCGGACTCTGACTCCGCCAGCCTAGGTTCGAATCCTAGTCCCCCAACCAACTCCCTACCAAAGCCTTGTTTGCCTAGCGCTTCCTGGGCGGCCAAGTACTGGCGCCGCACTCTTCCCGCCTGCCCGCGATTTTCGAAAGCCCGCGGCGCCGACCTCCGCATATCGCTTCGGACCCAGGTCCCCGCTCCCGCACGGCAACGCGCGCGGCACCTCGGCGTCGCCACGGATGCCGTGCTCGATCTTCTGAGCGATGTCATGCAGGCCGGACTTGTCGATACCGAGAGATTGCGCGCCCTCCTTACCCCTATCCTGCGCGCCGAGCCGGAGCGCGCGGAAAGACGGTTCAGCACCGTACTACCAGCGGAAATTCCACGCACTGTCCAACCGCGTCCGCGAATGGCACTGCCTGACTGGAGAGTTCCGCCCGGACTACATCGTGTCGTTCGACAAGGACGGCGCCTGCGGTCGCTGGCTGGTCCTGGACGCCAAGTACCGCGCCAGCCGCGGCTCGATCCACGACGCACTCCGCGACCTCCACGTCTACCGCGACGCCCTGCGCCGAAACGGCACGAGGGCGGCAGGATCCTCCATCATCGTACCAGCCTTGGACGACGGCGCCGCCGCCTATGCGCACGCGGACTATCTCGGCACGCATGCGTTCGGCGCGATGGTGAGCGGCGGGGATGACGGGGGGCTGGAGGGGATGCTGCGGGGGTTTTGGGAGGGGGCGATGCGGTGATGGTTCCCTTCTTTATTGCGCAGGCTGCCACGCTGGGGCCGGCCAATCGATCTTCGAGAGATCAAGGCTTTCCCGGATTGTCCAAACTGGAAAATCCGCGACTGGGAGCGCGCCATGGCATAGTTCACCATTTGAAAGTAAAATTCCTGGATTTTATGCAACATTACCTCTGCGGTGGTTAACAACATGCATAAGAACTCTTTTGGTAACTGGGGTCAGCATTTGGACTCCAAAACTTGCACAAAAGCTTTATTAACCCTGGGCATTGCAGCGAACGCTACAGGGCGCTGGCAGATGCAGTTCCGTACGGCCAGCGCCGACACGCTTCTCGTTCGGGATCGGCTCGCCCCCTGGATGAGTGGATCCTTGCAGATCTAGATCCTGCATATGCCGCATCCCAATGGGATCTCCTGTTGCGAAGTTTGGGGGGAAACGATGCTGTTCGCGTTGGCGATACCCACCACGAGGCCGCGTTTCCCCTGGAGAGATGGCAGTACCATGGAAAGCCTCCGAAGAATGGATGCCAGCGTACCCGCTCGGCTGGCGATTTTCGGGGCCGGTGATCCGGCGGCGGTGCCCTCACACCACGGCTTGCTACCGTAAGCTACTGCCGACGCCATGCGAGGACGCCGATACTGATTTCATTGACTTGGCCTCATGTCGGCATCGATCGCGCGCGATGCGTTTACTGACGCCGATTTCCATGTCTCCCGCGTTGCCACCGGGAGGTATTGGAACGCGTTGGACATACTCGTTGGAGGGGCGCCGACCATGATCGACAGGCATTTGGGAAGTGCTGCTCAAACCACCGGCCTGGGCAGCCGCCTTCGAAGAAATGACGGCGACCATCTGGTCGAGCGCGTGGTGGCCCTGGCCTGCCTGCTGATCCTGGCGATCGGGTGCTATCTGGTGATGAAGCCGTTCCTGTCAGCGCTGCTGTGGGGCATCATCCTCACCATTTCGACCTGGCCGATGCACGTCAGGCCGACGCGGGCGCTGGGCGGGCGTACGGGCGCGTCGGCGGCCCTCCTGACCCTGGCGGCTTTCACCGTCTTCCTGATCCCGCTGGTGCTGCTCGGCCACAATCTGGCGGAGAATGTCGCGCAGATTGCCGCTAAGCTTCAGGAATGGCGGAACAGCGGTGTTCCCCGTGCCCGCCGCCCTGGGTGGAGACGGTGCCGCTGCTGGGGTCCCGGTTCCACGCGTTCTGGTCCGACCTGTCAGCTGGCAGCGTCGAAGCGGCCGCCACGCTGGAACCCTATGTCCAGCACGCGCGAGCCTGGATCCTTGGCTTCGGCGCATTGATCGGCTCAGGCGTACTGCAAATCTTCATCAGCCTGCTGATCGCCTTGTTCCTGTACCGTGATGGCCAGCGCGCCGCCGTGGCCCTCGGCTCCGTGCTGGAGCGGCTGGCCGGACGGCGAGGCCCCCGTCTGCTGGATGTCGCGGCCGGCACCTTGAAGAGTGTCGTCTACGGCATCATCGGAACCAACCTTACGGAGGCCGTTCTGGCGGCGATCGGCTTCTGGATCGCCGGTGTCCCCGGGGCAATCCTGCTCGGGTTCCTATGCTTCTTCCTGACGCTGGTCCCGGTCGGGCCGATACTGATCTGGCTGCCCGCGACGATCTGGCTGTTCACCATCGGGGAGACCGGGTGGGCCATCTTCCTGATCGTCTGGAGCGTCATGGTGTTCAGCGTGATCGAGGCGCTGCTGCGAATCTTCCTGGTGAGCCGGGGCAGCGACCTTCCCATGATGATGATACTTCTCGGACTGTTCGGCGGCCTGCTCACCTTCGGCTTCATCGGGCTGTTTCTTGGACCGTGCCTTATCGCCCTCGGCTGTACGCTGGTCATGGAATGGATCGGGATGGAGAAAGAGAGGCGGAGTCGCAAGCCTGCCGCCCACAGCGAGGCGTGAGCGCCGGCCGATCAGGGCATCATCGGCAACTGGGCGGCGATCTGAAGATCGACGATCTTCAGCAGGGGCATCTCGATCTGATAGAACTGCGCGGCGCGCCTGTTGGTCAGCACCTTCTGGAATTGCGGCAGGTATTGCTGCAGCAGGCTCGTCCGCAGGATGTCCAGGTCTATGGCCTTGCGGGTCAGTTCGCCGGCCTTGGCCTCGGTCATGGTTTTGTAGTTATCCGCGTAATCATTGATCAAGGCGAGCTTCTCGTCACCGAGACGGTTCAGTTCCGCTTCGTAGCGCTCGTAGACCGGCCAGAACGCTTCGGCTTCTGACGGATTGAGGGCCAGCGCCTCCCCGATTATTTCGCGCCTGTCCTGACGCAGATCCCGGCGCACCAGTTCGATATAGTGCTCGGCGTTCTTCTTGTCGGCCGTCTTCTCGGTCTCGGCGGTCCGGGGGGCCGCGATGGTGGGGGACAGGGCGAAACCGCCGAGAAGCAGGCTGACGACGATGCCGGCGGTGATGAGCGGGGATGACCAGGTGCGGCTCTCGGCTCTATTGCCCATTGTTTTCTCCCGTGGTTTTGCCCTCTGGGCAAGTTCATGCATCAAGGGCTGCAGGATGGGACCGGGCGCGGATCGGCGGGAGTATGCTACGGTAACCTGCATCAGGCCCGGACCCGTTTCCGGGCCTCCGATGCGGTTCAGGCGGGACCTCCGTGGTCATCGTTCCACCGATGCAGCTCGATCAGGACTTCACGTTCAAGATCCATGATGAGTTCGCGGCAGGCGTCGGCACGTTCGGAATCCCTGGGACTGTTCGAACTTTCACATTGCAGCAAGGCTTCGACCGCCTCTCCGTAGTCCTCGCATAGTCCGCGGAAGAAGCGATTGTCCGAACTGTACTGCTTGACAGCCGACGCCAAGTCTGGAAACCGTTCGACGATATACCGAACCCTCTCCGACATGGACGCTCTCACCGGTTTTGGAGTAAAGCCTTCGATGCTTGAGAAGGCGGAAGCTGAGTCCGCGGCTGATCGGCTGATAGGTCGAGCGGTCAAACAAGCCAGCCAGAAGGCTGATCGGCTCGCCCGCACCTGTAAAGCCTGCAACCGTAAACTTGATACCGTAACAGGTCGATCACGCGAATCCCGTGCGCAAGCGGGATGCCAAGGTGGTATCGCTGGGTTATTGGAACATATCACTTTTCGCGGCCTGAAAGATCAGGCACAATCCTATAGTCTTCATAAAGGCTATCCATCACTGCGGATCAGTGGCATTAGCAAAAGTATTGAGCCTACCTTTTTTGTGACCATCAATTAATATCAATATAAACTAATGGTCATGAATTTACTTTCAAAAATCTGGACGATTGCACCCATTGCAGAGCAGTCAGGCTTCTTGAACTCTCAGTGCGTGCGCACGGGTTGATCAAGATGCTCTAGAAGCGGTTCTATATTGCCGATAGTCAGTTGGACTCATGAACTACCATTGATATCATTCAACGAATCCAGCAAGAGATTTGCTAGTCTTCTCTAATCGCTGTGCAAAGTCGAAACTCTCAGAGCGCCGATGTATCGACCTCAATTCGAGTGCGACAAACGGTCAGGCAGTCCCATGTCTCATGATGCCGACGAAGTGATTCCGCCCCAGCTCATCCAAGAAACGCTCCAGCGCGTCATCAACAGCCGGGAGTTCATCAATTCTGAAAGGAAGCGGCGTTTCCTGAAATTCATCGTGGAGGAAACGCTTGCGGGACAAGCCGATCGGATCAAAGCCTACACCATCGCGATCGACGCCTTCGACCGGGATCCGAGCTTCGACCCCGTAACCGATCCGGTGGTCCGGATCGAGGCCGGCCGGCTCCGCCGCTGCCTGGAGCACTATTATCTGACCGAGGGAATTGCGGACCGGGTCCGGATCACGATCCCGAAGGGTGGCTATGTGCCTCGGTTCATCGTGAGGGATGAGGCCGCAGCCTCCGTTCCCGTCCCCCTGGAAGATGATGAACAGCCAGCCGAGGGACGGTTGGCTGCGGGACGACTGGTCGAGATCAATCCAACTCCCGCGGCTGCCGATCAGGTCGCCGGGGAGGCGGTGCCTTCGAGTCCGCCCTTGACGCCGTCCCGCTGGTCCTTGCCGAAGCGGACTTGCCTTCTGGTGGGCATCCTGTCCCTGTCGGCCGTGCTGATCATGCCCCTCTGGGGAGAAGGCCTTTCTCTCCAGACCCAGGTTTCCGAAGAGGAGCGGAGAATCACCGGGCGGGTTCCCTCGATCATGGTGGTGCCGTTCGAGAATGACGGTGACGACCCGGCGCAGGAAATCTTCGCCAGGGGAATCACGGAGGAAGTCATCAACGCCCTGCTACGCTTCAAGAACGTCCTCGTCTACGATGCCGACACCAGCTTCCGTTTCCGCACCGGGCCCGCTCTGCGCGACGCCGTCCCGGACGCCCGCATAGACTATGTGCTGAAGGGCAGCATCACCCGGGTGGCGGGCGAGATCCAGGTCAACGCGGCCCTGCTGCGGGCTTCGGACAACCGGTATCTCTGGTCCGACAGCTTCCGGCGGGAATTCAATTCCGGTACCATGATCGACCTGCGGCACGACATCGCCGCCAAGGCCGCCCGCGTGCTGGTGCAGCCGCACGGCGTCATAGAGAAGGTGGAGTTGCAAAGCACCGCCGGGCGCGCTTCCGACTCGTTGTCGTCCTACGAATGTGTCCTGCGGACCCGTGAGTACTGGCGGCAGCCGGACGCGGAGATGCACAAACAGGTCCGGGCCTGCCTGGAACGGGCGGTCGAGACCGATCCCAACTACGCCGATGCCTGGGCGGCCCTCGCCTTCATCTACACGGACGAGCTCCGGGTCGATTTCAACCCGAGCACCGAGCGTCCCGATCCGGTCGGCACGGCCCTCCAGGTGGCGCGTCACGCCGTGGCCTTGGCGCCGGACAATCCGCTGCCGCTCCAGGCCCTCGGGATTGCCCACTGGCTGCGGCGCGAGGTGCCTCTCAGCATCGCGTCGTACGAGCGGGCGCTTGCTCTCAACCCGCACGACAGCGACATCCTCGCCGATCTCGGCAGGGCCTACAGTCTCACCGGTGATTGGGACACGGGTATTCCCCTCATAAGGGAGGCGTTCGAACGCAACCCGGCTCAACCCAGCTGGTATCGCCTCTTCATCGCCTTGTTCCATTACATGCATGGACGGTACGACGAGGCTCTGGCGGAGGCCCGAAGGATCGGGACTCCGAACCTCGTCTACACCCATGTCGTGCTCGCGATGATCCATGGCCAGACCGGCAGCAAGGACGACGCGGCCCACGAAATCAACGAGATCCTGCGGCTCTACCCGAATTTCGGAGACAAGGCCGTGTTCGAGTTCGAGCGGCGGAACATCGATCCGGCCATCATCGCCAGGATGATCGACGGGCTGAGGAAAGCCGGGCTGGACGTCGCCCCGTACTGGGAAGCCGCCGGCGAGAGAGACTGAGCGCCTGTCCGGCGGCTGCGGATTCAATCGAACCAGGTGTACTGCCAAGTCACGCCGAAGGTGGTGAAGCTGGTTCCGATCCGCACGACCACGATGCTGGCCGAGCGCCCGAACAGGCCGAACGTGCGCGCATAGGCATTCTACACTTCCCTCCGGCGGGCGCGCCCGTACCTTCCCGAAATGGCGATCGGTTACGGTAACACGGTGGCAGGTTACCGTTGCATCACGAAAACTAGGGCGAAAGATACTTCTAAATCGGACCCCGGGCGCGGCTCAATAGTCTTCGGAATAAAAGTGCCAAGGACAACAACATGAAGCTCTCGATCGGTCCGCTGGGGGCCTTGGCCGGGGCCCTGACCATCATCGTCGGTTTGGCGGGGTGCTCGTCCACCGATTCCACGCAGCGGCCCGCCGGCATGGCGTCCGCCGCGTCCATGAGCCAGGATCCGGAGAGGCCGGGCGCCTGGGTCTACCGGACATCGAACGCCGACCTCCGGCAGTACACCCGGTTCATCATCGAGCCGGTGGAAGTCTACCGCGGCACCGAGGCGAGCTTCGGAAGCATGACCAGCTCCCAGATCACCGAGATCGCCCGGTATCTCACCAGCGCGATGCGCCGAGAACTGAGCAGCGGCGGCTACGCGGTCACGTCGCAGCCCGGCCCCAATACGGCGCGCATCGTGACGAAGCTTGTCGGCGTGGAGCAAACGGTCCCCGGAGCCGCCACGGTGTCCCGGATCTTGCCGATCGGCGCCGTCGCCAATGCCGTCCAGGGTGCCTCCGGCGGCAGCGGATCCTTTACCGGCGCGGTCATCCTGGCCGCCGAGGTCTATGACAGTCAGTCGTCCGAACTGCTCGTCGCCGCGGTCCGCAAATACAATCCGCCGGTCTTCGATCTCGAAGCGACCCTGTCGACCATGGACACCGCCCGCTCAGCCGCCCGGCAGGCGGCCGAGGACCTGCGGAAAGGCGTCGACCGAGTCCAGGGCCGGGAGGCCCGCTGAGCACGGCGCCTGGGCTGCCGATGCAGGAA
Source organism: Skermanella rosea (assembly GCF_016806835.2). Taxonomy (NCBI): domain Bacteria; kingdom Pseudomonadati; phylum Pseudomonadota; class Alphaproteobacteria; order Rhodospirillales; family Azospirillaceae; genus Skermanella; species Skermanella rosea. The sequence continues at coordinate 2,248,765 of NZ_CP086111.1, read as the reverse complement.
AACTGGGAGCAAACGATGAACCATCGATCCATGCCCGCTCTCGCAGCCGCCATTGCGGCCCTGGCTGCCCTGACGGTTGCTCCCGTACGTGCGCAGACGGGATCGAGCCCCTCCGAAACGGCTTTCCTGGTCAAGACCACGGGCGATCTCGTCCGGCTGTGCGAGGCTGAACCGACCGATCCCACCGGGATCGCCGCGCTGCACTTCTGCCACGGTTTCGCGGTCGGAGCCTACCAGTACCATCAGATCGCGGCCACGGACAAGCCGCCGCTGTTCTGCGAGCCGAGCCCGCGACCGTCGCGCAACGAGGCCATCACCGGATTCGTCGCCTGGGCGCGGCAGAACCCTCGGGCGATGGAGACGCCGCCGGTCGAAGGAATCTTCCGCTACCTGGCCCAACGCTATCCCTGCCACGGATGATGACCGGCTTCCGATCGAAAGGAACAACCATGGGCACGGATACGAACCTGTCCCGGACCGTTGCACGGCTGACCCGCATCGCGGGCGTCGCACTCGCCCTTGCCGCGTGCAGCGACATGTCCCAGACACAGCAGCGTACGCTCAGCGGTACGGCGGGGGGTGCGGCCGGCGGGGCGGTGATCGGGGCCATCGCCGGCAACGCCGGCATGGGAGCGGCCATCGGCGCGGGCGTCGGCCTGACCGGCGGCATGCTCTACGACTACCACAAGAAGACCGAGGAGCGGGCCTACCAGCGTGGCGTTCAGGAGGGGCAGCGATGAGAATCGCGAGGTGGCCGGCATGGCCCTTGCTCTGCGTCTCCTTGATTTTCGGTCCTGTCGTGGCCGCCGAGGAACCGCCGGTCGATGAACCGGCAGCCGAAGAACAGCCACTCGACGAACACTCACTCGACGAGCCGTCATCCGATGACGCGCCGATGGACGCCCGGGCGTTGGGCATTCTCGATCTCATGGCCGAGACTCTGGCTCAGGCTCAGGGATTCAGCGTGACCATCCAGGCCGGCTACGACGTCATCCAGGACACGGGCCAAAAGATCGAGTTCGGCGAACGGCGCAAGGTCGCATTGAGCCGTCCCGACCGGCTGCGGGTCGAGGTGGAGGAGAGCGACGGGACGCAGGCCCTGGTGTTCTTCGATGGCAAGGCGATAACCGTGTTCAATCCCGGTGAGAACGTCTACGGACAGATCGAGAAGGCGGGCACCGTGGACGATGCGGTGCGCTACGTGATCCAGGATCTGGGCATGCGGCTGCCGCTGGCACTGCTGCTGGTCACCACGCTGCCGGACGAGCTTGAGCAGCGGCTTGAGTCGATAGACTACGTGGAGCGCAATACCCTCACCCGGGTGCCGACCGACCATCTGGCGGGCCGGAGCGCCGATGTCGACTTCGAACTCTGGGTTGCCGCCGGCGATGCGCCCCTGCCGCAACGGGTGTCGATCACCTACAAGAACGAAGAGGGCGCGCCGCAGTACCGGGCCGAGTTCTCGGACTGGAAGCTGGATCCGGACCTTTCGAAGGTGGATCTGGCCTTCCGCCCGCCGGAGGGTGCCAAAGCCATCCCGTTCGTGGTCCGGGTTCGCCGGTCCGGGACAGATCAGCCGTCCATCACCGGTGAAGCACCAGCCGACGGAATGCCGGCAGCGTCCGGCAGCATGGAAGGATTACCGAAATGAAGACCCGACATGCCAGGACCGCCGTCTCGGTCGCTTCGTCCCTGATCCTGGCGGCGACGCTGGTGGCGGAAGCCAACGCCGCCGGCGGACGCGGCGGACGTGCCGGTGGGGGAGGTTACTCCCGTTCGGGCGCCGCGGCAGGCGGCAGCTTCTCGGCGCAGAGACCCGCCGGAGGGACAGGGGCACGGCAGGCCGGAGCTACCCAACGGTCGGGTCAACGCAGCGATTCCGCACAGACCGCGTCTCGCCAGGCAGGATCCACGGCGCGTTCGGGACAGCGCGCCGAGACCCAGCAGACCCGCACCCAGGCGCGGGCCGATACGCGCACATCCGGCCAGCAGGAACGGACCGAGCGGCAGGAGCAGCGGCAGACGGCTTCCGTCGAGCGCACCGACAGCCGCCAGCAGGGCTATACCGAGCGCACCGATATCCGCCAGCAGGGCGCCACCGAGCGCACGCAAGCCCGTGCCTTGGCGGCGCAGAACATATCCAACGATTGGGACAGCCATTACCATTACGATGATGATGACGATGAGTGGGGATACGCCCTGGCGGGCGCCGCGGTCGGCGCGACCCTCGGCTACGTCGCCGGCGCCGCGACGGCGGCCCCGGTGGTCGCCGGCCCGACCTATGTGACGGTGCTTCCCTGCTCACCGACCATCGTGTCGGCGGGCGGCACAAGCTATTACGGGTGCGGCGGGTCCTGGTACAACCAGGCTTATGTGAACGGAAGCGTCACGTACGTCACGGTCAACCCGCCTCCTGGTCACTAGGCCCCCTTGGTTCATCGGGTTGACCGGCAAGGATGTCTTCCGCATGATGTGGCCAACCTGCTCAAACCGCTTCGTCAGCCTGATCTTGCTGGCCGGAGTTCTCTTCGCCGGCGGCTGCGCCACGCCGATCAGCGTCGAACACGTGGACCATGCCACGGTCCATCAGCAACTCACCCGCAACGTCCTGTCGGCGCATACTCTCAGTGATCCGACCAGGAACGTGCTGCGGCAACGATATCTGACGGACCGCTTCCGGGAGAAGCCCGAACACGCCATCGCCGAACTCCATGCCGCCGTCACCGAAGGACGCGGCGAAGCGAACGACATCTTCGCCCTTGCGGAGATGTCGTTCCTGCACGCCGAGGAGCGCGGCGGACGTCCCTACTATCTGGCATCCGCCCTTTATGCCTACGCCTTTCTGTTTCCCGGAGATGCCGGCCAGCCGCCCGATCCTTACGACCCGCGATTAAGGCTCGCGAGCGACCTGTACAATCGCGGCCTGACATCGGGATTGACCGACGGCGACGGCAAGAGGATCGCCATCCAGTCGGCGAGCTATCCGCTGCCGTTCGGCCGGCTCGATGTGGACTTCAATCCGGGGGACCTCAAGTGGGGTGGACGCGAGCTGGCAGACTTCTTCCCTGTCGCCGAGTTGGAGATCCGCGGCCTGGACAACCGCTACCGCCAATCCGGCATCGGCGCACCCTTGGCGGCGGGCACGACCCAGACCAATGTCACCAAGGGCTTCCAGGTCGGCCAACGGGTGAAGGTGCCGGTGACCGCCCTGCTCCGAGTCGATGATCCCCGGCGCCAGCTTGCGCATGGATCGGTGCGGGCTCAGCTTGAACTTCATGCTTCCTCCGACACCCAGGCGGTTCTGATCGATCGTCAGCAGGTTCCCCTGGAGATCGAATACACGTCGACGCTCGCCTACATGCTCAGCGGGTCGACGGTCTGGGACTGGGAACTCGCCGGCTTCCTGCGCGGCAGCCTGCTGGCCGAGAGTCCGACCCGCCTGGGCGCCTTGGAACCCTATAAACCCGGCCGCTTTCCCGTCGTCTTCGTCCACGGGACGGCGTCGAGCCCGGCACGCTGGGCCGAGATGCTGAACGACCTGAGGAGCGACCCGCGCATCCGCGATCACTTCCAATTCTGGTTCTTCGGTTACGAAACCGGCAATCCGGTCCCCTACTCGGCAATGCTGCTGCGGGAATCCCTGCAAGAAGCGATTTCCGCCCTGGACCCGTCGGGAAGCGATCCGGCACTGCGCGAGATGGTCGTCATCGGCCACAGCCAGGGCGGCCTGCTGACGAAACTGACGGCGGTCGAGTCGGGCGACAGGTTCTGGACCGCGGCATTCCGCAAGCCGCCCGACGAACTGCGAATGAGCCCGGAGAGCCGCGACCTGCTGAAGCGCTCCCTGTTCGTGAAGCCGGTTCCGTCGGTCAAGCGCCTCGTCTTCATCGCGACCCCCCATGGCGGCAGCTATGTCGCTGGAAACCGGATCAGCCACTACATCGCGAGTCTGGTGCGTCTGCCTGGAAACATCCTGAGGGCGACCTCGGAAGTCCTTGCGCAGAGCGACGGGGAGACCACCACGCTGACGAGCCAGACGGGGTTCGGCAGCGTCTACGGCATGACGCCAGGCAGCGTGCTGGTCCAGACGCTGGCGCGTACACCCATCACCGAAGGGGTCAAGGCCCACTCCATCATCGCCGTGCGCGGGGACGGCCCTGTCGAGGTCGGCGACGACGGCGTCGTCGAATACCGGAGTGCCCATATCGAGGGCGTCGAATCCGAATACATCGTCCGATCCGGCCATTCGACGCAAGCCAATCCCCACACGATCGAGGAGGTGCGGCGTATCCTTCTCGTCCACTTGGCTGAGTCCTGCACCAAGCGCGGGAATTGCGGGCAGGAACCTGACCGCCCTGCCCTCGTGGCAAACGAGTTGCCATGAATACCGGCCTGAAGCACACGTTTTATCTTTCGGCTCTCTTCCTTGCAGGCATGCTGGCGTGCCGCAGCCCGTTGCTGGCGGACGAGGCGCCTGCGCCGCCCGTGTCAAAGGTGATGTCCGAGTTGTCCCGAAACCCGGACTTCGTGGAGGCCTTGTACAAGCGCCTGGGTCGTGATCCGAGAGCGGGAGGCATCCTTGGACCGGATGAAATCAAGCGGCTGCGCGAACTGGTCCTCGGCAAGGACTTCGAGGAGTTGGACAGTTTCCCAGGCATGACCGTATCGGGATTGGGCCGCGCCGTCCGGCTTGCCGCGGCGGCGATGGACCATCCGGCGAATGAGTCCTCTCCGCAGGCCGGAGCGGCGGGCGGGGCTGCCATCGAGGAGGAACTGGGATTTCCCGCCGTCGGCGATTCCCCGGCACCGGATACCTATCTGCGGCCCCTGGGTTTCGGACTGGAAGCCGGCGACCGGATCGATCCGGTGCTGGCCGAACGGTATGCCGACAGCCTGAGGCTTTCGGAGCTGCTGAACCGCCTCTCCTTGAACTCACCGAATGGCGGGGCACGGTATCGGATCGCCGTCGAGGGCGGACGGCTGGTGGAGACGCCGAACGCCCTGCTGGAGGCGATGACGATGACCGGCCATGATCTGGAGGTCAGGGATTCCCGGTATTTCGCCAATTTCGGCGACCTGATCTATCACGGCCGCGATGTCCTCACGCCGTTCCGGATCGACACCGGGCTCCCGGTTCCCGGGACGGACCGGACCCTGCTGGTCCCGGTCAGCCATTCGCAGCACGAGTTCATCGTGCGCGGCCCCGTGGTCAATGCCGATCTGTCGTTCTATTTCGGGATCGACGGGGAAGCCGTGTTCCGTCCGAGCGTCACCCGGGATCAGGCCTGGGTGATGGGCAAGGTCGCTCATCGAGCTCGATGCCATTGCGGAACGTGACGCCCTGGATAATCTTCGGCAACTGGTTGTCGCCCTGAAGCGGCCGCCGGGGGAGGGTCGCGTCCTTCTCGATCCCCCTGGAATTCGTTCCGACCCTGACCAGCGCCCCGGCCGATGGCCGTCCGGGATGGGGGCGCTCAGTCCGGGATCGCGGGGTCGGAGAAGGAAGCCGTCCGCAACCGTGCCAGGTCGGCGATGGTGACCGTGGCTCCGGAGGTCCTGACGCCGGCGGAGCGCAGGTTGGCGAACGCGCGGGACAGATTCTCCGGGGTGGTGCCGAGCCGCGTGGCCAGCAGCGCCTTCTCGACCGGCAGCATCAAGGTTACCGATGCGTCCGGTCCGGCGGGCCGTTGCTCGGCGAGCGCCAGCAGGTAGCAGCCGAGACGTTCGGTCGCGGAGCGAAGCTTCAGATCCTTGATTTGGCGGACCAGCATGCGGTAATGCCGGGCCAGCGAGGCAAGCATCTTGGACGCCAGCGCGGCATCGGTGGAAACGCGTTCCCGGAGTTGCTTCGCCGGGATCAGCATCACCCGCGAGCGATGAAGCGTCCTCGCCGTCATCAGGTACGGGGCGTTCGTCAAGGCCGCGGCCAGGATGAAACTCTCTCCGGGTTCCATGAACTCCACCACGACCTGCTTGCCGTCGGCGCCCTCGCCGATCAGCCCCACCCTTCCGTCGATCAGGACGTGCAGGAAATCCGGTGATTCGCCCTGGCTGAACAGGACCGCATCCGCGGGAAGATCCTGCACGATCACCCCCTGGAGCAGAACGACCAGATCGCTGGCCGGCAAGGAGTTGAAGACCGGGTGGCTGGAAATCCAATCCCTATCCGAATCCTTCATGTCAGGGCACCCCGTCCAATAGAGTCTCAATCACTTTATAGTTAGTGGAATTGATATTTATCAATCATCAACTCGCAAAAAATCAAAACTGGACTTCCTGTCGCAGTTACTATCGGTTTTGACCTGAGTCAAGCCTGCTGCCCCTTCGCGATCATACAAGGCCTCAGGAGAAAGGCTCGCGACCCCGATAACGCGACCTTCCCGAAACTAGGAGGTAACGGTTATGCAAGGGGCCAAACCGGGAGTGACGACCGCTCAGCAGACGCGGGCGCTCACCCTGAGCACCGTGGCCTTCACCGCGTGTTTCGCGGTGTGGACCATCTTCGCGATCATCGGCATCCAGATTAAGAAGGACCTCGGCCTTTCGGAAACCGAATTCGGCCTGCTCGTCGGCACGCCGATCCTGACCGGCTCGCTCAGCCGGCTGATTCTGGGCGTCTGGGCCGACCGGTACGGCGGTCGAATCGTCAACGTGGCGATCATGGTGGCCGCCGCGCTGGCAACCTGGGTCCTGACCTGGGCGGAAACCTATGGCGAGTTCCTCGTCGCGGCGCTGGGCGTCGGCCTGTCGGGCGGCGGCTTCGCGGTCGGCGTCGCCTACGTGTCCCGCTGGTACCCGCGGGAGAAGCAGGGAACCGCGCTCGGCATCTTCGGGATGGGCAATGTCGGCGCCGCCGTCACCAAGTTCGCCGCCCCCTTCGTGATGGTCGCGTTCGGCTGGGAGGCCGTGGCCCAGGTGTGGGCGGCCGGGCTGCTGGTCATGGCCGCCCTGTTCTGGTTCATGACCGAGGATGACCCGGTCATCCGCTCGCGGCGCCAAAGCAATGCAGCACCCCCGAGCCTGGCGGCCCAGTTCGCGCCCCTGGCCAACATCCAGGTCTGGCGGTTCTCGCTGTACTATTTCTTCGTGTTCGGGGCCTTCGTGGCGCTGGCGCTCTGGCTGCCGCGCTACTATGTCGGCGCCTACGGGCTCGACATCAAGACGGCGGGCATGCTGGGTGCGGCCTACTCGATCCCGGCCTCGATCTTCCGTGCGTTCGGCGGCGTGCTGTCCGACCGGATCGGCGCCCGCCGCGTCATGTACTGGACTTTCGCCGTGGGCGTCGCCTGCACGTTCGTCCTGTCCTATCCCTCGACGGACTACACGGTCCACGGCATCCGCGGCGACATCACCTTCTCCTTCGGCATCGACGTCGTCGCCTTCACGATCCTGACCTTCCTGCTGGGCTTCTTCATGTCGCTCGGCAAGGCCGCGGTCTACAAGCACATCCCGGTCTACTACCCCGACAATGTCGGCTCGGTCGGCGGCATCGTCGGCCTGATCGGAGGGCTCGGCGGGTTCGTCCTGCCGCTCGCCTTCGGTGCGCTGAACGACCTGACCGGCGTCTGGTCCAGCTGCTTCATGCTGCTGTTCCTGATCGTCTCGGTCTCCTTCCTGTGGATGCACGCCGCCATCGTGCGGATGGAACGCCGGCGCTATCCCGACCTCGGCAGGGCCGACGTGGTGCCCGAGCTGGCCGAAGGCGTAACCGCCAATCCCGTCCCCGCGTCCGCCGGAACCCCGCTCCCCCACGGCCGCACCGCCTGAAACGAGGATCCCCATCATGACAGACCAAACCGCGGTCCGGGCTCCGGGCCACGTGCTGATCGACTGGCGTCCGGAGGACGCCTCCTTCTGGGCGGAAAGCGGCAAGCGGGCCGCCCGGCGCAACCTGTGGATCTCGATCCCGGCCCTGCTGCTGTCCTTCGCCGTCTGGATGGTTTGGAGCGTCGTCGTCGTCAACCTTCCCGCCATCGGCTTCGCCTTCGACACCGGCCAGCTCTTCTGGCTGGCGGCCCTGCCGGGCCTGTCCGGCGCCACGCTGCGGCTGTTCTACAGCTTCATGGTGCCGATCTTCGGCGGCCGCGCCTGGACCACGCTGAGCACCGCCAGCCTGCTGCTGCCGGCCCTCGGCATCGGCATCGCGGTCCAGGACCCGGCGACGCCCTACTCCGTCTTCCTGGTGCTGGCGCTGCTGTGCGGCTTCGGCGGAGGAAACTTCGCCTCCAGCATGTCCAACATCAGCTTCTTCTTCCCGAAGGCGCAGAAGGGCATGGCGCTGGGGCTGAACGCCGGCCTGGGCAACCTGGGCGTCAGCGTCGTGCAGTTCGTCGTGCCGCTGGTGATCACAGCCGGCATCTTCGGCAGCCTCGGCGGAGACGCGCAGACCTGGGCCAAGGGCGACGTGACCAAGGCGATGTGGCTCCAGAACGCCGGCTTCGTCTGGGTCCCCTTCATCGTGCTCAGCACGGTGGCCGCCTGGTTCGGCATGAACGACATCGCGGACGCCAAGGCGTCGTTCGCCGACCAGGCCGTGATCTTCAAGCGCAAGCACAACTGGATCATGTGCTGGCTCTATATCGGGACGTTCGGCTCCTTCATCGGGTTCTCCGCCGGGTTCCCGCTGCTGACCAAGATCCAGTTCCCGGGCGTCGATCCGCTGGCCTACGCCTTCCTCGGCCCCCTGGTCGGAGCTTTCTCCCGGTCCGTCAGCGGCGGCATCTCGGACCGGTTCGGCGGCGCGCGGGTCACGGTCTGGGTCTTCGCGGCGATGATCGCGGCCAGCGCCGGCGTGATCTTCTTCCTGGGATTCCCCGACAAGTCCGTCGGGTTCTGGGGCTTCCTCGCGATGTTCATGGTCCTGTTCGCGGCGTCCGGGGTCGGCAACTCCTCAACCTTCCAGATGATCCCGGCGATCTTCCTGACGCTGCGCCGGCGCGCCAACGGCACGGACGGCGTGGCGGCGGTCAAGGCGGCGGCGGAAGCGTCGCGCGAGGCGGCGGCGGTCCTGGGCTTCACCTCGGCCGTCGCGGCATTCGGCGCCTTCTTCATTCCCAAGCTGTTCGGCACCTCGATCTCGCTGACCGGCAGCCCGGTCCTGGCGCTGGAGATCTTCATCGCCTTCTATCTGAGCTGCATCGTCTGCACCTGGTGGTTCTACACCCGCAAGGGCGCCGAGGTGCGGTGCTGAGACGCAAACACGGCCGAAGCGGCGGGGCGAAAGGCTCCGCCGCGCGGCTCGATCCGCAGTTCCGTCTCGGGCGCTGACGCGGGAATGCGGTCATGTTCCTGCCGAAGTTTCGCCGAAGGGGTGCTGCGGTGCGACCTGAGACACGCGACCCTCATTTCGCAATACACCGGCCTGAACTGAACTAAAGCAACTTGGTTCATCGGATCGAGGAAATGTTCGAAGGCGGGGCGTGACCCTGTTGCTACTCGACATGCCCTTGCGGTCCGCCGCTTGCCGCCATTGCATGAGGATCCCATCGATCGCATTCCGATCGCCCAAGCTGGCACGGAAGGCGCAGCTCTCCTGATCGCCGACCACTTGGTTGCTCAGTAGCCGAGAGCGGTTTCAGGCCTTCTCCTAACCGCAGTCAGGTGAGCACTGAACGCGATCATTCGGTCGTGATCTCGTCCTTCACCCCTCACCGCTTGACAAATGCTAAGTCACCATTGAACAAAATGTAATAATGGCTACAGCAAAACGCCATTAATCTCAATTCATCCCGCCCATTTGATCCAAGTCAAGGCCGCATCACCAGTCCACTCCGAGTATCCACCCATCGAAAGCGGGGCGGTTCGACCGCCTGCCCGTGGTGAGGATCAAGGAGACCAGCGTGAGTCATTTTCTCGACCGCTTGGCATTCTTCAAAAGGAATGCCGGCACCTTCTCCAACGGTCATGGCGTGGTGACGACGGAAGACCGGACGTGGGAGAACGCCTACCGGGCGCGCTGGAGCCATGACAAGATCGTGCGGTCCACCCACGGGGTGAACTGCACCGGCTCCTGCTCGTGGAAGATCTACGTCAAGGGCGGCATCGTCACCTGGGAAACCCAGCAGACCGACTATCCCCGGACCCGCCCCGACCTGCCCAACCACGAGCCGCGCGGCTGCGCGCGGGGCGCCAGCTACAGCTGGTATCTCTACAGCGCCAACCGCCTGAAATACCCGATGGTGCGGTCGCGGCTGATCCGCCTGTGGCGGGAAGCGCGGCGCAGCTTCGGCCCGATCGAGGCCTGGGCCAGCATCGTCGAGGACAAGGAGAAGGCACGTGCCTACAAGGGCATCCGGGGACGCGGCGGAATGATCCGGGCGTCGTGGGACGAGGTCCAGGAGATCATCGCCGCCGCCAACGCCTACACCGTCAAGACCTACGGTCCCGACCGGGTCGCCGGGTTCTCGCCGATCCCGGCCATGTCCATGGTCAGCTACGCCGCCGGTACCCGCTACCTGTCGCTGATGGGCGGCACCTGCCTCAGCTTCTACGACTGGTACTGCGACCTGCCGCCGGCCAGCCCGCAGACCTGGGGCGAGCAGACCGACGTTCCGGAAAGCGCCGACTGGTACAACAGCACCTTCCTGATGCTGTGGGGATCGAACGTCCCGCAGACCCGCACGCCGGACGCGCACTTCTACACCGAGGTCCGCTATCGCGGCACCAAGAGCGTCGTCGTCGCCCCGGACTACAGCGAGGCCGCCAAGTTCGGCGACCTGTGGCTGGCGCCCAAGCAGGGCACGGACGCGGCGCTCGCCATGGCGATGGGCCACGTGATCCTGAAGGAATGGCACCTCGCCGGAAAGTCCCCGTATTTCGAGGATTACTGCCGCAAATATACCGACATGCCGATGCTGGTCCGGCTGAAGAAGCAGGGCGACGGCTATGTTCCCGAGCGTTTCCTCCGGGCCTCGGATCTGGACGGCGCGCTCGGCGAGACCAACAATCCGGAATGGAAGACCCTGGCGATCGACGAGACGACCGGCGACCTGACGGTGCCGCTCGGCTCGGTGGGATTCCGCTGGAACCAGCAGGGCAAGTGGAACCTGCAGGAGAAGTCCTCGTCGGGCCAGCCGACCCGGCTGGCGCTGTCGCTGATCGACCGCCGCGACGACGTGGCTCCGGTCGCCTTCCCCTATTTCGGCAACAGGAAGCACGACCATTTCACCGGCACCGACCATGACTCGGTGCTGATGCGGAACGTCCCGGTCCGCAAGCTCGCCCTGAAGGACGGCGAGGTGCCGGTTGCCAGCGTGTTCGACCTGTTCGTCGCCAACTACGGCATCGACCGGGGGCTCGGCGGCGGCAACGTGGCGGCATCGTTCGACGACGACGTGCCCTATACGCCGGCCTGGCAGGAGCGCATCACCGGCGTCGGCCGTGACAAGGTGATCACCGTCGCCCGCGAGTTCGCCGACAACGCCGACAAGACCCACGGAAAATCCATGGTGATCGTCGGCGCCGGGCTGAACCACTGGTACCACATGGACATGATCTACCGCTCGATCATCAACATGCTGGTGATGTGCGGCTGCGTCGGGCAGTCGGGCGGCGGCTGGTCGCACTATGTCGGGCAGGAGAAGCTTCGGCCGCAGACCGGCTGGACGCCGCTGGCCTTCGCGCTGGACTGGGGCCGCCCGCCCCGGCACATGAACGCCACCAGCTACTGGTACGCCCATACGGACCAGTGGCGCTACGAGAAGCTGACGGTCGACGACATCCTGTCCCCCACCGCCGAGCCCGGCGATTGGACCGGCAGCATGATCGACTACAATGTCCGGGCCGAGCGGATGGGCTGGCTGCCCAGTTCGCCGCAGCTCCAGACCAACCCGCTGGAGGTCGCCAAGTCCGCCAGGGCGGACGGGGCCGAGGCCAAGGATTACGTCGCCAAGGCGCTCGCCAAGGGCTCGCTGAAGATGTCGTGCGAGGACCCGGACAATCCGAAGAACTTCCCGCGCAACCTGTTCGTCTGGCGGTCCAACCTGCTGGGTTCGTCCGGCAAGGGCCACGAGTATTTCCTGAAGCACCTGCTGGGCGCCCAGAACGCCGTGATGGCGGAGGAGACCGACGTCCGCCCGGCGGAGGTCGCCTGGAGCGACAAGGCGCCGGAGGGCAAGCTGGATCTGCTGGTGACCATCGACTTCCGCATGTCCACCACCTGCATGTATTCGGACATCGTCCTGCCGACCGCGACCTGGTACGAGAAGAACGACCTGAACACCTCCGACATGCATCCCTTCATCCACCCGCTGTCGGCGGCGGTGGACCCGGCCTGGGAAGCGCGCAGCGACTGGGACATCTTCAAGGGGATCGCGGCCAAGTTCTCGGAGATCGTGCCCGGCTACCTGGGCGTCGAGAACGACGTGGTGCTGCTGCCGCTCCAGCATGACAGCGCGCAGGAACTGGGCCAGCCGGTCGACGTCAAGGACTGGAAGCGCGGCGAGTGCGAGCCCGTACCCGGCAGGACCATGCCCGGCGTGGCGGTGGTCGAGCGCGACTATCCCAACCTGTACAAGCGCTTCACCGCGGTCGGCCCCTTGATGGAAAGCCTGGGCAACGGCGGCAAGGGCATGGCCTGGAAGACCGGCGACGAGATCGACTTCCTGAAGGAGCTGAACGGCGTCGTCATCGAGGAGGGCCAGACCCAGGGCATGGCCCGGATCGACACCGCGATCGACGCGGCGGAGGTGATCCTGGCGCTCGCGCCGGAGACCAACGGCCATGTGGCGGTCAAGGCGTGGGAGAGCCTGTCCAAGGCGACGGGCCTGGACCACGCCCACTTGGCGCTGACCCGGGAGGACGACAAGATCCGCTTCCGCGACGTGCAGGCCCAGCCGCGCAAGATCATCTCCTCGCCGACCTGGTCGGGCATCGAGTCCGAGAAGGTCAGCTACACCGCCGGCTGGACCAACGTCCACGAGCTGATCCCCTGGCGCACCCTGACGGGGCGGCAGCAGCTCTACCAGGATCATTCCTGGATGCGGGCCTTCGGCGAGCAGCTCTGCGTCTACAAGCCGCCGATCGACACCGGCACGGTCAGGTCGGTGATCGACGCGCACCCCAACGGCAACGACCAAGTGGTGCTGAACTTCATCACGCCGCACCAGAAATGGGGCATCCACTCGACCTACAGCGACAATCTGCTGATGCTGACGCTCAACCGCGGCGGCCCCGTGGTCTGGATCTCCGAGGAGGACGCGAGGCGGGTCGGCATCCAGGACAACGACTGGGTCGAAGCCTACAACGCCAACGGCGCGCTGACCGCCCGCGCGGTGGTGAGCCAGCGCATCCCGGCCGGCGCCTGCTTCATGTACCACGCCCAGGAGAAGATCGTGAACGTGCCGGGCAGCGAAGTCACCGGCCAGCGCGGCGGCATCCACAATTCCGTGACGCGGGTGGTGACCAAGCCGACCCACATGATCGGCGGCTACGCCCAGCAGAGCTACGGTTTCAACTATTACGGAACGGTCGGTGCCAACCGGGACGAGTTCGTCATCGTCCGGCGCATGGACAAGGTGGACTGGCTCGAAGGGCCGGCCTCCCCCGCCAGCACCGCCGCCGAAGCCGCCGAGTAAGGAGCTATCCGATCATGAAAATCCGCGCACAGATCGCCATGGTCCTGAACCTGGACAAATGCATCGGTTGCCACACCTGCTCGGTGACCTGCAAGAACGTCTGGACCAGCCGCGAAGGCGTCGAATACGCCTGGTTCAACAATGTCGAGACCAAGCCCGGCGTCGGGTTCCCGAAGGACTGGGAGAACCAGGACAAGTGGCAGGGCGGCTGGCGGCGCAAGCCCAACGGCAAGATCGAGCCGCGCATAGGCGGCAAGTTCCGCCTGCTGGCCCAGATCTTCGCCAACCCCAACCTGCCGCAGATCGACGACTACTACGAGCCGTTCACCTTCGACTACCAGCACCTCCAGCAGGCGGGCGAGAGCCGGACCATGCCCACCGCGCGCCCCCGCTCGCTGGTCAGCGGCGAGCGCATGGAGAAGATCGAGTGGGGGCCGAACTGGGAGGAGATCCTGGGCGGCGAGTTCTCCAAGCGGTCGGCCGACAAGAACTTCGACGGGGTCCAGAAACGGATCTACGGCGAGTTCGAGAACACCTTCATGATGTACCTGCCGCGCCTGTGCGAGCATTGCCTGAACCCGGCCTGCGTCGCGGCCTGCCCGTCCGGCTCCATCTACAAGCGGGAGGAGGACGGCATCGTCCTGATCGACCAGGACAAGTGCCGCGGCTGGCGGATGTGCGTCAGCGCCTGCCCGTACAAGAAGATCTATTACAACTGGCAATCGGGCAAGGCGGAGAAGTGCACCTTCTGCTATCCGCGCCTCGAGGTCGGCCAGCCGACCGTCTGCTCGGAAACCTGCGTCGGCCGGATCCGCTACCTGGGCGTCATGCTGTACGACGCCGACCGGATCGAGGAGGCGGCGTCGGCCTTCTCCGAGCAGGACCTGTACGAGGCCCAGCTCAAGATCTTCCTCGACCCCAAGGACCCCGACGTGATCCGGCAGGCCCGCGCCGACGGCGTGCCGGAAGCCTGGCTCGACGCGGCCCGGAACTCGCCGGTCTACAGGATGGCGATCGACTGGAAGATCGCCTTCCCGCTGCATCCCGAGTACCGGACGCTGCCCATGGTCTGGTACGTGCCGCCGCTGTCGCCGATTCAGGGTGCGGCGGAGCGCGGGCATGTCGGCTTCAAGGACGACCTGCCGGACGTGGAAAGCCTGCGCATCCCGGTCAAGTACCTCGCCAACCTGCTGACGGCGGGCCGGGAGGAGCCGGTGGTGACGGCGCTGAACCGCATGTTCGCCATGCGGATCTACCAGCGCGGCCGGCATGTGGACGGCAAGCTGAACAAGGACGTGCTGCGCAAGGTCGGGCTGACCGCGAACCAGATCGAGGAGATGTACCGAATCCTCGCCATCGCGAACTACGAGGACCGGTTCGTGATCCCCACCACCCACCGGGAATATGCCGAGAACGCCTTCGACCTGCGCGGCTCGTGCGGCTTCAGCTTCGGGAACGGGTGCGGCCACGGCGAGAGCGAGGTTTCGCTGTTCGGCGGCAACAAGGCGCGGGGCAAGGCTCCCGGCAAGGAGACGGTGTGATGTCGAACCCGAGGTATCCGGAGCTCAAGCCCTTGAGCTTCAAGGCGCTCGGCGCGCTGATCGACTATCCGCAGGCGGAGACGGTCGAGGCGCTGGACGCGATCGAGGCGGTTCTCGCCAACGACGAGATCCTGCCGCGCGGGGTCCGCTTCGACCTCGCCGCCCTGATCGAGACACTGCGCCGGGGCGACCTGATCGACCTGCAGGAGGAATGGCTGGCGCTGTTCGACCGCAGCCGCGCCCTGTCGCTGCACCTCTACCAGCATGTCCATGGCGAGTCCCGCGACCGCGGCCAAGCCATGGTGAGCCTCGGCCAGCTCTACGCCGCCCACGGGCTGGAGCTGACCGCGTCGGAGCTGCCCGACTACCTGCCGGTGCTGTGCGAGTTCCTGGCCTGCGTGCCGGCCGAGGTCAGCCTGCCGATCCTGGCCGACGCCGCCCACATCCTGGAGGCGGTCCGGACCAGGCTGGAGCGGAAGGAAAGCCCCTATGCCGCCGTGTTCGCCGGGCTCCGCGCGCTGGCCCCGGCCGAGGTCGACCCGGCGAAACTGGCCGGAGTGATCGAGGCCGACAGGATCGAGGACGCGAAGGACCTGTCCGCCCTGGACGAGGAATGGGAGGAGAAGCCCGTCACCTTCGGCCCCGGCGACGCCGCCTGTCCCAAGTTGCGCCATCCACCCGTCCGCCCCGCCGCCGCCTGACCGGAGAGACCGTCATGAGCCACCTGAACCAACTGCTGTTCGGCTATTATCCGTACATCGCCCTGACCGTCTTCCTGCTGGGCAGCCTGGTCCGCTTCGACCGCGAGCAGTACACCTGGCGCAGCGGATCCAGCCAGATGCTCCGCAAGGAGCGCATGGTGCTGGCGAGCAACCTGTTCCATGTCGGCATCCTGGGACTGCTGGTCGGCCATACCGTGGGGCTTCTGACGCCGATCGCGGTGTTCGACGCCTTCGGCATCGGCCACGGCGCCAAGCAGGTGCTGGCGATCGTCGCCGGCGGCGTGTTCGGTCTGATGTGCTTCGCCGGGCTGACGATACTGGTCCGCCGCCGGCTGACCGACCCGCGCATCCGCAACACCAGCAGCCGCATGGACATCGCGATCCTGCTGATGCTCTACGCCCAGCTCATCCTGGGCCTGATCACCATCCCCTTCTCGATCGCCCATGCGGACGGCGAGACCATGGTGAAGTTCATGGAGTGGGCGCAGCACATCGTCACCTTCCGGCCCGGGGCGGCCGAGCTGATCGCCGACGTGCCGGCCGTCTTCAAGCTGCACTTGGTCCTGGGCCTGACCATCTTCCTGGTCTTCCCGTTCTCCCGCCTCGTCCATGTCTGGAGCGTGCCGTTCGCCTATGTCGGCCGGCAGTACCAGATCGTCCGCACCCGCTGAGGGGGAGGGATCCCGATGCCCGACACCATTATGCCTCCTTCCGAGATCCGCGTGAACGGCGTGGCGATCACCGGCCCGGAGATCGACCGCGAGGTCCAGTACCACCCCAGCGAGACCCTGGCCGAGGCCCGCGCCGCCGCCGCCCACGCCCTGGCGGTGCGGGAGCTGCTTCGGCAGGCCTGCGCCGCCCGGGGCATCCCGCTGGACGACGAGGAAGCCGCGGTCGAGGCCCTGCTGCGGGCGGAGGTCGCGGTGCCGGAGCCGGACGACGCGGTCTGCCGCCGCTACCACGCGCGGAACCCGGCCCGGTTCCGCAGCGCCGACCTGTTCGCGGTGCGCCATGTCCTGCTGCCCGCGGCCCCCTCCGACGCGGCGGCGCGGGAGGCTGCGAAGCGGAAGGCTCTGGCCCTGATCGCGGAACTGGCCGACCATCCCGGCCGCTTCGCCGACCTGGCGCGGGAGCATTCCGCCTGCCCGTCCGCCGCGCAGGGCGGCAGCCTGGGGCAGGTCGAGCGCGGCCAGACCGTGCCGGAGTTCGAGACCTTCATGGTGGCGCTGGAACCCGGACAGCTCTGCCCGGTGCCGGTGGCGACGCCCTACGGCTATCATGTCCTGCATCTGGAGCACAGGATCGACGGCGAGGACCTGCCCTACGAGGCGGTCAGGGACGCGATCCACGGCTTCCTGCGCGACAGCGCGTGGCGGCAGGCGGTCCACCAGTATCTCCAGATCCTGGCGGGCAAGGCCCGGATCGAGGGAATCGACCTGGGCGGCGCCGAAACGCCGCTGGTCCAGTAGGGCGGGAGGAGGCGCGCCATGCCCCATCCCCTGCAACGGCTGCTCGACGGGTTCGAGGAATTCCGCGGCAGCGCCCTTGGCGACGATGCCGCCCTGTACGGCCGGCTGGTCAACGAGGGCCAATCGCCCGAGGTGCTGGTCGTCGGCTGCTCGGACAGCAGGGTCGATCCCGCGATCCTGACCCATTGCCGGCCGGGCGACCTGTTCGTGGTCCGCAACGTGGCGGCCCTGGTGCCGCCCTGCGAGATCGACGGCCGCCACCACGGCACCAGCGCCGCCATCGAGTTCGGCGTCTGCGGGCTGGGCGTCCGCCACGTCGTCGTGCTGGGCCACGCCATGTGCGGCGGCATCCGGGCGCTCGCCGCCCATCCCCGCGGCTGCGGCTGCGGCGGAGGTGCCACCTTCCTGGACGCCTGGGTCGAGATCGCCGGGACCGCCCGGCAGGAAGTCTTCCGGCGGCTCTCCGACGCCCCGCCGGAGGTGCGCCGGCGCGTGCTGGAACAGGCGGCGGTCGTCAAGTCGCTGGGCAACCTGATGACCTATCCCTGGGTCCGGGAGCGGGTCGTCGCCGGAAGGCTGGCCCTCCACGGCTGGTACTTCGACCTGGGGGCCGCCGAACTGCACGCCTATGACGGCGTGGAGCGGCGGTTCCTGCCGGTGCGCGGCGAGGCCCGCCCGCTGGGCGAGACGGAAACCGCCTGCGAGCACGGCTGCGCCTGCCGGACCGCGTTCGACGTCGCCACCTTCGTGAGCCGCATGGCCGAGACCCTGCCCCGAGTACCCGTGGAGGCCTGAATCCCATGCCCGATACACATTTCCCCCTCCCCCTCCCCGCCCCCTGCTGCGGCGGCGATCACCGGCTCCTGCCCGTCGCCTCCCTGGGGGCGCTTCTGGACCGGGTCGAGATCCCCGGGGCCGGCGCCGAGACGGTCGGCCTGGGCGACGCCGTCGGCCGCGTGCTGGCCGAAGACATCGTCGCGACGGGAGACCTGCCGAGCCGGGACTGCTCCGCCATGGACGGCTACGCCGTGGCGTTCGACGGCCTGGAACCCGGCCGGCCGTCCACCCTTCCCGTCGTCGGGCGGGTCGCCGCGGGCCACCCGCTGGACCGCCCCGTCCGGCGGGGCGAGGCCGTCCGGATCTTCACCGGCGCGGCATTGCCCGACGGGTGCGACACCGTGGTGATGCAGGAACACTGCGCCGCGGCGGAAGGGTTCGTCACGCTGCCGCCGGCCGTGGCCCGGAACGCCAACCGGCGCCGGCGCGGCGAGGACGTCTCCGCCGGGACGCTTTGCCTGGCGCGCGGCGCCGTGCTGCGACCCCAGGACATCGGCATGGCCGCGGCGCTGGGACACGCGGCGCTGCGGGTCCGGGCCCCCGTCCGGGTCGCCGTGTTCTCGACCGGCGACGAGCTGTGCGAGCCCGGCGAACCGCTGGGCGACGGACGGATCCACGACATCAACCGCTATACCCTGACGGCCATGCTGAAGCGGCTGGGCTGCGCGGTGACCGACCTGGGCATCGTGCGCGACGACCGCCGGAGCGTCGTCGGAACGCTGGCCGAGGCGGCCTGCGGGCACGACCTGATCGTGACATCAGGCGGCATGTCGGTCGGCGAAGAGGACCACGTCAAGGCCGCCGTGGGCGAGCTGGGCTCGCTGGGGTTCTGGCGCCTCGCCGTCAAGCCGGGCAAGCCGGTGGCGGTCGGGCATGTCGGCGCGGTCCCGTTCGTGGGCCTGCCGGGCAACCCGGTCGCGGTGATGGTGACCTTCGCCCTGGTGGCCCGGCCGCTGATCCGCCGGATCGCCGGCGCGGCCGCCGCCGAACCGCGGCGCTGGCAGGTCGCGGCCGATTTCGCCCACGACAAGCCGGCCGGCCGGCGCGACTATCTGCGCGGCCGGCTGCTGGACGGCGGCCGGGTCGCGAAGTTTCGCCACGACGGCTCGCATGTCATCTCCTCCATGGTGGAGGCCGACGGGCTGATCGAGCTGCGGGACGGAACCACCCGGATCGAGCCGGGCGACAGGGTCGACTTCCTGCCATTCGCCGAACTGCTATAGTCGGCGGGGCCAGCCCGAAGGAGCACGCGACCGCCATGCCCGCCCAACTCGCCGACCTGTCACCCCGCGACTCCGCGCTGCTGCGCAACCTTCCGCTGTTCCAGCAGCTCGCCGAGCCGGTGCTGGCATCCCTGCTGGCGACCGCCACGGTGCGGACGATCGAGCGGGGAACCGACCTGTTCGTGCAGGGCGATCCGGCCGACCGGTTCTACATCGTGCTGGAAGGCTGGGTGAAGCTGTACCGGATCAACCGCGACGGGGCGGAGGCCGTGGTCACCATGGTCAACGCGGGCGAGAGTTTCGCCGAGGCCGCCATGTTCGCCCAGGGCAACTTCCCCGTCTGCGCCCAGGCCGTCACCGACGTGCGCGCGCTGTCGATCACGTCCCAGGCCTTCGCCCGCTGCGTCCAGGCCGACGTGCGGACCGCCTTCGCGATGCTCGGGTCGCTGTCGATGCGGCTGCGCACGCTGGTCCAGCAGATCGAGCAGCTCCAGGTCCAATCCGCCCCGCAGCGGGTCGGCGGCTTCCTGCTGAAGCTGTGCCCGGCCGGCGCCGGCAACGCCTCCTTCATGCTGCCGCTCGAAAAATCGCTGGTCGCGCGCCGGCTCGGCATCCAGCCGGAAACCTTCTCCCGCGCGCTCGCCAAGCTGCGGCCGATCGGCGTCGAAGTGCAGGGCGCCGTGGTGTCGGTTTCCGACATCGACGCCCTTCGGGAGTTCTGCCAGGAAGACCCGGCGGAGGAATGACGGCACGTGAAAGCACGCGTCCATGCCGGCGGCGGCGTCGCTCCGGACCGGATGACCGAAGTCAAGTAACGGTCGCTTGCCCCGTGGTCGAATGGCCGCCGTATCGAACGGTCCAGCAGGAAAAACACTCCATGACTTCACTCGACGACACGTCCCGGATCATCAGCATCGACCGCAAGGGCCGGGCGACCTGCGGCGGATGCAGCGGCGGCTGAACCATGACAGCAACCCCCATCTCCATCCCCATCGGCATCCTCACCGTGTCGGACCGTGCCAGCCGGGGCGTCTACGAGGATCTGGGCGGCCCCGCGATCGAGCGGGAGCTGGCGCGCCTGCTGGTCACGCCCTGGCGCGCGGTCAGGCGTCTCGTCCCCGACGAGCGGCCAGAGATCGAGGGCAGGCTCGTCGAGCTGTGCGATGTCGAGGGCTGCTCCCTGGTGGTCACCACCGGGGGCACCGGCCCCGCCCCGCGCGACGTGACCCCGGAGGCGACGGAGGCGGTCTGCCAGCGGATGATGCCCGGCTTCGGGGAGCTGATGCGGGCCGTCAGCCTGCGGGTCGTGCCGACCGCGATCCTGTCGCGGCAGACCGCCGGCATCCGGGGGCGCAGCCTGATCGTCAACCTGCCGGGCAAGCCCTCGGCCATCGCCGATTGCCTGGAAGCGGTGTTTCCGGCCGTCCCCTACTGCATCGACCTGATCGGCGGCCCCCGCCTGGAAACCGATCCGGCGGTCTGCAAGGCCTTCCGCCCGAAAGCCTGACCGCGGCATGGACTCAGCCGCAGGAGATGTGGCGGTAGATCGCGGGGAGCGCGGACATTCGCGGTCGCGGCTGCCGAATCCCTGGTCGATCACCGCATGCTGGACATCCGGGAGGACGGGATCCGGTTCACCCGGACCGCCATGGAAATCACCTTGAACGGGATCGCCCAGGGCTACGTCACCGACCGGATCGCCGACCGGCTGCGCGCCGAAGGCATGACCAGCGTCCTGGTGGACATGGGGGAAGTGAAGGCTTTGGACCGCATCCCGATGGCCGGCGCTGGGTCGTGGGCTTGCCCGACGGCGAAGCGGACGAGGCGCCGATCGGGTGTTCTCGGCGACCGTGATCGCCGACGACGCGACGACTGCGGACGCGCTGTCGACGGCGCTGACCGCAACTTCCTTGGAGCATGCGCTGCGCCTAATAGGCAAAGTGACCGGCGCCACGGCAAGGGTCAGGCCGGCAGAGGGTTGACGATCTTGGAACTGAATCGCGCGGGGGTCCCCGGCTGTAGAACTTTTCGGCACCCGACCAGTCGGCCGCCTCGCGCCACGGAGCGAACTGTTCGCCCTCCGAATCTGATAGCGTCCTTGGAGCTGTTCGCGGACCGGATCCTGTCGTTCGACACCAGGGCGGCACGACGCTATGCCGATCTGGCCGTCAGGGCACACACTGCCGGAAAGGGCTTTCAGATCCCCGATCGCTATATCGCCGCGATCGTCGCCGCGCATGATTTCACCGTGGCGTCCCGCGACACCAGCGCGTTCACCGCCGCTGACGGAGACGGCAAGCTGCTGGTGATCCGGGGGCCCCTGCTGCCGCTGATCGCCCTGCCCTTCACCGCCTTCGGCTACTACGCCGTCATCCCGCTGCTGGGGGTCTCCCTGCACCACATGCCGGCCCGGTTCGGGCCGCTGACGGTCGCCTACGATACCATCATCGTCGGCGCGCTGGTCCTGGTCGGCGTCGGGCTGTCCTGCTGGGTCCTGCCGCGCCGAACGCCGTGAGGAGCATCGGCGCCCCCTATCCCCGCCCCTGCGGAATCCCGTACTTCCGAAGCTTGTTCGCCACCATCGTGTGCGACGTCTTCAGCCGCGCCGCCAGCTTGCGGCTGGAGGGGAAGCGCGGGAACAGGCGGTCCAGCAGCGCGCGCTCGAACTCGGCGACCGCCTCCTCCCAGCTCCCGGCGTCCCCTTCGCCCGCCCCGTCGCCGCCCCGCCCCGGCTCCGCCGCCATGCGCGAGGTGGCGATCTCCAGGTCGGGCGCGTCCAGCCAAGGGCCGTCGGTCATGGTCACCGCCCGGAAGATCACGCTTTCCAGCTGCCGCACGTTGCCGCGCCACGGGTTCGCCAGCAGCGCGGCGGCGGCGCCCGCGGTCAGCCGGCAGGGTCGGCGCTGGACCTGGGCGCAGGCGCGCAGGATGAAGTGGCGGGCCAGCAGCAGGATGTCGTCGCCGCGCTCCCGCAGCGGCGGGACCTGGAGCGCCAGCACGTTCAGGCGGTAATACAGGTCCTCGCGGAAGCCGCCCTCCGCCACCATCTGGTCCAGCTTGCGGTGGGTGGCGCTGATGATCCGCACGTCCACCTTCATCTCGTGGTCGCCGCCGACCCGGCGGAAGCTGCCGTCGTTCAGGAACCGCAGCAGCTTGGCCTGGAGATAGGGCGACAGCTCGCCGACCTCGTCGAGGAACACGGTGCCCTGGTGCGCCAGCTCCAGCAGCCCCGGCTTGCCGCCGCGCTGCGCCCCGGTGAAGGAGCCCGGCGCATAGCCGAACAGCTCGCTCTCGGCCAGGTTCTCCGGCAATGCCGCGCAGTTCAGCGCCAGGAAGGTCCTGCCCATCCGGCTGCTGGCCCGGTGGCAGGCATGGGCGATCAGCTCCTTGCCGGTCCCCGTCTCGCCCAGGATCAGCAGCGGCGCCTCGACCGCGGCAAGGCGCGCGGCCCGGGCCTTCAGCCCCGTCATCGCGGGGGAGTCGCCCAGGATCGCGTCGAAGCCGCCCTCGTCGAAGTTCCGCAAGGCCTGGAGCCGCTCGCCGATCCGGCTCGGCGCGTGCAGCGTCAGCACGCC
The DNA here is from genome assembly GCF_016806835.2 of Skermanella rosea. Lineage (NCBI taxonomy): Bacteria > Pseudomonadati > Pseudomonadota > Alphaproteobacteria > Rhodospirillales > Azospirillaceae > Skermanella > Skermanella rosea. The sequence continues at coordinate 2,225,824 of NZ_CP086111.1, read as the reverse complement.
GCCAGCCACCCGGGACGGCTGGTCGGCGATCGGGCGGACATCGACCTGGAACGGCTGCCCGCGCAGCATCACCTCCCGCGCGGGCACCTGGAACCCGTTGGCGATCATCTCGCGCTGGAAATCCCCGTCGCCGGTCAGCTCCGCGATCCGCTTGCCGGCCAGCGCCTTGCCGGACAGGGCCGCCTCGCCCACGATGTCGTCGGCGGCGGCGTTGGCCAGGATCACCGTCCCCTCGGCATCGACCGCCAGCACCGGGTCGGGCATCGCCGCCAGCACCGCCGCCAGGTGCAGGCGGCGGCGCACGCCCGGCAGCATGTCCACCGGGGCCACGCCCTCGACGCCCGCGACCTCCAGCAGCGCCTGCCGCAGCCCGTCCAGCGCCTCGCCGGCCAGCTCTGGCGCGTCGATGAAGATGTCGGGCGGATCGACCTCCACCGCGACGACGTTCAGCCGCCGGGCGGCGAGGACTGCCAGCACCTCGTGGGCGATGCCGACGCGGTCGGTGAAGCTGATGGCGATGCGCACGCCGGGACACTCCGTACAAGATCGCTTACAGTGTAACGAATCCGATACGGACTTCCCATACCCTTGCATCCCAGGGACAATCGCGCCGGAAGCCCGCCCCATGCCGCCCGCCGTAAACATCCGCGTACAGCCCGGCACCCGCCGGAACCGCCCGCCCCGCCGGTCATCGGCATTTTCCCGCTTGGCACGGCGATTGCTGAATACATCTCTACCGAAACCGGAGAAGGCTCCCCATGCTGGACACCCGTGAAGCAAGCGCAGGCGCCGTGCTGACCGTCGATCTCGACGCGATCCGCGCGAATTACCGTCTGCTCCGCGACCGGCTGGGCGGCACCGCCTGCGCCGGCGTCGTCAAGGCCGACGCCTACGGGCTGGGAGCCTCCCGGGTGGCGCCGGCCCTGGCCGCCGAAGGGTGCCGGCACTTCTTCGTAGCCCACCTTGACGAGGCGATAGCGCTTCGGCCCCACCTTCCCGACGATGCCGACCTGTTCGTCCTGCACGGCGTGATGCCGGGGGTGGAGGCCGACTGCGTCGCCCACCGCGTCATCCCCGTGCTCAACAGCCTGCCCCAGATCGACGCCTGGACCGGCCTGTCCCGGTCCCTCGGCCGCCGGCTGCCGGCGATCCTCCAGGTCGATACCGGCATGTCGCGGCTGGGCCTGTCGGCGCCGGAGATGGAGCTTCTGGCCGCCGACCCGGCCCGGCTCGACGGGATCGACCTGCGCTTCGTGATGAGCCATCTGGCCTGCGCCGAGCAGCAGACCCACGGGATGAACGCCGAACAGCTCGCCCGCTTCCGCGAGGCCCGGGCGCGGCTGCCCGCCGCGCCGGGCTGCTTCGCCAATTCCTCCGGCATCTTCCTCGGCCCGGACTATCATTTCGACCTGGCCCGGCCCGGCGCGGCACTCTACGGCGTCGCGCCGGTCGCCGGGGCGCCCAACCCGATGCGCGGCGTGGTCCGCCTCCAGGGGCGGGTGATCCAGGTGCGCGACGTCGAGGCCGGCGCCCGCGTCGGTTACGGCGGCACCTGGACCGCGCCGGGCCCCGCCCGCATCGCGACCGTCTCCGTCGGCTATGCCGACGGCTACCTGCGCAGCCTGGGCAACCGGGGTGCGGCGTGGCGCGGCGGCGCCCGCCTGCCGGTCGTCGGCGTGGTCTCCATGGATACCGTCACGCTCGACGTCTCCGCCCTCGGCGACCAGACCCTCGCCCCCGGAAGCATGGTCGACCTGATCGGGGAGCACAATCCGGTGGACGCCGTGGCCGAGGCCGCCGGCACCATCGGCTACGAGATCCTGACCAGCCTCGGCGGCCGGTATTTCCGCCACTATCTCGGCGGCTGAGCCCGCCCCCCTCTCTCCCAAGGAGACCGTCTCGTGAAGGTACTGGTTCTCGGCAGCGGCGTCATCGGCGTCACCTCGGCCTATTTCCTCGCCAAGGCCGGCCACGAGGTCACCGTGGTCGACCGCCAGCCCGCGGCGGGGCTGGAGACCAGCTACGGCAACGCGGGCGAGGTCTCCCCCGGCTACTCCTCCCCCTGGGCGGCGCCGGGATTGCCGTTCAAGGCGGTCAAGTGGCTGTTCATGAAGAACAGGCCGCTGGTGATCTGGCCGAAGATGGACCCGGCCCAGTGGGCCTGGGGCCTGTCCCTGCTGCGCAACTGCACGGCGGAACGGTACGAGATCAACAAGGCCCGGATGGTCCGCATCGCCGAATACAGCCGCGACACGCTCCGCGACCTCCGCGCCGAGGCCGGCATCCGCTATGACGAGCGCACCAAGGGCACCCTCCAGCTCTTCCGCAAGCAGGAGCAGCTCGACGCCACCGGCGCCGACATCGCGATCCTGAAGCGGTTCGGCGTGCCGTTCGAGCTGCTCGACCGCGACGGCTGCATCGCGGCGGAGCCGGCGCTGGCCCGGGTGCGCGAGAAGTTCGCCGGCGGCCTGCGCCTGACCGGGGACGAGACCGGCGACTGCTTCAAGTTCACCCAGGCGCTGGCCGAGCGCGCCCGGGACCTGGGCGTCACCTTCAGGTACGGCGTCGGCATCCGGAGTCTGGCCGGCGACGGCCGCCGGATCACCGGCGTGGTCACCGACCAGGGCGAGCTGACGGCCGACCGCTACGTGGTGGCCCTGGGCAGCTACTCGCCCCTGCTGCTGAAGCCGCTCGGCATCCGCATCCCGGTCTACCCGGTCAAAGGCTACTCGCTCACCGTGCCGATCACCGACCCGGCCGGCGCCCCGGAATCCACCGTGATGGACGAGACCTACAAGGTCGCCGTCACCCGCCTCGGCGACCGCATCCGAGTCGGCGGCACGGCCGAGCTGGCCGGCTACGACCTCACCCTCCGCCCGTCGCGCCGGGGGCCGCTGGACCATGTGGTGACCGACCTGTTCCCGCGCGGCGGCGACGTGTCGCGGGCCGAGTACTGGACCGGCCTCCGCCCCATGACTCCGGACGGCCCGCCGATCATCGGCCCGACGCCGCTTGCCAACCTGTACCTCAACACCGGCCACGGCACCCTGGGCTGGACCATGGCGGCCGGCTCCGGCCGCGTGCTGGCCGACATGGTCTCGGGACGCACCGCCGACATCGACCTGGAAGGGATGACGATCGGGCGTTACGGTGTCGCGACCGGCGGCACCCTCGCCCAGGCCAAGGGGGCGCACGCCTGACACGACCTCAAAGGGAGGACACATGGGCGGCTTCAAGGATCACTTCTCCGGCCATGCCGCCCTCTACGCGGACTGCCGCCCCAGCTACCCGCCGGCGCTGGCCCAGGCGCTGGCCTCGGCCGCCCCGGCGCGGCGGCTCGCCCTCGACAGCGGCTGCGGGTCCGGGCAGCTCTCGGTCCTGCTCGGCGCCGAGTTCGACCGGGTCGAGGCGACCGACGCCAGCGCGGAGCAGATCGCCCAGGCCACGCCCCATCCCCGCGTCGCCTACCGGGTGGCCAGGGCGGAGGCGAGCGGGATTCCCGATGGGAGCTGCGACCTCGCCGTGGCGGCCCAGGCCGCCCACTGGTTCGACCTGCCCGCCTACTGGGCGGAGGTCGGCCGGGTGCTCAGGCCCGGCGGGCTCGCAGCATTGGTCGGCTACGGGCTGCTGCGGATCGACCCCGCCCTGGACGCCGTGGTGGACGGGTTCTACGGCGACGGCACTGGGGGCATCGGCCGCTTCTGGCCGCCCGAGCGGAAGCTGGTGGACACCGGCTACCGGGACCTCGATTTCCCCTTCCGCGAAGCGCCGCCACCCCGGATCGACATGACCGCGCAGTGGGACCGGCCGAAATTCATCGGCTACATCGGCACCTGGTCCGCGGTCAAGGCGGCGGAGAAGCGGGGCCTCGACCCCCTGCCCGGCTTCGCCGAGGCGGTCGCCCGGCTGTGGCCCGACGCCGGCGAGGTCCGGCAGGTCCGTTGGCCGCTGCTGCTGCGCATCGGCTATTCCGCCTGAGCATGGGCGGCAACCGGCGGGCGGTGCGTTGCGTTAAGCCTCTTTCACGACGGTGTTTCGACAGGAAGAGAGCTTTTCATGCCTTATGATGCCGCCGCCGACCGTTACGGACGGCTCTCCTACCGCCGGTGTGGCCGCAGCGGGCTCGACCTGCCGGCGATCTCGCTCGGCCTGTGGCAGAATTTCGGGGGCAAGGACGTCTTCGAGACCGGCCGCGCCGTCCTGCGCCGGGCCTTCGACCGGGGCGTCACCCATTTCGACCTGGCCAACAACTACGGCCCGCCGCCCGGTTCCGCCGAGGAGAATTTCGGCCGCTGGATGGCGTCCGACTTCCGCCCCTACCGCGACGAGCTGGTGATCTCGACCAAGGCCGGCTACGAGATGTGGCCCGGCCCCTACGGCAATTTCGGCTCCCGCAAGTACCTGACCGCCAGCCTGGACCAGAGCCTGAAGCGCATGGGCCTGGACTATGTCGACATCTTCTACTCGCACCGGGTCGACCCGAACACACCGCTGGAAGAGACCATGGGCGCGCTCGCCCAGGCGGTGCGCCAGGGCAAGGCGCTCTATGTCGGCATCTCCTCCTACTCGCCGGAGATGACCCGCAAGGCGGCCGACCTCCTGAAGTCCATGGGCACCCCCTGCCTGATCCACCAGCCCTCCTACTCCATGCTGAACCGCTGGATCGAGGACGGCCTGCTCGACACGCTGGAGGAACTGGGCATCGGCTGCATCGCCTTCTCGGCGCTGGCCCAGGGCATGCTGACCTCCAAGTACCTGGAGGGCATCCCGGAAGGCTCCCGCGCCACCCGCGGCGGCTCCCTCAAGGAGGGCTTCCTGTCGGAGGACAATATCCAGCGCATCCGCCAGCTCAACGAGATCGCCCGGCGGCGCGGCCAGTCGCTGGCCCAGATGTCCCTGCTCTGGGTGCTGCGCGATCCCCGCGTAACCTCGGCCCTGATCGGCGCCCGCACCGTCGAGCAGCTCGACGACAGCCTGGACGCCCTGGACGGCTCGCCCCTGACGCCCGAGGAGCTGGCCGAGATCGACCGCTTCGCCACGGACGGCGGCATCGACCTCTGGCGCGCTTCCTCGTCGCGCTGATCCCGGGAGGGGGCGGCGTCACGCCGCCCCTGTCCGCTCACCGCCTCTTCCGCCGGCGCAGCTGGTCGAAGAAGACGATGGCGATGATCAGGAAGCCGGTGATGATCCGCTGCCAGAACGGGTTCACGTTCAGCAGGTTGGCGCCGTTGTTGATGGTCGTCAGCAGCATCGAGCCGAGCAGCGGCCCGGTGATGCTGCCGACCGCGCCGAACAGGCTGGTCCCGCCGATCACCGACGATGCGATCGACTGGAGCTCCCAGCCCTCGCCGGTGGTCGCCACGCCGATCGCGATCCGGCTGGCGGTCAGCACCCCGGCCAGGCAGGCCAGCGTGGCCGACAGGATGTAGGCCAGGTAGATCGTCCGGGCGATGTGGACGCCGCTCAGCCGGGCGGCCTCCGCGTTGCTCCCGACCGCGTAGATGTAGCGGCCCCAGCGGCTGTGGTGCAGCAGGACGTAGCTGGGTATCGCGATCAGGATCACGACCCAGAACAGCGACGGGACGCCCAGCAGCTCCAGCCGGGAGAAGCCGGTGAACGCCGGCGGGAAGCCGCTGATGGTGGCGCCGTTGGTCATCAGCAGCCCGATGCCCCGGAACGCGGTCAGCGTCGCCAGCGTCATGATGAAGGGCGGCAGCCCCAGCTTCAGGATGCCGAAGGCGTGGAAGCAGCCGATCACCGGCCCCAGCAGAAGCGTCAGCGTCACCGCCAGCCAGATCGGCACGTCGGCCTTCAGCAGCAGCGCCACCACCGTGCTCGACAGCCCGACCACCGCGCCGACCGACAGGTCGATCCCGCCGGTGATGATCACGAAGGTCTGCCCGATCGCGATGATCGCCCACAGCGACGCCTGGCGCAGCAGGTTGACGATGTTGTTGGTGGTCATGAAGCTGTCGGTCGTGACGCTCAGCACCAGCCACATCAGCAGCAGCAGGCCCAGCAGCGTCAGGTTCAGCAGGAAGCCGAACCGGAGCCCCCGCCGGGGCTTGGTCGCAATTGCCATATCAGCCATGGTCGTCAGCCATTTCAGGCGGTTCCCCCGATGGTTTCTCGTTCCGCTTCAGGTCCCGCCCTCAGGTCCCTATGGCCTCGGCGAGGATGGATTCATGGTCGGTGCCGCGATGGCCGAAGCTGGCCGTCAGCCGCCCCTTGCGGAAGACGTGCAGGGTGTCGGCCAGGTCGTGGACCTCCGGCAGGTAGGAGGAGATCAGGATGATCCCGGCGCCGTTCCTCAGCAGCGCCGCCATCAGCTTGTAGATCTCCGCCTTGGTGCCGACATCGACGCCGACGGTCGGCTCGTCGAAGATGAAGAGGTCGGCGCCATGGTTCAGCCACTTGCCGATCACGATCTTCTGCTGGTTGCCGCCCGACAGGGTCAGGGCATCGACGCTCCGCGACGCGGCGACGATCCGCAGGTCCCGCATCTGCTTCTCCGCCCGGGCGCGTTCCTCGCCGGGCTGGATGAAGCCCGCGACGCTGATCCTGTGGAATACCGGCAGGTTCAGGTTGAAGCCCACCGGCAGGTTCAGGCACAGCCCCTGGTCCCGGCGGCTTTCCGGCAGCAGCACGAGCCCGCTGCCGATCGCGTCCGCCTCCCGCCGGAAATCGACCGCCCGCCCCCTCAGCCGCACCTCCCCCGCCGTCTTGTGCGTCCGGCCGAACAGGCACTGCACGAACTCGCTCCGCCCCGCCCCGATCAGGCCGTACAGCCCGACGATCTCGCCGCGCCGGACCGTCAGGGAGACCTCCTGGAAGCCCGGGCCGCTCAGGCCGCGCACCTCCAGCAGGGTCTCGCCCAGGGGGATCTCCTCCTTGTGGTGGACCTCGTCCAGCGGCCGGTTCACCATCTCCCGGATCAGGTCGCGCTCGTTGGTCTCGGCCACCACATGCGTCCCGATCAGCTGCCCGTCGCGCAGCACGGAGACGCGGTCGGCGATCTGGAAGATCTCCTCCATGCGGTGGCTGATATAGATGATCGTGACGCCCTCCGCGTGCAGCCGCCGGATCAGGGCGAAAAGCTGGTCGGTCTCCGCCCGGGTCAGGTAGCCGGTCGGCTCGTCGAACACCAGGAAGCGGGTGCCCCGGCTGGCCGCCCGCGCGGTCGCAACAAGCTGCTGCTGCCCGATGGTCAGGTCGCTCAGCATGGCGTCGGCCGGCAGGTGGAAGCCCAGCCCGTCCAGGATCTCCTGCGCGCGTCGGTTCATCTCCCGCTTGCGCAGCAGCCCGAACCGGGTGGTCTCGTCGCCCAGGAAGATGTTGGCCGCGACCGTCAGGTGCGGGCACAGCACCACCTCCTGGTGGACCGCGTTGATGCCGAGCGCCAGCGCGTCCTGCGGGCCGGCGAACTCGACCTCCCGTCCCTGCCACAGGATGCTGCCGGAGGTCTTGGGATAAACCCCCGTCAGCAGCTTGATCAGCGTCGATTTCCCGGCCCCGTTCTCGCCGACGATCGCGTGGACCTCGCCGGGCAGGAAGCCGAGGCTGACCGCCTTCAGCGCATGGGTCCCGGCGAAGCGCTTGTCGAGCCTGCGCAGTTCCAGCGTCGGGACGGCTGCCGCGCCCGCGGCAACCGGCGCCGCCGTCATCACTCGACCTTCGGGTTCAGCAGCTCCTGGGACCGGGGGTCGTTCATGTTGGCCTTGGTGATCACGTTGACGCCGGTGTCCACCTCGGCCGGCACCGCCTCGCCCTTCGACGCCGCCAGGGCGGTCTTCACCCCGTCATAGCCCATGCGGTACGGGTCCTGGACCACCAGGGCAGCGATCACGCCCTCCTTCAGGAAGCTGACCAGCCGCTCGTCGTTGTCGAAGCCGATCAGCTTGATCTTGTCGCCCAGATTATTCTCCGCGATGGCCTGCCCCGCGCCCTGCGCCATGATCAGGTTGCTGGCGAAGACGCCCCGCAGGTTCGGGTTGGCGGTGATCAGGTCGGTCATGATGTTCAGGCCGGTGGTCGGCTGCCCGTCGGCGACCCGGTCGGCGGTCAGCTTCAGCTTGGGATACTTAGCGGCCAACTGCTCCTTGAAGCCCTTGGCCCGCTGGTCGAGCGAGCCGACGCCCGGCAGCGACGTGATCAGCGCCACCTCGCCCTCCGGGCTGCCGTACTGCTCGGTGATCGCCGCCGCCAGCGCGTCGGCCGCGGCGCGCCCGCCCTGGACGTTGTCGGTGGTCAGGAACGAGGTGAAGGCCTTGCTGTCCGCGGCACTGTCGATGCCGATGATCTTGACCTGCTGCGCCGCCTCGGTGATCGCCGGACCCAGGGCCGCGAACTGGGTCGGGGAGATCACGATCGCCGCCGGGTTGCTCGACACGGCGTTCTCCAGGATGCCGATCTGGCCGTTGATGTCGGCCTCCGACTGGGCGCCCAGCTCCTGGACGGTGACGCCCAGGTCCATGCCGGCCTGCCGGGCGCCGGCCAGGACGATCTGCCAGTAGAAGGACGTGGTATCCTTGACGATGATCGGGATCGTCGGCTTCTGCGCCTGCGCCGGAGTGTGCGAGAAGGCGAGCGCCAGCGCGAGGCCGGTGGCGGCCAGGAACTTCCTCATGTGCTTCCTCCCAGTGGATGCCGGCCCTTGTGGGCCTTTCCGGATGCCGTTCGTGCGGACCGTTCTATTTTGTTAGAGAACCAATCAAACCACCGCTCCCGCCGCCCCGTCAAGACGCCCCTTCACTCCGCCGGCAGCCCCAGGAAGCCGCCGGACTGGCGCTCCCACAGGCGGGCGTAGAGGCCGCCGCGCCGGACCAGCTCGCGGTGGCTGCCTTCCTCCACGATCCGCCCGCCGTCCATCACCACCAGCCGGTCCAGCGCCGCGATCGTGGACAGGCGATGCGCGATGGCGATCACGGTCTTGCCTTCCATCAGGGTCTTAAGCTGCCCCTGGATCGCGGCCTCGACCTCCGAATCCAGGGCGGAGGTCGCCTCGTCCAGCACCAGGATGGGCGCGTCCTTCAGGATCACGCGGGCGATGGCGATCCGCTGGCGCTGCCCGCCCGACAGCTTGACGCCGCGCTCGCCGACCAGCACGTCGTAGCCGCCGCGCCCGCGCTGGTCGCTCAACCCGTCGATGAACCCGTCCGCCTCCGCCAGCCGCGCCGCCCGGACCATGTCCTCCCGGGTGGCGTCCGGCCGGCCGTAGCGGATATTGTCGGCGATCGAGCGGTGCAGCAGCCCCGTGTCCTGGCTCACCACGCCGATATGGGCCCGCAGGCTGGACTGGGTCACCGTCGAGATGTCCGTGCCGTCGATCAGGATGCGGCCGCCCTCCAGGTCGTAGAATCGCAGCAGCAGGTTCACCAGCGTGGATTTCCCGGCGCCCGACCGTCCGACCAGCCCGACCTTCTCGCCCGGACGGATGTCGAGCGACAGGTTCTCGATCACGCCGCCCTCCTTGCCGTAGTGGAAGCGCACGTTCTCGAACCGGATCGCCCCGCGCGTCACCGTCAGGTCGGGCGCCCTCGGCCGGTCAGTCACACCGTGGGGTTTGGAGATCGTCTCGATGCCGTTCTCGATGGTGCCGATATTCTCGAACAACGTCGTGACGGTGCGCAGGATCCAGCCCGACATCTGGGTCAGGCGGATGATCAGCCCGGTCGCCACCGCGATCGCCCCGGCGGAGATCGACCCCGCCAGCCAGAGATGGATCGCCAGCGCCGTCATGGCGAACAGCAGCAGGCTGTTCAGCACCGTCAGGGCCACCGTCATGTCGAAGATCGCGCGCATCACCACGCGGTAGGCCGAGAGCTGCCGCACCAGCCCGCTCCGGACGAACTCGTCCTCCCGCTCGGCGTGGGCGAACAGCTTGACCGACAGGATGTTGGTGTAGCTGTCCACCACCCGGCCGGACAGCGCCGAGGTCGCCTCCGACAGGGCTTCCGACTTGCGGCGGACCGGCGGCACCATGACCCAGATGACGGCGGAATAGCCGGTCATCCAGGCCAGCACCGGGATCAGCAGCCGCCAGTCCAGCGCCGCGAACAGCGCTATCGCGCCGACCAGGAACGTGACCAGGAACCAGACGCCGTCGATCACGTTGACGACCGCCTCGCGCAGCGCCGGCCCGGTCTGCATGACCTTCTGCGCGACCCGCCCGGCGAAATCGTTCTGGAAGAAGGTCAGGCTCTGCCGAAGCACCCAGCGGTAGTTCCGCCACCGGACCCGGCTGGTCAGCGCCGGGATCAGCGTCAGGTTGATCAGCCCTCGCGACGCCAGCACCAGCACCGGACGGATCACGACCGCGACCAGCGCCATCCCCGCCAGCGACCAGCCGTGGACCTGAAGGAACTCCTCCCGCGGGGTGGTCGCCATCCAGTCCACCAGCCAGCCCAGGAAGGCGTAGAGCGCCAGCTCGGAGAAGGACGCGAGTCCCGCCACCGCCAGGGTGACGGCCAGCAATCCGCCGATCGGCTTCAGGAAGTAGCTGATGAACGCGCCGGGACGTTGCGGCGGCTGGACGATGTCGGCCGGCGCCAGGGCGTCGAGCAGATTTTCAAAGTATGCGTGCATAGGTGTCCAGGTTGGAAGCCGATTGACTTATCCGCAATAAAGAGGTAATTTCGATGCCGAGGTGACGGCATGATCAGTTCACTCAACACCAACACCGGTTCCTATTCTTCGATCCGCAGCTTCGGCGCGGCGGAGAGTGCCGTGCAGGCGTCGCAGAAGCGGATCGCCTCCGGGCGCAAGGTCGCGGATGCCTATGACAACGGCGCCGCCTTCAGCGTCGCCGAGGGATTGCGCGGCGACACGGCCGCGCTGGGCGCCGCGAACGAGCGTCTTGCCGTCGGCAAGGGCATGATCGACGTCGCGGTCAAGGCCGGGCAGTTCATCTCCTCGTCCCTCCAGGATGCCAGGGCCACGCTGATCAAACTGTCCGACCCGTCCCTCAGCGCGGACGACCGCGCGAACTATCAGGCCCAGTTCAAAAATCAGGTCGGCGACATCGGCGCTTTCGTCAAGGACGCCAAGTACAACGGCGTCAACCTGCTCGACCAGGGCGCGCAGAACCAGAACATCGTCTCCAACGGCAGCGGCGGCTCCGTCTCGGTCAGGGCGCAGGACCTCCAGACCTCTCTCGTGAACGTGCTGTCCAGCGCCGACGTCTCCACCGCCGGCGCCGCCGCCTCCCTGCTCCAGCCCGGCGGCCAATTCGCCCAGGCCGAAAACACCCTCGGCTCCGCCCTGAACACCTTGTCGGCCGACGCCAAGAGCGTCAACAACTCCATCAAGTCCAACAACTCGATCATCGACGCCACCAACACCGGGCTGGGCGAGATCGTGGACGCCGACCTGGCCAAGGAAGCCGCCGCCCTGTCGGCCGCCCAGGCCAAGCAGCAGCTTTCCGGCCAGTCCCTGTCGATCGCCAACCAGGCCCCCCAGGCCCTGCTCGGCCTGTTCCAGTAATCCGCACCGGCACCATCATTATGGCCTGTCCTCGTAGGCCGGCCTAAAGATCGCTGACACCAACGCGCCGGCCGTCCGCGACCGCAGCGCCCGCCCTACAAAAACCAAAAGATCCGGGCAGAGGCTCCCCCTCTCATCATGACCGCTAATCTATCAACAGATCTTTTTAGGTGCGGCAGGTTGACTCGGGTTTGTCGCTGTAGTTGCGTAGTTTGGCGAGGATGTGATTCTGTTCGTGACGTTCTCAGGCGGAGGGCGTCACGAATGGACATTCAGGTTGATATCGTCGGCCGTTTCAACGATGAACGGCTGAAAAAAGGGGGCGGCAACTGCTGCAAAGGATGGTCGAGCGCTCGACCGTCCGCATTCGGCGTTTGTCGAACGACCGGATCGAAGAGGCTCGCTTCGGGCGTTGGCTGAACAATGCCAAGGTAAGACTGGTGGAAATGGAATGCACGATCGGCGAGCAGATGCGGGCGCGCGTCGTCGGCCTGCATGTTCTGGCCATCCAGGACACCAGCGAATTGAACTATCAGGCCCATGCCGGACGAACGCGGGGCCTGGGCACCGTGGGCAATGGCCGGGACGCCGGGCTGTTCGTCCATCCGGTGCTGGCGGTCGAGGCCGAAAGCGGAGCTTGTCTGGGACTTGTCGGAGCGCAGGTCTACGCCCGTCATGAAACCGCGGCCAAGCACCGTCGGGCTCTGCCGATCGAGAGCAAGGAATCGATGCGCTGGCTGGAGGGCGCGCAGACAGCCAAGCACTATCTCGATACGGCCCGGCACGTCACGGTCGTCGCCGACCGCGAAAGCGACATCTACGAGGAATGGGAGCGGCTGCCGGAAGCGGGTTTCGATCTTCTGACGCGGGCCTGCCGCGACAGGGCGCTGGCCGGAGGCGGCTACTTATACGCCTGGAGCGACGCGCTGGCGGTGGCGGAGCGCTTCACGCTGGACCTTCCCGAACGCCCCGGCAAGCGCTCGGCCCGCACGGCGACCCTGGAACTGCGCTACGGCGCGGTCGCGGTGAAACGGCCCAGGAACGGGACACACCCCGGCGCCGCACCGGCGCTCGCCCTTCGAATGGTCGATGTTCGCGAAGTGGACGCCCCCGCCGGAGAAGACCCGGTACATTGGCGGCTGCTGACGACACATCAGGTCGAGGACACCGCAAAAGCCTTGGAAATCGTGCTTTGGTACCGGCGGCGCTGGACCATCGAGATCGACCAGACATGATGCCTCCGTAATTACATCGGGCCGTCCTCGACAGGGTCGGGCGAGCCCGGGTTCCACATGCGTGGCGTCGCGTGCAAGGTCCGTAGCCGGGCCAGTTCGGCGTCGTCGGCCTGGATCATCCAGACTGACTTGCCCTCCCCGGTGACCAGCCGGCCGGTGATCACGCCCTTGCGAAGCCATGCGTAGAGCGTCGGCTTCGGGATGTCCAGGTGACGGGCCAGGGCCTCCAGCGTCCAATCGTGCGGGGATGCCGTCATGGTGCGCCGGGCCCGCTCGTTGGGCCACCGCTTCAGCCCCTGCCGGTAGAGCAGGCCCCGGACCGTTGCCGCCGAGAAGGGACCGCGGCGTTTGGGCGGGACCCAGCCCTCCGCGTTGAGCGTGTCGGCGATCGCCGGCGCCGTCCGGCCGTCGGCATGCAGGGCGGCGACCCGCTCCAGCAACGCCGGGTAGGTGCTCAGCTGTTCCAGGCGGGCGACCGGCCGGGCCAGCGTGGTGCGGGTGCTGTGGCCGCCGGCCCACCGGCACTCCAGCGTGACGGTCTCGCTGTGGCCCTCCACGCCGACCACCACCCGGTCGAGGATCTGGCGGACGACGGCCTGCCGGTCCGCCATGGTCGTCGTCGGGGCGTGCCAGAGCGCCGGCAGATCCGCGGCCAGGCGGCGGATCTCCGCCTGCTCTTCGCCGCTGAGGACGGCGGGCTGGTGCGCGAGGAAGCGCTCGTACTCGGCCCGCAGGTCGGCCTCGGCCGCCAGCGCCGCCTCCCAGTGCCGTTCCAGCGTGCGGGCGACCAGACGGTTCTCGGGCTCGACCGCGTCGTATTGCCGGAACGCCCGCTTCACCTCGTAGCGCGCCCGCTCGAGCCGCTGCGCCCAGTGCCGCTGCACCGCGGCGCGTTCGGCGGCGAGGTCCTCGGCGGCGCGCAGGCTGACCTCGAGGGCGGCCGGCTCCAGCGCCTGCAGCACCAGGGCCGTGACCGCCTCGTCCACGGTCGCCGCGACCAGGGATTGGCACAGCGGCGCGGCGTAGCTGGATGCCGCCCGGTTGCAGACGTAGCGCGCGGCGTGGCCGTTGCTCCTGTACTGGGTGGTCATCCGCTGGCCGCAGCGGCCGCAGACCACCAGTCCCGACAGCAGCGCGGTCCCGCCGCGGCTCACCCCCGTGGCCTGCGCCATGTTGGCCTCGAGTTGGCGAAGGTTGGCCTCATAGTGCTCCCAAGTGATGTAGGCGGGGAAGCGGTCCTTGAGCAGCACCGCCCAGTCGCCCGGGGCGGCGACCCGGCGGCCGGTCCCGGGCCGCCCGGCCTTCTGGCGGCGCGGATCGGTCGGCCGTCGGCCGTAGGAATAGGCCCCGGCGTAGATCGGGTTGTGGAAGAGGTTGCTCAGCGTGGCCCGGTTCGGGCGGTGCCAGGCGAGCGGCTCGCCGGGCCGTCCCCCGGTCCGGTACGGCAGCTCGATCCCGTGCTCGACCAAGTGGCGCAGGACGCCGCTCAGCGTCCGATGGCGGTCGAACAGGTCGAAGAGCAGGGCGACGACGGCGCGCGCCTGCTCGTCGGGATCCTGAATGACGGTCCCGTCGGGCTGCCGGACATAGCCGCGCGGCAGGCAGAGCTGGAGAGCGCCCCGGTCGGCCTTGGCCTGCTTGCCATGCAGCATGCGCGTCTTCAGGATGTGCAACTCGGCCTCGCTCATGGTGCCCTTGAGGCCCAGCAGGAGGCGGTCGTTGAAATTCTTCGCGTCGTAGATGCCTTCGGCGTCGCCGAGCAACGTCCCGAAGATCGCGCAGATCTCGAGCAACTGGTGCCAGTCGCGGCAGGACCGCGCCAACCGCGACATCTCGATGCCCAGCACGATGCCGACGTGGCCCAGGCCGACCTCGGCCACGAGGTGCTGGAACCCGGGCCGGCCCTCGGCCGAGCTTGCGGATCGGCCGAGGTCATCGTCGATAACGAGGATCTGGCGACGCTGCCATCCCAGGGTCACGGCGCGCTCGACCAGGGCGTATTGCAGGCGAGTGGATTCCTGGTGGCGCTCAACCTGCTGGAGGGTCGATTGGCGGACATAGACGACGGCCGACCGGGTCAAGTGGTCCGCCGTCAGCTTGCCGCCGTCGCGTCCGGCGACCACAGCCGTGATTGTGCTCATGAGGCGCCTCCGTCGACGGTTCGGGCACCGCCAGGGTGCGGCAGGCCATGCCGGCGAGGAGACGGATCAGGTGGGACTTCCGATCCGCCGGAACAGTCTGCCAGATCTCCGGGCTCGCCGGCCTCCGATCGCTCATGGCGACCTGCCAACCATCGTGCCAGCGACAGCAACGCGTCGCAGCCCACTCTGGGCGCCGGGTTCGGAGCAGTCAAACTTACAGAGGTGTTAGGAGTGGCGGGTTGAGCAGCTTTTCCGTACTCTCAAGACGCAGGGGCTGGATATCGAGTCGAGCCAGGTCGAAAGCGCCGACGCCCTTCAGCGGCTGGCTTTCGTCGCCCTGGTCGCCGCCACGCACATCCTGCAACTGCTCGGCGTTCGCGACGGCGTCCTGGTTCGCCCGATCGACGACACTTTCTCCGCACAGCAGGTCAGCGTCCTGATCGCCCTACAACCACGTCTGGAAGGCCGCACCGCCGCCCGCAAAAACCCACATCCGCCCGACACGCTGGCTTGGGCCGCATGGTTTATCGCCCGTTTGGGCGGCTGGGACGGCTATCCCAAATCCAAGCCGGCTGGACCCATCACTTTTGCCAGAGGCTACGCCCGTTTCGCAACAATGTGCGAGGGCGTAGCTCTCCGGCAAAAGATCTGTTGATAGACTAGCCCCCAAGGGGGCGAGGGAGCTTTGCTCGCGGCGACCGCTTTCCATACAGCGCCCCCTCGCCCCCTTTGGGCTAATCTATCAACAGATCTTTTTAGGTGCGGCAGGTTGACTCGGGTTTGTCGCTGTAGTTGCGTAGTTTGGCGGGGATGTGATTCTGTTCGTGACGTTCTCAGGCGGAGGGCGTCACGAATGGACATTCAGGTTGATATCGTCGGCCGTTTCAACGATGAACGGCTGAAAAAAGGGGGCGGCAACTGCTGCAAAGGATGGTCGAGCGCTCGACCGTCCGCATTCGGCGTTTGTCGAACGACCGGATCGAAGAGGCTCGCTTCGGGCGTTGGCTGAACAATGCCAAGGTAAGACTGGTGGAAATGGAATGCACGATCGGCGAGCAGATGCGGGCGCGCGTCGTCGGCCTGCATGTTCTGGCCATCCAGGACACCAGCGAATTGAACTATCAGGCCCATGCCGGACGAACGCGGGGCCTGGGCACCGTGGGCAATGGCCGGGACGCCGGGCTGTTCGTCCATCCGGTGCTGGCGGTCGAGGCCGAAAGCGGAGCTTGTCTGGGACTTGTCGGAGCGCAGGTCTACGCCCGTCATGAAACCGCGGCCAAGCACCGTCGGGCTCTGCCGATCGAGAGCAAGGAATCGATGCGCTGGCTGGAGGGCGCGCAGACAGCCAAGCACTATCTCGATACGGCCCGGCACGTCACGGTCGTCGCCGACCGCGAAAGCGACATCTACGAGGAATGGGAGCGGCTGCCGGAAACGGGTTTCGATCTTCTGACGCGGGCCTGCCGCGACAGGGCGCTGGCCGGAGGCGGCTACTTATACGCCTGGAGCGACGCGCTGGCGGTGGCGGAGCGCTTCACGCTGGACCTTCCCGAACGCCCCGGCAAGCGCTCGGCCCGCACGGCGACCCTGGAACTGCGCTACGGCGCGGTCGCGGTGAAACGGCCCAGGAACGGGACACACCCCGGCGCCGCACCGGCGCTCGCCCTTCGAATGGTCGATGTTCGCGAAGTGGACGCCCCCGCCGGAGAAGACCCGGTACATTGGCGGCTGCTGACGACACATCAGGTCGAGGACACCGCAAAAGCCTTGGAAATCGTGCTTTGGTACCGGCGGCGCTGGACCATCGAGCAGCTTTTCCGTACTCTCAAGACGCAGGGGCTGGATATCGAGTCGAGCCAGGTCGAAAGCGCCGACGCCCTTCAGCGGCTGGCTTTCGTCGCCCTGGTCGCCGCCACGCACATCCTGCAACTGCTCGGCGTTCGCGACGGCGTCCTGGTTCGCCCGATCGACGACACTTTCTCCGCACAGCAGGTCAGCGTCCTGATCGCCCTACAACCACGTCTGGAAGGCCGCACCGCCGCCCGCAAAAACCCACATCCGCCCGACACGCTGGCTTGGGCCGCATGGTTTATCGCCCGTTTGGGCGGCTGGGACGGCTATCCCAAATCCAAGCCGGCTGGACCCATCACTTTTGCCAGAGGCTACGCCCGTTTCGCAACAATGTGCGAGGGCGTAGCTCTCCGGCAAAAGATCTGTTGATAGACTAGCCCCCTTTGGGGGAGAGGGTCGGGGTGAGGGGGTTCAGCGCCACCTCAGCGGGAGCCTCGCGGAGGGGCGGCGTCCCGCCGCCCGCGGTGCGCGGGACGCGCACCCTCCGGATAACTTGAACCTGACTCTAATTCACGCTAATGTTCATGAATTGTTCTCATACGGCCAAGGCGCCCCAGCCATGCTCGACCACCAGCCCCAGACACAGCCACAAGCCGCCTCCGCCCCGCCCGTGATCGTGCTGACGCCCCGCCAGGAAGCCTTCTGCCAAGCCATGGCCTGCAACGTCGGCGCGGCGGAGGCGGCGCGCCGGGCGGGGTACTCGCCCAAGGGTGCCAAACAGCGCGGCGCCGTCCTGATGGGCCTGCCGGAGATCCAGGTCCGCGTGGCCCAGCTCCGAGCCGACCGCCGCGCCGGCCATCAGGCCGACCTGGAGGAGGCGGCCGCCCTGGTCCGGACGATCATGGACGAGGCCCTGGAGCGCAAGAGCCTCGGGCTGAGCCTGCGCGCCGTCGAGCTGTGGCTGAAGCT
The DNA here is from genome assembly GCF_016806835.2 of Skermanella rosea. Lineage (NCBI taxonomy): Bacteria > Pseudomonadati > Pseudomonadota > Alphaproteobacteria > Rhodospirillales > Azospirillaceae > Skermanella > Skermanella rosea. Next base: position 2,208,207 of record NZ_CP086111.1, on the reverse strand, counting down.
GCGCGGCGTGGTCCAGGACAGGCGCATCCCGCACCACTTCCTCGGCGACCGGCCGCACCCCGACGCCGACCTGGAGAGCCTGGACTGCGATCCGGACGACGAACCCGCCCAGGCCGCCCCGGACAGGCCCGCGGCCCGTCACCCCGCGCCGGCAAAGCCCTCCCGGCCCGCCGCGACGCGGAATAGTGACCTTTCGGCCCTCCCGATAGTGACCTCCCCCAAGACGGCGGCCCTGTTCGGCTCCACCTCCCTGTCCGTCCCGGTGCCGCCTTTCCAGAAAGCGCCCTTCCGGACCGCCTCTGCCGCCGGCGCGCGGGTCACCGCTCCGGCAGCGGAATGAACTCCGCGTCGTCCGGCACCGCGCCGAAGCGCCCGGCCTTCCAGTCGGCCTTGGCCTGCTCGATGCGGTCCTTCGAGCTGGAGACGAAGTTCCACCAGATATGACGCGGCCCGTCCATGGCCGCCCCGCCCAGCAGCATCAGCCGCGCCGGTTCCAGCGCGGTGACGGTGATCGCGTCGCCGGGGCGGAAGACCAGGAGCTGACCGGGCTCGAACCGGTCGCCCGCGATGTCGATACGTCCCTGGACCACATAGACGGCCCGTTCCTCCTGGTCGGCCGGCAGCGGGATGCTCGCCCCGGCGTCCAGCGCCGCGTCGGCGTAGAAGGTCTCGGTCAGCGTCGCGACCGGCGAGGCGGCGCCGTACATCGCCCCGGCGATCACCCGCACGCGCTTGCCTTCGCCCTCGATCACCGGCAGGTCGTCGACGGGATGGTGGACGAAGGCGGGATCGGTCTCCTCCGCATGGGCGGGAAGGGCGACCCAGGACTGGATGCCGAACAGGCTGAAGCCCCGCGCCCGCAGCTCAGGCGCCGTGCGCTCGGAGTGGGAGATGCCCCTGCCCGCCGTCATCCAGTTCACCGCGCCGGGCCGGATCGGCTGGATCGTGCCCAGGCTGTCGCGGTGCAGGATCTCGCCCTCGAACAGGTAGGTGACGGTCGCCAGCCCGATATGCGGGTGCGGCCTGACGTCCAGGCCGTGGCCGATGATGAACTCCGCCGGCCCCATCTGGTCGAGGAAGACGAACGGGCCGACCATGCGCCGCTTGACCGACGGCAGCGCCCGGCGGACCGCGAACCCGCCGATGTCCCCGGTGCGCGCGACGACGAGTGTTTCCAGAAGATCCATCGTAACCTCCTTGCCCAGCCTCTCCCGACTGTACAGGATCGGCCGGGACGGGATCACCGCAAAGTCGAACGGGAGGAAACCCATGGCCGCAGCGCCAACCACCGGGCCAACCATCTGGACGGTCGGCTACGAGCAGGCCTCGTCGGACGCCCTGCTGGCGGCCTTGGGGCAGGCCGGCGTCAAGGTGCTGATCGACGTGCGCGACCTGCCCCTGTCGCGGCGCGCCGGATTCTCCAAGAGCACGCTGCGCGCCTCGCTCGAAGCGGCCGGAATCGAGTATCTCCACCTCAAGGGGCTGGGCACGCCGAAGGAGGGCAGGCTTGCCGCCCGGCGCGGCGACCACGAGCTGTTCTGGAGGATCGTGGACGAGCGCATGGCGACGCCGGAGGCCGAGTTCGACCTGCTGCGCGCCGCCGACGTCGCGCAGGCGCGTCCCAGCGCCCTGCTCTGCTTCGAGGCCGACCCCGCGGTCTGCCACCGCCAGCGCGTCGCCGACGCCCTGGCCGACCGCTTCGGCTTCCGGATCGAGCACCTCCACCCGACCCATCTCCACCCGACTCCTGTCCCGGCTATCGCTGCGGCGCCGTCAACCCCGGGGGACGCGGCGGGCGGGCGTTGAGGGCGGCATCCGCCAGGCAGTCGGCCAGCCGGTGGAACTGCGCCGCGCGCGGATCGCTGCTCCGCCAAGCCAGCGCGATGGTGCGGCCGGGCGGATCGGGGACGAAGGGACGGTAGGCGACCAAGCCACCCAGCGTATCGTCCTCCCCGGCGGCGAGCGCCGGCATCAGGGTGTAACCGGCCCCGGCGGCGACCATGTGGCGCAGGGTTTCCAGGCTGGTGGCGTGGCGCGCCCGGCCGCCCGGGGAACCGCCGGCGCCGCACACGGCCAGCGCCTGGTCGCGCAGGCAATGCCCCTCCTCCAGCAGCATCAGGTCGTCCGCCGGCAGATCGGCGGCCGTCACCGCCGCGCCGGAACCCAGCCGGTGGCCGGCGGGATGGGCCAGCAGGAAGGGCTCGAAGAACAGCGGCTCCACCGTCACGCCGCGCTCCCGCACCGGCAGGGCCACCAGTACGGCGTCGATCCGCCCGGCGCGCAGGCCCGCCAGAAGCTCCCCGGTCCTGCCCTCCCCCAGGATCAGGTCGAGCCGGGGGAAGCATTCCCGCAGGGGCCGCAGCACATGGGGGAAGAGGTACGGCCCCAGCGTCTGGATGGCGCTGAGGCCGAGCCGCCCGCTCAGCGGCTCGTTCAGGTCGCGCGCCAGCTCGACCAGCCGCTGCGCCTCCTCCAGGACGCGGCGGGCCTGGGCGACCAGGGCGTCGCCGCGCGCCGTCAGCAACACCTTCCGGCCGGCGCGCTCGAACACGGGCGTGCCCAGCAGGTCCTCCAGCTTGCGGATCTGGCCGCTCAGCGCCGGCTGGCTGACGCCGCACTGCTGCGCCGCCTGCCCGAAATGGCGCAGGTCGGCGACCGCGACCAGGTACTCCAGGTCGCGCAGGGACAGGCCGGCGAAGCTCACGGGCGGCGCCCCCGGCGATAGGCTCTGCTTATCGATACAATCCAAACCATCGATTGGTCTTATCACGCCGGGCGGGGCATCGTGAAGCCACAAGGAGACGACGATCGATGAACGGAATTCGGAAAAGCCTTCGCCTGCTGATCGACGAGGTCACCCGTCGCGGCGGGCGCCTCGAGGTCCGGGGCGGCGGCGTGCATGTGCAAGGCGACCTGCCGGACGACCTTCTGCTGAAGGTCCACCGCTATCGCCGCCACATCGCCCGATCGATCCGCTGACCGCCTCCGATCCAGCCCGGCTTCAATCCAGCCTTGCCCATCCCCATCCCGGAGGAGTCGAGTCCATGAGCACGCTCACCACCACGTTCGGCATTCCCGTCGGCGACAACCAGAATTCCCTGACCGCCGGCCCGCGCGGCCCGGTGCTGATCCAGGACTTCCACCTGATCGAGAAGCTGGCCCACTTCAACCGGGAGCGGATCCCCGAGCGCGTCGTCCATGCCAAGGGCGCCGGCGCCTACGGCACCTTCCGGGTGACGCGCGACGTGTCGGCCTGGACCACGGCCGCGTTCCTGAACCGCATCGGCAAGGAGACGGAGGTGTTCCTGCGCTTCTCCACCGTCGGCGGCGAGAAGGGTTCGGCCGACGCCGAGCGCGACCCCCGCGGCTTCGCGCTGAAGTTCTATACCGAGGAAGGCAACTACGACCTGGTCGGCAACAACACGCCGGTCTTCTTCATCCGCGATCCGCTGAAGTTCCCCGACTTCATCCACACGCAGAAACGCGACCCGCTGACCAACCTGAAGAGCCCGACCATGGTCTGGGACTTCTTCTCCCTCTCGCCGGAGACGATGCACCAGCTGACCATCCTGTTCAGCGACCGCGGCACGCCCCGCGGCTACCGCCACATGGACGGCTTCGGCAGCCACACCTTCTCCTGGATCAACGAGGCGGGCGAGCGCTTCTGGGTCAAGTACCACTTCAAGACCGACCAGGGGATCGAGAACTTCACCGCCGACCAGGCGGTCAGGATGGCCGGCGTCGATCCGGACCACGCGACCCGCGACCTGTTCGGCTCCATCCTGGACGGCGACTTCCCGAGCTGGCGGGTCTATGTCCAGATCATGCCGGAAGCCGAGGCCGACGCCTACGCCTTCGACCCGTTCGACCTGACCAAGGTCTGGCGCCACGGCGACTATCCGCTGATCGAGATCGGCCGGCTGGAGCTGAACCGCAACCCGGAGAACTACTTCGCCGAGGTAGAGCAGGCCGCCTTCAGCCCGGCCAACGTGGTCCCCGGCATCGGCTTCAGCCCGGACAGGATGCTCCAGGGCCGGCTGTTCGCCTATGCCGACGCCCACCGCTACCGGCTGGGCGGCAACTACGGCCTGCTGCCGGTCAACCGGCCCCATTCCGCCCCGGTGAGCAACTACCAGCGGGACGGCGCCATGCGGTTCGACGGCAACGGCGGCGGCACGCCGAACTACCAGCCCAACAGCTTCGGCGGGCCGGACGACGACGCCCGCCGCGCCGAGCCGCCGCTGGCGCTCCGGGGCGACGCCGCGCGCTACGACCACCGCGCCGGCAACGACGACTATACCCAGGCCGGCGACCTGTTCCGCCTGATGGACGCGGATGCCCGGGAGCGGCTGATGGACAACATCGCCGGCTCGCTCGGCCAGGCCCCGGCGGCGATCCAACGGCGCCAGCTCGCCCATTTCGAGAAGGCCGACCCGGCCTACGCGGAGGGCGTCGCCCGGCGCCTGCCGACCCAGCCGGCGGCCCTCGCGGCGGAGTAGGCCCGCAAGTTCCGGGTGGCGCTCCCTTCCCGGTTTTGTCATCGATGGCGACGGCATCACCGGGGAGGAACCGCATCGTGAACCTGGATCACCTGGACTGGACCCGGATCGGGACGGACCTCGACGCCTATGGCTGCGCCGCCGTGGGGTCCGTCCTGACGCCCGAGCAGTGCGCCGCGGTCGCGGCGCTCTACGGCCGCGACGAGCCGTTCCGAAGCCGTGTCGTCATGGCGCGGCACGGCTTCGGCCGGGGCGAGTACAAGTATTTCGCCTATCCCCTGCCCGACCCGGTCGCCGGGCTGCGGAACGCGCTTTATCCCCGGCTGGCCGGGATCGCCAACCGCTGGAACGAGGCGCTGGGGATCGGCATCAGGTTCCCCGCCGACCATGCCGAGTTCCTGGAGCGCTGCCACGCCGCCGGCCAGGGCAGGCCGACGCCGCTGCTCCTGAGATACGGCGAGGGCGACTACAACTGCCTGCACCAGGACCTGTACGGGGAGCACGTGTTCCCGCTGCAGGTCGCCTTCTTGCTCTCCGAACCCGGCCGCGACTTCACCGGCGGCGAGTTCGTCCTGACGGAACAGCGCCCCCGCATGCAGTCGCGGGCGGAGGTGGTGCCGCTCGGGCAAGGCGACGGCGTCGTCTTCGCGGTCAACCAGCGGCCCGTCCGGAGCAGCCGCGGCTGGTACCGGGTCGCCCTCCGGCACGGCGTCAGCCGGGTCCGCTCCGGGGAGCGCCACACCCTCGGCATCATCTTCCACGATGCCGCCTGAGGCGCCGGGTGTTATAGGTGCGATCATCGGTCCGGATACGGGGGGCGCTTTCTTTGGTACAGTTTCTGGCCGGGTCCCGGTTGTTCACCGGCGACGCCATCATCGAGGGCCAGGCGATCGCGCTGGACGGCGGGGTGATCGCCGGCCTGGTGGCGGAGGCGGACGTTCCCGCCGGTCCCGCGACCGTCCGGCTGCCGGCCGGCAGCCTGCTTGCCCCGGGCTTCATCGACGTGCAGGCCAACGGAGCCGGCGGCGTGCTGTTCAACGGCGATCCCGGCGAGGAGACCGTCCTCCGGATGGCCGCAGCCCTGCGCCGGTTCGGCTGCACCGGGCTTCTGCCGACCCTGATCACCGACGACCGCTCCCGGATGGCGCCCGCCGCCGAGGCCGTGATCGCCGCGATGCGCCGGCCGGGGAGCGGCATCCTCGGCATCCATTTCGAAGGGCCGTTCATCAGTCCGCACAAGCCGGGCGTCCACGATCCCCGACACATCCGGCACCCCGACGGCGCCGACCTGGATTTCCTCTGCGCCTTGCCGGAGCGGATGCCCCACGGCCGGGTGCTGGTCACCCTGGCCCCGGAGGAGGTCGAGGACCGGACCGTCGCCCGGCTGGCCGGGGCCGGCGTCGTGGTCTCGGCCGGACACACGATCGCAAGTCACGGCCGCACGCTGGACGCCGTCCGGCACGGGCTGACCGGCTTCACCCACCTGTTCAACGCCATGCCGCCCATCGCCGGCCGGGAGCCGGGCGTGGCCGTCGCGGCGCTGGAACGGAACGGCACCTGGTGCGGCATCATCGCGGACGGCATCCATGTCGATCCGGCCACCCTGCGCATGGCGCTGGCCGCCAAGGGACCGGCCGGGCTGTTCCTGGTGACCGACGCCATGCCCCCGGTCGGGACCGACGCGGACGGGTTCGAGTTGTACGGCCGGCGCATCCTCCGCCGGGGCGGAAGGCTGGAGACCGAAGGCGGCACGCTCGCCGGTGCCGACATCGACATGGCCTCGGCCGTCAGGAACTGCGTCGATCTCCTCGGCCTGCCGCTGGAGGAAAGCCTGCGCATGGCGTCGCTCTATCCCGCGACGTTCCTGGGCATGCGGGACCTCCTGGGCCGGCTGGAGGCGGGGTACCGGGCGGACCTCGTCCTGCTCGATGCCGGACTGCGCGTCCTGGACACCTGGATCGGCGGCGTCCGTTCACCGCGCGGACTCCCCCTGGCGGAAGAATAGCCGCCCCTGTCCGAAGGGTGTCTACCCACGAGTCCCCGGGACAATTCTCCCGACGGACTGTTTGTGGCCCGCGTCGGCTCGACCGGAGCCGGCGGCGGGAAAGGACACTTGCGATGAATACGGAAGCGCTTCAGAAGCTCGGAGACCACATCCGGACAAGCCTGCCCGGCGCAGTCCGGTCGGCGGAGGTTCTGCTGAACGAACTGGTCCTCCGGATCGAGCGGAGGGACACCGTCAAGGTCATGACGTTCCTGCGCGACGACGCCATGTGCCAGTTCCAGCAGATGATGGACATCACCGCCGCCGACTATCCCCAGCGCGAAGAGCGGTTCGACGTGGTCTACAACCTGCTCAGCCTGCGCCATAACCAGCGGATCAGGATCAAGCTGAGCACCGACGAGGACTCGGCGGTCCCTTCGATCACCGGCGTCTATACCGTCGCCAACTGGTTCGAGCGGGAGATCTGGGACCTGTTCGGGGTGTTCTTCTCCGACCATCCGGACCTGCGCCGCATCCTGACCGACTACGGCTTCGAGGGGCATCCCATGCGGAAGGACTTCCCCCTGACCGGCTACGTCGAGATGCGCTACGACGACGAACAGAAACGGGTGGTCTACGAACCCGTGAAGCTCCAGCAGGACTTCCGGACCTTCGACTTCCTCAGCCCCTGGGAGGGCATGACCAACGTCATGCTGGCCGGGGACGAGAAAGCCGAGGCGCCGACGGGGCAGGACCAGCCGGGGAGCAACAAGTGATGGCCGTCCAGACAGCGACCAACGCCGCCGAGCCCGGCAAGATCAAGACCTACACCATGAATTTCGGGCCGCAGCATCCGGCGGCCCACGGCGTCCTGCGCCTCATCATGGAAATGGACGGCGAGGTCGTCGAGCGCTGCGACCCGCATATCGGCCTGCTCCACCGCGGGACCGAGAAGTTCATGGAGTACAAGACCTATCTCCAGTCCATCCCCTATTTCGACCGGCTCGACTATGTCTCCCCGATGTGCATGGAGCACACCTACGTGCTCGCCATCGAGAAGCTGCTGCGCATCCAGGCACCGCCGCGGGCCCAGTACATCCGGGTGATGTACGCGGAGATCACCCGCATCCTGAACCACCTGCTGAACATCACCACCTACGCGCTCGACGTCGGCGCCATCACCCCGTCGCTCTGGGGTTTCGAGCAGCGCGAGGAACTGATGGGGTTCTACGAGCGGGTATCCGGCGCCCGGCTCCACGCCAACTATTTCCGCCCGGGCGGCGTCAACCTGGACCTGCCGGCGGGCCTGGCCGACGACATCTGGGCCTATACCGAGCAGTTCCCGAAGTTCGTCGACGACCTGGAGAACCTGCTGACCGAGAACAGGATCTTCAAGCAGCGGACGGTGGACATCGGCATCGTCAGCGAGGCCGAGGCGCTCGACTGGGGCTTCACGGGTCCCTGCCTCCGCGCCTCCGGCGTTCCATGGGATCTGCGCAAGGCCGAGCCCTACGACGTCTACGACAAGATGGACTTCGACGTTCCGGTCGGGCTCACCGGGGACTGCTACGCCCGCTACCTGGTGCGCATGGACGAGATGCGGCAGAGCAACCGAATCATCCGTCAATGCCTGGAGCAACTGCCGGACGGGCCGGTGCGGGTCCAGGACCACAAGGTGTCCCCGCCGCGCCGGGGCGAGATGAAGCGCTCCATGGAGGCGCTTATCCACCACTTCAAGCTCTACACGGAGGGCTTCCACGTCCCGCCCGGGGAAACCTACACGGCGACGGAATCGCCCAAGGGCGAGTTCGGCGTGTTCCTGATCGCGGACGGGACCTACAAGCCCTACCGCTGCAAGATCCGCGGAACCGGCTTCGCCCATCTCCAGGCGATCGACGCCATGGCCAAGGGGCACATGCTGGCCGACGCCGTGGCGATCATCGGCTCCATCGACATCGTGTTCGGCGAGATCGACCGCTAAGGCCGGCCCTCCCCGGCCGCGACCCCGGCGAAACGGTCCGGCGGGGCCGGCCGGCGCGCGGCGGGCGATGCGTCCGGCCTCCGGTGCCGGTCCCGCTCGCCGCCGATGGCGAGACGGTCCCGGCGCAGGGTCTCGTGGCAATCGTTGCCGAACCATTCGAGCGAGGCTTCGGCGTCGGGATCGCCGGAAATCTCGGCCAGGAAGGCGCGGTAATCGATCATGCCGTCGAACAGCGGCACCATCCCGTCGCGCCGCCCCGCCGCGGCATAGACGTTGGCGGGCTCGAACACCGTCAGGTCCGCCCGCGAGCGGATATTCTTCAGGTGGTAATGGCCGATATGGGGGCGCAGCTCCCGGCGGGCCTCGATCGGGTCGTCGCCGCCCTCCCACACGTGCAGCACGTCGAAATTGATCCCCAAGGCGGGATGGTCCACCGCCCGGATCAGGGCGCGCGTCGCCGCCAGACTGTCCGCCAGCGTCCCGGGATGGGTCTCGACCAGGAGCGACAGGCCGTGGGCGGCGGCGTAGTCGCATATCATGCGCAGCCGGTCGGCGATGAAAGCCCGCCGGGCCGTCGGCGTCTCCCGGCTTCCGGTGCCGCCGGCGAAGGTGCGGATCTTACCCGCCCGCCAGCGCTGCGCCAGGCGGCAGAGATCTGCCGTCTTGCGCATCAGGTCGCCCGTGTCCCCGTCGAGCGGCAGGTAGTCGCTCAGCATCGGGACGGACAGGCCGAACCCGGCCAGCCAGGCGGCGTTCCGCCCGGGATCGTGCGCCATGTTCCGGGCGTGGGCGCCCCACAGCTCGATGCCCTCGAAGCCGTTGGCCCGCGCCCAGACCGCCAGGTCCTCCAGCGACAGCAGGTGATGGCGGAACGTGATGGTGCAGAGCGAGATCTTCATCAGGCCACCTCGGCGTCGCGCCGGCGTCGATCGTCGGAAAGTCGGTTCGCCTCGCACCAGGACCGGAAGACGGCACCGAGTGCCGCCTTGACGGCGAATTCGAGCCGGTCCAGCCGGTCCAGCCGCTCGAACATGTCGGCGGCGAGGCCGGTGTCGCCGGTCTCGGCAAGCCGCAGGACGGCGTAGTGCAGCGCCTTGAAACCCTGGATCAGCTCCTCGATCCTGTCGCAATGGACCAGGAACGTCTCGTCGGGCAGGCCGAGGGCGCGCCAGAAGAACGCGAACCCGTGCTCGTAGGCGTATTTCCGGATCGAGATGACCGGCAGTTCCCGCAGCGCCGCCCCGAGGTCCCTCGGCTTCCGGCCGTCCTTTCCCGCGAGGTGCGTCGCCACGATCCGGCGGACCGCGGCGGTCAGCGGATTGGCGTCGGGCTGGAAACAGGCTTCGAAGTAGGCTTTCAGGTCCTCGGCCGCCGGAGCCTGGATCTCCCTCCGGTCGAACGCGAACCCGCCGCCGACCGTCGGCTGGCAGAAGGCATGGACGATCTTCTCTTTCGCGATCTCGCCTTCCCAGCGGAAATCGGGGTCCGAGACGAAGAAGACCTCCGGATCGGCCGACTTCTCCAGCATGAGATAATGGGGAAACGGGTTCTGGTTGAACTTGTTCTCGCGTTCGGGCAGGTGATGGAGATCCACCATCGCCATGACGCTCAGCGTGTCGGACCTGGTCTCGACGAGGTCCAACAGGGTAGTCAGGTTCTCGGACTTGCTCCGGTTCCTGTCGTACCATTCCCGGACCTCCGGCCCGTAGAGGCGCCGGAACCAGTGGCGGAAGAAGTCGTGGCTGACGGATGGGGCGTGGTAGAGCAGCGTCCACTCCTTGCCCGGCGTGCCGTCGCCGATCGCGAAATCGGCGTCCCAGACACCGAAGTAGAACGGCCGGTGGTCGATGCCCGGCGTGCGCTTCAGGGCGTCGCACACGGAACTGACGAAGCAATGCACCTTGATATCGACATACTCCTCGCCGTGGACGCTTCCCGGCGGGGGTTCCGGCGCGGCCGGCGGAGCGGCTTCCTCCTCCGCGAACAGGCCCGCCAGATCCGCGACGGTCGCCAGTTCCCGCGAGGTCATGACATGATCCGGCACGGAGAGGTCGAACGACAGTTCCAACTGGAGGAAGATTTCCATCATGAGGATGGAGTCGATGTAGAGGTCCTCGTTCAGCCGGGCCGAAGGGCCGAACAGATGCAGGTGCTGGTTCTGGAGGTGGTCCCGCAGGACGGTGCGAATGGCCTCGACGACTTCTTCCCGTCTCATCGGCCGGCCCCCGCGTAGGACTCCGCCACCTGGCGCCGGCTGATTTTGCCGTTCGCCATGCGCGGCAGGGCGTCGGCCTGGAAGATCTCGGTCGGCTGCTGGTGGGCCGCCAGATGCTCCCGGCACCAGGCGCGGATGGATTGGTGGGACACCGGCCCGGTGGCGCTGAAGACCAGGCCGACCCGCTCGCCGGCGAAGGGATCCGCCTTCCGGAAGGCGACCGCGTCCGTGACGCCGGGCAGCGCCATCACCACGTCCTCGACATCCTTGGGATAGACGTTCAGGCCCGAGACGTTGATCGTGTCGTCCAGCCGGGAGATGAAGACCAGCATGCCGTCCGGCCTCCGGTAGCCCAGGTCGCGGGTGCGGATCTCCCCGTCGGGACCCTCGACGACGATCTCCTCCGGAGCGTCCGGGCCGGTGCCGGTCCGCAGCCGATGATGCGGGAGCGGCAGGCCCATGTCGTTCGATGAGGTCATGTCGGGATTGACGGCGATGCAGCCGGCCTCGGAGCAGCCGTACTGCTGGTACAGGTGCCGGGTCTTGAGGCGGATCCGCGCGAACCAGGGGTCGGGCAGCAAGGATCCGGAGGTCATGGCGGCGTGGATCTTCCCTCCCTCCGGAAGCAGCTTCGCCAGCGCCTGGAGGATCACCGGGGACGAGTAGAGCAGCGGCCGTTCCAACTCGGCCAGTTTCTTCAATATGTATTTCGGGTTCCCGGTATTCAGGATCAGCGGCTCCGCTCCCCGCCGAAGCCCGACCAGCAGCCCGCAGATCAGCCCGTAGGAATGGGTGGTCGGGCAGGCGATCACCGGGGTCATGCCCTCCGGCTCGCGGAAATGGCCGACATAGCTCTCGATCTCCCGGTCAATGTCGGCCCAGTTCCGGGCGATGTATTTCGGAGCGCCCGTGGTGCCCGAACTCATCTGCACCAGCTGGCCGGTATCCCCGGCCACCGCCTCGGGCGCGATCTCCTCGGGCGTCATGCCGTCGAGGAACAGGAAGCGGCAGCCCCCTTCCCGCGCCATGCGCCGCGCCGCCACGGGCGGGGTGCTGGGATGGAGCGGCAACAGGCTGCCGCCGGCGGCCCGGACGGCGAAGAAGAGGGCCAGCCAGTCGATCGTTTCGCTGAAGCATGCGGCGAACCGGACGCCGGGGCGGCCGGAAAGGCCCGCCTGATCCGCGAACCGCGCCGCCCGGTCCTCGATCTCCGTGCGGCCGTGGACCATGTCGTCGATCCGGATCATGCGGCACCTCGATCGTCCGGAAGGGTCCCTGTCCCTTCAGCCCCGGAAATCCGCGAAGACGTTCGGGACCGGATGGTGAAGTTCTTCCGTTGCATTGAGCAGTTTTCCTCTCATCAGGGACTCGGTGAGTATTTCCCGCGCCGCGTGCCCTATCCGCCGATGGCGTTCCTCCAGGCCCTGCCGCCGGGCGTAGCGCTCGAGGCAGTCATGGGCCTTCCGCCAGAACACCGGTTCGGGCAGGCCGTAATGAAGGTTCAGGAGATGGGATACTTCGGTCAGGTTGTAGATGAACAAGGTGTCCATCACCAGTTCCCGCAGGGCGTCCACCCGATCCGACCAGTAGTACCGGTCGGGGGGAGCGTCGCGGTAGACCGGATCCAGAGCGGCGAAGTCCGGCACGCTCTCCCGGTCCTTCAGGAAGTCGGGGACGTACTCCACGCTCTCGTGGAAGTCGCGCAGGATCAGCCGCTGCGGCCAGCCGTCCCGGTGGACCAGGACCATGTTCTGGCCGTGCGCCTCGACCGCGATGCCGTGGCAGACCAGGAGATGCCAGACCGGCAGGATCGCGGTCTCGAAAAGCCGGTCCAGCCAGGGAAGCAGGCCGAACTTCCCGACCCATTCCGAGATGAAGGGTTCGCCGTCGCTTTCCACGACCATCAGCATGTTGAAGGGAACCGCCGCCTCTCCCGCACCCAGGGTTTCGGCGACGCTGCGCCGCCAGAGCACGGCCAGCTGCCCGGCGAGCGGCCCGTCCCGGTCGGCGATGATGCCGGCATATTCCGTCCGCAGGGTGAACGGGCAGACCTGATCGAAGAACGGGTCGGACTCCACGACGCCGGTCAGCCAGCGGGAGATCGCCGGCCCGGTGCAGACCGAATGGGGCGTGATGATCCGGCGCGAGGCCGTGTTGACGATGTTCATCGCCAGCTTCACGTCCGCCCTGCGGGGATCGTCGACATTCATCAGCGTCCGGACCGACTGGCTGGCGCGATAGCGGTCGCCGAGTGGCCCCAGGACGTGCGCGCGCCCGTCGGCCAACCAGCCTGCCAGTTCGCGGTCGCGGAGAGCGCGCCATTGCCAGGGATGGACGGGCAGGAAGCCGTAGTCGGCAGCACTCCTGCCGGCGGCGGCCCGGCGCGCCTCGAGCTCTTCCCAGATCCTGCCGCCCAGTTCGGCGCGCCAGAACGCCTCCTCGTCGCCGCCCAGGTTCTGGTGCAGGCGGGAGCGCTCGACCAGCAGCCAGACCAGCCTGAAGCTCCGCCCCGCCTCGGGTCCGAAGGCGGCATGATCGTCCTCGTCGAAACCGAGGCGGGCCTTGAAGCAGGGATGATAGGGATGGCCCTCCTCCAACGCGCCTTCCAGGTCCGCGAAGGGCATCCCGCGGCGCGGCGTCCGGGGCAGGTTGGCGTCGTTCCACCGGCACAGCGCCACCGTGCGGTCCAGTTCCGCCAGCAGTGCCACCTTGTACGCAGCGGGCGTCGCCAAGCCTTCGACCAGAGGGCGAGGGTCGGCGGGCACCCACTGCCCGCCCGGCACACGCATCAGGACCGATCCCGGGACGATCCGCAAACGCCCGAACGGTCCGGCGGAGCCGCTGCACCGGAACTGCACGCCGCCCGACTCCCATTCGAGGCCCGGGCTTCCGTCCACCTCGATCGTCCGGGCCTCCAGCACCCGTTCGAACAGCAGCGCGCCGACGAGCTGCCTCAGGACCCGCTCGTCAGCCCGGCCGGGCAGGTCAAGGGGTAAGGGCATGGCGTTCCCTTCCGGAGTCCTCGACCGCCAGCCCGCACAGGGGGTTGGGCAGGTGCGCGTAGAGCGCCGCCTCGTTCGCCGTCCGCAGTTCGTCGATATCGAGCAGCCGAGCGGTGAGGTTGAACTTCGCACCGATCGTCGGGCTGTCGAGCAGGCCGCCGACGAAGGACCGCCCGGCCCACCTCATCTGCGGCGCCAGGAATTCCAGATGCCCGCGCAGGATGCGCAGCAGGTCCTCCTCGTCGATCAGGCCGTCCTTGCCCATGCGGGCGATCACCGAGAAGACCTGGTTGACGATCGCATAGTAGGAGAAGCGCCTGTTGATCTCGTCCTCGTCGTAATAGAGCGACGGCAGGTTGTCGGCCTCCGGGGCATGCCGCCTCAGCGACTCCCGGTACGAGTTGCACAGGTAAAATCCCTGGTTGTCGCGGTAGTGGAAGCGGCTCGGCAGCCCCTCTCCGATGTCCAGCAAGCCGTTCTGCTGATGGGCTTCCAGGGCGATCCCGTGCTCGTCATAGAACCTCACGAGAGGTTCCAGTGCGCAGGCGAGATACCGGCCGAACCAGTGGCGGCACGCTTCCTTCGGCCGCCAGCCGTGCGCCGCCGCGACGCGCCGGACCATCCGCTCCAGCCGCGAGACCTGCCCCGGCAGAGGGTCGGCGGCGAGGGCGGCGATGGCGACGATCCCGTTCTGCCGGCCGCCGGAGAACGGGTTCTCGCGGATGATCACCTCGAACCCGCTCTCGCCGCCGCCCGGCGCCTCCAGCGTGATGTAGGCAGGGTCCAGCAGGAAGCGGAGACGCTGCCCGAGCGAAGGTCCGATGGAGCCGATCAGCTTCGCCATGATGACGCCGGCTTCCAACTCGTGCCGCCGGTTGACCCTTACGGAGTTGGTGATCCGGACCGGCAGCGAGAATTTGAGCATCCACGGGCTGTCGGGGCTGTAGACCGTACGCACCGAAGAGGTGGCCGTGAAGCACGGCCCGCCCTGCCCCAGCGCCCGAAGCACGCCCCGCGCCTGGAGGGCCTGGACGGCAGGATCGAGCAGCAACGCTTCCGCCTGGAGCGGATGCATGGGGATGATCTGCTCGCCTGCGGCAAGATCGAACCGGCCGGCGTCGGTCCCCAGCGCATCGGCGATCATCTCCGGGGCGGTTCGCCGGAAAGCGGAGCGGTGGCTGACATGGTCCGCCGCGACGGCGAAGAGCTGGAGCCGGAACCGCCCGTGCAGTTCCGGAGCGTAGCACGGCTGCTGCCAGGGGGTCATGCCCTGCACGCTCTTGGGCGTCGGGTGAAGCCAGTGGCCGAACACGAGCGACTGCTCCGCGGCGATGAAATCGTCCGCCGCGGCGGGGCAATCCCGGTTCGCATCGAGATAGCAACGCACCGACTGGTAGCTCTGGAGTACCCGGAGCAGGAGTTCCAGCTCGCTGTCCCGGAGATCGGCTGCGCCTTCGGCCCGCACCTGACCGTAGCTTTCCCGTGCCAGCGAGCACAGGGCGGAGAACGGCTCGACCTGCTGCCACACGCTGTCCGCCAGGGACCGGGTCCAGAGCCTGCCGAAGCAGCTCGGCCCGCACAGCGACCGGGTGACGATCTCGCTGCGCAGGACCGCCCGCTGGGAGGTCAGGGTCCACTCGACGCAATCGACCGCCGAGCCGTCCGGCACGGTATGCCGGGCCGATCTGCCGGCATCGATCTCCCGCCAGTAGCAGTTGGCGAAACTCTGGAAGGTGACTTGCTCGGCGATCTGCTGAGTTGAAGGCATGATTTGCCAATCCTGGCGGTGGCATACAAGAAGGCCGTACCGGCGTCCGCGGGTCAGAACTTGGCCGAGGCGCTGATCAGGAAGGACCGGCCCGGCTGGTAGAGCGGCGTGACCGTCCCGAATTCCTGCCCGTAGGTCGCCCGGTCCGCGTAGGTGGCATCGAAGAGGTTGCGGACGTCGAGCCGGAAGCTCAGGTTCGAATACTGGGCCGGCCGGTACTCCGCGAAGACGTTGAACACCTCGTAGCCGTCCAGCGGGCGCTGACCGGCCTGGACCTCGTCGTAGTCCAGCACGATCTCCATATCCGCGCCGACGGTCATGTCCCAGGTCGCGATGGACTGGGCGCCGCCCAGGGTGATGATCTGCCCCATCGGCGTGGCGAGATAGGTCCCGGTGTCCGAATCCGCGGGCTGGCCATCGATGGTGACGTCGATGTCGGCGAACTTGGCACGGACATAGCCTTCGTTCCACGAATAGCCGGCCCCGAGCTCATAGCCCTTCGACTCGACGTCGCGGCTGAGGGTGGCGCTGGCAACCGCGAACCGCGCGGCCCGGGCGTCGTCGATATCGGTCCGGAAGACCCGTCCTTCGACCGTGAACCCCTGGTAGCGGGCCTCCAGGCCGGCTGTCACGTTGTCCGCGGTCGCCGGCTCAGGCCCGGTGCCGTAGCGCCAAGCACTGTTCATGATGAAGTTCTCGGCCAGCGGGATGCCCGCCCAGGAGTGGGAATATCCCGCCTTGGCGGTCAGGAATTCGGGGATCAGGTCGAATTCGCCCGAAGCGTTGTGGCTGATGCCGGAATTGGTCCACTCCTCCCCGGTAGTTCCCTCGAATTTCTGCCGGTCGCCGCGCAGGCCGAAGGACAGGCGCAGGCGCTCCCACGGCTCGACCCGGGCCTGGGCGTAGAGGCCGAAATTGTTCGCCTTCTCGGTGGCGGAGAAGGTCTCGTCCCCGTAGGTGCCCTCGTCCCGGTAGAAGTCCGTGCCGGCCGTGATCGATCCGAAGCCGAAGGAGAACCGGTTCTCGACCTTGCCGTTGAGCGAGTCCGTCTTTCCCTTGCCGGGGAAGCTGCCGGGAACGGTGCTTGGCGGCACCGGACGCAGGAAGATCGGCGTTTCCACGTCGGTGCGGCCATAGGCCATCACCACTTTCGGATCCCAGAGGTCCGTCGGCTGGGTGGTGGTATATGTGAAGACCGTATTCTGCCGATCGAGGGTATAGTCGCGAACCTTCGGTTCCCAGGGCGGGCGCCCCGCGATACCGCCGACATTGGCCCGGAACGGCCGGGCGGCATCGTCGTAGACCCGCTCGTAGCTGATCTGGAACCGGTTGCCGCCGTCGGTCTCGATGGCGGCCTTGCCGAGCCCGCTCACGATGTCGGTCCCGGTGCCGGCCACCTCGTCGCCGTTGCCCGCCTTGAACCTGCCGCCCTTGCCGTAGTTGACGTATCCGAGGGCTTCCAGCCCCTGTTGCATCCCGTAACCGGCCAGGTTGGTCGTCAGGACCGGCCCGTTGGTGTTGAGAGTCGACTTGACAAAGGCCCCGACACCATCCTCGGACAGGAAGTCGCGCGCGTCCTTCGTCTCATAGGCGATGGCCCCCGCCAGCGCACCGGGCCCCGCATCGGCCGGCGCCACGCCCGCGTCGACCCGGACGACCTTCAGGAAGCTTGGGTCGATCAGGGTCGTGCCGTTGTGGTGGAACACCTTGTTGTTCTGGCGGCTGCCGTCGATGCTGACGGCGAGGTTGGTCTCCTCGACGCCGTTGACATAGACCTTCTGGGACATCGGCACGGAACTGCCGACCCGGATGCCGGGTTCCCCGGCGAAAACCTGCTGGAGGCTCGTGGGATTCCTCCGCTCCAGGTCCTGCGCGGTGATCGTAGTCCGGCCGACTCCCCAGCCGCCGGTTGAACCGGAGACGGTGACCGGGTCGAGCATCAAGGCTCCCGCCGGTATCGCCGCCCCTTCCGCACTCGCCTGGGCCGGTGCCTGCGTCGAGACCAGGGAGGCTGTCGCCGATCCGGCCATTCGGAACCCCACTCCCGTCCCGGCCAGCAGCGTTTCCAGGGCCTGGGCGGGCGGCATGGCGCCGACGACGGGCCGGGACGTGCGGCCGGCAGCCAGGGCGCTGGGATAACCGACCTGCCAGCCGGTCTGGCGGATGAAGCTGTCCAGCGCCGCCTGGAGCGGCTGCGCCGGGATCGCGAAGTCGACGGGGCCGACCGCGGTGCCGGCCGGCGCCTGCTGCTGGGCCGAGGCGGCCGAGGGGATCGTCAGGGCACAACCCAGGGCCGTCGATGCCATCAGGGCCAGGATCAGATGCCGGGCGGCCTTCTCACTTACGCGCGTCGAAACTTCAGGTGCTACACCCGTCCGGCAATCCATTCCCTGCAACTCCCGTCTTATGCTGGCGTCGGGGAGCGGTCGCACGCGGCTGTGCGCCTCCCCATCCAGCCAGACGTCCGGAGCGGGCGGGTCTCACAAAAAAAGATCAGGCGAGGATGACGACCCCTCCGGGCAGGACGGTCAGGCTCGCGCCCGCGACCCCGGCGAGCGACCGGAGCACGCCGACCGGGTCGTCCAGCCGGTAATTCCCGCTCACCAGTTCTTCGTCGATCCGGGGGGCGAGCACCAGGATCGTTCCCGCGTAGTAGCGGCGCAGGTTGTCGATCACCTCGCCGAGCGGTTGCTCGTGGAAAACATAGCGGCCCTCGCGCCAAGCGAGCGCCACGGCCGGATCCATCCGGACGGCGGCGGACAGCCCGCCTTCCGTGGCCGTCACCCTTTCGCCGGGCTCGAGAATCAGGGGCAGCCCGGCACCGCCCGGCCCGCCGACGGCGATCCGGCCCTTCTCCAGGAAGATCGCATCCTCCACCCCGTCGGAATGAACGGCGAAGGCGGTTCCGGTGACCTCGACGGTGCTGAAACTGCCGGTCACGCGAAACGGCCTCGCCCGGTCGGGGACTACGTCGAAGAACGCGTCCCCCTGCAACAGGCGGACGTTTCGCCGTCCCTCGCCGAAATCGAGCGCCACGGCGGAAGCGGAGTCGAGCAGGAGGCGCGAACCGTCGGGCAGAGCAACCTCCCGCCGGTCGCCGGCATCAGTCAGGTAGTCGGCGTTCCATCGCAGCATCATGGCGGGCAGCCGGTGGAAGCCGGCCGCCAGGATCACCGACGCCGCCGCGAGCGAGGCCCACCACAGGCTTCGCGACGGCTTCCGGGCCGGACGGGTCCGGAGCGCGGACGCCTCGGGACTGGCAAGTGTCGCGGAGCGCAGTTCCGGCATTCCACCGACGCCCGCGACGAAGTCGAAGGCGGGACCATGACGGGGATCGCTGCGGCGCCATTCATCATAGGCCGCCAGGGTCTCCGGATCGGCGGTTCCGTCCTGAAGCGCCACGAACCAGGAAAGTGCCGCGTCGGTGATCGAATCGGGGTGACGGTAGTTTCCGGCACTACCCGGACGGTCCGCTTCTCTCTGCTCCACTCGGGTCATCCACCGTTCCATTTCCGGGTATGTATATAGCTTAGACGTCCCTGGGGATGCACAACACATTATGCGGAGGAGATTTCTGCACGGAGGCTGCGGGCTCGCCCGCCCTGATAATGCGAATAATTATCAGTTGCAGAGGGTCGGTAATTCTGGCAAGGCTTCGCGGCAACGATCCCACAGGCCCCCGGGAACGAACAGTCCCGGGACAGGCAGGCAAATCTCCCGCCGCGACGCGAAAGGTGCGCCTGCAACGCATGATAAGGCTGACCATGCCCGCAAGTTTGAACGCCATCTATCTCGATCATCGCCATTCCCTCCTCGGGCGCGCCATGAGGGTCGTGCGAAATCTCCACACGGCCGAGGACGTGCTTCAGGAAAGCTATCTGCGGGCCCACAAGGCGGCGGAGAGCGGGTCGATCGACAATGTTGGCGCGTTCCTGCATCGTACGGTCCAGAACTTGGCGCTCGATCACTTGAGACGGCGAAAGACGCGGGAGCGGTTCGAGATCTGTCCGCCCGAAACGTTCGATGCGCTGGAGATCGCCTCCGAAACCCCCTCGGCCGAGGACCATCTGCTCCACCGGGAGCGCCTGAACAACTTCAAGGGCGCACTCGCGACGCTTCCGGAGCGGGCTCGCAAGGTGTGGGTCCTCAATCGGGTCGAGGGCTGGTCCTATCCGAAGATCGCCGACCATCTCGGCATTTCCCAGGGTACCGTCTTCAACGACATGAAGCTGGCGATGGGCCACTTCCTCGACACGATCTCCCGCGCCGAACGGGATTGAGCCGACTGCGCAGGCCGGAGCCGGGTCGTTTTAGAAGGTTCCGACGCGTCGAACGTCTTAGGATCGGAGCCGCATGCCGCGGCTGCCATGTTCGTGGCCGTTGTCCGGCAGAATTCTTGGGGCCCATGGTGTTGAAGGACTTCTTTAGTTATTACGGCCCGCACCGCCGGCTGTTCCTGGTGGATTTCGGCGGGGCGATCCTGTCCGGCCTGCTCTCCCTGGGCTTTCCCTTCGCGGTGACGGCTTATGTGGACCACCTGCTGCCCAAGGGCGACTGGGAGCTGATCCTGCTGGCGAGCGTCGGCCTGCTGGCGGTCTACCTGGTGAACACGGGCCTGATCGCCGTCGTGACCTACTGGGGCCACGTGCTGGGCATCAGCATCGAGACCGAGATGCGCCGCCGCGCCTTCGACCACCTGCAACGGCTGCCGCTGCGATTCTTCGACCAGAACAAGACCGGGCACCTCGTAGCCCGCCTCACCAAGGATCTGGAGGAGATCGGCGAACTGGCCCACCACGGGCCGGAGGACCTGTTCATCGCCGTGATGACCTTCCTCGGCGCCCTGGCGCTGATGATGTCGGTGCATGTGCAGCTGGCGCTGATCACGCTCCTGATCGTGCCGGTGGTCATGGTAATCGTGCTGCGGTTCGGACGGGACATGACGGCCAACTGGCATGCCCAGTTCGACCGCGTCGGCGCGTTCAACGCCAGGATCGAGGAGGTCGTCGGCGGAGCGCGGGTCGTCCGCGCGTTCGCCAACGAGGCCCACGAACGGGCCATGTTCGCCAAGGACAACGGCCAGTACAGGCAAGCCAAGCTCAACGGCTACCGTATCATGGCCTATAGCCTGGGACTGAACTACCTGGGCATGCGGCTGGTCCAGGTCGTCGTGCTGGTAGCCGGGACTTGGTTCGTCCATGCCGGGAGCCTGAGCATCGGCGAGTTCGTGGGCTTCCTGCTGCTGATCAACGTCTTCTACCAGCCGCTGGAGCGGATCGCGGCGGTGATCGAGAACTATCCCAAGGGAATAGCCGGGTTCCGCCGCTACCAGGAGTTCCTGGCCACCGAACCCGAGATCACCGACCGTCCCGGCGCCGTCGCGGCACCGGCGTTCAAGGGAGCCGTCGCCTTCGAGGGCGTGCGCTTCGGCTATGATCCGGCCCGGCCGGTCCTCGACGGCGTTTCGCTGTCGGTCCGCGCCGGCGAAACCGTCGCGTTCGTCGGACCTTCCGGGGCGGGCAAGAGCACCCTGCTGTCGCTCCTGCCGCGCTTCTACGAGGTCGACAGGGGGCGGATCACGATCGACGGCCACGATATCCGCGACCTGACTCTGGCGTCCCTGCGCCAGCAGATCGGCATCGTGCAGCAGGACGTCTTCCTGTTCGCCGGCACCCTGCGCGACAACATCGCCTATGGCAGGCTGGACGCGACGGAAAGCGAGATCCTGGAGGCCGCCCATCGCGCCCGGCTGGACGGATTGCTCGCCGACTGCCCCGACGGCCTGGACACGATCGTGGGCGAGCGTGGCGTGAAGCTTTCGGGCGGACAGAAGCAGCGCGTCGCGATCGCCCGCATCTTCCTGAAGAATCCCCCGATCCTGATCCTGGACGAGGCGACCTCCGCCCTGGATACCGAGACCGAGCGGGCGATCCAGGCATCCCTGCAGGAACTGGCCCGCGGCCGCACCTCGCTGATCATCGCCCATCGTCTGGCCACGATCCGCGACGCCGACCGGATCGTCGTCATCAACGGCGGCGGGATCGCGGCGGAGGGGGCACACGAAAGCCTGATCCGGGCCGGCGGCCTTTACCAACGACTGCACGAAGCGCAGGATCTGGCCTTGCCGAACCGGACGACCGCGTAAGCTTCAAAGAACAGCCGAACGCGTCAGGAGCCATGCACCGTCCCAAGGACCAGGACCTTCGGCAAACCCGGGGCGGTCGTCCACTCGTGAAACAGGTCGGCCGTTATCCCCCCAGCAGGTCGATGAACACGAAGTTCTTCGCCTGCTCATAAAGCGACCACGGAATGCGCCGCGGGTACCAGTCGTCGGGACGGGTGGCGCAGACAGGGTTGACCTTGACGCCGTAGCTCAATCCGGAACCGGTGACGATCTTGCCTCCCTGGATCTGCAGATCGGCGTTCACCAAGGCCTTCGGCGCCTCGACGACCGCCTCCGCCAGCTTCGACGTCATCTCCGACATCTCGGGCACGCTGACCTCGGTCCGGATGTCGCCTCCGGTGCGAGTCTTCAGGTTGTACTGGACGCTCGCGATCAGGACCGACTGCCCCTGGCAGACGAATTCGTTCTCGCTGAGCAGGCGGTCCACCCAGGCCTTGCAGCCCGGCTCGGCGGTCAGCTTGACGAAAATCTCCTCGTTCTTGTCGAGCGGAATCTCCAGCATGGCCACGTCGGATAACTTGTAAGTGACCGTCTCGACGACGTTTCGGCCCAGCTTGGCGTTCAGGAAATCGGCGACTTGCCCACCTGCCTTGTATTCACCTTGCTGGAGTTCGTGGGCGATCATTTCCTCGCTGGGCGATCGGACGAGGACTTTGCTGACGTCGGTTTCATCCGCCCGGCAGATGGTCCTGTAGAATCGTCCGTCCCGAGTGACATGATACACCGAGCCGGGTCCCACCAGCGTCGTCGGCGGAACGACGGGGTAGAAGCCCAGTTCCTGGATGGACTCCCGCATCGCGTTGGCCGGCCGGGTTTGCGCCGAAGCGAAGAAGAACCCGACCGTCGGAACGCCAATCGCGAGGCCGGCGGCCACCAGTTTCAACAGGGTCGATCGCGTCATCGCCATGGTGGAACCAGCCCCGTCACTGGCCACAGCAATAGTTCCCGCAGGGCCGATAGCCCTTGGGACAGGCATGTGCGCTTTCAGACGCAATGCTCATGGCGAGAGTCAAAAGGACGAAAAGAGAAAACAAGCGCATGGCAGCCTCCATGAACACTGTCGTTTCAATCAGTGTAACGGAAGCACCATTCAGGGATATTCTATCTTTGGATCACCGTACGGTCGTGCAGCCACCGCGGTGCGGGCATTGACCCTTAGGCTGTCCTGAAGCCTGCCATCTCTTGTAAAGATCACGGCGCGCTCGGCAGGCGGCGTCTACTGCGTCGCGGGGGAAGTCCGGAGGATTGTCCCGGCCATTCGATCCGCCGGCCGATCGGCGACGCTGCCTGGGCAAGCCACGCTTTTCCGCGATCGTAACCACTACTTTGAGTGGCGTCCCCTACGGGATTAGAACCCGTGTCGCAGCCGCGATAGGGTCGCGAAAAAGTCCAAAACAGTACAAACCGGATACGTTTATCTCCTTTGGAAACAGCGGATTGATCATTTCCAACCAAAGCCGATCGCCGCGACCACAAACCCCATAGCCGGCAGAATACCCAACAAAAACAAACTTTTCGGGAATGAGTTCAGGAATGAGAAGGTGTTGAGGTGAAGGTTTGCTAAATCATGGCCGAAAATTACGTTGTCAGTTCCAGGTGTTTTTCCAGCCGTATGTTCAGGATGCGGCTCAAGGCCATGTAGAAGAACATCTCGCCGGTTTCCGGTAGTCGTTCATAGTCCTTGGCCAGACGGTAGTTGCGGCAGAACCAGGTCAGCGATCTTTCAACGACCCATCGCCACCGGCGCGGTAAGACATGGAAGGCGGCGGGAATGGTCGGGGGCTCCTGACCGGGGGCACACCAGAACCCCCGGACACCGGTCCACCAATGCCTGGCAATCGTCAGGGTCCATCCAAGGTTTTCCTGGATCCAGCTATTCAGGCCTTGATAGCTGCTGTCGGCCCAGAACAGCACGATGGTGGGGAGCAGGACGTGCAGGCGGGTGAGCAGAAGCATGTCGCCCGACTCGTCATGGATATCGACCGGGTGGAGAGAGTGTCAGGAATTTCGTGTGAGGGCGGGCATACTGGGAGAAAAGGAGATCCCGCATGGCTCGTCGCAAACCACCCGTCATCCCTGACGCCCTGCTCGACCAACTTCTTGCCGGGTCCGACGCGAAGAGCGCGTTCGATCCGAACGGCCTTCTGGACGGCCTGAAGAAGGCACTTGCCGAGCGGGCGCTGAATGCCGAGATGGACCATCATCTCGCCGGCGAGGACGAGGCCGGCAACGGCCGGAACGGCTACGGCCGCAAGACGGTGCTGACCGACACCGGCAAGCTGGAACTGGAGATCCCGCGCGATCGGCGGGCGACCTTCGATCCGCAGCTCATCGCCAAGTACCAGCGGCGCTTTCCGGGCTTCGACGACAAGATCGTATCGATGTATGCCCGCGGCATGAGCGTCCGGGAGATCGTCGGGCACCTGCGCGAACTCTACGGCGTGGAGGTCTCGCCCGACCTGATCAGCGCCGTGACCGACGCCGTGCTGGACGAGATCGCCACCTGGCAGGCCCGGCCGCTGGAGCCGGTCTACCCGCTAGTGTTCTTCGACGCCCTGCGGGTCAAGGTCCGCGACGAGGGACTGGTCCGCAACAAGGCCGTCCACGTGGCCCTCGGTGTGCGGGCCGACGGCACCAAGGAGATCCTCGGCCTGTGGCTGGAGCAGAACGAGGGCGCCAAGTTCTGGCTGCGTGTCCTGAACGAGCTGCGCAACCGCGGCGTGGAGGACATCCTGATCGCCGTGGTCGACGGGCTGAAGGGCTTTCCCGACGCCATCCAGGCGGTGTTCCCGCAGGCCATGGTCCAGACCTGCATCGTGCACCTGCTGCGCAACAGCCTGGAGTTCGTCTCCTGGAAGGACCGCCGGGCCGTCGCAGCCGCCCTGAAGGACATCTACCGGGCGATCGACGCCACGGCCGCCGAGGCCGCGCTGGAAGCCTTCGAGGACAGCGCCTGGGGACGCAAGTATCCGGCCATCGGCCCGTGCTGGCGCCGCGCCTGGAACGAGGTGGTGCCGTTCTACGCCTTCCCGGCCGAGGTCCGGCGCATCCTGTACACCACCAACGCCATCGAATCCTTGAATGCCAAGCTCCGCCGGGCCGTTCGCGCCCGAGGCCACTTCCCGACTGACGATGCCGCCCTGAAGCTGATCTTCCTGGTCTTGCACAGGACCGAGAAACAGTGGACCATGCCGGCACGCGAATGGGCCATGGCAAAGGCTCAGTTCGCCGTCCTCTTCGGTGAGCGCTTCACAAAGGCATTCGCCTGATCATGCGAAACCGCCCGCCCTCACACGAAATTCCTGACACTCTCCCGGGTGGATCTTGGCCTTCAGCAAGGTGCCCTCGGTATCGACCAGCACATGGTGCTTTCGACCGGTCACCTTCTTGCCGCCGCGATAGCCGCGCGGACCACCGGCTTCGATGGTCTTGACCGACTGGCTGTCGATCGCCCCGCGGCAGGTTGGGGTTTGCGTCCCTTGGCGACCCGATGACACTCACGCAGACTTGGTTGACCCGCTCCCAGGTCCCCTTCCGGCGCCAAGTGCGCAGATGATAGTAGACATCCTCCCACGGCGGCAGATCGTGAAGCATCATGCGCTAGGGGATACCGCCCCGCAGAACATAGAAGCACCCATCGACGACCCGCCGTAGACTGTAGTGCCGCTGGCCACGCCGTCCATGGCTGTGCTCAAGCAACAGCCGGATCAGTTCACATTGCTGATCCGTCAGATCCGTTGGGTGGGGTTTGTCCGCCATCGCGCGTCTTCCTGGATCCCGCTGCGCCCCCTTCCAGATCAACAAGCGATCAGCCTCACGCCTCACGCCATCACATCGCTCGAATTTGGCTAGCCTTCACCTCAACACCCTCTTGCACTCTGAATAAAGCAGCCCAGCCGGAATTTAGGTACCTATCGCTGATGTGTCGGTTACGCCAAACGACAAGGCCGGAAGTTACAATGAGCGACAGTGGTTCCAAGATCTGAATAGTTTCATGAGCCAACTATAAATTAGCCCAGAACCACCGAATGTGGCATAACACTTAATGGAATATTGATACCAATGCGAAGTTCATGTAAATGAATGTATCAGACGAGTATGATGCGGCTAAACAAGTTCTGGAGGAGCTCTTCCATGAAGTATGTTCTGTTGGTATCAGCACTAATCCAAATTATACCAGGAGCTTATCCCTCCTATGCTCAGAGTGGATGCAAAACTACTACATACCCTGATGGAACCCAAAGCACAGATTGCCCATCTCAGGCACCACCCGCTCCGCTTCCTTCCTTCCCAAATCAAGCTCCATTCGTGCCGGCGCAGACACCTCCCCCACCGCAAATGAATTTAGTTATGTGTGCAACTCCGTTCGGAACTTGTTATATTCCGTCAACTCCGGTTTCTCCTGGAGTTAGTTGCTATTGCAACTCTTTCAAAGGACCGATATATGGATTTACCCAGTGAAACGCAACCAACTTATTCGCGAAATTGATGCCGGGCAATCAAATTATGTCCTGAAAATTTTATTCTTACTAGTTACAACTCTACTCACAGCAGTACTTTTCGGATTTATAGCCGGCATCTTTTTCTCACATCACAGCTTGACCAACAACCAGACACAAACACCGATTGCCACGTCAGCAGAAAATGATCTTGACAAACTATCGATGAATTCGTGCATGAGCAATTACATGAAGCTAGCTGGTTATCAGACAATGTCGAAAGATATTATATACGAATTCTCTAATCTTTGTATTTCAGTGGTATTTAATGAAAGCGCGCTCAACGATTACAAAATCCGCAAAACGAAATTTGAAAGGCAGTATTATGCCGAAGGCGTTACTCTGTGGATGGTGGTTTCGATAACTATATCGGGTGTCATGCTGGCTGCACTCCAACTAATGGCCTCCTATCGATTAGCATTAAATGGGAAAGATTCATTTTCTCAAGATAGCAACATAGCACTCGAGCAAGGAAAAGTGTCCCTAAAATCTTCAATAACCGGCCTATTCATTCTAATTATATCGTTTGCGTTCTTTTTGGTCTATGTTCTATATATTTACACCATTAGCGATGCGGAACTCGAGAAACCTAAGCTTTCGCCTTCTCAGGTTGTAAGTGCTAGTGTTGGAGCAAACAACCATGTCAGCGAGCGATCAGGAATCCAGCTTCAGGGAGGCGGCTTTGGAGCGCCACCTAATGTGATGCCCAAACAAGAAGGTTCTCAGGCAAGCATTGTAGAAGAGAAAGCAGGCACCGCTTCAGTCAATAACGCCAATCCACCCTTCACAAATCAGCCCAAATGATTGCCCCGGCGCGCTTGCCAGCGCACCTGTTTCCGGAATTAATGAGGTGGCTCCATTTATTTGAACAGCATTTTCAGCGGACAAGTGAAGCGCCTGCGGGGTTCAGGCTGCCGCGACCTGCGGAAGCGGGGTGAAGTAGGCCTGATCGGGTGTTTGCCGGTCAAGGCTCGAATGAGGTCTGCGGGAGTTGTAAAAGCCGAAGTAACTGGCGAGCGATTTCCGCGCCTCGGCTACCGTATCGTAGGCCTTGAGGTATGTTTCCTCATATTTGGCGGAGCGCCAGAGCCGCTCCACAAACACGTTGTCGCGCAATGCCCCCTGCCGTCCATTCTGATGGCGATGGCGTTGTCGGTCAGCAGGCCGGTGAACGCGGCGCTGGTAAACTGGCTGCCCTGATCGTTGTTGAAGATCTCCGGCTTGCCATGGCGGGCCAAAGCTTCCTCGACCGCCTCAACGCAGAACCCGGCCTCCATCGTGATCGAGAACCCCCAGGACAGGACGCGCCTGCTGAACCAGTCGATCACGGCGGCGAGGCAGACGAAGCCACGCGCCATGCGAACGTAGGTCAGGTCCATGGCCCAGACCTGGTTGGCACGGGTGACCGGCAGATTGCGCAGGAGATACGGATAGATCCTGTGGCCCGGTGCTGGCTTCGAACTGTTGGGCTTACGGTAGAGGGCCTGGGTGCTTATCCGCTTCATCAGCGTCGCGACATGCCAGCGGCCGGTCCGAAAGCCCTCGGCGATCAGCAGGTCGCGCAGCATGCGGCTGCCTGCGAAGGGGAAATCAAGATGCAGTTCATCTATCCGGCGAATCAGGGCGAGATCGGCGGCCGAGGCCAGCCTCGACAGGTAGTAAACACTGCCCCGGCTGACGTTGAGCACCTTGGCCTGCCGCGTGATCGGCAGATCATGGGAGCGGTCGATCGTCGCTTTGCGCAAGGCCTGCCCGCTTTGCCGAGCGCGCCGGCCAAAAAATCGTTCTCCAGCGTCAGCTCTCCGATCTTGGCATGTAGCACCGTCAGATCGACCTCCGGACGCTGGCTTTCGCCGCAGCTGTCCGATCCGAACACCCCGGCCGCCCCGTCGAGCAACTGCGCCTTCCACTGGGTGATCTGGTTGGGATGAATGTCGAACTGCCGAGCCAACTCGGCCAGCGTATTCTCGCCCTTGACGGCAGCCAAAGCCACCTTCGCCTTGAAAGCCGGTGTGTGGTTCCGGCGGGGTCTTCTCGTCATGCTCTCTCCTGTGCGGCACACATACCGGCCGCCTTCAGGCAGAAACTCCACTTATCCCGCTGTCCAGATTTCCTGAGCCAGCTCTCACTCGATCAGCCGAGGCACTTTCTTCTCCATGATGAGAGAAGGGAAAGACCCTGTCGTGAAGAAGCTGGCCGGCAAGCTGCTCATCAGCCGCGAATCGGCCAAGACGTCGAGAAACAGCCCGGATTGAGAATTGGAGTCCAAACCAATGCAAGCCGATCCAAGGCCGTGCAAAGCACCATTCGCGGGCGGGTTACCGACAAAATACCCGACAAAGCTTGTTCAGAAGAGTGCGCGGCCAGCTAAGTCATCGAAAAGTGCTGGCGTCCCCTACGGGATTCGAACCCGTGTCGCCGCCGTGAAAGGGCGGTGTCCTAGGCCTCTAGACGAAGGGGACGAGGCGCTGAAGTGAGTGGATGGATAGCCGGGCGACGGGGGTAAATCAAGGCGGATTTTGCTGGGGCGGCGAAGTTTCTGTGGGAAATTTCTCCGCCCCGGCAAGGGTTCAGTTCCCTCCCCAGACCGGGGCGGCGTCCTCGATCATCAGCTGGACCTCGTTGCGTCCCTGCCAGTTGTCGGGGCGCAGATGACCGGCGACATGAAGCGGCGCGCCGCCGCTCTTCAGCAGGCCCTTGCCCAGGTCGCTGTCGAGCGCGCGGAACGCGATGGCCTTCAGGCGCTCGCCGCCTCCGCTGGTCAGGATGCAGCGGACATGGTTCTCGCCGACCACGCTGGCATGGGCGATCCGGGCGTCGGCCAGCGCGAAGCGGGGCTCAGAATTGCCGGTGCCGAACGGCCCCAGCTTGGCCAGCGTACCGACCAGGTCGGGCGTGGCGCCCCCCACCGACAGCACGCCGTCCAGCTCCAGGGTCGGGGCCAGCGGTCCGCCCTCCTGCTGGGCGGCGATGCGGTCGGACAGGAATTGCTTCAGCTCCGGCAGCCGCTCGGCAGCCGCGGTGAAGCCCGCCGCCATGCGGTGGCCGCCGCCGGCGATCAGCAGGCCGGCATGGCGCGCGGCGATCACCGCCGCCCCCAGGTCGACCCCGCGGACCGACCGGCCGGACGCCTTTCCGATGCCCTTGTCGAGCGCCACGACGCAGGCCGCGCGGTTGTAGCGCTCCTTCAGGCGGGCGGCGACGATGCCGATCACCCCCGGATGCCAGCCTTCGCCGACCGCGAAGACCAGCCCGCCCAGGTCCTCCAGCGCCGCCTCGACCTGGACCATGGCCTCCTCGACCACCGCCGCCTCGATGGCGCGGCGCTCGGTATTGTGCTGGTCGAGGATGCGCGCCAGGTCGGCGGCCTCGGCCGGATCGTCGGTCGAGAGCAGCCGGGCACCCAGGTCGGACGCGCCGACCCGCCCGCCGGCGTTCACCCGCGGCCCCAGGATATAGCCGGCATGCCAGGCGTCCGGCTTCTCCGCCAGCTTGCACAGGTCGGACAAGGCGGTGATGCCCGGGTTGGACCGCCGCGCCATCACCCTGAGCCCTTGGCTCACCAGGGCGCGGTTGAGGCCGACCAGCGGGACCACGTCGCATACCGTGCCCAGGGCAACGATGTCGAGCCAGCCCAGCAAGTCCGGCTGCGGCCGGCCCGCCGACCACCAGCCGGCATCCCGCAGCACGCGGTTGAGCGCCACGACCAGCAGGAAGGTGACGCCGACCGCCGCAAGGGTCTTGTGCGGCGAGGCGTCATCCACCCGGTTGGGGTTCACCACCGCGACCGCCTGCGGCAGGCGCGGCTCCGCGGCGTGGTGGTCGACCACGACCACGTCGAGCCCCGCGGCGGCGGCGGCGGCCAGCGGATCGAAGGCGGTAACGCCGCAATCGACCGTGACCACCAGGCTGATGCCCTTTTCCTTCAGGCGGATCAGCGCCGGCGCGTTGGGGCCGTAGCCTTCGGCGATCCGGTCCGGAATATAGACGGAGAGGTCCGCCCCCGCCGCGCGGAAGAAACGGCGCAGCAGTGCCGAGGAGGTGGCGCCGTCCACATCATAGTCGCCGAACACCGCCACCCGTTCGCCGGACCGGATCGCGCGCGCGATGCGGTCGGCCGCGGCGTCCATGTCCTTCAGGTGGCTGGGGTCGGGCAGCAACGCCTTGAGCGTCGGCGACAGGAAATTGTCCGCCGTGGGCAGATCGACGCCGCGCGCCGAGAGGACGCGGCCCACCAGTTCCGGCAGGCCGTGGCTCTGGGCGAGCGCCAGGGCGGTCCGCTCGTCGGACGGCCGGGCGATCCAGCGCCGGCCGCCGAGCGAGCGGGTAACGTTCAGGAAGGCGTGTTGCGAACTCACTTATCCGCGGGACCGAAGCCGGTCTTGCGGCGGAAGTTGTGGTGCGCCTCGACGATGCGGACGGTGCCGCTCTTCGAGCGCATGACGATCGAGTGGGTCACGGCCCCGCCGGCGAAACGGCGAACGCCCCGCAGCATGGTGCCGGTGGTGACGCCGGTGGCGGCGAACATCACGTTGCCGCTGGCCAGGTCGTTCAGCTCGTACTTGCGGGTCAGGTCGGTGACGCCCCAGCGCGCCGCCCGGGCCTTCTCGTCGTCGTTGCGGAACAGCAGCCGGCCCTGGAACTGGCCGCCGATGCAGCGCAGGGCCGCCGCCGCCAGGACGCCTTCCGGCGCGCCGCCGCTGCCCATGTACATGTCCACGCCGCTTTCCGGCTGGGAGGTCGCGATCACGCCGGACACGTCGCCGTCGGAGATCAGCATGATTCGGGCGCCGGCCTCGCGGACCTTGGCGATCAGCTCGGAGTGGCGCGGCCGGTCCAGGATGCAGACCAGCAGCTCGGAGACTTCGGCGCCCTTGGCCTTGGCCAGGTTCTTCAGGTTATTGGCGACCGTCTCGTCCAGGTCCACGACATTTTCGGGCAGGTTGCCGCCGACCGCGATCTTGTCCATGTAGACGTCGGGCGCGTTCAGGAAGCCGCCCTCCTCCGCCATCGCGACCACGGCGAGCGCGTTCGGGCCGCCCGTCGCGGTGATGGTGGTGCCCTCCAGCGGGTCGAGGGCGATATCGACCTTCGGGCCGCCGGTGCCGACCTTCTCGCCGATATAGAGCATCGGCGCCTCGTCCCGCTCGCCCTCGCCGATCACGACGGTGCCGTCGATCGCCAGGCTGTTCAGCGCCTGGCGCATCGCATCCACAGCCGCCTGGTCGGCCAGCTTCTCGTCGCCGCGGCCGATCAGCAGCGATGCCGACAGGGCGGCCGCCTCGGTGACGCGTACGACCTCGAGGGCCAGGTTGCGGTCCATCTGACGCGCTGCTTGCTCTACCATCGTTTTCCCCCTGGGGTTCTTCCCCAATTTCCTCAGTCGATTGAATTTCCGCCGGAGCCCTGTTTTCGGGGCCTCCGACCCGTCGGACCTGGCTCAGAACTGCTCGATGCGAATCATCCGCGGCGCTTCCAGCACCGCTTCCAACCGCGACAGCGACTCCAGCGCCCGCTGCATGGACGCCTCGTCGGTATCGTGTGTAGTCAACACGACGGGAACCGCTTCTCCCGGCGCACGGCCGCGCTGCAGGAACGATTCCATGGAAACATTCTCGTCGCGCAACGCCGCCGCCACCTCTGCTATCACGCCGGGGCGGTCGACCACCATGAGGCGCAGGTAGTACGCTCCTCGGCGTTCCTCGGGCGGGGCGGCTCGGACGCTTTCAAGCCGATCGGACGGGACGCCGAACGCCGGGGAGATCCGGCCCCGCGCCACGTCCACGAGGTCGGCGACGACCGCCGACGCTGTCGGGCCGGCGCCAGCACCGCGGCCGACGAAGGTGACCTTCTCGACGAAATCCCCGTCCGCCACCACCGCGTTGAACACGCCGTCGACCGACGCGATCGGCGAATCGACCGGCACCATGGCCGGATGGACCCGCTGCTCGACGTTTCCGTTGTAGCGCCGGGCGATGCCCAGCAGCTTGATCCGGTATCCCAGTTCCCGGGCATAGTCGATGTCCAGCGCGGAGATGTGCCGGATGCCTTCGATATGGACGGATTCGAAATCGACCGCGCAGCCGAACGCGACGGAGGTCAGGATCGCCAGCTTGTGGGCGGCGTCCACGCCGTCGATGTCGAAGCTCGGGTCCGCCTCGGCATAGCCCAGCTTCTGCGCCTCGGCGAGCACGTCGCCGAACTCGCGCCCGGTCTCTCGCATCTCGGTCAGGATGTAGTTGCAGGTGCCGTTCAGGATGCCGTGGACTTCCTTGATCCCGTTGGCCGCCAGCCCCTCGCGGAGTCCCTTGATCACCGGGATGCCGCCGGCCACCGCCGCCTCGAAGGCGAGCGCCACCCCGTTCTCCTCGGCCAGCCGGGCCAGGCCGGTGCCGTGGAGCGCCAGCAGCGCCTTGTTGGCGGTGACCACGTGCTTGCCGCGGGACAGAGCGGTCTCGCACAGTTCGCGGGCGACTCCCTCGGACCCGCCGATCAGTTCGACCACGACGTCGACGTCGGGATCGGCGGCCAGCGCCGTCGCGTCCTCGTACCAGCGGGCGCCGCTGAGGTCCACGCCGCGGTCACGGCCGCGGGTCCGCGCGCTGACCGCGGTGACGATCATGCGCCGGCCGCTCCGCCCGGCCAGCAGGTCGGCATGGCCGTCCAGCAGCTTCAGGACGCCGCCGCCGACGGTCCCGAGGCCGGCGACCCCGATCTTCAGCGGGGCGATCACGACGCGGCCCGCTGCTTGGCGCCGGCGGGAACCGGGGGGCGGCGCGCGGTACCCTGCGGCGCGATCCCGGCTTCCTGGAAGAACAGGCGGATGTTGCGGCAGGCCTGCCGGATGCGGTGCTGGTTCTCGACCAGCGCCAGGCGGACATGGCCGTCGCCGTACTCGCCGAAGCCGATGCCGGGCGCCACGGCGACCTTGGCCTCCTGGAGCAGCAGCTTGCTGAACTCCAGGCTGCCCAGGTGGGCGAACTGGGCCGGGATCGGCGCCCAGGCGAACATGCTGGCCGGCGGGCTGGGCACCTGCCACCCCGCCGCCGCCAGCCCCTCGATCAGGACGTCGCGGCGCGCCTTGTAGATCGCCCGAGCCTCGGCGACGCAGTCCTGCGGACCGTTGAGCGCCGCGGCGGCGGCGACCTGGATCGGGGTGAAGGCGCCGTAGTCCAGGTAGGACTTGATGCGCGCCAGGGCGGTGATCAGCTTCTTGTTGCCGGTCGCGAAGCCGATTCGCCAGCCCGGCATGGAATAGGTCTTGCTCATCGACGTGAACTCGACCGCGATCTCCCGCGCTTCCGGGATCTCCAGGATCGACGGCGGCGGCACGTCGTCGAAATAGATCTCGGAATAGGCCAGATCGGACAGGATATAGATGCCGTGCTTCAGGCAGAACTCGACGATCGGCCGGTAGAAGTCGAGATCGACGACCTCGGCCGTCGGGTTCGACGGATAGTTCAGCACGACCGCCAGCGGCTTGGGCACGCTGTGCTTCACCGCGCGCTCCAGCGACTCCATGAAGCTGTAGCCCTGCCCGATCGGCAGGTGGCGGATCGCGGCGCCGGCCAGGATGAAGCCGAAGGGATGGATCGGGTAGCTGGGATTGGGCACCAGCATGATGTCGCCCGGGCTGGTGATCGCCTGCGCCAGGTTGGCCAGCCCTTCCTTGGATCCGATCGTGACGATCGCCTCGCTCTCCGGGTCGAGCGTCACGTTGAAGCGCTTCTTGTAGTAGGAGCAGATCGCCCGCCGCAGGCCGGGGATGCCCCGCGAATTGGAATAGCGGTGGGTCTTCGGGTCTTGGACCGCCTCGATCAGCTTCTCCACGATGTGCGGCGGGGTCGGCAGATCCGGATTGCCCATGCCGAAATCGATGATGTCCTCGCCTGCGGCTCGGGCTCGCGCCTTCATGGCGTTCACTTCCGCGAACACATACGGCGGTAATCTCTTGATCCGGTGGAATTCGCTATCCGTCATGGGTGCCCCGAAAACCTGGAGATACGGGCGCCTGAAAAATGCGCGCCGCCCCATCCGGCCGCGGCATTTCAGCCGGACCGGAGCGGGGAGCCAGTATGTACCGCCCCGACGCTCCGGAATCGAGATTTTTCGGCGGCGGCTTCACCCCAAAAGATACGGGGCGCGTGCCTGCCCCGCCGAAGCCCCGGGCGGAAGCTCACGGGGCCGCGGGCGGGGCCTGCGGGATCTGGATGGCGCTGACCGGCGGCGGAACCTCGCCCCCCATGGGGGGAAGCGTCGGCGGCGCCTGGCGCGCCGGGGCGACCGGCGCCCGAGCATCCAGGTCTGCGCCGGAGGCCAGATCCTCGCCCCTCTCGACCTTCAGCCTGTCCAGCAGGGCCTGTCGCTCCGCCGGCTTGCTGAAGGCGGTCGGCCGCGGCGGCACGCTGGCGAGGTTCGGCCAGGTCTTGTCCTCGTCGGTGGCGCGCCGGATCAGCCCCTGTTCCGCCCCCTCGGGCGGCAGGCCGGCGCCGCCGCCCAGCAGGTCGAGCACGGGACTGTCGGCGCATCCCGCCGTGCCGGCCAGCAGGGCCGCGGCGGCCAGGAGACGCCAGGCGGCCGCCCGGCGCGGGCGGGAATGCGGATGCTGGTTCGGGCTTGGGCCGGTCATTGCGTCGCCATTTTATATTTTCTGTCACCCATTGCCGTCATAGTCTCCCACGGCGGAGGTTTCGGCGCCCCCCGGTGCGTCGTTTGGGCGCGGACGAAATGCGCCGGAACCATACGCCGCAGTATCACGGCGCTGAAAAAATTACGCCGATGTTGTATCAAAGTGCGCGTTCCAGCAAGCCCGGCATTCCGCGTTCGGCATTTCCACAGAGAGCAGCGGCCGACCGCAAGATCATAGTAGAGTCGCAGAGGACCGAAAAACATGGCCGAAACGCATGGAGCCGAAACGCAAGGCTCCGACGTGAAGTTCCCCGATCCCGTCGAACTGAGCCGGGCGATGGCCCGCATCGCCGAGCACAGCCAGCATCTGGTATCCGAGTTCCTGGCCCGGCAGGTTCATGACGGGAACCATGCCCCGTCGACCGATCCGCTGAACATCGGCCATGCCTTCATCGAGATGACCACGCGGTTGATGGCCGACCCGGTCAAGCTGATGCAGGCCCAGATGTCGCTGTGGCAGGACTACATGACCCTGTGGCAGCGCACCACCCAGCGCTTCCTCGGCCAGGAGGCCGATCCGGTCATCCTGCCGGCCAAGGACGACCGCCGGTTCAAGGACAGCGCCTGGGACGAGAACACGCTGTTCGACTTCATCAAGCAGTCCTACCTGCTGACCGCCCGCTTCATGCAGTCGAGCGTCCGCGGCGTCGACGGTCTGGACGACAAGACGGCCATGAAGGTCGATTTCTACACCCGCCAGTTCGTCGACGCGATGGCGCCCAGCAACTTCGTCATGACCAACCCGGAGGTGCTTCGCGCCACCATGGAGTCCGGCGGCGAGAACCTGGTCAAGGGCCTGGAGCACCTGCTGGACGACCTAGAGCGCGGCAAGGGCCAGCTCAGCATCCGGATGACCGACTACGACGCCTTCCAGGTCGGCAGGAACATCGCCTCGACCCCGGGCAAGGTCGTCTACCAGAACGACCTGATGCAGCTGATCCAGTACAGCCCGACGACGGAGCAGGTGCTGCGGCGTCCGCTGCTGATCGTGCCGCCGTGGATCAACAAGTACTACATCCTCGACCTGCGGGCGAAGAACTCGTTCATCAAGTGGGCGGTCGACCAGGGGATCACCGTCTTCATGGTGTCCTGGGTCAACCCCGACGAGGAACTGGCCGCCAAGAGCTTCGAGGACTACATGGTCGAGGGGCCGCTGGCAGCACTCGACCAGATCCAGCTCGCGACCGGCGAGGCGGAGGTCAACGCCATCGGATACTGCCTGGGCGGCACCCTGCTCGCGTCAACCCTGGCCTATATGGCGGCGAAGGGCGACGAGCGGATCACCAGTGCCACCTTCTTCACGACCATGACCGACTTCTCCGAGGCCGGCGAGCTGTCCGTGTTCATCGACGAAGAGCAGCTCCAGATGCTCGAGGAGAAGATGAACGAGAAGGGCTACCTGGACGGCAGCACCATGGCGACCAGCTTCAACATGCTGCGCGCCAACGACCTGATCTGGTCGTTCGTGGTCAACAACTACCTGCTGGGCAAGGACCCGTTCCCGTTCGACCTGCTGTACTGGAACTCGGATTCGACCCGCATGCCGGCGCGGATGCACAGCTTCTACCTGCGCAACATGTACCAGAAGAACCTGCTGATCCAGCCGGGCGGCATCAGCCTGAAGGGCGAGCCGATCGACCTGCGGAAGATCAGGACGCCCGTCTTCATGCTGTCGACCCGCGAGGACCATATCGCGCCTTGGAAATCGACCTATGCCGGGACGCAGATCTTCTCCGGCCCGGTCAGGTTCGTCCTGTCGGCGTCGGGCCACATCGCGGGCGTGGTCAACCCGCCAGCGGCGGAGAAATACTGCTACTGGACCAACGCCAAGCTGCCCAAGGCTCCGGACGACTGGCTGGCGACCGCCAAGCAGAACCCGGGTTCCTGGTGGCCGGAATGGCAGCGCTGGCTGTCCAAGCATGGCGGCGGCAAGGTGGAGGCCCGCATCCCCGGGACCGGCGGGCTGCCGGTGATCGAGGATGCGCCGGGTTCCTACGTCGCGGTCAGGATCACCTGAGGAAGGGGCCGGGCGGCGCGGGCGCACCGATTGCCCCGCCGCCTTCCGGCCGTCAGGGCCGCCGGTAGCTCGCCGCCAAGTCCACGTACTGACGGGCCGACCTCGGGAAGAAGTCGATCTCCTCGGGGGTGACCTCGCGCATGAAGCGCGCGGGCGTTCCCGCCCAAAGCTCCCCCTTGCGGACCCGCTTGCCCGGGGTCAGCAGGGCGCCGGCGGCCACCATGCCGCCGGTCTCCACATAGGAGCCGTCCATCAGGCAGGCCCTCATGCCGACGAAGCAGCCGCTCTCCAGCGTGCAGGCGTGCAGCAGGGCCATATGGCCGATGGTGATGTCGTCGCCGATATAGGTCCCCTGCCCCTTCGAGGCGACATGGATCACCACGCCGTCCTGGATGTTGGTGCGCGCACCGATCCGGACGACGTTGACGTCGCCCCGGACCACGCAGCCGAACCAGATCCCGGAATCCTCGCCGATCTCGACGTCGCCGATGACCACCGCGGTATCCGCGATGAAGGCGCTTTCATGGATTGCAGGTGACTTGCCGTGGTGCGGCATGATCAAGGCGGTCATGGTCTCTTCCCCAGTCGCGGTCGTCCGTCGAGACGGCGACACTTAGCCGTCCCGCCGGGAATAACCAAGCCCTGGATGAAGGATCACCGGTCCGCCGGTCAGCGGACGAACTGGCCGTAATGGTTGGCCATCATCTGGGACAGCATCTGCTGGCGGACCTTCGGGTCCCTGCTCATCAACGCCGCCGTGGGATCGGAGGGAGACGACTGGCTCGCCGCCGAAGCGGAGGATTTGCCGCCCTGCATCTGCGCCCGCAACTCGTCCAGGGGGCCGCTGTCGCCGTTGCGGAAAGCCTTCAGGGCGTCGGAGGTCTGCTGCACTTTGGACAACGCCGTCCGGGCCTTCTCCAAGGCGGCCGACCCGGCGCTGGACGCATCGGCCGGCAGCCGGCCCGTGGTCGAATAGGATGCGTTGGCCAGTCCGGAAGCGACCTCCTTCGCCGACAACCCGACCGTCTTCCCCTGATAGTCGAGCACGGTCGTGTCGGATGACGAAACCTTCTTGTCCCGCACGAGTCCGACCTCGACGCCGATCGAGCGCACGCTGGAAGAGGATCCATAGTTGGTGCTGACCGAGCCGACCCGGATCTCGACGCCCTTCACGTCCTTGGATGACGCCGCCTTGTCGATCTGCGACGACAGGGATTTCAGCGACTCCTCCGTCGCCTTCGCGCGCTGGTCCTTGTCCTTGTAGATTCCGCCCAGCACGTCGTTCAGCTTGGTCCGCAGCTGATCCCGCAGGCTGTCGGCGGTACGCGGCTTGGCCTGGTCGAACTCCAGCTTGATCGCCCCCGCGGCACCGCTGGACCGGGTCGTCGGCGACGCCTTCTCCGAAGCCGCCGGGGTGGCGGCCGAGTCGGTCGTCGCGGCCGATGTCCTGGCCGTGCTGGCCGCACTCGTCGTCGAATAGGCGGACAGGAAGCTGGATATCGTCACCATGGCCGAAACTCCTTTCTGGAGCCCTGTCTTCTCTGGAGCCCTGTCTTCGGCCGCCGGGACGGTATCCTGGCGGCCGAAGTTCACATACCCCTAAATCGTAGCACGGGATCGTGCCGCAGGGTAGAAAAACAACCGCGGCGGATTGATCCTATTTGCGCCGCCAGTCGCCCGACGCCGTCATGACGTACTGCCCGCCGGGCGTCCGCTCGATCAGCTGGCGGCCGGCCACGGCCTGCACGCTCTCGACCGACGCCCCGTTGGTCCGGGCCACCTGGGCATACCGGTCGAGCCGCTGGGCATTGATCCGGTCCACCAGGGCGCGGATGTCGGCGGGAACGGTTCCGGCGACGAAGCCTATCAGCCCGTCGGGCCGCTCGCCGACCAGTCCCGCCTGCTTGGCTTGGTCCAGGGGAGCCTGCGCCACCGCCGGAGCCGCGGCCCCGGCCCACAGGGCCAGCGCGGCTACGATCAACAAACGTCTCATGGCGTACCGCCTCCCTTTTCGCCGGCACCTTGTCCGCCGCTCCGGGGCGCGCTGCCGGACGGCAACCCGAAGAGCTCGGGATCGTCGGCGAACACCTGCTCCAGGTCACGCTCGACCTTGATCCGGACTTCCTGTTCGATGCGGATGTTCAGGTTGATCTCGATCGGCTTGTCGGGAGCCTCGACCTTGACCGTCGGGCTGCAGGCCGCCAGCACCGGGGCGAGGCCGGCCAGCGCCGTTCCGAGAAGCAGGCGCCGGCGCGCGATCGGGATGTGCGTCATTTGTCCTGGGCCTGGAATTCCTGGATCCGGTCGCGTACCGCTTCCGGAATCCGGTAGGTTGTGATGCCGCGCCGCAGGATCGTGTCGAGCGCGCCGTCGACATTAAGGTTAAGCGCCACCGGATATCCATCATAGAAATCGGGATTTGATCCGCGGATCGCGAAACCGATCGCCATCTCGCCGCCCGCCGTCCCGTTGACCTCCAACTCGATCGATTCGTACCGGAAGTCGGTCAGCGCCTGGAGCAGCATGTCCGTGCTGCTGCCGGGATCGCCCTCCAGGAAGGACGGGGGCGCCTCCGGATCGTACCGAATGGTGCCCGGCCCCGTGGTTTCCAGCTTGCCGTCCGCGACGGTCACGGAGTCTGGGCCGATCCGGACAGGCAGGCGCCCGCCCAGGGTTCCCGTGGCCGACAGTCCGTCGACCGCCGCGACCGACAGGAGCTTCTGAAGGTCGATTCCCGTCGCTTCCAGCTCGATCGTCCGCTCCTCGCCTCCCGGTTCGAAATCGCCGGGCCCGACATCGAACGGAACGGCCCTCACGAACCCGCCGGCCCACTGCCATTCGGCCCGCGCGACGGATAGCCTGTCCGCCGCGATCCCGAAATCGACGACGGCGTTCGTCAGGGGCAGGCCGACATCCATCAGCGCGACCGACAGGATCTGCCCCGGCGGCAGGCGGAGCGGGGCCAGGCTGTCCGCGGTCAGGACCGCGTTGATGCCCTGCGCCGTGACGCCGCCGGCCACGATCGCCGCGTCCTCGATCAGGATCGATGCGCTCCCCTTGCCGCTCCCCTCCCCCCAGGCGAAGCTTCCGTCCACGCCGAAGGTGCCGGTTGCGCTATCGACCCACTCGCCCAGGAGGGGGAACAGGCCGGTGAGGCCCGGGCTATCGGGCGGAAAGCGGACGGGCGGCATCCTAACCTCGGCCGACCCCGCCCCGGCAGCCATGTCCTGCTCGCCAGAGATGGCGACGGCGACCGTGCCGGCCGCATCCTCCAGCCGCGTATCGAAGCGCACCGCTGCAAGGGGGTCCCCCTCCGCGTGGCCCTTTGCCCGAAGCGGCGCCACCAACGGCTCCGGCCGGTCATGGCGAATCGTCGCGATGGCGTAATCGGCCGTCAGGGGCCGTCCTTTCGCCGGATCGAAACTCGCCGTGCCGGACAGGCCCTCGCCCACGACGGCCTGCCGGGGAAGCGAGATCGTTCCCTGCCGCCATGCGACGTCAAGCCCCGTGGGAGCCCCGGTCGCCGCCAGGGCCGCATCGACCACCATGGCGGGAAACCGTCCGGCCACCGGCATTCCCCGCACGGTCAGCCTGAGCGGCGCTGGCTTGACCGCGAACGCCAGCGTCGTGCCCTCGGCCAGGCTGTAGTCGAGGAAGCCCTTGCCGGGCACGGCTTGCAGGCACAGCGATTTCGGTTCGCTCACCTTCACCGGCCCGGCGGCGGCCCCGGCGGCGGTCAACGTGACGCACCCGTCGGGGACATAACTCCACCGGCCGTCCTCCGACCGGATCGTCCCGGAGGTACGCAAGGCGGCATCCTTCGCCTCGATCCCGTCCGGCATCAGCCCGGACAGCGGCATGTCCAGGTCCAGCCGGCCGCCGATCCCCGCGGCGAAGGAATAGGCCAGCTCGATCCGACCGATCCGCCGCTCCCTCGCCGAGTCGTTCCAGATGTCGATGTCGGTGCCGGACAGGTCCATCCGCACGACGTCGACCCGAGCGCCCGGCCAGCCGGAGTCGCGGAGCATCCGCTCGCCCTGCCATTCGACCAGGGACGGCAGGCCCAGCACCCCGGTCCCGAGCACGGCGATCAATGCCAGCAAAATCCATGTCCAGCGACGCGCCATCGCGTCCCCACCTCCCGCTCGCCGATATGCTTCACCTACGGAAGCTAGCACTCCGTCGTGTCAGAAAAAGGACATTCGGGAATGTTCGTTTGCGAAAACACAGGACGCGCATTATGTTCGTTTTCGAACATACCGAGGGGCTTTTCGGAGGATGAAGATGGATCGGCAGGATTCGGCGGTGGATCTTCTGGTGATCGGCGGCGGCATCAACGGCGCCGGCATCGCGCGCGACGCGGCCGGCCGCGGGCTTTCCGTCATCCTGTGCGAACAGGCCGATCTCGCCAGCGCCACCTCCTCCTCCAGCAGCAAGCTGATCCATGGCGGGCTGCGCTATCTCGAACAGTACGAGTTCCGCCTGGTCCGCGAGGCCCTGGCGGAGCGCGAGGTGCTCCTGCGGATCGCCCCCCACATCATCTGGCCGATGAGGTTCGTGCTGCCGCACAACCGTCTGCTCCGCCCGGCCTGGATGATCAGGCTGGGCCTGTTCCTCTACGACCATATCGGGGGACGGCGCAGCCTTCCGGGCACCAGGAGCCTCGATTTCCGGACCGACCGGGCGGAGGGCGCGCCGCTGAAGCCGGAGCTGGCCCGCGGGTTCGCCTATTCCGACTGCTGGGTCGAGGACAGCCGGCTGGTCGTGCTCAACGCCATGGATGCCCGCGCGCGCGGCGCGGAGATCCTGCCGCGCACCCGCTGCGTAGAGGCGCGGCGCGAGGGCGGCCGCTGGACCGCGCGGCTGAAGGACCTGGCGACCGGCGCCGAGCGGGTGGTCACCGCGCGGATCCTGGTCAACGCCGCCGGCCCCTGGGTCGAGCGCTTCCTGCACGGGATCGCCGGCCAGAAGGGCAATGCCCACATGCGGCTGGTCAAGGGCAGCCACATCGTCGTTCCCCGCCTGTACGAGGGCGACCACGCTTACATCCTGCAGAACACCGACCGCAGGGTGATCTTCGCGATTCCCTACGAGCACCGCTTCACCCTGATCGGCACCACAGACATCCCGTTCCAGGGAGATGCCTCGGATGTCCGGATCGATCCGGAGGAGACCGCCTACCTGTGCGACGCGGTGAACCGCTATTTCCGGACGGAGATCGGG
Source organism: Skermanella rosea (assembly GCF_016806835.2). Lineage (NCBI taxonomy): Bacteria > Pseudomonadati > Pseudomonadota > Alphaproteobacteria > Rhodospirillales > Azospirillaceae > Skermanella > Skermanella rosea. The sequence continues at coordinate 2,166,147 of NZ_CP086111.1, read as the reverse complement.
CCGCAGGACGTCGTCCGGAGCTATTCCGGCGTCCGCCCGCTCTATGACGACGACAGCGCCGCGAACCCGTCCACCGTCACGCGCGACTATGTCTTCGACCTGTCGGGCGGGACCGGGGAAGCGCCGCTCCTGTCGATCTACGGCGGCAAGATCACCACCTACCGCCGCCTGGCCGAGCACGCCATGGACAAGCTGGCGGGCTTCATCCCCGGCCTGGCGCCGTCCTGGACCGCGAAGGCACCGCTGCCCGGCGGCGACATGCCGGACGCGCGGTTCGAGCCCTTCGCCGCCGCGTTCAAGGCCCGGCGCCCCTGGCTGCCCGCCGCGGTGGCGCAACGCCTGTGCCGGCTCTACGGCACCATGGCCGAGGGGATCGTCGGCGACGCCGCCTCGCTCCAGGACATGGGAACCGATTTCGGCGGCGGCCTGTACGAGCGCGAGGCCGCTTGGCTGGTCGACCGGGAATGGGCCCGCACCGCCGACGACATCCTGTGGCGCCGGACCAAGCTGGGCCTCCATGTCCCGGCCGAGGGTGCCGAGCGCCTCGCGCATTGGCTCGCCCAGCGGCTCGCCGGGTCGAAATCCCTGGCGGCGGCTAGCTGACGGCCGGCCCCCGACGGGTGGTCGCGAGGCACGGCTTTCTTCCCGCGACAGCTTCCACTATGGTCCCCGCGTCACCGACCTGCACTGTGGAAGCAACGATGCGCTGGTTGAAGACCCTAATCATGGCGACCCTGATGGGCGCCTTTCTCTGGAGTGGGGAGGCTTTTGCCTTGGATCCTGAAAACACCCTCTATCTCGACCTGAAGGATGGCCGAGTCGTGATCGAGCTGAAGCCCGATCTGGCTCCCAACCACGTCGCGCGGATCAAGGAACTGACCCGCCAAGGCTTCTACGACGGCCTCGTGTTCCATCGCGTGATCGACGGCTTCATGGCCCAGACCGGCGACCCCCGGGGCGACGGCACCGGCGGGTCCGGCCAGAAGCTGAAGGCCGAGTTCTCGAACTACAAGCATGTCCGCGGCACCGTCTCCATGGCGCGGGCCCAGGATCCGAACAGCGGCGACAGCCAGTTCTACATCATGTTCGCCCCGTCCCCCCACCTGGACCGCCAGTACACGGTCTGGGGCCAGGTGGTCGAGGGGATGGAGTTCGTCGACAACATCAAGAAGGGGTCGTCCATGCGCAACGGCGCGGTGACCGACCCCGACCGCATCGTCAAGATGCAGGTCGCCGCCGACGCCCAGTAGGCGCCGGTTCCGCCCTCTCCCGGCCGCGGGAGAGGGCGTCGGCCGCCGCGCTTCGCCGGCGGTGCCGATGCCCGGCGAGGCCGATTGATTTGGCCTGTGCGCCATGGCATCGTTGGGCCGCGGCAGTGTGTAGCAGAGCGACAATGCCGCACCGTCCGGTGGCCCGGGCGTTGTCTCAAGCAGTTTTGAATAGATCGCCACGGTAATGCCGGGCCAACAAGAATGAACCTATGGGGGAGGCGGAACTCAATGAATGCTATCAAGCATGCGCTGATGGGCGTGGGCGCGGTGCTCGTCATGACGGCATCGACCGGGGCCTGGGCGCAGAAAGTCGTCGTCGGGGTAAGCTGGTCCAACTTCCAGGAGGAACGCTGGAAGACCGACGAGGCCGCCATCAAGGCCCGCCTGGCCGAGTTGGGCGCCGACTATATCAGCGCCGACGCGCAGAGCTCGCCTTCGAAGCAGCTCGCCGACGTCGAGAGCCTGATCACCCGCGGGGCCACCGCGCTGATCGTGCTGGCCCAGGACAACAACGCCATCATGCCGGCGATTTCCAAGGCGACCGCCGAGGGCATCCCCGTGGTGGGGTATGACCGCCTGATCGAGGCGCCCGGCGTGTTCTACCTGACCTTCGACAACAAGGAGGTCGGCCGCATCCAGGCCCGCGAGATCCTGAAGGTCAAGCCGCAGGGCAACTACGTCTTCATCAAGGGCAGCGCCGCCGATCCCAACGCGGACTTCCTGCATTCCGGCCAGGTCGAGGTGCTGAAGCCGTCGATCGACAAGGGCGACATCAAGGTCGTCGGCGAGCAGTACACCGACGGGTGGCTGCCCGAAAACGCCCAGCGGAACATGGAGCAGATCCTGACCGCCAACAACAACAAGGTGGACGCGGTCGTCGCCTCCAACGACGGCACGGCGGGCGGTGCCATCGCCGCGCTCTCCGCCCAGGGCCTGCAGGGCATCCCCGTGTCCGGCCAGGACGCCGACCAGGCGGCGCTCAACCGGGTGGCCCGCGGCCTGCAGACCGTCAGCGTCTGGAAGGATTCGCGCGAGCTCGGCAAGACCGCGGCCAACATCGCCGTGGAACTCGCCAAGGGCGCCGAGGCCTCGCAGATCAAGGGCGCCACCAAGTGGAACCAGGGCGCCAAGGGCGTCGAGTTGGACGCGATCTTCCTGACCCCGATCCCGATCACCAAGGACAACCTCAACCTGGTGATCGATGCGGGCTGGGTGACCAAGGCCGTGGCCTGCCAGGGTGTCGACAAGGCCAAGGCTCCCAAAGCCTGCATGTGAGCCGTCGCCTCCCGAATCGTTGAACGGCGATCGCGGGCCGCCGGGCTTCCTCCGGCGGTCCGCGATTTTCGCATGAGGGTACCTGACAATGACGACTGTCGTTGAATCGCCCGGAACGGCGCGGCCGCAGGGCGCCCGCAACCTCATCGCCGCCCTGGAGATCGACACCAGGCTGCTGGCCATGGCGGCGGCCCTGGCGGTGATCTGGGTCGGGCTCGACATCATGACGGGCGGCATCTTCCTGACGGCGCGCAACCTGTGGAACCTGTCGGTCCAGACCAGCGTCGTCGGCATCATGGCGACCGGCATGGTCCTGGTGATCGTCGCCCGCCACATAGACCTGTCGGTCGGCTCTGTCCTGGGCTTCGTCGGCATGGTCATGGCCGTCCTCCAGGTCGAGGTGCTGCCGATCGGCACCTCCTGGACCTGGGCGGTGTCCCTGGTCGCCGGCCTCGCCATGGGCGCCCTGATCGGCGCCTTCCAGGGATGGTGGGTGGCCTACCGCGCCGTCCCCGCCTTCATCGTCACGCTGGGCGGGCTGCTGATCTTCCGCGGCCTCGCCTGGTGGATCACCGAGGGCCGGACCGTCGCCCCCATGGACCCGACCTTCCAGCTCCTGGGCGGCGGCCTGGACGGCTCGATCGGCGCCTTCTGGAGCTGGGTCGTCGGCGGTCTGTTCATCGCCGCCGTGCTGTTCAAGACGGTCCGCACGCGCCAGCGGCGCAACCGGTTCAACTTCCCCGTCCGCCCGCTCTGGGCCGAGGCGCTGATCCTGGCGGTCTCCATCGGCCTGATCGTGGCGTTCGTCATGGTGATGAACTCCTACTATCGGCCGCGCACCCAGGTGCCGCAGGGCATCCCGATCCCCGTGCTGATCCTGATCGTCGTGGCGGTCGCCATGTCGGCGCTGACCAAGGTCACCAAGTTCGGCCGCTACGTCTTTGCCATCGGCGGCAATCCGGAGGCCGCCGAACTGGGCGGCATCAACGTGCGCAAGGTCACGGTGATGATCTTCGTGCTGATGGGCGTGCTGGCCGCCATCGCCGGCGCGATCCAGACCGCGCGGCTGAACGCCGGCCTCAACTCCACCGGGTCGCTGCTGGAACTGTCCGTCATCGCCGCGGCGGTGATCGGCGGAACCTCGCTGGCCGGCGGCGTCGGCACCATCGCCGGCGCGATCCTGGGCGCCCTGATCATGCAAAGCCTGCAGAGCGGAATGATCCTGCTGGACATCTCGACGCCGATGCAGCCGGTCGTGATCGGCCTCGTGCTGATCCTCGCCGTCTGGCTCGATACCGTCTACCAGAAACGCCGCCGCTAGGAGGGCCCGAGAGATGACAGGAAACGTTCCGCTGGTGGAAATGCGCGACATCTCCATCCAGTTCGGCGGCATCAAGGCGGTCGACGGCGTGACCGTGGACCTCTATCCCGGCGAGGTGGTCGGGCTGCTGGGCCACAACGGCGCCGGCAAGTCGACCCTGATCAAGATCCTGTCCGGCGCCTACCAGGCGAACTCCGGCCAGATCCTGATCAACGGCCAGCCGGTGGAGATCCGCAGCCCGCGCGACGCCAAGGCGCTCGGCATCGAGACGATCTACCAGACCCTGGCGCTGGCCGACAATATCGACGCCCCCGGCAACCTGTTCCTGGGGCGGGAGCTGATGACCCCCTGGGGCACGCTTGACGACGACGCCATGGAGCGGGCGACCCGCGACGTGATGGGCAGGCTCAACCCCAACTTCCGCAAGATCAAGGAGCCGGTCAAGAACCTGTCCGGCGGCCAGCGCCAGTCGGTGGCGATCGCCCGCGCCCTGCACTTCAACGCCAAGATCCTGATCATGGACGAGCCGACCGCGGCGCTGGGACCGCAGGAGACCCGGCAGGTGGCGGAACTGATCAAGCAGCTGAAGAAGGAAGGCATCGGCATCTTCCTGATCAGCCACGACCTGCACGACGTCTTCGACCTGTCGGACCGGGTCAGCGTCATGAAGAACGGCAAGCTGGTCGGCACCTGCCACACATCCCAGGTCACCAAGGACGAGGTCCTCGGCATGATCATCCTGGGCAAGCTTCCCGGGCAGCAGACCGCGCAGGAACTGGAAGGAATGCACTGAGGCTTTGAAGCGGGATCATCAAGGGATTCCTTACCATAAGCTCAAAAGCTTTTTGCTATTCCTTCACCTTAAGCGCACGTACCCTGTGGACAGATCAGGCGGTCCGGATCCCAGCCGGACCGTCGCCACCGACCGGGGTACGCGCCATGAACCACCACCTGCAGCCCGCCAGCATCAACTCCGCCATCCGGAATGCGCGTCTTCTCTGCTACGAGACCGGACCGCAGCCGAGCTTCGACAAACCTACCTTCCAGATGGCGATGGACATGGCCTACAGGCTCGACGACCTGCTGTGCGGGTCCAAGATGCCGCGCTTCGCCGACTGACCCGTCCCCACCGGTCAGAACGGCCAGAACACCGGGATCAGGAAAGTCGCGACCACCCAGAAAAGCAGGTTGAGCGGCAGCCCGACCTTGACGAAGTCCATGTACTTGTAACCCCCCGCGCCATAGACGAACGTGTTCGTCTGGTAGCCGATCGGCGTCGCGAAGCTCGCCGAGGCGCCGAACATCACGGCGACCACGAAGGGCCTCGGATCGACGCCGAGCTGCTGTGCGATCCCGATGGCGATCGGCGTCAGCAGCACGGCGACGGCGTTGTTGCTGACGATCTCCGTCAGGGCGGAGGCCAGGAGATAGACCAGCGACAGCATGATCAGGGGTTCGTTGCGGCCGACCGCGTCGACGACGGCTCCCGCCACCAGCTCGACCGCCCCGGTCTTCTCCATCGCGGCGCCGAGTGTCAGCATGCCCAGGATCAGGAACAGGATACGCCACTCGATCGAGCGGTAGGCCTCGTCGCGATCGAGGCAGCCGGTCAGCACGACGCCCACCGCGGCGATCAGCGCAAGCCCGGCGATCGGCATGATGTCCAAGGCCGCCAGGATGACCACGGCCAGGACCGCGCCGATCGCGATCGGCGCCTTGGCGCGGCGCATCGGGTTATGGACCGGCTCCGTCAGGTTGATGAGGTCGCCCGAGTCGACCAGCCGCCGGACCCCCTCCTCGGGACCTTCCAGGATCACCATGTCGCCGACCTCGAGGCGGACCTCCTCGAACTTCTCCCGGAGATTGACCCCCTGCCGGTGTACCGCAATCATGTAAAGCCCGTACCGCCGCCGCAGGTTGAACTCGGCCAAGCGGTGATCGACGAAGCCGGAGCGCGGGCCGATGATGCCCTCGACGACGCGGGTGCTCCGGGTGGACATCTCCTGAAGGTCGACCTGCGGATCGAAGGCGAAGCCGGCATGCTCCCGCAGGCCCATCACGCCTTCCATCCCGCTCTTCATTAGTATGCGGTCTCCCGCGCGCAGCACGACGGTATCCAGCTGCCGGCGCAGCGACTCGTCCTGCCGCACCACGTCGATGACCCGCGCGTTGGCGAGGTTGACGAGCTTGGCCTCCTTCAGGGTCATGCCCGTGACCGGACTTCCCGGCGGAACCACCACCTCGGTCAGGTACTGCCGCTGGGGCTGGTTGGACAGCAGTTCTCCCGTGGTCTCCCGCTCCGGCAGCAGGCGGTAGCCGACCAGCACCAGATACGCGATGCCGACCAGGGCCATGATCACGCCGAACCCGGTGATCTCGAAGATGCCGAAGGCTTCCATGCCCATGCGCTGGGCGACGCCGTCCACCAGCAGGTTGGTCGATGTCCCGATCAGGGTGCATGTGCCGCCGAAGATCGCGGCGAAGGACAGCGGGATGAGCAGCTTGCTGGGCGCCATCCCGAGATGGAGGCAGAGCCGGACTGCGACCGGCGTCAGGATCACCACGACGGGCGTGTTGTTGATGAAGGCCGAGGTGACCACCGCCAGCCCGACCAGCATCAGGAACGCCAGCATCCTGTCGCGCCCCACCACCCTCATGGCGGCGTTGCCCATCGCCTCCACCACGCCGGTCCGCTCCAGCGCGGCGCTCAGCACGAACATCGCGGCGACCGTCGCGACGGCGCTGTTGCTGAACACGGACAGCACCTCGTCGGTGTCCAGGATGCCGGTCAGAAGCAGGATGGCCGCCGTCGACAGGGCCACGATGTCCGGCGGCACCCACTCGCGGACGAACGCGACGAAGACGCCGACGAGCAGCGCGAAGACCACGATGGTCTGGAAAGTGAGGGCGGACATCGGACTCCGGATATGGCGCGGGGGCCGGCCGCGGGATGCGGACTTCAATGGCGCACGCTTCGCTATCATCAGCGGTCGCGCCCGACAAGCCGCAAATAAAGCTTATTAAGCTAATGCTGTCATGTTGCGACCGGAGCATCTATACTGAATATCGGATCATGCTTGGAGGAGGCGGAAGGGTTGCAGGCGGATGGCCCGCCGCCCATCCTTCAAGTGCAGCAAGCCATCAGCGGAAAACCACTCAACCGGGAACTGCCGGCAAGGCGGGGCCTCACTGGAGACAAGACTATGGGTTCCTTCAGCCTCTTCCACTGGATCGTCGTTCTGGCAGCCGTCATGCTGCTGTTCGGTACCAAGCGCATTCCCCAGGCGATGGGCGATATCGCCCGCGGCATGAAGCAGTTCCGGAACGGCCTCCGGGAAGACGAATCCCCGGAAGTGCAGGCGGCCCCCGCCGGCCGGCCGGCCGAGCTGCCCCGCGATACCGTCTCGCGCACCTGACCGGAACGCCCCGCAGGGTCATTCCGGACTGTGGAGGACCCACCGCGCGGCCTGTGCGGTGGGTCCTCCCCATTTTGATTTACGGGGTATTAAGACCTCCGGGCGCCTATTCGACCGAAGGACGGAATAATAGACGGAGTTTGCCCGGACGGTGCGACGCGCCCGGGCCGGATAGCGCTCGATGAACTTCAAATCCACCGCCATGGCCGTGGGGCTGGTGCTGACCTTCGCGGCAGGAGCCTGGGTCAGCACGGTGATGCTGGCGCCGCCACGCACCACCACCGTGACCGTCGAGCCGTCGGCAGAGCCGCCCCGACCTGCCGTTCCCGTTTCTCCCCCGCCTCCGCCGGCGAGCCCTCCTCCGCAGGTCGCCGCGGACCCGCCGCCCACGTCGATCCTTCCGCCGATGCCGCCGCCGGCGCCGACGGTCCCGGCACCGGCGCAGGACGCGCCGCCGCAGGCGGCCCAGGAAGCCGCGCCCGCTCCCCAGCCGCCCGCGGAAAGCGCGTCGGAGCCGCAGGTGCCCGAGCCGCCTCCGCCGGCCGAGACGACGGCGGAAGCCGTTCCGGAAGCACCGCCCACCTCCCTGGAGCCGCCTCCCGCCGAGGCGGCCCCGGTGGAAGCGCCGCCGCCTGCCCCCGCGGCGGAGCCGGCGCCCGGACCGTCTCCCGGCGCTGTGACCGAAGCGCCGCCGGAGAAGCCGGAAGCCCCTGCCGAACCGGCCATCGATCCGGCGCTCGCGGCGCTCAGCGACCTGGTGTCGAAGCCGCGCGACCCCACTCCCGCCCCCGCGGTGCCTCCGACCCTGCCGGTGCCCGACCGGCCCGCACGGGAACGGCCGGCGGAGCAGATCCCCAGCCGCTATTACACGGTCCAGGTCGGCAGCTTCCAGGACCCGGCCAACGCCGCCAGCCTCGCGCGCGAGCTTTCGGGGAAGGGCTGGGACGCCTTCGTCTCGGACTGGACCAACGGCGCGGGCAAGACCTGGAAGGTGGTCCGGGTCGGCCGCTACGGAACCGAGAAGGAGGCCGCCGACGCGTCCACGGAACTCCGGAGTGCGGCAAATCTTCGCGGTAATGTCATCCGCGTCCGATAGATCACAATTTTCTTATAGTCTCTGTTGATCGGATAGAAGCCCTCTGGGTACATTGGGCTCCACTGGTGTTGACCATAACTAATAAGAATACGACCCCGGCCGCGGGGTTGGGCGCCGGAGGAAATGCCGTCCATGAGCCAATCCATCCTGATCGCCGACGACGAGCCGAGCATCCTGCTCTCGCTCCAGTTCCTGCTTCAGAAAGCCGGCTTCGAGGTCCGCCTCGCCAAGAACGGCGAGGAGGTCATCCAGGCGCTGGAGCAATCGGTCCCGGACCTGATCCTGCTCGACGCCATGATGCCCAAGCGCGACGGCTTCGACGTGTGCCAGACCATACGGGCCAACCCCGACTGGCAGCGGCTGCCCGTGATCATGCTGACCGCCAAGAGCCGCGACGTGGAACGGCAGAAGGGCATGGCGCTCGGGGCGACCGACTACGTCACCAAGCCCTTCTCCACACGCGACCTCGTCGAAACGGTGCGCAAGCACCTCGCCGCCTGACGCCGGCACGGGAGCCTGCAATCCATGGACGGACGCCGCAGAATGGCCCTCCTGTTCGCGTCGGTCGGTGCGGTCGCCGCCGTCCTGATGATCCTGCTGCCGGCGGCGCTCGCCAACGCCGACGGGGCCGGCAATCCGGTGGTGACCCAGGCCGTCGGCGGGGTCGCCGTCGCCGTGGCCACCGTGTTCGCCCTGTGGCGGATCATCGACGGAAGCATCCTGCGGTCCCTGGCGGCGCTGGCCGGAGAGGCCCGCGTGATCGGCCACGGCACCGTGGCGGCCCGGGTCCCGCCGGAGCGGTACGCGGCGCTCTCCCCCCTGCCCCAGGCGATCAACGAGCTGGGCGAGAAGCTGGCCGCCGCCCGGTCGGACATCGACGAGGCGGTCGCCTCCTCCACCGCCGTCGTGCAGGAACAGAAGAGCCGGCTGTCCACCCTGCTGCGCGACCTGCACGAGGGTGTCCTGGTCTGCAACCAGCAGCACCAGATCCTTCTCTACAACCAGGCGGCATTGACGCTGCTCCACCTGACCGCCGATCTGGGACTCGGCCGCAACCTGCTCCAGGTGGTGACCCGGGCGCCGGTTCTCCACACGCTGGAGCGGCTGACCCTGCGCGTCAAGGACGGGCGTCACCATAGCCACCCCATGGGCGTCACGGCCGAGTTCGTCGCCGCCACCACCGATGGGCGCTACCTGCTCCAGGGACGCATGAGCCTGATCCTCCAGGAGGAGGACGCCCTGACCGGCTATGTCGTCACGTTCGACGACGTCACCGCCAAACTGGCGGCGCTCGGCAAGCGCGACGCGGTGCTCCGGGCCGCGACGGAAGGGTTCCGGCCGCCGGTCGCCAACCTGCTGGCCGCGGCCGAGACCCTGTCCGACAACCCCGACCTGGACCGGGAGTCGCGCAGGGCCTTCGAGCAGGTGATCCTGGAGGAATGCGCGGCCCTGTCCGGCCGCCTGGAGAGCGTCACCGCCGACTACCGGAGCATCATCACCGGTGCCTGGCCGATGAGCGACATCCATTCCGGCAACCTGATCAACCTGGTCATCGCCCGGGTCGCCGCCGCCGGCGGGCCTGCCATCACCCTGACCGGCCTGCCGCAGTGGCTGCACGGCGACAGCTACAGCCTCGTCGTGCTGCTCGACCATCTGGTGCGGCGGCTGGGCGAAGTCACCGGCGCCCGGAACTTCGACCTCTCGGCGGAGACCGGGGGCTCGTGGGTCTTCGTCGACATCTCGTGGAGCGGTACGCCGGTCGCCTCCTCCGTCGTGGACGGCTGGATGGAGCAGGCCCTGCCCGACGCCCTGGGCGGCCTGACCGTCACCGACGTCCTTCAGCATCACCGCAGCGAGCTGTGGTGCGACGCGCCCCGGCCGGGACAGGCGCGCATGCGGGTGCCGCTGCCGCCGACGGAGCAGCTCCACGGCCATGCCGACCGGGCGCCGCCCTCCGCCCGGCCGGAATTCTTCGATTTCTCCCTGCTGCACCAGCCGATCGCCACGGCCGAGCTGGGCCGGACACCGCTCGACAAACTGACGTTCGTCGTTTTCGATACCGAAACGACCGGCCTGCGCCCGTCCGACGGCGACGAGATCATCCAGATCGCCGGGGTCCGGATCGTCAACGGGCGCATCCTGACCGGCGAGACCTTCAGCCAGCTGGTCGATCCCGGCCGGACGATCCCGCCGGAGACGATCCAGTTCCACGGCGTCACCGACGACATGGTGCGCGGCAAGCCGCGGGCATCGGTCGTGCTGCCGCAGTTCCATCTGTTCGTGTCGGGTGCCGTGCTGGTCGCGCACAACGCCGCCTTCGACCTCAAGTTCCTCAAGATGAAGGAGAAGGTCAGCGGAGTGCGGTTCGACCATCCCGTGCTCGACACCATGCTGCTGTCGCGCCAGCTCCAGGGGCCGGACGCCGACCACACGCTCGACGGAATCGCCAAGCGGCTGGGCATCCAGGTGGTCGACCGCCACACCGCGCTGGGCGACAGCCTGCTGACCGCGGCGATCTTCCTGCGGTTCGTCGACATGCTGCGGGAGCAGAACGTCATCACGCTGGACGACGCGATCCGCAGCGCCAACATGCTGGTCGAGCTGCACGCCCGGGAGCGGGCGTTTTGACCGCCCGGCGCGACAGGGCGCCGGCGGGGGGATCTCCGGGATCACCCTCCGGTGAACGCCTCGTCGCGCTGTTCCTGCTGGCGCTGGTGCTGTTCAACCCGCCGCTCCTGAAGGCGTTCGGAGCGCCGGGCACCCTGTTCGGGTGGCCGGCTCTGCTGGTCTACATCTTCGGCGCCTGGGCCCTGGTGATCATCCTGCTCGGGCTGGCGATGGAACGCCGGCAGCGGGAGGGCCTCGGCCGCGACGGCCAGAACCGGGACGGGAGCGACCGGTAATGCCGGCCTGGCTGATCGCCGTCGCCTCCTTCTCCTACCTGTTCCTGCTGTTCGCCATCGCCTGGGTGGCCGACCGCCAGGCCGACCGGGGCCGCAGCGTCATCGCGAGCCCCTATGTCTACGCCCTCTCCCTTGGCGTCTTCTGCACCACCTGGACCTTCTACGGCAGCGTCGGGCGGGCGGCGACCCTCGGCATCGGGTTCCTGCCGGTCTATCTCGGGCCGACGCTGGTCATGGTGCTGGGATATCTCGTGCTCGCCAAGATCCTGCGCATCGCGCGCAAGCAGCGCAGCACCTCGATCGCCGACTTCATCGCGTCCCGCTACGGCAAGAGCCACCTGCTCGGCGGGCTGGTCGCAGCCATCGCGATCGTCGGGATCACGCCCTACATCGCGCTCCAGCTCAAGGCGGTGTCGGTCAGCTTCGACCTGTTGGCGGGCACGGATCCGTCGGGCTTCGGGACCGGCCCGCAGTCGGCGCTCCTCGCGGACAAGGCGTTCTACGTCGCCCTGCTGATGGCCGCCTTCGCCATCGTGTTCGGCACCCGCAGCATCGACGCGACCGAGCACCACCAGGGCATGGTCGCGGCGGTGGCGTTCGAGAGCGTGGTGAAGCTGCTCTCCTTCCTGGCGGTCGGCATCATGGTCGTGTGGGGCCTGCACGACGGCTTCGCCGATCTGTTCGACAATGCCGCGGCCGACCCGAGGACCGCCCGCCTGCTGACCGCGGAGCCGGCCCTGGCGGACGGCAGCTGGATCACGGTGACGCTGCTCTCAATGGCGGCGATCATCTGCCTGCCGCGGCAGTTCCAGGTCACGGTGGTGGAGAACATGCGGGAGTCCCACCTGCGCCGCGCGGTCTGGCTGTTCCCGCTCTACCTGCTGCTGATCAACCTGTTCGTGCTGCCGGTGGCGGTGGCCGGCCTGATGCTGTTCCCCGGCGGGACGGTCGATCCCGACATGTTCGTCCTGGCAGTGCCGCTGTCGGAAGGCTGGCGCGCCCTGGCCCTGTTCGCCTTCCTGGGCGGCCTGTCGGCGGCCACCGGCATGATCATCGTCGAGACGGTGGCGCTCAGCACCATGGTGTCCAACGACCTCGTCATCCCGGCGCTGCTCAACCTGCGCCTCCTGAAGCTTGACCGTCACCCGGACCTGACGCGCCTGCTGCTGGCGATCCGGCGGGTCGCCATCCTGACGATCCTGCTGCTGGGATACGCCTATTTCCGGTTCGCCGGCAGCGCCTACGCGCTGGGGGCGATCGGGCTGATCTCCTTCACCGCCGTCGCCCAGTTCGCCCCGGCGCTGATCGGCGGCATCTTCTGGAGCCGGGCGACCCGGCGCGGCGCCATCGCCGGGCTGGTCGCCGGGATCGCCGCCTGGACCTATACGCTGCTGCTGCCGTCCTTCGCGCGGTCGGGCTGGCTGGACCCCGGCTTCCTGACCGAAGGCCCCGCCGGCATCTCCCTGCTGCGGCCCTACGCGCTGTTCGGCCTGGAGGGGCTGGATCCCCTGTCGCACGCGCTGTTCTGGAGCATGCTGGCCAACCTGGGGCTCTATGTCGGCGTGTCGCTGTTCGACCGGCCCAGCGTCGGGGAACGGGTGCAGGCACACGCCTTCGTCGATGTGTTCCGCCAAACCGACCGCTCGATCGAGGGCGGCACCTGGAGAGGCAGCACGACGATCGGCGACCTGATCGCCCTGGTCGGGCGGTTCCTCGGGCCGCAGCGGGCCGAGCAGGCCTTCGCCGGCTTCGCCCGGGGCCGCAACATCGACCTGCGCCGCGACCGCCAGGCGACCGCCGAACTGGTCCGATTCGGCGAGCGGCTGATGGCCGGCGCGGTCGGTGCCGCGTCCGCCCGCGTGGCCCTGGCCTCCGCGGTCAAGGGCGGCGAGGTCACCATGGCCGAGCTGCTGCGCATGCTGGACGAGACCAGCCAGGTGCTGGAATACAGCCGGCAGCTGGAACAGAAGTCCGCCGAGTTGGAGCGCACCTCCGCGGCGCTCCGGGCCGCCAACGAGAAGCTGCTCGAACTGGACCGGCTCAAGGACGATTTCCTGTCCACCGTCACGCACGAGCTGCGGACGCCGCTGACCTCCGTTCGCGCCTTCGCCGAGATCCTGCACGACAACCCCGATATCGACCGCGAGCAGTCGCAGGAGTTCCTTGGCGTGATCATCCGGGAGAGCGAGCGGCTGACCCGGCTGATCAATCAGGTCCTCGATATGGCCAAGATCGAGGCCGGCGAGATCGACTGGACGATCGGTCCGGTCGATCTCGCCGCGATCATGCGCGACGCGGCGGCGACCACCGCGCAGGTGTTCAAGGACAAGGACGTCGTTTTGGAACAGCGCATCCCGGCCGACGTGCCGCCGGTATGGGGGGACCACGACCGCCTGACGCAGGTCGCGATGAACCTGCTGTCCAACGCCGCCAAGTTCACCCCGTCCGGAACCGGCCGGGTCGTGGTCAGCGTCGAGCCGGTCGCGGAGGGGGTCCGCGTCTCCGTCGCCGACAACGGTCCGGGCATAGCACCGGGCGACGCGGAGATCGTCTTCGACAAGTTCCGCCAGGTCGGCAACACCATGACCGACAAGCCGCAGGGCACCGGCTTGGGCCTTGCCATCTGCAAACGCATCGTCGAACATCTGGGGGGTCGCATCTGGTTGGAAACCGCGCCGGGCGAGGGTGCAACCTTCGCCTTCCTCATCCCTTACCAGAGCGCTTCATCAACCACTTCTCCCCCGGGCGCCGAGACGGTGGCGACCGCAGCCGACGATTGACGGAAAAGGCGTGTCCATAATTCTCATCGGGTTTCTTGCCAGCCTCGCCGCCGGGTCCGCCACCGGCCTCGGGGCCGTGCCCCTGCTGTTCCTGCGCAAGGTCTCAAGCCGGCTCCAGAATGGGCTCCTGGGGTTCGCCGCCGGCGTGATGCTGGCGGCCTCGTTCTTCTCGCTGATCCTGCCGGCATTGGAGACCGGGGCCGGCCCGGCCGTGGTCGGCACCGGAATCCTGCTCGGCGCCACCTGCCTGTGGGCGCTCGACCTGCTGACCCCGCACGAGCACTTCATCAAGGGCCGCCAGGGGCCGGAGACCGATACCTTCCGGCGCATCTGGCTGTTCGTGATCGCCATCACCCTGCACAACATCCCCGAGGGGCTGGCCGTCGGCGTCGGGTTCGGCACCGGCAGCACCGCGACCGGGTTTCCCCTCGCCTTCGGGATCGGCCTCCAGAACATGCCGGAGGGCCTGGCGGTGGCCGTGGCGCTCCACAGCATCGGTTACCAGCGCGGCAAGGCCGTCGCCATCGCCCTGGCGACCGGGCTCGTCGAGCCCCTGGGCGCCCTGCTCGGGCTTCTCGCCGTGTCCCTGGCCGCCCCCTTGCTGCCCTGGGGCCTCGCCTTCGCCGCCGGCGCCATGATCTTCGTCGTCAGCAACGAGATCATCCCGGAAACCCACCGGGCCGGGCTGGAGAAGGCGGCGAGCGTCGGCCTGATGCTTGGGTTCGTCATCATGCTGTACCTGGACGTCTCGCTCGGGTGATCATCCGCTCCCTTTCTTGTTAGCCTTGGTGAACCCCCAGAGGAGGATCAGCATGGCCGATGAGCAGCGCCCGAACGAGACCGCGACCAGCCCGAAGAGCCCCCGGATCCCGCGCCCGCCGTCCAAGGAGGAGGTGGACCAGATCAGCGAGGCCCAATCCATGATCACCGACGACTGGACCGGCGAAGGCGGCGACAAGCCCGCGGACCAGGAAAAGACCGCAGACCAGGAAAAGACTGCGGACCGGTGATAAGCTGGCCGCGGGTCCGCCGATCCGGGGCCGCAGGGAGGAAAAGGAATGGGCGAAAAGCTGAACGAACGGGCGAGCGGCGTGTACATCATCGCCGCCACCCCGTTCGAGGACGACGGCAAGCTGGACCTTGCCAGCACCGACCGGATGGTGGACTTCTACCTGGAGTGCGGCGTCGATGGCATGACGATCCTCGGCATCATGGGCGAGGCGCCGAAACTGACCCCGGACGAGCAGCAGGGCTTCATGCGGCGCGTGTTCGACCGGATCGCCGGACGTATCCCCGTGATTGTGGGCGTCAGCAATCCGGGGACCAACAACCTCGCGGCGTTCGCCCACTCCGCGATGGATGCCGGCGCCGCCGGAGTCATGATTGCCCCGATGTCCGGCCTGAAGACCGAGGAGCAGGTGATCAACTACTTCGCGGAGACCCTGCGCATCCTCGGCCCGGACGTGCCGGTGGTGTTCCAGGATTTTCCGCAGGTGACCCAGGTCCCCGTGTCGGTCGCGACGCTGCGGCGGGTGTTCGACGACCACCCCCAGATCGTGATGCTGAAGCACGAGGACGCGCCCGGCCTGCGCAAGCTGAGCCAGATCCGGACCTGGCCCGACACGGGCGGGCGCCGCATCAGCATCCTGGTCGGCAACGGCGGGCTCCACCTGCCCCAGGAGCTCAGGCGCGGCGCCGACGGCGCCATGACCGGTTTCGCCTATCCGGAGATGCTGGTCCAGGTCTGCCGGCGCTTCTTCGCGGGCGACGCCGACGGGGCGGAGGACCTGTTCGACACCTACCTGCCGATCGTCCGCCACGAGCAGCAGGCCGGCATCGGCCTCGCGATCCGCAAGGAGATCCTGCGACGGCGCGGCGTCCTGTCCTCGGCCGCCGTCCGGGCACCCGGCCCCAGGCTGAACGCCGACGACCACAAGGAACTGGACAGCCTGATGGCGCGGCTGGAGACCAGGCTCGGCGGCTGATCCGGAAGGCCGAATCGAAAGCGCCGGCGGAAGATCGCTCTCCCGCCGACGCTTTCGTGTGCCCTCACTCCCGGGCCGGCCTCAGCCTTCCAGGAAGGTCTTCAGCACGCGAGCGTGCTTGGCCCGGCCGAGCCGCTGCAGAGCCTTCGCCTCGACTTGGCGGATACGCTCGCGGGTCACGTTGTAGTCGCGGCCGATGTCCTCAAGCGTCTCCTCGGTCCCGGCAAGGCCGAAGCGGCGGCGGATGATGTCGGCCTCGCGCGGGGTGAGGTCGTCCAGGATCTCCGACAGCTTCTCGCGCAGCGAGCCGGCGGCGATCGCGTCGAACGCGCCGGTCGTGGCGCTGTCCTCCAGGAAGTCGCCCAGCCGGGCGCCGTCGTCGTCGTCACCGACCGGAGCGTCGAGGCTGACCGCGTCGGCCGCCATGCGAAGCAGCTCGGCGACCTTCTCGACCGGCATCGCCAGCGCGGTCGCGATGTCCTCGTTGGTCGGCTCGATGCCCCGGCGCAGGCGGAGCTGGACCGCGCAGCGGCGGATCTTGGTCAGCGCCTCGCAGGCATGGGCCGGCATGCGGATGGTGCGACCCTGGTCGGCCAGCGCACGGGTCATCGACTGCCGGATCCACCAGGTGGCATAGGTCGAGAACTTGTAGCCGCGCCGCCAGTCGAACTTCTCGATCGCGGTCATCAGGCCGATGTTGCCCTCCTGGACCAGGTCCAGGAACGGCAGGCCCCGGTTCAGGTGCTTGCGGGCCAGGGCCGCGACCAGACGGAGGTTCGCCTTGGCGAAGGACTCCTTGGTGCGGATCTGGTCGTTCTGCGACCGCTGCAGGCGGGCGGACAACTCGCGGAACTGGCCGATCGGCAATCCGACGGTCTGGCCGATCTCGGCCAGCTCGGCGAACAGAGCGTCGACTTCCTGGCCCTTGCGCTCGGCCAGCTTGGCCCAGGCACCGCCCTTGGCAGCCCGCTTCGCCAGCCAGTCCTGCTCGTCCTCGGAGCCGAGATAGGCTTCCAGGAAGGCCTCGCGCTTGACGCCTGCGGCCATGACGACGCGGGCCAGGCGGCCATCGACGCCGACGATGCGCCGGTTGACATCGCGCATGGTGTTGATCAGTTCGGTGCGCAGGTCGATCGACAGCGGCAGCTCACGGATAAGCGCGGCGGCAGCCGCGGCGTCGGTCCGTTGGACCGCCTCGATCCGCTCCAGCGCCTCGACCACCGACGCGGCCAGTTCGGCAGCGGATACGACCGGAACCGCCACGGCCTCCGCTACTTCCGAATCCGCATCGGCGACCTCGGCGAGGTCGTCGTCCAGAGCCGCATCCTCGCTCTCGGCCTCGGCCCCCATGCGGGCGAAGCGCTCCAGGTCCACGACGGTGCCGACATTCACGGAACCGTCCCGCAGGCCCTGGAGGCTCTGCATGAGGCGAGTGCACGTGAAGGGGCTCGCCGCGATCACGTCATCGATCGCGGAGCGGGCGGCCTCCATGCGCTGGGCGAGCGTCACCTCCTGCTCACGCGTCAGCAGCGGGTGCTGCGCCACGTCACGCAGGTACAGCCGGACCGGGTCGGTCGAATGCTCGGCGAAGGCGATGTTGCCGCGGGCTCCCGCGGTTTCGTTGCGCACCGCAGTGGCGCGATCTGCGTCGGCGACAGGTTGCGCCGTGATTTCAAGGGCGGTCATAACGATTGTCCTCGGATTTCCAACTCAGTCCCGCCGACCCCTGCCGAGGCGGAGGAATAGAAATTCACTCGGTTCGGAAACCATTGTCACGGCACCGCCTTCGTCTCGCGGCACCGCTCACGTTACCAAAATCTGACACAGCTATTTCCGATCGGTGAACGGCCGGCCATTTCGGTCTTTACGGGCAGTTTGTCAAGGGCTAAACCGCGAATTCCAGACAACACGGTACAGGCCGTTTTGTCGCGCCCCTTTATTCGGCGGCCTGGGAAAATCCCTTCGAGGGATTGATCCGGGCCAGCGCAGCCTCGACAACCTCAGGCCCCGCGCCGGTCTTGTGGGCAAATTCGCTCAAATGCCGCCGCCACGCCCGGCCGCCGCGTTGCCCCTGGAACAGACCTGTCATGTGTCGGGTGATGGCATTCAGGGGCACGCCCTCGACCCTCCGCGCCTCGATATAGGGCAGCATCCGGCGCACCGCCTCCTCCCGAGTCGGGACCGATTCGCCACTCCCGTGGAATCGGCGGTCGACCTCCGCCAGCACGTAGGGATTCTTGTAGGCGGCCCGGCCCAGCATGACCCCGTCCACCACCTGGAGATGCTCGGCCGCCGAGTCCAGGTCCAGGATGCCGCCGTTGATCGTGATGTCCAGGTCCGGGTTCTCCTGCTTGAGCCGGTGGACCAGATCGTACCGCAGCGGCGGGATGTCGCGGTTCTCCTGGGGACTCAGCCCCTTCAGCCAGGCCTTGCGGGCATGGACGATGAAGCGGGTGCAGCCGGCGGCGCGCACGGCCGCGATGAAGCCCTCCAGCGTCGGCCATTCCTCCATCTCGTCGATCGCGATCCGCGACTTGACCGTCACGGGGATCGACACGGCCGACCGCATCGCGCCGACCAGCTCGGCGACGAGGCCGGGTTCCGCCATCAGGCAGGCGCCGAAGCGGCCGGACTGCACCCGATCGCTCGGGCAGCCGACATTCAGGTTGACCTCGTCGTAGCCGAAGGCTTCCGCGATCCGCGCGCATTCCGCCAGGGCCTGGGGATCGCTGCCGCCCAGCTGCAGTGCCACCGGGTGCTCGTCCGGATGGAAGGCCAGCAGCCGCTCCCGCGGGCCGTGCAGGATCGCTCCAGTCGTGACCATTTCGGTATAGAGCAGCGCATGCCGGCTGATCTGTCGCAGGAAGTACCGGCAGTGCCGGTCCGTCCAGTCCATCATGGGAGCGACGGAGATGGGATGGGTTCGTGTGGTCACGTCAGGTCTCGTCAGTCATCGGGCGCTCGGCACCCCTCTAGTCCCGCCACGGCATGATCGGCACGGTCGAGACGGCGTTCATCGGCGATCCGTCCACCATCTTGGTGCTGTAGCTCAGATAAACCAGGGTGTTGCGCTTGCGGTCGAACATGCGCACCACGCGGGTCTCCTTGAACAGGATCGAGGTGTCGGCGGTGAAGACCTCCTCGTTGTCGCGCAGCCGGTCAGGCACGGTGATCGGGCCTATCTGCCGGCAGGCGATGGAGAATCGCGAGGGGTCTTCCGCCAGCCCCAGGCTGCCTGAGACCCCTCCCGTCCGCGCCTGGCTCAGATGGCAGGCGACGCCCGGGACCTTCGGGTCGTCGAACGCCTCTACGCAGACCCTGTGGTTGGCCCCGAGCAGCTTCCAGGCCGTGGTGACGCAGCCCACCTCCTCCGCCCCGGCCGGAACCGCCGAAGCCAAGCCAACCACCACCCCGGCCAGCGCTCCGACCAGCGCCCCGGCGAAACCGTACCGGCTCATGTCTGTTCTCCGTCTTGGATACCCGCGGCAACAGACACGCGGAACGATCGTCGAAGTCAAGGACCCGCCGGGGCGATATGACACAGGACGGCAATCGACACAAAATGTTAACAAATGTTGCATGCGGCAGCCTTGAATGTTGCCGCATGTTGCGCCGCTGATGACCGGCACGGCTGACGAACAGCATCTGGGGGAAGGAAATGGACACGACCGTGGAAGCGACCAGCCAGCAGAAGGCGGCGCGCCCGAACAAGCCCGGGCAGCAGCCGCAGGCCGAACCGCTGGAACTGCCGCCCGACCGCTTCATCAATCGCGAGCTGTCCTGGCTCTCCTTCAATGACAGGGTGCTGGGGGAGGCCCACAACACCAACCACCCGCTGCTGGAGCGGCTGCGCTTCCTGTCGATTTCGGCCAGCAACCTGGACGAGTTCATCATGGTCCGGGTCGCGGCGCTGAAGGCCCAGGAGCGCGCCGGGGTAAAGGCGCTCACGCCCGACAACCTCCTGCCGGAACAGCAGCTGGCCCTGATCAACCAAGCCATCATCCAGCTGAACGACCAGCAGCAGGACTGCGCGAACGCCCTGCTGGAGGAGCTGCGCCAAGCGGGCATCTGGGTCGTGGCCCCCAAGGACCTGTCCGACGCCGACCGGGACTGGGCGGAGGACCGCTTCCTGCGCGAGATCTTCCCCGTCCTGACCCCCATCGCCGTCGATCCCGCCCATCCATTCCCCTTCATCGCCAACCGGGGCGTGGCCCTAGTCCTCCAGCTCAAGGACCCGGAGAAGAGCGAACCGCTCGACGCGCTGATTCCGTTGCCCACCCAGCTGGAGCGATTCGTCCGCCTTCCCGGCTCCGGCACCCGCTTCCTGCTGCTGGAAGATCTGGTGCTGATGTTCCTCGACCGCCTGTTCCCGCCGCCGCTCAAGCTGACCGGGCACGGCCTGTTCCGTGTGCTGCGCGACAGCGAGATCGACATCGACGAGGAATCCGAGGACCTGGTCCGCACCTTCGAGAGCGCCCTGAAGCGGCGCCGGCGCGGCAAGGTGATCAGCCTCGCGGTCGAGGCGGAGACGACCCTCGACCTTCGCGAGTTCCTGGTCGGCGAGTTGCGCGTCTCGCCCGGCGACGTCTTCGTCCAGAAGGGCCTGATCGCGCTGGGCGACGTCAAGCAACTCATCCTGGACGAGCGGAGCGACCTGCTGTTCCCGCCCTTCACCGCCCGGTTCCCGGAACGGATCCGCGACTTCGGCGGCAACTGCTTCGCGGCGATCCGGCACAAGGACATCCTGGTCCACCACCCGTACGAGAGCTTCGACGTGGTGGTCCAGTTCCTGCTCCAGGCGGCGCGCGACCCGGCGGTGGTCGCGATCAAGCAGACGCTGTACCGGACCAGCAAGAACTCGCCCATCGTGGCGGCCCTGATCGAGGCGGCGGAGGCCGGCAAGTCGGTCACCGCCATGGTGGAGCTGAAGGCCCGTTTCGACGAGGAGGCCAACATCCAGTGGGCCCGCGACCTGGAGCGCGCCGGCGTCCACGTGGTCTACGGCTTCGTCGACCTGAAGACCCACGCCAAGGTGTCGCTGGTGATGCGGCGCGAGGCCGACGGGCTGCACAGCTACGTCCATTTCGGCACCGGCAACTACCACCCGATCACCGCCAAGGTCTACACCGACCTGTCCTTCTTCACCTGCGACCCGGCGCTCTGCCACGATGCCTCGGTCATGTTCAATTACATGACGGGTTATGCCAAGCCCCAGCACCTGGAGAAGCTGGCGATCGCGCCGCTGACCCTGCGCAGCCGGCTGGTCGAGATGATCGACCGGGAGATCGCCCACGCCCGCGCCGGCCGCAAGGCGGCGATCTGGATCAAGCTCAACTCCCTCGTCGATCCCGACATCATTGACAAGCTATACGAGGCGTCCCACGCCGGCGTGCAGATCGACATGATCATCCGCGGCATCTGCTGCCTGCGCCCCGGCGTGCCCGGGCTGTCGGAGAATATCCGGGTCAAGAGCATCGTCGGCCGCTTCCTGGAGCACAGCCGTATCATGTGCTTCGGCGACGGCCACCCCCTGCCTTCCCCCAAGGCGAAGGTCTATATCTCCTCGGCCGACTGGATGCCGCGCAACCTGGACCGCCGGATCGAGACGCTGGTGCCGATCGAGAACGCCACCGTCCACGAGCAGATCGTCGAGCAGATCATGGGCACCAACCTGCGCGACCGGGCGCAGAGCTGGCTGATGGGACCGGACGGCGCCTTCACCCGGATGGAAGCGGAGCCGGGCGCCCCGAACGCCCATACCTATTTCATGCAGAATCCCAGCCTGTCCGGCCGGGGCAGCGCCCGGGGCGCCGGCCGGGGCTGAATTTTTCCGCCACGGTGTCGCCACTCGGACCTGGAGAATGCGGTTAACCATCATCCGCACTCTCCAGATCCGGGGAAACCACCATGGCACTGATCCGCACCTGCGCCGCCGCCGTCGCCCTGTGCGCACTCCCTCTCCAGGCGGAGGCCATGAAGCTGGACTACGACGTCTATGCCGGGGGTCTGTTCCTTGTCAGCGGAGCCATGACCCTCGACATCGCGGGCGACCGCTACTCCGCAGGCGTCGAGGCGAAGGGCGGCCGGCTGATCGACCTGCTGTCCCGCTGGTCCTACCGGGCATCAGCCGACGGCCGGGTGGAGGCAGGCACCCGCGTCGAGCCCGAGCAATTCCGCTCCGACCGCCGGCAGCGCAAGCGCCACCGCACGCTGGCCTTGGACTATGACGGTGCCGGCAACGTGTCCGTGACGGCCGAGCCGCCCCAGTCCGAACTGGCCTCCGGCGCGGTCGCGCCGGAGTTCCGCCCCAACACGCTGGACCCGGTCAGCGCCGCGGTCGGGATCATCGCCGCGGGCGGCGAAACCGGATGCACCGGCACCTTTCCGGTCTTCGACGGCCGGCGCCGCTACGACGTAACCGTGACGTCGGAGGGCCCCGATACCCTCCAGAAATCGCCGCGCAACATGCACCAGGGCGCCGCCGAGAAATGCACGATCCGCATCCATCCCGTCGCCGGATTCGAACGCGACCGTGACGAGGGCGAGTTCTTCCAGTACGGCGTGGACCGCACCGCGACGGCCTGGTTCGCGAGCCCCCTGCCCGGCGAACCCCGGGTCCCGGTCAAGATCCAGGTCGGGCTGGAGTGGATCGACGTCGTCATGAACCTCGTCGCGGCGCGCAGCGGCTGACCGGGCACGGCACAAATCGGTGCCGAACCGCAATTCTACAGGGCAACATTCCGGGAAGAACCGACATGATACGCCTCTATTTCCACCACACGCCGAATCCGATGAAGGTGGCCCTCTTCCTGGAGGAGGCCGGCCTCGACTACGAGGTGGTTCCGGTCGACACCTTCAAGGGCGAGCAGCACTCCCCCGACTTCCTCAAGGTCAACCCCAACGGCAAGCTGCCGGCGATCGAGGACGACGGCGTGCCGGTGTTCGATTCCAACGCGATCCTGCTTTATCTTTCCGAGAAGACCGGCAAGTTCGGCGGGAAGCCGGAAGACCGGGGTAGCCTTCTGTCGTGGCTGATGTTCGTCGCGACCGGCCTCGGTCCCTATTCCGGCCAGGCCGTGCATTTCCAGCGCACCCATACGGAAAGCGCCTACGCGACCAACCGCTATCGCCGGGAGGCCGAGCGCCACTACCGGGTCCTCGACGACCGGCTGGCCGAGCGCGATTACCTCGTCGGCGGCGAGTTCACGATCGTCGACATGGCCGCCTGGGGCTGGATCGACCGCGCCCCCTACGTGATGAACGACAGCGACACGCCGCTGGATGCCACGCCCAACCTGAAGCGCTGGTTCCAGGCCATCGACTCCCGCCCCGCCGTCGCCAGGGTCCGCCGGATCGCGCAGGACATCCCCTTCAAGCGAGATTTCGACGAGGTTACGCTCCGCTCGCTGTTCCCGCAGAACTACGTCAAGCCAGCCTGACGGCGGCGAGCGCGCGCAACGCCCGCCGGGTGTCCAGGGCCACCCGGACCAGGGCCGGGATCTGGCCGGGCCGGGCCGCGACGCTCGCGAGGACGGCGCCCAGGGCGACCCGCCCGCCCGGTCCCATGCCGACCAGCGCCGCGGGAGGCAACTCCCGCTCCGCCGGGTCGGCGATGGCCCGGATCACCGCGAACGGAACGCCGGCGTCGGCGCAGAGCCGTGCCACTCCCCCGCTCTCCAGATCGACCGCGACGGCACCGGTGCGCCGGTGGAGGTCCCGCTTCGCGGCCGCGCCCGGCACGATCGCCGCCGCACCCGCGACCGGCGCCCGCATGGCACCTTCCGGCACCGCGCAACCCGGCGGCAGGCCGGCTGGAAATCGGCTGCCATCCTCCAGGACCACCTCGGACGCGATCACCAGCGTTCCGGGGGCGAGGCCGGGCGCCAAGCCGCCGGCAATGCCGAAACTGACCAGCCCGCCGGCCCCGTCGGCGAGCAGCCCCGCCGCCCCTGCGGGCAGCGCGACCTTCTGGCCGGACCGCCGGGCGATCCGGGCCTCCGCCTCCATGCCGACAACGATGCCCCACATCACCGCGGTTGCCTAAGATGCATGCAAAAGATCCTGATCTGAATAGAATTTGACCATGGTTCCCTCGTGCCGGAGGCCCCCGCCTCTCTTTCCGCCCGTTCGACCTCCCTGGCATTCAAATTGCTGAAGAGTGGCCTGCTGATGATCGGCAAGTCAAAGAGACAGGGTGGAGTAGAGGCGAATGGCCGGACCGGCGGATATCGAACTCGCTGCGGTCACCAAGATGTACGGGCCGGTAACGGCGGTCGATTCGATCGACCTGCGCATTCCGGCGGGAACATATTGCTGCCTTCTGGGACCCAGCGGCTGTGGCAAGACTTCGACGCTCCGGATGATCGCGGGACATGAGTCCGTCTCCGACGGCGACATACTGCTTGGCGATACGCACATCAACGACCTGCCGCCCGCCCGGCGCGGCACGGCGATGATGTTCCAGAGCTACGCGCTGTTCCCGCACCTCACCTGCGTCGACAACGTCGCCTTCAGCCTGAAGCTGAAGGGGGTTTCGAAGCCCGAGCGCCGGGCCAAGGCCATGGACCTGCTCGGCCTCGTCCAGATGGACAAGTACGCCGAGCGCCTGCCCGCCCAGCTTTCCGGCGGGCAGCAGCAGCGGGTCGCCCTCGCCCGCGCGCTGATCACCAACCCGAGCGCGCTGCTGCTGGACGAGCCGCTGTCGGCGCTCGACCCCTTCCTGCGGGTCAAGATGCGGGAGGAGTTGAAGCGCCTCCAGCGCGAGCTTGGCATCAGCTTCATCCACGTCACCCACGGGCAGGAGGAGGCGCTGGCGCTCGCCGACCTCGTCGTGGTGATGAACAACGGGCGCATCGCCCAGGCCGGCTCCCCGCGCGAGGTGTTCAACCGGCCGCGCGACGCCTTCGTCGCCCGGTTCATCGGCGGGCACAATGTCCTGTCGTCCCTCGACGGAGCCGCCGGCCGGCAGTTCGCGGTCCGCACCGACAAGATCCGCATCCTTCCAGACCGGGCGGCCGCAGGCCCCAACAGCTTCACCGGCACGGTCCGGCTGGTCGAGTACCAGGGACCGATGGTCCATCTGCGCCTGGCATCCCCGGGCGTCGAGGAGTTCGCCGTGACCGTCACCGAACAGGCCTTCTTCGCGGCCCCGCTCAACGCCGGCGAGAGGGTCACCGCCGTCTGGGCCGAGGAAGACATGCACCCGCTCGCCGCCTGATCCCGAGCGGCCGGCCCCACAACCGACAAACAAGAAAACCGAGAGGCTTCAAAGATGAGCAGAGACACCACCGATTCGCCGAAGCCGGTTTCCGCCGGTATCACCCGCCGGCAGGCGCTGAAGGGGACCGCCGCAGCGGCCGGCCTAGCCGTCGGCAGCGGCGCCATCACCGGGTTCCCGACGATCTGGGCGCAGAACATCAAGAACGTGACGCTGCGCCAGTTCGGCACCGGCGTGTCCAACCTCAACGCGGTCGCCGAGAAGGTGAAGCAGGACCTGGGCTTCACCCTCCAGATGACGGCGCTGGACAGCGACGCGGTTTCCCAGCGCGCGGTCACCCAGCCCAAGTCCTACGACATCGCCGACATCGAGTACTGGATCTGCAAGAAGGTCTTCCCGGCCGGCGTCATGCAGCCGATGGACGTCGGCAAGATCAAGAACTTCGACAAGATCGTCCCGCTCTTCATCACGGGCAAGCTGACCCCGGAGTCCACCATCGCGCAAGGCACGGCGCCGCATACCGTGGGTTTCGTCGAAGGCAAGGATTCGACCAAGTTCGCCACGTCGCAGACCCAGTGGATGACGCTGATCCCGACCATCTACAACGCGGACACCTTGGGCATCCGTCCCGACCTGGTCGGCAAGCCGATCACCCAGTGGAAGGACCTGCTCGACCCCGCGTTCAAGGGCAAGGCGTCGATCCTCAACATCCCGTCGATCGGCATCATGGACGCCGCCATGGTCGCCGAGTCCATGGGCGAGATGAAGTACGGCGACAAGGGCAACATGACCAAGGCTGAGATCGACAAGACCGTCGCCTTGCTGATCGAGGCCAAGAAGGCCGGCCAGTTCCGCGCCTTCTGGAAGACCTTCGACGAGAGCGTCAACCTGATGGCGTCCGGCGAGGTCGTGATCCAGTCCATGTGGTCGCCCGCGGTCGCCGCGGTCCGCGCCAAGGGAATCCCCTGCACCTACCAGCCGCTCAAGGAAGGCTACCGCGCCTGGGGCGGCGGCCTGGGCATCGCCAAGCATGTCAGCGGACTGGAGTTGGAAGCGGCCTATGAATACATCAACTGGTACCTGTCCGGCTGGGTCGGCGCCTACCTGAACCGCCAAGGCTACTACAGCGCCGTGCTCGACACCGCCAAGGAGCACATGAGCGCCGAGGAATGGGCCTTCTGGATGGAAGGCAAGCCGGCCGCGACCGACATCCTCAGCCCGGAGGGCAAGGTGATGGAGAAGGCGGGCGCGGTCCGCGACGGCGGCTCGTTCTACGACCGCATGGGCGCCGTGGCGTGCTGGAACGCCGTCATGGACGAGGACCGCTATATGCTCCGCAAGTGGAACGAGTTCATCGCCGCATGACCGGCCAGACCCAAACCCTCCCGGCCCGGCGCCGGGAGGGGGCGACGTCGAAGCGCCTCGACCGGACACGTCTGGCTGCGGCGGTCGCCCCCTATCTCCAGGTGGCGCCGCTCACGCTCACCTTCGCCGTGTTCCTCCTCGTCCCGATCGCCACCATCGTCGTCGTCAGCTTCTGGGACTACGATTCTATCCGGGTGATCCCCGACTTCATGCTGCTCAATTACGAGGAGCTTCTGACCTCGCCGGTCACCTGGCAGATCTACCTGAACACGCTGAAATACGCGGCGCTGACCTGGGCGCTGACCTTGGGCATCGGCTTCACCGTCGCCTATTTCCTGGCCTTCCATGTCCGGTCGCTGACCTGGCAGATCACCTTGTTCATGATCTGCACGATCCCGTTCTGGACATCGAACATCATCCGCATGATCTCGTGGATCCCGTTCCTCGGCCGCAACGGGCTGCTCAACTCGACCCTGCTCGCCATGGGCGTGATCGACCAGCCGCTGGAGTTCCTGCTGTTCTCGGACTTCTCCGTGGTGCTGGCCTTCGTGCATCTCTATGTGCTGTTCATGGTCGTGCCGATCTTCAACTCCATGATGCGGATCGACCGGGTCCTGGTCGAGGCGGCGGTCGATGCCGGCGCCACCGGCTGGCAGGTGCTGACCAACGTCATCATCCCCCTGAGCAAGCCGGGAATCGCGATCGGCTCGATCTTCGTCGTCACCCTCGTCATGGGCGACTTCATCACGGTGCGCTTGATGAGCGGCGGCCAGAGCGCCTCGGTCGGCCTGATGATGGCGAACCAGATCTCCCTGCTGCAATACCCCGCCGCGGCGGCCAACGCGGTCGTGCTGCTGCTGGTCGTCCTGATGATGGTGGCGCTGATGCTGCGGGTCGTCGATATCCGAAAGGAGCTGTGAGCCATGGCGAAACCACGGCGCGGACGGGAACCCCGCCCGCTCGGCTTCTATCTGCTGGCCGCCTTCTTCGGGCTGTTCGTGCTGTTCCTCTACGGCCCGATCGCGACCATCGTGATCCTGTCGTTCCAGGGACCGAACGGCGGGCTGACCTTCCCGATGAACGGGGTCTCGACGCACTGGTTCCACAACCTCTTCGAGCAGCAGGCGGTCGGGGACTTCGGCGGGGCGCTGACCCGCTCGCTCAGCCTGGGACTGATCGTCATGGTGGTGACCGTCCTGTTCTCGGTCGCCGCCGGGCTGGGCTTCCGCCACCGCTTCCGGGGCTCGGGCGTGGTCTTCTACGTCGCCGTGGCCAGCCTCATCGTGCCGTCGATCCTGGTCAGCCTGGGCATCGGGCTGATGTTCAACATCGTCGGGTTCGAGCCGAACTGGTACAGCTCGGCGCTGGGCGCCCACCTGACCTGGACCCTGCCCTTCGGCCTGCTGATCATGTTCGCGATCTTCAACCGCTTCAACCGGGCCTACGAGGAAGCGGCCCGCGACCTGGGCGCCACGCCCTGGCAGACGATCCGGTTCGTGGTGCTGCCGATCATCGCCCCCAGCGTCATCGGGATCGCGCTGTTCGGCTTCACCCTGTCCTACGACGAGTTCGCCCGGACCCTGATGACGGCCGGCAGCTTCAACACGCTGCCGCTGGAAATCTACGGCATGACCACCAACGTCACGACGCCGGTGCTGTACGCGCTGGGCACCCTGACGACCGCCTTGTCCTTCCTGGTGATCCTGGCAGCGCTGGGAGCCGTCCTGCTGGTCCAGCGCCGCCGGGCGCGGCAGGGGTCCGATGCCGGCGTCGGAGTTTGAGCCCGGTCACCCCAGCTCGAACGTCGTGATGCCGAAGATCCGGCCGAGGTCCAGGTCGAGCGGCCGGCCGGCATACATGCGGGCGGTCTCGAACACCGGGACGAGGCCGTACCGCCCGGCCAGCGCCACCGCGGCGCGATTCGGCTCCGGCACGTCCAGGATCACCGGCTCGCCCCCGGGGATCCTGGCGCACAGCCCGCGGAACAGCTTGTCCGCCGTTTCCGCATCGTCGGCGAACAGCGGCCCGATCTTCCAGCCGGCCCGGCAGGGCCGGGCGACTGCATAGCCGCCGAGGTCCCCGGCGGCTCCCACGGCGGCCAGCCCGACGACCCCGGGCATGCCGATCCAGGCCGACAGGAAGGCCGGGCGCGGCGCGCCGAACAGCGGCCGGTCGTAACCCAGCAGCCGGTCGAACGGCACCGCGGCAAGGTCGGTGAGCCGGTCCGGCGGCGTAACCGCCGGCACGGTCCCCTGGTAGCGCACATTGCGATGCGCCAGGACGAAGCCCGACTTCCGGTAATTGTCCTGCTGGGCAACGACGCCGTCCAGGCCGACCGTCCGTCCGGCCAGATACGCCATGCCGGCCCGCCAGACCGCCATGCCCAGTCCCCGCCCCCGGTATTCCGGCCGCGCGATATAGAGCCCGAGGAAGCCCAGGTCCTCGCCATAGCGCACGACGGAGACGGCCGCGGCCGGCCGGCCGTCGCCAGCCTCCGCGACCAGGAAACCGCTCGGGTCGGCGGCATGGAACGGCACCGCGTCGCCCAGCCCGGGATTCCAGCCTTCCTCGGCCGCCCACTCGATCACCTGATCCACCTCGCCCCGGCTCATCGTCCTGACCGTCACGCCAGCGCTCCCCGTTCGATCCGTCGCTCGGGATTGAAGCACGACGCGGAACTTGCGACAACGGGCCGGCTGCGGCTAAGTCCGCCATCCCATCCCGCGTAACGAGGGCGCTCCTTGCGGCCAGACATCCTGTTCCCCCTGTTCGCTCCCGTCACGACGCTGAAGGGGCTCGGACCGAAGCTCGGCAAGCTGACCGAGAAGCTGGTCGGTCCCCATGTGGCGGACCTGCTGTGGCATCTGCCGACCGGCATCATCGACCGCCGCTTCGCGCCCGACGTGGCGAACGCCCCCGACAACGCCATCGCGACCTTGACCGTCCGGGTGGAGCACCACTCCGCCCCGATGAACCCGCGGCACCCCTACAAGGTGCGTTGCCGGGACGACAGCGGGGAGATCGACCTGGTGTTCTTCCACGCCCGCGGCGAGTGGCTGCTGAAGCAGCTTCCGCTCGGGCAGCAGATCGTCGTCAGCGGCAAGGTCGAGTGGTTCAACGGCACGCCCCAGATGGCGCACCCGGACCATATCGTCCCGGCCGACGCCAAGGGGGAGTTCGAGGCGGTCGAGCCGGTCTATCCCATGACCGCCGGCCTCGCCTCCAAGGTGTTGCGCAAGGCCATGGCCTCGGCCCTGGCCGCCGCCAGGGAACTGCCGGAATGGCAGGACCCCGCGTGGCTGGCCCGGCGCGGCTGGCCGTCATGGCGCGCCGCCCTCGGCACCGTCCACAATCCGCAGGACGAATCCGACCTGTCCGGCCTGGCGCCGCCGCGCTGCCGGCTCGCCTTCGACGAGCTGCTGTCCAACCAGCTCGCACTTGCCCTGATCCGCCAGCACCAGCGCAAGCTGTCGGGCCGATCGGTCAAGGGCGACGGCCGCCTGCGGGCCAAGGTGGTCGCGGCCCTGCCCTTCGCCCTGACCGGCGCCCAGGCCGGAGCGCTGGAGGAGATCTACGCCGACATGCAGGCGGACCGCCGCATGCTGCGCCTGCTCCAGGGCGACGTCGGCAGCGGCAAGACGGTCGTGGCGCTGCTCGCCATGCTCAACGCCGTCGAGGCCGGCGCCCAGGCGGCGCTGATGGCCCCGACGGAAATCCTCGCCCGCCAGCATTTCGAGACGCTGGGGCCGCTGGCGGAGGCCGCCGGGGTGCGGCTCGGCGTGCTGACCGGGCGCGACAAGGGCAAGGCGCGGGCGGCCATCTACGAGCGGCTGGCCGCCGGGGAGATCGACATCATCGTCGGCACCCATGCCCTGTTCCAGGAGGACGTCGCGTTCCGCGACCTCGCCGTCGCGGTGATCGACGAGCAGCACCGATTCGGCGTCCACCAGCGGCTCCAGCTGTCGTCCAAGGGCCGGGGCGTCGACGTCCTGGTGATGACCGCGACGCCGATCCCGCGGACCCTGACGCTGACGGCCTACGGCGACATGGACGTGTCGCGCCTGACCGAGAAGCCGCCCGGCCGCAAGCCGGTCACCACCATCACGATCCCGATCGACCGGCTGGAAGAGGTGATCGCCGGCGTCCGCCGCAAGATCGCCGAGGGCGCCCGGGTTTATTGGGTCTGCCCGCTGGTGGAGGAATCGGAGCTGGTCGACCTCGCCGCCGCCACCGACCGGCACGCGCTGCTGCGCGCGGAGATCGGCGAGCGGGTCGGGCTGGTCCACGGCAAGATGAAGCCGACGGAAAAGGACACTGTCATGGCCGCCTTCGCGGGCGGCGACCTGGACGTGCTGGTGGCGACGACGGTGATCGAGGTCGGGGTCAACGTGCCCGAGGCCTCCGTCATGGTGATCGAGCATGCCGAGCGCTTCGGCCTCGCCCAGCTTCACCAGCTCCGGGGCCGGATCGGCCGGGGCACCGCCGCCTCGACCTGCCTGCTGCTTTACGACAATCCCCTCAGCCAGACCTCCAAGGCCCGGCTCTCGATCATGAAGGAGACCGAGGACGGCTTCCTGATCGCCGAGGAGGACCTGCGCCTGCGCGGCGCCGGCGAGGTGCTGGGCACGCGCCAGAGCGGCCTGCCGGAGTTCCGCATGGCCGACCTCGCCGTCCACGGCGACCTGCTGGCGGTCGCCCGCGACGACGCCCGGCTGATCCTGGAGAGGGACCCGGAGTTGCAGACGGAGCGCGGCAAGGCGCTCCGCGTGCTGCTCTACCTGTTCGAGCGGGACCAGGCGGTGAAGTATCTGCGGTCGGGATAGGAGCGGTCAGTCCGCGCCGTACAGGTTCTTCATGCCCAGCTCGTCGCTGCGCTGCTTCTCCAGTTCCTGGTTGTAGCGGCGCAGCGCATAGGCCTCGGTCAGGTAGCCGACGATCTTGCGGCTGCTCGGCCCGTCCAGGACGGGAAGGGTCTCCTCCTCCGCCTCGCTGAAATGCTTCAGGGCGGTCCGGACGTTGGTCCGGGGCAGCAGGAAATAGCGGACGTTCCGGGCAAGCTCGGAGACCTGGGTCTCGTCCGCCTTCTCGTCCAGGTCGGGGTTGTGGACCGCGGCCATGTCGACCAGCCCCATGTACTGGCCCGACTCGTCGACGACGAAGACCTGCTTGACGCTTCCCAGCGGGTAGATCCGGCGGAGCGCCGCGATCCTCATGTCTTCGGCGACGATCTTCTGGTCGCGCCGCATCAGCCGGCCGACGGTGAGATCCTCGATCCAGCCGACATCGTGGGCGCCCCGGATCGGCACCCCGCGCAGGTGGAAGCGCCAGGTCGCGAAGGAATAGCCGAAGACCTTGCGGACCACCACGCTCGAGACCACCACGCCGGTCAGCACGCCCAGCGTCGCCGGGAAGTCGGCGGTGATCTCCAGCACGAGCATCACCATGGTGATCGGCGCCCCGATGATCGCAGCGGCGACCGATCCCATGCCGACCAGCATGAAGGCCGTCTGGCTGACCGAAAGCTCGGGATAGAGCCCCAGCGCCAGCTCGGCCAGGATTCCGCCGAACAGGCTGCCGAGGAACAGCGACGAGCTGAACAGCCCGCCGCGGAACCCCGACCCGAGGGAGATGGCGGACGCCAGGATCTTCGCCGACAGCAGCGCGAGCAGCACCGGCAGGGCGAGTTGCCCGTCCAGGCTCATCTGCAGGGCGCCGTGGCCGCTGCCCAGCACCTGGGGAACCGCCATCGCGATCAGGCCGACGCAGAACCCGCCGATCGCGGGGCGCGCCCAGATCTGGGGCGCCATCCGCCGGAACAGCCGCTCGGACACGGTGACCGCCTGCATGGTCAGGATGCCGAGCCAGCCGGAGGCGAACCCGACCAGCGCGAAGGCGGCGTAATCGACCGCGCCGACGCCGATCAGGGGCGCATCGACCGCGAAGATCGGCGCCACCCCGATCGTCATCCGCGCGACCAGCGTCGCCGTCACGGCGGCGACCGCGACGGGGGCGAGCGCCGCCAGGGTGTAGCTGCCGATGACCAGCTCGAAGGCGTAGAAGGCGCCGGCGAGGGGAGCGTTGAACGCGGCGGCGATCGCAGCCGCGGCGCCGCAGCCGGTCAGGATGCGCAGGTCTCCGCGGCGGAGCCGCATCACCTGCCCCACGGTCGAGGAGAGCCCGGCCCCGGTCTGGGTATAGGCGGCCTCCATCCCGACCGAAGCGCCGCAGCCGTTGGAGATCAGGGTCGAGACGGTCAGCCGGAAGCTGTCGACCAGGGACATCTTGCCGCCGAACAGGGCGTTCGCCTCGATCGGGTCGACGATCTCGCCGGGGCGCCAGCGGCGCACGAAGAACATCAGGGTCCCGACCAGCAGCCCGCCCAGGGTCGGGACCACCAGCATGGTGGCGGGAGCGATGCCGACGCCCTCGCTCAGGTAACGTCCTTCCCCGAGGTCGAAGACCAGGTGGTGCAGGAATTCGACGAAGTCGTGGAGCAGCATGACCCCGAACCCGACCACGCCGCCCAGCAGGCCGCTGACCAGGATCAGGACGAGCTCGCTGTTGCGCAGCTTCCGCGTCGGAATCGAAAGGCTCAGGCGGCGGCCTAGCCGGGACTGGTCGGCCTGCCCGGACGGCGACCCGGACTTGGCGTCGTCATCCTTCGCCTGGGCGCCGGACGTGTAGCGTGTGACTTCGGACATGGGAGGGGAACACGGCACTCGGTCTGATTGCCCGGCCGAACCGGAAAAGGGGGCTTCACCAGCCTTAACACCCGAAGCCCCCAAGCGGCACCGAGGGAGATCGCGGGAAGCCGCCCGGGTCCGCCCGGTGCCCTCCGCCCAGTCTCCTCGGCCCAGTCTCCCCGGCCCAGTCTCCCCGGCCCAGTCTCCCCGGCCCAGTCTCCCCGGCCCAGTCTCCCCGGCCCAGTCTCCCCGGCCCAGTCTCCCCGGCCCAGTCTCCCCGGCCCAGTCTCCCCGGCCCAGTCTCCCCGGCCTACTCCACGGTCTCCGGCGCCCTGGACCGCTCCTCGACGCTCCCGCGCCGGGCGGTGACCGGACGGCGGTCCGGCGGCGTGACGATCCCGCCGGAGACGACCATCTTGATCCCCTCCTCCACGGTCATCTCCAGCACGTGCAGGTCGGAACGGGGGACGAACAGCAGGAAGCCCGACGTCGGGTTCGGCGTGGTCGGGATGAAGACGTTGACCACGTCGTCCACCGTCAGGTCCTGGACCTCGCCCTGGGTATGCCCGGTGATGAAGCCCAGGGTCCAGATCCCGCGCCTCGGATACTCGACCAGGACGACCTCCCGGAAGGCGGCGGACTGGTTGGCCAGCACCGTCTCCAGGATCTGCTTCGTGGCGCCGTAGACGCTGCGCACCACCGGCATGCGGGCCAGCACCGCCTCGCCGGCGCGGACCACCAGCCTTCCGATGACGCCGGCGGTCAGGGCGCCGGTCAGCGTGAGGGCCACGATCACGATCACCACGCCCAGGCCGGGGATGCTGAACGGCAGGTAATTTTCAGGATTGTACTGCGCCGGGAGGAGCTGCGACACGGCGGTGTCGATCAGGTTGATCACCGCCCAGGCGAGATAGAGCGTGATGGCGACCGGCGCGGTCACCAGGATGCCCGCCAGGAAATAGGCCCGGACCCGGCCCATCAGGCCGATGCGCAGGGGCTTGCCGCCCTTGCCCGGGGTGGCGGGGGAGGACGCGGACTGATCGGGATCTTCTTGGGGGAGCACGGGCGGAACCTGGGCTGACACGCTGGTTGATGATGGGCCGAAGCCGACGGCGGCACAATGCCTCGATTGCCGTGACTCATGAGATCGGTGCTGATCGGAAGCGTACAACAGGTCATTTCGCCGGTGCGGCACGATTCCGGATCGGCCGGGTGGTTTCAGGGGGTCGCGGGCGAAACTGTCGTGGGCTATCCTCCCCTCAGCCTTCGCTCTCCTCGTCCGCCCTCGCCGTTCCATTGCGCCCCTTGCTTGCTGGAGTATCCAACCGTGCCGGAAGTGCAGGCCGCCTCGCTAGACCGGATCGATCTGCTGGCGTCCCTGACGCCGGAAGAACGTGCCGCCATCGTCCGCCAGTGCAGCTGGCGCCGCTACAAGGCCGACGAGCAGATCATCGACCATCTCAGCGAGACGCGGGATGCCTGCCTGGTCGTCGAGGGCCGGGTGCGCGTCGTGATGTTCTCCATGTCCGGCCGGGAGATCAGCTTCGACGACGTTTCCGCCGGGGGCTACATGGGCGAGCTTTCGGCCCTGGACGGCGAGCCGCGGTCCGCCACGGTGGTGGCGCTGACCGACACGCTGATCGCCTTCGTCCCGCCCCGCCTGTTCCAGGAGATCGTGACGACCCATCCCAAGGTGGCGCTGATGCTGATGCAGCGGATGGCCGCCGTCATCCGGAGCGCTACCGGGCGGATCATGGATCTCAGCACGCTCGGGGCCAACAACCGCGTCCATGCGGAGCTTGTCCGGCTTGCCAAGCCCGGGCTGAAGCCCGACAACACCGCGGAAATCTCTCCGATTCCCGTCCATGGCGACATCGCGAGCCGGGTCAGCACGACCCGGGAGACGGTCGCCCGCGTGCTCAGCGACCTTGCCCGGAGCGGGATCGTCGAGCGACGCAGCCATGCGCTCGTCGTTAAGGATTATTCGCGGCTGGTCGATATGGTGGAGGAAGTCCGGGGCGAGTGACCCGTCCTCCGAAATGCCCCTGCTGTCGAGCCGCGAATGCACGCCACCCAAGATCTTCACGACGTCCTCATCGTCCTGGCGGCCGCCATCCTGGTGGTGCCGATCTTCCAGCGGCTGCGCTCCAGCCCGGTGCTGGGATATCTCGTGGCGGGAATGCTGATCGGCCCGGCCGGGCTGGCGATCGTCTCCGACGTTTCCGGGATGACCGTCCTGGCCAACTTCGGAGTCGTGTTCCTGCTGTTCACGATCGGGCTCGAACTGTCGATCGAGCGGCTCAAGGCGATCCGCTTCCATGTCTTCGGGCTGGGCACGCTCCAGGTCGTCGTCACCGCGGCCCTGTTCTATTTCGCCGCCCGCTGGCTGGGCCAGCCGCGCGAGGCGGCAGCGATCCTGGCCGGCGGCCTGGCGCTCTCGTCCACCGCCATCGTGCTGCAGATCCTGGTGGAGCGCGGCGAGCTGCCGACCCGGCACGGCAGGGTGTCCTTCGCGATCCTGCTGCTCCAGGACCTGGCGGTGGTCCCGCTGCTGACCCTGGTGCCGCTGCTGGCCGGCGGCGGGACACGCCTTGCCGGCGCGCTCGGCATCGCCGCGCTGAAGGCGGTCGCGGCGCTGCTCGTCATCCTGGTCGTCGGGCGGCTGATCCTGCGGCCGGCGCTGCGCGCGGTCGCCGCGGCGAAGTCGCCGGAGCTGTTCACCGGGGTGACGCTGCTGGTCGTGCTGAGCGTCAGCTACCTGACCGAGGTCGCCGGCCTGTCGATGGCGCTGGGCGCCTTCCTGGCGGGCCTGCTGATCGCCGAGACCGAGTACCGCCATCAGGTGGAGGGCGACATCGAGCCGTTCCGGGGAATCCTGCTCGCGCTGTTCTTCATGACCGTCGGCATGACGATCGACCTGGGGCTGGTGGTCCGGGAAGCGCCGCTGGTGCTGTCGCTGGTCGCGGGATTGGTGCTCGGCAAGGCGGTCGTGCTGACCGTGCTGTGCCGGTCCTTCGGTTTTCCCACGGCGGTGTCGGCCCAGGTCGGGCTCAGCCTCGGCCAGGGCGGCGAATTCGCCTTCGTCCTGTTCAGCCTCGCGATGGCGCTGGGCGTGCTGGGGGGGCAGGTCGGTCAGCTCATGCTGGCGGTCGTGGCCCTGACCATGGCGCTGACGCCGTTCCTGATGGTGGCGGGCCGCTGGATCGGCTCGCTGCTGTCGCCGCGGGTCGGACCGGCCGAACTCCACCGGCTGGAGGAGGACGCCCGCGACTTCAAGGGCCATGTGATCATCGCCGGATTCGGCCGGGTCGGCCAGACCATCGCCCGGCTGCTGGAGGCGCAACGCCTGCCTTACATGGCGTTCGACCTGGAGCCGTCGAGGGTCGCGGAGGGCCGGGCGCGCGGCCTTCCGATCTACTACGGCGACGCGAGCCGGGCCGAGGTCCTGAAGGCCGCCGGCGTCAACCGCGCCCGTGCGGCCGTGGTGACGCTCGACCAGCCCCACGCGGCCGAACGGGCGGTGGAGGCGATCCGGCGGCTCAGCCCCCTGCTCGACATCCATGCCCGGGCGCGGGACCATGAACACCAGAAGCTTCTGCACGACGCCGGTGCGAATCACGTCGTCCCGGAGATGGTGGAGGGCAGCCTCCGCCTGGGCGGCCTGCTGCTCCGCTCGCTTGGCCGCTCGTCCGGGGAGATCGCCGAACAGCTCGAAGAATTCCGAGGGGAAGCTTACGCCAAGCTGACCAATCTGATTCCTCCCCAAACGGATCGACAGAGGTCCGCGCCATCAAAGGATGGAAAAACCCCGCAAGGAGAGTGCGGACATTTCCAAGGGCGGGAGAACGGCTGAGTAGCGCAATGTGCGAAGGCTTGTTTTCTCAAAAGAGGTAGTTCGTCTGAAATCGATCGCAGGGACCAGTCTTTTACCAGTCATTAACCGGAAAAAAGCGTAATGGAGCCACGTTCAACATGAGCCGAAGGGCCAGTCGACATGCGCACCCCGATCATCGCTTCCGAACTCCGCTCCGCCTGCCGGGTGCACGCCCGTCTGCTCGACAGCTTCATCGAACTGACCCGCGCCGAACTGGACCGGCAGACCTGCTCCTTCGCGCAGGAGAGCCTGCGCGAACTGCTGGAATTGATGCGCGCCGATCGCAAGGCTTACGGCGCGCTGGGCGGCCTGATCGCGGTGAGCGACGCGGCCTGATCCTACTCCTTGGATTTGGCCTTCCGCGTCCTGGTCGTCTTGGCCGCTCCGGCTGTTCCCGACGGTGCCGGAGCCGGTTCGGCATCACCGGCGGCGACCGTACGGCGGGTGCGGGTGCGCTTGGGAAGCGGTTGCTCGTCCGACTGGTTGGTCGGACCGCCGATATCCTCCTCCAGGCTTTCCGCTGCCAATAGCGGTTCGACAGGCTCGGGATGGACGACGGTATCGTCGCCGCCCTGCGACGGATTGGGGGCCAGCGTCTGGGACTGGTTGTCCTCGATCGCGATTTCTTCCTTGGCCAGCGCCCAGTGGTCCGCCTCCCGTCCCTCCGGGCATCCCTCGCGCTGCCAGATCTCATAGGCGCGTTGTCTCACCCGACTTTCAACTTCGTCGAACAGGCTCATTCCCCTAGATCTCCCTTTGCCGGTTTCCGGCAATCATATCAAGGCAGTCACGGCGCCGCACAGGAAAGCTGAGAACCACCGTCACGGGTTTTCCGCCACGGCCACCGGATTGTCCGAGCCTAACGGTCGGCGTCCGCTCCTGTTCCCTTGGTTCCGCTCCGCGCCCCGACCGTTCAACGAACCGCCGATGCCGGCAGATCGTCGATCGCCCGGGTAAGGCCGCCGATCGCCTCGGCGAGCTGGCGAGGGTCGACCGGCTTGGTCAGGCACCGGTTGAAGCCGGCGGCTTGAAGCTCCGCGTGCCGTTCAGGTATGGCGTCGGCGGTGAGCGCCACCAGCGGCAGTTCGGCCGCCCGCCCCTGCATCGCCCGGATCCGCCGGGCTGCTTCCAGCCCGGTCATCACCGGCATCTGAAGGTCCAGGATGGCGATGTCATACCCGCCTGCCGCCACCTCGTCCACGGCCCGCGCGCCGTCCTCGGCGGTCCGAACCTCATGCCCCATGCGCCGGATCATGGTCGCGATCAGCAGGCGATTGAGATCGTCATCCTCGGCGAGCAGCACGCGCCTGGGGGCGGCGTCCGGCACGCCCCCATCCGGGCGGGGAGCCGGGACGGGCACGGCGGAGCGTTCCAGGCTGACCGTGAACCAGAAGGTCGACCCCGCGCCGGGAACGCTCTCGACCCCGATGTCCCCGCCCATGGCCTCGACCAGCCGCTTGCAGATCGCGAGGCCGAGGCCGGTCCCCCCGAACCGGCGGGTCGTGGTCGCGTCGGCCTGCGAGAACGCCTGGAAAAGGTGGCGGCGCTCCTCCTCGCTGAGGCCGATGCCGGTGTCCTCCACCTCGAACCGGACGATCAGGCCGGCGGAGTCGGACGGCACCTCCGAGACCCGGATCTCGATGCGACCCCGCTCGGTGAACTTGAGGGCGTTGCCGACCAGATTGAACAGGACCTGTCGCAGCCGCACCGGGTCGCCGCGCACCTCGTCAGTCTGCAATCCGTCCCGGAGGACCGTGAAGGACAACCCCTTGTCGGCCGCCAGCCGGGCATACAGGCCGGTGACTTCGCGGGTCACCGTGCCGAGCCGGAACTCGACCTGCTCGAACTGGAGCTGGCCCGCCTCGATCTTCGAGAAGTCCAGGATGTCGTTCAGCACGGTCATCAGCGTCTCGGCGGATGTCCGCATGATGGCCAGCCATTGGGCCTGCTCGGTGGTCAGACCCGTGTCGGAGAGCAGGTCGATCGTGCCGAGCACGCCGGTCATGGGCGTGCGGAGTTCGTGGCTCATGATCGCCAGGAACTGCGACTTGGCCTGGTTCGCCGCTTCGGCCGCTTCCCGCGCCTTCCTCACGGCCTGCTCCGCCTCGACCTCCCGGGTCACGTCCCGTCCGACGCCGCGATAACCGGTGAACCGGCCCGTCCGATCGAACACCGGCTTGCCGCTGGTCGACAGGTGCCGGACCGATCCGCCGGGCATGATGATCCGGTAGGTGAAATCGCGGAACGGGCGGCGGGCCAGGAGGTCCGCCCTGTAGCGGTCCCAGGTCTCGCGGTCGGCATCGTCGGCCGGCTGCGCCGCGATTTCCTCCCTCAGCGCCCCGACGAAGAGGTCCTGTCCGGCCCCGGTCAGGTTGATCCCCTTGGAGATATAGGTGAAGCGGTTGTCCGGCCCGGTTTCCCAGAACCAGTCGCTCGATACCTCGGCCATGTCGCGGAACCGGGCCTCGGACTCGCTACGGCTCTGCTCGCGCTGCTCCAGGCTGTCGGCCATGTCGTTGAAGGCGCCGGCCAACTCCCGCAGTTCACCGCCGGAAGGCAGCGGCGCCCGGACCGACAGGTCGCCCCGCCCCAGCCGTGCCGCCGCTTCCCGCAGCCGGTCGAGCCAGCGCAGCACCAGCACCTCCCCGGCCAGGGCGGCGGTGGTCAGGGATGCCGCAGCCACCAGGAAAAGGGTCACAAGGCTGATGGTGCGTTGCCGGTCGACCTGGGCCAGGACGGCGTCGCGTTCGATGCCTACCGCGAGCCTGGCGCCGGTTCCGGGAAGCGCCACATGGGCGAACAGGCGGCCGACTCCGGACAAATCGGAGGTTTCGACGGTGCCCTCCAGACTGCCCAGCATGGCGGCGACCAGCGGATGATCCGCGACTTTCGAGCCGACCGGCGGGTCCGACGGGGCGGCGACCGAGCCATGGGCCAGCAAAGTGCCGTTCCCGTCGACCAGGACCAAACTTATGTCCTTCGCATTGACGACCTGCTCCGCCAGCCTGTGAAGCCAGCCGATATTGATGCCGGCCATCGCGACTCCGGCGATCCGCCCGTCCGGCCGGCTGAACGGCAAGGCGGTGCCGAGGACCGGCCGCCCGCTGACCCGGCCGATCAGGTAATCGCTGACGACGAACCTGTTCTCCGACACGGCATCCCGGAAGTAGGCGCGCTCGGCCATGTTGAGGGCGAGGCCCCCCGGATGGTGGCTGCACGGCACGCTGCCGTCGGGCCGGGCGATCCAGAGCGAGGTTAGGCCGGGCTGGTGCCGGACGATCTCGTCCAGCATCCCGCTGCAGGTTCCCTCCTCGAATTCCCGCAGGGCCGGAACGGCCGTGAGCACCTGGAGAAGCCCTCGCACCTGGGCGAGGACCTCGCCCTGCCGCATGCCCGCCTCTCGCGCCAGGGTCATGACATCGTCGCGCGCGCCGGTCAGGATCTGCTGGCGCTGCTGTTCCAGGAGGTGAAGGACCAGGAGGGACAAGGGAAGGACGCCGCAGCATACCAGCAGCATCAGGCGCAATCGAAGACCGCGCAGGACTCCCCACAGCTTTTCGGTACCCACCGGCATTCAGCCGCATCCACCGCAGTGAAACAGTCTCCCGAGACCGGAACAATCACGGATATGACACGAATCCACGGTAACCGGCTACTTCATCGTTGCCATGCCGTTCGAATCTCAAGCTCCTTGCGCATGCTCGGGCAGGACGCCATGTCTCCGGGAGCGACGAGGGCCTGCAGTTCCGCGGAGCCGATCGGCTTGGCGAGGCAGCCGATATCCTCGGCCGAGACGCCTCGCAAGGCGTCTGACAGGACATCGCCCGTGACGATGCAGGCGGGGATCTGCTTGCCGAAGCGGGTCCGAAGCAGACGGACAGCCTCGAGCCCAGTCATTCCCTCACCCAGGCCCTGGTCGGCGATGATGAGGTCCGGAACGAACTCCCGGCTGGCGATCAGGGAGAACGCCTCACGGATGCCGGTGACCGCCAGGACCGAACATCCCAAATCTTCCAGCGTGAAGGCGAAGGCTTGGCAAACCGCGGCATCGTCGTCCAGGACCAGGACATTGGCTCGGAAATCCGCAGCCCGAAAATCGGCTGGCGAACCGCCCCACCCTTCCGGCGCGGAAGCGTCTGGATGTCGTCTCTCCACGTCCGGCTCCGCCTTTTCGGCCTTTTGTCATACGTCGAAGCACGATAGCACGCCTTCCAGCATATATCACTAAGTTTTCTAAATAGTTCTGAATATTTGCTTCGCAGTTCAAAGACTGTCATATGCAAGGTCGAAGAAACTTACCGGCAGGATTATGACATCAACTGCCACGGCGTTTGCTTTCGCGAAGAAAATCGATAGTTACCGTTGCCCCGCAACTTTCCACCGGACTGAGCATCAATCGGCATGGCTTTCCGGCTCCAACGCCCGGATGATCCGTGCGCGTCCCGACCATGTCCAGAGCCAAGCCAATACGGCGAACCCCGCGCTCACGGCGAGGGGGACGCGGAGCCCGAACCGTTCCGAAGCTACCCCGACCACCAGCGCGCCGAGGGCCGGACCGCCGCGGAAGATGACCCCGTAAAGGCTCAGGACCCTGCCCCTCATCTCGCCGGCCACCGACAGTTGGAGAAGCGTCTGGGTGCCGACGCCCGTGACGACCATGCAGGCTCCCAGGATGCCGAGCGCCGGTATCGCCACCCACCAGCGGTCCGTCGCGACGAAGGCCAGCAGGGCGAGCGACAGCACCAGCGTGTTGCCCAGCGCTATGCCGGTCAGCCCGCCGGGATCGGTCCGCCGGGCCAGCCAGAATCCGCCCAGCACCGCGCCGGCTCCGATGGTCGAGGTGAGCACGGCCAGCCCGCCCGCTCCCGACGCGAACACCGCCGCCGCGAACCCCGGCAGCAGTTCCACGACCGGACGGACGCACAGGCAGACCACGATCAGCAGCATCATCATCGGCGCGATCCCCTCGTGCGAGGCGGTGTAGCGGATTCCGTCCCCCACGTCGCGGAACAGCGAACTCCGCGCCCGCGGCGGTGCCGGCGGTTCGGCCGGCAGGCGGATGCGCGACAGCGCCACGAGGAAGAACACGAAGCTGAGGGCGTTGACGGCGAAAGCGGTTGCCAGCCCCCCGGTCACGATCATCAAGCCGGCAACGGCAGGACCGATGAACCGGGCCGAATTGAAGATGATGGAGTTGATCGCGACCGCCGCCGACAGGTCCTCGCGCCGCACCAGGCTGGGGATGAGCGCCAGCCGGGCCGGCTGGTTGAAACCGGCGATGACGCCAAGCGCCACGGTCAGGGCGAACAGCAGTTCGATGGTCATCAGGTCGAACCAGGTCAGCCCGAAGAGGGTGATCGCCTGGACCATGGCCAGCGTCTGGCTGACCTTCGTGACTCGCAGACGATCCCACCGGTCGGCCACCGCTCCGGCGAAGGGGCCGACGAACACCGTCGGAAAGAGGTCGGCGAACGCGATGGCACCTAGCCACGCGCCCGAACCGGTCAACTGCCAGGTCAGCCAGCCCACCGCTATGCGCTGCATCCACGTGCCGATCAGGGATACCGCGTTGCCGGCGGTGTAGAGACCGTAATTCGGATTGCGCAGGGCTCGGAGGATGCCACCGAAACCGGCGGCGGAAACGGACGGGGGCAAGGGGTGCGATGCTCCTGGATGACGGGTCCGGATCGGGGAACGACCGCCGACGCCGCCGCAAGGCGCCGGCCGATGATCCAACAGCCGGAACCGCCGAAAGGCTCCTCCGCCCTGTCGACAGCCTGCTCGCCGTCAGGCCGCCTTCACGGAGTCCAGGAACTGGCGGACTTCAGTGCGGAGCGCGCTGAATCGCTCCTGCAGCTTCGCCGCGAGTTGCACGGTCTCCCGTGCGGCGGTGGAAACTTCGTGGGAGACGCCGGCAGCCTCCTGGATGGTCAGGGCGACCGTCTCCGCCCCCTCGGCCGCTCCGCTGATCTGGACCGCGATCTCCGTCGTGGCGCCGAGCTGCTCGCTGATGGCGGCGGATATCTGGCCGGAACGGTCGTTCAGGTCCATGATAGCGGCGGAGATCTGCTGCATGGCGGAGACCGTTTCCTGCGTCACCGCCTGGATCGCCCGGATCTGGCCGGCGATCTCCTCCGTCGCCTTGGCGGTCTGGCTGGCCAGGTTCTTGACCTCCGACGCGACGATGGCGAATCCCTTGCCCGCCTCCCCCGCCCGCGCGGCCTCGATCGTCGCGTTCAGCGCCAGCAGGTTGGTCTGTCCGGCGATCTGGTTGATGAGGTCGGTCACCTCACCGATCTTGTGGGCGGCCTCCGCCAGCGACTCGACGGTCCGCCGGGTCTCGTCCGCCTTGCCGATGGCCTGGCCGGAGACCAGCACCGACTGGCCGACGCTTTCGGCGATGACCTGGATGGACGTGGTCAGTTCCTCCGCGGCGCCGCTGGCAATGGATACGCTCCGGGATGCCCGCCCGGCCGCGGCGGCGACCGTGCTGTTCCGCCGGTCGACGGCGAGCGCGCCGTCGAGCACTCCCTCCGCCCCGGCCTTCATCTGCCCGGCGGTCCCGGACACCTCCACGACGACCAGTTCGACGCTGCCGTCGAA
The DNA here is from genome assembly GCF_016806835.2 of Skermanella rosea. Classification (NCBI taxonomy): domain Bacteria; kingdom Pseudomonadati; phylum Pseudomonadota; class Alphaproteobacteria; order Rhodospirillales; family Azospirillaceae; genus Skermanella; species Skermanella rosea. The sequence continues at coordinate 2,122,358 of NZ_CP086111.1, read as the reverse complement.
GGCCGCGGCCAGATCGGTCAGGCGCCTGGCCCGCGCCGCTTCCGCCGCCCGGGACTCGATCTTCTCGGCTTCCAGCCGCTCCCTCTCCAGCGCCTTGGCCTTCAGCACGTCGACCGCGCGCGCCATGGCGCCGATCTCGTCGCCGCGTCCGGTATCGGGAACCGTGACTCCGTGGTCCCCGCAGGCCAGCCGCCCGACCAACCGGGTCAGTTTCTCCAGCGGACCGCTGAAGGAGGCGATGATGGCGTAGAGGATGGCCATGACGACCACCAGCGCCGCGACGCCGCCGCCGATCTGGACCGTCGCCTGCGAACGCAGATGCGCGTCGGTCCGCGCCGTCTTCAGGCGCAGCACGTATTCGCCGATCCTGGCGGATTGCCCGCCGGCACCGCCGCGGATTTCCCGGACGACCTCGATGAAGCCCTCCGTCGCCTCCAGGTCGCCGACGGCGGCGACGACCTTCCCCTTGGGATCGCGCACGAAGCTGGCGAGGTAGTCGGGGTCCCCTGCCGCCGCCTTGACCAGTTCGGTTACCTGTTCGAAGTCGAGGTCGAACAGGGGGATGGCCGCGGACCTCGCCTGGAGCGCGGCTATGATGTCGGCACGGGTTCCCAGGTCGGAATAGGCCGCCTGCTCGGACCTGTGGAGTGTGAAGCCGATGGACAAGGCGCCGGACAGCAGCATTGTCGCGCCGATCAGGATCAGCGCCTTCTGGCGGATACCGAACCGGCCGGTGATTCCGGCGGCTTCCGGTGCAGCGTTTGGATCGGGCATGTTCCGCTTCGACCGTGGTTCGAGGGAAAGAAGGCTTCCGGGCCGGGGGAAGGCTGGCCGCCGGGACCCGGCGTCAGGGCAAGGCGCCGGCCGCCTTGAGCTTCTCGAATCCGGCGTCCAGCCTGCCGACCAGTTCGGCCGCGTCCGGGCGTTTCAGCGAAACGACGAAATGGCAGTCCAGGCTGGAGATGAGGCTCGACTTCAGGTCGGGCGGACGCTTGCCGCCCAGCGCCTGCTCCATCGGAAGCTCGTACTGGAGCAGGATGGGCGCCCGCCCGGCGACCAGCAGCTGGAGGGCCTGCTCGGGAGCCCTTGCCTCGACCATCTGCACCCCGTTGGCGGGATCCTCGAAATAGCTGCGCCATCCGCCGTAGGAATAGCCCGTCAGCACGATCACCTGCTTGCCGGTCAGGTCCTCCTTGGCCTTGACCTCCGGCACCGTGCCGATCGACCACGCATGGAGATCGATCCTGGCGATCACCGACCTGCTCGCGACCGTCGTGCCCTGGAACGCCTCCGGCGTCTTGATGCCGATGAACATGTCATAATCACCCACTGCGATCCCCTGGAACAGGCGCCGCGCCGGGACCGACTCCGCGGTGAACTCCACCCCGGCGTCGGCCGCGACCTTGCGCGTCAGTTCGACCAGGCTTCCCTTGGGCGTGCCGTCGGGATCGGTATAGGTGTAGGGAGGCAGTTCCACGTAGACGACCTTCAAGGGTCCGGCCTGCGCCGGGAATGCCCAAACCGCGCCGACCAGCAGGAGTAACGCCGCGGCCAGCATCGGCCACGATCCCGATCCGGCGAAATACCTATGCATGCTGTCTCCTCGGCGCAGGAATTTGAAACGGGTCCGCAGTTCGTTCGAAATTAAAATAGTTAGATTCAAATTCTATATATCTCGTTGCATATCCTGATTCGAGGACCCTCGGCAAGAGTAGTTTTCAATGTCCTCTCCACTCCGAATGCGTCCGCGCTCCAACCATGCCACAGATGCCCTGGCGGGAGTCCGGGGGCGGCATCGGCGGCCAAAATGTCGCATCCGGTGCCCGGCGCGTTCGCAACTGGATTATCAAGCCAGAAAAAGAAAATTTCTTTACCGTTTGTGAACTACTTCACTGTCTCCGTTCGGCTCGCATGGTCTTTTTGGGTCAGGTTCCCGCGATGGAGAATACCCATGACCCCGACCCTGCTGATCGACCCGCACCGCCTGTTCCGCCAGGGATTGGTGCGCCTGCTCGAAGGCTCGCGCTACCAGGTGGTTGCCGAGCATGCGACCGTCGAGGAGGCGCTGGCATCGCGGCTCTCGGAGATCAGGCCGGCACCTCGGCTGATCGTCCTCGATCCCGGCTCGGACAAGGCCCAGTCGATCCCGGCCCTGCGTGCCGCCATACCCGACGCCCGCCTCGTGATGCTGACCTCCAATCTCCAGACGGACCGCCTGCGGCAGGCCGTCGAGGCGCATGCCGACGGTTACCTCACCAAGGATCATGATCCCGGCGAACTGACCGCGGCACTCGACCGCGTGATGGACGGGCATACCCTGCTTCCGGCCGGATTGAGCGCCTTCAGGATCCCGGCCCCCAAGCCGGCGGCGCCCCGCGGACTGACCGTTCGCGAAGCCGAGATCCTGCGCCGCCTGGTCAACGGCGACAGCAACCGGATGATCGCCGACCACCTGTCGCTCAGCGAAATGGTGGTCAAGGCGTCGGTCAAGCAGTTGCTGCGCAAGATCAAGGCCGCGAACAGGACCCAGGCCGCGCTGTGGGCGATCCACCAGGGCCTCGACAGGCCGCGGGCGCTCAGCGCCTGATCCGCGCGGGCGGGCGCCGGGGACGCGGTTCGGAAGGGGAGCGCCCGGCCCACGGGCGCTCCCCTTCCGGCCCGACGGCGTTTTGCCGCACCGCGAAGAAAAGTCCGGGAACGCTAATGATCTCGTCATGGTAAGGTCCTAGGCTGGAGATCGCTGAACGGGGTCCGTCCGCGGCACGGCACGGCGCCGCTGCCCCCGACTCCGATTTCGGCCACCTCAACTCACGGCTGCTTCGGCAGCCGACGTGATTCCAGGGGACCCATGGCACGTAACCGGACTTTCAACGAGATCTCCGTCGGCGACACGGCGACGATCCGCAGGGTCTGCACGGCGAACGATCTGGTGGTCTTCGCCCATGCATCCGGCAACCTCAATCCGCTGACGCTGCCGCGCGACAAGGACCGGAACGGCATCGTCGATCCCGACACGATCGCCCCCAGCATGTGGGTCGGATCGCAGATCTCGGCCGTGCTCGGCAATTCCCTGCCGGGCGCCGGGACGCGCTACCGGGGCCAGACGCTCTCGTTCTACGAGCGGGTGCATGTCGGCGACGAGCTCTCGATCACCGTCACGGTGACCGAGAAGCGCGAACCCGGCATCGTCATCCTCGACTGCAAGCTGGTCAACCAGAACGGCGTCCTGGTCGCGGAGGGCGTCGCCGACGTCCTCGCCCCGACCGAGCACATCGACACGCCCGACGCGGCCCTGCCCAAGCTGATGATCGAGCGGCACGAGAAGTTCACCCGCATGATAAGCGCCTGCGAGGCGCTGCCCCCGCTGGAGACGGCGGTCGTGTTCCCGACCGACCGCAGCTCCCTGGGCGGCGTCCTGCTGGCGGCCGCCGCCCGGCTGATCGAGCCGATCCTGATCGGGCCGGCCGACCGGATCCGCGCCGTCGCGCAGGAGATGGGCGGCGACATCTCCCGATTCCCCATCGTCGAGATCTCGCAGTCGGAGGCCGCGGCGGCCCACGCGGTCGAGCTGGTCCACCAGGGCAAGGCCGGCGCGATCATGAAGGGCAACCTCCATTCCGACGAGCTGCTGCACGAGGTCACCAAGTCCGGCACCGGCCTGCGGACGGCCCACCGGATCAGCCACGTGTTCGTCATGGACGTGCCCGGCATGGACCATCTGCTGCTGGTCAGCGACGCCGCCATCAACATCCTGCCGAGCCTGGAGACCAAGGTCGACATCGTGCAGAACGCGATCAACATGGCCCTGGCGCTCGGCATCAGCCAGCCGCGCGTCGGCATCCTGTCCGCGGTCGAGACCGTCACCCCCAAGATCCCGTCGACGCTCGACGCGGCCGTCCTGTCCAAGATGGCCGAACGCGGACAGATCAAGGGCGGCATCGTCGACGGCCCGCTCGCGATGGACAACGCGGTCGATCTGGAAGCCGCCCGGACAAAGGGCATCGCCTCGCTCGTCGCCGGACGCGCCGACGTGCTGATCGTTCCCAACCTGGAGGCCGGCAACATGCTGGCCAAGGAACTCACCTTCATCGCGCATGCCGACGCGGCGGGGCTGGTGCTCGGCGCCCGCGTGCCGATCATCCTGACCAGCCGGGCCGACGACGAGAAATCCCGTCTCGCCTCCTGCGCGCTGGCGCAGCTCCATCAGGCCTACGCCAGGACCGGCAAGGCCATCCTCGACCTCGGCGGCATCCAGGGAGGGCAGCAATGATCGACTCCATCCTCGTCCTGAACGCCGGATCAAGCAGCATCAAGTTCTCGGTGGAGGCGCCGGTCGGACCGGACTCCGTCCGCATGCTGGCAGTCGGTCAGATCGAAGGCATCGGCACGCACGTCCACTTCGTCGCGAAGGATGCGGACGGCACGGTGCTGGCCGAGACCCGCTGGGAGGACGGCTCCGGCCCGACGGACCATGAAGCGGCGCTGCACGTGATCAGCGAGTGGCTCGACGGGTTCCTCGGCGATGCCCGGGTCCTGGCCGTCGGTCACCGGGTGGTCCACGGCGGCTCCGACTTCTCGGGTCCCGTGGTCATCACCCCCGCCGTCCGGGCGAAGCTCCAGGAACTGGTGCCGCTGGCGCCGCTGCACCAGCCGCACAACCTGGCGCCGATCGACGCGGTCGAGGCCCGCTATCCCGGCGTTCTCCAGGTCGCCTGCTTCGATACCTCCTTCCACCGCGGCCACGACTTCGCCGCCGAGGCGTTCGCGATCCCCCTGAGATATTTCGACCAGGGGATCCGGCGCTACGGATTCCACGGCCTGTCCTACGAGTATGTCGCGCGCCGCCTGACGGAGGTTGCTCCGGACGTCGCCTCGGGCCGGGTCGTCGTGGCCCATCTCGGCAACGGCGCCAGCATGTGCGCGATCCGCGGCGGCAGGAGCGTGGAGAGCACCATGGGCTTCACGGCGCTCGACGGCCTGGCGATGGGAACCCGCAGCGGGCAGATCGATCCCGGCGTGCTGCTTCATCTGATCGGCACGGCCGGCATGACGGTGCCGGAAGTCACCCGCCTGCTCTACCACGAGTCGGGGCTCAAGGGTCTGTCCGGCATCAGCCCGGACATGCGCGACCTGGAACGCAGCGAGGATCCCAGAGCGACCCGGGCGATCGACTACTTCGTCCATGCCATACGCCGCCAGCTCGGCGCCCTGGCGGCCTCGGTCGGCGGGCTCGACGCCCTGGTGTTCACCGCCGGCATCGGCGAGAACTCGGCGATGGTCCGGCGGCGGGTGTGCGAGGGCATGGAATGGCTCGGCATTTCTCTCGATGCCGATGCCAACGAGGGCAACGCCCAGGTGATCTCCACGGCCGATTCGGCGGTCAAGGTGCTGGTCGTGAGGACCAGCGAGGAGACCATGATCGGCCTGCACGTGCTCGAAGCGCTGGAGCAGGCCGTCGCCTGAGGGCACGACGCCGGACGGGCGGCTCCCTAGCCGGGCGCCGCCCGTCCGTCCATCCTCAGTTCAGCATGTCTTCGCCGGGAAGCGGCCCCGGCTGGATCATGTCGCCCGTCGCGGCATCGGTGTCGCTGCTGCCGGTGCGCGGCGCTCCGACGTCGGCGTTGCCGGTCCGCGGGATGCCGGTGGCGGGTCCGTTGCTGCCCCGGGATCCCAGGGTCGCGCCGCCCGACGTGCTGGACCGGCCGTCCGGTTGGGTGTTGCTCCCCTGCTCGCTCAGATTCTCGCAAGCGGTTGCGGCGAACAGGGCGAGGCCCAATGCGGCGATGGCCATGCGGGTCATGCTGTTTCTCCTGTCTTGATCATTGGCCCGCTGCCGCGACGGCAGCCGGCATGACGCAACAACAGGAACGCGCCACATCCATTCCCCTGCCTCCGGGCCCCTCCCGGTCGGAACATTCGCATGATCTCGGCGTTGCACGGGCCAACACGCCTGCCAGAAAGGATGACGCCATGGCTTACCGCAAAGCGACCATCGCCGCTTTCGCCACCCTGTCACTCGGTCTCGGCGCCTGCGAAGGCATGAACACCGGGGACGTCATCGGCAGCTTGGGCGGCGGCGTCGGCGGTGCCGTTCTCGGATCGCAGATTGGCGGCGGGACCGGGCGGGTCGCCGCAACGGCGTTCGGCAGCCTGGCCGGAGCGCTGGCCGGCCAGCAGTTGAGCCGGCACCTGCAGGGCAATGACCAGACGACCGCGGTCCAGGCGGAAGAGACCGCGATCACCCGGAACGAGCCGATCCAGTGGTCCAGTGCCGACAGCGACCGCCGCGGCACCATCGAGCCGACCCGGACATTCCAGAACCCGGGCGGCCAGACCTGCCGCGAATACCAGCATACCGTCTATATCGGCGGACGGGCCGAACGGGCCAACGGCACCGCCTGCCAGCAACCCGACGGGTCGTGGCGGATCGTGAGCTGAGTCGGACAGGCCGCTCCGAATACAAGAAAGGGGCAGCGGATGAACCGCTGCCCCTTTCCTTGTCCGATCGGACCCGGTTGCCCGGGTCCGCACTTCAATTAGAAGTTCAGACGGGTGCTCAGCACGGCGACGTAGCCTTCGTTGCTGGCCGTGGCGCCGTTGGTGAGGTTGACGACGTCCTCGTCCACGAACATCAGGTCGGCCTGGACGATGAAGCCCGGGGCCAGGGTGTAGGCGAAACCACCGCCGTAGGTCTTGTAGTCCGGGGTGTAGGTGGTGAAGCCACCCTTCGCGCCCTCGGCATCGGCGTAGCTCAAGCCGACCGCGAACGGACCGGCCGTGTAGCTGGCGCCGACGTGCCAGGCGCTCGCGTCACCGGCTTCGGTACCGGCGGCAGCGCCGAAGTCGTCGCCGTCAATGTAGCCGCCGCCGAACTTGAAGCCGGCGTAGCCGACCTGGGCACCGGCCTGCCAAGCGAAGAAGTCTTCCAGCTCGGTGGCGCCCAGGGCGTCTTCGCCGCTGGCGGTCGAACCGGTGGCGCCCAAGGCGACCGAGAAGCCGGCGAAGGTGCCGGTGTAGTTGGCGCCGAACTCGAAGAAGTCCTTGTAGGTGGTCTGGGACTTCAGGCCGACGACCGACTGGCCCTCGTTGCCGTTCTGGGTGGCGTAGCTGACACCGGCCTGCACGCCGGCGAACCGCGGGGTCAGGTACATGACCTTGGTGGAGTCACCCGAGTCCGGAGCCTTGATGGTGCCGAAGAAGGGCTGGGCGCCGAAGCGGGTGCCGCCGGAGGTGACGTCCAGGAAGTCGTAGGCGTCGCCGTCGAGCTGCTCGATACCGATCAGCGGGGCATAGATCGCGAGGGTGTCCGCGGCGCCGTCGAAGTCACCGAGCTCGATACGGCCCCAGGTGCCGCCGAGGTAGACCGAGGCCTCGTCCGTCACGATGCCGGCGTTGGCACCCGAGGAGTTCTGCAGCTCGACCTTGGCACCGTAGAGCAGGCCATTGTCGGCCTTGCCGTCGGCGCGGACGGTGATTTCGGTCTCGAGCTGGAACTCGCGGCTGGTACGGCCCGGAACGTCGTCATCGTAGTAGGCACCGAAGAACTCGGTGTAACCGCCCAGGGAAACGGTGATCTGCGCCTGTGCAGCCTGCGCATACAGAGCGGCGGCGGCGATCGCGGTGGTCCCCAAAAGGATCTTTTTCATTTAAGCTACCCCTATCGAGTATTCATTCAACCGACGCAGCCACGATCTTGTCGTCCCCGCTGTCGTCTTGGCCGTATAGATACCTCAATGCTGATCCAGCTGAAGTCCTTTCTGCTTCACAGTGTGAGCTTTGGGCACATATGTGTTGGATCAGTAACATCACCCATACAGCCTATTACTAATACTTTTGATTTCTGACTTCGGGTATATTGTTGCTGCCGGTGACGCTTGGAACCTGTTTTTGTCCTGGTCGGCTCCGGTGTATCAAAGGGGATGCTGGCGCTGTGCGCATGCGTAGCCGTAGGTGAAAGTCTACCCTGGACCGAACACCCGGAAATGCTGCCCGGCTTCGCCAAGCGTCGTCAAAGGGCAGTCCAGCCACAATCTGAAGTCGCGCCGGGATGTTTCCATGGAATTGATCAACCTAATCATTCTCGTCGCCGCGGCACTCCTGCTGGTCAGCATCTTCACGAGCCTGATTTCCTTCCGCATCGGTGCCCCGCTGCTCCTGATCTTCCTCGGCGTCGGTCTCGCCGCGGGGGAGGACGGGATCGGCGGCATCGATTTCGACAATACGCCTGCCGCCTTCCTGATCGGCAGCGTGGCGCTGGCGATCATCCTGTTCGAAAGCGGATTCGACACGCGCTTCTCCAGCTACAAGGCGGCGGCCTGGCCGGCGCTGACGCTGGCGACGGCGGGAGTCGTCGCGACCACGGCCCTGGTCGGCGCCGCCGCCCGCTTCGCCCTGGGCCTTCCCTGGCTGGAGGCCTTGCTGGTCGGCGCGATCGTCAGCTCGACCGACGCGGCGGCGGTCTTCTTCCTGTTGCGGGTCGGCGGAATCACGCTCCGTGACCGTGTCCGCTCGACCCTGGAGATCGAATCGGGGACCAACGATCCCATGTCGATCTTCCTGACCATCGCCCTGGTCGAGCTGATCGCGGCCGGCGGGGCTGCATCGCCCTGGGACCTGCTCCTGATGTTCGCCACCCAGATCGGCGGCGGCGTCCTGTTCGGCCTTGCGGGCGGATGGCTGCTGATCCTGGCGATCAACCGCATCCGCCTGGAGCAGGGGCTGTACCCGGTCGTGTCCCTGTCCCTCGCGCTGTTCATCTTCGCGGCCGCCGGGACGCTCGGGGGGAGCGGCTTCCTGGCGGTCTATGTCGCGGGGCTGATCGCCGGCAACGCCAAGCTGCGCGGCGCGCAGAGCCTGCGCCGGTTCCACAACGGGCTGACTTGGCTGAGCCAGATCGTGATGTTCGTCATGCTGGGCCTGCTGGCGACGCCGTCGCAGTTTCCGGAACTGCTGGCGCCCGCGGCGCTGCTGGCCCTGGTGCTGATCCTGGTCGCCCGGCCGCTGGCGGTCTGGCTGTGCCTGGCGCCGTTCCGCTTCACCGCCAACGAGACCACCTTCATCGCCTGGGTCGGACTGCGCGGCGCCGTGTCGATCCTGCTCGCCATCGTGCCTGCGCTGTTCGGGCTGCCGGACAGCCAGATCTATTTCAACATCGCCTTCCTGATCGTGCTGATGTCGCTGCTGGTCCAGGGCTGGACGATCAGGCCGCTCGCGCACTGGCTGAAGCTGATCGTGCCGCCGCGGATCGGGCCGGTCGACCGCGTCGAGCTGGAACTGCCCGGGCAGGCGGATTACGAACTGGTCGCCTATACGATCCGCGAGCACAGCCCGGTGGTGACAGGGCACCGCCTGCCCCGCTGGGCGCGTCCGTCGCTGATCATCCGGGACGGCCAAGTCCAGACGGTCCATACCGTCCGCCACCTCCAGGCCGGCGATCTGGTCTATCTGTTCACCGCGCCGTCGCGGGTGGCGCTGCTCGACCGGCTGTTCGGGGAGACGCGCGAGCTGGCGGAGGACGACCGGCAGTTCTTCGGCGACCTGAGCCTGAAGGCCGACGTCACGGTGGGCGCCCTGGCGGAGCTTTACGGCCTGCCCCTCTCCGTCCGCAACGCCAGGCTGACCCTGTCCGACCTGTTCCGGCAGGAATTCCGCGACTCGGTCGAGGTCGGCGACCGCCTGCGCATGGGCTCGGTCGAGCTGATCGCGCGGGACATGGACGAGGGCAGGCTCCTCACCGTCGGCCTCGCGCTCGAACCGGCGACTCCGACGGCCGGCCCGCGCATCCCCGTGATCCCCCGGCCGGGCGACCTGCTGCACGCCCTCGACGCCGCCAGGAGCCGCTTCTATTTCCGACTGTGGCAGCGCCGCCAGCGGCGGCAGGCCCGCCGGGCGGAGCGTCGCGCACGGCGCGAATTGAAGCGGAGGGGCGGCGACCGCACATGATCGTCCTGCAACGGATCAACCGGTTCACGGTTTTCACCGGGATCACGGGATGCAAGGTCGACCAAGGCTGAAGGTTGGAATGACATGATTGACTGGATCACCGGTCTGATGAACTCGCTCGGCTATGCCGGCATCGCGTTCCTGATGTTCCTGGAGAACATTTTTCCGCCGATCCCGTCGGAGGTCGTGATGCCGCTGGCCGGTTTCACCGCGGCCGAGGGCCCCTTGTCGCTCGTCGGCGTCATCGTGGCCGGCGTCGTCGGTTCGGTAGCCGGCGCCCTGCCCTGGTACTATGCCGGCAAGAAATACGGCGCCAAGCGGATGCGCCACTTCGCGGAGCGGTACGGGCGCTGGATCACGGTGTCGCCCGAGGATATCGACCATGCGACGGCTTGGTTCGAGCGCCACGGAGGGGTGGCGGTCCTGATCGGGCGCCTCGTGCCCGGCGTGCGGACCCTGATCTCCGTTCCCGCGGGCATCAGCGGCATGCCCATGATCCCCTTCCTGCTCTATTCCACGATCGGGACCGTGGCCTGGACCGGCGCGCTCGCGGCTTGCGGCTACATCCTGCGCGGCCAGTGGCAGGCTGTCGAAGCCTATATCAGCCCGATCAGCACCGCCGTCATCGCCGGCCTCGTCCTCCTGTTCGCCTATCGATTCTACCGCCAATGGAACGGGCGGCGGAAAGGCGAGGAGGCGAGCCAGCCCGGCGAGTGACGGGCCGACCGAACGCGCCATTGCACCGGTATCGCCGTTCCTTTACAAGCACGCCGAAAAGCTCTTTACCAAAGGTTGCAAAAATATGCTGGAGGCGACAATGCTTTGGTGGTTCGCTCATTCGCCGTCGGCGCCGAAGGGCTTGGCGATGCTGGCGGGAATCGGCGTCTCGGTCGGCATCCTGGCGAGCGCCGGCCCGGCCGGGGCGGCCCCGGTCACGTCGGTCTACACGTTCGGCGACAGCCTGAGCGACACCGGCAACGTCACCGCCGCGACCCTCGGCCTGCTGCCGATATCGCCCCCCTACGCGCCGGGACGGTTCTCGAACGGCCCCGTCTGGACCGACATCGTCGCCGCCGCCTACGGCACCGAGTCCCGGCCGTCGCTCCTGGGCGGGAACAACTATGCTGTCGGCGGCGCCACGACCGGCGGGACCGCGTCGGTCGGAGGGGTGCCGGTACCCGGCGTGACCCTGCAGACGCTGGGCTTCCTGTCACGGCTGCCGCCGACCGGCGCGGACCCGGACGCCCTCTACATCGTCTATGGCGGCGGCAACGACGTCCGGAACGAACTGGGCAGCACCCTTCCGGCCGAGACGCTGGCAGCGGCGGCCACCGCCAATGTCCGCCAGTCCGTGACGAACCTCGCCCTGGCCGGCGCCCGCTACATCATGGTGCCCAACCTGAGTGATCTGGCCATGACGCCGGAGTCGATCGCGGGCGGCCCCGCGATACAGGAGCGGGCCACCACCCTGTCGGCCGCGTTCAACGCCGCGCTGACGTCGGTCCTGGCCGGCATCGAGGCGACCTTTCCGGTCGAACTGGTGCCGCTGGACGTCCGCAGCCTGTTCAACGACGTCGCTGCCAACCCCGCCGGCTACGGGCTGACCGACGTGACCACGCCGTGCTTCAGCGGCGCCATCGGCCAGCCCGGGACCGTCTGCGCCAATCCCGACCAGTACCTGTTCTGGGACAGCGTGCATCCCAGCGCCGCCGCGCACCGCATCCTCGGGAGTTACGCCCTGGCCGCCCTGTCCGACTGGGGCGTGGGCGGTTCCGACGGCGACCCGACCGAGGTGGCCGAGCCTGCGACGCTCGTGTTGCTCGCCGGCGGCCTGCTGGGCCTGGGCCTGTTGCGCCGCCGCCGGGCCTGAATGCCGGTCAGGTCCGGCCGGAGCGGCGGAACAACCCCGGCCGGCCGGACCGCGACGGTTCCAGCGCCAGTCCGATCTCGTCGATCTTGTCGTCCGCGGCGGCGCGGACGATCAGCTCGACGGGACCGTAGGCCAGCCGATCCCCCGTCTCGACCCGTCCCTTGAACTCCCGCTTGAGGAGGTCGCACACGGTCAGGCCGGCATCCTGCGGCGGGGGCGCGAACCCGTAGGTCTCCGCGAGCTTGCCAATGGCCGCGTCCGGGGCCAGGGTGAAGTCGCCGTAGAATTCCCGGTCCTTGACCTTCAACTCCGTCGGGCTGGCGAACAGCCGGTCCAGCAGGGGAAGCCTGTCGGGCGAGGTGAAGATCAGCACGAGGTCGCCCGTCTCCACCCGGCCGGCCTTGTGCAGGCGCATGGACTGGCCGTTGCGGACGATCAGCGACGGCCGGGCCCAGCGGGGGATCCGCTCGCCCAGCGTCACCGGGCTGCCCGCCACCGTCCGATAGGCCACCAGCTCGTGGCTGGCGCCCCCCGGCAACTCCAGCTCCACCCGGTCGACCGGGCCGATGCGCGGCGGCACGATGAGGCCGAGCCGGCGCGCCATCGGTTTGATCGTCCAGCCCTGGACCAGGAGGGAGACCAGCACGATGATGAAGGCGGTGTTGAAGAAGATCTGCCCGTCCGGGAAGCCGGCGATCAGCGGCAGGATCGCCAGCAGGATCGAGACGGCGCCGCGCAGCCCGACCCAGGCGATGAAGGCGGTCTCGCTCCGGGTGAACCCGAACGGCATCAGGCACAGCCAGATCGCCAGGGGACGCCCGACCAGGGTCAGGAACAGTGCCAGGGCGATCGCCTGCGGCGCGATGTCGAGGAATTCCGACGGCGTGGCGAGCAGCCCCAGCATCAGGAACATGGTGATCTGGCACAGCCAGGTCAGGCCGCTCTGGAAGCGGCGCAGGGCCCGGGCGCCGTGCAGCCGGCTGTTCCCGGCGAGCATGCCGCCGACATAGACGGCGAGGAAGCCGCTGCCGCCCAGCATCGAGACGCCGCCGAACAGGCAGAGGGCCAAGCTGACGACGATGATCGGATAGAGTCCCTGTTCGAGCTCGATCCGGTTGACCGCCTGGACGATCAGCCACCCCCCGGCGACGCCGCCCAGGACGCCGACCCCCATCTGGAGGACGAAGGAGCGGGCGAGTTCCCACGACATGCCGTCGGCGGAAGCGCCGCCGGCGATCAGCTCGACCAGGGTGATGGTCAGGAAGATCGCCATCGGATCGTTGCTGCCGGATTCGATCTCCAGGACCGACCGCACCCGCTCGCGGATGTTGATGCCGCCGACCCGCAGCAGGAAGAAGACCGCCGCCGCGTCGGTCGAGCTGACGATCGCGCCGATCAGCAGGCTTTCCAGCGGCGGCATGCCGAAGGCGAGATGCGCGACCCCGCCCACCAGCCCGGTGGTCAGGACGACGCCGACCGTCGCGAGAGTCAGGGACGGCCAGGCCGCCGCCTTGACGGTCTGCCACCGGGTCTCGAACCCGCTGTCGAACAGGATTATCGCCAGCGCGATCGAGCCGACGAAATAGGCCAGGCCCGCATTGTCGAAGTCGATGCCGCCGATACCGTCTTCGCCGGCAAGCAACCCGACGCCGAGGAACACCAGAAGCAGGGGCGCCCCGACCCGGAAGGAAATCAAGCTGGTGAGGACACTGATCGCTATGAGGCCGGCGCCAACGAGAATAGCCAGACTCATCAAGTCGATCATGCGTCGAAATCCTTAAATACCTTGGGCGGGAATGCACAAGATATGGGATTTCGACGCCTGTTATTCAACGGCTGGTATGATGCTCCCGCAGGAGGTCAGCGCCCGGAGCGGCGGCGGGACGGGTTGCCCTGGGGCGGCCTGCCCTGCTGGGGCTGGCCCGGACGGCCCTGCCCCTGGCGCGGCTGGTCCTGCCGGCCCTGGCGCGGCTGGTCCTGCCGGCCCTGGGAAGGCCTGCCGTTGCGCTGCGGCCGGCGGTCCTGGAGCGGGGGCCGCGCGTCGGGATCGGCCTGCACCACGCCGCCGAGGGAATGCCAGGGATGGTCCTCGACCACCGGGATGCGGACCTTGATCAGCTTCTCGATATCCTTGAGGTAGGCCCGCTCCTCGCTATCGCAGAACGAGATGGCGATGCCGCTGGTCCCCGCCCGCGCCGTCCGGCCGATGCGGTGGACGTAGCTCTCCGGGACGTTCGGCAGGTCGTAGTTGATCACGTGGGTGATGCCGTCGATATCGATGCCGCGGGCCGCGATGTCGGTGGCGACCAGCACCCGGATCTCGCCGGTGCGGAAATTCTCCAGCGCCCGCTGGCGCGCGGTCTGCGACTTGTTGCCGTGGATCGCCTCGGCCCGGACCGCGATCTGGCCGAGCTGCTCGACGACCCGGTTGGCGCCGTGCTTGGTCCGGGTGAACACCAGGGCGCGCCCGATGTCGGGACGCTTGAGCACTTCGCCCAAAAGGGGCCGCTTGTCCGCCTTCTCGACGAACATGACGTGCTGCTCGATCCGCTCCGCGGTGCTGGAAACCGGCGTCACCTCGACCCGGACCGGGTCGGTCAGGATCTTGTCGGCCAGCTTCGCGATCTCCGGCGGCATGGTCGCGGAGAAGAAAAGCGTATGGCGCTTGGCCGGCAGGACCTTGATCACCCGCCGGACATCATGGATGAAGCCCATGTCGAGCATGCGGTCGGCCTCGTCCAGCACGAACACCTCGAGCCGGTCGAGCTTGATGAAGCCCTGCCCGATCAGGTCGAGCAGGCGGCCCGGCGTGGCGACCAGGATGTCGACGCCGCGCGCCATGTTCTGGACCTGCGGGTTCTGGCCGACGCCGCCGAAGATGACGGTGCGGGTGAGCGGCAGGTTGCGGCCGTAGGTAGCGAAGCTCTCGCCGATCTGGATGGCGAGCTCGCGGGTCGGCGTCAGCACCAAGGCGCGGGCGCCCTGCGGCTGGGGCCGGGTGCGGTTTTCCGACAGGCGGTGGAGGATCGGCAGCGCGAAGGCCGCGGTCTTGCCGGTGCCGGTCTGGGCGACGCCCAGCAGGTCGCGACCCTGGATCAGGTGCGGCACGGCCTGCGCCTGGATCGGAGTGGGGGTGCTGTAGTTTTCGGCGCTGATGGCGCGCAGGATCGGCTCGCTCAAGCCGAGTTCGCTGAAAGACGTCACTATGAAGGGATCTTTCGGGGCCTGCCCCGCGCGCTGCCGGGTCGCCCTTGGTGCTGATGCTGGTCCACCCGATGCAGCGGCGAAGCCGCTTCGCGCGATCGGGCGGTACGTTTGTTCGAGTACGATAGTTGCTCTTTCGCAAGTGCGAAGTCAAGCCCCGCGTGACCGGAGGCTCCGGAGCGCGGTCCGAGCCGCGCCCCGTCCCGCTTTCAGCCCTTGGTGCGCAGGCTGCTCCGCCCGCCGTCGACGCCGAACACCTGCCCGGTGATCCAGCCGCTGTCCTTGCCGAGCAGGAAGGCCGCCATGGCCGCGATGTCGTCGGCCTCGCCGATGCGGCCCAGCGCGTGCAGGCCGGCTATGCTCTGGGTCATCTGCTCGTTGGAGGTCAATCCATGGGCGAGCGGCGTCCGCGTCAGGCTCGGCGCCACCACGTTGACCCTGACATGGGGCGCCAGTTCCGCCGCCAGGGAACGGCCCAGCCCCTCGACCGCGCCCTTGGCGGTCGCGATCAGCGTATGGTTGGCGAAGCCCTGCTGGACGGCGACGGTGGAGAACAGCACGACCGACCCCTTGGCCGACTTCAGCCCCTTCTCGGCGGCACGGACCGCGTCCACCGCACCCAGCACGTTGAGCTTGTAGGTCTGGATGAAATCGTCGTGCTTCGTCGCCTTGAGCGGCCTGATGTCGATCGAACCGACGCAATAAGCGATCCCGGCGATGCCCTCGCCCTGGTCGGCCTCACCCACCGCAGCCTGGACCTGGTCGGGATCGAGCACGTCGCACCGGGCGTGTCGGGCCTTCAACTCGTCGGCCAGCGGGCCGATCCTGTCGGCGGAGCGGCCGGTCAGGAACAGTTCCGCGCCGCCTGCCGCGAGCCGCCGCGCCAGGGCCTCGCCGATGCCGCCGTTGGCGCCGAAGATGATGATGGGTGCTGCCATTGGTACCGAGCCTCAACGCTGTTTGTTCGTATCCGTCAACACGTGTGACTGAACTAGCGTGAGGCGCGGCGCAGTCCACCGCCGGGCGCGGTCTCGATGAATGATTTCCCGGTTTTTCAAAGGGATAATTCGGATTTTGATTTAATGATCGGGTAATGGAACGGTCACCGAAGTGTCATGGCGCCGGTCTATGGTCCGCGGCAACACACCCCGGAACACGGGGCGGATCACGGATCGGAGCAGGTGGGAGAGAACCATGGACAGCCGCGACATTTCCCAGTTTTCGTGCAAGGCGGAAGCCTTCGAGGCGTCCGAGGACATCGGCCGCAATCCCTCCGAGGGACCGACGCTCGGTGACATCATCGCCAAGCGCTTCGGTCGCCGCGACATGCTGCGCGGGTCGCTCGCCGTCGCCGCCATCACCGCCACCTTCGGCCCGCTGGCGCTCGCCACGGCCGAGAAGGCCAAGGCCGCCGCCGGCAACGGCAGCAAGGCCAGCTTCAGCTTCGACGAGGTGAGCCGCGGCGTCGACCGCACCCACCACGTCGCCAAGGGCTACAAGGCCGACATCCTGATCCGCTGGGGCGACCCCGTGCTGCCCGGCGCCCCGGCCTTCGACCCGATGAAGCAGACCGCGGCCGCGCAGAAGATGCAGTTCGGCTACAACAACGACTATGTCGGCTACATCGGCCTGCCCTACGGCTCCAACAATCCGGACCACGGCCTGCTCTGCATCAACCACGAATACACGGACGAGGAAGTCATGTTCCCCGGCGTCGGCGTGGAGCAGCAGGAGGCCAAGTTCACGGCCATGACCAAGGAGCTGGCCGAGATCGAGATGGCGGCCCACGGCGGCACCATCATCGAGGTCAGGAAGACCGACGGCAAGTGGGCCGTGGTGCCCGACAGCAAGTACAACCGCCGCATCACCGCGTCCGACACCGTGATGCGGATCACCGGCCCGGCCGCCGGCCATGACCGCATGAAGACCAAGGCCGACCCGACCGGCACCAGCGTGATCGGCATGATCAACAACTGCGCCGGCGGCATCACGCCCTGGGGCACCTACGTGTCGGCGGAAGAGAACTTCAACGGCAACTTCGGCGGCGAGCTCGCCGACGACCATCCCGAGGCGGAGAACTACAAGCGGCTCGGCGTGCCGGGCAACTGGTACAACTGGGGGACCTACCACGACCGCTTCGACGTCTCGAAGGAGCCGAACGAGGCCAACCGGTTCGGCTGGATGGTGGAGATCGACCCGCTCGACCCGACCTCGGTGCCGAAGAAGCGCACGGCACTCGGCCGCTTCAAGCACGAGGGCGCCGAAAGCGTGGTCAACAAGGACGGCCGGGTCGTCTTCTACATGGGCGACGACGAGCGGTTCGATTATGTCTACAAGTTCGTGACCGAGGGCAAGTTCAACCCGAACGACCGCGCCGCGAACATGGACCTGCTCGACAAGGGCACCCTGTACGTCGCCAAGTACGGCGAGGACGGCAAGGGCGAGTGGCTGCCGCTGGTCCACGGCCAGGGCAAGCTGACCGCCGAGAACGGCTTCAAGAGCCAGGCCGACGTGGTGATCCAGGCCCGCAAGGCCGGCGACGTGCTCGGCGCCACCAAGATGGACCGGCCGGAGGACGTCGAGCCAAACAAGGTCACCGGCAAGGTCTATGTCATGCTGACCAACAACACCCGGCGCAAGGCCGAGCAGGTCGATGTGGCCAACCCCCGCGCCGACAACGCCTTCGGCCACATCATCGAGATGACCCCGACCGACGGCGACCACGCCTCGACCACCTTCGCCTGGGACATCCTGGTGAAGTGCGGCGATCCCAGCGTCGCCGCGGTCGGCGCCACCTTCAACCCAGCGACCTCCCCCGACGGCTGGTTCGGCATGCCGGACAACTGCGCGATGGACAGCCAGGGCCGGTTGTGGGTCACCACCGACGGCAACAGCTACAAGGCCACGAAGACGACCGACGGCGTCTGGGCGATGGAGACCGAAGGCGACCTGCGCGGCACCAGCAAGCTGTTCTTCCGCGTGCCGATCGGCGCCGAGATGTGCGGCCCGGTGTTCACGCCGGACGACAAGACCCTGTTCCTGGCGGTGCAGCACCCGGCGACCGACAACACCAAGGACTGGCCGGAGTTCGGCAAGGCGTCAAGCTTCGAGGACCCGGCGACCCGCTGGCCGGACTTCAAGGACGGCATGCCGCCCCGCCCGTCGGTGGTGGTCGTGACCAAGGAGGACGGCGGGGTCATCGGCGTCTGACCGGTCCGGCACGGCGTTTCGGGAACGGGCGGCTTCGGCCGCCCGTTTTCGTTGGAACCGGCCAGTTCCGGTCGTCCGCAGGCTCACCGCGCGGCGGCGGCGGGCACCCGGAAGGGCGGCACCGGCGCTCCCAGCGAGGTGGAGCCGAACAGGGCGGCGGTCTTGGGGGAGGTCACTATCGGGAGGGCCGAAAGGTCACTATTCCGCTTCGGGGCGGGACGGGAGGGCTTTACCGGCGCGGGGTGCGGAGCCGTCGGCTTCGCCGGGGCGGCCTGGGCAGGTTCGTCGTCCGGATCGCAGTCCAGGTTTTCCAGGTCGGCGTCGGGATGGGGCTTGTCGCCGAGGAAGTGGTGAGGGATGCGCTTGTCCTGGACCACGCCGCGGAGCCTCAGCCACAGTTCGATCGCGCGCAGGCTCAGCCCGAGGCTCTTGCGCTCCAGCGCCTCGTCCATGATCGTCCGGACCAGGGTTGCCGCCTCCTCCAGGTCGGCCTGGTGGTCGGCGCTGCGGCCCGCGCGGAGCTGGGCCACGCGGACCCGGATCTCCGGCTGGCCCATCAGGACGGCGCCGCGCTGCTTCGCGCCCTTGGGCGAGTAGCCCGCCCGGCGCGCCGCCTCCGCCGCGCCGACGTTGCAGGCCATGGCTTGACAGAAGGCTTCCTGGCGGGGCGGCAGCACGATCACGGGCGGGGCGGGGCGGGCGGAGGTCGAGGGCTGGTGGTCGAGCATGGCTGGGGCGCCTTGGCCGAAAGGGAACAATTAGTGAACATTAGCTCGAATTCGCGTTCGGTGCAAGATATGTTGAGGGTGCGCGTCCCGCGGGCGGCGGGACACGCACCCTCCGCGAGGCTCCCGCTGAGGTGGCGCTGCCCCTGTACCCTTCACGGGCCAAGCGGTCGGCGGTACTGTAGCGCCGTTGACGGATTGGGCCGGTCCGCCGGGAGCAACCCTTTGCCCCCTGTGTTCTGAACCTAGTCTATCAACAGATCTTTTGCCGGAGAGCTACGCCCTCGCACATTGTTGCGAAACGGGCGTAGCCTCTGGCAAAAGTGATGGGTCCAGCCGGCTTGGATTTGGGATAGCCGTCCCAGCCGCCCAAACGGGCGATAAACCATGCGGCCCAAGCCAGCGTGTCGGGCGGATGTGGGTTTTTGCGGGCGGCGGTGCGGCCTTCCAGACGTGGTTGTAGGGCGATCAGGACGCTGACCTGCTGTGCGGAGAAAGTGTCGTCGATCGGGCGAACCAGGACGCCGTCGCGAACGCCGAGCAGTTGCAGGATGTGCGTGGCGGCGACCAGGGCGACGAAAGCCAGCCGCTGAAGGGCGTCGGCGCTTTCGACCTGGCTCGACTCGATATCCAGCCCCTGCGTCTTGAGAGTACGGAAAAGCTGCTCGATGGTCCAGCGCCGCCGGTACCAAAGCACGATTTCCAAGGCTTTTGCGGTGTCCTCGACCTGATGTGTCGTCAGCAGCCGCCAATGTACCGGGTCTTCTCCGGCGGGGGCGTCCACTTCGCGAACATCGACCATTCGAAGGGCGAGCGCCGGTGCGGCGCCGGGGTGTGTCCCGTTCCTGGGCCGTTTCACCGCGACCGCGCCGTAGCGCAGTTCCAGGGTCGCCGTGCGGGCCGAGCGCTTGCCGGGGCGTTCGGGAAGGTCCAGCGTGAAGCGCTCCGCCACCGCCAGCGCGTCGCTCCAGGCGTATAAGTAGCCGCCTCCGGCCAGCGCCCTGTCGCGGCAGGCCCGCGTCAGAAGATCGAAACCCGTTTCCGGCAGCCGCTCCCATTCCTCGTAGATGTCGCTTTCGCGGTCGGCGACGACCGTGACGTGCCGGGCCGTATCGAGATAGTGCTTGGCTGTCTGCGCGCCCTCCAGCCAGCGCATCGATTCCTTGCTCTCGATCGGCAGAGCCCGACGGTGCTTGGCCGCGGTTTCATGACGGGCGTAGACCTGCGCTCCGACAAGTCCCAGACAAGCTCCGCTTTCGGCCTCGACCGCCAGCACCGGATGGACGAACAGCCCGGCGTCCCGGCCATTGCCCACGGTGCCCAGGCCCCGCGTTCGTCCGGCATGGGCCTGATAGTTCAATTCGCTGGTGTCCTGGATGGCCAGAACATGCAGGCCGACGACGCGCGCCCGCATCTGCTCGCCGATCGTGCATTCCATTTCCACCAGTCTTACCTTGGCATTGTTCAGCCAACGCCCGAAGCGAGCCTCTTCGATCCGGTCGTTCGACAAACGCCGAATGCGGACGGTCGAGCGCTCGACCATCCTTTGCAGCAGTTGCCGCCCCCTTTTTTCAGCCGTTCATCGTTGAAACGGCCGACGATATCAACCTGAATGTCCATTCGTGACGCCCTCCGCCTGAGAACGTCACGAACAGAATCACATCCCCGCCAAACTACGCAACTACAGCGACAAACCCGAGTCAACCTGCCGCACCTAAAAAGATCTGTTGATAGATTAGCCCCCTTGGGGGAGAGGGTCGGGGTGAGGGGGTCGGGCGACAACCCGTGCATGCCGTGTCCGGCGCCGATGTTGCTGCTCCCGGCGACAGTGCCTGGAGGTTCATGGGGGTCGCCATAATCAGTGAAGGATGCGGAGCGCTGTAGGTCAGCCTTCGCCCGCCAGGGCGAACGCCGACACCTTTTATCGACGCTCCGGCCATGGTGTCGGCATCGACCTTCGGCCGGCCCATTAACTTCCGGCGGAGGATCGTTATATGATAACATGCCGACCGACGATCTTCCGGGAGCCGCCATGGCGATCACCACACCTCCGGCCCGGCCCTCGGCCCAGCCCTTGGCCGCGCACGACCACCAGAACTGCGTTTCCGGCGCCCTGGCGCGCGCGGAGGCGCTGTGCGCGTCGCGCGGGGCCAGGCTCACTCCCATCCGGCGGCAGGTGCTGGAACTGGTCTGGAGCGGCCACCGCCCCCGGGGCGCCTACGCGATCCTGGAGGACATGCAGGTGGACGGCCGCCGGGTGGCGCCGCTGACCGTCTACCGCGCGCTCGATTTCCTGGTCGAGCACGGGCTGGTCCACCGGCTGGAGAGCCTGAACGCCTATATCGGCTGTCCCGATCCCGACCATGCCCATGCCGGCCAATTCCTGGTATGCAGGGACTGCGGCAACGCGATCGAGCTGAACGACCAGGGCGTCAGCGCCGCCATCGCCGAAAGCGCCCGCTCCCGGGGGTTCCAGATCGACCGGCCGACGGTCGAGGTGCGCGGGCTCTGCCCCGCCTGCCAGAATTCGCTAACGTCATCTCCTCAGAAAGCCGAACCGTGACCACTGTCATCGCCGCCAACCCGACCCGCCTGCCCGTCTCCGTCCTCACCGGCTTCCTGGGCAGCGGCAAGACGACGCTGCTCTCCCGTCTGGTCCGCCATCCCGGCATGGCGAACACGGCGGTGATCATCAACGAGTTCGGCGAGATCGGGCTGGACCACCTGCTGGTCGCCGAAAGCTCGGAGAACACGGTGCTGCTGAACAGCGGCTGCCTGTGCTGCACCGTGCGCGGCGACCTGATCGACACCATGCGCGACCTGTTCCTGAAGCGGGTGCGCGGCGAGATCCCCGAGTTCGACCGCGTCGTGATCGAGACCACCGGCCTCGCCGATCCGGCTCCCGTGCTCCACACCCTGATGAACGACCCGCTGATCGCGGCGCGTTTCCGCCTGGACGGCGTGATCACCACGGTGGATGCCGTCAACGGCGCCGACCAGCTGGACCGCCACCAGGAAAGCGTCAAGCAGGCCGCCGTCGCCGACCGGATCGTGCTGACCAAGACCGACATCGCCGCCCCGGAGGCGCTGGCCGACCTGGAACGGCGGCTGGCCGCGCTGAACCCGGCTGCACCCCTGATGCGCGCCGTGCAGGGCGAGATCGACCCGGCCGGGCTGTTCGACGCCGGGCTCTACAATCCGACGACCAAGAGCCCCGACGTGGAGCGCTGGCTGCGGGCCGAGGCCTACGGCGAGGACCACGGGCATGGCGATCATGGGCACGGCGATCACGGGCACGGGGACCACGACCATCATGGTCACGACCATCATCACGCCCACGACCGGAACCGGCACGACGACCACATCAGCGCCTTCTGCATGACGGTCGAGGAGCCGCTGGCCTGGGAAGGGTTCGCCACCTGGATAGAAACCCTGATCACGTTGCGCGGTCCCGACCTGCTGCGGATCAAGGGCATCCTGAACGTGCGGGAGTCCGACACGCCCGTGGTCGTCCACGGGGTCCAGCACGTGTTCCATCCGCCCGTGCGGCTGGAAGCGTGGCCTTCCGACGACCACCGCTCCCGGATCGTCTTCATCACCCGCGACGTCAGCCGCGAGACGATCGAGGCCATGTTCGAAGCCTATCGCGACGCGTCGGAGTGACGGCACGGGTGCCGCTCCCGGAAGGGGCCGCACAAAGAGAAAACGGCGGGCCATGAGCCCGCCGTCAGATCGTTCTAACCCTCATATTTTTCTTGGCACCTGGCCGGTTCCAGCGCCTTGCGCCACGGAACCTTTTCATGACGGGGGCGGCGCCCCCGGTGTGGCCAAGTTGGTATCCAAAGCCGGCTCGACGCCAACCTCAGCCGCTCGCTCAAACGGGAGCGGAACCGGTGCGTTGCTTTCCTCAACCTAGTCGTCCCGCCCTTGATCTGGGCAGGATCGTTCATTGTTCGGCAGCGCCCTCCCCCAGCGTGCCATTGTCGTGCGGGTTCGCTTATTGCTTTTCTTGTTCCCGCATCGTTGGAGTGACCATAGCGCAATTCCCTCAACGTCGAAAGGGTTTTGTTGAAAAATTCACCGCCGGGTGAACATTAAGTCGTCCGGGTAGCTGGCAATTTAAGTAATCGGGGAATCTCCACCCGGCCACCTCAACACTTCTGGACCGATCGGTTCATCTTCATCTCGCAGGTGCACAATAGAAATTTCCGGAATGTTACGGAACTTTCCGTTCACTTCAACGGCATCAGTCCGGTTGCCCACAACCACACACACGCAAAGCCGAGCGAGAATACGGTCATAGGTATGCCGCACCGGGCATGTTCGAGGAAACCCAGCCGCACCCCGACGGCGCGCGCCCGCTCGACCACGATGATGTTGGCGAGGCTGCCCAGGATCAGCAGGTTCCCCGCCAGGGTGGACAGCAGGGCCAGCCCGTACATGGCGCCTTCCGGCGGCTGGGGCCAGACCGCCAGCAGCAGGACCACCGCGGGCACGTTGCCGATGGTGTTGCTGGCGACGACCGAGAGGGGGGCGAGCACGGCAAGGCGGTCCGGCAGCAGCCCGGCCGAGGCCAGCGCAGCCACGGCCTCGGCCGGCAGGCCGGTGCGTTCCAGGGCGGAGTTGATCGCGAACAGGCAGGCGAACAGGACCAGCAGCGGCCAATCCACCATGCCGACCATGCGCCGGCTCTCCAGGCTGCGGCTGATCAGCAGCATGCCTGCGATCAGCAGGACGCCGACCTCGTGCGGGAGCGGCATTCCGAACATCACCATCAGCGCGACGGTCGCGACGAGCGCCTTGCCGAACTGCCAGCGGTCCAGGTCCGGTTCCGGCAGGTCGGCGAAGGCGGGGTTGCCGGCATCGGTCAGGCGCCCGCGCCAGACCACGGACACGGTGACGAACACGCAGGCCAGCGCGACCAGCGCCGGCACGCCGCAGGCCGCCAAGAACCGCCAGAAATCCAACCCGCCGACCTGCCCGATCACGATGTTCTGAGGGTTGCCGATCAGGGTCGCGGCCGACCCCGCGTTGGCGGCGCCGGCCAGGGCGATCAGGTAGGGGCGCGGATCGAGGCCCCGTCCCTTCAGCCCCGCACACAGCATCGGTGTCATGGCGAACACCACGACGTCGTTCGCCAGCACGGCCGACAGCCCGCCGCCGACCGCGACGGTGACGGCCAGGAGCGCCCGGGGCGACCGGCCGGCCCGCGCGATCCGAAGCGCGCACCAGTCGTAGAAGCCGGCGGACGCGAACTGCGCCGACAGGATCATCAGCCCGAACAGGATGAACAGCGTCGGGAAATCGACCGCCCCCGCGACCTGGCCGCTGTCCAGGGCCCCGCCCGCGAGCATCAGGATGGCGGCCACCAGGGCGATGCCGGTGCGGTCGATCCGCAGGCCGGGGAACCGCCCCAGCGCCATGCCCGCATAGGTGACGGTGAAGACGATGAGGACGAACAAGGTCACGTGCGGGAGATCCGGGTCGGTGTGCGGCGGGAAGCGGAACTCCCTTAACACCCGAAGGGGCGCCAAGTCACACGCGTCATGCGCTGATCCCGACCAAGCCGCCCGCAGTCCGTCCCAGGGCGGATGCGTTGCGATAGGCGCGGGCGGCAGAGGCCACGAGGCCGCCGTTCTGCTCCGGGAAGCCATCCTGCTGTCCGGCCTGCCGCCCGTCCTGCTCCTTTTCCTTCTCGTTCTCCTCCTGCCCCTGTTCCGTCCGCCCGGCCGACGCCGGGCCGGACCGGGACTTGTCGATGGATTGCGCCTTCCCGTCGATTGCGGACCCTTCCCCGCCCTCCTCCGCCTCGCCGCCGCCCTGGATCTTCTCCAGGGTCTGGGCGTTCAGTTCGCGCTGCGCCTCCATGCGCGCCTTGTCGGCCGCCGCGGCCACCTTGTAGTCCTGGGGCGACGGTTCGGCCGGCGCGGTCGCGGCGCCCCTGATCCGTTCCATCTTGGCGATGGTGGCCGCGGGATCACGTTCCGGGCTGATGTCGATCGACACTTCCCCGCCGATCGCGTAACGCCTGCCGTCCGGGCCGGTCTGGTAGGTGTAGGACGGGGAACCGGCATACTGGCCGCCGGCGGCCTGATGGGCGCGCTCGTGGTTGCGCACCTCCGTGTCGCGCTTCTTCAGCTCCTTGACCTGGTCCCGCTCGGCCTCGGTCAGGCCGGAGGCGTCGCGCTTCTCGCCGTCCTTCGACTGACCGTTCACGCCGGATGACGACGACGGCGAGATGCCCGAGGAGGTATCGCTCTTCAGGACGTGGGCGCAGGCATCCGCGCAGCCGCACGGCATCGAGCGGATCGGCCTGAGCCAAACCGTCGAAGCGGACGACGCCCGCGAGGAGGATGCGGCGCTCGTGATCATGGACCCTCGTCGGGGAAGTCCGGGGTTGAAGGATCACAGGACGGCAGCATGCGCCGGCGGCGCTAATTTTCCGTAAAGCCGTCCCCCTGTAACCCTGCGGCGGATGACACCAATTCATACCGGAGGCACCGGCCGACCGATGGCCGAGCACCGCGGCCAAACCCGTGCTATAGAGCCCGCCGCCATTTCCGAAACCCGACGAACACAGCGCCTTGTCCAATCCTGAAACAGTTTTCCCGGCGCTGCCGATAGACCCCGTCCTGCCGGAGATCCGCCGCGTCCTGGCAGGCTCCCGCCATGCCGTCCTCCAGGCGCCGCCGGGTGCGGGCAAGACCACGCGCGTCCCGCTGGCGCTGCTCGACGAGGGATGGCTGGCGGGAGGCAAGCTGATCATGCTGGAGCCGCGGCGCCTTGCCGCCCGCGCGGCGGCCCGCCGCATGGCCGGGCTGCTCGGCGAGGCGGTCGGCGAGACCGTAGGCTACAGGGTGCGGATGGACAGCAAGGTCGGTCCGCGGACCCGGATCGAGGTGGTGACCGAGGGCGTTCTGATCCGGCAGCTGCAGCAAGACCCGGCGCTGGAAGGCGTCGGCGCCGTCCTGTTCGACGAATTCCACGAGCGCAGCCTGGACGCCGACCTGGGCTTGGCGCTGTGCCTCCAGACCCGGACGGTGCTGCGCGACGACCTGCGGCTGCTGGTCATGTCGGCGACGCTGGACGGCGCCGCGGTCGCCGGGCTGCTGGGCGGCGCTCCCGTCGTCACCAGCGAAGGCCGCGCCTTCCCGGTCGAGACCCGGCATGTCGACCCGTCCCGGGCGCGCCGGATCGAGGACGCCGTCACGGCGGCGGTGCTCCGCGCGCTGGACGAGGAGCCGGGCAACATCCTGGTCTTCCTGCCCGGCGTCGCCGAGATCCGGCGGGTCGAGCGGCAGCTTCGCGACGCCCTGCCGGGGCCGGGCATCCTGATCGCCCCGCTCTACGGCGACCTGCCCCAGGAGCAGCAGGACCAGGCGATCGGGCCGACACCGCCGGGCCGGCGCAAGGTCGTGCTGGCGACCTCCATCGCCGAGACCAGCCTGACGATCGAGGGAATCCGGGTGGTCGTGGACAGCGGCCTGATGCGGGTCTCCCGCTTCGATCCGGGCAGCGGCATGACCCGGCTGGACACGGTCAAGGTCAGCCAGGCCTCGGCCGACCAGCGCCGGGGCCGTGCCGGGCGCCTGGAGCCCGGAGTCTGCTACCGGCTGTGGCCGGAGGGGCAGCACCGCGCGCTGCAACCCCACACCGCGCCGGAGATGCTGGCCGCCGACCTCGCGCCGCTGGCGCTGGAACTGGCCCAGTGGGGCGTGGTCGATCCCGTTGAATTGCGCTGGCTGGACCCGCCGCCGGCGCCCGCCCTCTCCCAGGCCCGCGACCTGCTGCGCCGCCTAGGCGCGCTCGACGCCGGGGACAGGATCACGCCGCACGGCCGGCGGATGGCGTCGCTCGGCATGCATCCCCGGCTCGCCCACATGGTGCTGGCCGGCGAGCGGCTGGGCTGCGGCGCGCTGGCCTGCGAGATCGCGGCCCTGCTGGGGGAACGCGACATCCTGGCCGGACCGTCGGCCGGGGGAACCGGCGAGCCGCGGGACGGCGACCTGCGCCGCCGGGTCGAGCTGCTGCGCTCTTCCGACCGGAGCGGCTGGACGGTGAAGCAGGTGGTGCGGCAGGCCCGCCAGTGGCAGCGCCAATTGGGCATCGGACCGGGCGACGGCGACGTGGCCGACACCGGCCGGGTCCTGGCGCTGGCCTATCCCGACCGGATCGGTCAGCGCCGGCCCGGAAGCGACGGCCAGTACCGGCTGAGCAACGGGCGCGGCGCCTATTTCCTGAAGAAGGAGCCCCTGGCCGCCGAGGAGTTCCTGGCGGTCGCCGACCTGGACGGCGCAAAGCGGGAGGCCCGCATCTTCCTGGCCGCCCCCCTGACCCTGGCCGAGCTGGAAGAGGACTTCGCCGACACCATCGAGACGGTGGAGTTCGTCGCCTGGGACGGCAGGGAGGAGGCGGTGCTTGCCCGCCGCCAGCGCCGGCTGGGCGAACTGGTCCTGAAGGACGAGCCGCTGCCCGACCCGGGAGGCGCCCGGACCGCCGCCGCCTTCTGCCAGGGCATCCGCGAACTGGGCCTCGCCGTCCTGCCCTGGACCCGGGAGCTGGAGAATTTCCGCGCGCGGGTCGAGTTCCTGCGGCGGGTCGAGGGTCCGGACGGCGACTGGCCGGACCTGTCCGACGCGGCGCTGCTCGACACGCTGGAGGACTGGCTCGCGCCGTTCCTGACCGGCCTGACCCGCCGCGCCCACCTGAAGCGGCTGGACCTGTCGGCGGCGCTCCGGTCGCTGCTGTCCTGGCACCGGCAGCGCGAGCTGGACAAGGCGGCGCCGACCCATGTCACGGTGCCCAGCGGGTCCCACATACCGCTGGACTATACCGGGGGCGACGTGCCGGTGCTGGCGGTGCGGCTCCAGGAGATGTTCGGCCTGGCGGAGACCCCGGCGCTGGCCCGCGGCCGGGTGCCCCTGGTCCTTCACCTGCTGTCGCCGGCCCGCCGGCCGATGCAGGTGACCAGCGATCTCGCCAGCTTCTGGGCCAACACCTACCGCCACGTGAAGGCCGACCTGAAGGGCCAGTATCCCAAGCATTACTGGCCCGACGATCCCCTCCAGGCCGAACCGACCAGCCGCGCCAAGCGGCGCGGCACCTGAACGGAGAGTCCCCGATTTCCCATGAGCAGAGCATGAGCCAAGCCACCCGATTCGACGCCATCGTGATCGGCGCCGGCGCCGCAGGGCTGATGTGCGCCATGTCCGCCGGGCGCCGGGGCCGGAGCGTGCTGCTGATCGACCACGCCGAGAAGGCCGGCAAGAAGATCCTGATCTCCGGCGGCGGGCGGTGCAACTTCACCAACCTGCACACGGCGCCGGACCGGTTCGTCTCGGCCAACCGGCATTTCGCGATCTCGGCGCTGAAGCGCTATACACAGCACGACTTCATCGCCCTGGTCCGGCGGCACGGCATCGCCTTCCACGAGAAGAAGCTGGGCCAGCTGTTCTGCGACGACAGCGCGCGGGACATCGTCGGCATGCTGCTGCGCGAGTGCGACGACGCGGGCGTCCGGCTGGCGCTGGAGACGTCGGTTACGCGGATCGCCCGGAACGACCTGTTCCGGGTGGAGACGTCGCGCGGGACGTTCGAGTCGGAGAGCCTGGTGATCGCGACCGGCGGGCTGTCGATCCCCAAGATGGGCGCGACCGGGTTCGG
This sequence comes from Skermanella rosea, assembly GCF_016806835.2. Taxonomy (NCBI): domain Bacteria; kingdom Pseudomonadati; phylum Pseudomonadota; class Alphaproteobacteria; order Rhodospirillales; family Azospirillaceae; genus Skermanella; species Skermanella rosea. The sequence goes on along the minus strand of NZ_CP086111.1, from coordinate 2,093,744 downwards.
CTACCGGATCGCCGAGCAGTTCGGGCTGAAGGTGCTGCCGACCCGCGCCGGGCTGGTCCCCTTCACCTTCGCCGATGCCGACCCGCGCAACTTCAAGGACTTGGCCGGCGTGGCGTGCGAGGCGTCGGTGCGCTGCGGGGGCACCGCCTTCGACGAGGCGATCCTGTTCACCCACCGCGGCATCAGCGGGCCGGCCATCCTGCAGATCTCGTCCTACTGGCGCGACGGCGACACGGTCGAGATCGACATGCTGCCCGGCCTGGACGCGGCGGCGCACCTGAAGCGGCTGGCCGCCGAGCGGCCCAAGGCGGAGGTGAAGACCGTGCTGTCGGAGGTGCTGCCCCGCCGCCTCGCCCACCGGGTGACGCCCGCCGGGCTGGAGGGGCGGCCGGCGGGACAGGTGCGGGAGCGCGACTGGTCCGGCCTCGCCGAAGACCTGCGGCACTGGCGGATCACGCCGGCCGGGACCGAGGGCTACCGGACCGCCGAGGTGACGCTGGGCGGGGTCGATACGTCGGAGCTTTCGTCCAAGACCCTGGAAGCCCGCAAGGTGCCGGGCCTCTTCTTCATAGGCGAAGTGGTCGACGTGACCGGCTGGCTGGGCGGCTACAATTTCCAGTGGGCATGGTCGTCCGGCTACTGTGCCGGGCAATTCGCCTGACGGGATGTACGGTTACCTTTCATTCACCATCACCCGTTAGGCTGCGCGGGATTTGGGCCGAATGCCCGGGGATCCGTCGCGGAGAGAGGGCTGGCCAGCATGGAAAACGCGTCCTCTCCGGCCCTTCCGCCCGCGATCGGCCTGCTCGCCGACTGGCGGGCCTTTTGCGCCTTCCAGTCCCGATGCCTGGATTCGCTCCGGCTGGAGGTGCAGGAGACCAGCCGGATCGTCGAACAGAGCACGTTGGACATCAGCAGCGGGTTCCGCGACCTCGCCGCCTCGGCGGACGAGCAGGGCCAGCGGGTGCAGGAGATCATCGCGAACGCCAACATCGTCGAGCTGGAGGGCGAGCGCGTCCCGATCGATCAGGTCATGATGCTGATGCAGCAGATCCTGGTCGAGATGGTGAACAACATCGTCTCGCTGTCCATGCAGGCGATGCGCATGGTGTATCTGCTGGACGACGTGGTCCAGGACGTCGAGGTGGTCGGCAAGTTCATCGGCGAGATCGAGGAGATCAACCAGCAGACCAGCTTCCTGGCGCTGAACGCCAGCATCGAGGCGGCGCGGGCGGGCGCCGCCGGAAAGACCTTCCACGTGGTGGCGGGCGAGGTGCGCGAGCTGTCCGCCGGGACCGCCGCCCTGGCCGAGCGGATGCGCCAGACCGTCGGCGCCGTCTCGCGCGGGGTCGCGCGCGGCTACGACATCCTGCGGACCATCGCCGAGACCGACCTGTCGCCCCAGCTGCTCGCCAAGGAGCGCATCGACCTCGCCATGTCCGGCCTGATCGTCCAGGCGGACCATTTCACCTCGGTGCTGGGCGAAGCCGTCACGGCCTCCGCCGACATGAGCCGGAACATCGGCCAGATCGTGGTGAGGCTCCAGTTCCAGGACTTGGCGAAGCAGCGGCTGGACCATGTGGTCGACGGCATGCTGGCGATGAAGGCCGGCCTTGCCGACCTGGACGCCGCCACCCGGTCGGCCAGTCCGGCCTTGCGCGACGTTCCCGACCGCTCCGGCTGGCTGGCCACCCTGCTGCCGCCCGCGATCGCGGGATCGGCGCGGGAGCAGGATCTGCGCCGGCTGCTGCTCGGCGGCAGCGGCCTGGACGGGCTGGGGGCGTTGGATACGGAGCTGCCGGCGGACGATCAGGGCGTCGAGCTGTTCTGAACCGGCCGACCGGAGCCGCCTACCCCCAGATCACCCGCCAGTAATCCCGCAGCAGGCTTCCGGAAGCGCTCCGCTCCCGCTGGAACTTCTCGGGCGGCCCGAGCATATGCCCGTCGCGGTCCACCTGGGCGCGGATGCCCCAGAATCCGACGGCGTCGCCACCCCACATGCCGTAGCGGTAATCGAGCGCCTCGACCACCGCGCCGCCGGGAGTCTCCGAGACCTGCCAGAAGACCTTGTCCATGGCGAACCAGGTGAAGATCGCCGCTTCCGGCGTGGCCGCGACCCGGTCGATCAGCGGATCGGTCTGTATCGGATAGGTCTGCCACTCAATGGGCCGGTCGCCGAAGACCGAACGGTAGCCCACCATGATGGACTCCGGGGTCTCGGCGACGACCCGGCGGAACCAGGGCTGGAACATCTGCGGATAGGCCAGCACCTCGCCGACCGGCTGGCCCGCCTGCCGCAGCTCTTCCCGGGCGGTGGCCCGGACGGAGTCGTTGATCGCCCAGCCCATCAGCGAATAGCCGTAGATGAACAGCAGGGCGGCGGCCGCCGATCCGACCGCGGCGCCCGGCCGGTGCTTGGCCGCGGTGCCGACGACAAGGGCAGCGATCAGCGCCAGGCTGTAGACCGGGTCGATGATCGGCAGCGCGTCGATCGCGAAGCGGTGGCGGGAGAACGGCGCCAGCAGCTGGGTGCCGTAGCTGGTGAACACGTCGATGATCGGGTGGGTGAACAGAACCAGGACCGCAAGCCAGATCCAGGCCCTCAGCACCTCCGGCGGATCGGGACGGTCGGGCTCGCCCCGCCGCGACGCGCGCCACCGGTGGAAGCGCCAGATCGCCCATCCGAAGAACGGCCCGACCACCGGACCGAAGAAGATCGAGTGCGTGATGCCGCGGTGATGGACCCAGTTGGCATAGGGACCGAAGAAGCCGGCGACCACGTCGAGGTCGGGAACGGCACCCAGCAACGCCCCTGCCACCATCGCCTGCCGGCCGAGGGTCCGTCGAAATCCGGCCTGCGCGACCACGGCGCCGAGCAGGCTCTGCGTAATGCTGTCCATGTCCTTCCCGAGGGCCTTTCCTGAAGCTCCTGCCGGCCCTTGGCGGGCGGCACGAGAAAGATAGATGCACCGGCGGGACGCCGAGGCAATCGCCTTACCCCCGGGGACGGGACGGATCAAGCGTCAGGCGTCTCCGCGCGGCGGCGGCCCGGCCGCTTCCAGCTCCGCGACCTCCTCGTCGGTGAAGACCCGGCTGCGGGTCAGGAAGCGCACGCCTTCCGGAGCCTCCAGCGAGAAGCCGGCGCCCCTGCCCTGCACCACGTCGATGATCAGCTGCGTGTGCGACCAGTATTCGAACTGCGCGGCGCCGATGAAGAACCGGCAGCCGACGATCTCGCCCAGGTACACGTCCTGCGCGCCGGTGCGGAACTCGCCGGCCGCGAAGCACATGGGCGCGCTGCCGTCGCAGCAGCCGCCGGACTGGTGGAATGCCAAGTCGCCGTGGATCGCCTTCAGCTTCTCGATGACGGCGACGGCGGCCGGCGTGACGGTGACGCGCTCTACCATGTCGTTGCTCTCCCCTGTTTTCCCGAAACGCCACGACGAAAAGCCCCTCTCCTCCGTGCGGAGGAGAGGGGAACCAGTTCAGGGAGGATAATTCCCGGAGACGTCACGCGATCAGAAGAAGCCCAGCGCCTTCGGGCTGTAGCTGACCAGCAGGTTCTTGGTCTGCTGGTAGTGGTCGAGCATCATCTTGTGATTCTCGCGACCGATGCCCGACTGCTTGTAGCCGCCGAACGCCGCGTGGGCGGGGTACAGGTGGTAGCAGTTGGTCCACACGCGGCCGGCCTGGATGCCCCGGCCCATGCGGTAGGCGCGGTTGCCGTCGCGGCTCCAGACGCCGGCGCCCAGTCCGTACAGGCTGTCGTTGGCGATGGCGAGCGCCTCTTCCTCGGTCTTGAAGGTGGTCACGGACACGACCGGCCCGAAGATCTCCTCCTGGAAGACGCGCATCTTGTTGTTGCCTTCCAGCACTGTCGGCTGGACGTAGTAGCCGTCCGCCAGCTCGCCCTCGAGGACGGCGCGGTTGCCGCCGGTCAGGACCTTGGCGCCCTCGGCCTTGCCGATCTCGATGTAGGACAGGATCTTGTGGAGCTGGTCGTTGGACGCCTGGGCGCCGATCATGGTCGAGCTGTCGAGCGGGTTGCCCTGCTTGACCTGGCCGACGCGGGCGATGGCCTTCTCCATGAAGCGGTCGTAGATGCTCTCCTGGATCAGGACGCGGCTCGGGCAGGTGCAGACTTCGCCCTGGTTCAGGGAGAACATCGCGAAGCCTTCGAGCGCCTTGTCGAAGAAGTCGTCCTCCTCGGCCATCACGTCGGAGAAGAAGATGTTCGGCGACTTGCCGCCTAGCTCCAGCGTGACCGGGATGATGTTCTCGGACGCGTACTGCATGATCAGGCGGCCGGTCGTGGTCTCGCCGGTGAAGGCGATCTTCGCGATCCGCTTGTTCTGGGCGAGCGGCTTGCCGGCCTCGACGCCGAAGCCGTTGACGATGTTCAGCACGCCCTCGGGCAGCAGGTCGGCGATCAGCTCCACCAGGACCATGATGGCCATCGGGGTCTGCTCGGCCGGCTTCAGCACGATGCAGTTGCCGGCGGCCAGCGCGGGAGCCAGCTTCCACACGGCCATCAGCAGCGGGAAGTTCCAGGGGATGATCTGGCCGACGACGCCCAGCGGCTCGTGGAAATGGTACGCGACCGTGGTGCTGTCCAGCTCGCAGGCGGAGCCTTCCTGGGCGCGGATGCAGGCGGCGAAATAGCGGAAGTGGTCGACCGCCAGCGGCAGGTCGGCGTGGGTCGTCTCGCGGATCGGCTTGCCGTTGTCGATGGTCTCGACCAGGGCCAGCAGGTCCAGGTTCTCTTCCATGCGGTCGGCGATGCGGTTCAGGATCTTCGCGCGCTCGGCCGGGGAAGTCAGGCCCCACTTGTCCTTGGCCTTGTGGGCGGCATCCAGCGCCAGCTCGATGTCCTCGGCGGTCGACCGGGCGATCTCACCGACCGGCTTGCCGGTAATCGGGGTGATGTTGCTGAAGTACTGGCCCTTGACCGGGGCTACCCACTGGCCGCCGATGAAGTTGTCATACTTTGGCCGAATGGCGATCTTCTGACTGAATTTGTCGAGAGCTTGGTGAATCATCGTTTCCCCCTTTGACCACGGCGTGGTTATCCTGGACGTGGCACTATGAATGCCTGAGGACCGGGAGGCTGTATATGATACCTTAGACGCACTGCGGCAGATTGTCCCGAGGGCGGGACCAGTGGGAGCCAGAGGTATGCCGACGGATTCGGGTGCATGGGTCTACATCATGACGAACCGCGCCAACGGGACGCTCTATGTCGGCGTCACGACCAATCTGGCGCGGCGCGTGCACGAGCATCGGGAAGGAGCCTATGACGGCTTCACGATGCGATACGGTTTGAAACGCCTGGTCTGGGTGGAACGGCATGATGAAATTCTACGCGCCGTGCAGCGGGAGAAGAACATCAAGCATTGGTCAAGGGAATGGAAGGTGCTCCTCATCCTCAAGGACAATCCGGAATGGGAAGGCTTGTATGAACGGCTGAATATGTGATCACTGTTTACTTAGATCGCATGCCATCTTTTATGGAAGTACCAACCCTCCTCTTCATCATGGCCGGACTTGATCCGGCCATCCACGCGCGCACTTCATCCCGGCAGTTTGCGCGTGGATGCGCGGGTCAAGCCCGCGCATGATGAATTCAAGTCCACGATCTCCTTGAATGGTGCCCTCACGTCCTCTCCGCCGGAGGACAGCAATCGACGTCGTCGATCCGGCAGACCCCCGGCACCGTGACGTGCGGGCGGCTGCGCATGCTGAAGTCGCGGACCTCCACCCGGCCGTTCCGCTGGAGCCAAGCGACGGCCTTGGGCACCAGACGCGGGTCGACGCCGAGCTGTTCGCTGATGTGGTTGAAGGAGACGGCGGCGGTTTTCCGTTCGAGCAGGCGGTTGCGGCAGGCGCCGGCGACCCGTTCGGCCAGTTCGGGTATCCCGTTGTCCTGGCCGAGCTGAATGACGATTCCCATCAGAGGCTTCCTCCCAAAGATGCCTTCAGTTCCCTTTTTCATTCTTCCGGAGCGCCGGGCGATGCCCGAGGAGCGCTGAGCGTCCCACCTCCCCGCCTTGCTGCGACATTCTGTCGCTATAAATGGGCCGATCGTCGGGAGTCGGCAAGCAGGGCGCTTTTCCTCATCCGAGTGATTCTGGCGGGTACCGTCATGCCGCGATGCGGGATATGATGACAGGCTAATACCCAATAGCCGGAACGCCGGACCGGCGGACGGTTCCCCCCTCCTGCGTCGCAGCCGGTGCGCCCTGCACCAAAAATTCGAGGCGAGTTCATGGCGATACACGTCGCACTCAATCACAAGACCTTCTACCGCTATGACCGGATGGTGTCGCTGGGACCGCAAATCGTCAGGCTCCGGCCCGCCCCCCACTGCCGCACGCCGATCCTCAGCTACTCCCTGAAGGTCGAGCCGAAGCAGCACTTCCTCAATTGGCAGCAGGACCCGCAGTCCAACTATCTGGCCCGCTTCGTCTTTCCGGAGAAGACCGACATCCTGTCGATCGAGGTCGACCTGGTCGCCGAGATCTCGGTGATCAACCCGTTCGACTTCTTCCTGGAGCCCAGCGCCGAGCAGTGGCCGCTGGAGTACGAGCCGTGGCTGCAGCGCGAGCTGCGCCCCTACATGGAGACGGAGAAGGTCGGCCCGAAGCTCGCGGCTTGGCTGGCGTCGGTCCCGCGCGAGCCGATGCAGTCGGTCAACTTCGTGGTGGCGCTGAACCAGCGGCTCCAGCAGGAGATCGGCTACGTCATCCGGCTGGAGCCCGGCATCCAGACCCCGGAGGAGACCCTTGAGCTGGGCACCGGGTCGTGCCGCGACAGCGCCTGGCTGATGGTCCAGATCCTGCGCAACCTGGGCCTCGCCGCGCGCTTCGTGTCCGGCTACCTGATCCAGCTGACCGCCGACCAGAAGGCGCTGGACGGGCCGAGCGGCACCGAGGTGGACTTCACCGACCTGCACGCCTGGACCGAGGTCTACCTGCCCGGCGCCGGCTGGATCGGGCTCGACCCGACCTCCGGCCTGCTGGCCGGCGAGGGGCATATTCCCCTGGCCTGCACCCCCGACGCGTCGAGCGCCGCCCCGATCACCGGCGCGGTGGACGAGTGCGAGGTCGAGTTCGGCCACGAGATGTCGATCACCCGCATCTACGAGGCCCCCCGGGTCACCAAGCCCTATACCGAGACCCAGTGGGGCGCCATCGAGGCGCTGGGCCACCGGATCGACCAGGAGCTGAACGACGGCGACGTCCGGCTGACCATGGGGGGCGAGCCGACCTTCGTGTCGATCGACGACATGGAGGGGGCGGAGTGGAACACCGCCGCGGTCGGGCCGACCAAGCGGCGATACGCCGCCGTCCTGCTGGACCGCCTGATGCGCCGGTTCGCCCCCGGCGGCCTCGTCCATTACGGCCAGGGCAAGTGGTATCCGGGCGAAAGCCTGCCGCGCTGGGCGCTCAGCATCTACTGGCGGCGCGACGGCGACGCGCTGTGGGCCAACACCGACCTGCTGGCGAAGGAGACCGTGGACTACGGCTTCGGCACGGAGGAGGCCGGCCTGTTCCTGGTGACGCTCGCCAAGAGGCTGGGGATCGAGCCGAGCCTGGTGCTCGCCGCCTACGAGGATCCCTGGCACTACCTGCGGAAGGAACAGCAGCTCCCGGTCAACGTCGATCCGCTCGACAGCAAGCTGGAGGACAAGGAGGAGCGCGCGCGGCTGGCCAAGGTGTTCCAGCGCGGCCTGAACGAGCCGGTCGGATTCGCCCTGCCGATCAACCGGCGGATGGACCAGAAGGGGCCGGTCTGGCTGTCCAGCACCTGGCCGCTGCGCCAGGAACGCCTGCTGCTGGCGCCGGGCGACAGCGCGCTCGGTTACCGCCTGCCCCTGGGCTCCCTGCCTTGGGTGGACATGCGCGACTATCCCTATTCCTGGGAGCAAGACCCGTTCGACGAGCGCGCGCCGCTGGCCCCCCACGCGGTTCCGCTGCGCCAGCGCACGGCGGAGCCGCCCAAGCCGGAAGCCCTGCGCCGCCAGGCCTACCAGGCCATGGCCGAGGTCAGGACCGAGATCCCCGAAGCCGGCAAGTCGGCCTGGTGGGTGGTTCGGACCGCCCTGTGCTGCGAGGCGCGCGACGGCAAGCTCTACCTGTTCATGCCGCCCATGGGCATGCTGGAGGATTACCTGGCCCTGGTCGCCGAGATCGAGGCCACCGCGGTCGAGCTGAACATGCCGGTGATCCTGGAAGGCTACCAGCCGCCCCGCGACCCCCGGCTCAACAGCATGGCGGTCACCCCGGACCCGGGCGTGATCGAGGTCAACATCCACCCGTCCCATTCCTGGGACGAGCTGGTCCGGAACAACTTCGCCCTCTACGAGGAGGCGCGGCAGGCCCGGCTGGGGACCGAGAAGTTCATGCTGGACGGCCGGCATGTCGGCACCGGCGGCGGCAACCACGTGGTGGTCGGCGGCGCCACGCCGGCGGACAGCCCTTTCCTGCGCCGGCCCGACCTGCTGCGCAGCCTGATCACCTACTGGCAGAACCACCCGTCCCTGTCCTACGTCTTCTCCGGCCTGTTCATCGGCCCGACCAGCCAGGCGCCGCGGATCGACGAGGCGCGGAACGACTCGCTGTACGAGCTGGAGATCGCGTTCAACCAGATCGACCAGGCGGCGGCCGGCGGCTGGTGCCCACCCTGGCTGATCGACCGGGTCCTGCGCCACCTGCTGACCGACATGCAGGGCAACACCCATCGGGCGGAGTTCTGCATCGACAAGCTCTACTCGCCGGACAGCAGCAGCGGCCGGCTGGGGCTGGTGGAATTCCGCGCCTTCGAGATGCCGCCGCACGCCCAGATGAGCCTGACCCAGCAGCTCCTGATGCGCGCCATGATCGCCCGCTTCTGGAAGACCCCGTACAAGAACCGGCTGGTGCGCTGGGGCACCGAGCTGGCCGACAAGTTCATGCTGCCCCATTTCATCCAGCAAGACCTGTCGGACGTGCTGGCCGACATGCGCGACCATGGCTACGCCATCCAGGACGAATGGTTCGCGCCGCATGTTAACTTCCGCTTCGCGCTCTGCGGCGAAGTGGCGCATCGGGGCATGCTGATGGAGATCCGGCAGGCGCTGGAGCCCTGGCACGTCCTGGGTGAGGAGCCCGGCGGCGGCGGCACGGTGCGGTATGTGGACAGTTCGGTCGAGCGCGTGCAGGTGAAGATCGGCGGCATGGTCGGGTCGCGCCACGCGGTGGTCTGCAACGGCCGCCGGGTTCCGCTCCATCCCACGGGAGTCGACGGGGAATTCGTGGCCGGCGTGCGGTACCGGGCATGGCAGCCGCCGTCCTGCCTGCACCCGACCATCCCGGTCCACAGCCCGCTGGTGTTCGACATCCTGGACACCTGGTCGGGCCGCTCGGTGGGCGGCTGCTCGTACCACGTGGCCCATCCGGGAGGCCGGAACCACGAGACTTTCCCGGTTAACGCCCACGAGGCCGAAGGACGGCGGCTTGCCCGCTTCTTCCCGTTCGGTCACACTCCGGGTCCTATGGAGACGCCGCCGGAAAGGCGAAACCTGGAGTTTCCTTTGACCCTCGACCTGCGCCTTGGCTGACACGGAAGCACTGGAACAAGAAGGCCGCCGCGCCGTCGCCGAGCAGGGTTCCCTGTTCGGCGACGCGCACGCGCTCCAATACGGCACCGGCCCGGTCTATGACGAGATGGTCACCGGGGGCGGACGGCTGCGGCCGCACTGGCAGCGCTTCATGGGAGCGCTGGGCGCCCTCGACCCGTCGCTGATGGCCGAGCGGTGGGAGGCGGCGCGCCGCCTGCTCCACCAGAACGGCGTCACCTACAACATTTACGGCGATCCCCAGGGCATGGAGCGACCCTGGCCGCTCGACATGATCCCGCTGCTGATCCCGGCGGAGGAATGGGACGCGATCGAAGCCGGGCTGATCCAGCGCGCGACCCTGCTCAACGCCATGCTGGCCGACCTGTACGGCCCCCAGGACCTGATCCGGTCCGGCCGCCTGCCCGCGGCGCTGCTCTATTCCGACCGCGGCTTCCAGCGGGCCTGCCACGGCGCCGTGCCGACCGGCGGGGTGTTCCTGCACCTCTACGCCGCCGACCTGGCACGGGCGCCCGACGGCCGCTGGTGGGTGCTGGGCGACCGGACCCAGACCCCGAGCGGCGCCGGCTACGCGCTGGAGAACCGCGCGGTGGTCAGCCGGGTCCTGACCGACGCCTTCAAGGACTGCAACGTCCGCACGCTGGGTCCCTTCTTCACGGCGCTGCGCGAGATGCTGGTCCGGCTGGCGCCCCGCCCGACCCGCGATCCGCGCATCGTCCTGCTGACGCCCGGCCCCTACAACGAGACCTATTTCGAGCACGCCTACCTGGCCCGCCACCTGGGCATCACGCTGGTGGAAGGCGGCGACCTGACGGTTCGCGACCGCCAGGTGTTCCTGAAGACCCTGAGCGGCCTGGAACCGGTGGACGTGATCCTGCGCCGGCTGGACGACGACTATTGCGATCCGCTGGAACTGCGCGCGGACAGTTCGCTGGGCGTCGCCGGGCTGGTCCAGGCGGTCCGCGCCGGGACCGTGACGGTCGCCAACGCGCTGGGCACCGGGCTGATCGAGTCGCTGTCGTTCAAGCCGTTCCTGCCGATGCTGTGCCGCCACCTGCTGGGCGAGGAGCTGAAGATCCCCGGCGTCGCCATGTGGTGGTGCGGCCAGGAGGAGGAGCGGACCTACGTGGTCGAGCATCTCGATCGCCTGGTGATCAAGCCGGCCTTCGCGCATCTCGGCTCCGAGCCGGTGTTCGGCTCGTCCCTCACCCGGCAGGAACGCCAGGACCTGATCGCCCGGCTGCGCGCCCGCCCGGCCGACTTCATCGGCCAGGAGCAGCTCGGGCTTTCCACGGTGCCGACCTGGATCGACGGCGCCCTGCAGCCCCGCCCGCTGGTGATGAGGGTCTTCCTCGCGGCGAGGCCCGACGGCGGCTACACGGTGATGCCCGGCGGGCTGACCCGCATGTCGGCGACCGCCGGCCGGCTGATCGTGTCGATGCAGCGCGGCGGCGGCAGCAAGGATACCTGGGTGATGGCCCGCGGCCCGGCGGAAGGCCGCCCCGCGCCGCCCCGTCCCCAGGGCGTCCCGGCGGAGGTCCGCAGCACCGAGCCGCGCACCGTCGCCGCGCGCGACGTGGACGTCAAGCCGCAGAGCGGCGACCTGCCGTCGCGCGTCGCCGACGGGCTGTTCTGGCTCGGCCGCTACGCCGAGCGCTCGGAAAGCACGCTACGCATCCTGCGCGGGGTCTACACGCGCCTGTCCGACGGGACCCGGCCCGGCGGCGGCGACGAGCTGGTGCCGCTGATGCGGCTGATGGACTGGACCGGCATGGTGCCCCGCGACCTGGCCGACATGGCGGAAAGCGGTACCGGGCGGGGCCTGCGCCAAGCCCTCCAGGGAGCGGTGTTCGACGGCGGGCACCCCAACAGCCTGCGCGCCAACATCCAGCGGCTTCACCGCACCGCCGCCGGCGTACGCGACCGCCTGTCGCTCGATATGTGGCGCGTGATCTCCCAGCTCGACCGCCAGTGCGAGCCGACTTCGGCCCGGGCGCGGATCGACACGGCGATGCTGCTGCGGCTGGACGACCTGATCACCACGCTCGCGGCGCTCGCCGGACTGGAGCAGGAAAGCATGACGCGCGGCCCGGGCTGGCGGTTCCTGGACATCGGGCGGCGGCTGGAACGCGGGATCAACAGCCTGGCGCTGATGCGCGGCACCCGGATCTGCGACGCCGCCGGCGACGATCCGGCGGTGCTGGAGGTCCTGCTGGAGCTCGGCGAGAGCTTCATGACCTACCGGGAACGCTACTACACGACCGCCCAGCGGACGCCGGTACTGTACCTGCTGCTGTGCGACGAGACGAACCCGCGGGCGCTCGCCTATCAGCTGTCGCACCTGGCCCGGCACCTGGCGGCCCTACCGCGCCCGCCGGTGGTCAACCTGCGGGTCAACCAGAGCCCGATCACGGCGGCGATCCGCCTGATCGAGGACACCCGCGAGATCCTGCGCGAGCCGGAGATCATCCGCGACCGCTTCGCGTTGCGCAACGCCCTCAACAGCCTGGCCGACAGGCTGCCGGAAATCTCCAACCTGCTGGCCCACGCCTATTTCAGCCATGCCTTCTCCCGCCCCGCCTGATAGCGCCGACGCGCCCGAAGACGCCGACGCGCGCGAGGACGCCGCCGCCCGGCCGGTGCGCTACCGCACCCGGCACACGACCAGTTACGAGTACGGCGACGGGGTCTCGGTCTCCCAGCACGTCGTCCATCTCGGCCCGCGGGACAACCCGCGCCAGGCCTGCTCGTCGGTCACCCTGACGATCACGCCCGAACCCGCGCTGCGGGAGGCTTGGCTGGATTATTTCGGCAACCCGGCGGAGTATTTCGCCGTCCAGGAGCCCCACCGGTCGCTGACGATCGAGTCGGTCGTCGAGCTGGAGGTTACGCCGCCCGATCCGCTGGAAGACGACTCCGCCCCGCCCTGGGAGGATGTCCGGGAAACGGCCCGGGCACCCCGGTCGGCCGCCGCGATCGGGGCCAACGAGTTCCTTTTCGACAGCGCGATGGTGAAGGCGTCGCCCGATCTCGCGGCCTATGCGGAACCGTCCTTCCCGCCGGGCCGGCCCACCGTCGAAGCGGTGCTCGACCTGATGCACCGCATCCATGACGATTTCACCTTCGATTCGACCGCGACGACGGTCGCGACGCCGCTGGCGGACGTGCTCGCCCACCGGCGCGGCGTCTGCCAGGACTTCGCCCATCTCGGCGTCGGCTGCCTGCGGTCGCTCGGCCTTCCGGCCCGCTATGTCAGCGGCTATCTGCGCACCCACCCGCCGCCGGGCCGTCCCCGGCTGGTCGGTGCCGACATGTCGCACGCCTGGTTCTCCGTCTGGTGCGGGGCGGAGACCGGCTGGGTGGACCTGGACCCGACCAACGACAAGCCGGTGGACGCCGACTACATCACGCTCGCCTGGGGCCGCGACTATGACGACGTCAGTCCCGTGAGAGGCGTGATCCTGGGCGGCTGGGGCCACACCCTGAGCGTCCAGGTGGACGTCGAACCTCTCGCGGATTGAAAAACCCTACCAATGTAGGACTTGTTTTAGTATATTCCCGCAAAATAGATTAAAGCCTTGCGGGAAAAGGCGTGAAACAAACACTTTCAGATATATTGGTTCGTTTAGCCGACAAAACGTTGGCGAATATCGACGGTGATCTCTCGCTGGCGCAGGTCCATGACCTGATCCAGCCCGGGGGTCACTCGCCGGTGATACAGCGGCGGCGGGCCGCCCTGATCGTTTCACGGGCCCGGATCGTCGCCGGCGTCTTCTCGATCCTGACGCCGCTCTGGATCGCCATCGACATGTACCTGTTCGCCTGGCCCGAATGGGGTTACCTGGCGGCCCTGAGGATCGCGGCGAGCGTCGCTTTCGGCGCGCTGGCGCTTTACTACCGCGGCGGCGAGGGGATGAAGCAGGCCTGGACGGCGCTGACATGGCTCCTGTCGGTGCCGACGCTCTTCTTCATCGCGTCGCATCCGATGGTCAACCAGTTCGATCCCGACAGTCCCGCGGCTGCGATAGCGGCGGGCTACGCCTTCCTGCCCTTCGTGATGTGCGCCGGCCTCAGCGTCTTTCCCATCACGGCGGTGGAAGGGATCATCTTCGCGACGCCCCTGGTGCTGGCCCACCTGACCGCCGGCGTCTACGGCTCGGCGATCTTCCCGTTCAACTCCTATCTCGGGGCCATGTGGCTCCTGCTGCTGCTGTCCTCCGTCGCGACGCTGGCGGCGATGAGCCAACTCCATTTCCTGATGGCGCTGGTCAACCAGTCCTCCCACGACAAGCTGACCGGCGCCTATGCCCGGCGGATCGGGGAGGAGATGCTGAACCTCCAGTTCGGCAACGCCCGGCGGAACCAGCGCCCGCTGTCCCTGGTCTTCGTCGACCTGGACGATTTCAAGAAGGTGAACGACCGCTTCGGCCACGAGGAGGGCGATCGCGTTCTGCGCGACGCGGCCCAGTCCCTGCTGAAGGGGCTGCGCCAGGGCGACCTTGTCATCCGCTGGGGCGGGGAGGAGTTCCTGATCGTCATGCCCGACACCGACACGCCGGGCGCGCTGACGGCGATCCGGCGCCTGCGCGCCGACGGGCTGGGGGTACGACCCGACGGCAAGCCGCAGACCGCCAGCATTGGTATCGCCGAGGCCATCGCGGAGGCGCCGGAAAGCTCGACCCAATTGGTGGAGATCGCCGACCACCGCATGTATGTGGCGAAGCAGTCCGGCAAGGACTGCATCTGCACCGGGGAAGAAGCCGCCCCGGTCACCCGCGAGGAACTGGAGTCGGCTTGAACCGTGGCACAAGATAAATGCTTGGATCCCATGAGTACGGGCCGTAGGTTGTATAAAACAATACAACATCCAAAATCAACACGCCGAGCTTTTGACTGTTAAATTGCTCTGCCCGTCCGACTGATTATACACCTGAACAGCACGAAACGGCCTTTAGGTAATGCGATTAAGACTATAAAATCTTATACTATAAATTCCTGGATTGTCAGATCGCACCATCAAGCATCGAAGGGCGCGTCCAGTCCTGAACAAATCGGAGAGCCGGGCGCCCCTCTTCCCGGATTCGGTTTGCTTCGCTAACTGCTTTCCGTCGCAAAGTTTCCAAATTGCTAAGTAGAGGCTCCGCAGCGGCCCCGAACCGAGCTAGTTCATGTTCTAGGATTGTAAATGTGTGAATCAGTCTAGGCGCCTGCACTCCAATGAATCTTTCACAAGCTTTAATTATATCAAAAAACTCTTCTCCATCCTGCTTAGACATTTGATCAAGAATGTCCATAAATATCAGTAAAGCATGGTCGGACAAAAAGTTGCCCAGGAACTCCTCTCGAAATTCTTTATTGATCAACCAATACCGTGCTTCGTCAATGCCGTCAATGATGGCTGGAGCCGCTTCGGCCATTTTGTCCAACCATTGTTTACGCACATCTGGTTTGTTGGCCCGAGTTAGTAGAGCATCCCACGCATTCGGCATCCAACCGCCACTATAGTCGATCTCATGCGCCAGCATTATTTCGAATAATTTCTGGAGCTGAGCGTCTTCTGCGACCTGAAGACTGGCCCTGACGGCTGCATCATCCCGCCTGCCAAGGGCCTCCTCCAGGGCGAGAAGGAAGTGTCGGTCATGTGGACTCCCCCTGAGCAGTTCCATGACCGGGCACCATACATCGCGCCCGTTCCTTCTCACACCCAGCGAAGGTAGAGGGTAAAGTTGCCCGGAATACACCTGCACGCAGGTGGTGAATAGTTCCGTATCAAGTTGTGCGCGTAGTTCCTTCGGCGAAAGCTTCAAGATTGCGGGGTCACCTGTGATCCACTCCTGAACCTCTGGCGGCACTCTGTCCCGGGTCAGGGCAATAGCTTGATACCAGATTTTTTCCGGATGATTGCCGGTCAGCCGGTCAGAGATGATATTCCTCTCCGCCTGCGTCAGAAGGTCCCACTGCTCCAAATAATCTTTGAGAAGAACGATCTGCAAGGGCGTGTTCATCGCCCTCAAAAGCAGCTGACTTAATTCGGCGCGTAGCTCCGGCTCACTATCAGTGCCCTTCACTAACACGGGTACAATCCCGGAAAAGTCATAGTCACGGAAGGTGTTATCCGACCAGCCCAGCAGAACTTCAGACCAAGCGGTGCAGATGCTCACGATGTCATGACAGGATAGATGCGGCAATGCATCGTTGTAGATGGTCGCCCAAAGGCTCGTCGTATCGAACGTCTGTGTCTCACCCAAGCCCCGCATTGCAGCAGGCAATGTCTGAGCGAACAAGTCCCACGGTGGGTTCGCCATGAAGTCGTGCGGCCGGTCGAACTTGCTCATTGTCTGCATGAAAGCGTTTGCCGAAAGGAAAGTGCTCCCAGCCGCGTTGCCGATGTCTTTCGCCAGAAGCTTACGCCGGTCCTCGGAGTAACTGCTCCAGGCCCTCGCCACACTGCGAAAAGAACGATGTGCTACGACCGGAGCTGGGTCGGAGAAAATGCGATCCCGGATGTGCGCATCCTCTGTCCGTTCCACCTTCAGCCATAC
Organism: Skermanella rosea; assembly: GCF_016806835.2. Taxonomy (NCBI): domain Bacteria; kingdom Pseudomonadati; phylum Pseudomonadota; class Alphaproteobacteria; order Rhodospirillales; family Azospirillaceae; genus Skermanella; species Skermanella rosea. The sequence goes on along the minus strand of NZ_CP086111.1, from coordinate 2,077,586 downwards.
ATCGGCTGCCTCGGCACGGATGGCGCTCAGATCGTAGCTCAGGAGGTTTTCCATCATTGCCGCAGTCAGTCTCATGGGATAACGTGCCAAATGGAGTATTGCATGCGCGGCATCCTGACTGGCAGGTGCCGCCTCAATCCCAGCGGCAAGACACCCGAGGACACGGTTGACGCTTTCGGGCTGAATGTCTTCTATTTCGCCATGGACATACGAGCCAAACGACCACTGGTCCGGTCTCCAAGCTTCGCCACCTAGCCACTCGAAGCTAAATAGACGGTCATCGTAGATGCCGCTTCCTTGTAACATGTCGCGCGCATTGCTGCTGAGTGCGTTCTGGTTGGACAGAAGAAAACGGTGGCAAAGATCCCTTGTCGCCGGATAGCGGCAGCCAAGACCGTCTGCCGCCAAGTCCAACAAATTAATCCGCATGGCCTCGTCACGCAGCATGTTAAACAGGACCGGCAGGTTGAACGCTGTGGCTCTAGACGTGCGGGGCGAGGCACTGAACATTCCCCTGCGGACCCACCACAGGATAATCATGGCGCGACGGCGCCCGATGCCTTTTCCCCACCATTCGCCCGCTGCTCGGTAGTAGGAGTGGCGGAACTGTAGATCACATCCCGACACGTTGATCAGGCGACGTTGCTCCAAATCATCAAGAAGCCTTATCGTGGCATGATCCAAATAGGGAGGGGAATCGTACTTGGGAGGCTCTAGATTTTCGTATCCATTCTTGCCGAACGATATAGTCATCCTAAATATCGAGCCCTGGCCCGGCAGGTATTTGTCATCAGAAAGTATAAAAGCAATCTCTCGCTCATTGACTGATAAGCGGGGGGTGGTTGTAATTGCCAGGATGAGCATGAGGTCGCCTACGTCCTCACCCCGGCGATGAACTAAGTAATGAATCAGATCGCTTGCCTCCTGATGGAACACACGCCACAGGTCATCCTGCGTGGGAGCGTCAGGCAAAAAGTCAAGATTTGCGGCGACCAGTTCCAAAGCACCGACTTCAACTTGAACGTCATTAGCGAGCAAACTATCCACGGCATCAGACTTTGCGTCCAGTAGATGGCGCTCACGCCTGAGGCTCGCCCAAACTTGACTAAGGAACCCGGCCGGATATTCGTTAAGCGTTTGCCAGGGCGCCTTCGGCAGGCGGCATTGGTCGAGGGTGTCAGCGCTACTGGCAGACAGCAGTTCATCGCGACTCTGTGCGATGATTAAAAACCGACCTGGCCCCGTCGCGTCGACAGCGGCGCGTAGTTCACGCATACCCTGACCTTGGTCTTTGACAACACCGCGGGTGCCGAGTGGATCATCCAGCAAACAAGCGCGATGTCCCCGGCTGCCCTGGCTGAGGAACTGTCGCGCTTCTTGGGAGTTGTCAAAAATGTTTGTGAAATAACCCTTATCGGCGGCACAATCCAATAGAGCGCGCGCCATTTCTGTCTTTCCGCAACGAGGCGGACCGCTCAACAAGATGGCGTAGTCCCGACATAAGCGTTCAAAGAAGGTCTGCTCATCAGCGCGAACGATGTGATCTCGGCCGCAGTATCTATCGATTCGGCAATCTTCGATGATTCCCCGCAGCGTCGGCATTACGTCCGCTTTGTCTTTGGCCGCTTCCCTACTAGCCGCTACCAATTTTTTGACGATGTTCTCAGCTTGGTCGACCGGAATCCGCAACCGTGTGACCATATCGATGCAACGCTGCCGGATGAATGGCTCATCAATCCGATCCCATACTGATACCCGACGCAAAGCCTCCTGTACCTGTGAGACCATCAAGTTGCTAAAGCTAGCAAGTTGCTTTCGTCGCGCAATGTCAAGATAACTGTCATTTTTGACCTGCGTCCCCGCAGCGGATAAAGCTGACATGATGCCGCGTGCGGCCTCGGGCGAGACCGCGGGCTTCGCGTCAAACTCACCGGTATTGCAGCGGTAGCGTTCCGTGTCCGATTGGCAAGACCCGCCGACAATCACCAAAATCCGCTGACAATCCAGCAATCTGTTAAACGTACAGCTTCTGGCCTGCCGGTCGCCAAACCGGCTTAGGATATCGGCTAAACGCTGCATTGTGAACGGCTGAGGTGTCTGCTTCACTTGAATGTCGATGTTTCCGTCCGGCAGGATGCCGCACTCGATCCGGAAATCCTCACCTTCCTCTGGCAGGACACGCAAATCGGCGTGCCGCCATAGCATAAGCGCTACCCAAACAGTAGCTAAGTGCTGGTGTTCGTAACCTTCTGGTCCAGCACTGGTGATTGAAGACATGCTCGTCGTCCTGTAAGGCGCACGATTTCGTATACTCCCAATCGCGCTGGCCTAGCAACCGTCGGCTGCGGCGGCGAAGGGATGACGCAGGCCTGGACGGCACTGGCATGGCCCCTGTTGGTGCCGACGCTCTTCTTCATCGCGTCGCATCCGATGGTCAACCAGTTCGATCCCGACAGTCCCGCGGCTGCGATAGCGGCGGGCTACGCCTTCCTGCCCTTCGTGATGTGCGCCGGCCTCAGCGTCTTTCCCATCACGGCGGTGGAAGGGATCATCTTCGCGACGCCCCTGGTGCTGGCCCACCTGACCGCCGGCGTCTACGGCTCGGCGATCTTCCCGTTCAACTCCTATCTCGGGGCCATGTGGCTCCTGCTGCTGCTGTCCTCCGTCGCGACGCTGGCGGCGATGAGCCAGCTCCATTTCCTGATGGCGCTGGTCAACCAGTCCTCGCACGACAAGCTGACCGGCGCCTATGCCCGGCGGATCGGCGAGGAGATGCTGAACCTCCAGTTCGGCAATGCCCGGCGAAACCAGCGCCCGCTGTCCCTGGTCTTCGTCGACCTGGACGATTTCAAGAAGGTGAACGACCGCTTCGGCCACGAGGAGGGAGATCGGGTGCTGCGGGACGCGGCGCAGTCCCTGCTGAAGGGGCTGCGCCAGGGCGATCTGGTCATCCGCTGGGGCGGGGAGGAATTCCTGATCGTCATGCCCGACACCGACACGCCGGGCGCGCTGACGGCGATCCGGCGCCTGCGCGCCGACGGGCTGGGGGTACGACCCGACGGCAAGCCGCAGACCGCCAGCATTGGTATCGCCGAGGCCATCGCGGAGGCGCCGGAAAGCTCGACCCAATTGGTGGAGATCGCCGACCACCGCATGTATGTGGCGAAGCAGTCCGGCAAGGACTGCATCTGCACCGGGGAAGAAGCCGCCCCGGTCACCCGCGAGGCGCTGGAGCCGGCCTGAACCTTGCCGTTGGATTGGCTGGCAGCTGTTTTGCCACAGATGACGGTGATGGGCAAAGATACGGCCCGGGTCATCCACACGGCCGTGCGGCACGGCGATTGCCCAATGCGAAAAAGCCTTGCCTAAGGGCAGAAGCTCTCCCTTTCGTCATGGTCAAAAGGCTGAGCTATGGGCAGAGGCGCCCCTCTTCGTCATACCCGGACTTGATCCGGGTATCTCTCCGCACGGCGGCGCTGATGGAGTCTGCAAGCGATGACCGGGTCAAGCCCGGTCATGACGATGAAAGGGTGAATAATCTGCCGGAGGAAAAACCTTCGGTTGCCGTGGGTCATCACCGGCCACCGCTGTCGCTCTCAGGTCATCCCAGGACAAGGCAGGAAAAATTATCATCCACAGATGAACGCAGATGGACGCAGATAAGTATTCGTAAATATCAGCGGCCACCTACGTGCGTCTGTCGAGAACTTTACTGCGCGGCGGCCTGCTGGACGATGCGATTCTGCTCGCGGGTCTTCAGGAACTGCACCTTGGGGAAGTCATCCTGGGTGCGGTTCATGTGCCAGGAGTTGCGCGAGAGGAAGACCAGCGCGCCGTCATGATCCTCCGCGAGGTTGGCGCGGTTGGAGTCGACGAAGCGCTTCATCTCGACCGGGTCCTCGCACTCGATCCACCGGGCGGCATCGACCGAGGCCGATTCGAACCGGGCGGAAATGCCGTACTCGGCCTCGATCCGCGCCGCCAGCACCTCGAACTGGAGCTGACCGACCACGCCGACCAGCCAGTCCGATCCGAGCAAGGGCTTGAACACTTGGCTCGCCCCCTCCTCCGCGAAATGCTCCAGCGCCTTCCGCAGATGCTTGACCCGCATCGGATCGTCCAGGCGGACCCTTTGCAGCAGTTCCGGCGCGAAGCTGGGCACGCCGGTGAACCGCAGTTCCTCGCCCTCGGTCAGCGTATCGCCGATCCGGAGCGAGCCGTGGTTCGGGATGCCGATGATGTCGCCCGGCCAAGCATCCTCGGCCAGTTCCCGGTCGCGGGCCAGGAACAGCACCGCGTTGTTGACGGCGAGCTGCTTGCCGGAGCGCATGTGCTTCAGCTTGACGCCGCGCCGGAAATGGCCGGAGCACAGCCGGAAGAAGGCGATGCGGTCGCGGTGATTGGGATCCATGTTGGCCTGGACCTTGAACACGAACCCCGTAACCTTCGGCTCGATCGGTTCGACCTTGCGGCCGTCGGCCGGCTGCGGGCGTGGCGGCGGCGCCAGCTCGCCCAGGCCCCGAAGGAGTTCCTGGACGCCGAAATTATTGATGGCGCTGCCGAAGAATACCGGCGTCAGGTGGCCGGCACGGTAGGACTCGAGATCGAATTCCGGGCACAGGCCGCGCGCCATCTCGACCTCCTCGCGGAGAGTCGCGACGGCATGGGCCGGCAGAAGCTCGTCGAGCTTCGGGTCGTCCAGCCCTTCGCACTTGATGCCCTGGCTCGCCACATCGCCCTGGCGCTTGTCCATCAGGATCAACTGGTCGCGCAGCAGGTCGTAGCAGCCGAGGAAGTCCCGGCCGGACCCGATCGGCCAACTGGCCGGCGTGACGTCGATCGCCAGCGTCTCCTCGATCTCGCTGATCAGCTCGAACGGGTCGCGGGCCTCGCGGTCCATCTTGTTGACGAAGGTGATGATCGGCACGTCGCGCAGCCGGCAGACCTCGAACAGCTTGCGGGTCTGGCTCTCGATGCCTTTGGCGGCATCGATCACCATGACGGCACTGTCGACGGCTGTCAGCGTGCGGTAGGTGTCTTCGGAGAAGTCTTCGTGGCCCGGCGTGTCCACCAGGTTGAAGGTCCGGTCGTCATAATCGAAGTTCATGACGGACGCGGTCACGGAGATCCCGCGCTCGCGTTCCACCTTCATCCAGTCGGACCGGGCGCGACGCTGCTCGCCGCGCGCCTTGACGGCGCCGGCGAGCTGGATCGCACCACCGAACAGCAGAAGCTTCTCGGTCAGGGTCGTCTTGCCGGCGTCGGGGTGCGCGATGATCGCGAACGTCCGGCGCCGGGAGACGGCATCCTGCAGGTCATCCATGAGCTGCCTCCCTTGGCGTTTCGTACCCCGGAGATCCCGTCGGCCTTAGCTGGCCGACGAGTATCCGCGACGGCCGCCGCCGGCCGAATGGTCGCGGTCCCGGCGAACCGGATTGTAGCCGCCGCGCTCACCGTGCGGACGGTCGCCGCCGGCGTGGCGATGCTCGGCGTGGGGCCGGTCGCCGTGACCATGGCCCCGGTCGCTCCGCTCGCCTTCAGGGCGACGCTGGCCGCCGAAACCGCCGCGCCCCTGGGGAGCGCCCTGGCCGCCGCTGCGGTAGGGCCGCTTGTTGTAGCCGCCCGGGCTGGCACTGCGCGGACGCTCGCTCGGCTCCAGGCCCGGAATGACGTGGTTGGCGAGCGGCTTGCCGATGAAATGCTCGATCGCCTTGACCTGCTTCCAGTCGCTCCGGGTGAAGAACGAGTAGGCGGTCCCGGAAGCGCCGGCCCGGCCGGTACGGCCGATGCGGTGGACGTAATCCTCCGCGATCTTCGGCAGGTCGAAGTTGATGACCTGCGTGATGTCGGAGATGTCGATGCCGCGGGCCGCCACGTCGGTGGCGATCAGCAGGCGGATACGGCCCCGGCGCAGGTCGTCGATCGTGCGGTTGCGCTGGTGCTGCTTCATGTCGCCATGAAGGGCACCGGCGGCATGACCCTTGGCGCACAGCTCCTCGGCCAGGCGGTCGGCGTCGCGCTTGGTCGCGGCGAAGACGATCGTCTTGCCCGCCTCGTCGGTGGACACGAGGTGGTCGAGAAGGCGGTGCTTGTGCCCCAGGTCATCGGCCCGGAGCAGGCGCTGGTCGATGGTGTCGTGGCTGACGTTGCGGCCCGCGATGTCGATCCGCTCCGGGTTCTTCAGCAGACGGGCGGCGAGCCGCTCCATCGGACCGTCGCAGGTCGCGGTGAACATCAGGGTCTGGCGGCCCGCCGGGCAGGCGGCGGCGATCTGCTCGACGGGCTCGATGAAGCCCATGTCGAGCATGCGGTCGGCTTCGTCCAGCACCAGCAGTTCCAGGCCCGACAGGTTGACGCGGCCCCGCTCCAGATGGTCGATCAGTCGGCCCGGGGTGGCGACGATCAGGTCCACGCGCCGCTCCAGCATGCGGAGCTGCTCGCGGTAGGGCATGCCGCCCAGGATCACGCCGGTCTGGACGCGGTCGAACTTGGAGTACTTGCGGACGGCGTCCAGGATCTGGGTCGCCAGTTCGCGGGTCGGCGACAGCACGAGGACGCGGGGTCCGAAGCTGCCGGCCGGGCGCGGCGTCTTCAGCTTCTGAAGGGCCGGAAGAACGAACGCGGCGGTCTTGCCGGTTCCGGTGTTGGCCGAAGCGACCAGATCCCGACCGGCCAGCGCCAACGGAATAGCCTTTTCCTGGATTGGAGTCGGCTCGTTGTAGCCGGAAGCCTCGACGGCTTGCAGAATGGTCGGGTGAAGGTCGAGTTCAGCGAAAGTCATAGTCAAAAACGTAATCCTCGGTACGTGAGTCCGTACGGCGAGGGCCATGGGCCGACACCGTGGGACAAGACAAGGCGGCGCTCCCGGCGGCTTTTCGAGCCAGGGGGCGTCGCGCGTAACGAGCGGCTGCTTTCGGAAAATGAGCGAGCGGGGCGATCGGGCGATAGTCGCGTCCGAAGGTCCAGCAATACAATATCCGCAAGGCACGAGGGGCCGAAATGCGGATACGGCACCATGCCGACCGTCGGGGGCCCAAGCCACTCAACAGGGCTGTAGATAGCACCTTTCCCGGAAATTACCAGAGGCGATTTCGATGATATGTGCGCCTGCGGCAAGCTGGCAGGAAGAAGGACGGCCCACCGCCCCTCCTCCGCCGATGCTCTTCCGGGAATTACTCCTCCGGCAGGACCGGAATGACGTTCCAGATATCCCGGGCGTATTCGCCGATGGTCCGGTCGCTGGAGAACCAGCCCATCGACGCGGTGTTGATGACCGCCTTCCGGGTCCACTGGTCGGGGTTGCGGTACAGGTCGGTGGCGGCCTCGTGGGCCTCCCGGTAGGCCTGGAAGTCGGCCGTCACCAGGAACGGGTCGCCGCCGTCGGTCAGGGACTGGATCAGCGGGCGGTACCGGTGCGGATCGTCGGGCGAGAAGACGCCGCTCGCGATCATGTCCAGGGCCCGCTTCAGCGGCGGGTTGGCCGCTATAACGTCGCGCGGGTTGTAGTTGCCGTGACGGAGCGAGCCGGCCTCCTCGGCATTGAGGCCGAAGATGAAGATGTTCTCCGGTCCGACCGCCTCTCGGATCTCGACGTTGGCGCCGTCCAGCGTGCCGATGGTCAGGGCGCCGTTCAGCGCCAGCTTCATGTTGCCGGTGCCCGACGCTTCCATCCCCGCGGTGGAGATCTGCTCCGACAGGTCGGCCGCCGGCATGATCACTTCCGCCAGGGTGACGTTGTAGTTCGGCAGCAGGGCGATCTTCAGCAGGCCGCGGACGGCGGGGTCCTGGTTGACCACCTTGGCGACGTCGTTGATCAGCTTCAGCACCAGCTTCGCCATATGATAGGACGGAGCCGCCTTGCCGGCGAAGATCTTGGTCACCGGCACCCAGTTGACCGTCTGGCTGTCGCGCATGTCGTTGTAGAGCGCGATCGTCTGGAGCACGTTCAGGAGCTGGCGCTTGTACTCGTGGATGCGCTTGACCTGCACGTCGAACATGCTGTCGACCGAGACCTCGACGTTCAGCTCCCGCCCGATCAGCGCGGCCAGGCGCTTCTTGTTCTGGCGCTTCGCCCGGCGGAACTCCTCGCGGAACACCTCGTCCTCTGCGCGCGGCTTCAAGGCCTCCAGCTCCTCCAGGTTCCGGATCCAGCCGCTGCCGATCCGGCTGGTGATCAGGTCGGACAAGGGCCGGTTGGACTGGTGCAGCCAGCGGCGCGGCGTGATGCCGTTGGTCTTGTTGTTGATCCGGTCGGGAAACTCCCGGTGGAGGTCGGCGAACACGGTCTGCTTCATCAGTTCCGTGTGGAGGCCGGCGACGCCGTTGACCTTGTGGCTGCCGATGAAGGCCAGGTTGCCCATGCGCACGCGGCGGTCGCCGTTCTCGTCGATCAGCGACACCCGGGCCAGCGTGCCGCTGTCCACGGACTTGCGCGCCTGCACCTTCTGCAGGAAGCGGCCGTTGATCTCGTAGATGATCTGCATGTGCCGCGGCAGGACCCGCTCGATCAGCCGGACCGGCCAGGCTTCCAGGGCTTCCGGAAGCAGGGTGTGGTTCGTGTAGGAGAAGGTGCGCTGGGTGATGTCCCAGGCATGGTCCCAGTTGAGCGCATGCTTGTCGACCAGCAGGCGCATCAGTTCGGCGATGCCGATGGCCGGGTGCGTGTCGTTGATCTGGATCGCCGCCTTGCCGGGCAGTTCGTCGAAGCCGCTGTGGTGCTGGGTATAGCGGCGCAGGATGTCCTGGAGCGAGGCGGACGTGAAGAAATATTCCTGCTTGAAGCGAAGCTCGCGCCCGGCATCGGTCGCGTCGTTCGGGTACAGCACCCGGCTCAGGTTCTCGGACAGGATCTTCTGCTCGACGGCCTTCATGTAGTCGCCGTCGTTGAAGTGGCCGAAATGGAAGTCGCTGGTCGCCCGCGCCGACCACAGGCGGAGCGTGTTGATGGTCCTGCCGCCGTAGCCGACCACGGGGGTGTCGAACGCCATCGCCAGGACGCGCTCGGTATCGACCCACTTGTAGGCCCGCTCGCCCATGCTGTCGCGGGTCTCCTCGACCCGGCCGTAGAACTGCACGGGATAGAGCACTTCCGGACGCGGGAATTCCCACGGGTTGCCGAACTGCAGCCAGTGTTCCGGGTGCTCGACCTGCCAGCCATGCTCGAACCGCTGCTCGAACAGGCCGAACTCGTACCGGATGCCGTAGCCGTAGCCCGGCAGGCCCAGGGTCGCCATGCTGTCCAGGAAGCAGGCCGCGAGGCGCCCCAGGCCGCCGTTGCCCAGGGCCGCGTCGGGCTCGACGTCGACGATGTCGTCCAGCCGCATGCCCAATCCGTCCAGCGCCTCGCCGACCGCCTGCATCACGCCCAGGTTGGCGAGGCTGTTGGTCATCAGGCGGCCGATCAGGAACTCCAGGGAAAGGTAATAGACCCGCTTGGCGTCGGCCTGGTAGTAGTTGCGCGTGGTCTCCATCCAGCGGTCGACCAGGCGATCCCTCACCGCGAACGCCGACGTGGTGAACCAATCGCGGCGAGTAGCCGAGCGGCTATCCTTGCCGACCGTGTAAACCAGGCCTTCGAGGAAGGACCTCTTGAAGGCTTCGGTGTCAAGGCCCCGGTGTTCCAGGTTCCGCGGATTGTAGCGAGCGTCCATGGATACGCGACTTTCTGCTGCAAACTTCATGAATCGGATCGCGCGTCCCCTCGTGCCACGCGAATGATTAACCGTGTACCGCTTTTTTAGTTAAGACTTCCTAAGCGTTGCTGTCCGGATCTCGGCGCCCGGTTCATTTCGCAGCATCTTCCCTGCTATCGTGAAGAGAGTAGGATGTGGTGCCACCGACCGTGCCGGTGCCTATCCCGTAGGGCAAGATGCTGGACCATACCACGCATACAAAACTAATCCACCAGAGTGCGCCGGCAAATACGATCAGACGCGCTACCGTTTCGGATATCCCGGCGCTTTTGGAGGTCGAGAACCGCTCGTTCGAGTCGGACCGCCTCACCCGACGCAACTTCAATTACCTCCTCAAGCGCGGTAACGCCGTCTGCCTGGTCGAAACCCATGCGGTGGCATCCGCCGCCGGCACCGCCGGGGAGGGACCGCCGCAGCCGCGCCGCATCGCGGGCTACGTGCTTCTCCTGTTCAATGCCGGGACTTCCCTGGCGCGGCTCTACTCGTTCGCGGTCGATCCGGATTTCAGGCGGCAAGGGGTAGCCCAAAGGCTGCTGGCGGAAGCCGAGCGCGAGGCCAAGGAGCACGAGTGCGTCTATCTCAGGCTGGAGGTGCGGCGCGACAACGAGCCGGCCATCGAGCTTTACCGCCGGGCGGGCTACCGGGAATTCGGCATCTACCGGGACTATTACGCCGACCACATGGAGGCGCTGCGGCTGGAAAAGCGGCTGGCCAACGCCGCCGGACCGCGCGGCATCCGGGTGCCCTATTATGAACAAACTTTGGATTTCACCTGTGGCCCGTCGGCCCTGATGATGGCGATGAAGGCGCTCGATCCCACGCTCGACCTGAACAGGGCGCTGGAACTGCGGATCTGGCGGGAATCCACCACCATCTTCATGACGTCCGGCCATGGCGGATGCGGTCCCTATGGGCTGGCCCTGTCCGCCTGGCGGCGCGGCTTCGGCGTGGAACTGGTCCTCAACGACGACCGCGCGCTGTTCCTGGACAGCGTGCGCAGCGAGGAAAAGAAGGAGGTGCTCCGGCTCGTCCAGGAGGACATGCAGAAGGACATCGCGGAAACCGACATCGCGGTCGGCTACCGGAGCTTCGGCGCCGGCGAGCTGACCGAGCTCGTGGCGTCAGGAGCAATCCCGGTGGTGCTGATCAGCTCCTACCGGATCTACCACGAGAAGTTTCCCCACTGGGTCGTTGTCGCGGGATGCGACGAACGGTTCTTCTATGTCCACGACCCCCTGGTCGAAACAGCCAAGCACACCAGCGACACGGATCGCGTCAACATGCCCATCCTCAAGAAGGACTTCGAGCGCATGGCCCGCTACGGCAAGGCCCAGCTCAAGGCCATGGTCGTCCTCCGATCCCGCCGGCAAGGACCCGCGCGGGGTCAAACCCGCCAGGATCAACACTGAATGTCGTCCCATCTGATCATCGTCGACAGGTCCTCCGACTTCAAATTCGACCGCACCGATCTCGAGATCATCACCACCAAGGACTACATCGCCCGGCCGGACGCAGTCCGGTCCCGCAACCCCAAGATCGTCAACCTAAGCCGGGCCTACAGCTATCTGGGCGCCGGCTACTACTGCTCGCTGCTCGCCGAGGCGCGCACGCAGAAGGTCATCCCGTCGGTCAAGACCATCCTGGACCTCAGCCAGAAGAGCATCTACCGCTACGCCCTGCCCGAGCTGGAGGAGCTGCTGCGCCGGCGCCTGAAGCGCATGGCGCAGCCGCCCGAGGCGTCGTTCACGCTCTACAGTTTCTTCGGCAGCGCCGACGACCGCCGGTTCCAGGATGTGACCCGGCGCGCCTTCGACGTGTTCCGGTGCCCCATGCTGAAGATCCAGATCCGCCTGAAGGACGACTGGCACATCCATTCGCTCCAGCCCCTGTCGCTGGACGACCTGCGGACCGACCAGGAGGACCATTTCCGCGCCGCGCTCGACGCCTATACCAAGGCGACCTGGCGCGAGCCGACGGAGAAGGCGCCGCCCCGCTACACCATGGCGATGCTGCACAACCCCAAGGACGAGCTGCCGCCCAGCAGCGCCAAGACGCTGCAGAAATTCATCAGGGCCGGGGAGGCGCTGGGCATAGCCATCGAGCCGATCGAGAAGAAGGACTATCTGCGCCTCGCGGAGTACGACGCGCTGTTCATCCGCGAGACCACGTCGCTGGACGACCATACCTACCGCTTCGCCAAGAAGGCGGAGAAGGAAGGCATGGCGGTGATCGACGATCCCAACTCGATCCTGAGATGCACCAACAAGGTCTACCTGGCCGAACTGCTCAGGGCGAACAAGGTGCCGGCGCCGAAGACCATCATCCTCGACAAGGCGAAGGTCGCGACGATCGAGCAGGACATCCCCTACCCCATCGTCCTGAAGATCCCGGACGGGTCGTTCTCGCGCGGGGTCTACAAAGTGCAGAACCGGGGAGAGCTGGAGGCGACAGCCGCCACCCTGTTCGAAGAGTCCGACGTCATCCTCGCCCAGGAATTCATGTATACGGAGTTCGACTGGCGGGTCGGCGTGCTGAACCGGCAGCCGATCTTCGTCTGCCAGTACCTGATGGCGAAGAAACACTGGCAGATCGTCAAGCACAACAGCGACGGACGGTTCGAGCAGGGCTCCTTCAAGACCATGCTGGTGGAGGAGGCGCCCAAGGCCGTCGTGGAGATCGCGGTAAAGGCCGCGGGCCTGATCGGCAATGGACTCTACGGAGTTGATCTGAAGCAGAACGATCGCGGCATCTTCGTCATCGAGATCAATGACAATCCGAACATTGATACCGGGGTGGAGGACCTCAGATTAAAAGATGAATTGTATAAAATTATCGTTCGCGAGTTCATAAGACGTTTGGATGGTCGGACGAATGGTGAAGCCGGGCGCAGCTAATCGATATACCGCTTATTTGCACTTCCCCTGCGAATTTCTTTGGTTCTCCCGATTGGAACATTCGCAAACGGTCCACGTTGAAATCGCACCAACACCGGAGCAACCGGGCCGGCGCCAGAAACTGGAGCCACCGGGCACGCTCCGCAGCGATGAGGGATCGACAAGCCGACCGTGACCAGCATGGACCGCTCATGAATTGAACCCAGAGGACCGGGTCCGACAAGGCGCCTTCACCGGCGCCGGATCCGGGGAGGGCCGGCTGCCACCGGCACTCCAGGGCGAAGCTTTGCCCGCGATGCGGGACAAGTTCACCTCCGCCGACCAAGACCCGGTGAGGCACCGGACGCTCCAGGACCTGCCAGTCCGGACCGCCTGGGACCAAACCCACTCCCGACCGTTCGAGGGCGCAGCACCAGACCCCGGGGCCGCCCTCCCAGAACAGAGACCATTGGAGCGTACTATGGCTTACTCGTTCGACATGGAACTAGTCAACTGCATTCCCAATCTGCAGCGCTATGCCTGTAAGCTTACTCGCGACGCTTCGAGCGCCGAAGACCTCACCCAGGACTGCCTGGCGCGTGCCCTGTCGCGTTCCCATCGCTTCGAACCCGGCACCAACATGCAGGCATGGCTGACGACCATGCTGAAGAACCTTCACTTCAATAATCTGCAGCGCGACAAGCACGTCACAAAGGTCGAGCTGTGGGACCACGCCATGTCGGTCGAACCGGCCCAGCTCTCCCGCCTCGTGTTCCGCGACGTCGACCGCGCCTTCGACAGCCTGACGCCCTGCCAGCGCAAGGTCGTGCGGCTGGTCGCCATCGAGGGTCGCCCCTACCAGGAAGCGGCGGAGAAGCTGAACGTGTCGATCGGCACGATCCGGTCGCGCCTGTGCCGCGCCCGCGAGCGGCTGAACACCCTGATGGCCGCCTGACCCGGAGGCTGGCCGCAGGTTCCATGGCTCCTGCCGTATGCCCGGCGGGAGGCGCCCGGAAGGAAGTCAGCCGGGCACCTCCCGCCGGAACAAGGAGAGGGGGAACTTTGTTTAGGACCCGACGCCACGATTGTAGCCGGTTCAGTCGCTTTTTCATGCATACCGGGAGGTCGCGGTCCGCGAACGCCATTGCGGATACCCGGTGGTTTAGCGTAAATGGCATAGAAGTGCTTGACGGCCTCAAGAGTGCTCATTGTCCATCAGGAGACCGCCTGCTTCGGTTTGTTCCCGTTGCGGGGTGAACCGCCCCTAGTAGCGCCGGGATGTACACCAATGAAGCGACTGACCATGAGCGACATCAATGCCTATCTTGATGGCGCGCTGAGCGACGAGGAAAAGCGGGAGGTGGAGTTGGTGATCAAGACCGACATCGAAGCCGCCGCCCTGCTCCAGCAGTATCGCCAGCATGTTCAGGAGCTTCACCGGATCTACGACGGCGTCCTCAACGAACCGGTACCCGAGCGGATGCTCGACATTCTCCGCCGGCGCAGGTCGGAAGGAACCTGATCCGCCGGTCCCGGCGACCCGGCTCAAATCTTCACGGTGCAAACGGAACCCGCGTCCGGACGGGGCGTTCATATTCCTCGGTCGAACTTCCAGGATAGTCGGGCGCCTTTGAATGCCGTTGCCGCCGAAGAAGAAAGAACGTCGAGAGCTGATCGGTCCAGTCCTGCATTTCCGCGGCGTGCAGGGTGAACGCTGGCGGGTTTCCGCCCTTTTCGTCCTGACCGGGGCGGCCGAACCTCCGGACATGGCCGTCGACGGCGTGATGCTTCCCGTGCCGCCCCGCCATGTCGCGTCGCTCGGCCAGCGCCATGTCTGGCGCTGGGAATTCGCGGTCCCGCGCGCGGCGGACGACACCCGCGTCGGCTACGGCTTCCGCGGCGGGGACCGCTGGTACATGACGGTTCCCGGCCTGTCCGGAATGCCGCGGATCGCCTATACCGCCTGCAACGGGACCGAGGACGAATCGGTGTTCAGCCAGCAGGACCTGCCGCGCAATGCGCGCTGGGGCCACCTGAACGCACAGCACCGCGTCCGCCCCTTCCACCTGCTCCTGCACGGGGGCGACCAGCTCTATGCCGACGCGGTCTGGGACGATTGCCCCTCCCTGCGGAAATGGGGTTCACTGCCCCCGCGGGAGCAGCTGTCGGCGCCGTTCACTTCCGCGATGTCGGAGGAGGCCGAAAACTTCTACTTCGACCTCTATTGCCGCCAGTGGAGCCAAGCGGAGGCGGCGGCCCTGCTGTCGACCGTTCCGTCCGTCATGATGTGGGACGACCACGACATCTTCGACGGCTGGGGTTCCCATCCCGACGACCGGCGGACCTGCCCGGTTTTCCAGGGGGTCTACGAGGTCGCGCGCCGAAGCTTCGCCCTGTTCCAGGTCGGCTGCGCCCCTGACGACCCGCCGGATTGCGTGTGGGGCGGCGAACTGGGCACCTTCACCCAGGGCTTCCGCATCGGCGATCTCGGGATCTTCGCCCCGGACCTGCGCACCGAGCGGACGCAGGCGCGCGTGATGTCCGAGGCGACATGGGAGGCCCTGCCCGGCTGGCTCGACCGGTTCGACGGGTGCCGCCACCTGCTCCTGATGTCGAGCGTGCCGATGGTCTTCGCGAACCTGCATGCCCTGGAGAAGCTGATCAACTTCCTGCCGGCGCAGGCCGCGATGGAGGACGATCTGCGCGACCAGTGGCGCAGCTACGTCCACGAGGAGGAGTATATCCGTCTCGTCCGCCTGCTGGGTGCCGTGGCCCGCGACCGGGACATGCGGATCACGGTGGTCTCCGGCGAGATCCACCTGGGCGCCTGCGGGGTGATCCACGGCCCCGGCTTCGACCTGTGGCAGCTGACCTCCTCCGGGATCGTTCATCCGGCGCCGTCCCGCATGTACGCGAACGTCCTGGAACGGCTCAGCCGCGGGACGGAGACCATCGCCGACGGCATGACGCTGGAGATGGTGCCCTTTCCCGAGACCGGCCGCCGCTACATCCGGGCGCGGAACTGGCTGGCCCTCCATTTCGACGAGGAGGGCCGCCTGAACGCGCACTGGCAGGTCGAGGGCGAGCGGGAACCGCTGATGCGGGTCGTCTAGGCCGGCAGCCGGGCGACCATGACCAGGCCGGGCACCGGCTGCCCCTTCTCCCAGCGGGGCACGGCCTCCTCCAGCACGACGATCTCCAGGCCCGCCTCGGCGACCATGCGACGGAGGTAGGCCGGGCTGTGGGCGAAGCGGCGCGACGGGCCGAGCACGAAGCCGTCGCCGTCGCACCGCTCCGTCGTCGCGCAGAACAGGCCGCCGGGCTTCAGGGCCAGGGCGGCGGTGGCCATGACCTCCGCCAGGTCGCCCACATAGACGAGCACGTCGGCGGCGACGACGAGATCCCAGACGCCTGGCTCCCGCGCCATCACCGCGGTCATCTCGCCGACTTCCAGGCCGTCGTAGACGCCGCGGCTCCCGGCCTTCCTCACCATGCGGGGCGCCAGGTCGGACCCGTGGAGCCGTGCGGCCAGCGGCCTGAAGGCGACGCCGGCCAGCCCCGTGCCGCACCCGACGTCCAGGACGTGGAGATCGGCGGCGCCAGGGCCGAGCACCTGGTCGACGGTAGCCCGCAGGGTCTGGGGCGCCTGGTACTTCAGGCGGATGGTCAGGTCCTCGTCGAACCGCTCCGCATAGCGGTCGAACAGGGCGCGGACATAGGCCTGCGACATGGTCTCGGTCGTGTCACCCTCGATCCGGGCGATCAGGGCTTCCGCGCCGTGGAGATCGGCGGGATCGGCGTCGAGGCAGGCCCGGAGCGCCGTCAGCGCCTTGGAGCGTTCGCCCAGCTCCAGCCAGGCGCGGCCCAGCACGAACTGGCCGGCCGCATGGTCGGGACGCCGGCGCAGCACCGGCTGCAGGGTCTCGACCGCGGCGAGCGGATCGCCGGATGCCACCAGGACGTCCGCCAGCTCGACCGCCGTCCCGGCGTCCCCGGCATCCAGGAAGAGCGCCTCCCGGAAATGCTCGATCGCCTCCAGCGGCTGCCCCGCGCCGATCAGGAGACGGGCCAGGGCGCGGTGCCCGGCGGCGCTGTCCGGCCTTCGCTCCAGCAGGTCCTGCCACAGGGCGATGGCTTCCGCGGTTTCGCCGCATCGGACCAGCGTGTCGGACAGGCCGGTCCGCCAATCCATCCGCCCGGGCTCCTGCGACAAGGCGACGCGGAAAGCCTCGGCGGCCTCATCCCAGCGCGCGTCGTCGGCGAGAAGTTGTGCCAGGGCTCCCGATGCTTCCCCGCATGCGGGATCGGCCGCGACGGCCTGCCGGAACGCCATCTCGGCGGCGGCCGCGTCGCCGGCATCGCGCAGGGCATAGCCCGATACGAGGGCGAATTCGGCGGGACTCAAAGGATTTGCAGGACTGGCAAGGTCGGCCGTATCGTCACCGGCCGGGCGGAGAAGCTGATCTGTCAAGATTGAGGGACCCGTGAAAGGCTGCCGCCATATAACCAAGGGGATATGGCAGATGCCACCCGAAGGGTCAATATTGGTTTTTCAATACCTCTATTTTGCCCACTATCGTCTTCGATCGTAGCTGATCGGTTTCTCCCGTGTAACGGGTTGGAGTTACATAGGAGTTGACGGTCGGAAGAATATCTGGAAAACATCCTTACGGATGCCGGGTGTGGCATCTGGAACTCAAGCGAGGAGGCGGTCGCCGTACCGGTATCGGCGGCCGGTGGTCAAATCCGTGCGTGCGCACGGTGCCAGCGCGCAAGCTGGTGCGACAAGGGGGATCAGAGCAATGCGGGCACTTGGCCGGCGATCGAGCATCCGGTGCATGGGTCTTTTCGCCTTGATGGCGGCCGGACTTGGCTTCACCCCCTTCGGAACTGCGCAGGCGGCAAGCTGCACGGAGCATGTCCTCGAAGCCGAGCAGGAACTCGGCATCCCCCGCGGCCTCCTCCTGTCGATCGCGCTGGTGGAGAGCGGCCAAGACGGCAGGCCCCAGCCCTATGCCATGAACATCAACGGCAAGGCGATCTATTCGGAGACGGCGGACGAGGCCCGGAACCATCTGCTCGACAGCCAGGGGCGTATCCGGCCGAATGCGACCGTCGGTTGCATGCAGCTCTCCGTCCAGCATCACCGGGCCAACTTCCGCCCGGTCGAACGCATCCTCGACCCGTCCGCCAATGTCTGGTACGCCGCCCGCTACCTGAAGCGCCTTCGCGCCGATTCCGGCAGCTGGAGCGTCGCGGTGGCCCGCTACAACGGCGGCAGCCGCTCCCAGCAGCGGGACTATACCTGCAAGATCCACAAGCACCTGGAAAGCCTGGACCTGAACAGCGCGGCCCTGCTGGACGGAGCCCGCTGCGCCCGCCAGGGCGATCCGGCGATCGCTCCGGATACCCGCAGGGCGTTCCGCCGCGCCCAGGTCGCGGCCGAGGGGTGACCGGCAGGCGGCGGTTCTGACCCGGGCACCCAAGGCGGGGCTGGTCCGGCGCCGGTCGACGCGCTACATGATCGGCCCATGAACTACCGCCACATCTATCACGCCGGCAGCTTCACCGACGTCATGAAGCATGCCGTCGTCGCCATCATCCTGAGCCGGCTCGGACTCAAGCAGACGCCCTACGGCGTGCTGGACACCCATGCCGGCATCGGCCGCTACGATCTCGCCTCGCCCGAGGCGGGCCGGACCGGCGAGCATCTCGGCGGGATATCCCGGATCATGGCGGCCGCGGACGGGCTTCCGGACGACTTGGCGCCCTATCTGGACGCGATACGCGACCTCAACGGCACCGGCGGGCCGCTGCGCTGGTATCCCGGCTCGCCGCGGCTGGCGCGCATGCTGATGCGGCCGTCCGACCGCCTGCTCCTGGCCGAGTTGCATCCCGAGGATGTCGAGACCCTGCGGCAGGAATTCGCGCGCGACCGGAATACCTCCGTCCAGCACATGGATGGCTACCATGCCCTGAAGGCGCACCTGCCGCTGAAGGAGCGGCGCGGCATGGTCCTGATCGACCCGCCTTTCGAGACGCCGGACGAGTTCGAGCGGATGGTCGCGGCGCTGGCGCTCGGCCACGGGCGGTGGCCGACGGGGATCTACGCCCTGTGGTATCCGATCAAGGAGCGGCCGGCCGTCTGGCGTTTCCAGGACTCGCTCGAACGGACCGGAATCCGGAAGATCCTCGTCGCGGAACTGACCGTCCACGAGGAGGACACCCACAAGCGGCTGAACGGCTGCGGCATGATCGTCGTCAATCCCCCATGGCAGCTGGACAAGGCGCTGCGGACGGTGCTCCCGGCCCTGCACGGCGCCTTGGGCGCGGAGGCCGGCGGCTCGAGGGTCGAGTGGCTGGTGCCGGAGTGAGGCCGATCCCCGGATAACGAAAACGCCGCGGCCCCGTTCGGAGCCGCGGCGTTTACCGGACCTGGCTTATGAACCGGATCAGGCGGTCTTGCGGGCCTGCTGCTTGACCTGCCCGTTGATCCGCTGGGCGGCGTCGTTGGCGACGCGGGCGGTCACCTCGGAAATCTTGACGCTGCTGTTCAGCAGAAGCTCGACCTCGGCATTGACGAGATCGCTCTGGGCGGCGAGCAGATCCTGAACGGTGCGGGCGCGCATGATCGAGTTCACGCCGTCGATGTTACGCTGCACCGCGCTCTGGGTGTAGTTCACCCACTCGCGCATCACCGACTGGAAGCCGTCGGCGAGGACCGAGCTGGCCTGCATCATGACTTCCAGGTTCTGCTGGGTCCGCTTGGTGACTTCCTCCGAAGCCTTGGCCTGCATGCTGAAGACGCGGCCGAACTGCTGGCTCGACTGCTCGGTCATCTGGCGGGCGGCTCCGGCGGTGTCCTCCGCGACGCGGGCGACCGTCTGCGAGGCCTTCCCGGCGACGTCGCTGCCGGCTTCCATGCCGCGCTTGACGGTCTCGGCGCCCTGCTCGGCGGTCTTCTGAGCAACTTCCGCGCCCTTCTCCGCGACGTCGGCAGCTTCGCGGGAAGCCTTCTTGCCGGTATCCGCGGCCTCCGCGGCGGCGGCACGGGTGGTCTTCACCGTTTCCTCACCTGCGTCCTTGGCGGTGCGAGTGGTGGTGTCCTTTTCGGTCGCCATCGTCTACTCCTCAGGTATCGCTTCGCGTCCGAGCCGAAGCCGGACGGGACGTTAACGGTTGATTAACTGTGATTGTTGCGCCGCTATATCACGATATCGCGGGTGCAGCAAAGTAATTTTGGATGAAATTTCTGCACAGACGTTAAAACCAGCATTTAATATTTATCTTAGGTGCAGCGCACACAAGCATCTGGTCGTCACTTCGGCGTATTGCAACTGCCCTTTGGATAGAGGTGGAAGCTGCCCATTCTGGACAAAACCTCGCGGGGTCTTGCCGCGGGCCTGTCGTGGCGCACGACAAGATCTTGATTACACCGACCATAAAAACAAAGACGGCGGCCGTAGCCGCCGTCCATGGCCACAAACGGTGAAGCCTCAGCCCCTGGGCTTGAGGCGTGCGGCGATCTCGCCGACGATGCCGCGGCGGAACAGCAGGACGCAGACGACGAAGATGACGCCGGTGACCACGGTGACGGGGAGCTGGGTGCCGGCCAGGTAGTTCTGCAGGGTGACCACCAGGAAGGCGCCGACGACGGGTCCGAAGATCGTGCCGAGCCCGCCCAGCAGCGTCATCAGCACCACCTCGCCCGACATCTGCCAGGTGATGTCGGTCAGCGAGGCCAACTGGAACACGATCGCCTTGGTCCCGCCGGCGAGGCCTGCCAGCGCCGCCGACATCACGAAGGCCGCCAGCTTGTACTGCTCCACCTTGTAGCCCAGCGACACCGCCCGCGGCTCGTTCTCCCGGATCGCCTTCAGCACCTGGCCGAACGGCGAGTGGATGGTGCGGTAGATCAGCAGGAACCCGGCCAGGAACACCGCCAGCACGAAGTAGTACATGGTCAGGTTGTCGCCCAGGTCGACCAGCCCGAACAGGTGGCCCCGCGGCACCGCCTGGATGCCGTCCTCGCCGCCGGTGAACGGCAGCTGGAGCGCCAGGAAGAACACCATCTGCGACAGCGCCAGCGTCACCATCGCGAAGTAGATCCCCTGCCGCCGGATCGCCAGGTAGCCGAACGCCAGCCCGAACAGCGCCGCCACCGCGACGCCGAGCAGGATGCCCAGCTCCGGCGTCAGCCCCCACACCTTGACCGCGTGGGCGGTCACGTAGGCGGCCGAGCCGAAGAACGCCGCGTGGCCGAACGACAGCAGCCCGACATAGCCGATCAGCAGGTTGAAGGCGCAGGCGAACAGCGCGAAGCACAGCGCCTTGGCCAGGAACACCGGATAGAGCTGGAAGGGTGCTGCCAGCGCCACCAGCAGCAGCGCCGCCAGCGCCGCCCATTTCAGCGCGGGCGAGCCCTGGCGGGCCTGCGGCGGCGTGCCGGCCCGCAGGGCCTCGCTATGGGAATGGGTTGCCATGGCTTACTTCTCCCGTCCGAACAGACCGGCCGGCTTGATCAGCAGCACCACGGCCATCACGACGAAGATCACGATGTTGGAGGCCTCGGGGTAGAACACCTTGGTGAAGCCCTCCAGGATGCCGAGCATGAAGCCGGTCAGCACGGCCCCGAGGATCGAGCCCATGCCGCCGATCACGACGACGGCGAAGACGACGATGATGAGGTGCGATCCCATCAGCGGGTTGACCTGGTAGATCGGCGCCGCGAGCACGCCGGCCAGGCCGGCGAGCGCCACGCCGAAGCCGTACGTGGCGGTGATCATGACCGGGACGTTGATGCCGAAGGCCTGGACCAGCACCGGGTTCTCGGTGGCGGCGCGCAGGTATGCTCCCAGCCTCGTGCGCTCGATCATGAACCAGGTGCCGAAGCAGACCACCAGCGAGACGGCGACGACCCAGCCGCGGTATGTCGGCAGGAACATGAAGCCGAGGTTGTAGCCGCCGGCGAGCGCCTGGGGGATCGGGTAGGGCTGTCCGGAGACGCCGTACCAGTGTCGGAACATGCCCTCGATGATCAGGGCGAGGCCGAAGGTGAGCAGCAGGCCGTAGAGGTGGTCGAGCTTGTAGAGCCGGCTGAGCATCAGCTTCTCGAGCACGACGCCGAGCAGGCCGACCAGCACCGGGGCCAGCACCAGGGCCAGCCAGTAGTTGATCCCGGCGAACTTCAGCAGCATCCACGCCGCGAAGGCGCCCAGCATGTACTGGGCGCCGTGCGCGAAGTTGATGACGTTGAGCATGCCGAAGATGACGGCCAGCCCGAGGCTCAGCAGGGCGTAGAAGGACCCGTTGATCAGCCCCAGCAGGAGCTGACCGAACAGGACCTGGGGCGGAACCCCCAGCAGCTCCATCATTTCGTCGGTTCCTCCCTATCGTTCGGATCGACCGCGACTCACTTCTTGGTGAAGGGGCAGCCGCTCAGCTCCGCCTTCTGGTACGCCTCGTCGGCGGGGATCGTGCGCAGGATGTCGTAATAGTCCCAGCGCCCCTTCGACTGCGACGGCTGCTTCACGCGCGCCAGGTACATGTCGTGGGCCATGCGGCCGTTGGCCAGGATCTTGCCGTTCTTGGCGAACATGTCCTTGACCGGCAGCTCCTTCATCTTGTTCGCGACCTTCAGCCCGTCGTCGGTGCCGGCGGCGTCGACGGCGCGCAGATAATGCAGGACCGAGGAATAGACGCCGGCCTGCACCATGGTCGGCTTCTTGCCGGTCTTCTGCTCGTACTTGGCCGACCAGGCCCGGGTCTCGTCGTCCATGTCCCAGTAGAAGCCGGTGGTCAGCGACAGGCCCTGGGCGATCTGGAGCCCGAGGGAGTCCACGTCGGAGATGAACAGCAGCAGGCCGGCGAGCGACTGGCCCGAGCTGGTGATGCCGAACTCGGCCGCCTGCTTGATCGAGTTGGTGGTGTCGGTGCCGGCGTTGGCGAGGCCGATGACCTGGGCGCCCGATCCCTGGGCCTGGAGCAGGAAGGACGAGAAGTCGGAGTTGTTCAGCGGATGGCGGACGCTGCCCTTGACCTCGCCGCCCAGCGCCTTGACCTCGCGGGTGACGTCGGCTTCCAGAGAGTGGCCGAAGGCGTAGTCGGCGGTCAGGAAGAACCAGGTCTTGCCGCCCTCCTGGACCATCGCGCGTCCGGTGCCGACCGCGAGCGCATAGGTGTCGTAGGCCCAGTGGAAGCCGGTCGGCGAGCAGGCGTCGCCGGTCAGGCGCGAGGTCGCGGCACCGGAGATCAGGGTCACCTTGCCCTTGTCGCGGGCGACCTCCTGCACGGCGAGCGCGGTCGAGGAGGTGACCAGGTCGGCGATGGCGTCGACGCCCTCGGTGTCGAACCACTGCCGGGCGATGTTGGACGAGATGTCGGCCTTGTTCTGGTGGTCGGCCGAGATGATCTGGACGGGCTTGCCGGCCGCCTTGCCGCCGAATTCCTCCACCGCCAACTGGGCGGCGACGACGGAACCCTCACCCGAAACGTCGGCATAGAGGCTCGACTTGTCGGTCAGGACGCCGATCTTGACGGTATCTCCGGAGATCTGGGCATTCGCGGCACCGGTGACGGCGCCGACCGCCAGGGCGAGAGTGGCGGTGCCGGCGAGAAGTTTCTTGAGCATGTTCAGCATCCCTATTCATCATCATTGTTGTTGGTCGTTGCCCGGGCGTGAGCCCGGTCTTGCCTGCCCGGCTTTCCGGCGCCCGGATCAGACGCCGAGATACTCATGCAGCTTGTGCATGTTGGCTTCGAGCTGGTCGTTCGGGATCATGTCGACGATGTGTCCCTCCTCCATCACGTAGTGGCGGTCCGCGATGGTGGCGGCGAAGCGGAAGTTCTGCTCGACCAGCAGGATCGTGAAGCCGCTCCGCTTCAGCTCCCGGACCACCCGCCCGATCTGCTGGATGATCACCGGCGCCAAGCCCTCGGTCGGCTCGTCCAGCAGGATCAGGTCGGCCCCGGTCCGCAGGATCCGCCCGATCGCCAGCATCTGCTGCTCGCCCCCCGACAGCCGCGTCCCCTGGCTCTTGCGCCGCTCCTTCAGGTTCGGGAACAGCCGGTAGATCGCCTCCACCTCCATCCCGCCCGCCTTGATCGTCGGCGGCAGCATCAGGTTCTCCTCCACGTTCAGGCTGGAGAAGATCCCCCGCTCCTCCGGAACGTAGCCGATGCCCAGCCGGGCGATCCGGTTCGACGGAAGATTCACCAGCTCCGTCCCGTTCAGCCGGATCGAGCCGGTCCGCCGGCCCACGATGCCCATGATCGAGCGCATCGTCGTGGTCTTGCCGGCGCCGTTGCGCCCCAGCAGCGTCACCACCTCGCCCCGCCGCACCTCCAGCCCGACCCCGTGCAGGATGTGGCTCTCGCCGTAGAAGGCGTGGAGATCCCGGATCTCCAGCATCCCCGTCGTCGTCGCGGCCCCGTCAGGCATGTCCCGTCCCCATGTACGCTTCCATCACCTGCGGGTCCTTCGACACCACGGCGTAGGGTCCCTCGGCCAGGATCTCGCCCCGGCGCAGCACCGTGATCTTGTCCGACAGGTCGGACACGACCGACAGGTTGTGCTCGACCATCAGGATGGTGCGGTCGGCCGAGACCTTGCGGATCAGCGCCGCGGTGTGGTCGATGTCCTCGTGGCCCATGCCGGCCATCGGCTCGTCGAGCAGCATCAGCTCCGGCTCCAGCGCCAGCGTGGTCGCGATCTCCAGCGCCCGCTTGCGCCCGTAGGGCAGCTCGACCGCCGGGATGTCGCGGTAGGCCGCCAGGTTGACCTGGTCGAGCAGGTCGTCGGCCTGGCCGTTCAGCGCGTGCAGCGTCGTCTCCGAGCGCCAGAAGTCGAAGCTGTCGCCGCGCAGGCGCTTCTGCAGCGCCACGCGTACGTTCTCCAGGCAGGTCAGGTGCGGGAACACGGCGCTGATCTGGAACGAGCGTACGAGGCCGCGCCGGGCGATGTCGGCCGGCTTGACCCGGGTGATGTCGTTGCCGTTGAACAGGATCTGCCCGCCGCTCGGCGTCAGGAACTTGGTCAGCAGGTTGAAGACCGTCGTCTTGCCCGCCCCGTTCGGCCCGATCAGGGCGTGGATGCTGCCGCGGCGAACCTGCAGGTTGACGTCCTTGACCGCGATGAAGCCCTTGAATTCCTTCGTCAGATTCCGGGTTTCAAGTATGTTTTCGCCCTGCATTCGCCTCCCCCGGTTGGCACGTGCGTCGCGGTCGCCCCCCTGGGGGACCGTGTTATCGTTTTGTCCGCGACACGCTGTCCTGCGACGGAACACCCGGTTCCCTACACAGGCGAATGCAACTTAGCACACATGGATGGCAATTTCATAGTGTTTACGAAACACTCGACCATTCCGGAACTGCTTGAAATATAATCAGTATATGCTTGTAACGCACTGGTAATACCGGTTGCATAAACGATGCGCGCCGGCCCCTCGCGGGGCCGGCGCGCATCAGGCGTCGAATTCCGGTGCGCCGTCGGGCGGGTTACGCCCGGCCCGGCGTGTAGGACGGCGGATCGCTGGCCGGGAAGCTCTCGTCGGCCGCCTCGTCGACTCGGTTCCAGGGGCGGTCCAGGTGGTCGTCGGAACGGCGGCGTTCCGACTCCAGGAAGTCCCCGGAATACATGCCTTCGTCGTGGCCGGACCGTTCGTTGATCATGGCCTTGATCGCGCAGTGGCCGCTCATGCCGCGCGCGGCCAGCAGGCCGCCGGCCACGCCCATGATGGCGCCCTGCACGCCGCCCCGGCGCAGGCCTGCGGCAGCCAGGACGACGCCGCCGAGCATTGAGGTCCAGCGTTCGACCTGGGAAAGGTTCTCTTCCCCGCCGGCCACCCTCTCATAGATATCGTCGATGACCTTGTTCACGCTTGCCTCTCCATTTCGGTTCGAGATAACCGGTGAAGAAACAAGTTGACAGGCCGCAGTGTTCCTTGCCCCGGCCGGGCGGCGTTCAGCCCGGCGGCGGAAGGCCCCCGGCGCGGACGATGAAGGAGATGATCTCGGGCAGCCCCTGCCCGCTCTTCAGGTTGCTGAACAGGAACGGCCGGTCGCCGCGCATCCGGCGGGCGTCGCGGTCCATCACCTCCAGGCTGGCGCCGACCAACGGCGCCAGGTCGATCTTGTTGATCACCAGCAGGTCCGACCGGGTGATGCCGGGGCCGCCCTTGCGCGGGATCTTGTCCCCGGCCGATACGTCGATGACGTAGATGGTCAGGTCGGCCAGCTCGGGGGAGAAGGTCGCGGCGAGATTGTCGCCGCCCGACTCGACGAAGATCAGGTCCAGGTCGGGGAACCGCAAGTTCAGCTGGTCGACCGCCGCCAGGTTGATCGAGGCATCCTCCCGGATCGCCGTGTGCGGGCAGCCGCCCGTCTCCACCCCCAGGATCCGGGACGGGTCCAGCGCGCCGCTCCGGGTCAGGAACTCGGCGTCCTCGCGGGTATAGATGTCGTTGGTGATCGCGGCGACGTCCCAGGCGTCGCGCATGCCCTTGCACAGGGCATCGACCAGCGCGGTCTTGCCGGAGCCGACCGGACCGCCGATGCCGACCCGCAGGGGGCCGGTGTGGGAGCGGACGATGGGTGCGGGTTCGGCCGATGCGGGTTGGGTGGGTGCCGTTTCGGCAGCTTGGCTCATGAGCGGAACAACCTCGTATATTGGGTTTCGTGGGACATCGCGGCCCAGTCGACCAGGGGCGCCCTGGATCCCAGGTCGGCGGGATCGGCGGCAAGGGCATCGGACGCGACGCGGTGCAGGACCGGATCGAGCCGCGCTATCGCGCGCTGCCCGTCGGTCTGGCCGAGCGGGACCAGCCGCACCCCTGCGGAGACGAGGTTCGCCGCGAAGCCGTGCAGGAAGGCGCACAGCGCCGCCTCGGCGTGAATGCCGGCGCAGGCGGTGACGACGGCCACGGCGACGGCGTGGGCCGGCGGCCGGCCGGTGGCGGCAAGCACCTGCGCCCAGCGATCCAGCCCGGCGGGGGGCCAGGTGGCCTTCACCGTCGAGAGGAACGCGGTCCCCTGGGCGGTGCTCTCCAGCGCCAGCTCGCTGCTGCCGCGCATCGCGTCGGCCCGTTCCGCCGCCCACCGCAGGGCCGCCTCGTCGTCCTGCCGCACGGCGCGGGCGGCGGCCGTGAACAGGACGGCATCGGTCCATCCCGCACCGTGCAGCAGGATCGCCTCGATCCAGGAGACCAGCGACTCCCGGTCCCGGACCCGTCCGGCCTCGACCGCGTACTCGATCCCGTGGCTGTAGGTGTAGCCGCCGATCGGGAAGCCCGGCGACATCCAGGCGAGCAGCCGCGTCAGGTGCCCGGTATCGACCGGGGCGGATCCGGCCGCCGGGTCTTCAGTGGTCATGATGCGCATAGGCGCCGGCTTCCGGCGTGAAGGCCGCGCGCAGCCGGACCACGTCGGCGCCGAGCCCTTGCAGCATCTCGACGATCACATGGTCCCAGCGGAGTCGGACGGCGGCGCCGGCGATCTGTACCGGAAGATGCCGGTTGCCCAGGTGCCAGGCGATGCGGGCCAGGGTCTCGGGGGTGGCGCAGGTCACCTCCGCCAGATCCTCGTCGGCGGCGCGCACGGCGATGCAGGTGCCGTCGTCAAGTTCCAGGGCGTCGCCGTCGTTCAGGACCACGGCGCGCGCGAGGTCGAGCAGGAACGGCGCCCCCGAATCGTCGTTGAGCTGGATACGGCGGCGGAAGCGGTCGTCGAAGGCAAGGGTGACGGTACCGGCGGCGGCATCGGTGGGCCAGTGGCCGGCGGGGTGGACTCGGGTGGCGCGGCG
This sequence comes from Skermanella rosea, assembly GCF_016806835.2. NCBI lineage: Bacteria > Pseudomonadati > Pseudomonadota > Alphaproteobacteria > Rhodospirillales > Azospirillaceae > Skermanella > Skermanella rosea. The sequence continues at coordinate 2,050,224 of NZ_CP086111.1, read as the reverse complement.
GAGCATGCGGGGTCTCGGAAAAGCGGAAATCAGAACAGGAAGTAGCGCTGGGCGAGCGGCAGCACGTCCGCGGGCTCGCAGGTCAGGAGCTGGCCGTCGGCCCGCACCTCGTAGGTCTCGGGATCGACCTCGATCACCGGGGTCATGTCGTTGTGGACCATCTGCTTCTTGCCAACCGAGCGGATGCCCCGGACCGGCACGAGCGGCCGCATCAGGCCGAGCCGGGCCGCGGGGTCGTTCTCCAGCCCGGCCTGGCTGACGAAGGTGACCGAGCTGACCGTGAGCGCCCTGCCCATCGCCCCGAACATGGGCCTGTAATGGACGGGCTGGGGCGTCGGGATCGACGCGTTGGGATCGCCCATGACCGCGCCCGCGATCATGCCGCACTTCAGGATCATGTCCGGCTTGACCCCGAAGAAGGCCGGCGACCAGATCACGAGGTCCGCCAGCTTGCCGACCGCGACCGAGCCGACATGGTCGGCCACCCCGTGGGTCAGGGCGGGGTTGATGGTGTATTTGGCGATGTAGCGCTTGACCCTGAAATTGTCGTTGTCGCCCCGCTCCTCCGGCAGCGCGCCCCGCTGGCGCTTCATCTTGTCCGCCGTCTGCCACGTCCGGATGATCACCTCGCCGACCCGCCCCATGGCCTGGCTGTCCGAGGAGATCATGGAAAAGGCGCCGAGGTCGTGCAGGATGTCCTCGGCGGCGATGGTCTCGCGCCGGATGCGGCTCTCGGCGAAGGCGACGTCCTCGGGAATGCGCGGGTCGAGGTGGTGGCAGACCATCAGCATGTCCAGGTGCTCGTCCACCGTGTTGACCGTGAAGGGCCGGGTCGGGTTGGTGGAGCTGGGCAGCACGTTGCCCAGGCCGCACAGCTTGATGATGTCGGGCGCATGGCCGCCGCCGGCGCCTTCGGTATGGAACGCGTGGATGCTGCGGCCCTTGAAGGCCGCGATGGTATCCTCGACGAAGCCCGATTCGTTCAGCGTGTCGGTATGGATGGCGACCGCGACGTCCATCTCGTCGGCGACGGTCAGGCAGGTGTCGATCGCCTGGGGAGTCGTCCCCCAGTCCTCGTGCAGCTTCAGCGCGCACACCCCTGCCCTGACCTGCTCGACCAGCGCCGCCGGCTGGCTGGCGTTGCCCTTGCCGAACAGGCCGAAATTGACCGGCAGCGCCTCGACCGCCTGAAGCATGCGGGCGATGTGCCACGGCCCCGGCGTGCAGGTCGTGGCGGAGGTTCCCGCCGCCGGTCCCGTCCCGCCGCCCATCAGCGTGGTGACGCCGCTGTAGAGCGCCTCCTCCGCCTGCTGCGGGCAGATCGCGTGGATATGCACATCAAGGCCGCCGGCCGTGACGATCTTCCCCTCGCCGGCGATCACCTCGGTGCCGGGACCGACGACGATCGTGACGCCGGGCTGCACGTCGGGGTTCCCGGCCTTGCCGATGGCGGCGATCCGGCCGTCCCGGATGCCGATGTCGGCCTTGACGATGCCCCAGTGGTCGACGATCAGCGCGTTGGTGATGACCGTATCGACGGCGCCGCCCTGGCGGGTCACCTGGGACTGTCCCATCCCGTCGCGGATCACCTTGCCGCCGCCGAACTTGACCTCCTCACCGTAGATGGTGTGGTCCGCCTCCACCTCGACGATCAGTTCGGTGTCGGCGAGGCGGACGCGGTCGCCGGTGGTCGGGCCGAACATGGCGGCATAGTCGGAGCGGTCGATGCGATAGGCCATGGCGGACGCTTTCCCCGGATGGATGGAAACCTGAAGAAGGGACTTCTGGACTAGAGCCTGCCGTTGATCCGGCCGGTGAAGCCGTGGACTTCGCGGCCGCCGGCATAGGCGACCAGGTTGACCGTGCGGGTCTGCCCGGGCTCGAACCGGACCGCCGTGCCGGCGGGAATGTCCAGCCGGAAGCCACGCGCCTTCTCGCGGTCGAAGGACAGCGCCCCGTTGGTCTCGTAGAAATGATAGTGGGATCCGACCTGGATCGGACGGTCGCCCGTGTTGGCGACGTCGAGGCTGACGGTCTCCCGCCCCTCGTTCAGGTCGATCTCTCCGGGCCGGACCAGCAACTCGCCGGGAATCATGGCAACCTCCTTCAGCGGATCGGCAGGTGGACGGTGACGAGCTTGGTGCCGTCGGGGAACGTGGCCTCGACCTGGATCTCGTGGATCATCTCCGGAATCCCCTCCATCACCTGGTCGCGGGTGAGCACCTCCGCGCCGTCGCGCATCAGCTCGGCGACGGTCCTGCCGTCGCGGGCGCCCTCGACGACGAAGTCGGTGATCAGGGCGATCGCCTCCGGATAGTTCAGCTTGACGCCCCGCTCCAGCCGGCGCCGTGCCACCGTCGCCGCCATGGCGACCAGCAGTTTGTCCTTCTCACGCGGCGAAAGGTTCATGGCTCCGTCCCCACTTGCATCGTCTCAAGCCTCATGCGCAGCACACCTCACACGTCCCACAGGCGGGGCAGACGCGCCGGCAGCCCGGCGGCGTGAGCCCTGAACCCGGCCCAGAAGCCCGCATAGGCGCGCCGCACATGGTGCGCCCGGTCGCCGAGCCAGCGGATGACCAGCATGCCGTCCAGGCAGGTCGCCGCGGCGAGGACGCCGGGCGGCGCCCCGGACACCACAGTGTCGATCAAGCGGCGCGCCGCGTCCAGATGGCGCGCGGCATCGGGCGCCGCGTAAAGGATCGTGCCATAGGCGGCGGCTCCCCCGAAACAGGCGGGGTGGTCCAGCGCGCTTCGGACGTCGCCGTCCAGGTGCAGCGCGTCGGCCCAGACCAGCCTGCTGTCCCGGCGGACCTCCCAGGAGTCGCGCGCGAGCCCGCGGGTGAACCGTTCGCCGCTCGCGATCCGGCCGAACACCAGAAGCTCGCCCGCCATCAGGCGGGAGGACGCCTCCAGGTGGACGGTCGTGGCGCGGCGCAGCCGGGCGCCGTCGAACAGGATCGCCTCCTGCGGCAGCCATTCGAGCCATCCCCCGGCACCGACGGCCACGCCGGTCGAAACATGGACGTCGGCGCCGGTGGACCGGTAGATCTTCTCGGCCGCCTGGGTCGTGACCAGCGCCGAGGCGCCGGGGCCAACCTCGATCGAAACGTCGACCCGGTCGCCGCCGACCAGCCCGCCGGAAGTCGTCACCAGGGTCGCGACCGGCAGGTCGCCGACCCGTGGGTTCGGGAACAGCACCCGCAGGGGGTCGTGGTGATAGAGGGTGGCGAGCCGCGTCGTCCCGGCCCGATGCTCGAATCGGACCCGGGCGGCGCCGTGGATCTTCAGGCGGGGCTGTTCGGTTCGGGAGGAAAGGGCGGCGGGAAGCGAGGTATCCGGCGCCATCGTCAAGAGCGGGAACTATCGGCAGATTTCATGCAGCGTCATCCCGCCAACCCAATGATGCGGCATGATACCGCGCTCCGCCGCAGTGCGAAAGAACATCCGGCGCCCCGCGGCAATATCGGAAGGCGACATCCTCCCGCTCCGCCGTCGCAGCGCGGCCGGCCGTTCGCCCCGGGGTTATCCCTGGGGCTCGCGGGGGTTGACCACCGTGAAGCTGCTCAAGTCCTCCTTCATCCGCTCCTCGCCGGGCAGGCGCCCCTTGACCAGGAAGCAGACCGTTTCGGCGACGTTGGTCGCATGGTCGCCGATCCGCTCCAGGTTCTTGGCGATGAACATCAGGTGCGTGCAGGCGGTGATCTGCTGGGGCGACTCCATCATGTAGGTCAGCAGTTCCCGGAACAGACTGGTGTAGACGGCGTCGACCTCGGCGTCGCGGTCGCGGACCGCCATCGCGAGATCGTAGTCCTCGTCCACATAGGCCTTGACGACATCGTGGACCATGCCGGCCGTGGTGACGCCCATTCGGTTCAGGGACTTCATCGGACCCGCGGGCGGCACTTGCGAAAGCGCCATCACCCGCTTGGCGCAGTTGCTCGCGAAGTCGCCGATCCGCTCCAGGTTCGTGCTCACCTTGAGCGCGGTGATCACCTGCCGCAGGTCCTTGGCCATCGGCTGGCGCAGGGCAAGGACCCGTACCGCGAGGGCCTCCACCTCCGCTTCGCCCCTGTCGATCTCGGCATCGCGGCCGATGATGCTGCTCGCGAGGTTCTCGTCGCGGGAGACCAGGGCCTCCATGGCACGCATCAACTGCTCCTCGGCAAGGCCGCCCATCTCGGCGATCTTCCTGTGCAGCGTGGTCAGTTCGGTATCGAACGCGACCACGGTGTGTCCTGACGGCATGTTCCGCTTCCTTGCATCCAGGGTCATTGCGGGCCCCGACCGGGGGCCTCGGCACGATAACGGCCGACCGTCCGGAGGTGTTCATCGATTCAGGGGAGATCGTCAACCCGCTTGTGCGCCCGTCGGCCCCGCCTTGCGGGCCGTGCGCGCTCGGCAACTGGATCTTAACCGCTTTCCGGCAGAGTGCCGGACGGCGTCCCACACCGGGGAGCGCCGTTCAGCCTCGATCCCGCCGAACAGCCGCGACATATCCCGCATTCCCCATTTCGAACGGACCACTTCATGACCCCACACGAATTGGTCGCCATCCTCGACAAGCATGAGCGTTGGCTGAGCAAACGGGCCGGGGGTGTAAGGGCCAATCTGGCGATGATCGATCTCCAGGGGATGCATCTGGCGGGCTCCAATCTGCAATCGGCGAAGCTGTCGGGCGCCAACATGTCGGGCTGCGACATGAACAAGGCCAACCTGAGCTACTCGGACATGTTCGCCGCGCACCTGACCAAGGCCGACATGTCGGGCTGCAACTTCTACCGGGCCGACATGAGGGGCGCCCACATGCGGGGCGCCCGCCTGAAGGGGGCGATCCTCCGGGAAGCCGACCTGCGGGGCGGCGCCCTGCTCGACGGGCGCTCTTCGGGCGCCCAGGTGCTCAAATCGGACCTTACCGGGGCGAACTTCGACGACGCCCTGCTGTCCCGGGCCAACCTGTCGGGCGCCGACATGTCCGAGGTCAGCATGTCCGGAGCGGACTGCCAGGGCGCGATCATGACCGGCGTCAACCTCAGCGGCGCCAACGTCAAGAACACCAACCTCTCCAGGGCCGACCTGAAGGGCGTCAACCTGAGCGGCGCCAACCTGACGGGAGCCGTGCTGCGCGACTGCAACCTCGCCGGTGCCATCCTGGCCGGGGCGATCCTCAAGAACGCCGACCTGCTGGGCGCCAAGCTGGAGGGGGTCGACCTGTCCGGCGCAGACTGCACCGGCGCCAATATCGCCCGCACGGCCGAGAATTTCTCGCTGAGGATCCAGCGCAGCCTCGAGGGGCACTACAACTGGATCAACAGCAACGGCGCCGCCGGTCAGCGTGCCGATCTCCAATCCGAGGATCTGGCCCATATCGACCTGAGCGGGGTCAATCTCTCCGGTGCCAATCTGAAAGGCATCAAACTGGTCGGCGCCAACGTCTCCGAGGCGCTCCTGGTCATGTCGGACCTTTCGCTCGCGGACCTCAGGGAATGCAACCTGTCCAATGCGACGCTGGACGGCACCAATTTCCGCGGCAGCGATCTCAGCGGGGCGCGGCTGGACGGTGCGGAGCTGGGTTCGGTGGACATAAAGGGCCCCACCGGCAAGGCGACCGGCCGGATGTGGCCCGCCAACCTCAGCGAAGCGAAGCTCATCGGCGCCAGCCTGCGCAGGACCAATCTGCGGGGCGCCAATCTTTCCGGAGCCGACCTCGGTTTCGCCGACCTGACCGATGCGATCCTGATCGACGCCAACCTCAAGGACGTCAACCTTGAAGGAGCGCGCCTCGACGGCGCCGCGATGCCGGCGCACTCGCCCGACGACGAGGACTGATCAGCCCCGGAGGAGCGGTTCGGGTCGCGCCGAGGTCAGATCGCGTCGCCGTTCTCGCCGAGATTGACCATCATGCGGTGCAGGACGTTGATCGCCAGGGCGAGATCGGCGGGATCGATGCCGCGGGTCGCCAGTTCGCTGACATCCGCCGCGCAGGGGAGCAGGACGTCGCGAAGCCCGCGCCCCTTGGGAGTGAGATAGATGTTCACTTTCCGGCGGTCGTGGGGGTTGCGAACGCGCTCGACGAGGCCGCGCCGCTCCATGCTGTTGAGGGCCGTGACAGTAGTCGGCTCCATCATGCCTACGCGCTGGCTGAGTTCGCGCTGTGTAAGCCCGTCCTCATCCCATAAGGCGCGAAGAAAGAACCATTGTCCCATGCTTACGCCGTGGGCAGCGATCTTGGCCTGCAATGAACGGGAGAAGGCGCGGTGAACATCCCTTACCACATAGCCGACACTATTGTCGCTCTGCGGGTTTGACTGCCCAGCCGGCCTTTCGGACGCATATTGGATCTTTCGACCAAAATTCGCGATACTTTCGGGCATGTAAAGATTCTCTCGTAGCCTATGGCGTCTTAACTGTCTTTGCATCCATAGTTCTTACCTATGGTGCGGCGGATACACATCAAATTCCTTCGTCCCATAATAACCACTCATTGAACCGTCTTGCATGATGGCACCACTATGCATCGTGGCCAATCGTTTTTAGAGAAAGATTAGCTGCAACGATAATATTTTTTCCCCTTGCAATCTACTACTTCACCGGTCGCAACCTGCGGACCGATTAATTAGATATCGAACCAATAGACTACTTGGTTCTTATATGATGTGGTGGCTTCTCATGTATTGCCATGCCACGCGGGACCGTATCGCCAGTCCGTAAACTCTCTCTTAATTGGAGAAAATTAGCTGAGATTTCGAAGCTCGGAAGATGGCGTGTCCGGTAGTCCTGAAATCCTCCCGGGCACGGCCACGGGATCATGCCGGGCGCGGTCGTCGCCCTCGACCTGCGCCCCCTACCATCCGCGGTTGCCTGCCCCCATCTGTTGACAGGCTTTCCAGCCGGCCTTCCACGCGGCCCGACCGACATGCGGGCCCGATCGTTTCGTGAGGAGAATGATGAGAAACGTGACACTTGCCGCGACCCAGACCAGTTGCACCTGGGATAGGGAAGCCAATGTGGCGACGGCGGAACGGCTCGTGCGCCATGCCGCGCGCGAGGGCGCGCAAATCATTCTGCTTCAGGAACTGTTCGAAACTCCTTATTTCTGCCAGGATCAGAAACAGGAACTGTTCGCGCTGGCGGCGCCGGTCGACGATCATCCCGTCCTGCGGCGTATGAGCGCATTGGCCGCCGAACTGCAGGTGGTCCTTCCGGTCAGCTTCTTCGAACGGGCGAACAATGCCCACTACAATTCCCTCGCCATGATCGACGTCGATGGCCGGATTCTCGGGACCTACCGCAAGTCCCATATCCCCGACGGGCCGGGATACCAGGAAAAATACTATTTCAATCCGGGTGATACCGGTTTCCAGGTGTTCAAGACCCGTTATGCGACGATCGGAGCGGCGATCTGCTGGGACCAGTGGTTCCCCGAATCGGCGCGCTGCATGGCGCTGATGGGGGCGGAAGTCCTCTTCTACCCGACCGCCATCGGCTCCGAGCCCCAGGACGCGGGCATCGACAGCCGCGATCACTGGCAGAGGGTGATGCAGGGGCATGCCGGCGCGAACCTGATGCCCCTGGTCGCCAGCAACCGCATCGGAGTCGAAAAGGCCGAGGCGTCGAGCATCACCTTCTATGGGTCGTCCTTCATCGCCGGTCCCCAGGGCGAGAAGGTGGTCGAAGCGCCGCGCGATCAGGAGGCGGTGCTGACGGCCACGTTCGATCTCGACCGGCTGCGGGCGGCGCGCGCCTCCTGGGGCCTGTTCCGCGACCGCCGGCCCGAGCTTTACGATCCGATCCTCACCCTGGACGGCCATCGGCAGATCCGGCGCTGACCGCCCAGCCGGAACCTGCCCGGAAGGGCCGTCGGCGCCTGTCACGGCGAAAATGCCGCAGCCGCGGCCACGGCCCATTCCTGGCCGCGCCTGCGCGGATCGTTCGGGCGTAACCGTCGGTGAGTCCCTGTCGCCGGTTGCCTCCTCATAAGGAGCATGCGATAGTCTGTACATGGCGGCCGGTTGCATATCCGCTTCCGGCACTTTCTCTCGGACGTACAACGGATCATGCTTGCTTCCGCGTGCAGGATCACCGCGCGGTTGATACCGTCGGCGATTGTATTGCTGTGCTTTTTCGGATCTGCGATCGGGGCCGACCGGAGCCAAGCCGGCGGACGGCTGCCTGCGGAGTCGGCCGACACCGTCAGCCCGATCGAGGCCGCTTTCAGTCGCCGGGCCGGGGCTCCGTTGACGCTGTACGGCTACGAGCTCTTCGCCCCGAGGCCGGGAAAGGTACCTCCGTCCTTCGGCACCGCCCAGAACGACTACCTGCTCGGCCCGGGCGACGAGTTGAGGATCACCATCCACGGGGCGGCCTACCCGTCGAGCCGCCGCTACGCGGTGGACTCCAACGGAGACGTGGTTCTCGACCATCTGCGTCCCCTGCGCGCGGCCGGCCGCACGATCGCCGACCTTCGCCGCCAGCTCGAAGCGGAAGTGACGCTCAGCATGGCCGGGCACGAGGCGTACCTGTCCCTGGAAGGAATGCGCCGGATGGGCATCCTGGTCACGGGCGCCGTGAAATCGCCGGGACGGCACGAAGTATCCGGTGCCGGAACGTTGCTCGACGCTCTCCTGGCAGCGGGCGGCGTGGACCGCCTCGGAAGCCTGCGGACGATCCGGCTGATCCGCGGCGGAAGCTCCCGGACCGTCGATTTCTACGGCCTGCTCCAGGGTCTCGACGGTTCCGACCCCGCCCTGCGCGACGGCGACCGGATCGTGGTTCCGCCGATCGGTCCCACCATCGCCGTCGCCGGGGAGGTCAAGCGCCCGGGAATCTACGAACTGGCACCGGCCGCGCAGACGGACGGCGCGCCGCTGCCCATGGCCGGCGCCCTCGCCCTGGCGGGCGGCCCGATCCAGCCGGCGCCGGTCCGCATCGTCCGATTCGCCCTGGGCAGCGACGGCGCCGAGGAGCCGGACGAGGCGACGCGCGACCCGGGGGAACCCGATGACCGGCCCGTCGCGGCCGGCGACCTGCTGATCGTCAGCCCGGCCCGCGACCATCGCCGGGGCACGGTGACCATCGCGGGCCATGTGCGCCAGCCGGGACCGCGCGCCCTGGCCGAGGCGGAGACCCTGGCATCCCTGATCGGCTCCACCGACCTGCTCGCCGACCCATACCTGCCCTTCGCGGCACTGGAGACCACCGATCCCCGCAGCCTCGCCAGGGTGCTGTCCCCGGTCGATCTCCAGGCCGTCCTGGACGGGAGGTCCGACCGGCTCCTGGGCGGCGACGATACCCTCATCGTGCTGGGATCGCCGGATGTCGGCTTCCTGTCCTCCCGGCCGGTCCTCGACCTGTTGCGCCGGGGCGGCCGAAGCCGGGGTCCGGCGGAGTGCGCGGGCCTCGAGGTGCTGGCACGCCGGCTTTCGGGCGACCCGGAGGGGGTGCTCGCCCGCGGGCCGCTGGCCCGGGCCGCGAAGGACCTGGCGCCGTCCGCGATGCCGTGCCCCCGGGTCTTCGACGAACACCCCGACCTGCTTGCCTTCGCGATTGAACATGCGGTGCTGGTTCGAGGCGTCCTCCGGCCCGGATTGTACCCGGCGGCCGACCGGTCGGATCTGGCCACCCTGTCGCGCGCGGCGGGCGGCGGCCCGAGGGGGCTCGGCGTGGTGTCGGACGCGGCAACGGGCGGGGGAAGGGCCTCCGTCGCGGCGGGCGCCGAAGGCGGCGACATCGTCGACTCGGTGTCGCCCCGGATCGAACTGGCCGGCCACGCGAGATTCCCGGGCACGCGGCTGCTGGCCCAGGCGCCGTCGCTTCGCGCGCTTCTCGGCGACGGCAGCCAGGCGCCCAACGGGCTTTACCCGCTGTTCGGCGTGATCGAGCGGTACGACCGGCGGCGCCTGACCGGGCGGCTGATCGCCTTTTCGCCGCATGAGATCGTCCAGGGCCTTTCGGACCGCCCGCTCGCCGACGGCGACACGGTGAGGCTGTTCTCCTTCGCGGAGATCCGGTCGGCGATGGCGCCCAGGACCGGAACTCCCGGAGGGCCCGGCCAGGCCGGATCGGTGCCGGCCGGTCTGGGCGCCTTTCCCGGCGAGTCGGCGTCCCCCGCCCTGCTGGCCCTGCTGGCCGACCGTTCCGTCGATGTCCGCGGCGCCGTCCGGGAACCGGGCGTCTACCCGGTCGACGGAAGCGTCGGCCTGGACCTGCTGCTTTCGGCGGCGGGCGGACTGAGCGACCTGGCGGACCGCAACAGCGTCGAGATCACCGCCCGGGAGCCGCCGGGAGATGCCGGGTCGGTGACCAGCGCGAGGCGGGTGGTATCCCTCGACGCGGCCAACGGGCTCGCGGCCGTCGTCGGTCCCGGGGACTCGGTCCGGGTCAACCCCCTGTTCAGCGACCGGGAACCCTACGCCGTGACCCTAGAAGGCGAGGTCAAGCGCCCCGGCAGCTTCGACGTGATCCGCGGCGAGCGGCTGTCGTCGCTGCTGAAGCGGGCCGGCGGGCTGACGGACCAGGCATATCCGGCCGGAGCGGTCTTCGCGCGGGAGAGCGTGCGTCGCCAGCAGGCCGAGTCCTTCGCAACCATCGCCCGCAACATCGAGCGCGACATCTCGGTCGTCCTGGCGCGGCCGGACCCGCCCCCGGCCGCGCAGATCGAGCAGGCGCGCACCCTGTCGAGCGAGTTCCGCGACGCCCAGCCCATCGGGCGGATCACGGTGGAAGCGGACCCGGCAAGGCTGGCGCTCCGCCCGGAGCTGGACATCGTGCTCGAACCGGGGGACCGCGTCTTCTTTCCGAAACGCCCGCTGACCGTCACCGTCACGGGGGAGGTGCTCGCCCCTGCCAGCCTGCAGTTCTCCGCCGCGAAGGACGCGAACGACTATATCGGCGAAGCCGGCGGCATGACCCAGTATGCGGACGCGTCACGCGCGTTCGTGCTGAAGCCGGACGGCAGCGCCCAGCCGCTCAAGATCAGCTTCTGGAACCACGAGCGGACGGCCCTGATGCCCGGCTCGACCATCATCGTGCCCCGGGACCCGGAGCCGTTCCACTTCTTCCGGTTCACGCAGAATGTCGGCGGCCTGCTCAGCCAGCTGGCCGTCGCCGCGGCGGCCGTGTTCGTGCTGACCGACCGATGAGTAGCGACGCATCGACCCGCCCGCTGTTCAGCATCGTCACCGTGGTGCTCGACGACCGTGAGGGGCTGAGGCGGACGCGGGCGAGCCTGCGTCGCCAATCCTGCCGGGATTTCGCCTGGATCGTCGTCGACGGCGGGTCGGAGGACGGTACCCGCGACGACATCGTCCGCCTCGGTCCGGAGATCGCGTGGTGGCGCTCCGGACCCGACCGGGGCCTCTACGACGCCATGAACATCGGCAAGGCCGCTGCGACCGGGGACTACCTGCTGTTCCTCAACGCCGGCGACGAGCTGGCGTCGCCCGACAGCCTGGAACGCCTCGCGGCGGAAATACGGAGGAATTCCTCGCCCGATTTCCTGTACTGCGACGCCCTGGAACGCACCCTCGGGGGGACCCTGCTGCTGAAGCCTGCCAGATCGCACAGGACCGTCTGGTACGGCATGTTCACCCACCATCAGGCCATGATCTACCGGCGTCTGGCGGTCGCCGATCTCAGCTACGACCTGTCGTTCACGGTCGGGGCGGACTATGCGTTCACGATCGCGGCGCTGTCCGGAAACTCCCGAGTCATCCGCGTGCGCGAGCCGTTGTGCGTTTTTGCAGCCGGTGGTCTATCCCATGCGATGCACCCGATCGGTCGGCGTGACCAGACCCGCATTCGCCGCCGATATCTTCGACTTTCCGTCATTTCCTGCTTCTTAATAATGGTGGTGCAATCTCTGGCCATGCTCACGCGCCGCGGATTTCCGGTGTTTTACGAAATTTATCGATGCCGCCGGATGTACGAGTAGCCAAGACACCACTCACACGTGTAGTATGAGTGGAACCTGTACTACGCTTATTCCATTTTCCTAACCAGATGAGGGTACGCTCGACAGGTTGCACCGTACTCGACATCATGCACGCGAAAGGTCTTGACATTTGAGCCATATAAGTCCTTTTGAAATCTAAATTTGTGCGCTACACCTTAATCGCCGGGCAAGTACTCAGGGGTAGAAGATGAAATCGAAAAAGTCCCAACCCGCAACTGCGAACACGATATCGCGTCGCGGTGAAGGGCCCCATCCAATCGACATTCATGTTGGGGCGAGACTCCGACTGCGCCGAACCTTGCTGGGCCTTAGCCAGGAGAAGCTCGGAGAGGCTGTCGGCATTACTTTCCAGCAGTTACAGAAGTATGAGCGCGGCGCTAATCGCATCAGCGCGAGCCGCTTGTATCATCTTGCACTGGTGCTCGACGTTCCCGTCGGCTTCTTCTTCGAGGATATGCCGACCGGACAGCCGCTGCCCGAAGGCGCCGATGTCATTCATGAACCGACCGAAACCGACGAATTCGAGTCGATGGCGAAGCGCGAAACGCTTGAGCTGGTCCGGGCATACTATCGCATCAGCGACCCTACCGTCCGGCGGCGTGCCTTCGAGTTGATCAAGGCACTCGGTGGCGAAACCAAGGATAGCGACACGACGGGTTCCTGAGGCTCCGGCTAGAGCACGGGTCCGCCGCGCCGGACCCGTGCCTTGACCGCGACCTGCCAGTAGTAGAAGGCCCGGGCGACGGCATAGTCCCAGCCGTCCACCCCGTCGAGGAAGCCCAGGCAGAGCACATAGCTGTGCAGGAAGACCGACAGGGCGCGCGCCGGCAGCCGGCGGAAGATCCGCTTGAGCAGGCGACGCGCCCCTTCCTCGCGCTCCGCCAGGATGCGGAGGCGGTCGTCCGCGATCAGCGCCGCTTCCCAGTCCGAATAGCGGTTATGCCTCTCGAACCATGCGTAGAGCGGTTTCGCGTCGTGATGGATCATCCGGCCGCGCAGGCTTCCCGCCGGCCCGTCCAGGCAGGGCTGGTAGTGGCCCTCGACCTCCCACATGCGGTCCACGTCGAGGTCGGGAAAGGATGCGAAGGCCGCCCTGTTCCGGTCCAACAGGGCGAGCTTGCGGTTCCAGGCGCCGAATCGCAGGGGCTTTCCCGCGAAGACCGGCTGTCCGGCGATGAAGTATCCGGCCGCCCGCGGCCTGGATTTCATCAGGCATGCGATCTCGTGGGCCAGTCCCTCGGAGACCCGTTCGTCCGCATCGACGAAGAGCACCCAGTCATGCCGGAACGGAAGCGTCTGCAGGCACCATTGCTTCTTCTTCGGATAGCGGCCGTTCCACCGGAACGGCACGACCCGCGCTCCCATCTCCTCCGCCAGGGCCGCCGTCCCGTCGTCGCTGCCCGAATCGACGACGAAGACTTCGTCGAAGCGGCGGAGTGTTTCGAGGCAAGCCCGGATGTTCGCCGCCTCGTCGCGCGTCATGACGATGGCGGAGACCGGAATCACCGTCCGGCGGCCTTCAGGAAGTCGGACAGATCAGCGCTCCGGATGAAGACGATGCAGAGGCCGGCAATGAAACCGGCGGCGGCGGAGATGGCCACGACGACGACCGGATCGGGCGTGTCCGGCAGGGCCTCGGCCATGGCCGGCTGAACCAGGTTCGCGGCCAGGGGAAGGTCCACGTCCATCATCATGGCGAACCGTTCATGGGCGATCAGCAGCGACCGGAGCGCCCCGACATGCCCGACATCCTGCGTGACCGCGATCTTGCGGGAGATCTCGCCGATCATCCTGCCATTGTCCCGGACGGCCATGGAACGGAGCTGCCGCTCGGTCGTGGCATAGAGCCGGTTCAGCAGAAGGCGGGCGAACTCGGGATCGGCATGCCGGTAGGAGATCCGGCGGAGCGGCGTGGTGCCGACCTGCTGTATCCGCACCTCTTTCTGGAGGTATCGCACCAGGGTCCTGCCGTCGGGCTCCGTCCAGGGAATCCGGCCGATCAGTTCGTTGAAGAAGCGGCGCAGCCGCGCCACGGGCGAATCGTCGGGCACCCAGGATCCCGCGTCGGCATCCCACATGCGCTCGAACGCCCGGTGCATCACCTCCGGCGCGGCAGCAAGCTCCTCGGCGACCGGAAAGGACGTGAGTTCGTAGAGGAAGCGCTCGTAGTTGGACATCGTCTCGCCGGCCCCCGGGATCGTCGAGGTCTCGCTGCCGGGCGGGATCGCCGGCAACGGGGCGGCGCGGCCGAGCAGCCCTCCCGCGGCGGTCGGCCCGACCACCAGGGTGGCGGTGAAGACCGGCTCGATCTGGCGCAGTGCCAGCACGGCGCAGACCGCCGAGATCGCGGTGACGCCGAGAACGAGGCGGCGGCCGGCGAGCGCGATCATCACGCCGTTCCGCAGCAGTTTCTGCACTTCCCCCAGGGGGCCGATCAGGTCCGTGTCTAGGGACATGTCAGCCGCCGACGGTCATGCAGCGGGATGCCGGCGGTCGCGCCGCCTCGCCCCCGGAGACGGTGCGGACGGCCGAGGCCGCCACCTTCAGGAAGGCATCGGCGGCACGGTCGGCCGACCACGACGCGGCGGTCGCCCGCGCCCGTTCGCAAGCCGCCGCGTGGAAGGCGGGATCCCGGGCATGGGACAGGATCGCCGCTGCCAGCCCCTCCGCATCGTCGGGGTCCAGGACGGCGCCGCACCGGTTCTCCGCCAGCATCCTCGCCGCCGCGCTGCCCGGGGGACCGAGCAGGATGCAGGGCCTGCCCGCGGCCAGGGCGCCGGACACCTTGCTGGGAACCAGCAGGCCCTCCGCGCGCCTGTCCATTACGGCGAGATGCAGGTCTGCAGCCCCCAGGCTGGCCGCCAGGGTCGAGGACGGCTGCAGCGGCAGAAGCCGCAGGTTCGGCGGAGCGTCCCGTTCGAGGAGGCGCCGCACCCGCGGCAGCCCCCGCCCCTCCCCGATCAGCAGCACCGCGATGTCGGGTGCGGTCACGGCGAGGGAGGAAGCGGCCTCGAGCACGGCGTCCAGCGGATGGGCAAGCCCGAAGTTCCCCGAATAGGCCACCGTGAACCGCCCCTCCAGGCCCAGCGCGGCCCGGACCGGATTGCCGTCCCGCTGGATCGGACGGATTACCGGGTCGGGCCAGTTCGGAATCGTGACGATCCTCTGCGCCGGGACGCCCCGGCCGGAAAGCCGGTCCGCCATGCAGGAACCGATCGCGACCACCGCGTCGCACCGGCGGAGCGCCGCCGTGGCGATCCGGCGCAGCAGCGACAGGGTCGGCCACGGCAACCGGACGCCGATGACGGGGAGCAGGTCCGGATAGAGGTCGTGCGACCAGTGGATCACGCCGCACCCCCAGCGCCGGCCGAGCAGAGGTCCGAGAACCGCGAGCATGGGAGGGTCCGTCATGGTGACGACCAGGTCGTGCCGGGGTATCCGCGACGCCGCACGGTGCAGCCGATGCAGGGCCGACAGGTGGCCGGCGCCGATCGGGCCGGAGCCGCCGACCCGGTCTCCCGCCCGGGTGACGGAGACCCCCTCGGGAGCGTCCGAAGGCGCATCGGCGGCTCCGCACGCCAGGACCGAGACCCGCCAGCCGCGCGCGGCGAACCGCGCTGCGAGGTCATGCAGGCAACGGCCAGTTGCTCCGCGATCCGGCGGAAACACCCGGTTTATGAAAAGGATGGACGGCTTGTACATCCGATGCGATCCAAACCCGCTCCGATACACGCATACAGAAGCATTCCGGCACCGGGCAGGCAAGAAGATTAAGCCCCGCTGTCGCGATATTGCGCGGTCCGGGTCGTGACGATCGACAGGATCAGGCCGAAGCAGAGATATTTGAAGCTGGTATGGGCGAACAGGCCGATCGCCAGGGGTGGCAGGAGACCGAACGCCAGCGTGGGTTCCCGCTTCATGAGCGCGACCAGCGGCGGCACGAGCGAGAGAAGATAGGCCAGGGCGGCAAGAGCGCCGGCGATGCCGGTCTTCAGCAGCATATAGGTCGCGAAGGAGTGGGTGTAGGAAACCCACATCTCCCCGACCGCGGGGTTGCGCACCAGGGCTCCCCAGCCTGCGCCGAACACCAGGGAAGCCGGGGAGGAGCCGATATGCCCGGCGACGATCGCCGCCTCGGAGGCCCGCTCGTTCAGTCCGTAGGTTTCGGTCTTCCAGGCGATCTGCGCGGCTGTCCCGAGGATCGTGTCCTGCAGCACCGCCGCGACTCCGCCGGCGGCCAGGGCGACGGCCGCCAAGACCAGCGGGACCCGCCGCCCCAGGACGAGGATCCGGCTAACGACCGTGGCCACCGCGATCAGCACCGCCGCGCGATGGACGGCACCCGCGAGCGCGGCCGCAGCGACGGCTCCCGCCGCGGCCAACAGGGCCGACCCCGCGACGGCGAGGACCGCCCATCCCGGGCGGGGCCGGCGGAACAGCCTCGCCACCCCTTCCAGCGGCAGCCAGACCGCCGTGAAGAGCACGGCCGGGCTGTTCAGCAGATAGAGATCGCCCTCCGCCATGACGGTCCGCCCGACCGACCCGATATCGACGGCCGGCCACCACCAGCGCAGGGCGAACAGCAGGCCGACCCCTGCCAGGCCGACGGGCAGCAGGCGGCCCGCCAGCGGACCCGCCGGGGCCAGCAGCACCGGCAGGAACAGGAAGCCCAGCGGCACGATGTCGCGGAAGACATCCTCGGGCGCCGCCCCGGCGAACGCGGCCCCCAGCAGGGGAACCCAGAGAAGATAGAGGAAGGCCGCCGTGCCCACGACCTCGTGCAGCCGGGCCGACGGCGCTATCAGCATCAGGCCGCTCCCCACGCAGAGGGGGCGGACCACCCCCAGGGCGCACGCCAGCCCCCCGGCCACGGCCACCTCGACCCAGCCGATCCCGGCCGGCGCCGGAGCTCCGAACAGGCCGTAGGCGGCCAACGCCACGGCCAGTCCGCCGGCCCGCATCACGTCTCCCGGTCCCCGACCCGGCATACTCCCGTCCACCCCCATGCCATCCCGCCGCATGCCGCCATGCATGCCGGACAGTGCGTGCATCTCTTGAAGCTCCGCAACCGGGAGCGCGGACCAGCGGCACCATGCCCCAGCCGTGACGGGGCGCCCAACTCGACCGTGGAAAGGGATTGCATTCTAAAGTAAAGCTATGGAAACCTGGAGGCGTTACTCCTCATGGAGTACGTCGGGGGTCACCCCATCGCGAAGTGAACGCCCATGACCGCCGGACTGAGACTCGATGAAATCAGCCTACTGGTCGTCGAGGACGATGCTTTCACGCGGAACCTGATCCTGTCGATCCTGCGGAACCTCGGCGTGCGCACCATCGCCGAGGCGAACGGCGCCGGCGTGGCGCTGGAAATGCTGGCGACCACCGACGTGGACATCATCATCAGCGACATCCAGATGTCCCCCGTCAACGGGATCGAGCTCCTGCGGCATCTCCGCGCGGGCACCCGGCCGGCCGGCGTCGTCCCGCCGCAGGCGCCCCCTTCCCAGATCCCGGTCATTTTCCTGACCGCCCACGCGCAGGCCAAACTCGTCGAACTCGCCCGCGCCGCTGGAGTCTCGGCCTTCCTTACCAAGCCGATCCGGCCGGCGCTGCTCCGCGATCGCCTGCTGCAGATCTCGGCCACGCTCGGCCGGCGGGAGCCCGAGCCGGCGCGGGGCGAACCCGCCCAGCCCGCAAGCCTCGATCTTCCGCCATGATCCGGATTGGTTTTGTTTCGGCCCCGCTGTACGTTTTCCGCGCGAGGGCGGCATGATCGCTGAACGCTTTGCGTTCAGTCTCGCAGGGGCGGCTCGGCAGGTTGATCCTGCCAGGGGCCGGCCGGCAGGTTCAACTCGGGGCGCCGCAGGCCCGCGCCCGACCCGGATGGAGAGGCAACGATGGGCATCGCAGGGACTTCCGCCGCCAAGGCCCCGTACGGGGAGCCGCGTCCGCTGCTGAGGACGGCCGCGAGGGCCGTGGGCGGCATCCTCGCCGCCGCCTTCGCGACCGTCTGGCTCGCCGCCTGCGACGACCCCAAGCCCGCGGACAAGGGTTCCATCGCCGACCGGAATGAAAGCGCCGCCAAGCCGGCCGATCCGGTGCCGGAACGACGCCGGATCGCCCTTGTCATGAAAACCCTGACCAATCCTTTCTTCATCGAGATGGAGCGGGGAGCGCGCGAGGCCGAGTCGGAACTCGGGATCGAACTGCTGGTCAAGACCGCCGCACAGGAAACCTCCATCGAGCAGCAGGTCGCCATCGTCGAGGAACTGATCCGGCAGAAGGTCGACGCGATCGTCATCGCGCCGGGCGACAGCGTGAAGCTGATCCCCGTGCTCAAGCGGGCGCAGGCGGCGGGTTTGGCGGTGGTCAACATCGACAACCGCCTGGACGCCGAGTTCTCCCGGAAGGTCGGCCTGACCCCGGTGCCCTTCATCAGCGTCGACAACGACCACGGCGCCTACCTCGCCGGGATGGTCCTGGCCGAGGGCGTCGCCGGGCCGGCGAAGGCCGCGATCATCGAGGGCATCCGCAGCGCCGCCAACGCCGAGGCGCGCAAGGCCGGCGCGTTGCGGGCCTTCGCGGCCAACCCGTCGATCACCGTGGTCGCCCAGGAGAGCGCGGACTGGAAGATCGACGTGGCGTACGACGTCGCCAAGTCGATGTTCGAGCGCGAACCCGGCATCTCGCTGGTGTTCTGCGCCAACGACATGATGGCGCTCGGCGCCGCCCGGTACGTCCAGGAGTCCGGGCGGCGGGACGTCAGGATCGCCGGATACGACGCCCTGCACGACGCCGTCGAGGCGGTCAAGGCCGGCACCCTGGCCGCCACCATCGACCAGCAGGCGGGCCGCCAGGGCTACCTGGGCGTCGTCTACGCCAACCGGATGCTGTCCCGCGAGGAGGTTCCGCTGGAGACGATGGTCGAGGTGCGGGTCATCACCGCCCGGCCGGAGAGGCCGTGACGCCGCGATGTGGCTGTCCCGCTTGAGGTTGAACATCACGCTGAGGTTCATCGCCTACCTGATGTTCCTCAGCTTCCTGCCGATCCTGGCGATCGGGCTGACCGCGATCGAGGTCTCCCGCTCGATCCTGGCGACCGAGGCGAGCCGGCACGCGGCCGAGCAGGTCCGCAGCCAGCGTGACCACCTGCACGTCCAGATGGACCAGGTCGAGAGCCTGATCGCGAACATTTCGGGCGTCGATGCCATCACCGATGCGCTCAAGCAGGACGGCACCGCCCGGGACAGCTTCACCAACCTCGCGACCCAGGCCCGTATCGGCTACATCCTGAACAGCTACCTGAACATCAGGGGACTGGTCTCGATCGACATCTTCACCGCGGACGGGACCCACTACCACGTGGGCGACACGCTCGACGTCGGGCACATCCGCAAGGATGTCCGGGAGCGCATCTACGACGAGGCGGTGGCCAGTTCCAGCACGGTCCACTGGGCAGGGATCGAGGACAACGTCAACGCCAGTTCGAGCCACCGCAAGGTGATCACCGCGGCCAAGGTGATGCGAAGCTTCGACCGGGCCACCCTGCGCGACCGGCCGGTGGCGCTCCTGGTGGTGAACTACAGCGTGGACCTGCTCTACCAGCATTTCCGCGACAGCGAGACCGAAGCCACGTCGCACATGCTGCTGGCCGACGCCGCCCGGCGGATCATCTACCATCCCGACCGCGGCCTGATCGGCGAACGGCTCAACGCGTCCTTCGCCGAAGGCTTCTCCGGACAGGCCGGCAGCTTCACCCACCCGATCGCCGGCCGGCCGGTCGTCGTGACCTACCTGCGCTCCGACCGTACCGGCTGGCTGATCGCCCAGGTCGTCGACCTCGAGTCGCTCAACCGGCATGTCGGCACCATCAGCCGGGTCACCGCGGGGGTGATGGCCGTGTGCCTGGCGGTGGCGCTGCTCGCGGCGATGTCCTATTCGCGCAGCGTCGTGGCGCCGATCCGCCGGATCACCTCCCGCTTCCAGTCCCTTCAGGACGGATCCGGCCAGGACGGCTCCGGTCCCGGCGAAAGGCTCCCCGTCCTCGGCAGCGGCGAGGTCGCCGACCTGACCCGCTGGTTCAACGCCTTCATGGACGGACATGAGGCGCGCCGCCAGTCGGAGGCGGCGCTGCGGGAAAGCGAGAAGCGGTTCCGCGCCCTCCACGAGGCGTCCTTCACCGGCATCGCGATCCATCAGCGGGGCGTGATCCTGGAAGCGAACCAGGCCCTGTGCGCCTCCACCGGCTTCTCCTACGACGACCTGATCGGCCGCAGCGTCCTCAACCTGATCGATCCGGCGGACCGGGCGCGCGTCTCGGTGCCGGTCCTGACCGGCTCGGCCGAGCCTTGCGACGCCTCGGGCCTGCGGCGCGACGGTTCCTGCTACCCGGTCGAGCTGCGCTCGCGCCCGATCCCGTTCCGCGGCGTCGATGCCTGCGTCACCGAACTGCGCGACATCACCGAACGCAAGCGCAACGAGGCCGACCTGCGCAAGGCCAAGGAGGAGGCGGAGATCGCCAACCGCGCCAAGTCGGAGTTCCTGGCCACCATGAGCCACGAGATCCGGACGCCCATGAACGGCGTGATCGGCATGACCGGCCTGCTGCTCGACACCAAGCTGGAGGAGGAACAGCGCCGCTATGCGGAGATCATCCAGGAATCGGGAGAGGCGCTGCTGACGATCATCAACGACATCCTCGACTTCTCCAAGATGGAAGCCAACCGCCTCACCCTCGACGAAATCGATTTCGAGCTTCTCCAATTGGTCGAGAGCGTCCTGGCGATCCTGGCGCCCCGCGCCGGCAGCAAGCGGATCGAACTGGCCTATCTGGTCCCGGCGGAGCTTCAGGGCGTTTTCCGCAGCGATCCCGGACGGATCCGCCAGATCCTGCTCAACCTGGCCGGCAACGCCGTCAAGTTCACCGAGACCGGATGGGTATCCCTGGTCGCCAGCAAGGTCGGGGAGGCGAACGGCCGGGTCATCGTCCGTTTCGAGGTTACCGATACCGGCATCGGCATCCCGTCGGAGGCCCTGCCCCGTCTCTTCACCATGTTCACCCAGGTGGACTCCTCGGCCACCCGGCGGTTCGGCGGGACCGGCCTCGGCCTCGCCATCTCGAAGCGGCTGATCGACCTGCTGGGCGGGACGATAGACGTGCGCAGCGAGCACCGGAAGGGCAGCGTCTTCATCATCGAGATTCCGCTCACCCCCGTCGCCGACGGCGTCGGCCGGGCCTCGGGAAGGGCCGGCATGGAGATGACCGGCAAGCGGACCCTCGTGGTGGACGATCTCGCGATAAACCGGGACCTGCTTCAGCGTCAGCTCGAATCCTGGGGCATGGTCGCCGACACCGCGACCTCCGGGGCCGAGGCGCTGGCCATGCTGGCCGGGGCGGGCCTGTCCGGCCGTCCCTACGACATGGCGATCATCGATCAGATGATGCCCGGGATGACCGGCATCGACCTCGTCCGCGCGATGAAGGCCGACCCGCTCACCGCGGGGGTGGTGGCCATCCTGGCGTCGAGCGACGGATCGGAGGAACTGCGCGTCCTCGCCCAGGCGGCGGGAGCCGCGGCGACGGTGATGAAGCCCATCCGCTGCCACTACCTGTTCGACCAGATGTCCCGGACCGCCCATTCCCCGCCGGCCGAATCCGCGGCCGTGACCTCCTCCCCGCGGGCGGACGGCCCGGCGGCCACGGCGCCCGGAGCGCCGAACCGGCTCCTCGCCATCCTGCTGGCGGAGGATAACCTGATCAACCAGCAGGTCGCGGCACGGCGGCTCCGCAAGATGGGCCACGCGGTCGACATCGCGAACAACGGCGCCGAGGCGGTGGAGATGGTGCGGTCGAAGGCTTACGATCTCGTCCTGATGGATGTGCAGATGCCCGAGATGGACGGCTTCGAGGCGACCGCCGCGATTCGCGGCCTGCCCGGCGAAAAGCGGCGGATCCCGATCATCGCCATGACCGCGAACGCGCTTCCGTCGGATTGCGAGCGCTGCCTTGCCGCCGGCATGGACGACTATATCGCGAAGCCGGTCCACCAGCAGATCCTGGTGGACATGATCGAGAAATGGGGATCCATCGGCTTCGCCACGTCCCATGCCGGCGACCGGCCCGCGCCGGCGACCGACGGCCCCGAACGGCCCCCGGACCTGCTGGACGAGGACGGGATCCGGGAACTGCTTTCGGTGATCGGGGTGGAGGATTACCGCGGGCTCGCCGGCCAGTTCTTCAGCAGCCATGCCGCGACCCTCGAGGCGCTTCGCGAAGCGGCGGAGAGCGGCGTCCCCGAGGCGCTCGACCGACACGCCCACCAGCTCAAGGGAGCCGCCTCCAACCTGGGACTGGCCCGGCTCGCAGCGGTCGCGTCGGACCTGAGGCGGGAGGTCGAAGATGCCGGAGGCGGCGGCGCCGGCAACGAAAAGGTCCGGGCGATGCTTGGGGACGTCGAAACGCTGTTCGAGACATCCCGCCAAGCCCTCTGGTCCTTTCTCGACGCGCTGCCGACGGAAACCGCGCCCGCCCTGTCCTGATCCGCCCGTTGTCCGAAAATCCTCCTTGTGCCCGGACGGCCGGCACCGCTTAGATTGCCGGGATAGAAGAACCCGGTATCGGATACTCCATGGCCAAGACCACCGTCGCCCTTCCGCTTCCCGCGCAGCATCTCGGAACGGCGAGACACGTCACCGTGCATCGTTACGGCACGCCCGGCGCGCGGCCGAAGGCCTATGTCCAGGCGGGGCTGCATGCGGACGAGATCCCCGGGATGCTGGTCGCACACCACCTGATCGCGCGACTCGACGAGGCCGACCGGAACGGCGCCATCCGCGGCGAGGTCGTCGTCGTCCCGGTCGCGAACCCGATCGGGCTTGACCAGTACCTGGCGGGCCGTCTCCACGGCCGCAGTTCCCTGGAGCATGGACAGAATTTCAACCGCGGCTTCGCAGACCTGGTCGAGACCGTGGCGCCGCGGCTCGAAGACAGGCTCGGCGCCGACGCGGCGGACAACGTGGCCGCCATCCGGGCGGCGCTGATCGAGGCGCTCGGGGAAGTCCGCTCCGGGAGCGACGTCCAGGAACTGCGCCGGACGCTGCTGACCCTGGCGATCGACGCCGACATCGTCCTGGACCTGCACTGCGACCTCGAATCGCTGATGCACATGTATGTGTCCGACGATCTCTGGCCGGGGGCCGCCGACCTCGCGGCCCAGCTGGGCTGCCGGGCAGTGATGCTGGCCGGCGACAGCGGCGGCGATCCGTTCGACGAGGCCTGCTCCATGCCCTGGTGGAAGTTGCGGCTCCGCTTCGGCGAGCGCTTCCCGGTACCGTCCGCCTGCCTTTCCGCGACGGTGGAGCTGCGCGGGAAGTCCGACGTGCAGGATGGGACCGCCGCTTCGGATGCGGACAACATCCTCCGCTTCCTTCAGCGCCGCGGCCTGGTCGCCGGTGCTCCCGGCCCGGTCCCGCCGGCACGCTGCGCGGCGACGCCGCTGTCGGGCGTCGACCGGCTGATCGCACCGCTGCCGGGGATCGTCGCCTTCCGGCGGGAGATCGGTGATTTCGTCAGGAACGGCGAGGTGGTCGCGGAGATCGTCGATCCGACGGCGCAAGATCCGCGGGCCGCGCGCACTCCCCTGGTCAGCCGCACCTCCGGCCTGCTGTGGTCCCGGACGCAGATGAAGATGGCGGCGGCCGGCGAAACGGTGGCCGCCGTCGCCGGAACCGTGCCCTTGAGCGACCGTACCTGGTCTCTCCTGGTCGATTGATGTCCGCGACGCCGGGCTTGATACCGGGTGGCGGAAAGCTGATCTTTATGTATTGAACCGCCGGATCGGACCCAATCCATGCTGAAGCATACCTCCGCCAAGGATCTTCCCGCCCATCTGCGTCTTTCGGAGGACCAGACCACCGAACTGGCGGACATGTTCCGCCTGATGAGCGATCCGAGCCGGCTGCGGATCATCCTCGCCTGCCTGGAAACGCCCGCATCGGTCGGCGACATGGCGAGCCAGCTCGGGCTCTCGGCGTCGCTGGTCAGCCACCATCTCCGCCTGCTGCGCGCCGGCCGCCTGATCCAGGCGGAACGACGCGGCAACCGAGTCTTCTACCTGATCACCGACGAGCACATCCGCCGGGTGTTGTCCGACATGGTCGACCACGTCGCCGAGAGCGAGCCGGATCTGGAAGCCTGAACGCTGCGGCATGAGGTCCCGGACGGGACTGCAACCGCTTCACAAAAGCTACATATCGTTTGACCCCCGAACGATCTTCATCGATAGTTCTTTGGTCATAGTCGCACAGCGGACCTCGATCGCCGCTGCCGACCCCCTGGCGCTTCTTCTTCTGGCCGCCCCGCCCCGACCCGGGGATCGCGGGGATGTGAGGAACCGATGGAGAGTTACCGATTCCAGCCCGGAGAAACCCCGGTGCTGATAAGCCTGCCCCATGTGGGCACCGACCTTCCCCGGGAGATCGCCGTCGGCATGACCGACTGGGCGCAACAGGTGCCGGATACGGATTGGCATCTGGATCGTCTCTACAATTTCGCCCCGGCTCTCGGCGTGGGTTTCCTCGCGGCGACCCAGTCGCGCTACGTCATCGATCTCAATCGCGACCCGTCGCGGAGCGGACTTTCCAGTGGCCGCGGCTTCACCGAACTGTGCCCGACCAGCACGGCGGACGACTTTCCCATATACCTGGACGGGTGCCAGCCCGACGCGGTGGAAGTCAGGCGCCGGATCATGACTTACTGGCACCCCTACCATCGCCAGCTTCAGGCGGAACTGGCCGCCCTGAAGGATCGCTTCGGGATCGCGGTCCTGTTCGATGCGCATTCCGCCAAGGCGGCCGGCGATGCTCCCGGTCCCGGCCGGAGCGACTTCAACCTGGTCACGGCCGACGACACCAGCGCCAGCCCCCATCTCTCCAGGCGCCTGTCCAACGTCCTGGCCTGTACGGACAATTTCACGTCCCTGTTCGACCCGCGGGGGGCGGGCGGCTACATCGCCCGCCACTACGGCAGGCCGGAGGACAACATCCATGTCGTCCAGCTCCAGATAAGCCAGGGCACCTACATGGATGAAAAGCCCCCGTTCCGCTACCGCGGCGACCTGGCCACGTCGGTCCGGCCGGTACTGGAGCGTTTCGTATCGGCACTGGTGGAGTGGTCGTGGGAACATGCCCAAGGCCGGCGGCAGCGCGTGGCGTATTATTGAAGGCTGCCGATCCCGGAATGGCGGCCGGGACACACAGGTTCCGGCCGCGGGTCACTCGGCATCAGGTCTCCCTCGGACCGGACCTGCCCGCCCGGCCCGGCGAAGCGGCATCCTCCGGCCAAAGTCCCTCCCGGTCGGCCCGCCGGTACAGTTCCTCCACGATGCTTCTCAGCGCCGGGTCGACCGCCATCGGCAGGTCGGTGCGCTGATAGGTCCGCTCCCGAGCGATGCCGTTCTCGCGCCACGCCCGTCCGCCCGAATTGTAGTTCTGCGCGAAGCCCTGGAGCCGGTCGATCGCCTTGGCGAAACGGGCCTCGGGGGTTTCCCCGGCCTCGAACTCGCGCCACCAGGCATGCAAGCTGGCTCCCAGGTCGGGCGGCAGTTCGGCGAACAGGCGTTCCGCCGCCGCGATCTCCCGCTCGGCCTGCCCGACGCAGCCCGCCTCGTCATAGGCATAGGTGTCGCCGGCATGGATCTCGACCAAGTCGTGCACCAGGACCAGCGTCAGGACGTGCCCCAGGTCGACCTCGAATCCGAGTTCCTTGTGGAGCAGCAGGGCGAACAGCCCCATGTGCCAGGTATGCTCGGCATCCGTCTCGCGCCGCGAGCCGTCGGCTATGTAGCCCCGCCGCTCGATCGTCTTGAAACGGTCGGTCAGCAGCAGGAAATCGAGAATTCGCGCGAGGCGCGGTTCAGCGGTCATGGTTCTCCCCTCTCCCCGGGCTGGGGCGAGGGGAGATTACCATCAGCCGCCGGGGCGTCACCCGACGATGTTGTAGCCGCCGTCGATGAAGGCGACCGATCCGGTGAGCGACTTGGCGGCGTCGCTCGCCAGGAAGGCCGCGTAGGCGCCGACATCCTCGATCGTGACCAGATGGTGCGTCGGGGCGCGTTCCGTCACCCGGGCCATCAGCTCGTCGAAGCGGTCGATTCCGGATGCGGCGCGGGTGGCCAGCGGCCCCGGCGACAGGGCATGGACGCGGATGCCCTTGGTCCCCAGCTCGGCCGCCATGTACCGGGTCACGCTCTCCAGGGCGGCCTTGACCGGACCCATCAGGTTGTAGTGCTCGACCACCTTCTCCCCGCCGTAGAAGGAGACCGTCTGCAGGCAGCCCCCGTCGACCATCAACGGTTCCGCCAGCTTGGCCATGCGCACGAAGGAGTGGCAGGAGACGTCCATGGCGAGCAGGAAACCCTCTCGGGACGCATCGACGACGCGGGCGTGCAGGTCTTCCTTCGGGGCGAAGGCGATGGAGTGGAGGACGAAGTCTAGCTTGCCCCACTTCTCCTGGATCGCGGCGAACACGGCCTCCAGCTCGCCTTCCACCCGGACGTCGAGCGGCAGGAACAGCGAAGCTTCCAGCTCGTCGGCCAGCGGCTTGACGTGCCGTTCGGCCTTGGCGTTGAGATACGTCACGGCCAGTTCGGCGCCGAGCGCCCGGAAGGCCTTGGCGCAGCCGTAAGCGATGCTGCTGTCGTTGGCAATACCGACCACCAGGCCGCGTTTGCCTTCCAGGGAAATGAGCGACATCAAAGCTCCTTGATCAACCCGCAGGTTTGTTTGTGCGATGCAGCATAAGAGAGCTTCGTTAATGCTTCAATGCACGGAACGATTACGGCTTGGTGACATCGGCATCCGCGAACTAGACTAAATGACGCACCCCCCGTCCCGCACAAATATCGGCATATTCCCCTATGAAGAATGACCCGGCCCTGCTCTCCGCCACCGAGCTTCTGGCCCTCTACCGAAGCCGCAGGATTTCCCCCGTCGAAGTCACGCAGTCCTGCCTCGACCGCATCGCCTCGCTCGATGCCGGACTCAATGCCTTCACCCTGGTGGACGGCGACGCGGCGATGGAATCGGCCCGCGCCAGCGAGGAGCGCTGGGTGAAGGGCAAGCCGCTCGGCCTGGTGGACGGCGTTCCGACGACCATCAAGGACCTGCTCCTGACGAAGGGGTGGCCGACGCTTCGGGGCAGCAAGGCGATCAGCCCCGACCAGCCGTGGGAGGAGGATGCGCCGGCGACCGCCAGGCTGCGCGAGCAGGGTGCGATCCTGCTGGGCAAGACGACGACGCCCGAACTGGGGCACAAGGGGGTGACCGACAGTCCGCTGACCGGCATCACCCGCAACCCCTGGAATCCGGCCATGACGCCCGGCGGGTCGAGCGGAGGCGCCGCGGTGGCGGCGGCGACCGGCACGGGAGCGCTGCATGTCGGCACCGACGGCGGCGGATCGATCCGCATTCCCGCGTCGTTCACCGGCATCTTCGGGCTGAAGCCGAGCTTCGGCCGGGTTCCGGCATACCCGGCGAGCCCATTCGGAACGGTGTCCCATGTCGGCCCGATGACCCGGACCGTGCCGGACGCCGCGCTGATGCTACGGGTCCTGGCATGCCCCGACCCGCGCGACTGGTACGCCCTACCCCCCGTCGACAAGGACTACCTGGCCGGGCTGGACGACGGCGTGGCCGGACTGAAGGTCGCCTTCGCGCCCACCCTGAACGGCGCGCCCGTGGACCCGGAGGTCGCCGCCCTCGTCCGGCGCGCGGCAGAGGAGTTCACGGACCTGGGCGCCGAGGTCGAGGAGGTGGTCCTCGACCTGCCGGGCGCCACCGACGTCTTCTTCGCCCATTGGTCGGCCGGCGCCGCCACGGTGATGGCCGGCTTCACCGAGGAACAGAAGGCGCTGATGGACCCGCACCTCCGCGGGTTCGAAAGCGCGGGCGCGTCGCTTTCGCTGCTCGACTACCAGCAGGCCGTCCTGGCGCGCGCCCGCCTCGGCATGCAGATGAGCCTCTTCCACCGGCGCCACGACATCCTGCTGACCCCGGCCATGCCGATCCCGGCCTTCGAGGCCGGGCAGAACGAGCCGAGCCGTCCGGACGAGACCGGCTGGATCGACTGGACCCCGTTCAGCTATCCGTTCAACCTCACCCAGCAGCCCGCCGCCTCGATCCCCTGCGGCCTGACCTCGGCGGGCCTGCCGGTCGGCCTTCAGATCGTCGGGCCGATGCACCGGGACGACCTCGTGCTTCGGGCCGCCCGCGCCTACGAGATGCGTCATCCCATAGCGCTCCCGCCCGAGCGGTCCTGACCGCCATGCCCGCCGTCCGGCGGACCGGCCCCATGCGGCGCAAGGGCGACCTGCCGACGAAGCCCTGCGCCGCCTGCGGCCGGCCGTTCGCCTGGCGGCGGAAATGGGCCGCCGTCTGGGAGGAGGTGAAATACTGTTCCGACGCGTGCCGCAGGCGCCGCCCGCCGCGTGTTCCCGACGATGTTACCCCGCCATAGCCGGGGCAGCCATGCGCCTTGGATTTGAACTTCGCGACCGTTTCGGCCGTTACAGGGCTATCAAAGGGGCAAATCCAGAGGGATCGACATCATGGGCATCATCGGTACAATCATTATCGGCCTGCTGGCCGGCATCGTCGCCAAGTTCCTGATGCCGGGCCGCGACCCCGGCGGCTTCATCATCACGATCCTGCTCGGCATTGCCGGCGCTTTCGTCGCGACCTATCTGGGCCAGGCCGTGGGCTGGTACCGGGCCGGCGAAGGGGCGGGCTTCATCGGCGCCGTGGTCGGCGCGATCATCATCCTGGCGATCTACCGCATGATCGCGGGCCGCTCGCGGGCGGTCTGACGCACGCGTCCGACCGACGACGGACATCGGACCGCTCCGGCCACGGCCGCAGCGGTCCGTTTTCGTCATGACACTCCGGGATCAGTGCAGCAGCATCTCGGGCAGAGGCGCGAACACCGCCTGCGAGATGGCATCCTGGACCGCGGTGGTCGTATAGGGCTTGCGGATGACCGGCCCCAGGTCCTCCTCGTCGAGAAGCCGCAGGTCGCCGGCATAGGCGGTCACGAAGATCACCGGAACGGCGAACCTGTCCCGCAGCATGCGCGCCACCGATATGCCGCTTCCCCCGCGCGCCAGGCGGATGTCCAGCACGGCCAGGGTCGGGCTTTCCGCGTTGGCCAGCGCCAGGGCCTCGGGCTCCGTCGCGGCCATCCCGCAGACGACATGGCCCATGCCGCTGATCATTTCGCTGAGATCCACCGCGGCCAGGGCATTGTCCTCGACCACCAGGACCCTTGCGGTCATCGCCAGCCGCAGGAACTCTCGGATCGCGGTCAGCCTCCCGGTCGCCTCGGTGACGGTCAGGTCGACCAGCTTGGCGGCCTCCGCCACGGGAAGATCCTCCAGCGCGACCAGCAGGTAAAGCCGGCGCTCGAACTCCGGCCGGCGCGCCAGCGCCCGTTCGATCGGATGCTGCGACCTGTCCGGCCTGCCCTCCCCGTCCTGGTCGAACAGGGCGTGCAGAAGAGCGTAGAGCCCGCCCGCGGAAGCCAGCGGCACGCCGAAACGGGTCGGCGCCATGACGGCAATCTCGACGCAGCGCGTCACCAGGTCGTCGCCCCGCTCGACCGACCCGGTAAGGGCGCGCGCGTAGCGTCGGAGGCTCGGCAGATGCTCGTTCAATTCCCGTGCATAGACACGCATTGGCCTTGCTTTCCTCGGTCCTTTCACCGGTAAGCCGGAGTTACATTAGGCACCGAAGCAGTCCCTGTCATCAAGTTAAGTTTGATTAACGTTCCGAGACTCCCTTTTCATTGAGCTTCCGCGTCCGCCAGAGCCAGGGCGCCTCCACCCGTCCGGCCCACATGCCCGCGCGGCGCGCCTGCGCCCGTGCCTCAAGCCCATGATAGTCGTGGCTGAGATGGCTGTAGGCGAAAGCCCAGCCGCGCACGAGCATGGCCGCCGCCAGATCCTTGCCGAGGACCCGGCAGACGCCCACGCGCTGCTGCGAACGGTCCAGCTCGCTGAGCCTGCAGGTCACCGGCCCCAGGTCCAGCATGGATTGCAGCTGGTCGCGCGCCGCGGCGAAGCAGTCGTACTCGGCCCCCCGCAGGGATCGGCAGACCTGCCCGGCGTCCGGAGCATCGATCCCGCGCAGGCGCACCATGGTGCCGTTGAGCGTGAGCACGTCCCCTTCCATCGCGCTGCCGCTCCCGGACATTTCGGACTGCGGCGCCGCCACGGCCGCAGAACCCCAAGTTGCGGCAAACATGGCAAGCAATAAGGCAAGTGGTGGCGCAGGTATGCGAAACATGCCGGACACTATCCAAGAATTGGTTAATGTTGCCTTAACTCTGAGTTCCTGATCGGGACCCAGAATTTCTTCGCAGGTGCGGCAAAATTTTGCGGCACATGAAATCATAATTGGGGTAAGCTTCCATGATCTGTCGGGAACCGGACCGGGCCAGGGTTCGCGCCCGCCGGAGCGGGCTCCGGCACACGTTCATCCAAGCATCCAGGACACCTCGACAGAATGCATTCCCGAAGCCGCGGACGGAACTGCTGACCATGGATCCGGCGGGTCAATACATGGACGTGTTATGGCTCAGCGTCGCCGCCATCCTCGTCTTCCTGATGCAGGCCGGGTTCGCCTGTCTCGAAGGGGGTCTCGTCCGCGCCAAGAACAGCATCAACGTCGTCATCAAGAACCTGGTCGACTTCCTGATCGCCGCCTTCAGCTTCTGGCTGATCGGCTTCGCGCTGATGTTCGGGGCGAGCTGGGCCGGCCTGATCGGCACCAGCGGATTCCTGTTCGACGGCGGCGAGACGCCCTGGTCGGGCGCCTTCTTCTTCTTCCAGATGATGTTCTGCGGCACCGCCACGACGATCGTCTCGGGAGCGGTGGCGGAGCGGATGCGCTTCGCGGGCTATTTCCTGTGCGCCGCGATCCTGTCCACCCTGATCTATCCCGTGGTCGGACACTGGAGCTGGGCGGGCCTGGAGACCGGCCAGGCCTATGGCTGGCTCGCCTCCCTGGGCTTCATCGACTTCGCCGGATCGACCGTCGTCCACAGCGTCGGCGGCTGGATCGCGCTGGCGGCGATCCTGGTGATCGGTCCGCGGTCCGGGCGCTTCGGCCCCGAACCGGGCTCCGGCGGCAAGGAGATCGAGGGACACAACCTGCCGGTCGCGGTGCTCGGCGTCTTCCTGCTGTGGGTCGGCTGGTTCGGGTTCAATGCCGGCAGCACGCTCCGGCTCAGCCCCGAGATCCCCCGCATCCTGATCAACACCGTCCTGGCACCCGTGGCGGGCGGCCTCGCGGCCCTGCTGATCACCTGGGGCTTCCACCGCAAGCCGAAGGTGGAGATCATCATGAACGGCGTGCTGGCCGGGCTGGTGGGCATCACGGCCCCGTGCCACGTGGTCGGCCCCGGGGGCGCCCTGGTGATCGGCGCGGTCTCCGGGGTCATCCTGTTCGTCGGCATGCGCGTGCTCGAGGAGGTCCGCGTCGACGACGCCGTGTCGGCGGTGCCGGTCCACCTGATGTGCGGGATCTGGGGAACACTGGCGGTGGCCCTGGTCGGCCGGCCGGAGCTGTGGAACAACGGCCATACCCGCTGGGAGCAGTTCCTCGTCCAGCTCGGCGGCGTCGGCGCGATCGGCACCTTCTCCTTCGGCGGGGGCCTCGCGCTCCTGTGGCTGATCAACCGCTTCTATCCGCTTCGGGTCTCGCAGGAGGACGAGCGGATCGGCCTCAACGTCGCGGAGCACGGGGCGAACACCGCCCTGCTGCGCCTGCTGGTGGAGATGGACCGGCAGAGGCGCGACGGCGACTTCTCCCGCCCGGTCCAGGTGGATGCGGAGACCGAGGCCGGGCAGATCGCCACGCTGTACAACCGCGTGCTCGAGCGTGTCCGCGTGGAGACCAGGCGGCGCGAAAAGGCGGTGCAGGACATGCGCGTCGCGAAGGAGGCGGCGGAAAAGGCCAACAAGGCGAAGTCGCACTTCCTGGCCAGCATGAGCCATGAGCTGCGTACGCCGCTGAACGCGGTCATCGGCTTCTCCGAGATGATCAACCAGGAAGTCTTCGGCCCGCTGGGCAACGAGCGGTACCGCGAGTACATCACCGACATACATGCCAGCGGGACCCATCTGCTGAACCTGATCAACGATCTGCTCGACCTGTCGAAGATCGAGGCGCGCAAGTACGAGCTGAACGAGCAGGAGATCGATCTGGCCGTGATCGCCCTGGCGGCCGGCCGCTTCGTCCAGAAGCCGGTCCACGACAAGCGCCTCAAGTTCAACACCCATATCCCGCCGAACCTGCCGATCCTGCGGGGCGACGAGCGGGTGCTGCGCCAAGTGCTCCTCAACCTGCTGTCCAACGCCGTCAAGTTCACGCCGCGCGGCGGCTCCGTGGACCTGAAGCTGGAGTGCGAGCCCGACGGCCGCGTGGCGATCACCGTCAGCGACACCGGGATCGGCATCGCCCGGAAGGACCTTGCGCGCGTCATGGAGCCGTTCGGGCAGGTCGACGGCAAGTTCCAGCAGGAGACGTCGGGGACCGGCCTGGGGCTGCCGCTGACCCGATCCCTGGTGCGCCTGCACGGCGGCACCATGGTCCTGCGCAGCGAGGAGCATGCGGGCACCCATGTCACGGTCCGGCTGCCGCTGTGGCGGGTCGTCCGCAGGGGCCGCCATGTCGCCTGAGGCCTGCAGCCCGAAGCCTGGGTCCTGAAGCCCGCGCCGCGGCCGGCGGAGCATCCCGCCATTGCCAAAGCCGCTGCGGGGCGCTAGCCCTGCCGCCTGCGCCGGGCGTCCCGCCCCGGTGCGCGACAGGTAATGCGCGATGGCACAAGTCTCACTTGCCCCGACCGGACGCCCGGCGTGGATGCGCCTGATCCCGGCGGTCTTCGTCCTGCTGTGGAGCACCGGCTTCATCGGCGCCAAGTTCGGCCTGCCCTACGCGGAGCCGCTGACCTTCCTGCTGATCCGCCTCTCGTTGGTGGCGGCCGTGCTGGCCGCGGTCGCACTGGTCACGCGCGCGCCGTGGCCGCGCCGCTGGAGCGACGCGCTGCACATCGTCGTGGCCGGCCTTCTGGTCCACGGCGTCTATCTCGGCGGCGTCTTCACCGGCATCGCCAACGGCTTGCCGGCCGGCGTGGCCGCCCTGATCGTCGGCCTCCAGCCCCTGCTCACGGCGGCGGCATCCGGGCGGGTGCTGGGCGAAACCGTCAGCGCCAGGCAGTGGCTCGGCCTGGCGCTCGGGTTGTGCGGCGTCCTGCTGGTCGTCTGGGAGAACCTGTCGCTGCAGGCCGGCTACCTGTCCGGCGTGGCGCTGTGCGTCGCGGCCCTGGTCGGGATCTCCGTGGGAACCCTGTACCAGAAGCGCTTCTGCGGCGGGATGGACCTGCGGAGCGGGACCGCCCTCCAGTACGCCGCCACCAGCGTCGTCCTGCTGGTCCTGGCGATGCGTTTCGAGACGATGGAGGTCCGCTGGACCGGCGAGTTCCTGTTCGCGCTCGCCTGGCTGGGGCTGGTGCTCTCGGTCGGGGCGGTGTTCCTGCTCTACATCCTGATCCGCCGCGGCGCCGCGGCGCAGGTCGCCAGCCTGTTCTACCTCGTGCCCCCGGCGACGGCGGTCATCGCCTACCTGATGTTCGACGAGCGCTTGGGCATCCCGGCGCTGGCCGGGATGGCGCTCGCCGTCTGCGGCGTAGCGCTGGTCAACCGCCGGCGGTGATCGGCCGGCCGGCTCCGTCAGGCGGCGCGGCCGAAGGGATGCTGGACGGTCGGCAGGTTCGCCAGATGCAGCAGGATGTCGTCCGGATCGCCGATCTCGGGCGCCGGGCTGTGGATGGCGGCGATCTCCAGGCGCGAGCGCAGCCCCAGGTCGGCGAGGGACGCATAGATCGCCTGTACCGTCATCGCGTTGGTGATCCGGCTGTCGATGTCCGTGCCGATCAGCAGCAGCGAGAATCCGCCGGCGGCCAGCGACGCGAACATGCCGCGATTGCCGAAGGCCTTCTGCATGGTCATCGCCCCCTGCTCTGCGTCGATGTCCGTCAGGACGATCTTGAACAGGGACAGATGAAGGCTCGTGCTGCGCAGCAGTTCGAGGGCATGGCCAAGCTCGGCCGTGTCGGCCGTCTCCACCCCCCGCTCCGCCGCCTGCCCCGAGCCGCGCGTGAAGCTGTACTGATATACCGTGGGCTTCTGAACTCCAGTCGCATCGCTATCAGGCTGGGACATGACAGTCCATCCGTTCGGTATACATTGGCTGACACGATATAGGGGTAGCCCCCTTACGGTCATGTGGCAAAGCTGTGATATGGCCAGCGCGCACGGGCATTCTTCCCTCGTACCCAGTCCGGCGCACCGCTAGAGCGCCATAGGCAGGTCGACCCTGATCAACAACCCTCCGGCGTCCCGGTTCCTCGCCGTGACCCGGCCGCCGATCGCCTCGATGTTCCGCCGGACGATCCACAGGCCGATCCCGAAATGGAGGGAATCGCCCGTCCCCGCCGGCTGCACCGGCTGGTCGAAGGGAACGACCGTCCTGCCGCCGTCGGTGCCCGTCGCGTCCAGCGCCCGGTGTTCCGCCGCGTCGGTCGCGTCGCGCTGCGAGAAATACCGTTCGAAGATGCGCTCGATATTGGCCGGATCGACGCCCGGGCCCTCGTCCTCGACCGTCAGCACCGCCATGGTGCCGGACCGCGCCAGGCGCACCTGGATGCTGCCGTCGACCGGGGAGAAGCTGATGGCATTCTCCACGATGTTCTCGACGACGGTTTCCAGCAGGTCCTCGCCGGCCCGCACGACGACATGCGGGGTGATCAGCAGCCTGAGGTGCAGGTGCCGTTCCGCCAGCAGGCCGGCATAGCCGCTCAGCATGTCCTCCAGCAGTTCGGACAGGTCCACCTTGCGGCGCGGCGGCTCCAGCAGGTCGGCCGCCGCCTCGTCCATGCGCCGGGCGAAGGACACCAGGCCGTCGAGCCGGTCCAGCGAGCGGTCGATCATGTCGATGGCCCTCGGTCCCCGTCCGTCGCTGCCGGGAATGATCCGCTTCAGGGGCTCCAGCGACTGCCGGATCACCGCGATCGGGGTCTTGAACGCGTGGGCGTTGTCTTCGGCGGCGCGGCGCAGGTTGTCGGCCGAACTGCGCAGGGTGTCGACCAGCCGGTCGAAGTCCTCGGCGACGCTGCGCAGCTCGGGCACGGTGTTCTGCTCGGCGAACGACGAACGGCCGTTGCCGTCGTGGTTGCCGATCTGGCGGGCCAGCAGGCCGAACCGCCGCAGGTTGCTCCAGACGCCCAGGAACAGCAGGAGCACCAGCGCCGCCATGGCGAGGTAGATCAGCGCCGCGGCCTGGACTTCCGGCGTCTGCCAGTAGGGCTGGCCGATCGAGGAGCCGAGATATGTCGGCGTCGAATGGGACGTCACCACGGCCCAGCAGCCGAACGGGCTGTTGATCGGGGTGATCGAGGTCAGCACCTCCAGCGCGCCCGATGCCGTCTGGAGCCGGATCGCCAGCGGCTGGTTGCCGCTGCAGGTATCCGCGAGGCGGGCCAGGATGCCCTGCTCCAGCAGGCGCTGGCGCTCGATGTCCAGGTTCGCGTTGGGGGCCTGCGGCGCCGCGCCGACATAGTAGAAGCCCTGGGCTCCCGGAACGCCTTTCGGCCGGAGCAGCAGCTTCAGCCGGGTGTTCTCGTCGGCGAACCGGGCAAGCTCTTCGCCGAGCCGCGTCAGAAGGCTGGCATCCGCCTTGGCGAGCAGCGGCTCCAGCGCGCGGGCGATCAGCTGTCCCTGCTGCTGGGCGCTCTGGAGGAGCAGCGTCTGCTTGTCCTCGTCGGCCGCCCGGAACTGCTGGTAGATCAGGATGGGCACGGCGATGAAGACGACCGAAACAAGCACCAGCCGGCTGGCCAGCGAGCGCAGGAGCCAACGGCCGCCGGTCTTTGCCCGCGGCTGCGCCATCAGGACTCCGCTCCCGTCTCCGTCCGTCGGCGCTCCGTCAACTCAAGCCTCCGGCATGCCCCCGCAGGTCGTCGTCGCCGTCCATCTCGCCGCCGACCGGATCGTCGCTCCAGCGGTAGCCGAAACCGGGATAGTTGTCGATCAGGTCGAAGTCGCCGTCGACCATCCTGAACTTCTGGCGGATGCGCTTGATGAAGGCGCGGACGTTGGCCCGGTATCCCGCCGGACCGTAGCCGGCGACGAACCCCTTGCCGTGCACCAGGTCGTAGATCTCGCGGTAGGAGATGTCCTCGCCCGGCCGGGTCGCCATCAGCCGCACGATGTTGAACTCGGTCAGGGTCAGGTCGACCCGGGTGCCCTTCCAGAAGGCCCGGCTGCCGTCCAGCCGCAGTTCCAGCTCGCCGCGGTTGAACAGGTTGGGGTTGCCGCCGCCCGCGGGCGCCGCACCGGCCTGCGCGCCCGGCGCCGCGGCGGGATCGCCCTCGTCCGGGCCGGTCTTGCGCCCGCCCAGGATCAGCTGCATGCGCTTCAGCAGGATCGGCAGCGACCGGGATTTCTCGACGAAATCGACCGCGCCGCCGGCCAGGGCGGCCTCCTCGTAGATCTGGTCCGACAGCACGGTCAGGAAGATCACCGGCACCTCGATGCCGCTGGCCCTGAGCTGGCGCAGCACGTCGATGCCGTCCATCTTGGGCATGCGCCAGTCGAGCAGGACCACGTCGGCGTTGCCGCCGCGCAGGAAATAGTCGAGCGCCGGAGCGCCGCGGTCGAAGGGGATGACCTCGTATCCCTCGTCGGCCAGGTTCATGCCCAACGATTCCCGGAAGAGGTCGTCGTCATCGACCAAGGCGACCTTGGACGGCACGACGCCGGCAGCCGGGTTAGTTGATGCGGTTGCCATGGGCCGTCTGACGGCCTGAAGCCTGGGCGAGGAGTTGTGCGAAGCACCGTTCATGGACATTGGGGGCATCGTCGCTACTCGTCAGTTCATAGGAAAGGGCACGGAAGTTCTGCGTTGTCATCTCCATGAAGAAGAAGACGCGCAAGACGCAGGATGGAGTGGCGTACTGCCAGTATTTCGCGGGCGGGACGTCCTCGGTCCAGGACGGCTCCCCGAGAAGTCGGACGGTGGCCTGTTCGTCCAGGCCGACCAGGGCCTTGGGGCCGGGATGGTCGGATGGCGGGACGGCCGCCGGCGGCTCCGGGAGAGCGGGAGTGGCCGGGGACGGCAGCGCCTCCACGGGCGCCGGCAACGGCTCGGGCAAGGGAGCTGCGGGCGGCACCATCACGACGGATCCGCCGTTCGCCTCGGAACCTTCGGGAGCGTCCTGACGTTCGGAGGAGACGTCCGGCTCCGGGGCGAAAGCGGGGGGCCGGAACGGTGCGGCGGCGTCGGGCATCGGCTTGCGGCCGGCGGGAACGCCTGCGGTGGCGGCGACCGAAGCCGGCGGCTTCGGCTTGGCCCGCGGCACGGGAGCTTGGGGGACCTCCACGCTGGCGGGGGGCGGCTCCGCACGGACGATCATGAGCGGCACGGTTTTCCCCTGCTCTATGCAACCCGTCAGCATAATAGCCGACATCGAGACAATAGCCGCTAAAATACGCAATGAATGCCCCCGAGCGGAGACTCCCCCGCTTGTCCAGTCCAAGGCATGCAGCACACCGACACGACAAATGCCTTTGTCGAGGTACAGGTTGTGCGTATCTGCATTTTGTCGCCCAAAGTTATACAGCGTTACGTTCGGCGTTGGCTTCACCATCCACGCTGTATACATCGTATGACTAATGAAGGGCAAACTGGTGAATAGAAGCTTAAGATTTTTCCCAATTCGGCACCCTTACCACCATTGCGCTGGGGAAAACGACAGGCAAAGGCGGCACAGCGCCAGCGATCAGGCGGCGGGGCCGACTTCGGTCGATCCCGCCGCCTCCCAGTCGGATGGGCAAAAGCACGTTCCAGTCCGTCGGCCATGCCGCGGAGGCTTTGCCATCGGGATATCCGACCGCGTTCCCGGCCGGCGACATCGCGCGCCGGGTTGGTCCGGCGGAAGCGTTCCTGAGGCGGGAGTGAGCACCGCGCCGCAACAAGCCACCGCCTGACGGGCCTATACTGTCGATAGTGAAAAGACCGGTCAAGCCTTGGGAAACGCCAAAGGTTTACGCATCCGGCGCAGACCTAACCCCTTCGAGGAAAGGTTCCCGGCCGGGAAAGGCGACCCTGCCATCCGGCACCCCTTTGGAACTCAAATCCGTCGCTTGCTGTTCCTTGGGAGATCTTTGGTCAGAATGCGTGAATGAGCGCAACGAAGAACAGCGTCATGAGGAGGTCCTGAATATGGCTACGCGCGACACGAATGGGTCCCTGGGCGGTTCCCCGGGCAGTTCCACCGGGTCGGGGCTGGGCGCCTCCACCACCGGATCGGCCCGCGAGACCGCATCCAACACGGTCGAACAGGCCAAGCAGCAGGTCGGGGAAGAGGGCAACCGGCTCGCCGGCGCCGCCCGCACCCGCGCCCGCTCGGCTTTCGAGCATCAGCAGCATCGCGTCGCCGACAGCATCGGCAGCGTCGCGCAGGCGCTCCACCAGGCCGCCGACCAGCTCAGCGAGCGGAACGAGGACATGGTCGCGCGCTATACCGATACGGCCGCACAGCGTATCGAGCAGTTCGCCGACAGCCTGCGCAACCGCGACCTTGACGACCTGATCGGCCAGGCCGAGCATTTCGCGCGCCGCCAGCCGGAGCTGTTCCTCGGCGGCGCGGTCGTGGTCGGCTTCGCCATCGCCCGCTTCCTGCGCACCTCCGGCAGCCGCGGCGCGCAGTACCGCGGCGGCATGAGCCAGGGCGGCTATAGCGGAAGCTACGGTGGGGGCAGCTACGGCGGCGGCAGCCATGGCCGGCAGACCGGCGGCTACGGCGGCAGCGCCAGCGAATTCGCCCGGCGCGAGACCGGCAGCCGCGGCTACTCGACCGGGACCGGCACCTCGCCGTCTGGCATCGGCGGCACCTCCGCCGGAACCGCTTCGGGAACCATGGCCGGTTCCGCGGGCGCGGCCACGACCGGCTCTCCCGCCGGGACGGCCGGGGTGTCCGGCACGGGAGCCGGCGGCTCCGGCCTGGGCGCTGGAACCGGCAATGCCGGCGGCATCGGCGCGATGCAGCGTAACACTGGTGTCGTCGGGACGTCGGCGCGCGAGGAGCGTTCGACCAGCGGGCTGGGAGGCACGGCGGTTCCGTCTTCCGGAAGCACCGCTTCGACCGTGAAGCCCGACACCGAGAGCAAGGGTACCACTCCGCCGAGGGGGACCACGCCATGACAGGCAGGCCGGACGACAGCTTCCGCGGATACGATGATCCGCAGCGGACTGGTGGCGACCGGCCGCTGACGGG
The DNA here is from genome assembly GCF_016806835.2 of Skermanella rosea. NCBI lineage: Bacteria > Pseudomonadati > Pseudomonadota > Alphaproteobacteria > Rhodospirillales > Azospirillaceae > Skermanella > Skermanella rosea. The sequence goes on along the minus strand of NZ_CP086111.1, from coordinate 2,010,884 downwards.
CCTGCTGACCGAGCTCGCCCACGAGACGACCACCCTGGTGCGCAAGGAGGTCGAACTCGCCAAAGTCGAGATGTCCGAGAAGGTGAACCAGGCGACGACCGGAGCGGTCTCGCTGGCCGCCGGCGGCATGGTCGCCTTCGCGGGCGTGATCTTCCTGCTGCTCGCCCTGACCTACTACCTGGCGACGTTGATGGAGCCCTGGCTGGCCGCATTGATCGTCGGCGGCGTCGTGACGGTGATCGGCATCATCCTGGTGTCGATGGGCAAGAGCAAGCTGGCGGCCAAGAACCTCCAGCCGAACCGGACCATCTCGACCCTCCAGGACGACAAGGACTGGGCGAAGGCGCAGATGGGCCGCTGACGGCCCCGCTGGCCGGAACGGCTTGGCCGAACAATCCACAAAGGGCGCGCCTGTCCCATCCCGGGGCAGAGCCGCAGCCCGCAGACCATCAGGCGGAACACCATGAACAGAACCTATTACGAGAGCTACGGCAACTACTCCCACGACGACGAGGACCGCTCGATCCTCAGCAATCCGGTACCGCTGGCGCTGATCGGCCTCGGCGTGGGCTGGCTGGTCTGGAGCAACACCAGCCATCCCGGCGTCGACACCCGCATCCGCGACGCCCGCCGGCGCGCCCGCCAGTACGGCAGCACCGCCCTGCACCGGGCCGAGGAACTGCGCGACCAGGCCCTTCACCGGGCTTCGGAGTTCCGCGACCAGGCGACGAACCGCGCGTCCGAGTGGCGCGACCAGGCCGGCAACTCCGCCCAGTCCATGCGTGACCGCGTCCAAAGCCGCACCGGCGGCCAAGGCCAGGGCTTCTCCGGCTCCGGCTATCCCGGCGGCGACGCCTATGGCGGCACGGGCAGCCAGACCGACTATCGCGAGCGTGCCCGCCAGTACGGCGACCGGGCCTCGCAGCGTGCCCGCCAGGGCTACGGCAGCGTCGTCGGGCTGGTCGACGAGCACCCGCTGATGGCCGGAATCATGGGCATCGCCGTCGGCGCGGTGCTGGGAGCCAGCATTCCCGCAAGCCGCTATGAGAACGAGCTGTTGGGCGAGTACAGCGACGAGTTCTACAGCCGGGCCCGCGAGTTCGGCAGCGAGGCGGTCGACCGTGCCACCAACGTTGTCCGCACCGCCGCCGAAGCGGGTGTCGAAGCCGCCCGGGACGCCGGCCAGGAGGAGGCCGAGAAGCAGGGCCTGACCGCGGAGCAGATGCAGAAGCGCGCCGAGGAGAAGACCGGCAACGCCTGACGCGTCGCGCCGGGCAGACCTCGCCAACGGGGAAGGGCGCCGCCGACCAGCCGGTCGGCGGCGCCCTTTTTCCATCCGGAGCCCGGCTCAGTAGAGTCCGATCGCCTGCCGCTCCGAGGGCGCTTCCGGCGATGTCCCGTGCCCGGTCGCTTCCAGCACCGCCGCACGCGCGCCGGCCGCCATGAGATGGACGTCGGAGCCGCCGGTCACGAACCGGTAGCCCAGCTCGATCATGCGCCGGGCGTAGGCCGCGGAACCGCAATGGATGCCCGGCATCACGCCGCGCGCCGCGGCCCGCTCGCGGATATCCACGATCGCGTCGTACAATGGCGGCTCCGTATGGTCGAAGCCGAACCTGCCGGTCAGGGCGTAGCAGAGATCCGCCGGGCCGACATAGATCGCGTCCAGCCCCGGCGTGCCGAGGATGTCGTCGAGGTTCTCCAGGGCCTCCTTGGTCTCGATCATCGCGAAGACGACGACGTCGGCGTTGGCATGCTCGGGATAATCGCCGCCCGAGGTCAGCATCGCCCGGTTCGGCCCGAAGCTCCTATGGCCCTGGGGCGGGTACCGGCAGGCGCCGACCAGGCGCTCCGCCTCGGCCCTGCTGTTCACCATGGGACAGATGACGCCGGCGGCACCGGCATCGAGTGCCTTCATGATGTATGCCTCGTCCAGCCAGGGCACGCGCACCAGCGGCGCCGTGGCGGTGGTCGAGATCGCGGTCATCATGGCGACCGAGGCGCGGTAATCGATCACGCCGTGCTGCATGTCGACGGTCAGGCTGTCCCAGCCCTGGTGCGCCATGGTCTCCGCCGCATACCCGTCCGGGATCGACAGCCAGCAGTTCAGGGCGCTGCCGCCGTCGCGCCAGATCGAGCGAAGTCTGTTCTCTTTCATGTGTCCTCCCCTTGCAGGGTGGAGCTTAAGGGGTGAGGCCCCCGCGTCAAGCCGGACGTTGCGGCGGCGCCGGACGGCCGAATGCTTCGAAGAGCCGGTCGTACGTCTCCAGCATCGCGCCTTCGCCGTATTCCCGGACCACGCGGGCACGATTGGCGTTGCCCAGTTTGCGGCGGAGCGTGGCGTCGGTCAGCAGGCGGTGGAGCGCCGCGGCCAGCGCCGACTCGTCGTCCCGGTCCACGACGAGGGGCCGGTTTTCGTCGGTGACCATGGCCCTCACGTCGCCGACATCGGTCGAGACCACGGGCCGCGCCGCCGCCATGGCTTCCAGCAGGCTCAGCGGCATTTGCTCGGTGTCGGACGAAATGGCGAAGACGTCCAGCAATCCCAGCGCCCGCTCCGGGTTCATCATGTTGCCCACGAAATCCACCCGATCGCCGATGCCTAGGTCACGGGCGGCAGCCTCCAATGCGGGACGGTCGGGACCGTCGCCGATCAGGACCAGGCGGGCCGGCGGCTCCGGCGGCAGCGCCGCGAAGGCGCGCAGCAGCCGGCCGAAATTCTTCTCGCGGCGGAGCGTTCCGACCGATCCGACCAGCAACTCGCCGGGACGGCGCGGCGGCAGGGCGCCCTGATCCGGCGCTGCCGCGAACCGCGCGCAGTCGATCCCGTTCGGGATGAACCGGACCCGCTGCCGCGGGATCCGCCAGCTCTCCAGCGCGATCCCTTCCAGCAGCCGGCTCGGCACGATCACTTCCGTGGGGCCGGCCAGCGCCACCCGGCGGAACCAGATGCGCCGGCGGAAATGCCGGCCGACCGCCTCGTCCGGCCCGAAGCCGTCCTCGAAATGCAAGTGGGGGCAACGGGCGGGAATGCGGTTCGCCAGCCCCCATTCGACCGCCCCCCAGGCATAGGTCAGCAGCAGGTCGGGCCTCTGATCGCGCAGTACCCGGCGGAAGTGGGCCAGGTTGCGCAGGCTGAAGGCCCTGCCCTTCTCGACCGCCACCGGAAGAACCGTCACGTCCAGGCCTGGGTCCAGCCGGTCGAGGCAATCGGTGTTGCCGTCCACCGCGACGATGGTGTGCCGGTAGCGCCGTCCCAGGCGATTCGCGATCTTGGCGAAACGCATCTGCTGGCCGCCGACCTCGAAGGAAGAAAAGACATGAAACAAATGTGGCGGATCGCGGGTTACCACCTCGGGAACACTTGGGTGGAACTGTGGGGGTGTGGCCCGATCGGCGATTGTCACGGCGTCTCTTCTTTGGCTAGGGTCGCGGCAAGTCAGGAGGCACGATGTTCCACCCGCGGACAAGCCGCAAGAAGCTCGAACAGGTTATCCGGACGCTCGATGCGGCGGCCCGAATTGGTCACGGGACGGATGCCGCCGGCTTCCGTGTCGCCACCATCGGGGAGCGGCGCACCACCGACCGGTACGATGCCCTGATCGAGGCACTGGAACAGGGTATGCGGACGAAGAAGTTCGACCTGTCCCGGGACGACGCCCGGCTACTGGTCACCGCCCTGGACCTCTACAATGTCCGGCGGGCCGACGGCGTCGGCCAGTCCTGGGACGAAGAGGTCGAACAGCTCTTCCAGGAGTTCCAGTCGCTGTTCGCCAAGACCTACGGCGAGGCGCTCTACGCCGCCTGACGGCCCGGATTTCGGGGGAGTAGCTTAATCGGGAAAGCCCTGTCCTCCGGGACAGCAGTTTCAGGTTCAAATCCTGGCTCCTCCACCAACCCTCCCGGAACGGCATCACCGCCCCAGCAGCCGCCGGCGGACTAGGCGCGGCAGATAGCGCCGGAGCGTGTGGGCGGCACCGCAGGCCGTCGTCGGGTCGTACGCGGAGAGCGTCCACCGCTGGCGCCGCCGGGGCAGCCACTCCTTCTTGTAGGGATCATCGCCGCAGCCGAAATCGATCTCCGCGACGTCGCCGGACCGGAACGCCTCGCGCACCATGTGGCGCGTCAGGATCGATCCCGCGGAGAGCTTCCGGCGGTTCTCGGCATAGGACAGCTTGAAGATGGTGGCGCGGCCCCGCCAGACGATCCAGAGCTGGGCGGCAACCGGTTCGCCGTCCACCATAAGCACGCCGACCCGGACGGCGCCCACCTCCAGTCCGGCGCGGATCAGGCTCGGAATGAAGCGCGGATAGGGCTCCGGTTCCTTCCAGGACAAAGCGTGGACGTGCTCGTACAGCTCGGTCGCCCGCTCCGCGTCGGCCGGCGACCGGAAGAGTTCCAGGTCCACCCGATGGCCACGGCGCAACGCCCGTTCCTTGCGCTCGACGGTGTTGCGCAGGCGGGCGTTGCGGCCGTTCCAGTAATCCTCGAAGCTGCCGGCGACGGGGCTGTACCAGTTGCCGAAATCCTCCACCGTCTCGACCAGGTACCCGGCGCGCCCAAGCCCCCGCCGCAGCGCGTCGAGCGTGGCTGCCTCCCCGTCCAGGGCCGAGAACACCAGCCGGGCGGGGCGCGGCTCGCGGCGGCGGACCTGCCGGCCCCACTCCTCGAAGGCTACGGCGGCATCCGCCGTCCCGAACAGGAGCGGACCGAAGCGGCAGGTGTAGTAATTGCCGAGCCAGGACAGCTGCACCCCCCGGAACGGCCCGAGGGCGTCAGGCCGCTCGCGCAGCGGCAGGACCAGCCCTTCCCGGGTGGCCTCCACCGACAGGCGGTCACCGGGGTCCAGGCAGGTTTCGGCGAAGACCCGGTACCACGTGGCGGTATCGTAGAAGTCCCCGTCCGGAACGTCGGACAGAACGGCGCCGAGGCTGGCCGGATCGCGATGTATCACCGGACGATCAGAGCTTGCACCCGACCACATTGTACTCCGGCCCGAACGGCAGGAACGGAACGGCCCCGCCATACCGGACCGCCACGTTCCAGAACCCTGCGTCCCTGACCGCGCGGCGAGCATCGCGGCCGCCCAACGGGCTCTCCCCGCCGGTCGGCTCGAACAGGATGAGCAACCCTTCCGGCTTCAGCACCCTCAGCAGTTCTCCCAGCAGGAGCGGCCGGCCCTCGGGAGACGCTTCCGTCAGGGCGCCGAAACCGGTGACGACGTCGAAGCTGTCGGGGGCATAGGGCACCCTGGTCCCGTCGAAGCGCCGGTAATGGGCAAGTCCGCCGAAGCGTGCGAGGGCGGGCGAAGGACGCTCCGGCTCCAGGCAGACGAGGCGGACGCCGCGGAACAGGCTGCGATACCAGGGCACCGCCTCGGCATTGCCCACCGCGATGTCCAGGATCCCGCTGGAGCCGGGGAAAAGCTCCCGCAGGTCCTGCGTCAGGCGCAGGATCTCGCGCACGCGGCGCTCCGCGCGGGCTTCCTCGTCGTACAGATCGAGCCGCGCGGCGCGGGCGCCGAGCGCGAAGTCCTGGATCGACATGTCAGGAGGCCCGGCGCGCCTTGGTGTCCTCGGCGGAGCGGCGCTCCCAGGCGAGGGCCGTTTCCACCATTTCCTCCAGGCTGTCATGGGCGGGCTTCCAGCCCAGCAGCTCGTGGATCCGGTCGGCCTTGGCGACCAGGGCCGGCGGATCGCCGGCGCGGCGCGGCGCGTCGTCGACCGGAAGCGGGCGGCCGATGACCTTCTCCACCGCCTTCAGCACCTCGCGCACCGAGAAACCCCTGCCGTAGGCGCAGTTGACCAGCAGGTTGCCGCCCTTCCCGACCAGGTGGCGCAGCGCCAGCACATGGGCGTCGGCCAAGTCCGAGACATGGATATAGTCGCGGATGCAGGTGCCGTCGGGCGTGTCGTAGTCCGTCCCGAACACGGAGATCGCGGGGCGCAGCCCCAGCGCCGCCTGGACCGCCACCTTGATCAGGTGCGTCGCGGCCGGGGTGTTCTGGCCCGCCCGGCCGGCCGGGTCCGCGCCCGCCACGTTGAAATAGCGGAGGATGCCGGTGTTCAGCCCGTGGGCCGCCGAAGCGTCGCGCAGCATATGCTCGGTCATCAGCTTGGACTGGCCGTAGGGATTGATCGGCCGGGTCGGCGCCTCCTCGTCGATCGGATAGGCCTCGGGCTCTCCATAGACGGCGGCGGTCGAGGAGAAGATGAAGTGCTTCACGCCCAGGCGTACGCAGGTCTCGATCAGGCCCAGGCTGTTCTGGGTGTTGTTGCGGTAATACTTCAGCGGTTTCTCGACCGATTCCGAGACCACGATGCTGCCCGCGAAATGCATGATCGCGCCGACCTGGAAGCCGCGGATCACTTCCGCCACGTGCTCGGTATCGGCGATGTCGCCTTCGATCAGCGGGATGCCGTCCGGGACGGCCGACCGGATGCCGGTCGAGAGATTGTCGAAGACGACGACCGGGAAACCGGCATCCTGCAGGGCCAGCACGGCATGGGATCCGATATAGCCGGCGCCGCCGGTGACCAGAACGACCGGATTTTCGTCCATCAGGCTTTCCTAGAGAGTAATGGATTTGACACAATCAAGTGCTCATTCGCCATTATCGCGCCTGAGCCTCGATATCTGAAGAACGCGAAGGAATACCGGAAAAATTCATTCACCCTGCAGCGTATCAAGGGCTTATCCCAATGCGCCGGCATTGCACGGCAGCCTGATACTTCGGCGGTAACCCTCTATAGGGAGGCTTGCGATACGTCCTGGTTCAGGTACGTACTTCCCCCGCTCCGGTATCTGCATTTCCGGATTTCAACGTTCTTCATGCCCCGCCAGGGGATCACCAGGGTGCAGCCATGCATCGGGAAACATCGCCGACCGTTCCCAGCCCCCCGCGGTTCGACCCGCCGCGCTCGCGCCTGGTCGTCTTCAGCGACGATTGGGGGCGCCACCCCAGCAGTGCCCAGCATCTCGTCCGGCATCTCCTGCCGCGCTTCGACGTGGACTGGGTCAATACCATCGGCACCCGCCGACCCGGCCTGACGCGGGCCGACCTGGGGCGCGCGCTGGAGAAGGCGGTTTCATGGGTCCGGCCGGCCGGTGCCGCCAAGCCGGCGGCTCCGGAAGGGCCCGCTCCCCGGGTCCATTCTCCGGTCCACTGGCCGGGCTTCAAGAACCGGGCCGAGCGCGCGCTGAACCGGCGGCTTCTCCGGCGGGCGCTGGCCCCCGTGCTGGAGCGCGACCCCACCCCGGCGGCCGTGATCACCACGGTGCCGATAACCGCGGATCTGGCCGCCGAGTTTCCCGGCCTGAACTGGATCTACTACTGCGTGGACGATTTCGCCGAATGGCCGGGGCTGGACGGCGGGACCCTGCGGACCCTGGAATGCGACCTGCTGAACCATGCCTCCGGCGTGATCTGCGTCTCCGAGGTGCTGCGCCAGCGCCTGTCACGCCTGGGGTTCGACGCGCAGATCCTGACCCACGGCATCGACCTGGACCACTGGAGCGGCGTGCGCCGCCGCCCCCTCTGCGGACCGGGGCGGCGCCCCATCGCGCTCTACTGGGGCCACGCCGACCGCAGGCTGGATGCCGACATCTGCCTGACCTTGGCCGAGACCTGCGACCTGAGGATGGCCGGCCGGCACGACGACGTGGACGAGCGGCTGGCCCGGAGCCCCGCCGTCACATGGCTCGGCCCCGTCCCCTATGACCGCCTGCCGGACCTTGCGGAGGATGCCGACGTGCTGGTGATGCCCTATGCCGACCTGCCCGTCACCCGGGCCATGCAGCCCTTGAAGCTGAAGGAGTATCTGGCGACCGGCCTGCCGGTGGTGGCGACCCCCCTCCCCGCCAACCGGGCCTGGGCGGACGCCCTGGACCTGACCGCCGACCCGACCCGCTTCGCATCCCTGTGCCTCCATCGGGCGCGCCGCTCCCTGCCGGAGGCCCAGGCGCGGGCCCGCACCCGCCTCGCCGGGGAAGGCTGGGACGCCAAGGCGGCACAGTTCGAACGCTGGATCACGGCATCGTCATGAGCGTCACCGCCCCCCTCGATGCCGCCCCCGCCGATGACGTCACGGTGCTGCATACCCGGATCGTGACCGGGACCGGCGGCGGGCCGGAAAAGACCATCCTCAATTCGCCCCGCTACATGCGCGGCACCGGCTACCGCGAACTGGCCTGCTACCTGCGCCCGCCCGGCGATCCGGGTTTCGAGGTGCTGCGCAGGCGGGCGTCCGCCAAGGACTGCCCGCTGATCGAGGTGGACGACGCCTCCGCCTTCAGTCCGGCGAGCCTGCGCCGCCTGGCGGCGGTCTGCCGGGAGAACGACGTCAAGGTCTGGCACGGCCACGACTACAAGACGAACCTGTTCGGCGTGCTGCTGAAACCGCTGCTCGGCTTCAAGTTGGTGACGACGGTCCACGGCTGGGTCAAGCATACCTCCAAGACGCCGCTCTATTACGCGATCGACCGCTGGACGCTGCCGCGCCACGACCAGGTGATCGTGGTGTCGTCCGACCTGTACGAGCGCTGCCGCGCCGGCGGCGTCCGGGAGGACCGGCTTCACCTGATCGAGAACGCCATCGACACGGAGGATTTCCGCCGGTCCGGCCCCGCCGCCCTGGCGCCGGAGCGCGGCCGTCTGCCACCTGGGCGCCTGCTGGTCGGCGCCGTGGGGCGGCTGTCCGCCGAGAAGGGGTTCGACCTGCTGATCCGGGCGGTCGCGGCCCTGATCGACGAGGGCCTGGACCTGGAACTGTGGATCGCCGGCGAGGGCGAGGAGAAGGCGGCGCTGGAGGGCCAGGCCGCCGCGACGGGCCACGGCGACCGGATCCGCCTGCTGGGCTTCCGGGCCGACACGGTCGGGCTGTTCGAGTGCTTCGACCTGTTCTGCCTGTCCAGCCTCCGCGAGGGCCTGCCCAACGTGGTGCTGGAGGCGATGGCGATGGAAGTCCCGGTGCTGGCGACCCGGTGCGGCGGCATCGACAGCTTCGCCCGAGACGGTGCCGACATGCTGACGGTCGAAGCCGGATCGGCCGAAGCCCTGGCCGGCGGCCTGCGTCGCCTGGCCGGGGATCCGGAGGCGCGGCACCGGCTCGCCCGGGCGGCCCGGCGGCGGATCGAGGCCGAGTTCAGTTTCCGCCGCCGCATGGACCGGATGGCCGAGGTCTACGGCCTGCTCTGGTGAGACCCGCTTCAGCGGCGCGCGGCGAACACCCCGGCGGCGATCACCCCGGCCGCGGCCAACCCCGCGAGCATCAGGGGCTGTGACCCGCTTGCCTGCTGCCGGTAGCCGCCGGAGGCGCCGGTCCCCTGGGGCACCGGCCTGAACAGCGAGCCGTGGGTATAAGGCGACGGCGCCGCCCGCCGGAAATAGCGCCGCAGGCCGCGCGCCATCACTTCCTCCGTCAGGGCCGGCGCCAGGGTATGGGCCAGCTTGGTCAGCGGAGCCAGCGCGCCGACGCTGACGCCGCGCCGGGGGCGCAGCGCCAGCCCGACCATCGCGTCGGCCACCCGCTCGGGCGAGACCAGCGGCGATCCGGGCTTCAGCTCCTTGCCCATGTAATTGCCGCCGTGCTGGTATCCCGGCGTGTCGATCACCGCGGGAAACACGTTGCAGACATGGATGTCGGGCCACTCCTCCAGCTCGAGCCGCAGGCTCTGGGTGAAGCCTTCCAATCCGAACTTGCTCGCGGCATAGGCGGCGGCGAAGGGCGGCGCGATCCACGCGCCGAACGAGATATTGGTGATCAGCGTGCCGTGGCTCTGCCCCAGGAAATAGGGCAGCACGGCATGGGTGCCGTTCATGCTGCCGAACAGGTTGGTCTCGATCACCTGGCGATGGGAGGCCATGGGCACGTCGGCGAACGGCCCGACCAAGCCGATGCCGGCATTGTTGATCCAGACGTCGATCTCGCCGAACCGCTCGACCGCCTCCTCCGCCAGCAGGCGCATGTCGTCCAGTTCGGTCACGTCGGACGGAATGGCGATCACGTCGGCGCCGTAGCTCCGGCACTCGGCGGCAACCTCGTCCAGCGCCTCGTCGCGCCGGGCGGCAAGGGCCAGGTTGGCGCCCTGCCGGGCGAAGGCGACGGCGGTCGCCCGGCCGATGCCGCTCGAAGCACCGGTGATGACGACCGTGGAATTCCGCAGGCTGCGCATGGGATGCCTTTCTGTCTTGGATAGGATTCCCATGACAACAGCGCTGGCGGCCGTCCATCCCGTGGAAGCCCTTCCAGCGGAGGGGCGACGTCCCGCCGCCCAAGTGCGCGGGACGCGCACCCTCCCCGGTGGGCAGGGCTATCGCGCCGACACCTGCCGGTACTTCCCGTCCTGCCAGGAGTACATGACGTAGGCGGGCTTGGTCAGGTCGCCCTTGTCGTCGAAATCCAGCGTCCCGATCACCGTGTCGAAGGTCCCTTCGCGGAGCGCGTCGGCGACCGCGTCCGGCTCGGGTTCGCCGGCCGCCTCGATGCCCTGGGCCAGCACCTGCAAGGCCGCGTAGCTGTACAGCGTGAAGAAGGCCGGGTCGATGTTGTCCGCGCGGAGCTGCTCGATCACGGGGGCGGCGGTCGGGTTGGCGGTCGGGTCCGGGCTGAAGGTGAACAGGGTGCCGGCCCCGCTCTCCCCGGTGATGGCCCAGAAGTCCGGGTTGGACAGGCCGTCGCCCGCGACCAGCACGGCGTCCATGCCGGCGTTGCTCATCTGGCGGACGATCTGGCCCGCTTCCGCGTGGTAGCCGCCGAAATAGACCGTGTTCACGCCTTCCGACTTCATCTTGGTGACCAGGGCGGAGAAATCGCTCTCTCCCGGATTGACCGAGCCGGTCATGACCGGCTGGATGCCTTTCTCGGCGAGCCGCTTGGCCGTGGCGTCGGCCAGCCCGCTGCCGTAGGCCTGCTTGTCGTGGATGATCGCGACCTTGGGGTTCTGGACCTGCGCCGCGATATGGTCGGCGGCCACCTGCCCCTGCTGGTCGTCGCGCCCCGCCACCCGGAAGACGTTGTCCAGGCCGCGCTCGGTCAGCACCGGCGCGGTCGCGGTCGGCGAGATCATGATGATCCCCTCCTCCGAATAGACGTCGGAGGCCGGCACCGACGGTCCGGTGCACATGTGGCCGATGACGAACTGGATTCCGTCGTTGACGATCTGGTTGGCGGCGGAAACGCCCTGCTTGGGGTCGCAGGCGTCGTCATAGACCTTGACGCTGATCTCCTCGCCGTTGATCCCGCCCTTGGCGTTGATCTCCTTCGCGGCGGCTTCGACGCCGCTGCGCATCTGCTCGCCGAACGATGCCATGGAACCCGTCACGGCGGTCACGACGCCGACCTGGATCTCCGCCTGCGCGGCTCCCGCGGTCGTGGCGAGCATCGCGAGGGCCGCGAGGGAAACGGATGTCCTGTACATCTCTGATGGCTCCTACCCGTACTTCTACGCTTTTCCTGGATTGCCGACCGTCACTGGTCGTTCTGCTCCGGACCGATGATCGTCCTGGCTTCGGCGCCGTACTCGAACTCCGGCGCGTTATCCAGTTCCTCCTCGTTCAGGGTCGCGATCAGCGCGTTGCCCTGGGGATCGACCCGGACCCGGTCCCACGGCAGCGTGACCAGCTGCTCGCCCAGCCCGAGAATTCTCGATCGGGACATGACCAGGCTGGTTATCGACGGGCTGTCGGGCTCGGTCACGAAGTCGCGCACCTCGCCGATATCCTCGCCCGCGGCATTGCGGACGTTCCAGCCGACCACGTCCTCCGGCATGCGGCCGGCGATGGTCGGGACCTCGACGACGCGGATCTGCGGCTCGCCCGTCGTCTCGACCTGCACCTCGGCGGGTGCCGATTCGATCCGGATCTGCGGGTCGGCCGGCCGGACCTCTACCGTGCCCTGGCCCTGGACGACGGCTCCGGCCGGCGCCTGCTGATCCGCCGGCTGCGGCGGCGGTGCCGCCTGGTCCTGGGCGAGGGCCGGTGCGGCCAGGCAGAGCGCCAGGGCCGGCGCCAGGAGAAGGTGTCTCTTCATGGGGTTTGCTCCTGTTGGCGGCGCGGGTCAGCGGGCGGGGCCGACGACGGCGTTGGCGCCTTCGGCATAGTCGTGGTCGGGCGCGGCTTCGAGTTGCTGCCGGTCCATCGGCAGGGTGACCGGCCCGTCCTGCGGTTCGGCGTTCATCTGCCCCCACGGCACCGCGACCTCCTTGGGCGCGCCGAGATAGCCACCCACATCGATGATCGCGGTCTCCACGGTTCCGGCCGGCCCGAGCAGGAGATCCCGGATCTGGCCGACCGGCTCGCCCTGGGCATTGACCACGGGGCGGCCGATCATCCGCTCCGGTGCCACGCCCGCCACGGGACCGTCGGCCGGCGCCGCTTCGGGTGCCGGCTCGGGTGCCGGCGCGGGCGGAACGGCCGGCGCGGGAGCCGGGACCGGCACGACCGGCTGGACGTCGATCCGAGGCTCCGGCTGCTCGATGACCACCTGCGGCTGGGCCTGCTGCACGTCGATCCGGGGCTGCGCCTGCTGCACCGTCACCCGGGGCTCCGGCTGCTCGACCTGGATCTCGGGATCCGATTGCTCGATGATCACCTCGGGCTCGCGCTGCCGGACGATCACCTGAGGCTGGAATTGGCGGACCGTGATCTCGGGCGGCGGCTGGCGCACGATGATCCGGGGCGGCGCCTGCCGGACGATGATCTGCGGCGCCTGCTGCTCGATTATGATCTCCGGCGGCTGCTGTTCCACCGTCACCTCCGGCGGCGGCTGCTGGACGTCCACCGAGGCCGGGGGCTGCTGGACGTTGATCTCCGGCCCTGGCGGCGCCGTCACGGGGGCGGGCTGTTGCGCACCCGCTGCCGGGACCCAGGACCAGGTGGCCAGCGCGGCGGTCGTCATCATCAGGCTTCTGCGCATCCCACTCTCCGACAGTCGTCTCGTGCCCCGGCATCCATGATGCCGGGCCTTCGTGCGACGAAGAACGAAACGACGGTCGGAGTGTTCCTCGGCGGGACAGCTTTATCGGGATCAGGCGAAGCGGTTGTTCTTTGGGAACCCGTTGGGCGGCAGTCGCCCGGAGGTGCCCCGGTTGCCCTTCCAGGGGGTCATGTCGGCCTCCAGCCGGGTGCGTTCCCCGCTCTTCCACGACAGCCCATCCGAGAATTTGAAGGTCGTCAAGTCGGCGAGGCTGCCGTCGGTGTATTTCTGGATCATGACGCCGCGGCCCCGCGCCATCACCGGCACCTCCTCCAGCGGGAAGACCAGTAGCTTGCGGTTGTTGCCGATCGCCGCGACCGTGTCGCCCTCCGCCGGGATGCAGAATCTGGCCTCGACGCCGTCGCCGAGCGTCATGACCTGCTTGCCGCCGCGGGTCTGGGCGATCACCTCGTCCTCCTCCACCTGGAAGCCCCGGCCGTTGGAGGCCGCGACCAGCAGCCGGCGTCCCGGCCGGTGCTTGAACAGGGTGACCAGGTCGGCGTCGTTGGCGAGGTCGATCATCAGCCTCAGCGGCTCGCCGAAACCCCGGCCGCGCGGCAGCTTGTCCACCCCCAGCGTATAGAACCGGCCGTTGGTGCCGAGCACGATCAGCTTGTCCGTGGTCTCCACCCGGAGCACGAAGCGCTCCCGGTCGCCGTCCTTGTACTTGATGTCGGACGTATCGGCCTGATGGCCCTTCACCGTGCGGATCCAGCCCTTCTCGGAGCAGAAGACGGTGACCGGCTCGCGCTCGACCATCGCCTCCAGCGGGATGATCACGGCGGAGGGGGCGTCGGCCACCACCGTCCGGCGGGCGCCCAGCTTGGTCGCCTTGCCGAACCGCTTGCGCGTCTCCGCGATCTGCTTGGCGATCGCCTTCCAGCGCCGGGGCTCGTTCTCCAGCAGGTCCAGCAGGTCGGCGCGCTCGGCCGACAGGCTGTCGTGCTCCTTGCGGATCTCGAACTCCTCCAACTTGCGCAGCGAGCGCAGCCGCATGTTCAGGATCGCCTCCGCCTGCACCTCCGTCAGCGAGAAGGTCTTCATCAGCGAGCGCTTGGGCTCGTCCTCCTCGCGGATGATCCGGATCACCTCGTCCAGGTTCAGGTAGGCGATCAGGTAGCCGCCCAGCACTTCCAGCCGGTGGTCGATCTTGCCCAGCCGGTGGCGCGAGCGCCGCTCCAGCACCTCGATCCGGTGCGCCAGGAAGGCTTGCAGGACCTCGCGCAGGTTCATGACGCGCGGGACGTTGTCCTTGTCCAGCACGTTCATGTTCAGGCCGAACCGGGTTTCCAGGTCGGTGGTCTTGAACAGCGATTCCATCAGCACGTCGGGATCGACGTTGCGGTTCTTCGGCACCAGGACGAGGCGGATGTCCTCCGCCGATTCGTCGCGCACGTCGTCGAGCAGGAACAGCTTCCGCGCCGCCAGCAGTTCGGCGATCTTCTCGATCAGCCGGCTCTTCTGGACCTGGTAGGGGATCTCGGTGACGACGATCTGCCAGGTGCCCTGCCCCAGCTTTTCGACCTCCCACCTGGCGCGCACCCGGAAGCTGCCGCGCCCGGTGCGGTAGGCCTCGGCGATGGCGGCCTGCGACTCGACCAGGATGCCGCCGGTCGGGAAATCGGGACCGGGGACGAACCGGATCAGGTCCTCGACCGTGGCGTCGGGCTTCTTGATCAGATGGCTCAGGGCGTCGCACAGCTCTTCTGCGTTGTGCGGCGGGATCGAGGTCGCCATGCCGACCGCGATGCCTTGCGAGCCGTTGGCCAGCAGGTTCGGGAAGGCGGCGGGCAGCACGATCGGCTCCTCGCCCTCGCCGTCGTAGGTGCCGCGGAAATCGACGGTATCCTCGTCGATCCCTTCGAGCAGGGCGCGGGCCACGTCGGTCAGGCGGGCCTCGGTGTACCGCATGGCGGCGGCGTTGTCGCCGTCGATGTTGCCGAAATTGCCCTGCCCGTCGATCAGCGGATAGCGGACCGCGAAGTCCTGCGCCAGCCGGACCAGCGCGTCATAGACCGCGGTGTCGCCGTGCGGGTGGAACTTACCGATCACGTCGCCGACGACGCGAGCGCATTTCTTGGGCGGGGTGTCCGGGTCCAGCTTCAGCTGGCTCATGGCGTAGAGCAGCCGACGGTGGACCGGCTTCAGCCCGTCGCGCACGTCAGGCAGCGAGCGCGCCATGATGGTGGACAGCGCGTAGGAGAGGTACCGCTCGCCGAGCGCCTCGGAGAGCGGCTTGTCGTGGATGTCGAGTGCAGGGTCGGTCATGTCTTATCTACTACCAGGAAGGGTAGCCATTTTGCGATAGCGTTCTATGAAGCGGGTCCGGGCCGCGGGCAAGGCCGCGACCGCCTGGGAGGAGGCATGAGCGAGCGCGTCGCGTTCCAGGAAATGCCCCGTCAGCTCGAGGCCGGCAAGCACTTCCGCCTCACTCCAGCCGGGCTGCCCGGCCAGGAAGCCCGGCAGGGGAAGCAGCCTGTCGCGGTAGGGCTCGCCGGCCGAGAGGGACACCGCCCGGCCGGTGCGCGGGCTGACATAGGCCAGCGCGTCGTTGCTTCCGGTGGCGGCGCAGGACGCCAGGTCGAGGCCGAAGCCCAGTTCCTGGAGAAGCCCCAGTTCCCACCGGACATAGGCCGGCGCCCACAGCGGGCTCTCGAACGCCTCCAGCAGGGCCGCCAGCCCGTGGAACACCGGCTCGTGCGGCTCCCGGTCGGGCAGGACGACCTCCGTCACGGTGCAGGCCGACACCAGCGCCGCCAGGCGCAGCGGGTCGTCCAGCATGCCGGCGGCGTTGTTGTGGATCGGCTCGATCGTGAAGGTCCCGAGATGGTCGGCCAGCCGGGCCCGCCAGCGGGCGCTGACCCGGTTGCCGGGCTGCAGGTTGCCGCGCTGCCTGGACGAACGGCCGCCCTGCACCAGGCCGGAATGCCGGCCATGGGTGCGGGTCAGCAGGGTGGCCACCACCGCCGCCTCGCCGTGCGGCCGGGCGGACAGCACGATCGCCTCGTCAGTCCATTCCATGGGGATGTTCTAGCAAAGTTCTCATCGGAATGCCTCAACGATCATGATTCTCAGTCGGGGAAAACAACCAAATGCCGGACATCTGTGATATCGTCACGGAACAAAATCCGCCAGCTGCCGTTAACCATAATGTTAACCGGATAATAACCACGGTCGTTCAGGGTGGAGGTCATCAGCCAAGCTCGTGAAACCTCCAAGATGGTGCTGTCATGTGGAACAGCTTTTCCAAGGACTGGGCGCGTTGGTCGCCCGCAGAACGCTTCGTAGCCCGCATGGTATTCCTTGCCGTGACGGTCGGTGCCGCGAGCCAGGCGGTCATCCACGTCATCTGATTTATATGGTGTGAGGACCGTGTCCTTTCATCTCGACGTTTGACTTTCGCCGCCAAATCAAACGTTGTTCGAATCCCGGCGCCTTCGTTTGCGCCATTTTACCCTCCGCCCGGATCGTTGTAGTCATCTGCCCGCGCGCCGAAGTGCGCCGGAGAAGGACCAAGACGAAGAAGGCACCGTGGCCGACGGTGCCGCGCGGAGGAAACGATGGCCGAACCCACCCAGACACCCCTGCTGACCCGCAGCTACGTCCACGGCGCGTCGCCTACGCCGCTGATCGGCGATACCATCGGCGTCCACCTGGACCGCATGGCGGCGCTGTCGCCGGAGGCCGACGCCCTGGTGGTCCGGCATCAGGGCGTCCGGCTGACCTACGCCCAGTTCAAGGCGGAGACCGACCGACTGGCCGCCGGGCTGATCGCGCTGGGGCTGAAGCCGGGTGACCGCATCGGGATCTGGTCGCAGAACAATTCGGAATGGGTGCTGACCCAGTTCGCCACGGCCAAGGCCGGGCTGGTGCTGGTCAACATCAACCCGGCCTACCGCACCCACGAGCTGGAATACGCGCTGAACAAGGTCGGCTGCAAGGCGCTGATCCTGGCCGATTCCTTCAAGAGCAGCGACTATCTCGGGATGCTGCGGCAGGTCGCCCCCGAACTCGACCGCTGCGCGCCCGGGCACCTGGAGTCGCACAAGCTGCCGGCCCTGCGGACGGTGATCCGGCTGGGGGCCGAGATCAGCGCCGGCATGTTCAACTTCGCCGATATCGCAGCGGGCGCCCGCGACGAGCATTTCGCGGAACTGGACCGGCTGCGCGACGCGCTCCAGTTCGACGAGGCTATCAACATCCAGTTCACCAGCGGCACCACGGGCAATCCCAAGGGCGCCACGCTGACCCACCACAATATCCTGAACAACGGCTTCTTCATCGGCGAGGCGATGCGCCTGACCGAGCGGGACCGGCTGTGCATCCCCGTGCCGTTCTACCACTGCTTCGGCATGGTGCTGGGCAACCTCGCCTGCGTCACCCACCGCGCCTGCATGGTGATCCCGGGGGAGGGGTTCGACGCCGAGGCCGTCCTCGCCACGGTCCAGGAGGAGCGCTGCACCGGCCTGCACGGCGTGCCGACCATGTTCATCTCCATCCTCAACCACCCCCGGTTCGGGGAATTCGACCTGACCACGCTGCGCACCGGCATCATGGCGGGCTCGCCCTGCCCGACCGAGGTGATGAAGCGGGTCGCCGGCGAGATGAACATGGGCGAGATCACCATCGCCTACGGCATGACGGAGACCAGCCCGGTCAGCTTCCAGAGCTCGGTGGACGACCCGCTGGAGCGGCGCGTCTCGACCGTCGGCCGCATCCAGCCGCACCTGGAGGTCAAGATCGTCGATGCCGAGGGCCGGATCGTCCCGGTCGGCACGCCCGGCGAACTGCTGACCCGCGGCTATTCCGTGATGCAGGGCTATTGGGGCGACGAGGAGCGCACCCGCGAGGCGATCGACGCCGGCCGCTGGATGCATACCGGCGACCTCGCCACCATCGACGCGGAGGGCTATTGCAACATCGTCGGCCGGATCAAGGACATGGTGATCCGCGGCGGCGAGAACATCTACCCGCGCGAGGTCGAGGAATTCCTCTACACTCATCCGCGGATCAAGGACGTCCAGGTCTTCGGCGTCCCCGACGAGCGGTTCGGCGAGCAGCTCTGCGCCTGGATCCATGTCCAGGACGGCGAGACGCTGACCGAGGAGGAGGTGCTGGAGTTCTGCCGGGGCAGCATCGCCCACTACAAGGTGCCGCGCTACATCCGCTTCGTGGACGGCTTCCCCATGACCGTGACCGGCAAGATCCAGAAATTCATCATGCGGCAGAAGATGGCCGAGGAGCTGAAGCTGGAGCCGGCGAAGACCGCCTGAGCCGCGCTCTCGCCAATGTGATGGGCCTGCGGGTGTTCGGCGGCGCCCGGAGGCACCACATGGCGGGAGTACCGACGACTCAAGAGGATGAAGCGTGATGGCCGCAGATCGGCAATTGGCACAGGCGACTTTCGGCGGCGGCTGCTTCTGGTGCACCGAAGCGGTCTTCCAGCAACTGCGCGGCGTGGAGAAGGTCCAGTCCGGCTATGCCGGCGGGCATGTGGAGAACCCCACCTACGAGCAGGTCTGCACCGCCCGGACCGGGCATGCCGAGGTGGTCCAGATCACCTACGACCCGGAGGTGATCTCCTACCGTGACCTGCTGGAAGTGTTCTTCACCACCCACGATCCGACGACGTTGAACCGCCAGGGCAACGATGTCGGCCCGCAGTACCGCTCGGTGGTCTTCTACCACGACGCGGAGCAGGAACAGACCGCGCGCGAGGTGATCAAGTCCTTCGGCGAGCGGCGGATCTGGGACCGCCCGATCGTGACCGAGCTGGCCCCCCTGCCCGTCTTCTATCCGGCGGAGGCGTACCACGACGACTATTACGCCCGCAACTCGGCCCAGCCCTATTGCCAGGTCGTGATCGCACCGAAGGTCGCCAAGGTCCGCAAGCAGTACATGAATCGCCTGAGGGGAACCGCCTGAGGGCAAGACTTCCGGAGCGGGGCTGCGGCTATTGGGCACGATGATTGCTTGCCCAACTAAAGGTGTTCCTCACGGCTGACATTCCTTCTTTCAATCGTCATGGCCGGATCAAGTCCGGCCATGACGAATCGGGGGACGTTTCTGCCCGTGATCGGTACTTTTCCGCTGGTGTCGATCATTGCGCCAGACAGCCGGGGGAGAAGGCCGGCTCAGGTTGCCGGCTTCCGCTTCCCCAGCGCGTCCTCCACATACAGCTTCTGGACGGCGACATAGGCCACGACCGTCAGCGGGGTCGCGAAGATGACGCCGAGGATGCCGAACATCAGGCCGAAGGCGACCACCGCGAACAGGGCGAGCGCGGGGGGCAGCGAGACCATCCGGCGCTCCACCATGGGCATGATCAGGTTGCCCTCGATCTGCTGGATCACGACGTACAGCACCAGGGTATAGACGACCGTGGACATGTCCACGGTGGAGGCGGCCAGCAGGGCGGGGATCGCGGTCGCGAAGGCCCCGATCAGCGGCACGAACTCGCCGAGGCCGGCCAGCAGCCCCAGGGCCAGGGCCGACGGCACGCCGAGTAGCCACAGGCCCAGGCTGGTCAGCGCCCCGACCATCAGCATGGAGATGAACTGGCCCTTCAGCCACTTGCCCAGCGCCTCCCCCATGGCGTCCAGGACCTCGCGCGTCCGCGCTTCCGCCGACTTCGGCATCAGGGCCACGACGCCCTCCCGGTAAAGCCCAGGCTGCGCCGCGAGGTAGACGCCGCCCGCGACCAGCAGCAGCACGTTGCCGAGCCCGCCGACCACCGTCATCAGGAGGCTTCCCGCCTGGCGGACCATGCCGCCCGAGACGCTGGCGGGATCGACTCCGCTGATGGCATCGAGCGCCGCCCTGCCCCAGGACGACCCCTGAAGCTGTTCCCGGACGCGTCCCCAGGCCTCGGGAACGACCTTGGTCAGCTGTTCGACCTGGCTCGACACCTGCGCGCCGAACAGCCAGCCGCAGATGCCCAGGACGATCACGATCGCCAGCAACACCGCCGCCAGTGCCCAGCCGCCGGAAACCGGCGAGTGGGCCGCCAGCCAGTCGGCCGACCGGCGCAGCAGAACGGCCAGCAATATGGCGCCGAACACCAGCAGCAGGACGTCTACGATCTGCCACGCCATCAGGGCGAGGCCGGCGATCAGCACGGCGACCAGCAGCAGGCGGGTGAAGCGTCCGGTCGTCAGGGCGCTGTCGATAGGCATGGTCGCGAACTCCGGAATTGGCGGCGCGGACAGGGCGTCGCCTTCCCAACGTCCCCCTGCCGGAGTTTGTTTCGCCCCGCCCGGGACGATTCCGGCCGACTCCTGTTGTCCTGTATACGATCGCGTCTGCGGACGCGGCAAACCTAGACCAAGGAATGCAAGATGACCGACGACCGGACCGAAGGCTCGATGAAGAAGATGAAGGGCGACCTGAAGGAAGGCGCCGGCAACCTGACCGGTGACAGCAAGCTCCAGTCCGAAGGCAAGTCCGACAAGGCCGAAGGCAAGATCCAGAACGCCCTCGGCGGCATCAAGGACGCGCTGACCGGCAAGAAGTAATTGGTTCGCTGAACGTCGTTCAGCTTACTGTCGCGGCGAAACGGCCCCGGCCCCCATCAGGGCCGGGGCCGTTTTCACGTGTCCAGTTCGGCTGCCGCTTCCGCTCCAGCGATGCGTTGGGCCACGGCCCAACCTACGATCGACAGCCAGCATCACCTCTGCCCTGCCTCAAACCGTAGGTTGGGCCGTGGCCCAACGCATTGCGGCAAATGGAACGGCAGGCTGTGTGGACCGGAGCGGGTCAACCCGGTCGGAAACCGCTCCGGAGCGAAGCGCGCAGCCTACTCGTCCGGCGTCTCGGGAGGAACTCCATCAAGCGGGCGAGCGTCGGCGTCCTCCGTCACACTGCCAGTGGTGACGCGGGTTCTGGCAAGCTTGCCGTCGAGGTGATCCGCAGCCTCCCGAAGCCCTTCCAGGACCTCGTCGGTAATGTTTCGGTGCGTGGTCATGCTCCGGAGTGTATCACGTCAAGCCGTTGCCGTCACCGCGCGCCCGTCGCGAACCCCACCCGCTCCGGCCTGCCGTCCAGGCTCAGCATGGCTTCCGCCGGGGCCGTCCGGCTGATCACGCGGCCGCGCCGCAGCACGAGCAGACGCGTCGCCTTCAGGCGGATCGCCTCGACCGGGTCGCGGGCCTGGAGCACCACCATGTCGGCGTTGCAGCCCACTTCCAGCCCATAGCCTTCCAGGCCCATCAGGCGCGCCGGGTTCTCGGTCACGGCGCGGAAGCAGGCGTTCATGCCGTCCACCGAGGTCATCTGCGCCACGTGCAGCCCCATGTGGGCGACTTCCAGCATGTCGCCGGAGCCCAGGGAGTACCAAGGGTCCATCACGCAGTCGTGGCCGAAGGCGACGGTCAGGCCGGCGGCCATCAGCTCCGGCACCCGGGTCATGCCGCGGCGCTTGGGATAGGTGTCGTGCCGGCCCTGGATGGTGATGTTGATCAGCGGGTTGGAGATCACGCCCAGGCCGGCTTCCGCCATCAGCGGGATCAGCTTGCTGACATAGTAATTGTCCATCGAGTGCATGGACGTCAGGTGCGAGCCCACGACCCGGCCGCCGAGGCCGAGCCGCCGGGTCTCGTAGGCCAGGGTCTCGACGTGCCGCGACAGGGGATCGTCGGTCTCGTCGCAATGCATGTCCACCCGCAGGCCGCGCTCGGCCGCGATCTCGCACAGCATGCGGACGGAAGCAGCCCCGTCCGCCATGGTGCGCTCGAAATGCGGGATGCCGCCGACCACGTCGACGCCCATGTCCAGCGCACGGTTCAGCAGTTCCGGGGCGTTCGCGTAGCGTAGGTAGCCGTCCTGCGGGAAGGCCACGAGCTGAAGGTCGATATAGGGCGCCACCCGCTGCCTGACCTCCAGCAGCGCCTCGACCGCCAGCAGGCGCGGGTCGCAGATGTCCACGTGGCTGCGGATCGCCAGGAGCCCGCGCCCGACCGCCCAGTCGCAATATTCCAGCGCCCGCTCGACCAGCGCCTCGCGGGTCAACAGGGGCTTCAGCTCGCCCCACAGGGCGATGCCCTCCAGCAGGGTGCCGGAGCGGTTGACCCGCGGCAGGCCGTAGCTCAGCGTCGCGTCCATGTGGAAGTGGGAATCGACGAAGGGCGGCGTCACCAGCCGTCCGGTCGCGTCGATCTCCTCCCCGGCCTGGGCCTCCAGGGCCGGCTGCACGGCGGCGATGCGGCCGCCGGTCACGCCGATATCGATGCCGGTCCTGCCGTCGGGCAGGTTGGCGTTGCGGACGATCAGGTCGAACATCAGTGTCGCTCCCCTTTGCGGAACGGGATCATCAGCGCCCGCGGATAGGCCGCGCGCCGGGACATCACGACCAGGGCCAGGATGCTCAGCAGGTACGGCAGCATCAGGAACACCTGGTACGGCAGGGCCGGCCCGACGATCTGCTGGAGCCGAAGCTGGAACGCGTCGAAGGCGGCGAACAGCACGGCGCCCAGCAGCGCCTTGCCCGGCCGCCACGACGCGAACACCACCAGCGCGATGCAGATCCAGCCCCGGCCGTTGATCATGTTGAAGAAGAAGGCGTTGAACGCCGACAGCGTCAGGAAGGCCCCGCCGACCGCCATCAGCGCGCTGCCGCACACCACGGCGCCGACCCGCACCGCGGTGACGTCGATCCCCTGGGCCTCGGCCGCCGCCGGGTTCTCGCCGACCATGCGCACCGCCAGCCCCGCCGGGGTCCGGTAAAGCACCCAGGCGACCAGCGCCACCGCCGCCAGAGCGGCGTAGGTCAGCGGCGTCTGGGTGAACAGCGCCGGCCCGATCACCGGGATGTCCGACAGCACGGGCACGGCAAAGGGCTGGAACGGCTCGACCGTGGGCGGCGTCGAGACCTGGGGCAGCGCCATGCGGTAGACGTAATAGGACAGGCTGGTGCCCAGCAGGGTCACGCCGATCCCGGTGACATGCTGCGACAGCCCGAGCGGCACCGTCAGCAGCGCGTGCAGGAGCCCGAGCAGAGCGCCCGCCAATGCTGCGACCAGCACGCCGGTCCACAGGCCGGCGCCCTGGTACACCGCCATCCAGCCGGCCAGGGCGCCCAGCGTCATGATCCCCTCGATGCCGAGGTTCAGCACCCCGGCCCGCTCGCATACCAGCTCGCCCAGCGTGCCCAGGATATAGGGGGTCGCGATGCGCAGCGTCGCCGCCCAGAAGGTGGCGGACAGCAGCAGGTCGGCGATCTCGCCCATCATGGCCGGTTCTCCAATCCACGGTTCACGGCGACCGCCGGATGCGATAGCGGACCAGGAACGACGACACCAGCACGCAGAGCAGGCTCACCGCGACCAGCACCTCCGCGATATAGTTCGGCACGGCCACGGTCCGGCTCATGGCGTCGGCGCCCACGAAGACCGCCGCCACGAAGACCGAGGCCGCGATCACGCCGAGCGGGTGGAGCTGCGCCAGCATCGCCACCACGATCCCGCTGTAGCCGAAGCCGGGCGACAGGTCGAGCGTCAGGTAGCCCCGGAGACCGGCGATCTCGGCGGCACCGGCCAGCCCGGCCAGCCCGCCCGACAGCACCGCCACCTTCAGCATCACCCGGTTGACCGGGATGCCGGCGAAGCCCGCCGCCGCCGGGTTGGCGCCGACCGCCTTGATCTCGTAGCCCCATGTCGTCCGGGTGTTCATGATCCACAGCGCCACCGCCGCGACCAGCGCCAGGACCAGCCCGGCATGCAGCCGCGACCGTTCCAGCAGGCGCGGCAGCTCCGCTTCCGGCAGGACCGGGGCGCTCTGCGGCCAGCCCATGCCCATCGGGTCCTTCAACGGTCCCTCCAGCATCATGGAGACGAACAGCAGCACGATGAAGTTCAGCAGCAGCGTGGTCACCACCTCGTCCACGCCCAGCCTCGTCTTCAGCACCGTCGGGCCGACCAGCAGGGCCGAGCCGGCCAGCGCGCCGCCCAGCAGCGCCGCCGGAAGCAACGCCCAGCCCGGCAGGTCGAGCATGCCGCCGCCCAAGATGACGGCGACCAAAGCCCCGGCATAGAGCTGCCCCTCCGCGCCGATGTTCCACAGCTTCGCGCGGAACGCCACCGCCGCCGCCAGCCCGGTCAGCATCAGCGGCGTCGCCCGGGTCAGCGTCTCGGCCAGCGCGAATCGGCTGCCCAGCGCGCCCTGGAACAGCAGCGCGTACGCCTCCCCCACGCCGGTCCCGGTCCAGGCGATCAGCGCCGCGCACAGCGCCAGCGCCGCGACGACCGCCCCGGCCGGGGCCAGCAAGCGCAAGGCCGCGGACGGGTGCGCCCTCGGTTCAAAAAGCATTTTCAGGCAGCATATTCAGTTCGCTTCCGACAGTTCTTCCCAATGCCCCGCCATCGCCAGCCCCAGCCGGCGGATGGTGACCCCGGCGCGCGGCTGGAGGGGGGACAGCCTGCCGCGGTGGATCACGGCGACCTGGTCGGCCAGCGACAGGATCTCGTCCAGATCCTCCGAGATCAACAGCACGCCGGCCCCGGCGGCCCGGGCGTCCAGCAGCCGCTCGTGGACATAGGCCACCGCGCCGACGTCGAGGCCCCGGGTCGGCTGGTTGGCAAGGATAAGCCCCGGGCCATAGCTCAGCGTTCGGCCCAGGATCAGCTTCTGCATGTTGCCGCCCGACAGAAGGCGCGACACCGCGTCCGGCCCCGGGCAGCGCACGTCGTAGTCCCGGATGACGGTTTCGGCGCGCCCGCGCGCGGCGTCCCGCTTCAGGAATCCAATGCTGGAGAATTCCGGCAGCCGGTAGCGCTCGGCGATCAGGTTCTCCCACACCGTCATGTCGCCGACCAGCCCGGTCGCGTGGCGGTCCTCGGGGATGCGCGCCACCCCGCGGCGGATCATATCGCCCGGCCGGGCCGATCGGACTTCGTCGCCCAGCACCCGCAGCCGCCCGGCGTCCGGGACGATCAGGCCACTGACCAGGTCGGCCAGGACGGACTGCCCGTTGCCGGAGACGCCGGCGATGCCGACGATCTGGTGCCGGCGGACGGTCAGGTCCACCGCGTCCAGCGCGGGTTTGCCCCCCGCCGCCACGGTGACGCCGGACAGGACCAGCACCGGCTCCCCGGCGTCCAGGGGCTGGACGGTCGGGGCCTTCAGGGTTCGGCCGATCATCAGCTCGGCCAGCTCGCCCCGGCTGGTCTCCGCGGTGCGCCGGAGCGCCACCAGGCGCCCGCCGCGCAGCACGCCGACCACGTCGCTGGCGGCCATGACCTCGTTCATCTTGTGGCTGATGAAGACGACCGCCAGCCCTTCCGCGGTCAGCAGCCTCAGGGTGGCGAACAGCCGGTCGCTCTCCTGCGGGGTCAGGACGGCGGTCGGCTCGTCCAGGATCAGGATGCGGGCGTCGCGGTACAGCGCCTTCAGGATCTCGACCCGCTGGCGCTCGCCGACCGACAGCGAGCCGACCCGGGCGTCGGGATCGACCGCGAGGCCGAACCTGTCCGCCAGCTCCGCCAGCCTGCGCCGGCCCCGGCGGCGGTCCGACCGGAGGCGCCAGAGCGGCTCCGTTCCCAGGATCACGTTGTCCAGGACCGACAGGTTGTCGGCCAGCGTGAAATGCTGATGGACCATGCAGATGCCGGCGGCCAGCGCCGCCTTGGGCGAGCCCGGCGACAGCGGCCGGCCGAACGCCTCGATATGCCCCGCGTCGGCCACGTAATGGCCGAACAGGATGTTCATCAGCGTGGTCTTGCCGGCGCCGTTCTCGCCCAGCAGGGCCATCACCTGGCCGCCGCGGAGCTCCAGCGAGACGTCGTCGTTGGCGACCAGCGGCCCGAAACGCTTGGTGATGCCGGCGAGCCGGAGGACGACGTCCCGCTCGCCGGCGGAAGTGGACTGCGACACAAAGAACCGCCTACATCGACGACTTGGGCTCGCCGTCGTTCACCTTGACGGTGAAGGTCCCGGCGCGGATCTGCTCCTCGCGCTCACGGACCTTCGCCACCGCCTCCGCCGGGACCTTGCCCTCGAAGGTGCCGAGCGGCGCCAGGCTCGACCCCATGAACTTCATGGTGCTGAACTGGCCGTAGTCCTCGCCGATGAACTTGCCCTCGCGGACCGCCGCGATGGCCCGGAAGATGGTCGGCTCCATGTGCCAGAGGGCGCTGGCGACCACCGTCTCCGGGTATTGCGGCTGGGTGTCGATGACGTTGCCGATGGCGAGCTTGCCGCGCTCCTTGGCGGCGTCCGACACGCCGAAGCGCTCGGCGTACAGGATGTCGGCGCCCCGGTCGATCATCGCGAAGGCGGCTTCCTTGGCCTTGGGCGGATCGAACCAGGAGCCGATGAAGCTGACCATGAACCTGATGTCGGGCTTGGCCTCCTTGGCGCCATCCATGAAGGCGTTCATCAGCCGGTTGACCTCGGGAATCGGGTAGCCGCCGACCATGCCGATGATGCCCGACTTGGACATGGCGCCCGCAATCATCCCGGTCAGGTAAGCCGGCTCCTGGATATAGTTGTCGAAGACCGAGAAGTTGTTCGCGACCGGCCCGAAGCTGGACCCCATCAGGAAGGCGGTCTTGGGATAATCCTTGGCGACCGCGCGCGCCGGCCGCTCGACCGCGAAGGCCTCGCCGACGATCAGCTGCTGCCCGCCCTCGGCATATTGCCTCAGCACCCGCTCATAGTCGGTCGCGGCGACGGACTCGGCCCAGACATACTCGATCTCACCGCGGCCCTCGGCCTCCTTCAGGGCCTTGTGGATCCGGCCGACCCACTGCTGCTCGATCGGAACGGTGTAAACGCCCGCGACCTTGACCTTAGCCTGCGCCAGGGCGCCGGCGGCGCCGCTCCCCAGGGCCACCGCGCCCGCCAAGGCTCCCGCCACCGCAAGCACGGTCCGCCGCCCGATCATCCGTCCCATCGACATCCCCATTCCGTCAGCCCCTCGTAACCGGCATCATAGCGCCGCCACCCGAAGCAACCCCCATGCCATGCCGGCCACCGGCGCGGTACGAATGTTTCCGATCCGCCGCGGGCACTCCGGCATGATGATTTCCCGGGCAGCGCCTGTTTTCCAGGCGCCGGCGGCCGTAACCTAGCTTGGAAGAAGTCGGCATGCTCCCGGCCAAAAGCGGTATGACCAATAAACCGTCCAGTCCAGCCGTCCAGCATGGTGGACAAGTTAGATAGCTAACCGCCGCTCCCGCCGGGAACCAGCGGCATACCACAAGGTCACCGCCAGCGCCGCCGCCAGGAAAGGCAGGGCGCTGTAATTGACTGCCTGCCAGCCCAGCGCGCCCAGCAGGCCGGCGGACCCGAAGGAGGCGACGGCGGCGCAGGCCGCGATCGTGGTCTCGGCGAAGCCCTGCACCCTGCCGCGTTCCTCCGGGCGATAGGACCGGGTCAGCAGGGTTGTTCCGGCGATATACATGAAGTTCCACCCCACGCCGAGCAGCACCAGCCCGGCCTGGAAGTGCAGCAATTGCTGGTCCCAGGCGGAGACGGCGGCGCTCAGGCCCAGGATCACGGCGCCCAGGGCCGAGATCGCGGGCGCCCCCAGGCGGTCGATCAGGCGCCCGGTGAAGAAGGACGGCACGAACATGCCCAGCACATGGGCCCGGATCGTGCCGGCCGCGTCGCCGACGGTGAGGTTGCACGCGACCATGGCCAGCGGCGTCGCGTGCATCACCAGCACCATAACCGCATGGCCGACGGCGGCGCTCGCCAGGGCGGCCAGGAACACCGGCTGCCGGGCGATCTCGACCATCGGCCTTCCCTGCCCCGCCATCTCGGCCACGCGTGCCTCTTGGGGCGCCATCAGGGCCAGTGGGATCAGCGTCAGGACGCTCAACGCGGACAGGGCCAGGAACGATCCGGCGAACAGCACCGGAGCGAACAGGTCCTTGGTCCACAAGGCCAGAGGCGGCGCCACCATGGCCGCGGCGATGCCGCCGGCCAGCACCAGCGACACCGCCCGGCCGCGGCGCTCCGGCTCCACCCTGTCCACCGCCGCCAGCCGGTAGTACTGGGCCGCCGCCTGGTGCGCTCCCAGGACGAGGTTGCCCAAGCAGAAAATCAGGAAATCGGCGCGGAAGATGCCGATGGCGCAGATCACGCCCCCGAGCACCCCGGCCAGCGCGCCGGCGGCGAAGCCCGCCCGCCGCCCGTGCCGCTGCATCAGCAGCGAGACCGGCCGGGCCAGCGCGATGTTCGATACCATCAGCAGGCCCACGGGAAAGGTCGCGAGCGCCGCGACCGGCGCGATGGTCTGGCCGATCAGCCCGGTCAGGGTGATGCTGATCATCAGGCCGGTCCAGAAGAGGGCTTGGCAGATGCAGAGTATCAGGGCGTCGCGGCCCTCGCGCAGGATCCACACGATGTTCCCCCGGAAACAGAATTGCGTTTCAGGCCGCCGTCACCGACGCTTCGGCCCGGAAATGGCTGCGGTAATCCTGTGGCGTCACGCCCAGCCGGCGCAGGAAGGTCCGGCGCATGGTCTCGGCCGTGCCGAACCCCGCCGCCTCCGCGATCCGCTCCACCGGGTCGCGGGTGCGTTCAAGTCGGGCGCGGGCGGCGTCTAGGCGGGCGCCCTCGACGAATTTCTGGGGCGTCGTGCCGGTCTCCCGCTGGAAGACGCGGGCGAAGTTGCGCGGGCTCATGCCGGCGCGGGCCGCCAGCGCCTCGACCCGGAGGTCCGCCGACGGGTTCGCGACGATCCAGTCCTGCACGGCGCGGACCGGCGACCCGGCGTCGGCCTCCGCCATCACGTGGCTGCTGAACTGCGACTGCCCGCCCGGCCGCTTGAGGAACAGGACGAGCTGGCGGGCGATCTCCAGCGCCGCCCGGTGGCCGCGGTCCTCCTCGACCATGGCGAGCGCCAGGTCCATGCCGGCGGTCACCCCGGCCGAGGTGTAGATGTCGCCATCGCGGATATGCAGCGCGTCCGGCTCCAGCCGCACCCGCGGAAACGCCGACCGGAACTCGTCGCACCGAGCCCAGTGGGTCACCGCCCGGCGTCCGTCGAGCAATCCCGCCGCGGCCAGCACGAAGGCGCCGGAGCAGACCGACCCGAGGCGACGCACGCGCGGGCGCATCGCGCGAAGCCAGTCATGGACGCGGGGATCCGAGGCGGGCGTCCCGACACCCACGCCGCCGGCCACCAGCAGCGTGTCGATCCCGCCGGAGACCTCCGCGAAGCCGCGCTCCGCGACCAGCCGCATCCCCGACGAGGTCCGCAGCGGGCCGGCCTCCAGCCCGATGATCTCGACCGGATACCCAGCGTGGCAGAACACCTGGAGCGGTCCGGCCACGTCGAGGATCTGGACATCGGGATAGGCCAGCACGGCCATGCGGGGGTTCGGGATCGTCGTCATGGCCGGCATTATCGAGCCGCCGCGGCGCTGGCAGCAATGACAAAGAACCCACGTTTCCGGCCAGACCCGGATTGCCACCCCGACTTCTCCCCGACTTCTCCCCGGGCGTCCATCCAACGGCGTAGGGCAGAGTACCGCGCCGGCACCCCTACCGGGCGAGATAGCGGTTCGGCGGATTTTACTACAATGCCCGCAGCTGCACTCGTCAAATCATCAATGGGATTGAAATGAAGATCACCGGGCTCCTGCTGTCCACCGCCGGCTTCCTCGGCCTCACCACCGGCGCCGTCCTCGAGTTCAGCACCGGGAGCGGTCTCGACCGGCTGATCAATTACGGGCTCCTCTCATCCCTGCTCGACCACCGCATGCTGATCGTCCTGATCTCCGGCTTCGCCCTGGTGGCGGGCGCCGTGCTCTACGGCTTCTCGGTGACCCAGGAGGCGCTGGGCCGGATGACTGCCATGATCGGCGCGGCGATCGACGCTCCCGATACCTGCCCGGCGATGCCGCTCCTGCTGACCACCCCTGCG
Organism: Skermanella rosea; assembly: GCF_016806835.2. NCBI lineage: Bacteria > Pseudomonadati > Pseudomonadota > Alphaproteobacteria > Rhodospirillales > Azospirillaceae > Skermanella > Skermanella rosea. The sequence continues at coordinate 1,981,043 of NZ_CP086111.1, read as the reverse complement.
GCGGCGCCGGCCGACGTCACCGCCCTGCGCCCGGCGCCGGGGGGCACGATCCTGAAGATGATGCCCGAGAGCATCGTGCCGGACAGCCCGCTGCGGGACGGCGTCGCGCGCGAGGGCGGCACCCGGGGCGCCTGACCGGGAAGCCGTCCCGCCCCTGCGTCCCGTCCGATGCCCCGATCAGGCCACTTCGTCTCGAATGTACATCACCCTTATAGAAGTCCCGCCGGGTTGAAAAGGAGTCCCTTAACCACTGTTATTCCATAATTGCCCAGAACCCCGATTTCTGCACTGGCCGGTCCGACATTGCCTTCCGCGACATTCTCCCCTTCTTCCGCGCCACGGCCGGAGCCGGCCCGGGCTCCATCCTTCCCGGTATCCGCGAAGGTCCTGGACACGATGCCCGAGGTGGTGTTCGCGACCGACGCCCAGGGCAGATGGACCTACCTGAACCCGGCATGGACGCGGATGACCGGCTTTCCCGTCGAGGACTGCATCGGGCGCCCGTACCATGAGTTCGTCGATCCGGAGGAACGGCAGAGCTCCCTGACCCGCTTCTCCGCGCTGCTCATGGGACGGGAGACCCGCTACCGGCGCCAGGTGCGCTACCGGACCGCCTCCGGCGCGCCCTGCTGGGTCGAGGTGAGCGTCACGCTGGAGCGTGACGGGGAAGGCCGCCTGACCGGCAGCTGCGGCTCGATGGTGGAGATCACGGCGCGCATGCGCGCCGAAGCCGCGACCCGGGGCGAACAGGCGATCCTCGAGACGATCGTGGGAGGCGCCCCGCTCGACACCATCCTGTGCCGGATCTGCCTGCTGTCGGAGGAGCTGACCCCGCAGAGCCGCTGCTCCGTCCTGCTGCTCGATCCGGACGGCGTCCATCTCAGGATCGCCGCCGCCCCGGGCCTGCCGGACGACTACAACGCCGCCATCGACGGCGTCGCGATAGGCATCGGAACGGGGTCCTGCGGCAGGGCGGCTTTTACCGGCACCCCGGTGATCGTCGCGGACATCGCGACGGACCCGCTATGGGACGGCTATCGCGACAGCGCCCTGCCCCACGGGCTGCGCGCCTGCTGGTCTTTCCCGATCATCGCGGACGGCGTCGTGCTGGGCACCTTCGGCACCTACTACGGGGTCGCCCGGGCGCCTGACGAAACCGAGATGGAAACGGCGGGCCGGCTCGCCAAGCTTGCCGCCGTCGCGATCATCCGGAGCCGCACCGACGAGGCCCTGCGCGTCAGCGAGGAGCGCTACGCCGTCGCGGCGCGGGGCGGCCATGTCGGGATCTGGGACATCGACCTCGTCGCCGGGGCGATCCACTGGAGTCCCCTCCACAAGCAGATGCTGGGGCTGGGGCCGAGCGCCGATCCGGGCAGCGACACGGGGATCGGGATCCTGGGCGAAACGCTGGAACGGCTGATCCATCCGGAGGACGTCGCGGAGGTGGCGGCCGCCTATGAGTCCCACCTCGCCCGGGGCACGCCCTACGACGTCACGTTCCGCATCAACCGGCCCGACGGCGCGGTCCGCTGGTTGCAGTCCCGCGCCGAGGCGGTCCGGGACGATTCCGGCCGCGCGGTCCGCATCGCCGGCAGCATCCTGGACGTGACCGAGAAGATCGAGTCCGTCGAGGCGCTGCGGCGGAGCGAGCAGCGCTTCCGGGACTTCACCGAGGTGGCGTCGGACTGGCTGTGGGAGACCGACACGGATTTCCGGGTCACCTTCGTTTCCGGCCGGGCGGTCGATACGCTGGGGATCGCCCCGGCGGACATGATGGGCCGGCAGCTGCGGGAAATGGTCTCGGAGAACACGGCGACGCCGAAATGGCGGCGCTACTACGAGGACTTGGAAGCCCGCCGCCCGATCGACTCGTTCGAGTTCTCCCACCGGACGCCGGAAGGCGACCTGCGGCATTTCCGGATCAAGGCACGGCCGTTCCTGGACGGTCGAGGGGTGTTCCGGGGATACCGCGGGACCGGGACCGACATCACCGCCGAGCGCAACTCGGCCGACGCGCTGCGCACCCGGGAACGCGAGCTGTCGGAGGCGCAGCGGATCGCCCGGACCGGCGACTGGCTGTGGCATGTGGACGGCCGGCGGGTCGAATGGTCGGACGAGACCTACAGGATCTTCGGCGTCGATCGCCGGAGCTTCGTCCCGGACTTCGGCAACGTGTTCTCCTTCGTCCATCCGGACGACCGCGACGCGGTGATCGACGGGCTGACCCGCTCGGCCGCCGAAAAAGGCCGCTCGGCCATGGAGTTCCGCGTCCACCGCGCCGACGGGGAGGAGCGGCATGTCTGGGCGCAGTGGCAGTGCAGCCTGGGCGAGTCCGGCGAGGTCGCCCACGTCTTCGGGGTCTGCCGGGACATCACCGAGCAGAAGAAGACGGAGGAGATGCTGCGGGCCGCCAAGGACGCGGCCGAGGCGGCCAGCCGCGCCAAGTCGGAATTCCTGGCCAGCATGAGCCACGAGCTGCGCACGCCGCTCAATGCCATCATGGGATTCAGCGAGGTCCTGAAGGAGCAGATCCTGGGTCCCCTGAGCGAGCGCTACCGGGACTATGCCAGCGACATCCACCGCAGCGGCCAGCACCTGCTGGACCTGATCAGCGACCTGCTGAACATGGCGCGGATCGAGGCGCGCCAGATGGAGTTCCAGGACGAGGCCGTCTCCCTGTCCGAGATCGTGGACGAGGCCTTCCGCCTGACCCGCCTTTCCCCCGGCGAGACGCGCCAGACCGTGACGAGAACGCTGCCGGACCCGATGCCGATGCTCCGGGCGGACCGCCGCGCGCTCAAGCAGGTGCTGATCAACTTGCTCGGCAACGCAGCCAAGTTCACCCCCGAACAGGGAACCATCGGCCTTGCCGTGCGGCACGACTCCGCCGGCGACCTGGAGATCACCATCTCCGACAGCGGCATCGGCATCCCGGAAAGCCGGCTGCCGGACCTCGGCAAGCCGTTCAGCCGGGTGGAGAACGTGATGTCCCGGCGCTACCAGGGCAGCGGCATGGGCCTGTTTATTTCCAAGACTTTGATAGAGCGCCACGGCGGCACCCTGACGATCGCCAGTTCCGAGGGACAGGGAACCTCCGTCACGGTCCGCCTGCCGGCCGAAAGGCTCGTGGCGCCGGACGGCGCCCCGGAGGAGCGGGCGGCGGATTGATCCGGCGGCCACAAAGCGATACCGGTCGGAGATCAGCGCCGATAAGCGCCCCTCAGCCGATCCCTTCCTCGTCCAGGCCGCGGTCCAGGATCGTCAGGAAGGCGTCGACCACCAGGGGGTCGAAGTGGGTGCCGCTCTGGGACTTGAGGTGGTCGATCGTGTCCTGGAGGGTCCAGGCCTCCTTGTAGGGGCGCTTGTGCATCAGGGCGTCGTAGACGTCGGCGACGGCGGTGATCCGGCCGCCGACCGGGATCGCCTCGCCCTTCAGGCCGGCGGGATAGCCGGTACCGTCGTATTTCTCGTGGTGGGTTTCCGCCACCTCGGCGCCGAGGCTCAGGTAGCTGCGGCCCGGGACCATCTTGGCGACCTCGCGCAGGACGTTTCCGCCGATGGTGGGGTGCTGGCGGATCACGGCCATCTCCTCCTCGGTCAGGCGCGCCGGCTTGTTCAGGATGCTGTCGGGCAGGCCGACCTTGCCGACGTCGTGCAGGATGCTGGCGAGGCCGATCTGATCGACGAAACGGTCGTCGATCTCGTCCGGGAAGGCGCCGCGCGCCTTCAGCTCCGCCGCGATCAGGCCGGTGAGCCGCTCGATCCGCCGGACATGGTGGCCGGTGATCTCGTCCTTGAACTCGGCCAGCTTGCCCAGCGCATAGACCGTCGCCTTCTGGGCGTTGAGCACCTGTTCGTAGAGATAGACGTTGTCGAAGGCGATGGCGACCTTGCCGCAGAATATCTCCAGCAGGTTGCGGTCCAGGTCGCCCAGGGGCGGGTGCCCCTCCAGGTAGACGACGCTGGTGGAATGGTTGCGCGAGCGGAACACGATCACGCTGTGGTCGGCGCAGTAGATGTTCCGCCCCTCGCCCAGGGAGCGCCGGATGTCGGAGACGGCATCGGCCGACAGGATCCGCTCGAGCGGCTGCCCGGACTCCACGCCGAGCATTTCGGAGCTGGCGAGCACCTGGAGCGCGCCGACCGGCGCGGTATCGCCGTCCTGGCACACGGTGCAGAGCAGCGATCCGGTCGCCCCGTGGATCAGCGAGCGGAGCTGGAGCAGGACCCCCTCGACGAACTGGCTCATGGAGCGGTGCTCGAACAGGGAGGCCGATCCGTCGATGATCTTCTCCAGCCCGCGCCGGCTCATGTCGATGCTGATGATGTGCTGGTATGACCGCAGGGCGGCGACCACCGCCGTGAACAGCTTCTGCGACGTCAGCTCGCTCTTGGACTTGTAGTCGTTGATGTCGTAGTTGACGATCACCTGCCGCTCGGGCGCCTGTCCCGGCTGGCCGGTGCGCAGGATGACCCTGACCTGCTCGTTCCCCGCCGTGCGCCGGATGAACTCGACGCAGCGCAGGCCGGCGTCGTCGGTCTCCATCACCACGTCGAGCAACACGACCGCGGTGTCGGGATGCTCCAGGATCAGATGGCAGGCTTCCGACGCGCTGAAGGCGCTGATGAACTCGAGCGGCCGCTCGTCGAAGACGAAGTCGCTGAGGACGACCTTGGTGATCGCGTGCACCTCCCGGTCGTCGTCGACGATCATCACCTTCCAGGGCTTGATCCTGCGGCGGTTCGCCGTCGAGTCGTCGCCCTGCAGGGCGAGGGTCTCGTCGCCCTCGCCGTCCGCCTCGTCGGCGAACAACAGGTCGTCGTCCTCGCCGATGTCTCCGTCGATGGCTGTCATCACTCGTCGATCCAAAGCTCCACTTGACCCGGAGCGGTCCTGGGAATGGCGAGGATGAAGGCGGCACCCTGGCCCACTTCGCTCACCACGTCGATGGTGCCGCCCAGGCTCTGGGTCACGATGTTGTAAACGATATGCAGTCCCAGTCCGGTCCCGCCCGTTCCCCGCTTGGTGGTGAAGAAGGGTTCGAAGATGCGCGCCAGGTTCTTTTCCGGGATGCCCCGGCCGGAGTCGGCATATCGTATCACCACGGTGGCGCTGTCGCGCAACTGGGCGGAGATGGTGATCGTTCCGATTTGCCCTTCGGAGAAGCCATGGAGGAGAGAGTTCATCACGAAGTTGGTCAGCACTTGCGATAATGCACCCGGATAGCTGTCGATTTCAAGGTCATGCGGGCAGTCCACCACGACCGAGTGCTGGGCCTGCTTCAAGCGCGGCTTCAGGCTGAGCAGGATTTCGGCGACGTAGGCCGACAGGTTGAAGCGGCGCCGGATGTCGGCGGACTGGTCCACCGCCACCTGCTTGAAGCTCTGGATCAGCTCGGCCGCGCGGCCGATGGTGGCCACCATGATCGCTGAGGTCTCGACCGCGGTTTCCAGGTAGCGCTCGGCCTCGGACTTCTTCAGCTTGCCGCTCTGGAACTGGGCTCGGAACTCCGCCGTCCGCTCGCCCAGGTGGGAGGCCGCGGTCAGGGCCGTGCCGATCGGCGTGTTGATCTCGTGCGCCACCCCGGCCACCAGGGAGCCGAGCGCCGCCATCTTCTCCGCCTGGATCAGGCTGTTCTTGGCCTGCTGAAGGCTGGAATAGGCCAGTTCCGCCGCCTCCTTCGAGGCACGCAGCTCGTCCTCGGCGGCCTTGCGCTTGGTGATGTCGGTGTAGCTGCACACGAAACCGCCGCCCGGCAGGCGGTTGCTGCGCGCCTCCACCACGGTCCCGTTTGGACGCCGCCGCTCGTAGATCGGCCGGCTTTCGAGCAGCGCCCGCTGGTCGCCGCGGAACAGGTCGACCTCCGACTCGGGCAGGGTGTCGAAGTCGCCCAGGTCCGCGAGATAGCCGGCGATCTCGTCCTTGGTCGGGCCGCTCTCCAGGAACTCGCCCGGCAGTCCCAGAAGATCGATGCAGCGCCGGTTCCACCCGATCACCCGAAGATCGCGGTCGGTGATCAGCATGGCCTGGTCCATGTTCTCCAGCGTGGCCTTCAGCATGGCCCGCTCGATCGCCAGCTCCTGCTCGATGCGCTTGCGCTCGTTGATCACGTTGACCGCGGTCAGGCTGGCCTGCTCGCCCTTGTGGTCGAACAGCCGCGCCGAGAGCAGCGCCCAGAACGGCCGCTTCATGCTGTCGGCCAGCTGGACCTCGAACTCGTCCACCTGAGCGTCCTGGCGCAGCAGGACGCCCAGGCGCCGCCGCTCTTCCTCGACCACGTAGAAATCCGTGGCGTACCGCCCCACCGCCAGGTCGGAGGCGATCCCGAACAGTTCGGAGGCCCGACGGTTGATCTGGAGGATCTTCGCGTCGGAGGTCCTGGCGAGGACCAGCGGCACGGGCACCGCGTCGATCAGCTGGCGCTGGACGTCCTCCGCCTGTTTCCGCGCCGTGATGTCGGTGAACCCCACGAGGAAGGCGTCCTCGCCGTGGTAGGGGATCAGCACGGCCGACAGGGTGACCCAGAAGATCCGGCCGTCGGCATTGCGCAGCCTCACCTCGCGCTCGTCGATCCGGCCGGCCTGCTCCAGGGCCGCCTGGACGTCCTCGTAGTCGGCCCGCCTGGCGTACTTCACCGTGGAGCGGCGGCCCATCATGGACGCGGCGTCCTGGTTGGCGATCCGGGCCAGCGGCGTATTGACATAGAGGACGACTTCGTCGCAGCGGCGCAGTACCGCGACCGGGAACGGTATGGCGTCGAGGATGAGCTGCTGGCCGGCCCGGGTGGGATCGTCCGCGCCGCCATCGCCGTATGGGGCGGACGCCCCCTCGGCCAGGACGGCGGATCCCGGGGCGGACGGTGCAGGCGAGGCTGTTCCGCCGGTCAGGTCGGCGGGAGAGAAGCCGGGCGACAGGAGCCGGCCCGATCGGCGCCGGCGTCCGGCCAACCATCCCCCCCCGAAGACAGTGGCCGCGCCGAGAAGGAGCAGCGATGCGTTTATCATTATCGTTCACGAAGCGGCGGTTGCTCGCAACACGATAAGGAAGATTCGATCAAGAATCGTTTTCAGATCGAAGCTGCGACATCAACACGCGGAAGCTTTGTATTCTAATAATGCGACGCGTCCTGGCGGACCCTGGAGGCCCTGGCCGGCACGGCGAGCCGCCACAACCCGGCGCGCGCGATCCCGACGACGCGCAGTCCCGCCGGAAGCATGACCTGGTAGCCGATATGGTGGTGGCCGTGGATGATCGTCCGGGCGCCCATCGAGCGGGCGAGCTCGTCCAGCACGGCGAACCCGTGCCTGTGGCTGCTGGGGGCTTCATGGCACACCAGCACGTCGGCGCGCTGGGCCTTGAGCTTCTGGTAGTCCTCCCACCAGATCGACACCCTTTGCGCCAGGGGCAGCCCGCCCCGCCAGCGGTGGCCTGTCGGCAAGGAGTCCAGGTAGGAGTCCCGGCTCGGATAGCGCGGCGTCCCGTCGCCCTCCGACGGGTGCCAGATGCGCCCGCGGAACACGCCTCCCAGGCCGGCGACGCGAAGGCCGGGGGCCAGTTCGACCACCTGCCCATGCAGGTTGAAGCCTGCCAGACCGCTGTCGAAGAGATTGCTGTACCAGTGGACCCGGTCGCCGTCGTGGTTGCCGGGTATCCACCAGATCGGAACTCCCGCCGATACGACCGGCGCCAGCACCTCTTCCAGGGGCTGCTCCAGGTCATGGTCGCCGACGATGACGACCGCCTTCGGGCGCTTGGCGGCCACGGCCCGGATGATCTGCGAGAAGCTGCCGTGGGGATCGCCGCAGAACAGGATCGTCATGGCGTGCCCCGTCGAGCGGCCTGTCGGCGCTGGTCGGGCACGCGCATCCATCCTCCTCCTCACGGATCTCCGCGCCCCGGTTCGGCCCCACTTCCTGGTGAAGCCTCCGGTCCCGCGACCGGAAAGGCCGCTTCGGCGCATCCACTGCTTCGTTATTAGTGTAAAGTGCTCCGCTTTCTCACGAAACCCGAAAAGTTGGGTATTTCGCCTAAACGCGCGCCGGGCGTTCCCGAGGAAAGCCCGGCCCCGCTCACCCGCCCGGCGGGACCGTCAGCAGATAGGCCGCGATCGCCTCCCGGTCCTCGGCGGTCAGCTTGGACGTGCTGTTCTCCACCACCTCGTTCATGCCGCCGCCGACGAAGTCGCCGTCGGGCATCATGCCGATCTCCAGCAGGAAGGCGATTTCGCCGGGCGACCATTTGCCGATGCCTTTCCCGGGATCGGACGTGATGTTCGGCACCGGCTTGCCTTCCGGACCGTCGGCCGATCCGGCGAGCATCCGGTCGTGGTCGACGGCGCCCATGAAGTTGCGCGGGCTGTGGCATTCGCCGCAGTGCCCCGCCGCTTGGACGAGATAGCGCCCGCGCTCCCATTGCGCATCGCGGCCGGGCTCGGGCGGCAAGCCGCCGTCCTCCAGGAAGAGGGCCTGCCAGGCCGGGAGCAGGAAACGCCAGCCGAAGGGAGGCGACACGTCGTGGGGCCGGTTCGGCTTCGACACGGCCGGCTGGGCGTCCAGGTAGGCCTTGAGGTCGCGCAGGTCCTGGTCGGTCAGATGGGTGAACGAGGTATAGGGAAAGACCGGGAAATAGGCCGTGCCGTCCGGCGAGCGGCCCTCGCGCAGCGCGCGGATGAAATCCTCGTCGGTCCAGCCGCCGATCCCGGTCTCCGGGTCGGGGGTTATGTTCGGCCCGTAAAAGGTGCCGAAAGGGGTCTTCAGGGCCCGCCCGCCGGCCAGTCGGGGGGCTTCCTTGGATTCGGTGTGGCAGCCCAGGCAGCCGGCGGCGTTGAAGATGTACTCGCCGCGCTTGACCGGATCGTCCCCGGCCGTCTGGGCCATCGAGGGGGCGCCGCCGCCGGCCACGAGGGCCAGCGGCACGCCCAGGCGTAGAAGCCAGGAAGCCACGTTCAGTTTTTCTTCTGGCGGAAATCGTCGTGGCAACCGCCGCAGGACTGCCCGACCTGGGCGAACTGCCGGGCGATCGCCGCGCGGTCACCTCCCTCGGCGGCCGAAGAGAGGTCGTTGCCGGCGGTCACCAGCCGGGCGGCGGCCTGCTCGAACTTCGGCCACTGCTGCCAGATCTCGGGCTTGGCCTCGCTGCCCTCGATCCTGCCGATGCCGGTGTCGGCGGGGAACAGGCTGGGGGCGATCTTCTGCGAAGCCTGCCGGATCGCGGCGGCGCCCTCGCGCACCCCCTCGACCGTGCCGCCCTCGTTCTTGACGTAGGCGGAGATCTTCTTCATCGCGTCGCCCATGCTCTTCATGGCCGATTCGCGCTCCTTGACCACGGCGGCCGGGTCGGCGGACACCGGCCGCTGGGATTGGGCACCGGCCTGGCCGATGGCGGCGACGAGGATTCCTGCCGAAGCGACGCAGATCACGGCATTTCGAACGATGCCTTGTTTTTGACCGATCTTGCTCAACGCAACTCTCCTTCCGCTGATGACCAGGGAAGTAGACTCGAAACGCCGGCTCTCCACCCAGAGCGAGAAGGGGTAATCCTTTCGGGATGGCGTCAAGCGCTGGCCGCCCGTCCGGTTTTCCGCTCGTCCAGCCCAAGCGCCGCCTGGATTCGGTCGAGGCGCGCCTGCGCCTTCGCGGACAGGGCGCCCTGGGCCTGGGAGATGCGCCGGACCGCGTCCAGGACGCGCTCGCGGCCCTCGCGGTCGGGAACGAGGCCGGGAAGGGCGCGAATCGCACGCTCCTCGTCGATCTGGAGGATGGCGGCCTGGACGCGGACGCAGTCCTTCACCTGGGCGACGTTCACCTTCCCGGCCTCCGGCCGCTCGTCGCGGATCCGCTCCATCATCCGGAAGGTGCGTTCGTCCACCATGCGGCGGTCCTCGCGGAAGACATAGAGCAGGGAGCGCATCAGCGCCTCCAGCCGGCCGCCCTCCCCGATCCGGGTCGCCAGCAATGCCATCCGGGCCTTGGCCAGCTCGGCGCGCAGCCCGGCGTCGCCCCGGCGGCGGACATGCCGGGCGCCCTCGGCGCGCAGGCCGACGGCGGCCTCGACCAGGGGCGACCCGTAGATCGCCTTGAATATCCGCTCATAGCCGAGGTCGCGGGCTTTCCGGTACTCCTCCAGCGCCCGGACGATGCCGTCCGACGTCCGCCGCTCCGCCTCGACGAAGGGATTGCCGGGAGTGGCCGGCCGGCGGTCCCGCCGGACCATCCCGGCCAGGGATTCCAGCGGCCGCATGAAGGGATTGAAGTCCGAGGCCATCAGGCGTTCGAGCCGCGCCGGATGCATCAGCCGCAGCCAGCGGGCCGACGCCTCGGTGACGAAGGGGGTGATCCAGGGGCGGGCGAAGGTCTCGTACAGGCCCTCGTTGACCTGGGAGACGCGGGCGACGGTCTCGAACCGCAACTCGTCCTCCCGCGTGTCGTCCAGCTTGAGGATGTCTTCGATCTCGCGCGGCTCGAACCGCATGACGTAGCGGTCCGGGATAAGGTCGGCGTTGGGCAGGTCCGGCCGCTTGTCGTCGATGATCAGCTCGTACAGGCCGGGCGGCAGGATGTCGATGAAGTCCAGGCCGCCGATGAACTCGGACGTGTGCTTCTGCGCGACCCTGGCCGACACGAAGATGCCGAGATGGCCGATGTCCTCGTGCAGGGTATAGACGATGACCTGCTCGTTGGTGCGGATCTCCTCCGTGCTGTCATAGACGTCGGCGATCCAGTTCAGGGCCTGCTGGGGCGGCGTGATGTTGTCGCCCCACGAGGCGAAGATCACGATGGGCGAGCGGATGTTGCGCAGGTCGATCGTCTTGCCGCCCTGGGACGAGACGATCTCGCCCCGTGCCAGCTTGTTGCCGATGAACAGGCCGTTGACGATGGCGAGGATTTCCTCCTGGTTCATCAGGAAGATGCCGCCCCACCAGCGCTCGAACTCCAGGAACCGCTCCTCCTCGGTATCGATCCTGGAATACAGGTTGTAGTACTTGGTCCAGTAGGTGTTCGCCGGGTTCAGGCTCTCGAAGTTCCGGACCAGGTTGGCGCCGTCGAAGCGGCCGTTGCCCAGGTCGCTGGCGAGCAGCGCCGCCCAGGAACCGCCGGTCAGCCCGCCGGTATAGCGCATCGGGTTCGATCCCTCGATGCCCGCCCAGTAGGAGAGCGGCGCCCCCGCCAGGATGATCGGTCCCATGATCTCCGGCCGGGCGGCGCTCAGGATCGCGACGGCCCAGCCGGCCTGGCAGTTGCCGTAGACGCACGGCTTGTCGCTGTCGGGATGCCGGTCTCGGACCGTCTCGACGAACAGGGCCTCGGCCCGCGCCACGTCCTCCAGCGTCTGGCCCGGCTCCGGTTCCGGGAAGAAGGTGACGAAGTAGCAGGGATGGCCGAAGCGGAGCGCGAAGCCGACCTCGCTGTCCTCCTTGAAGCCGCCGATGCCCGGCCCGTGGCCCGCCCGGGGATCGACGACGATGAACGGGCGCTTCGCCGGATCGATCCGCTGCCCCGGCCTGGGAAGGATGCGGAGCAGCGCGTAATTGACCGGCCGGTCCAGGGTCCTGCCGTCCAGCACCGTTTCGTGCTCGAACGCCAGCAGCGGCGGCTTGCCCTGCTCGAAATGCTCGACCGCGATATTGCCGCGCTTGCGCAGGACATCCCAGAAAAGGACCGAGCGCTGCGTGCTGTCGGTCACGTATTCGGCCCAGTTCCTGTAAAGCTCGGTGAAGATCGTCATCGGCTCGCTCCTGGCGGCGGCCGGCCCGGCCAGAGGCCGTCCGGCCGAGACTACTTTGAGGGAGGATGGAACGTTAATGGTTTGTTAGCCTTGTCGCTTCGCGGGAGTCAAGCGACGCGCCCTGTGGCGAAACCGCCCACGGGCGGATCGTACCGATGCCCCATCATTAATTCAGACTGAATTATTTATTGACAGGCCCGAGGGAGCGTGCAAAAGTTAACTCAAGGTTAAGCGCTGAAGCGCGCCATTCGGGGAGGACGGTTGTGGTGACCAGCGCGTCGAATTCGGCCCTTCCGGGGGGCACGTCGAACGGCAACCCGGCCACGGGCCAGGGCAGCAACTCCGTCAATATCCGACTGTTCAACGAGCGCGTGATCCTGAACGCGCTGCGCCGCCTGGGCCAGGCCTCCAAGGCCGACCTGTCCCGCTATGTCAGCCTGACCAACAACACCGCCGGCGTGATCGTCAAGGAACTGGAAGAGCGCAAGCTGATCCGCAGCGAGGGCAAGCGTTCAGGCGGCCGGGGCCAGCCGGCCACCCTGCTCTCCCTCGATCCCGACGGCGCCTATGCCATCGGCGTCAAGTTCGGCCGCCGGTCGATCGATACGCTGCTGGTCGATTTCCGCGGCCACGTGCTGGACCGGCGGCACCACGAACTGGATTTCCCGATGCCGGACGAGGCGGTCGGCCTGGCGCTGCACGACATCGCGGCGCTGCGCAAGGGCGTTCCCCAGGGCGCGTCCGCCCGGATGGCCGGCATCGGCATCGCGACCCCGTACGACATGGGAAGCTGGCGGCGGGAGCTGGACATCGCCTCCGAGGCGTACCGGGTCTGGAACGAGGTCGACATCTCGTCCCGGATCGGCACCGAGACCGGCCTGCCGGTCTTCCGGGAAAACGACGGCACGGCGGCGGCGGTCGCCGAGATGTTCCGCGGCCGGGGGCGAGAGCTGGACAGCTTCGTCCATGTCTTCATCGGCGCCGCGGTCGGCGGCGGCATCGTGCTGAACGGCGAGTATTACCGCGGGGCCACCGGGTACGGCGGCGACATCGGCCTGATGCCGGTCGGGCGCTCCCGCCTGGCGACCGCGCCGGACCCGGCGCGCAGCCACGACATCCTTCTGACCCGCGCTTCGATCAATTCGCTGATCCGCCACCTGCGCGGCAACGGCGTCCCGATCTCCAGCCGGAGCGAGGTCGAGGAGGCGTTCACCCGCCACCCCCGGCTGGTCGGGGAATGGCTGGAGGACTGCGCCGACGCCCTGGTGGTCCCGCTGCTCTCGGCGGCCCGGCTGCTGGACGTGGAAGCGATCGTCCTGGACGGCGACCTGCCGAAGTCGATCAAGGAGGACCTGCTGGAACGGCTGGTCCCGCTGCTCGACGCGGCGACGCCGGAAGCCCGCAAGCCGCCCCGGCTGCTGCTGGGGATGATCGGGCGGGAGGCTTCCGCCCTGGGTGCCGCGATCCTGCCGCTGCACCTGAACTTCAGCCCGAGCAGGGAAATCCTCGTCAACCAATAGGCCGGTCCCGTCCCCGTCGGGGACCGGAGCAACGGCGACAGTCGACTTCACCGGAGGGAACCATGGGTGCGACCGCGCTTGGCCCGCATGCACAGGGCGCGCAGACACAGCAGATGCGTCCGCCGACCTTGGAGATGCGCGGCATCTCCAAGACCTTTCCCGGCACCAAGGCGCTCAGCAACGTGTCGCTCAAGGCCTGGGGCGGCGAGATCCTGTCCCTGATGGGCGAGAACGGCGCGGGCAAGAGCACCCTGATGAAGGTGCTGTCCGGCGCCTACCAGGCCGATCCGGGCGGGCAGATCCTGATCGACGGCCAGGCGATCGACATCAGCAACCCGCATGTGGCGCGCGAGCACGGCATCGCGATCATCTACCAGGAACTCAGCCTGCTGCCGAACCTCAGCGTCGCGGAGAACATCTTCTTCGGCCGCGAGCCGTCCAGGCGCGGCCTGATCGACCGGCGCGGCATGAAGGAGAGCTGCCGCGACGTGCTGAAGCGGCTGGGCGCCACCTTCGGCCCCGAGACGGTCGTGGCGACCCTGTCGATCGCCGAGCGCCAGCTGGTCGAGATCGCCCGGGCGCTCCATTCCAAGTCCAAGATCCTGGTGATGGACGAGCCGACGACCACCCTGTCGTCGCGCGAGACCGACCGGCTGTTCGCCCTGATGCGCCAGCTGCGCGACGACGGGTTGGCGATCATCTATATCAGCCACCGCATGGCCGAGGTCTACGAGCTGTCCGACCGGGTCTCGGTGCTGCGCGACGGGAGCTATGTCGGCACGCTGGAGAAGGACGACATCTCCGCCGACAAGCTGGTCAAGATGATGGTCGGCCGCGACCTGAGCAGCTTCTACAAGCACGACCACGTCGCCAAGGCCGGCCGCGCCCGGGGCCAGCCGATGCTGGCGGTGGAAGGGATCACCGACGGCGGCAGGCGGGTCCATCCCGCCAGCTTCACGCTCTACGCCGGCGAGGTGCTGGGCCTGGCGGGGCTGGTGGGATCCGGCCGGACCGAGCTGGCCCGGCTGATCTACGGCGCCGATCCCAGGACCGCCGGCACCGTCAGGATCGACGGCAAGGAGGTGAACATCCGGACTCCGAAGGACGCCATCGACGCCGGCCTGACCTACCTGACCGAGGACCGCAAGCACCAGGGCCTGTTCCTGGACATGTCGGTCAAGGACAACATCAATTTCAGCGTGATCGGCCGCGACGCCTTCGGGGGCGGCGTGCTCAACCGCCGCAAGGCGGTGGACCGGGCGAAAAGCTCGATCAACGAGCTCAAGATCCGGGTCGCCAGCGCGGCGGTCGGCGTCGGCACCCTGTCCGGCGGCAACCAGCAGAAGGTCCTGCTGTCGCGCTGGCTGGAATCCAAGCCGCGCGTGATGATCCTCGACGAGCCCACGCGGGGCGTCGACATCGGCGCCAAGGCCGAGATCTACCGCATCATCGACCAGCTCGCCCAGAGCGGCGTCGCGGTCCTGGTGATCTCCAGCGAACTGCCGGAGATCATGGGCATCTGCGACCGGATCCTGGTGATGCGCGAAGGACATATCGAGGGGCAGGTCGGCGGCGCCGACGGCCCTCCCGTCACCCAGGAAGCCATCATGGCGCTGGCCACCGGCGTCCGGCTCTGAGCGCTCCGGCAGAACGCCGGCCCGCATAGCCAGCCAAGGAAAAATCCAGGAGGAAGTCTTCCCATGTGTTCGATGAAGACGATGGGCGCCGACACCCAGATCGCCGAGCAGAAGTCGGCCGCGGCGGCAGCCCGCAAGCAGAACCTGCACACCATCATCCAGGTCGTCGGCATGCTGCCGGTGCTGATCCTGATCTGCATCGGGTTCGAGTTCGCCACGGGCAAGTTCCTGAACGCCCGCAACATCTCGATCGTCATGCAGCAGGCGTCGATCAACATCGTGCTGGCGACCGGCCTGACCTTCGTCATCCTGACCGGCGGCATCGACCTGGCGGTCGGCGCGGTGCTGGCGGTTTCCGCCGTCACCGCCGTGTCCATGACGCTGACCGGCATGCCCGACCTGGCGATCCCGCTGGCGCTTCTGGTCGGCCTGTCGCTGGGCGCGGTCAACGGCTGCCTGATCGCCTTCTTCCGCCTGCCCGCCTTCATCGTGACGCTGGGCGCCATGACCGCGGTCCGCGGCCTGTCCCGGCTGGCGGCCAACGACACCACCGTGTTCAACGCCAACCTGCCCTTCGCCTGGATCGGCAACAGCCAGCTGTTCGGCGTGCCCTGGATGGTCGTCATCGCCCTGGCGGTGGTCGCGATCAGCTGGTTCATCCTGCGCCGCACCGTGCTGGGCGTCTGGATCTACGGCGTCGGCGGCAACCCGGACGCGGCCCGGCTGTCGGGCATCAAGGTCTGGGCGGTGCTGCTCTTCGTCTACGCCATGTCGGGAATGCTGGCGGGCCTCGCCGGCGTCATGTCCGCTGCCCGCACCCTGTCGGCCAACGGCGCGCAGCTCGGCATGGGCTACGAACTGGACGCCATCGCCGCTGTCATCCTGGGCGGCACGAGCTTCGTCGGCGGCATCGGCTCGATCTTCGGCACCCTGGTGGGGGCGCTGATCATCGCGGTGCTGTCCAACGGCCTGATCCTGATGAATGTCAGCGAGGTCTGGCAGCTCATCATCAAGGGACTGGTCATCGTCGGCGCGGTCGCGCTGGACCGGTACCGCAACAAGGGGAGCGCCCGCACCTGACACCCGCCTGAACCCAAGTCACGCCCAACTGCAACCACACCGATCCCGAACCGGAGGAAACACCATGATCAAGAAGTCAGCCCTGCTCGCCGCCACCGCCCTGCTCGCCCTTACCGCCGCCGCGGCGGCGCCGGCCTCGGCCGCGGAACTGAAGTCGGTGGGCATCACCGTCGGCAGCCTGGGCAATCCCTTCTTCGTGCAGATCGCCAAGGGCGCCGAGGCGAAGGCCAAGGAGATCGGCGGCCCGGACACCAACGTGACGGTCGTCTCTTCCGACTACGACCTGAACAAGCAGTCCACGCAGATCGACAACTTCATCGCGTCCGGCGTCGACATGGTCCTGGTCAACGCCGCCGACCCCGTCGCGATCGAGCCGGCCATGGTCCGCCTGAAGGCGGCCGGCATCGTCGCCGTCGCGGTGGACGTCAGCGCCAAGGGTGCCGCCGCCACGGTCACCACCGACAACATCGAGGCCGGCGTGAAGGCCTGCGAGTACATCGCGCAGAAGCTGAACGGCAAGGGCAACATGGTGATCATGAACGGCCCGCCGGTCTCCGCAGTGATCGACCGGGTCAACGGCTGCAAGGAGGCCCTGGCCAAGACGCCCGACATCAAGATCCTGTCGGACAACCAGAACGGCAAGGGCTCCCGCGAGGGCGGGCTGGAAGTCATGATCGGCCTGCTGACCGCCTTCCCCAACATAGACGCGGTCTTCGCGATCAACGACCCGCAGGCGATCGGCGCCGACCTGGCGGCCAAGCAGCTGAACGTGACCGACCTGATCATCACCTCGGTCGACGGCGCCCCGGACATCGAGGGCGCCCTGAAGCAGGAAGGCAGCCTGATCCAGGCCTCGTCCGCCCAGGACCCCTACGCGATGGCCCAGAAGGCGGTCGAGGTCGGCAACGAGATCCTTCAGGGCAAGCAGCCGGCCCAGGCCACCACGCTGATCCCGGCGGAGCTGATCACCCGCGAGAATGTCGGCCAGTACAAGGGCTGGACGTCGAAGTAAGCGGGTAGCGAAGACCCGCCGCGAAACTCTCCCCGCGCCGTCCGCCATCCTCCTCGTGCGGCGCGGGGCTTTTTCCCCGAAACCGATTTCCCCGTCTCAACGTCCAGTCGAAGAGGTCCACATGGCAGACGCGATCTGCATGGGCGAGCTGTTGATCGATTTCGTCCCCGTCACCACGGGCACCGATCTGCTGACGGCCACCGCGTTCCAGAAGGCTCCCGGCGGCGCCCCCGCCAACGTCGCGGTGGGCCTCTCCCGGCTGGGCACCAGCAGCGCGCTGATGGGCCGGGCCAGCGAGGACGGTTTCGGCCGCTTCCTGATCAAGACGCTGGAGGATTCCGGCGTCGACGTCAGCCTGATGCGCCGCTCGCGCCGGACCCGCACCCCGCTGGCCTTCGTGTCCCTGGCGGAGGACGCCGAGCGCGAGTTCCTGTTCTACGGCGACCCCAGCGCCGGCTTCTGCCCCGAGGACGTCGATTTCGAGGCCATCGCCAAGGCGAAGCTGGTCCATTTCGGCTCGATCGGGCTGATCCCGGAGGCTTCCTGCGTTGCCACCCTCCAGGCGGTGGACGCGGCCCGCGGCCAGGGACTGCACGTGTCGTTCGACGCCAACCTGCGGCTCGACCTGTGGCCGACCGCGGACAGCGCCCGGGAAGCCATCCGCGAGGGCATCGAGCGGGCCACCATCGTCAAGCTCAGCGACGACGAGCTGGACTTCCTGACCGGGGCGACGGACCCGGTCGAGGGTGCCCGCGGCCTGATGCATGCCGGAACGGCCTTGATGGTGGTGACGCACGGCCGCCATGGCTGTACCTTCGTGACGCGGGAGGTCGCGGGCAAGGCTTCCAGCTTCAAGGTCGATCCCGTGGACACCACCGGAGCGGGCGATGCTTTCATGGCCGGCCTTCTGACCGGATTGCTCGAACATCCGAACGCACCCCTGACATCGGACCTGCTCCATGCCATGTGCCTTTTCGCGAATGCCGCGGGCGCCCTGGCGACGACGCAGCGGGGCGGCATCCCCGGGCTGCCGCACCGGGCGGACGTGACGGCGCTGGTCGGCAAAGGCCCATCCGGGAATGGCCCGTCCGATAATGGAACGACAAGCAAGGAGGCTGAAGGATGACTGCACACACGGCTCCGGTCGAAACCTTCGATTACCTCGTGTTCGGCGGGACCGGCGACCTGGCGCTCCGAAAGCTCCTGCCTGCCCTCTACCTGCGCGACAAGGCCGGCCAGATCACCGCGGAAAGCCGCATCATGGCGGTCTCCCGCAGCCAGTTGGACGTGGCCGGGTACAAGGCCAAGGCCGAGGAAGCCCTGCGGCGCCACCTGCATTCGGACGAGTTCGACGAGGCGACGTGGGAGCGGTTCGGCGCGAGGCTGGACTATGTCGCCGCCGACGCCACCTCCACCCAGGGCTGGGACGGGCTCCGGGCACATCTGGAGGGGCGCGACGGCGTCGTCCGGGTCTTTTACCTGGCGACCTCGCCCGAACTGTTCGGCCCGATCTCCGAACGGCTGCAGGCCTTCGGCCTCGTCACCGAGAAATCCCGGGTCGTGCTGGAGAAGCCGATCGGCCGCGACCTGGAATCCGCGAAGCGGATCAACGACGAGGTCGGCGGGGTCTTCGCCGAGGAGCAGATCTACCGGATCGACCATTACCTGGGCAAGGAGACGGTCCAGAACCTGCTGGCGCTGCGCTTCGCCAATTCCCTGTTCGAGCCGGTCTGGGACGCGGGCCATGTGGACCATGTCCAGATCACCGTGGCCGAGACCGTCGGCGTCGAGGGGCGCGGCGGCTATTACGACAATTCCGGCGCGCTCCGCGACATGGTGCAGAACCACTTGATGCAGCTTCTCTGCCTGGTCGGCATGGAGCCGCCGGTCTCGCTGGACCAGGAGGCGGTCCGCGACGAGAAGATCAAGGTTCTCCGGTCGCTCAAGCCCATCGGGGTCGAGAACATCGCGGCCTGCACGGTGCGCGGACAGTACCGCGCCGGCGCGGTCAATGGTGCGGCCGTTGGTTCCTACGCCGAGGAGGCCGGTGCCTCGTCCGGCGGCAAGCCCAGCAATACCGAGACCTTCGTGGCCCTGAAGGTCGAGATCGAGAACTGGCGCTGGTCCGGCGTGCCGTTCTACCTGCGCACCGGCAAGCGCATGCCGGCCAAGGTGTCGGAGATCGTCATCCAGTTCCGCCAGGTACCGCACTCGATCTTCCCGCGGGGTGCCGGCGAGATCACGCCGAACCTGCTGGTCGTCCGCCTGCAGCCGGACGAGAGCATCCGGCTGAACCTGATGGCCAAGGACCCCGGCCCCGGCGGCATGCGCCTGCGCGAGGCGTCGCTGAACCTCAGCTTCGCCGAGACGTTCAAGAGCCGGTTCCCCGACGCCTACGAGCGGCTGCTGATGGACGTGGTCCGGGGCAACCCGACGCTGTTCATGCGCCGCGACGAGGTGGAGGCGGCCTGGCGCTGGACCGAAAGCATCCTGGATGCCTGGGCCGCGCGCGGGGATACCGTCAAGCCCTATATCGCGGGCACCTGGGGTCCCTCCCAGTCCGTTGCCCTGATCGAACGCGACGGCCGGACCTGGCACGACGACGCCATGACCGCCGGCTGAGCCGAAGGAGAGACGAGATGGAGCTGAACCAGACCCTCGCCCGCGTCACCGACCGCCTGATCGAGCGCAGCGCCGACCGGCGGGCGGCCTATCTCGCCCGGATCCGCGCCGCGGCCGACAAGGGACCGACCCGGTCGCGGCTGTCGTGCAGCAACCTGGCGCACGGCTTCGCCGCCTGCGCCCCGTCCGAGAAGCAGGACCTGGCGGAGACGGCCAAACCGGACATCGCCATCGTCTCCGCCTACAACGACATGCTGTCGGCGCACCAGCCGCTGGAGACCTTCCCCGCCATCATCAAGCGCGCGGTCCACGAGAACGGCGGCGTCGCCCAGTTCGCCGGCGGCGTGCCGGCCATGTGCGACGGGGTGACCCAGGGCAACGCCGGGATGGAATTGTCGCTGTTCAGCCGCGACGTGATCGCCATGGCGACCGCGGTGGCCCTGTCGCACGACATGTTCGACGGCGCGCTGATGCTGGGCGTCTGCGACAAGATCGTCCCGGGCCTGGTGATCGGAGCCTTGTCGTTCGGCCATCTGCCGACCATCATGGTGCCGGCCGGCCCCATGACCTCGGGCCTGCCCAACGCCGAGAAATCGCGCATCCGCCAGCTCTACGCCGAGGGCAAGGTCGGCCGCGACGCCCTGCTGGACGCGGAATCGAAGTCCTACCACGGCCCCGGCACCTGCACCTTCTACGGCACGGCCAACAGCAACCAGATGCTGATGGAGATCATGGGTCTCCACCTGCCCGGTGCCGCCTTCGTCAATCCCGGCACCCCGCTGCGCGACGCGCTGACCGCGGCGGCCGGCAAGCGGGTGCTGGAGATCACCGCGCTGGGCAACCAGTATACACCGGCCGGCGAGGTGGTGGACGAGCGGGCGGTGGTGAACGGCGTGGTCGGCCTGCTCGCCACGGGCGGCTCGACCAACCACACGATCCACCTGATCGCCATGGCCCACGCGGCCGGCATCGCGCTCACCTGGCAGGACTTCGCCGACCTGTCGGGCGTCGTGCCCCTGCTCGCCAGGGTCTATCCCAACGGCAATGCCGACGTGAACCATTTCCACGCCGCCGGCGGCATGGCCTTCGTGATCCGGGAGCTGCTGGACGCCGGCCTCCTTCACGAGGATGTTCGGACCGTCGCGGGCGACGGCGGCATGCGCCGCTACGCCGAGGAGCCGACGCTGGAAGGCGAGAAGCTGGCTTGGCGGCCTGGAACGTCCGTGTCGCTGGACGGCAAGGTTCTCGGCACCGTGGAGGCGCCGTTCGCCAAGGACGGCGGCATCAAGGTGCTGGAGGGCAATTTCGGCCGCGCGGTGATCAAGACGTCGGCGGTGAAGCCCGAGCACCGTTTCGTCGAGGCCCCCGCCCGCGTCTTCACCGACCAGGCCGAGCTCCAGGCCGCGTTCAAGCGCGGCGAGCTCCACCGCGACTTCGTCGCCGTCGTGACCTTCCAGGGCCCCAAGGCCAACGGGATGCCGGAGCTGCACAAGCTGACGCCTCCCCTGGGGGTACTCCAGGACCTGGGCTTCAAGGTGGCGCTGGTGACCGACGGCCGGATGTCGGGCGCGTCGGGCAAGGTGCCGGCCGCGATCCATGTCACCCCGGAAGCGGCGTCGGGCGGCATGATCGCCCGGATCCGCGACGGCGACATGGTGCGGCTCGACGCGGAGAACGGTATCCTCGAAGTCCTGTTGGACGCAGAGGAGTTCGCGGCCCGCGAACCCGCGTCGCCCGACCTGACCGGCAACCGCTTCGGCACCGGCCGCGACCTGTTCGGCGCTTTCCGCGCCCTGGTCGGCGGCGCCGAGGACGGCGCGTCGGTCTTCACTACCGCAGCATGAGGATCTAAAGAATGCAGACCATCTCAGCCATCCTGGCGCTCGGCCCCGTCGTCCCGGTACTGACCATCGACGACGTGGAGACCGCGGTCCCGCTCGCCCGCGCCCTGGCGAAAGGCGGCCTGCCCGCGATCGAGGTGACCCTGCGCACGGCGGCCTCGCCCGACGCGATCAGGGCCATCGCCGCGGAGGTCCCCGAGGCCGTCGTCGGCGCCGGCACGATCCTGACCCCGAAACACTATGAGGCGGCGGTCGATGCCGGCGCGCGCTTCATCGTCAGCCCGGGCTGCACGCCGGACCTGGTCCGTGCCGCGACCGAGTCGGAAGTGCCGTTCCTGCCGGGTGCGGCGACCGCTTCGGAGGTCATGTCGCTGATGGGCGCCAACTTTACGCACATGAAGTTCTTCCCGGCGGGACCCGCCGGCGGCGTCAAGATGCTGGCGGCCCTGGCGGCGCCCCTGCCCGCCGTGCGCTTCTGCCCGACCGGCGGCGTCACGCTGGAGAACGCGCCCGACTATCTGGCCCTGCCGAACGTCGCCTGCGTCGGCGGCTCCTGGGTCGCCCCGGCCGATGCGGTCAAGGCGCGCGACTGGGGCAGGATCGAGGAACTGGCCCGCGCCGCGGCGGCTCTGCGGAAGTGAAATCGTAGGTCGGCCTCGGCCGAAGGCCGACGCCGACAGCATGGCGGAAACGTTGACGCAGGGTGTCGGCGTTCGCCCTTCGGCCGAGGCCGACCTACGAATTCGCCGAAGTCATTCCGCCGATGACGTGTGCCGAGTCCGCGTCCTTACCGGAACACCGACGCGGTTAAGTTCCTTGCACAAATCATCAGTGTTCTGATTGATGACCTGAACCAGTTCCTGAACCGCAGCCTTGACGATCACATGGAGTTCATTGCGGAGTTCGAGGTGATCCTGCTTCAACTCCGAGCGCAGATCCATCAGATCCTGCTTGGTCGCAAGTTTAGCGAGGGCATCGTCGAGCTGCTCCCCTATCGTCTCTTGCACCATGCGCACCCCTCGCGGTGATACCGCGACCGTCCGGTCGGAATACCCACGCACGGTAGGTTCGCGGATCGCCGGAGTCAAATCAAAAGGGGTAGCGCATCACGACCCCTTGAACATCTGCTCCTGCTTGTAGTTCTCCCGGCCGACGCCGTCGATCAGGCGCAGCTGGTGGGTCAGCCAGTCGATGTGCTCCTCGGTATCGGTGAGGATGTCGGTGAAGAGCTCGCGGGTGATGAAATCCCGGATCTGCTCGGTGACTTCGATCGCTTCAAGCAGGGATTCCCGGCCGTTTTGCTCGGTTTCCATCTCCAGCTCGACCATCTCCGGCACATCGTTGCCGGTCTTGATTTTGTTGAGGTCCTGGAGATTGGGCATGCCTTCCAGGAACAGGATGCGCTCGATCAGCCGGTCGGCGTGCTTCATCTTGGAGATGGATTCCTGGTAGCTGTGGTCCGCCAGGCGCTCCAGGCCCCAGTCCTTGAGCATGCGCGCGTGAAGGAAGTACTGGTTCACCGCGGTCAGCTTGCCCGTCAGGATCTTGTTCAGGTGGCGAATAGCGCTGGGATCGCCCTTCATCTACAGTCTCTTCCCCCATGCGGGCCGGTAACGGAATCGTCACGCCCATCATCGGGTTCCAACCCACACTTGTCGATATGGTTTCAGTCCGCCGGCTCAGATTGTGCGCTTGCGCCGATCGCACCGCCCGCCCGGCCGCATCATTCCTATCCGTGCAAATGACTCGCAAAATCATTTGCATGCCCGGTCAGTGTCGCCTATGGATGAATCACCAATCCAACTGTCCGGGACCCCATCCGGGGAACGAAGCATGACGAGACCCCGCGCCTTACGCTGGCTGACCCTCACGATCGTATCGCTGATGTGCCTTTCCACGGCCGCGCTGGGTCAGGTCCCGAGTTCGGAGGCGCCGCCAGCGGCACAGGAACAGCCGGTGCAAGGGCAGCAGACACAGGAAGTCCCGGACAACCGGCCCCCCGTCACGGCTGACGGTACAGCGGAACCCGCTCCCTCGGAGCCCGCCGTGGCCGACCCCGCTGCGGGGGAGCCCGTCGGGATGGAAGAAGCCGCGCCGCTTCCCGCAGCCCATGACCTGTCGCCGTGGGGCATGTTCATGGCGGCCGATATCGTCGTGAAATCGGTCATGGTCGGGCTTGCGCTGGCGTCGGTGCTGACCTGGACCGTGCTGATTGCCAAGGCGATCGATCTGGGCGCCGCCAAGCGGCGGGTCGCCCGGGCGCTCGGCGCGATCGGGTCGGCGCGCTCGCTGGCCGAGGCCGCCGAGCACAGCCGCCCGGCCTATGGCCCGGTCCACGGCTTCGTCAGGGCCACGGTCGCGGAGCACGACCTGTGGTTCGCCGGGATGGACAAGGGGGGATTGCGGGACCGCATCGCGTCGCGTTTGGAACGGCTGGTCGCCTCGTCCAGCCGCCGCATGACGAAGGGCACCGGCATCCTCGCCACCATCGGATCGACGGCTCCGTTCGTCGGGCTGTTCGGCACCGTCTGGGGCATCATGAACAGCTTCATCGGGATTTCGGAGGCGCAAACCACCAACCTGGCGGTCGTGGCGCCCGGCATCGCCGAGGCGCTGCTCGCCACCGCCATGGGCCTCGTCGCCGCCATCCCGGCGGTCGTGATCTACAACGCCTTCGCGCGCGGCATCGCCGGCTACAAGGCGCTGCTGATGGACGCGGCGGCGGAACTCCAGCGCCTGGCGTCGCGCGACGTGGACCGCGCGATGGTGTCCCTGCGCAAGGCGGCGGAGTAGCACCATGGCAGCCAAGCTGGACCAGGGCGACGACGACCTGGACGAAACCCATGAGATCAACGTCACTCCGTTCATCGACGTGATCCTCGTCCTGCTGATCATCTTCATGGTCGCGGCGCCGCTGGCGACTGTCGATGTCCCGGTGGACCTGCCCTCCTCCACCGCCAAGCCGCAGCCCAAGCCTGACAAGCCGCTCTACCTGACGGTCCAGGCCGACCTGTCCCTGGTCATCGGGGACGAGGCGCTGGGCGGGGCTCCGCTGGCACCGGCGCTGGATCGGGCGACCGGCAGCGACCGCGAGCAGCGCATCTTCCTGCGGGCCGACCGGACAGTGGACTACGGCGACCTGATGTCCGTCATGAACGACCTGCGCGCCGCCGGGTACCTCAAGATCGCCCTCGTCGGCCTTGAAGGCATGGCCCCGACCGATCCCGCCGCCGCCAGACCATGAGTTCCGATGTCCTGCGCTGGGGCCTGAGCGCCGGCTTCGTGCTGGCGGTCCACGCCGGCATATTGGCCAGCGTGCTCGCCCTGGACACCCCGCCTCCCCCGGCGGAGGTCGCCGGCCCCGTCCTGATCGACCTGCCGCCCGAACCGCCCCCGCCGGAGCCTGCGGTCGAGGAGCCGGCGCCGGAACCACCCCCGCCCCCTCCGGAACCACCGCCGCCGGAACCGCCCCCGCCGGAGCCCCCTCCTCCCGAGCCGCCCCCGCCGGAGCCGGAGCCGATCCCGGAGCCTCCGCCACCGGAGCCGCCCCCCGAGGAGGAACCGCCGCCCCAGGTCGAGCCGGAAGTGGCATTGCCGGAAATCACGCCGCCCAAGCCGCCCCGGCAGAAGCCGCCGCCGCCGCGCCCCAGGCCGGTCGAGCAGCCGCGTCCGCCCGAGCCGGCGCCGCCGGCCCCAGCACCTCCGCCGCCCGCTCCCGCACCGGTCGCGGAAGCCGAACCGGCGCCGGCAAGGCCGCGGGCCGTGGCGCAGTCCTCGGTGATGCCCAGCTTCCAGCAGCGGCTGCTCCAGCACCTGAACCGGCACAAGCGCTATCCGCAGTCCTCGCAGCGGATGCGCCAGCAGGGGACCGCGCTGCTGCGCTTCACCATGGACGCCGAGGGTGCCGTGCTGTCGTACCGCCTGGAGAAAAGCTCCGGCTACGATGCCCTGGACGAGGAGGTGCTGGAGATGATCCGGCGCGCCCAGCCCCTGCCGAAGATCCCGGCCGATCTGGGCCGGACCTCCCTGGAACTGGTCGTCCCGGTGCAGTTCGCGCTACGCTGAACCCCGCTCCAGCACCGACTCCAGCGCCCGCACGGCGCTGGAGTCGTGGAACGCCTTGGGTGCTGCGCGGCGCAGGGCTTGGCGGAGCTCGGCGCGGCGGCGGCGGTCGCTTCCCAGGCGGACCGCGATCTCGACATAGCCGTCACGGCACGGGGCGATCGTCTCCCGGATGCCGGTCATCTCCAGGATGCCGGCGGAATGGCGCTGGCGCATGAGCCCGCCGGGCAGCGTGACGATGGGCAGGCCGTGGGTCAGGGCCTCCAGCGTCGTGTTGTGTCCGGACCAGGAGGGATTGTCGAGGAAGATGTCGGTCAACCCTGCCACGGCATGGAAGCGCGCATGGTCCATCTGCGGCAGGAAGCGGCAGTGGCGGTCGGCATCCAGCCCGGCCCGCGCGAAGGCGGTCGCGAGGCGCCGGCGGAAAGTGAGCGCCACGCGCGGCGCCGGCATGTAGTCGATGAAGAGGAAAAACGCGTCCGGCAGGCGCGCGGCGATCCGGACGAACAGGTCGTCGTCGCATGGCAAGTACTTGAAGAGGGACTGGCAGCACCAGAAGATCGGCGCGTCCTCCGGCAATCCCAGGTCGGCGCGGCTGAGCGGCACCGCCGGCGGGTCGAGCGGGCGATACGCGTAGCCCAGGTTCGGCAGGGGTATCAGCGTCTCGCGGTAGTGGGCCTGCGCGCCCGGCGGCTCCATCAGGGCGGAGCTGAGATACAGGTCCATGGTCGGCAGGCCCGTCGTCACGGGGTGGCCGGTGGACATGGCCTGGACGGGAGCCAGTCGGAGCGCGGCCAGCCGCGCGGCCATCGGGTCCATGCCGACGTCGCCGAAGACCAGCGCGTCCAGGTCGTCGCCCCGGATCGCCTCGGCCCAGGAGCGGACCCCGCCCAGCCCCCGGCGGAAGGCGCGCGAAAGAGACTCGAAGCGGGTCGTCTCGTCGTCGGACGCCGGACCGGTGTGATAGCAGAACAGGGCGACCCGCGCGGGATCGAACGCGTCCGCCCAGCCGCGCAGCGACACGTTCACGGCGGAATGCCTGCCGATATGGCCGGCGACGAACCCGACCCTGAGGGGACCGCCGTTCCCGCGCCGGGCTGCCGGCGGCCGGGAGTATTCCGGGTAGCCGGAGGCCATCAGGCCGGAGACGAGGTCGCCGTAGAGGGTCTGCAGGCCGAGGTCGCAGCGCCCCTGGTATGCCAGGTAGAAGGGCTGGCTGTCGCCCACCGCCGCCGCGGCCGCCGCCCGTTCCACCTCCGGGGCGGCGGCGTAATGGTCGGCCAGCTCTTCCAGGCGACGGGCATAGGCTTCCCGCGCGCGGTCCACTTCCCCCATGTCCGAGTAGATGATCGGCAGTTCGGCGAAGCAGCGGCGGAACCGTGCGGAGGCGTCGAGGCGATCGACCGCCAGGGCGCGGCCGAAGCATGTCCGGGCCTCGCCGTGCCGGGCCAGTTGCTGGAGCGCCGCGCCGAGCGTGAGATGAGCGCCGCCATGGGCCGGGTCGATCGAGAGGGCGCTCCGGTAGCGTGAGGCGGCCGCGGCGGCCCGGCCGGCGGCAAGCTCCCCGTTGCCGAGCAGCAGATGCGCCTCCGCCTGGTCCGGGTCGAGGGCCAGGGCGGCGCGGCAGAGGCCCGCGGCGTCCTCGGTCGCCCCGTCCTCCTGCAGCAGCGCCGCGGCAGCCAGTATCGTGCCGGTGTGCCCGGGCGATCGCCGGAGGATGGCGCCGTAGCAGTCCGCCGCCCCCGCCCTGTCGCCGGTCCGCTTCAGCAGATTGCCCAGGTTGAGCCGCAGGCCGGGATGGTCGGGGGAGTGGTCGAGCGCGCGCCGGTAGGTGGCGATGGCGGACGGGAAGTCGTCCAGGTCCGCCAGGGCGCCGGCCAGCACCAGCGCCGCGTCGGCATCGCCGGGACGGGACGCGACCACGGGGGCGATCACGTCGCGGGCCTCCGCCGGGCGGCGCAGGTCCGCCAGGAGCGCGGCCCGGTTCAGCGCCACCGTCGCATGCCCCGGCAGCAGGCGGCCGGCCCGTTCCAGTGCCGCCAACGCCCCGGACCGGTCGCCCGTCCGCCGGAGCGCCGCCGCCATGTTGTTGTAGAGCGTGAAGTCGTCCGGCCGCTCGGCGATGGCGCGGCGGTAGATCCCGGCGGCCTCCGACGGGCATCCCTCGGCCATGCGGGACCGGGCGGCTTCATCTGTCGCGGCAGGTTCGGACATGGGGCCTTCGGGGTGAAGACAAGGGAGTTGAGGGGCTTGGACCGTGGCAGCGACCCTAACGCCCCGCCCGGTTGCGGGACAACACAAACCGGAAGGATGCCGGGTAACGGTCCGCACGGCCGATCGATTGCGGTACTAACCGTTTTTTCACCACCCCTGCCCGACCCTGGAGCGGAGCATTAACCATGGGAATCGGGTTGCGGCGATGGAATGGGTTCGGGACCGGCTGGGGCGGGCTTCGACGGGCGTTTTGACGGGACTGGCGATCGGGCTTGCGGCCTTGCTGCCCGCGCCCGCGCCCGCCGCTGCCGCGTCACCGGCGGCGAAGCCGGCCATGTGGGTGGAGCCGGCCGTTCCGGAGCAGGCTCCGCTGGGGCCTGGACGGGCCGCGGGTGCCATCGTCTGGGCCCATGGCCTGTCGCTTCACGACGAGGATTCGCGCGCGCCCACGCCGCCCTACATCCGCGCCCTGGCCGAACAGGGTTGGGACACCTTCAGGCTGAACCGGCTGCGCCAGGCCGACAGCCTGAACGGAACGGGAGCCCGGCTGGCCAAGGCCGCCCGCGACCTGCGCGCCCAGGGCTATGCGCGAATCGGGCTCGCCGGCCAGAGCTTCGGCGCCTTCGCCGCCCTGGCGGCGGTCGCCGAGGACGGCGTCGCCGACGCGGTGGTCGCCACCGCCCCCGCCGCCTACGGCAGCTTCACCGATTCGTACGGGACGTGGCGGGCCAACGCGACCGAGCTTTACCGCCTGCTGCGGCAGGTCGGGACGACACCGCTGATGATGGTCTTCTTCCACGGCGACGGCTACGACCCCGGCGGCCGCGGGGACATGACGCGGGCGATCCGCAGCGACCGGCAGGTCCGTGACCTGATCATCGACCAGCCGGCCGACCTGATCGGCCATTCCGCCGCCGCGAGCGGGCTGTTCGCCCGCCGGTTCGCCGGCTGCATCGGCCGCTTCGTCGCGGGGCAGATCCGCACGCCGGCCGACGAGGCCGATTGCGAGACGTCCTGGGGCCGCCGCCCGAGCGCCGACCTGGGCAACAGCGGAGGCACTCCCCGGTTCGGCTCGACGCTGGCCTCGGTGAAGCCGCCGATCGCGGCCGGCCTGGCCGGCTCCTGGTACGGGTTCTATCGGAACGGCCGCGAGGTGATGCTGAACATCGAGCAGGTCGAGGGCGACCGCGTCGTTGCCAGCTACCTGCTCGGCTCCGGCCTGATGGCGCAGGAGCGGGCGGAATCATCGCGCCGCGAGGGTTCCTTCGCGGACGGCGAGCTGGTGTTCGACGAACCCGCGCTGAACCAGCTCCGCTTCCGGCTGCGCCCCGACGGCGCCCTGGCCGGCTCCTGGCAGGCCCGGGACGGCAGCGCCACCCTGGATACGGTGCTGCGCCGGATGCCCTGAATTTTCCGCCCGTGCGGCCGGCGGAATGCGCTATTCATGAGGTAAGGAGACCAATAGCCGAGGGGGAAGCGATGAGGGCCAAGGCCGCCGTACTGCACGAGATCGGGCTTCCCAGGCCCTATGCGGACAGCAAGCCGCTGCATATCGAGGAGGTCGAGCTGGCACCACCCGGCCGCGGGGAAATGCTGGTCCGGATCAAAGCCGCCGGCCTGTGCCATTCCGACCTTTCCGTCATCAACGGCGACCGGCCCCGGCCGATGCCCATGGCGCTTGGGCACGAGGCGGCCGGCATCGTCGAGCAGATCGGCGACGGCGTCGAGGAGTTCCGCCCGGGCGACCATGTCGCCCTGGTCTTCGTGCCGAGCTGCGGGCTGTGCGGCCCCTGCTCCGAGGGCCGGCCGGCCCTGTGCGAGCCCGGTGCCGCGGCCAACGGCGCCGGCACGCTGCTGGGCGGCGGCATGCGGATCACCGGTCCGCAGGGCCAGCCGGTCCACCACCATGTCGGGGTCTCGGCCTTCGCCGAGTTCGCCGTGGTCTCCGCCCGGTCCGCCGTGAAGATCGACGATACCATCCCGTTCGACGAGGCGGCGCTGTTCGGCTGCGCCGTGCTGACCGGCGTCGGCGCGGTGGTCAATACGGCCAAGGTCTTCGCCGGCGCCAGCGTGGCGGTGATCGGCCTGGGCGGCGTCGGGCTGAACGCCATGCTGGGCTGCATCATGGCCGGGGCCGACCGGGTCGTCGCCATCGACATGATCGACCGCAAGCTGGACCTGGCCCGGCAATTGGGTGCGACCGACGTCTTCAACGCCAGGACGCCCGACGTGGAGGCCCGGATCAAACAGGCGACCGGCGGCGGCGTGAATTACGCCTTCGAGATGGCGGGCTCGGCCCCGGCGCTGGAGATGGCCTACCGGATCACCCGGCGCGGCGGCACGACGGTGTCCTCCGGCCTCGCCAATCCCGCCAAGATGATGTCGATCCCGGCGGTCTCGCTGGTCGCGGAGGAGAGGACGCTGAAGGGCAGCTACCTGGGCGGCGGCGTGCCCAAGCGGGATATCCCCCGCTACATCCGGATGTTCAAGAAGGGCAAGCTGCCGGTGGACGCCCTGATGAGCGAGCGGATCCGGCTGGACGAGATCAACGAGGCGTTCGACAAGCTGGCGGACGGCACCGCCGTGCGCCAGCTCGTGATGTTCTGATGGTCCAGCACGCCGGAATATCGTAGGTCGGCCTCGGCCCGCAGGGCCGACGCCGACACCCCCGGCGGGAGCGTCGGCACATGGTGTCGGCGTTCGCCTGACGGCGAAGGCCGACCTACGATTGCATACAGCGACCTCAGAAACTCAGCGCCCTGGCCCGGACGACGCTGGGCAGGGTGCCGATCCTGTGCAGAAGCTCGTCGCTGATCTGCTGGTCGACCGACACCAGGGCGATCGCGTTCTCCCCCGGGGCGGTGCGGCCCAGGTGGAAGGTCGCGACGTTCACTCCGGCGCTCCCCAGCGTGGTGCCGAGATGGCCGATGAAGCCGGGCTTGTCCTCGTTGCGGATGAACAGCATGTGGTTGGACAGCTCTGCCTCGATCGGCACCTCCTCGATGCCGACGATCCGGGGCTTCTCGCCGCCGAACAGGGTGCCGGTCAGGGACCGGCTGCGCTGCTCGGTGTGGACGATCACGCGCATCAGGGTCTGGTAGTCGCTGGCCCGCTCGCGCTTGGTCTCCGCGATCTCGATGTCGCGCTCGCGCGCGATCACCGGGGCGTTGACCATGTTGACGCTGTCCAGCAGCGGCTTCAGCAGGCCCATCAGGACCAGGGCGGTCAGCGGCCGGGTGTTCAGCTCCGCGACGTGCCCCTCGTACTCGACGGTGACGCCCTTCAGGCCGCTCTCGGTGATCTGGCCGGCGAAGCTGCCGAGCTGTTCGGCGAGCTGCATGTAGGGCCGCAGCTTGGGCGCGTCCTCGGCCGAGACGGACGGCATGTTGAGCGCGTTGACCACGGCGCCGGAGACGAGGTAGTCCGCCATCTGCTCCGCCACCTGGAGCGCCACGTTCTCCTGCGCCTCGGTGGTGCTGGCGCCCAGATGGGGAGTGCAGATCACCTGCTCCATGCCGAACAGCTGATTCTCCTTGGCCGGCTCCGCCGCGAACACGTCGAGGGCGGCGCCCGCCACATGGCCGCTCTCGATCGCCGCCTTCAGGTCCTCCTCGACGATCAGGCCGCCGCGCGCGCAGTTGATGATCCGGACGCCTTTCCGGCATTTCGCCAGCGACTCGGCGTTGAGCAGGTTGCGGGTGCCGTCGGTCAGCGGCGTGTGCAGGGTGATGAAGTCGGCGCGGGCCAGCAGGTCGTCCAGCTCCACCTTCTCCACGCCCAGATCGACCGCCCGCTCGTGGCTGAGGAACGGGTCGTAGGCCACGACACGCATCTTCAGGCCGAGCGCCCGGTCGGCGACGATCGAACCGATATTGCCGCAGCCGACCACGCCCAGCACCTTGGCGGTCAGCTCGACGCCCATGAAGCGGTTCTTCTCCCACTTGCCGGCGTGGGTCGAGGCGTTGGCCGCCGGAATCTCCCGGGCGAGCGCGAACATCATGGCGATGGCGTGCTCGGCCGTGGTGATGGAGTTGCCGAACGGCGTGTTCATCACGACGACGCCGCGCGCCGTGGCGGCCGGGATGTCCACGTTGTCCACCCCGATACCGGCCCGGCCGACCACCTTCAGGCTGGACGCGGCGGACAGGATTTCCTTCGTCACCTTGGTGGCGGAGCGGATCGCCAGGCCATCGTAGCCGCCGATGATCTCCTTCAGCTCGTCCGGCTTGAGGCCGGTCTTGACGTCCACCTCGACGCCGCGCTCGC
The DNA here is from genome assembly GCF_016806835.2 of Skermanella rosea. Classification (NCBI taxonomy): domain Bacteria; kingdom Pseudomonadati; phylum Pseudomonadota; class Alphaproteobacteria; order Rhodospirillales; family Azospirillaceae; genus Skermanella; species Skermanella rosea. Next base: position 1,949,064 of record NZ_CP086111.1, on the reverse strand, counting down.
GGAAGATCTCGACCGCGCGCGGGCTCAGGCTGTCCGAAATAAGGACCTTGGGCATTCCAGTACCTTCCTTCCGGGTCAGCCGGCCTTGACGGTTTCCGACTTGACGGTCTCGAAGGCCCACTCGATCCACGGGATCAGGGCTTCGATGTCGCTCCGGTCGATGGTGGCGCCGCCCCAGATCCGCAGGCCGGGAGGCGCGTCGCGGTATGAGGCGGCATCCAGGGCGACACCCTCCTTCTCCAGCAGGGCCGCGACCTTCTTGGCGACGTCGGCCTGGGCGGCGGCGTCCAGCGCGGTGATCTGCGGATCTACGATCTTCAGGCAGATCGAGGTGCAGGAGCGGATCGACGGCTCGACCGCCAGGAAATCGATCCAGGGCGTCCGGGCGACCCAGTCGGCCAGCGCGCGGAGGTTGCTTTCGGAACGCTCGATCAGGCCGGGAAGGCCGCCGACCGACTGGGCCCATTTCAGGCCGTCGATCGCGTCCTCCACCGCCAGCATGGACGGCGTGTTGATCGTCTCGCCCTTGAAGATGCCCTCGTTGAGCTTGCCGTCCTTGGTCATGCGGAAGATCTTGGGCATCGGCCAGGACGGCTTGTAGCTCTCCAGCCGGGCCACGGCGCGCGGGCTGAGCACCAGCATGCCGTGCTGCGCCTCCCCGCCCAGCACCTTCTGCCAGGACCAGGTGACCACGTCCAGCTTGTCCCAGGGCAGGTCCATCGCGAAGGCGGCCGAGGTGGCGTCGCAGATCGTCAGGCCGTCGCGGCCGGCCGGGATCCAGTCGCCGTCGGGCACGCGCACGCCCGAGGTGGTGCCGTTCCAGGTGAACACCACGTCATGGCCGAAATCGACCTGGGACAGGTCGGGCAGCGAGCCGTAATCGGCCTGGAGCGTCCGGGTGTCGTCCAGCTTCAGCTGCTTGACCACGTCGGTCACCCAGTCCTTGCCGAAGCTTTCCCAAGCCAGCATGTCGACCGGCCGGGCGCCCAGCAGCGACCACAGCGCCATCTCGACGGCGCCGGTGTCGGAGGCCGGGACGATGCCGATGCGGTAGTCGGCGGGAATGCCGAGGATCGACCGGCTGAGCTCGATCACCTCGGCCAGCTTGGCCTTGCCGGGCTTGGAGCGATGGGACCGGCCGAGCAGCGCGTCGGAGAGCGCTTCCAGCGTCCAGCCAGGACGCTTCGCACAGGGACCGGAGGAGAAATGGGTGTTCTTTGGCCGCGCAGTCGGCTTCATGGAGGCTATTCCTTGCAGAATAGTTGCAACCCGTTGGGGGGTTGTGGCCCGGCGCGGATACTAGATACCGCCCTGGACCAAATCAACGGCGCAATTCCGTTCCGCGCCCACGGCATGGCGGCACAAGATAATTAGCAAGAGAACGTCGCCATTTCGACCGGGGCCGGTCAGGCGGCGGCGCCGGGGAAGCCCACGGACCACAGCGCCGACTGAAGCTTGGCCATGCCCTGCTTCCGCTCCGCCTCGCTGCCGAAGCGTTTGGCCCAGGTGGTCTGGAAGTCGGGGCTCTTCATGGCGCGCTCCAGCGTTTCGGCGACGAAGGTGCGGGCTCGGCCCTCCGGGAAGCTGACCTGCCCGCAGACCTTCAACAGCACGGCGATCCGTTCCGCCAGCGGCTTCTTCACGCCCATCACGCCGTTGCGGAGCGCCTCGAACACGGCGCCGTCCAACTCCTCAAGGACCGGCGCCGCCGCATCGTCGGCCAAGCCGGCCAGACGGATCGAGGACTGGAGATCGACCAGCGCCTCCACCGTCTCGACCACGCTCCTGCGACCCCCGACCGTCTCGCGGAGCAGCGGCTCGGGCTCCATCAGAGCCGCGAGATGCCGCCGCAGCCTTGTCTTGTCCCGCTCGCCGGGAACCATGCGGATCAGGCGGCTGAGCCGGTCGATCCGCTCCGACCGGGTGCGCAGCCCTTCCAGTTCGGTGGCGACCCGCGCCTCGGTGAGGACGGCGCCGATTCGCTGCTCGAGGGTCGCCCGGATCTCCTCGTCGGCGCCGAGCCCGGGATTTACCTCGGACAGCCAGCGGCCGAGCGCGCCGACCGCCTCGATCTCCTGGAACAGGCCTTCGTCGGGCCGCAGGGCCGACCGACCGGAGAGTTCGGCCAGCAGCCGGCGGCGCAGCACCGTGCGGCACCGAGGCAGCAGGTTCGCCTTCATCAGCGTGTTGAGCTGGGCGAGCCCGATCAGCGCTCCGCCGTCCGGATAGGCGAAGGTGCCGGCATGCAGTTCGGCCAGCAGGATCACCGTCTGGTCCGGCCGCAGCCGTCCGCCCCGCAGCTCCCGCAGGCTCGGCGGCGCGTCGAGAATCTCCGCCGCGAGCATGTCGAGCAGCCTGTAGTGCCGGATCTCCAGGCCGGGCTGGACCAGCAGGACCAACCGCGACAGCTTCTCCCCCCAGCTGCCCGCCCCCATCAGGTAGCGGGTCAGGGCGCGCAGGCAGTGGTAGGAAAAATCTTCGGCATCGGGAAACCGGCTCTCGATCTCCCAGACCACGGCGAGGAACTTGCCTGCCTCGATCTGCGGGATGGAGTGCTTGCGGTCGTCGGCGTGCAACGCCTCGATCACCTTGTGGACCGTGTCGATCAACTCGATATAGCGCGCCTTGCTGGCCTTGGACGCGTCCTTGGCGCCCTGGACCTGGGCCATCGCGGCGCGCTGGATCGCCCCCTCCACCATGCTTTTGCCGGAGGCAAGCTCCGTGGTGTGCCTGACGGAGTGGATCAGCTCCAGCGGAGTCATCCGGCGCGGTTCCAGGAACCGGGCGAGCAGGACCCGGATGTCGTCGCGGGTCTGCTCCCGTTGGAAATCCTGACGGGTGCGGCAGGGCGTTCGGGCGCCCAGCGTCGGCAGGCCGGCGGGATCGGGATCGGTCCGGCCGGGCGCCACCCATTTCAACAGGATCGTGCGGTCGGAGTGGTCGAACCCGCCGAAGCGGGTGGCGCGAACCACGCGCACCCCGTCCAGCCCCCGCAGCGCCAGCACCTTTTCCGCCGCCTTCAGCAGCGTCGCGGCGGACGGCGACTCGACCGCAGGCTGCCATGCCCCGTCCTGGAGCATGTGCATCTCGTATTCGACACTGACTTCGACGGACGTGCGGTCAGGCATGCGAGCGCCACCCCCACTTCTGAGGAAGTCATGTATACACTATCTGGGCAGATAAATAATAGAACTTAGACGGAGATCGTTTCGGGAGTCCTGCGGGCAATAATGTGATCCAATAGAATACTAAGTACTGGTTCGTCCCGCTGATTATAAGTATTGTATTGAAGGCGGACTCGCCCCCGGTCGTCGCGGCTGCGGGATGGCTGAACTTCAGTTACTTCGACAACTACCTTCAGCGTATCGCCGGGCCGGACCGGGCGGAGCCAGCGGAGCTGGTCGCCGCCACTGCCGCCCATGCTGCTGTCATGGATGATGCCGGTGTCGCGCAGCAGGCGGAAGGTCAGCGCCAGGGTCTGGAAGCCGCTGGCGATCAGGCCGCCGAAGGGTCCGTTGGCGGCGGCAACGGCATCCATGTGGAACGGCTGCGGGTCGTACATCAGCGCGAAATCGATGATCTGCGCCTCGGTCAGGGTGACACCCGCCGTCCCGAACCGGTCGCCGACCTGAAAATCCTCGAAGAACATCGACTTCATGCGCTTGGTTTCTCCCCGGTGTCGGGCCGCGGTCACAGCCTCTTGGTCAGGTGGATGATGCCGTCGGATGCCCCGCCATCCCCGGGCGGAACGGGCTCGAAGCCCAGCGAGCGGTAAAGCCCCAGGGCTGCGGCCATCGACGGCAGCGTCTCCAGATGCATACCGGTATAGCCGCGCCGGCGCGCTTCATCCAGAGCCGCCTCGCACAGGCGACGCCCCAGCCCGGTCCCGCGCCGGTCGTCGCGGACATAGAGCCGCCGCATCTCGCAGTCGCCGCCCGCCTCGGCCGGCGCGGAGAGGCCGACCACGCCGACGGGCTCCCCGTCCTGCCGGGCCAGCAGCCACAGGCCGGGAAGGGCTGCGACCTCGCGCTCGTATCCCTTGAAGCAGATGGCGAAGTCCATCGCCCTGCCGTAGTCCAGCAGGAGGGCACGCACGGCGCGGAGGTCTTCCTCCCCGGCCGCCTCGGTGATCGGGACGCCGGTCACAGGTAGACGGTGCCTTCCATGTAGAGAATGGCCTTGCCGGAGATCATCACCCGGTCGCCGCGCAGCTCGCACCACAATTGCCCCCCTCGGGCGGAGAGCTGGCGCGCGGACAATTCGGTCTTGCCCAGCCGTTCGGCCCAGTAGGGCGCCAGCGTGCAGTGGGTCGAGCCGGTGACCGGGTCCTCCGGGATGCCGTGATGCGGGGCGAAGAAGCGCGACACGAAATCGACGTCGCTGCCCGGCGCCGTCACCAGCACGCCCCGGTCCAGCCGGGAAAGCGCCCCCATATCCGGCTTGAGGGACGCGATGGACGCCGCGTCGTCGTAGACGACCATGTAGTCGCGGGCGGTCAGCAGGTCGGACGGAACCGGACCGCCGAGCGCCGCGGCGAGATCGGCGCGGACGGCGTCCTGATCCTCTGCCGGCCGCTCGGGCGGACGGGCCGGGAAATCGAGCGTGTAGAGGTCGCCGCGCCGGGTCACCGTCAGGTTGCCGGCGACCTGGGTGGCGAACTCGACCCGCTCCGTGCCGGGACGCAGGATCGACATGATGACATAGGCGGAAGCCAGGGTGGCGTGGCCGCACAGGTCGACCTCGGTGGTCGGCGTGAACCAGCGCAGCCGGTAGCCCTCCTGCCCCTCCGGGACGAAGAAGGCCGTTTCGGCCAGATTGTTCTCCGCCGCGAGGTCCTGGAGCGTGCCGTCCGGCAGCCAGATGTCCAGCGGCATCACCGCCGCCGGATTGCCGGCGAAGACCGTGTCGGTGAAGGCATCGACCTGATAAATCCGTTGGCTCATGGCGTCTCTCGTTCGGGTCTCAATCGTGCAGGTTGGTGAAGTCGAAACAGTCGGGATGCCGTTCCAGCCCCACCTTTTCGTAGAATTCGATCGCTGAGGGGGCCGACAGCAGGATGCAGCGCACGGCGTCGCCACCCGCGGCGGTCCGCGTCCGGGCCATCAATGCCCGGCCGATGCCCCGTCCCTGCCATTGCCGGTCCACCGCCAGGTCGGACAGATAGCAGCAATAGCTGAAATCGGTCACCGACCGGGCGACGCCGACCAGATTGTCCCCATCGCGCGCGGTGACGATCAGGTCCGCCTTCGCCAGCATCCGGGAAATCCGCTCTGGCTGATCGACCGGGCGGCGCTCGGCCAGGCCGGAGCGGCGCAGGACGTCGATGAACTCGGCGGTGCCGAGATCCGGTTCGCACCGGAAACGGATCTCGGCACCGCTCCTGTCGGTGAACGGCTTCAGGTGCGCCAAAACGGCTTGCTCCCCTCGTAATGCGCGTCGGCCCGGCTGATGCCGATATCCTTCAGCATGTCGTCGCTGAGCGCAAGGAGCTGGCGCCTCTGGCGGGATTTCTCATGCCAGGTCATCAGGATCTCGAAGACGGAGGACAGGACGGCCAGGACCCATCGGGCGGCGACGCGGAGAGACGTTGCGGCCGGTGCCGACATCCCCGGGCGGGGAGGTGTGGCGGTATCAATTGTATGCATACAATCCTCCATCCTCTGGCGTTCTGCCTCGCTACATTCGAGACAATGCGATTATTGCTTGCTTCTCTTGAGGGTCAATGAATACATTGTCACCATGACAACTTGGATCCCCGATCTCGACCGCTACCCGGGTCCGCGCTACCGGGCCATCGCCGACGCGCTGGCCGCGGACATCGCCGCCGGCCGGCTTCCCGTCGGCGAGCGCCTGCCGACCCACCGCGACCTGGCCTACCATCTCAAGGTCACGGTCGGCACGATCACGCGCGCCTATGCCGAGGCCGAGCGGCGCGGCCTGATCGGGGGAGAGGTCGGCCGGGGCACCTACGTGAAGGCGGGGACCGTGCGGAGCGCCGGAGACGAGTGGCCGCAGCTGCCGCCACCGCCCGGCGACACGCCGGCGGTGGTCGACCTGTCGCTCTGCACGCCCAGCGCCGCCGGGGTCGCGGAAGCCCTGGCCGCCCTGCTCTCCGGCATGAAGGATCCGGCCGGGTTCGCCGACATGCTCAACTACCCGCCCCACGGCGGGCTGCCCGCCCACCGGGAGGCCGGATCCCGCTGGCTGGCCCGGCACCAGGTTTCGGTCGGGCCGGAGAACGTGCTGGTCACCAGCGGCGCGCAGAACGGCATGGCCATCGCCTTCACGACGGTCACCCGGCCGGGCGACCTGATCCTGACGGAGCGGCTGACCTATTTCGGCATGAAGGCGCTCACGGCCACCCTCGGGCTGCGGCTGGAGGGGCTTGCCATGGACGAAGACGGGCTGCTGCCCGACGCGTTCGAATCGGCCTGCCGGCAGTCGGCGCCCAAGGCGCTCTACACCGTGCCGACCCTGCACAACCCGACGACGGCGATCATGCCGACGGAGCGGCGGCGGCGGATCATCGAGATCGCGCGGAAATACGACGTCACCATCGTGGAGGACGACGTCTTCGGCTTCCTGGTGCCGGACGGGCCGCCGCCGATCCAGGTCCTGGCGCCCGACATCACGCTGCACATCAGCAGCCTGTCCAAGAGCATCGCGCCGGGCCTCCGGATCGGCTACCTGGTGGCGCCGTCCCGGCTGATGCCGCGCCTGGAGGCCACGATGCGCGCGCTGAACTACGCGGTGCCGCCCCTGATGGGCGAGCTGGCGACCCGCTGGATCGAGGACGGCAGCGCCGACCGCTTCGCCGAGACCCAGTGCCGGGAATGCCGCGCGCGCCACGCCTTGGCGGCGGAAATCCTGCGCGACGGCCCGGCCGTCGCGGTGCCTTCGGTCGGGCAGCATCTCTGGCTCAAGCTTCCAGATCCCTGGCGGCGGGAGGACTTCGTGGCCGAGACCCGCAGCCGGGGCATCATCCTGACCGGGGCCGACGTCTTCATGGTCGGCCGGGGCGCCGCCCCGCACGCGGTCCGCGTCGGCCTGTCCATGCCGGCCCGGCGCGAGGACGTGCGCCACGGGCTGGAGGTCATCGCCGACCTGCTGTGCAGCCCCGTCGGCGCGACGGTTTCGATGGTGTGACCGGCCTTTGCCATGGCCCGTCCGTGACCGTCCGGTAGAATCGAGGTCAGCCTCGGCAGAAGGCCAACACCCTGCGTCAACGCTCCACAGGACTCGTCAGAACCTCTGTGCAGCACCACTGGAGCTGCGCTCGATCAGGTCGATCCGCCCTGGGGCAGCTGATCCGTTGCGTTGCGCCATGGGCGCAACCTACGATCGCCGGTCCGCATCACCTCCGCCCTGCATCGAGCCGTAGGTTGCGCCCATGGCGCAACATAGTGCGCCGAGTGGAACGGCCGGCCACGAAGACCGAAGCGGTTCAACCTGATTATGTATCGCTTCAGGTCCAATCATCCACGGATGCCGACAGCATCAGAACCCGTCGGCGACGGTCCAGGCGTGGTTCAGCGGGCCGTGCCCGGCGCCGTAGCCGGGGGCCTGCCGGATCGCCTGGTCCACATAGTTGCGGGCGCGGGCGACCGCCTCCGGCAGGGTCAGCCGCTGGGCGAGGCCGGTCGCGATCGCGGAGGCCAGCGTACAGCCGGTACCGTGGGTATGCGGGGTATCGATCCGGCGGGAGGTGAAGACCTCCTCCCCGTCGTTGGTCAGCAGCAGGTCGGTGACGGTCTCGCCTTCCATGTGGCCGCCCTTCAAGAGCACGGCCTTGGGGCCGTAGCTGAGCATCAGGGTGGCCGCGTGGCGCATGTCGTCCAGGTCCAGGATCTCCAGGCCGCTCAGCACCTGGGCTTCCGGGATGTTGGGCGTGATCACGTCCGCCCGCGGCAGCAGCCGGCGCTGGAGCGCGTGGCTGGCGTCGGGGTCGAGCAGCATGGCCCCGCCCTTCGCGACCATCACCGGATCGACCACCAGCGGGATGTCGCCGCCGAGTTCTTCCAGCACGTCGGCGACCGTGTCGATCACCTCCCCGCTGTGGAGCATGCCCGTCTTGATCGCGTCGGCCCCGATATCCTCCAGGACCAGCCGCATCTGCTGGGCGATGAACTCCACCGGCACCGGATGGATGCCGAACACGCCCAGGGTGTTCTGTGCCGTCAGCGCGGTGATGGCGGTCGCGGCATAGCCCGTCAGCGCCGTCACCGTCTTGATGTCGCCCTGGATACCGGCGCCGCCTCCGCTGTCGGAGCCGGCGACGATCAAGACCCTTCCCCTCATTCCGCCGCTTCCTGTTGCCGTATCGCCGCTTCCTGGATCCGCTGAACGATATCCCCGACGACGGCATTCACCAAGGTTTCATCGTCGCCTTCCGCCATCACGCGGATCACGGGCTCGGTCCCGGACTTGCGGATCAGCAACCGGCCCGAGCCGCTCAGCCGGGCCTCGCCGTCCCGGATCGCCGCCTTCACCTGCCCGTCCTCCAGCGGGGCCGCGTCGCCTTCGAACCGGACATTCTTCAGCAACTGCGGAACCGGCTCGAACACCCGGCAGACGTCGCTGACGCGCCGGCCGCTCTCCTGGATCACGGCCAGGACCTGGAGCGCCGCGACCAGCCCGTCGCCGGTCGTGCCGTAGTCGCTCAGCACGATATGGCCGGACTGTTCGCCGCCGACATTGAAGCCGTGCTCGCGCATGTGCTCGACCACGTAGCGGTCGCCGACCGGGGTCCGCACGAGCTCCAGGCCGAGCCCCTTCAGCGAACGCTCCAGGCCCAGGTTGGACATCACCGTGGCGACCACGCCGTTGCCCTTGAGCTTGCCCGACTCGCACCAGGACCGCCCGACCAGTCCCATCACCTGGTCGCCGTCGATCTGCCGGCCCTTCTCGTCCACCAGGATCAGCCGGTCGGCATCGCCGTCGAGCGCGATGCCCAGGTCGGCGCCGTTGGCGACCACCTCGCTCTGGAGCATCTGGGGGGCGGTGGCGCCGCACTGGCGGTTGATGTTGATGCCGTCCGGCTTGACGCCGACCGAGACGACCTCCGCCCCGAGCTCCCACAGGACCTTGGGCGCCACCTTGTAGGCGGCGCCGTGGGCGCAATCGACCACGATCTTCAGCCCGTCCAGCCGCAACCCGCGCGGGAAGGTGTTCTTGACGAACTCGATGTAGCGGCCGCTGGCGTCCTCCAGCCGGCTCGCCCGGCCCAGCGCCGCCGGCTTGACCAGCGACGAGCCCAGGGGATCGGCCAGCCGGCCCTCGATTTCCGCCTCGACCTCGTCGGACAGCTTGTAGCCGTCGGGGCCGAACAGCTTGATGCCGTTGTCCTGGAACGGATTGTGGGATGCCGAGATCATGATGCCGAGGTCGGCGCGCAGGCTCCTGGTCAGCATCGCGACCGCCGGCGTGGGCATCGGCCCGACCAGCACGACGTCCATGCCCATGGCGATCAGCCCGGCGGTCAGGGCCGGCTCCAGCATGTAGCCGGACAGGCGGGTGTCCTTCCCGATCACCGCCAAGTGCCGGTGATCGCCCCGATGGAACTGGACCGCCGTCGCCATGGCGACCTTGAGGGCGGTCTCCGCGGTCATCGGCTCGATGTTGGCGGTGCCGCGGATGCCGTCGGTGCCAAACAGTTTTCGCGTCATCATTCCTCTCGAACAGTCATGCCGTACTTAACCGGAAAGTCCGGCAACAGCCAAGGGCCGGGCCTCACTTCCCCCGAACGTGCAGCCCCGTCCAGAGTGCCCGGGCCTGGCAGGTCTCCGCGACGTCGTGGACGCGCAGGATCTGGGTGCCCTGGTCGAAAGCGGCCAGCGCCCCGGCCAGCGAGCCGGCCATCCGGTCCTTCGGTGCCTCGCCCCGGCTGAGCGACGCGATGAAGCGCTTGCGGGACAGCCCGATCAGCAGCGGCACGCCCAGTCCATGGTACAGCGCCGCATGGCGCAGGATCTGGAGATTGTGCTCGACCGTCTTGCCGAATCCAATGCCCGGATCGACGCAGAGATCGCCTGCGGACATGCCGGCTGCAAGGCAGGCGGAGACCCGGTCCGCGAGGTCGGCGTACACGTCGGTCGGCGCGTCGGCGTACTCCGGCGCCTGCTGCATGGTCCGGGGCTCGCCGCGCATATGCATCAGGACGACCGGCGCCTGCGCCCTGGCCGCGACGCCGAGGCTGCCGGGATCGCCGGTCAGCGCCGTGACGTCGTTGATGATCGTCGCTCCCGCCTCCAGCGCCGTCGCCATGACGGCGGCGTGGCGGGTGTCGATCGACACGACCGCGCCGCGCCCGGCGAAGTGCCGGATGACCGGAACGACCCGCCGAATCTCCTCTTCCGCGGGGACCGGATCGGCTCCGGGTCTCGTCGACTCGCCGCCGACGTCCAGGATGTCGGCGCCGGCCTCCAGAAGCGCGGTGCCCTGGGCGATGGCGCGGTCATGGTCCAGGAAGTCGCCACCGTCGCTGAAGCTGTCGGGAGTGACGTTGACGATACCCATGACGGCGGGCCGGTCGAACGCCAGCCCGGCGAACGGTGCCCGGGGCCGGGACAGCGCGTCGAGCAGGCCCGCGGCGGGATCCCAGCCGGCCAGTTCGCCGACCGGGCCAGCCGCGCGCCGGACTTCGGCCGCCCCCTCGCCCTCCGTCCTGGCGATCGCCTCGACCATGCCGAAGGCCAGAGGACCGCCCGCGAGGGGAAGCGCCGTGCCGGCTTCCACCGCTCTGCCTGCCGCCTCGTGCCCGAGGATGCCCAGCGGCCGCAGGTACACGGAAGCGCCGGACCGTTCCGCCGACAAGCAAAAGCCCCGGAGTGACCCGGGGCTCGTTGCCGGCTCCATTCCCATGGGAGCCATCATGTCCACCAAATATCAGCCTTCACGTTCCCGACCTTACGTGCCCGGCTGGGGCTCCGGCTCGAGACCGCCGGAGTCCTTGCTGCCGCTGGTCGGGACCGAGGCCCGGCGACCCGGGGTCGGCTGCTTGGGCGGCGGCGGCGTGTCCTGCTTGTCGGTACGGACGATCGGATCGCCGCGCAGCAGGGCATTGATCTCCTCGCCAGACAGGGTCTCGTACTCGAGCAGGCCCTTGCCCAGCGTATGGAGCTGGTCGATATTCTCGGTCAGGATGCGCCGCGCCGTCGCGTAGGCGGTGTCGACGATCCGGCGGACCTCCGCATCGACCTCGGCCGCGGTCGCGTCGGACATGTTCTTGTGCTGGGTGACCGAGTGGCCCAGGAAGACCTCCTGGCTCGGCTCGCCGTACAGCAGCGGCCCCAGCTTCTCGCTCATGCCCCACTCGGTGACCATCCGGCGGGAGATGTCGGTCGCCATCTTGATGTCCGACGAGGCGCCGGTGGTCACGCGGTCGATGCCGAAGATCAGCTCCTCGGCGACGCGGCCGCCCATCGCGACGGCCAGGTCGGCCTCCAGCTTGGCGCGGCTCAGCGAGATCCGGTCGCCTTCCGGCAGGCGCATCACCATGCCGAGCGCGCGGCCGCGGGGGATGATGGTGGCCTTGTGGACCGGGTCGCTGTCCTTCATGTGGATCGCGACGATCGCGTGGCCGCCCTCGTGGTAGGCGGTCAGCTTCTTCTCGTCCTCGGTCATGACCATGGATCGGCGCTCGGCGCCCATCATGACCTTGTCCTTGGCGTTCTCGAACTCCGCCATCCCGACGACGCGCTTGCCGGCGCGGGCCGCCAGCAGGGCCGCCTCGTTGACCAAATTGGCGAGGTCGGCGCCGGAGAAGCCGGGGGTGCCGCGGGCGATGATCCGGGCGTCCACGTCGGGCGCCAGCGGAACCTTCCGCATGTGGACCTTCAGGATCTTCTCGCGGCCCAGCACGTCCGGGTTCGGCACGACGACTTGGCGGTCGAAGCGGCCGGGACGCAGCAGCGCCGGGTCGAGCACGTCGGGGCGGTTGGTCGCGGCGATCAGGATGACCCCCTCGTTCGCCTCGAAGCCGTCCATCTCGACAAGCAGCTGGTTGAGGGTCTGCTCGCGCTCGTCGTTGCCGCCGCCCAGGCCGGCGCCGCGATGGCGTCCGACCGCGTCGATCTCGTCGATGAAGATGATGCAGGGGGCGTTCTTCTTGCCCTGCTCGAACATGTCGCGGACGCGGCTGGCGCCGACGCCGACGAACATCTCGACGAAGTCGGAACCGGAAATGGTGAAGAAGGGAACGTTGGCCTCGCCCGCGACGGCACGCGCCGTCAGGGTCTTGCCGGTCCCCGGAGGACCGACCAGCAGCACGCCCTTGGGGATCTTGCCGCCCAGGCGCTGGAACTTCTGCGGGTCCTTCAGGAACTCGACGATCTCCTCCAGCTCCTGCTTGGCCTCGTCGATGCCGGCGACGTCGTCGAAGGTCACCCGGCCGACCTTCTCGGTCAGCAGGCGCGCCCGGCTCTTGCCGAAGCCCATGGCCTTGCCGCCGCCGGACTGCATCTGGCGCATGAAGAAGATCCACACGCCGATCAGGAGCAGCATCGGGAACCAGGACAGCAGCACGCTGAACAGCGACGGCACGTTGCTGTCGTCGGGCATGGCGCTGATCCGGACGCCCCGATCGGCCAGACGATCGACCACGTTGGCATCGGGCGGGGAATAGGTGCTGAACGAGCGGCCATCGCTGAAGTGGCCGCTGATCTGGTTGCCCTTGATCGTCACATCCGCGACCTGGCCCCGTTCGACCTCGTTCAGGAAGTCGCTGAACGGCACGCTTGCCTGCGGACTACGGGTGGAGGAACTCTGGAACAGATTGAACAGGGCCACCAGAAGCAGCCCGATGATGATCCAGAGAGCCAGGTTTTTACCGAAATTGTTCACGGTTCACGCCTTTCGTCGGACAACCTCGGCGCCTTTCAATGCACGCCGGGCGCCAGCCCTCGACACTTGATCCCGATACATGGGAAGTCCATCAGATTAGATAATGCCGACCCGGTTTTAAACAACTACGAATGCGGATGCGCTCACAGGTTCCGGAGGGGCGAATACAGCCACGATCGACTTCCCGGTTCCCGCTTCGTCCTGCATATTGAATTCGTTCGCGAAATCGAAACGCGGAAAGCCGGTGACACCGTCCTCGCGCAGCAGGACGGGCACGGTCTCGCGCACAACCGCCGGAAGTCTTTCCAGGTGCTTCGGCAGCGCGCCCGTCCGGGGACCCAGGGCCGCCACGGTGCCGGCCACGCCGGGCGGCACCGTCACCAGGAAGCGCCCGTCCCAGCGAAGGACGGCCCCGCCCCCGGTGACGGTGCGCTCGTCCGCGGCCCGCGGCTCCCGCGCGACCAGGAGCCTGCCATCGCCGCGGGGCATGATCCGGCACCCGCCCAAGGTCGCCCCGCGCGGCGGGGCGGCGTCGGAAAGCGATCGGTGGAACCGCTCCACCGCCTCGCTGCGGGGCCGGTAGCGGGCGCCGCCGACCGAAGCGAGGCAGCGGCCCAGGGCGCGCAGGGCGAGGTCGTCGGGAGCGGCCCGGATCGGCTCGGGCCGCAGGAGGACGCATCCCTCCGGCCAGACCTCGGCCGCCCGTCCGAGCAATTGCGCCGTCGCGGCCTCCAGCGCCGAGCGGGACCTTCCGGCCCGGCGCGCCGTGTCGGCGGCATGGGCCGGCGTCCAGCCCTCCCCCGCGAGCGTGTCGGCCATGGAGCGCAGCCGTGCCCGCGCGTAGGCGGCGGACCGGTTGGACGGGTCCTCGATCCAGGGTTGGCCCGCCGCCTCCAGGAGGTCCTTCAGGCGCGATCGCGACAGGCCGAGCAGCGGGCGCAGGATCCGCACGGGCCCGCTCTCCCGCAGCGGCGCCATGCCGGCCAGGCCGTCCGGGCCGCTTCCCTTGGCGAAGCGCAGGAGGACCGTTTCGGCCTGGTCCTCCAGATGATGCGCCAGCGCCAGGTGCAGGATGCCTTCGGAGCGGCAGCGCTCCGCGAGGAGCCGATGGCGGGCCTCGCGCGCGGCCGCCTGGATGCCGGCGGACGGTTTGATCCCGCCCCACCGGAGCACGTGATGGTCGATGCCCCGGGCGGCGAGCCAGGCGCCGACCTGGGCGGCCTCAGCTGCGGCATCATGTCGCAGGCCATGATCGACCGTCAGGGCCAGCAGGGATCCGCCGACCCGGTCCGCCCAAGCCTTCATCAGGATGCAGAGCGCCAGGCTGTCGGATCCGCCGGACACTCCGACCGCGACTCGGGGCCGCGGTTCGAACGGTCCCAGGCGGTCCATCAGATCGAAGAAGTCGCCGACGAGATCCCGGGTCATCCCGGGCTCACGAGCAGTTCAGCCGGCCTCGTTCCTGGTCGGCACGACGCTTGATCGTCGCCGGAGCGTCGGGGAATTCCGAGTTGAGCTGCTGGAAGGTGACGCAGGCCTCCTTCTTCTGGTTCAACTGCCCCAGGGACATGCCCAGCTTCAGGAGGTTGTCGGCGGCCTTCGAACCCTTTGGGTACTTCTGGTATCCCTCGGCGAACGCCACGGCGGCGTCGCTGTACTTGCCGCGGACGTAATAGGTCTCGGCCAGCCAGTACTGGGCGTTGCCGGTCAGCGGGCTGTCGGGGTGGTTCTTGACGAACTGCCCCAGGGCCGCCTCGGCATTGGCGTAGTCGGCGGCGCGGAGCAGGCCGAAAGCGTAATTGTACTGCTCCTGCGCCGAGCCGGCCGGCAGGCGCGCCGCGGCGGTGACCTGCTGCTGGGGCTGCTGCGGGGCCGGTTTCGGCGGCGCCGCGGCGGTCTGACTCTGCGCCTTCGCGGCCGGGGCGGCGGCCTGGGGATCGGCCGGCTCGGCGTTCAGCTTGCTCTCGATCTCGCTCAGCCGGTAGTCCAGGTCGGATGCCAGCTTGTCCAGCCGCTCCCGCGCCTGGGTGATGCCGAACGTGGCTTCCTCGTACTTGCCGGTCAGGGTCTGAAGCTCGCTTTCCAGGCGCGACAGCCGGACTTCGAAGTCGGCCGCGAGGCTGGGCGGGACGCCCGCTCCCCCGGGCACGGGCGCCGCGGACGATCCGGCCGGCGCCGTGCCGCCGCGGTATACCTGCCTGTTGAGGGTCTGGATTTCGTTCTCCAGCCGGTTCAGCCGGTTCTGGATGTTGATATCGGCCTGCGCCGACGCCGGCCCGGACCATAGCATCAGGCCCGTCAGCATGAGGCCGGTCAGCATGAAACCGGCCGGCTTGGCGCCGGCAAGCAGCGCGGCTCCGCCGCACCCTTCGGTCAACCGTTTACCTGTCGCTCGAACCATCGCCTCTACCGCCATCATTGTTCCCCGAACCTGATCGGACCCGGCCGTCCCTGCCGCTGCGTCAAAAGTGTCTGTTTGGCTGCCGGCCGGCCAGGGCGGCGCCCTCCCCCCGCATGCGGGGCGGATTTCCGCGCCTTACCCGAAACCGGAGGCAAAAATAAGGCGCCACACCCGGCGGCCCGTTCAGGAACCGCTGGGTGTGGCGCCCCATTCGTCAGCGGGCTTGCATCCGCTGCTGCCGTGTCCGCCGTCAGCTTAGTTGACGGTGGTCACGCCACGGCGGTTCTGCGCCCAGGCGGCCTCGTTGGAACCGAGGACGGCCGGACGTTCCTTGCCGTAGCTGGTGGTGGCGATGCGGTTGGCATCGACGCCACGCGCCAGCAGGTAGTTGCGCACCGAGTTGGCGCGACGCTCGCCCAACGCGATGTTGTACTCGCGGGTGCCGCGCTCGTCGGCGTGACCTTCGACGGTCACGGTGACGCGCGGATACTGGTTCAGCCAAGCGGCCTGACGGTCCAGGGTTGCCCGGGCCTCCGGAGTCAGGTCGAACTTGTCATAACCGAAGAACACACGGTCGCCGACATTGACGACCAGGTCCTCCTGTGTGCCCGGAGCCGGACCAGTCCGGACCGGAGCCGCACCGGCGGTAGCCCCACCACCGGCACCGGCCGAGCCGGCGTCTTGCGGCGTGGATTCGCACGCGGCGACCAGCACTACCGCAGCCAACAGGCTCAGAACCTTCAAACGCATCTGAAAAACCCCCTACAGCGACACACGATACCAAACACGGAAGAGCGAACGGGCCGACGCTAATCTCCGCCCAGTCCATCGAACCCAGTCTACCGAAAGTTTTCGATCTCCCGACTGTCTAACCTTAGCGTCGATCGTGCAGCGCGAAAATAAATGGTTACCGCTAAGGAATCAAGGGCGACCAAGCAGGATCCGAAGCATCGAGCGGCGTGACGACCTCGCGTTCATTGAACCCGGTCAAGTCGACGCTGTACAAACGCGCGGTCCTGCTGCGATTCCCCTCGCCGCTCGGACGTTCGCGGAAGAACATCAGAACGCGTCCATTCGGGGCCCAGGTCGGCCCTTCGACGTGGAAAGCCTCGTTCAGCAGGCGCTCGCCGGTCCCGTCGGGCCGAATCACCCCGATATGAAAGCGCCCGTTGGCGATCTTGGTGAAGGCGATCAGGTCCCCGCGCGGCGACCACACCGGGCTCGCGTAGCGGCCCTGGCCGAAGGTGATCCGCTGCGCATTTCCGCCGCTCGCGTCCATTACGTAGAGCTGCTGGGTGCCCCCGCGGTCCGACTCGAAGACGATCCGCTGGCCGTCGGGCGAGTAGGAGGGCGAGGTGTCGATCGCCGGGCTGTTGGTCAGCTGGTCGACCCGGCGCGTCCGCAGATCCATCGAATAGATGTCGGAGTTGCCCGAGGTCGCCAGGCTCATGATCACCTTGTTGCCGTCCGGCGAGAAGCGCGGCGCGAACGTCATGCCGGGGAAGTCCCCCAGGACCTCCTGGCGGCCGGAGTCGATGTTGAAGAGGTAGACCCGGGGCTTGTTGTTGAAATACGAAAGATAGGTGATTTCCGGCGCGCTGGGCGAGAAGCGCGGGGTCAGCACCAGCGTCCTGCCGTCGGTCAGGAAACGGTGGTTCTCGCCGTCCTGGTCCATGATCGCCAGGCGCTTGATCCGCTTGTCGGCGGGCCCGGTCTCCGAGATGTAGACGATACGGGTATCGAAATAGCCTTCCTCGCCCGTGATCCGCTTGTAGATCGCGTCGGAGATGATGTGGGCGACCCGGCGCCAGTTCTCCGGCACGGTGAAATAGGCCAGACCGGTCATCTGCTGCTCGGCCAGCACGTCCCACAGCCGGAACTCGACCCGCAGGCGGCCGTCCGGCTGCCCCTGGACGGTGCCGCTGACCAGCGCCTGGGCATTGATCACCTTGAGGTCGGCGAACCGCGGCTGGTTGTGCAGCGAGGCGGCATCCTGGATCAGCGCCTTGGGGTCGATCGGCCGGAACAGGCCGGACCTCTCCAGGTTGGCCGACACCACCTGGGCGATGTCTCGGCCGACCTGGACTTCGGGACCGGCCTGCCCGTGGAAGGTCGAAATCGCGATCGGCATCGGCTCGACCTTGCCGCGCGTGATGTCGAGGCGCAGTTCGGCCCGGGCGCCCGCGGCTCCGGCCAGCGTGATGACCAGGACGGCCAGCGCCAGGCGGCGGGCAAGCAGGACCAGATGGTACGGGAATGCAATCATGATCGGGTCATGCCTTACTATGATCGTTGTTCTTGCGGGAACGGGCGTCCCCTGGAGCACTCGGCAGGTGCGCCGAATGGGCACCTTGATCGTGTCATAATCAAGGTGCCCAACGGTCCGCTATCCCCGGAGCATGTCGCGCGGGCTGAAGACGAAGACGGCGTCCTTCCAGAAGTCGTAGCCGTCGGGCGGGAGGGGCAGCGTGCGGCAGCGCGGGTTCATCACGGCGCGCTGGGCCGATTCGGCGACGGCCCGGAACGCGCGGTCGCGCGCCATGCGTCCCTTGTCCACCACCTCCGCCCTCATCACCTGGCCGTCCCGGCCGATCTCCAGGCGGATCTCGACCGTGATCTCGTGGATGCCGGCCAGGCCGGGGTCCACGTTCCAGCACGCCTCCACCGTCCGGCGCACCGCGTCCTCCTGGCTCGCCGTCAGGCGGTCGGAGAGCTTCGGCGCGTTGCTGGCGGCCTGCTGCTGCGACGGGGTCGACTGCGCCGGTGCCGGCTGCTGACGCTGCGGCTGGGCCGGCGCGTTCGACGGCTCCGGCTTGAGGTTCTGGAGGTTCTTCAGGACGCTCGCGAAATCCTGCTTGGCCTCGGGTTGCTTCTTCTCCGGCTCGGCCTTCTTCGGCGCCTCGGGCTTGGCCGGCTCGGGCTTTTTCGCCTCCTGCTTGGGAGGGTCGGGTTTCTTGACCTCCTTGGGAGGCTCCGGCTTCGGCGGTTCTGGCTTCTTCGGTTCCTGCTTCGGCGGTTCGGGCCTGGGGGGCTCGGGCTTCGGAGGCTCCGGCTTGGGCGGCTCGGGCCTCTTCGGTTCCGGCTTGGGGGCCGGCTCAGGCTTCGGCGCGGGCGCGGGTTCGGGCTCCGGCGCCTTGGGCGGCGGCGGGGCGGGAGCCGGCGGCGGCGGGACCGGACGGGGCGGAGGCGGAGGTTCGGGCTGCCGCTGGGGCGGCGCCGGCTCGCGCGGGGCCGGCGGCGGCTCGGCCACCTTCGGCGGCTCCGGCGGACGCGGCGGGACCGGCACCGGTTCCGGCGGCGGCGCCTGAGCAAGCTGCTGCTGCGGCGGCTGGGGCGGCTGCGAAGCCGGCTCGGGCTTCGCCTGGGGCGGCCGGGGCGGCGCCGGCGGCGACTCGTCGATGCGGGTATTGGTCAGTTCGCCGACATCGACGATGTCGATCGGAATCGATTCCGGAATCTCGATAGGCTTCTGCATCATTGGCAGGCCCATCACGGCGATCGCGATGACCGCCACGTGGACCACCACCGAGAAGATGATGCCATTGCGCATGATCTAGCGCGCCGCGGCTTTGGGTTGCGGCAGCTCGGCGACCAGCCCGACCTTGGTGAAGCCGCCTGCGCTGATCGTGCCCATCACCTGGAGCATGGTGCCGTAGGCGATCCTGTTGTCGCCGCGCACCAGGACGCGGGCTTCCGGATTGTTCTCGGTGATCGCGCGCAGCAGCGGGACGAGGTTGTCCAGCTCCACGGCGGTCTCCTGGACGAAGATGCGGTTCTGCGTGTCCACCGTGATGAACAGCGGCTTGCTGTCGGTCGGCAGGGCCGGCGCCGCCGTCTTGGGCAGGTCGACCGGCACCCCGACCGTCATGAGCGGCGCCGAGACCATGAAGACGATCAGCAGCACGAGCATGACGTCGACGAACGGCGTCACGTTGATCTCGGCGAGCTGCTTGTAGGCGCGGCGTCGGCCGCGGCCCTCGGATTTCCCGGCGAGCTGGGCTCCCATGGATCAGGCCCGTTCTTCCAGATAGCGCGAGAGGATGGAGCTGAACTCGCTGGAGAACGCCTCCAGGCGTTCAGCGTAGCGCCCCAAATCTGTCGAAAATTTGTTGTAGGCGACCACCGCGGGAATGGCGGCGACGAGGCCGAGGGCCGTGGCGAACAGCGCCTCGGCGATGCCCGGCGCCACGACGGCCAAGCTGGTGTTGTTGGAGGCGGCGATCGAGGTGAAGCTGTTCATGATGCCCCAGACCGTGCCGAACAGCCCGATGAAGGGCGCCGTGGAGCCGACGGTCGCCAGGAACGACATGTAGCGCTCGGCCCGCGCCATCTCGCGGCCGATCGTCACGGACATCACGCGCTCGACCCGCTGCTGCAGCCCGGCCTTGATGCCCGAGGCATTCAGGGAGCGCTCGCTGGCGTGGCGCCACTCGCGCATGCCGGCGGCGAAGGTCGCGGCCATCGGGTCGCCGGGCTGCTTGCCCACGTCCTCGTAAAGCTTCTCGAGCGATCCGCCCGACCAGAAGCTCTCCTCGAAGTCGGCGGCCTGCGCGTTGAGCCGGCGCAGCTTGACGATCTTCTCGAAGATGATCGCCCAGCACCAGACCGACGCGGCGAACAGCATGAGCATGACGGCTTTGACCACCACGTCGGCGGCCATGAACAGCCCCCAGACGGAGAGGTCGTGAGACGCCGCCGCCGCGCCGGAAGTGATGACAGAAGGATCCATGGTAGTCGGTCTCGCCTTTAGCTGTTTGGGCCTTGATCGGTTTCGCCGCGGGTCCGTAGCGCGTCCAGGGTGGCCCGGACCGGCTCCGGCAACCGCACGGGCCGGCCCAGCGGATTGATGCAGAACACGGTTAACAAAATACGAACGAGGACCCGGCGCCCCGGCACGCCAGCCATGAGGACGGTCTGCTCGAACTCCATGGAGGCGCCGCGGATATCGATGATTCGCGTTTCGACTTCAAGCAGGTCGTCGAGCCGCGCCGGGGCCCGGAAGTCGATCTCGCACCTGCGTACCGCAAAGGCCACACCCGTGTCGCCCGCGATCTCGGCATGACGGCTTCCCAGCGCCCTCAGCATCTCGGTGCGCCCGCGCTCGGCGTAGCGCAGGTAGTTGGCGTGGAACACGAGGCCCCCGGCGTCCGTGTCCTCGTAATAGACGCGGACCGGCAGCCGATGTACCGCACCGTCCATGCCGCCGCCGAAGATTTCACTCATCGGTATCCCCCTCCGGCACCAGCAGGTCGAGCTGGCGCGCCGGGATCTGCGGGACGCTGAGGCCCAGGTAGCGGAAGCCGCCGTCGGTCAGCATGCGTCCGCGCGGCGTCCGCTGGAGCATGCCCTGCTGGATCAGGTAGGGCTCGACCACCTCCTCCAGCACGTCGCGCTGCTCGCCCAGGGCGGCGGCCAAGGTCTCCACCCCGACCGGCCCGCCGGCGTAATTGCCGGCGATGCAGCCGAGATAACGCCGGTCCATGCCGTCCAGCCCCAGCCGGTCCACTTCCAGCCGGTTCAGCGCCGCGTCGGCCGCCGCGGCGTCGACCGCGGAGCCGCCCGCGACGGCCGCGAAGTCCCGCACCCGGCGCAGCAGGCGTCCGGCGACGCGGGGCGTGCCGCGGGACCGCAGCGCGATCTCGGCGGCGCCGTCCGGGGTCAGCTCCAGCCCGAGCACGCGGGCGGCCCGGCTGACGATCAGCTCCAGCTCGTCCGGCTCGTAGAACTGCAGCCGCAGCGGGATGCCGAAGCGCTCGCGCAGCGGCCGGGTGATCAGGCCGGACCGGGTCGTGGCGCCGATCAGCGTGAAGGGCGGCAGGTCGATCTTGATCGAGCGCGCCGCCGGCCCCTCGCCGATGATCAGGTCGAGCTGGAAATCCTCCATCGCCGGGTAGAGGATCTCCTCGACCGCCGGGGACAGCCGGTGGATCTCGTCGATGAACAGCACGTCGTGCGGCTGCAGGTTGGTCAGCAGGGCCGCCAGGTCGCCCGCCCGGGCGATCACCGGCCCCGACGTGGAGCGGAAGCCCACGCCCAGCTCCCGGCTGACGATCTGGGCCAGCGTGGTCTTGCCCAGGCCCGGCGGCCCGAAGAACAGGACATGGTCCAGCGCCTCGCTCCTGCCGCGCGCCGCCTGGATGAAGATCGCCAGGTTCTCGCGCACCTGCCGCTGCCCGACGAACTCCGACAGGGACAAGGGCCGGATCGTGCTTTCCGCCTGCTCCCCCGCGACCTCGCCCCGCATCGGCTCGGGCTGCACCATGCGATCCTGCTCGGCTGCCGCCATCACGCGCTAAGCTCCTTCAGTCCCATCATGATCAACTGTTCCACCTTGGCGTCGGGGCCGGCCTTCTGGGCGGCCTGGGCGACCGCCGCGAAGGCCTCGGCCCGCCGGTAGCCGAGATTGACCAGCGCCGATACCGCGTCGCCGGTGACCCCCGCCCCGGCCGGCGCGCCGCCGGACGCGGCCGTCGCCGGGCCGCCGCCGAACTGCAGGTCGGCGACCTTGTCCTTCAGCTCGCTGATCAGGCGGTTGGCCAGCTTGGGGCCGACGCCGTCGGCCTGGGCCAGCGCGGTGCGGTCCTGCGCCGCGATCGCCTGCCCCAGCTTGTCCGGCTCCAGCACGGACAGCAGCGCCAGGGCCACCCGCGACCCGACGCCCTGCACGGTGGTCAGGCGGCGGAACCAGTCGCGCTCCGCCGCGTCGATGAAGCCGAACAGGGTTATGGCGTCCTCGCGCACCTGCATCTCGGTGCGGAGCGACACGGCGGCCCCGGTATCGCCGACCCGCCGGAGCGTGCGCGCCGAGCAGTAGACGAGGTAGCCGACGCCGCCGCAGTCGATGATGCAGTGGTCGGTGCCGACGCTGTCGAGCAGGCCGGACAGCTTGGCGATCATGCCCGGCCTCCCCGCACCCCCGGGATCGCCAGGGCGCCCGCGATCACGTTGCGCGTGGCCGCGTGGTGGGCGTGGCAGATCGCCACGGCCAGCGCGTCGGCGGCGTCGGCCGACTTCATCTCGACGCCCGGAAGGATCATCCCGACCATCACCTGCACCTGGTTCTTGTCCGCATGCCCGGCGCCGACCACCGACTTCTTGACGAGGTTCGTCGGGTACTCCGCCACCGGCAGCCCGGCCTTGGCCGGGACCAGCAGGACGACGCCGCGCGCCATGCCGAGCTTCAGCGTGGACGCCGGGTTCTTGTTGACGAAGGTCTCCTCGACCGCCGCCTCGTCGGGCTTCCAGCGCTCGATCACGGCGCTGAGACCGTCGTGGAGCTGCACCAGCCGCTCGGCGAGGGTGAGGTCGCCGTCGGAATGGATGGCGCCGTTGGCGACATGGGTCATCCGGTTGCCGCAGACATCGATGATGCCCCAGCCGGTGTGCCGCAGGCCGGGATCGAGCCCGACCAGCCTGAACGGTCCCGGTGCTCGCATCAGGCGGTCAGCCGCTCCAGCAGCTCGTTGGGGATGTCGAAGTTGCCCGACACGGTCTGGACGTCGTCGTTGTCGTCCAGCACGTCGATCAGCTTCAGCAGGCTCGCGGCGGTCTCCTCGTCGGGGGCCACCGTGTTGACCGGCTTCCAGGTCAGGGCGGCGCTCTCCGCCGGGCCGAACTTCTCCTCCAGCGCGTCGCGCACGGCGGACAGGTCTTCCAGCGAGGTCGTGATCTCGTGGGCGTCGTCGGTCGAGTCCACGTTCTCGGCCCCGGCCTCCAGCGCCGCCTCGAACATGGCCTCGGCCCCGGCAGCCTTGGCCGGATAGACGATCAGGCCGATGCGGCTGAACATGAAGGCGACCGACCCGGTCTCGCCCAGCGACCCGCCATGCTTGGTGAAGGCCGAACGGACCTCGGCGGCGGTGCGGTTGCGGTTGTCGGTCAGCGCCTCGACGATCAGCGCGATGCCGCCGGGACCGTAACCCTCGTACCGGACCTCCTCATAGTTGGCGTCGTCGCCGCCGGGGCTGCCGCTCTTGATCGCCCTGTCGATCCGGTCCTTCGGCATGTTCTGCGTCCGGGCCGCGATGATCGCGGCGCGCAGCCGCGGGTTGGCGGCGGGATCCGGGAGCCCCGACTTGGCCGCGACGCTGATTTCCCGGGCGAGCTTGTTGAACATCTTGGCACGCTTGACGTCCTGCGCGCCCTTGCGGTGCATGATGTTCTTGAACTGTGAATGACCTGCCATGCGCTTGAACCTGCCCTTCGAGAGGCTTTCTGAGTGTCGATAGGGATGATTATGGCAGCTGTCTACCACACCCGGCGCAGGGCCGCACGCGACAGAACGGCAGCGGGGGCGGCAAGCCGGCGCCAGCCGAGCCAGCGCCGGACACGGGCCGCAGATTGATTATCCAATGAGGCGATATTGAGGCGCCGCTAACCCGTTCGGTCTGATGAACCGGGTTCTTGCCGTCGCGGAACCCGGCCGAAGGGCGGCCCCATCGGACGTCTGCCCAGGGGTTGCCGACAGGCGGGCCGACCAAGTTCCGCGCCAGGGCTACTTAAATCGATATTGCCGGTTTCCGGTCCAATTCCATACACTGGAATGCCATTGGGCATAGGCCTGTCGACTGCAACGCCTGCCCCAGCCCCAGCGCAGGCTTCTATAACAAATCGGCAACCGATTTTGAAACTACGGATAGTTGAGAATGGAGTTCGAATGGGACCCCAGAAAGAATGAGTCGAACCTGCTAAAGCACCTCATTGACTTCGACGATGCCAGGAAAATCTTTCTCGGGCCGATC
This sequence comes from Skermanella rosea, assembly GCF_016806835.2. Taxonomy (NCBI): domain Bacteria; kingdom Pseudomonadati; phylum Pseudomonadota; class Alphaproteobacteria; order Rhodospirillales; family Azospirillaceae; genus Skermanella; species Skermanella rosea. Next base: position 1,925,082 of record NZ_CP086111.1, on the reverse strand, counting down.
CAATGCGCGATCGACGACCGACGCGAATACGGCGAAACCCGTTATGTGGCTATAGGAGCGCTGGACGGCGTCATACTGACAGTTGTATATACATGGCGTGGCGAAATATGCCGAATCATCTCAGCGAGAAGAGCGGATAAGGATGAAAGAAGCAGCTACTGTTCGACGTTCCCTGGAGTCGAAGTCGGTCGGAAGGACTGATTGGTCAAAAGTCGAACAGCTTACCGATGCCGACATTAGAGCAGCTGTCGAGGATGATCCCGACGCGGCGCCGCTTCTCGACGCCAAGTGGTTCGAGGCCGCCGAAGTGATCGAACCGTCGACAAAGTCAGCCATCAGCATCCGCCTGGACAATGACGTGCTGGACTTCTTCCGGACCACCAGCGAGCGCTATCAGACCAAGATCAACGCCGTGCTGCGCGCCTACATGCAGCACGAGCTCAGGAAGGCCCGACGATAGGTTCGGCCCGCGTCCAGGCCTTTCTACTCCACCGCCGGCAGATGGTTGGCCAGCCTCGGCCCGACCCGCACCGCTTCCGCCCGGACGGCAAGTCCCGTCCTGTCGTCGGTCTCCACGAAGACGCCGCAGACGGTCGCCTCGTTCTCCGCCGGGGTCATCTTCTCCGTCGGCAGCTTGCGGACGAAGCGGGCGACCGAGACTTCCTTCTTCATCCCGATCACGCTGTCATAGTCGCCGCACATGCCGGCGTCCGACTGGAAGGCGGTCCCGCCGTTCAGGATCTGGAGGTCGGCCGTCGGGATGTGGGAGTGGGTGCCGACGACAAGGGAGACGCGGCCGTCCAGATAATGGCCCATCGCCATCTTCTCGCTGGTCGCCTCGCCGTGGAAGTCCAGCACGGCAGCGGTGATGCCGCCGCCCAGCCTGTGCTGGCGGACCACCTTCTCGACCGCCGCGAAGGGGTCGTCCAGCGCGTCCATGAACAGCCGCGCCATGACGTTCATGACCAGCACCTTGCGCCCGCCCTGGAGCTGGAAGATCGAGGCGCCCCGGCCCGGCGTGCCGTCGGGATAGTTCAGCGGGCGCAGGATGCGCGGCTCGCGGTCGATCGACCCGACCAGTTCCTTCTGGTCCCAGACATGGTTGCCGGTGGTGATGCAATCGACGCCGGCCTCGAAGAACTCCCGGGCGATCTTGTCGGTGATCCCGAAGCCGCCGGCGGCGTTCTCGCCGTTCAGCACCAGGAAATCGACCTTCAGCGCGGCGCGCAGTTCGGGAATGCGCTTCAACGCCGCCTCGCGGCCGCTGCGTCCGACCACGTCGCCCAGGAACAGGAGTCTCATGTCACCATCAATCTAAACTGAAATTCGGAGCGCCGACGTCTCCGTCACGATCCAATCAAGCGGCTGGTCGTACCGATCGCGGGGAACCGTTTCGACCTCCTGCGCCGCAAAGCCGATGCCGATCGCCGTCACCGGCTTGACCCGCCGCAGCCGTTCCAGCGTTCGGTCGTAGAAGCCCGCGCCGTAGCCCAGCCGGAAACCCGCCCGGTCGAACGCCAGCAGGGGCACCAGCAGAACGTCCGGCTCCACCTCCGGTTCCCCGGCGGCCGGGGCCAGGATGCCGAGCCCGGTGCGCTCCATCGGGCTTTGCGGCGTCCATCGGCGGAACAGCAGCGGCTCGCCGCGCGCCGCCACGACCGGCAGGGCGCAGACGAAACCAGTGAGGTCGAGATGGGACAGGGCCGGCCTGACGTCAAGCTCGCTGCCGATCGGCCAGTAACCGGCGACCACGGCCGGCCCTGACAATCCGGCCAGCAATCCGGCGACCCGGCGGCTCACGGCCTCGGCGCACTCCATGCCGGCTCCGGCAGCCGCTTCGGCGCGCAGCACCTTGGCCGACGCCCGCGCCGCGTTCTTCAGGTCGCGAAGGTCGGCTGGATCGGTCATCGGCGCGCAAAAGGGGGGCGCGAGAAAGGGGGGCGCGAAAAAGGGAAAGTGGAAGGAGCCGCTTGGCCGTTGGCGTGATTGCTATCCTCTGCGGCCTGCCTAAGCAGGTGGGCGCCGTGTACCGAAACCACGGTTCCGGCAGGGACAGCTCCCGAGAGTAATAGGTTATCGGCCCCAGGGATAAAGCAGCCTGACGAACCGCGCAGCAACCTTCCGATCCCTAACCTAGGCACGATCGAGCTTGGCTGCAATATCCCCGATGCGTTTTGCCAGATGATCGACCGCGGCGACCATCACGTCCTCGTCGGCCGGGGAAATTCCGTTCGCTTCGCCGGATGCGGCGTCGCGGGCGCTGGCGGCCAGGGCATCGTACTCGGCCTTCAGGTCGAACAGCTGGTCGGTCACCAGAAGGGCGCCCATGGCCAAGGCCTGCGCCTCCCCGGCGGTCGGCGCGCGGCCGGCGATGGCGCGCAGCTGCCCGTCGAGATAGTTGGCGAGCTGACGCAGGCGGGCCTCCTGCCCTTCCTCGCAGCCGATCAGATAACTGCGCCCGTTCAGCGTAACGTCGACACGCGGCATCCGCTCCTAATCCTCCAAAACGGTCTGCAGCCGGCCTATCGCCGTGTCCAGGCGCGCCGAGACGGTGTCCGCCACGCCCTTGGCCTCCGCCTCCGCCGTCCTGGCGGCTTCCAGGGCACGTGCCAGTTCGTCGCGCTCGGCGATGCGGCGCGCTTCCCGGCGGTCCAGGGCCGCGTCGAGCTGGTCGATCGCCACGTCGAGGCTTTCCAAAGCGGCTTTAAGTCGGTCCATCGGGGCGAAGCCGATCCTGCGCAGAAGTGAAACCAGTCGGCCCCGACCTTAGAGGCGCGCCCGCGCCGCCGTCAACCACGCTTCGCAGACGCCACATACCGGCATCTCGCGTGTTGACGTGGGCAACCGGCGGCGGCATGGTGCCGGCGTTTCAGAATTTTGAAGCCTTGTCGCAATGCCGCGCGCACCCGGGTTGCCGCCTCTCCCGACCAGTGGGGGCGACCGGGAATCGAGCGTTCAGAACCTAGCCAGGATACCCGTCACCATGCCGACGCCGCCCACCTCCGCGACCCCCGCAAGCCCTGCCGGCGTTCCGCACGAGCAGCTGGCCAATGCGATTCGCGTACTCGCCATGGACGCGGTCGAGGCCGCGAAGTCCGGCCACCCCGGCATGCCGATGGGCATGGCCGACGTGGCGACGGTGCTGTTCGGCAAGTTCCTCAAGTTCGATCCCAAGGCGCCGCAGTGGCCCGACCGCGACCGCTTCGTGCTGTCCGCCGGCCACGGCTCGATGCTGCTGTACAGCCTGCTCCATCTCACCGGCTACGAGGAGATGACGATCGACGAGCTGAAGCGGTTCCGCCAGCTCCACAGCAAGACCCCCGGCCACCCGGAAGTGCTCCAGTCCGGCGGGATCGAGACGACCACCGGCCCGCTCGGCCAGGGCATCTCCACCGCGGTCGGCATGGCGCTGGCCGAGCGCATCCTGAACGCGCGGTTCGGCGACGACCTGGTCGACCACTACACCTACGTGATCGCCAGCGACGGCGACCTGATGGAAGGCATCAGCCACGAGGCGGCGTCCTTCGCCGGCCACCTGGGCCTGTCCAAGCTGATCGTCCTGTGGGACGACAACCAGATCTCGATCGACGGCCCGACCAGCCTCAGCTTCACCGACGATACGCTGAACCGCTTCCGCGCCTATGGCTGGGACGTGCGCGAGATCGACGGCCACAATCCGCAGCAGATCACCACGGCGATCGAGTACGCCCGGACCACCGACGCCCCGTCCCTGATCGCCTGCAAGACCATCATCGGCTACGGCGCGCCGACCAAGGGCGGCACCCACCATTGCCACGGCTCCCCGCTGGGCGCCGACGAGATCAAGGCCGCGCGCGAGAAGCTGGCCTGGACCCACGAGCACTTCATCGTCCCGGAAGAGATCACCCAGGTCTGGCGCGGCTTCGGCCAGCGCGGCGTGGCAGAGCGGGAGAGCTGGCAGGCCCGCCTGGACGGCGCCGACGACAGCCTGCGCAGGAGCTTCACCCACGCCGTCTCAGGCGAACTGCCGGCCGATTTCGACGCGGTGATCGATGGTTTCAAGAGCAAGGTCTCGGCCGAGCAGCCGAAGCTGGCGACCCGCGTGGCCTCGGGCAATGTTCTCGACGTCCTGGTCCCGGCGGTGCCCGAGCTGATCGGCGGCTCCGCCGACCTGACGCCCAGCAACAACACCCGCGTGAAGAACACCGGCGCCGTCCAGCGCGGCGACTTCCACGGCCGCTACGTCCATTTCGGCGTGCGCGAGCACGGCATGGCGGCGGCGATGAACGGCATGGCGCTGCACGGCGGCATCATTCCCTACGGCGGCACCTTCCTGACCTTCAGCGACTATTGCCGCCCGGCGATCCGCCTCGCCGCCCTGATGAAGAGCCGCACGATCTTCATCATGACCCATGACAGCATCGGCCTGGGCGAGGACGGCCCGACCCACCAGCCGGTCGAGCATGTCCCGGCGCTGCGCACCATCCCCAACCTGCTGGTCTTCCGCCCGGCCGACGCGGTCGAGACGGCGGAGTGCTGGGCGATCGCGATGAAGAGCGTCCACCGCCCGTCGCTGATGGCGCTGACCCGCCAGAACCTGCCGACGGTCCGGACCGAGCACACGACCGAGAACCTGTCCGCCAAGGGGGCCTATATCCTGGCCCCGGCCGACGGCGAGCGGAAGGTCACGATCTTCGCCACCGGGTCGGAGGTGGAGATCGCCCTTCAGGCCCGGGCCACGCTCCAGGCCGAGGGAATCGGCACGGCCGTGGTCTCCATGCCCAGCATGGAGCTGTTCGAGGAGCAGGACGAGGCCTACCAGGACGAGGTGATCGGCGAGAACACGGTCCGCATCGCCGTCGAGGCCCAGGTCCGCCACGGCTGGGACCGCTATATCGGCCGCAAGGGGACCTTCGTCGGCATGAAGAGCTTCGGCGAATCGGCGCCCTACCAGGATCTCTACAAGCATTTCGGCATTACCGCCGATGCCGTGGTGACGGCCGCCAAGGCCAAGTTGTAAACGGGCGCGTCAAAGCCCGCGAACGTATTGGGATAGGAGGAATCGATGGCTGTTAAGGTTGCGATCAACGGATTCGGGCGTATCGGCCGTCTGGTGCTGCGCGCGATTTATGAGTCCGGCCGCACCGACGTCGAGGTCGTCGCGATCAACGACCTCGCCGACGTGCATACCAACGCGCACCTGCTGAAGTACGACAGCGTCCATGGCCGGTTCCCGGGCACCGTGGAAGCCCGCGAGGGCGTGCTGGTCGTCAACGGTCACGAGATCAAGGTCGTCCAGGTCCGCGACCCGGCCCAGCTCCCCTGGGGCGACATGGGCGTCGAGATCGCGCTGGAATGCTCGGGCATCTTCACCAAGCGCGACGATGCCGCCAAGCACCTGACCGCCGGCGCCAAGAAGGTCCTGATCTCCGCCCCGGCGACGGACGAGGACCTGACGGTCGTCTACGGCGTCAACCACGACAAGCTGACGGCCGAGCACAAGATCGTGTCGAACGCCTCGTGCACGACCAACTGCCTGGCCCCGGTCGCCTTCGTGCTGAACAATCTGGTCGGCATCGAGAAGGGCTTCATGACCACGATCCACAGCTACACGGGCGACCAGCGCATCGTCGACACGATGCACAAGGACCTGCACCGCGCCCGCGCCGCCGCGCTGAACATGATCCCGACCTCCACCGGCGCCGCCAAGGCCGTCGGCAAAGTGCTGCCGGAACTGAAGGGCAAGCTGGACGGCACCGCCATCCGCGTGCCGACCCCCAACGTCTCGGTCGTGGACTTCAAGTTCATCGCCAAGCGGGCGACCAGCCCGGAGGAGATCCAGAAGGCCATCTCCGACGCGGCGGCCGGCCAGCTGAAGGGCATCCTGGGCGCCTATGACGAGGAGTTGGTGTCGACCGACTTCAACCACGACCCGCACTCCTCGATCTTCGCCCTGAAGGAGGTCAAGGTCATCGACGGCAACTTCGTCCGTATCCTGACCTGGTACGACAACGAATGGGGCTTCTCCAACCGCATGGCCGACACCGCCGTCGCCATGTCGAAGGCCGGCTGAGCAGCCCGACCTGAAGTCCTGACGTGGCTGAAAGTGCCCGGGAGCATCGGCCGATGCTCCCGGGCACTTTTTCGTTCGGGACTACGCTGCGGTCAGCGGGCGGCCTGAGCGGTGCGTCCGGCGCCGCCGATGCCCAGCAGCTTCTCCGGCTTCAGCGCATAGGCGCCGGCACCGAGCAGGGCCTGGACCAGCAGCGTCACCGTCCAGAAAGCGGGGAATTCCCAGCCGCCGCCGGTGCTGCCGAACATCCAGCCGTTCGGCAGGTGCTGGAGCGTGGCGCCGACCATGATCGGCAGCAGGGCGATGGAGATCGCGCGGGTCCAGGCGCCCAGGATCAGGGCGAGGCCGCCGCCCAGCTCGCCCAGGATGACCAGGTAGGCGAAGAAGCCGGGGTAGCCGATGGTCTCGAAGAACTGCACCGTGCCCGGAATCGTGAAGGTGAAGATCTTCAGCCCGGCGTGGGCGAGGAAGAGGATGCCGAGGCTGACCCGCAGCAGAAGAGCGGCGTAATCGGCCTGCGAGTGGGTCGAGTGAGAAGCGTTCATTGTCAGTCCATCCCGATCCGGGGCCCGTCCCGCGGGCCCGTTTTGGTGAAAGGGGCGGATTGTCCGGTCCCCTGATGGACAGAACTGTGCATTGAAAACGACTGGCGGTTAATCCGCCCATTCATGCATAAATAAGCCACTCCGCGTATACAATCGGGAAGACCGCTTCATGGATAGGATCACCGCCCTCGCCGCCTTCGTCCGCACCGTGGAACTGGGGAGTCAGGCCGCGGCGTCCGAGGATCTCGGCCTGTCCCGGGCGATGGTCGGCCGCCATATCCAGCAGCTGGAAGACCGGCTGGGCGTCCGCCTGCTCAACCGCACGACCCGCAAGCAGAGCCTGACCGAGGCCGGGCTGGCCTTCTTCGAGAAATGCGCCAGCATCCTGGACCAGTTGAGCGAGGCCGAGCGGGTCGCCAGCGAGTTGCAGGCCGAACCCCGCGGCACGCTGCGGGTCAACGGCCCCATGAGCTTCGGAAGCCCCCATCTCGCTTCCGCCCTGGCCGCCTATTGCGAGCGGCACCCGCAAGTCCGGATCGACCTGGTGCTCAACGACCGGCAGGTCGACCTGGTGGAGGAAGGCTACGATGTCGCGATCCGGATCGCCCGTCTGACCGACTCCAGCCTGATCGCCCGCCGCCTCGCCCCGATCCGGATCGTCCTGTGCGCCTCCCCCGATTACCTGGGTCGCCATGGAGCGCCGCGCACGCCCCAGGATCTCGCCGGGCACAACTGCCTGCTCTATACCTACTCCCCAACCCCGCTCGACTGGACGCTGGTCGGGCCGGACGGCGTGGAGACGGTGGTGCGCGTGACCGGCAGCCTGTCGGCCAACAACGGCGACGCGCTGGTGGCCGCGGCGATCGCCGGCCAGGGCATCGTTCGGCAGCCCACCTTCATCGTCGGTGACGCGCTCCGCGACGGCAGGCTGGTCACGGTCCTGCCGGACCACGCCCTGCCGCAGCCCAGTGCCTACGCGGTCTATCCCCATGCCCGCAACCTGTCGCCCAAGGTCCGGAGCTTCGTCGATTTCCTGGCCGGACATTTCCGCGGGGTCCCGCCCTGGGATGTCGGGCTGGACGAGGTGTCAGCTATCCGTTAACCAACGGCACCTAAAATCTCCGGTTCATGGGAAATGTCCCGAAAGCAACCGGAGATGAATGATGCCGACATGCTCCGCACCGGTCCGCCTGCTGGCGGCATTGCTGCTGCCGATGCTCGCGGCGCCTGAAGCCTCCGCCCTGACCCTGACCATTCCGCCGGGAGCGGCGCCGGAGATCGTCTTCGACCATGCCCGGGACGCCTGCGAGAAGTTCGACGTGCCCGACGTTCCGGCCAGCGTCTTCCGCGCCCATGACGGCACCGTCCGCCTGATCGCCAGCCACTGGACCAACCGGGGCATGGCCGGTCCCGACCTCGACCATCTCCGGCATTCCTGCGACATCCTGTACGAGGGCGCCAACGACGACGACCCCTCGGCCTTCGACGACCGGGGCTGGATCACCAGCACCTACACCCTCGACGGCAGGACCGTCCATGCGCTGGTCCACAACGAGTTCCACGGTCACCGGCGCCCGGCCCTCTGCCCGTCCGGGGGCTACATGGAGTGCTGGTACAACACCATCACCTACGCCGTCTCGGTCGACGGCGGCCGGACCTTCAAGGCGCCCGAGGGCCGCCGACTGGTCGCGGGCGTCCCGTACCGGTACGACCCCAACCGCGGCAAGCGGAGCGGCCTGTTCAACCCTGCCAACATCATCCGGCGCGGCGACTATTTCTACACGATGTTCAGCGCCGCCCCGCAGGGCGAGCAGGCCTTCGGCATCTGCCTGATGCGGACCGACCGCCTGGACGACCCGGCGTCCTGGCGGGCCTGGGACGGCAGCGGTTTCACGGTCCGCTTCATCGACCCCTACCGGGAAGAACCGAACCCGGCCGGCCCGCCGGCGACATGCACGCCGGTTCCCGGCCTGACGCGGCTGATGACCAGCCTCAGCCTGCACCGTCCATCCGGCCTCTATATCGGCCTGTTCACCCACCGCCAGCCCACGGGTGCGGACGGCGCAACGGTCGACGGCGTCTTCTACAGCACCAGCCCCGACCTGCTGGCATGGTCGCCGCCCCGGCTGCTGTTCCCGACGCCGGTCACCCTGAACAAGGGATGCGACACCCGGCCGGTGGTCTATCCGTCGCTGGTCGATCCCGATAGCCCGTCGCGCAACTTCGAGGACACGGACGACGACGCCTATATCTACATGACCCGAATCACGATGGATGGATGCAAGACCGGCTGGACCCGAAATCTCGTGCGCCTGCGCGTCCGTATCGACCGGTAAGCCCGCACCGCTCGACCGACCGACTACTGGGCTAATATCTTCAACCCCTGTTCACAATCGCGACTTGGCTGTAAAATTTATTGTTTCAGAACAAGTATTGGGGTAAACTTAAATTTCTTTCTAATTAAACAATACTGTCGCACCCGGATGCATAAAATTGCCTTCGTGTGAGTACGAATGTATTTTGACGGGAACATCCACCATGGGTTCCCTCATGAAGTTCGCATCCGCGGTGATCGCCGACCCCGTTCAAGCCTTCATCAACCGATGGAAGGAATCCGGCGCCGGAGAGCGCGCGAACTGCCAGCTGTTCCTGTCGGAACTGTGCGATCTGATCGGGGTTTCCAGGCCCGACCCCACGCGGGACGACGACCGCTACAATCTCTATGTGTTCGAACGGAAAGTGGCGTATCCACGTGCCTACGGTGCGGTCAGCACGGGCAGGATCGACCTCTACAAGCGCGGCTGCTTCGTGCTGGAGGCGAAACAGGGCAGCGACCATAAGACCTTGTCGCTGAAGACCCGGCGCGGCACGGCGGTCCGCGGCGGCAAGCACTGGGAGCGCACGATGAACGACGCCCGACTGCAGGCCCTGGCCTACGCCCGCGCCCTGCCCGCCCGGGAAGGCCCGCCGCCCTTCGTCATCGTCGTCGATGTCGGGCATTCGATCGAGCTGTTCGCCGACTTCAGCGGAACCGGCCTGCGCTACGACCATTTCCCCGACGCCGGAAGCTACCGCATCCTGCTCGACGACCTCACCCGGGCGGAGATCCGCAACCGGCTCGCCAAGGTCTGGACAGCGCCCTTCGATCTGGATCCTTCCCGGAGCATGATGGTGCCTACCCGGCGCGCCGCGGACCGAATGGCGGCGCCCCGGCACATCACGGCTGTTGTTCCCGCACAGGGGTTCTGACGGGCCAGAGCATCGATCAATGGGTGCGAAGTGATTTTATCATCCACAGATGAACGCAGACGGACACAGATAAGGAAGATCTCGAATAATTATCTGTGTCCATCTGCGTTCATCTGTGGACAAGTAAATCTGTTACCCGTTCCAGAAGCTGATTACCGGGCGCCCTGGAAGCTGTCGAAATGGAGCTTGGAGGCGAAGACGACCGCCTGGGTGCGGCTGTAGACCTTGAGCTTCTGGAGGATCGCGGAGACGTGGGCCTTGACCGTCGTCTCGGCGATGTTCAGCTCGAACGCGATTTCCTTGTTCAGCTTGCCGGTGCCGAGCATTTCCAGCACCCGGAGCTGCTGGGCGGTCAGGGTCGCGATCCGGCGGGCGATCTCGGCATCGTCGTCGCGGCCGTTGCACTCCGTCGTGCGCTGCTCGCGCTGGATGTGCGGCGGAACATAGACGTTGCCCTTGATGACGGTGCGAAGGGCTTCCGCCATCTCCTCGCGCGGGGTCGATTTGGGGATGAAACCGACGGCGCCGTAGTCGATCGCCTGATAGACCAGCTTGGCGTCCTCGTGCGCGGAGACGATCACGACCGGCAGGGCCGGGAACTGGGCGCGGAGTGCCAGCAGGCCGCTGAAGCCGTTCACCCCCGGCATGGACAGGTCGAGCAGCGCCAAGTCGAAATCGCCCTGCGCGCGGATCGCCTCGATGGCTTCCTCGAGGTTGGAGGCTTCCGTGGGAAGGCTGCCCTCGACGGAAAGCGAGAGCGCAGTCTTCAGGGCGTCTCGAAACAGCGGATGGTCATCCGCGATCAGAACCTTGCACATGGCTGCTTATTGCGCTCGTTGTAGCGGCGTTTCCTGGTAGCCGAGTGTGCTTCGGGTTACGGCACGATGCAAGATGGAACTCGTCACAAAAGCGCTGTTCCCGAGGGGAAAAGGGGGCCGGTTCGCACCGGCCCCCGCACCCGTTCCAGTATGCGTCCCGAACCTTCGGAACCGCCTCAGGCCTTCGGCAGCTTGAACACCCAGAGCATGCCGCCCTGGTTGATGTCCTTGACCTTCTTGGCGACTTCACCGCCCCACAGCGGGACCGCGCCGCCCCAGCCCGACACGACCGAGACATACTGCTCGCCGTCCATCTCCCAGGTGACCGGGCTGCCGACGATGCCCGAGCCGGTGTTGAACTTCCACAGCTCGGCGCCGGTCTTGGCGTCGAAGGCCTTCAGGAAGCCTTCCGGCGTGCCGGTGAAGACCAGGTTGCCGGCGGTGGTCAGGACGCCGCCCCACAGCGGAGCCGGGTTCTTGTATTCCCACACGATCTTGCCGGTCTTCGGGTCGACCGCGCGGAGCGCGCCGATATAGTCGTCGAACAGCGGCTTGATGGTGAAGCCGGCGCCCAGATAGGCAGCACCCTTCTTGTAGGTGATCGGCTCGTTCCAGATGTCCATGCCCCACTCGTTGGCCGGGACGTAGAACAGGTCGGTCTCCGGGCTGTAGGCCATCGGCATCCAGTTCTTGCCGCCCAGGAAGCTCGGGGCCGCGAAGATCGGCTTGCCCTGCCCGGCCGCGGCGCCGCCGCCGTCCATCGGGTTCGGCGGACGGTTCTCCTCGTTGTAGATCGGACGGCCCGTGTTGAGGTCGAAGCCCTTCGCCCAGGAGGTCTGGGTGACGAACGGCGTGGCGCTCAGCAGCTTGCCGTTGGTCCGGTCGATCACGAAGAAGAAGCCGTTGCGGTCCGCCTTGGCGCCGGCCTTGATGGTCTTGCCGTCCTTCTTCAGGTCGAACGAGATGAACTCGTTGACGCCGTCGAAGTCCCAGCCGTCATGCGGCGTGGTCTGGAAGTGCCATTTGATCTCGCCGTTGTCCGGGTTGATCGCCAGCGTGGACGAGGTGTACAGGTTGTCGCCCGGCCGCAGGTGCGAGTTCCAGGGCGCCGGGTTGCCGGTGCCGAAGAAGAGCTGCTTGGTTTCGGGGTCGTAGGTGCCGCCCAGCCAGGTGGCGCCGCCGCCGGTCTGCCACAGGTCGCCGGTCCATGTGGCGTTCCGCACGCCGGTCATGGTGCTTTCCTTGCCATCGAGGGTCCCCATGTTCCCCTCGATGGTCGGCCGGGTCCAGATCACCTCGCCGGTCTCGGCGTCACGGGCCTCGACCGCGCCCAGCACGCCGAACTCGCCGCCGGAGTTGCCGGTGATGATCTTGCCGTCGACGATCAGCGGCGCCGCGGTCATCGAGTAGCCGGCCTGGTAGTCGGCGACCTTCTTGTTCCAGACGACCTTGCCGGTGTCCTTGTTGAGGGCGACCAGGCGGGCGTCGAGCGTGCCGAAATAGACCTTGTCGCCCAGGATGGCGGCGCCGCGGTTGACCACGTCGCAGCACGGCATGATGCCTTCCGGCAGGCGCGCCTCGTACTGCCACTTCTTCTCGCCGGTGCGCGCATCGAGCGCGAACAGGCGGGAGTAGGAGCCGGTCACGTAGATCGTGCCGTCATGGACGATCGGCTGCGACTCCTGGCCGCGCTGCTTCTCGCCGCCGAAGGAGAAGGCCCAGACCGGGGTCAGCTTCTTGACCGTGTCGGTGTTCAGCGCCTTCAGCGGGCTGTGGCGCTGGCCCTGGTGGCCCATGCCATAGGTCAGCACGTCGCCGGGCGTCTGGGCATCCTTCAGGATGTCGTCGTTGGTCGGGCCGGCGGCCTGCGCGGCACCCGTCGCCAGACCGAAGGCGAGCCCGCCGGCGACGGCGCCCGCCACGGCATAAGACGTCTTAATTCGCTTCATAAAGTCAGCCTCCCTCAAGAGCACACGACGCCGGCGCCGGGTCGCTGGGCCACCGGGCGGCCGCCGGAGCAACCCCGCCCCGTCAGCCAAGCCCCGGCCTTGCCAAATCTTCCCGGCCCCGCAGGCCTGTTTGTCCTTGGTCGGGGAGATTAACCTCATGCCGGACCCAAGCAATTGGCAAAAAGTACAATAGGTCTGGCGATAAAAAATCAAGAAAACGCAAATCATCCCGCTTCCATAAGGAAGCGGGAGGAGCTGGATCGGACCCTGTTTAGTTCACCCGCGGCAATACAGATTGTTCTATTTTGGGATACAGGTGCGCCACCGAGCGCGTGAATTCCTCCCGAAGGACGTTGAGGGCGGCGAATCGCGCCGGGATTTCGATCGCCATGACTTCGTTCATGTCGAGGCCGGCCTCAGCCGCCCCGCGCAAGGTCGCGTCGAGCCAGGTCAGGTAATCCCGGGTCTGGCCTATCGCGGCTTCGTCGGACCGGACGGTGCCGTGATTGGGCACCAGCACGGCGATGTCCAGCGCCTCCAGTTCGTCGAGCGACCGAAGCCACCGCGCGATGTCGGCGTGCGGCGTCGTCGGCGTCCGGTCGGAGAACACGAGGCCGCCCGCGAACAGCACGCCGGTGGTCTCGTCGAACAGCGCGAGGTCGGCCGCGGTGTGACCGGCCAGCGGCATCAAGCGAATCCTGTGCCCGCCATAGACGACGGTGGCGCCCAGCACGGGTTCGGTCGGGACGACCATCTCGGTTCCCCGCATCCAGTCGCCGATCAGCCTGTACATGTTCTCGGTGACCGCCCGGCCTTCGCTGCGGATGCCGTCTATGGTGCCCGGAAGGGCGGCGATCGGCACGTCGGCGAAGGCCTGGGAGCCGAGGAAATAGTCGGGATGAAGGTTGCTGACGAACACCTTCGCGATCGGCCGCGGCGTCACCCGGCCGATCGCGGCCCTCATCTCCTCGCCGTAGCGGCGGTTGGGCCCGGTCTGGATGACGATCACGCCGTCGTCGGTGACGATGAAGCCGGAGTTGAGGATGTTCCCGCCGTTCGCGGCGGTGAAATGCTCCGCGGCCCCCTCGAACACATAGGTGTCGGCCGCGATCCGGCGCGGCTCGAGCCCATAGTTCCGCCCGGCGGCCAGGAGGCTGTCCGCGGGCATCAGGATCAGGCACAGCAGCCCGACCGCACCCTTGAGCGCGCCTCTCATCGCCGGACAGGGTCCAGCGCGCTCTGCCGCCACGGCAGGGGAACCTCGGCCTCGATCTCCGTGCCGTTGTTGTCGCGGCCGTCGATGCCGAGCGAGCGGCTGCCGGGCGACGGTGTCACCTCGACGGTGAAGACCGGGTTCTCCGACACCGGCTCGAAGCTGTCGATCCGCGCCAGCTCGCGCCCGTCGGCGTCCCGGATCGCCAGATCCTCCAGGTAGAAGGCGGGGATGCCCGGCGCCAGGCCCGTGTCCATCGGGTGGCGCACGCGCAGGCGCAGGCGGGTGAACCCGTCATCGGCCGCGGCCCAGGCGCGGGCCTGCACCTCCCCCAGATGCCGCTCCCAGGTCGGATCGCCATGGGCCAGCGCCGGGGACGTGCAGCCGCCGCCCGCCGCGTCGACGAACACCCCGCCCACATGCCAGACGCCGTCGGGCGTCCGCGCCGCCGCCCGGATCGGGGTCGCCTGCTGGAGCTTGAGGCGCAGCGCGATGGTCGGCCGGGCCGCGACCGGGCGATAGTTGAGGATTCGCGGGATCGGATTCATGTCGGCGAAGACGACGATCTCCTCCACCGCGCCCAGGGCCGTCGCATCGACCGACACCGGCACGTTCAGCGCGTCCTCGGCACTCGCGGGCGCGGAGACCCGGACCCGCTCGTCGAACCGGACCGGCCCGCCGCCCAGGATAACGGCATGCATGTCGTCCCACATCACGGAGCGGAGGGGATCGGGTTCGGCGGCGACGGCGGTCGCAGCCGAGGTCGCCAGCACCACCGCGGCCAAACCGGCGCCAAGGGTCTTCAGCACGCTCGCTCTCCCTATCCTATGCGCCCCCATGCTTCGTGGGAGCGTCCGTTCCGGGTCCTGCGTCCTATTGGGCGGGCCGGCTGTGCGTCAGCCCGTGGCTCCCGTAGATCTCAGCCACCCTACCACTTTCGAGAAGCTCGGTCACGATGTCCCCGACCCGGTAGCCCAGGTCGCGGGCGTCGTGCTTCACCGCAAGGCCGATCGGCCATTCCGCCGGGGCCAGGTTCGGCGCCGGCATCGATCCGATCGGGAACTTGGCCCGGTCGGCCCCCAGGGCTCCCTCCAGCTCGCTCAGCGGGGCGAAGACCGCCGCAACGGCACCCGCGCGCAGGCCCGCGACCGCCTGCGCGACAGTGGCATAGTGGACCACGTTGGCCGCGAGCCGTCCGCCGAAGGCGCCGCTCAGGTAGAAGTCGGGCACGGTATCCAGTTCGACCCCGACCTTCTCGGTCTGGAACACGGGAAATCCCGCAGTTTCGGAAATGCGCGCCGGGTCGCGGGCGACGGCGTAGGTCTCCCGCTGGTACGCCCCGAAGATGACCACCAGATCGTTGCGCTGCGCGAAGGACCGGTTGACCGGCACATGCATCATGATGTCGGCGACGCCGCCGCCCAGGATCGGCCCTTTCCAGACGGCGTTGCGCAGGTCGTCGTCCATGGTCTCGTCCGCGGTCAGCTCCATGAAGTCGACCCGCAGCCCCAGCTTCTCGCCGATCGCCTTCCCCAAATCGACGTCGGCCCCCTTGAGGACACCGCCCTCGCGGTAGGAAAAAGGCGGAAAATCACGATAGACGGCGATCCGGACCACCCCGCGAGCCACCACGTCGTCAAGCGGCACGGCCATGGCCGAAGCCGCCGTCACCGCCGCGAGGACGACCGCGGCGGCGATGGCGCGGCACCAGGAAGCGATCGTTCCGGCCATGGACGCGCTCACTGTTCGGCGACGGTTTCGAGCCAGGCGCGGATCGTCCAGAGCGCTTCCTGCCCCAGGGCCTCGTCGAACTTCGGCATGTAGGTCACGCCGTTGCGGATCGCGCCGTTGACCACCCGCTCCTTGAACCACTCGTCGCCGCTGTCGCCCGGCTCCAGAAAGCGGAGGTCCGGCGCGATGCCGCCGGAAACGGCGCCCAGGCCGTGGCAGCGGGCGCAGTTCTGGTTGAACGCCGACTTGCCGATCTCGATGGCCCGCTCGTTGCCCCGGTAGGGATTGCTGTCCCGCCATTCCTTGCCGAGCGGCTCCAGCCCGCTGGTATCGACCGCCTGGGGAGTGACGTCGCCATGGGCGAAGGCGCCGGTCGAGGCGGCGACGAGACCGCCCAGCAGAAGGGCGGCGGCGGAGAGCCGGGCAAACCGAGCGTTCATTATCAGGTCCTTTCGCAAACAGCGGTGATCGCTTCGTTGCGGCGGATCATATCCAGTGCCGGCTTGGACACTAATTGGACTATGGTAGCAGCCGGCGGATGCTGATTTACGCAAATATTGATGCGGCAAGGCTTTTTTCACTAAGTACTGCGCCGGCCCGGCATGGTTCCAAAGTCTAATGCGCCGCACCCCGCCCGTGCCGATACCTTGGCAGCGACCATGACGTCTAGGGAGAACGGTGCGATGAAGATCGTGAAGGTTGCGTCGGCGGCGGCAATCGTGACGGCGGTCCTGGGCGGGCCGGCGCTCGGGCAGACGGTTTTCGTTTCGAACGAAAAGGACAACACGCTGAGCGTGATCGACGCCGGCACCCTTCAGGTGACGAAGACCATCAAGGTCGGCAAGCGCCCGCGCGGGATCACCCTGAACGCCGACGGCAGCCTTCTCTACATCTGCGCCAGCGACGACGACACCGTCCAGGTGCTCGACGTCGCGACCGGGAAGATCCTGCATAACCTTCCCTCGGGCGAAGACCCGGAGCAGTTCGCGCTTCATCCCGACGGCACTCATCTCTTCGTCTCCAACGAGGACGACAACGTCGTGACCGTCGTGGACATTCCGCAGCGGAAGGTGGCCTACCAGATCGAAGTCGGGGTGGAGCCGGAAGGGATGGCGGTCAGCCCCGACGGCAACTGGGCGGTCAACACGTCCGAGACGACCAACATGGTCCACTGGATCGACACGGCCAAGCGGTCCCTGGTCGACAACACGCTGGTGGACGCGCGGCCGCGCCATGCGGAGTTCTCCAGGGACGGGTCCAAGCTGTGGGTCTCGGCCGAGATCGGCGGCACGGTGGCCGTGATCGACACGGCGACCCGCAAGGTCGAGCATACCGTCCAGTTCGCGATCAAGGGCATCGCCAAGGACAATATCCAGCCGGTCGGGGTCAAGCTGACCGACGACGGACGCTACGCCTTCGTGGCCCTGGGTCCGGCCAACCACGTCGCGGTGGTCGATGCCAGGACCTTCCAGGTGGAAAAGTACCTGCTGGTCGGCCGCCGCGTCTGGCACCTGGAGTTCACCCCGGACCAGAAGCGGCTTTTCACGTCGAACGGGGTCAGCAACGACGTGTCGGTGATCGATGTGGAGACCATGAGCGTGGTAAAGTCGATCCCGGTCGGCCGCTATCCTTGGGGAGTGGCGATCAAGGAATAGTATATAAGGGAATGGGGGCCCCGGATCCGGGCCCGGAGGAAACGCAAGGGATAGATGACCGCACCCGCATTGGAGATCGAAGGGCTCAGCTACGGCTATGGCCGAGGCTTCGCCCTGGACGACGTATCCTTCCGTGTGAACGAGGGCGAGTTCACCGCCCTGCTGGGGCCGAACGGCGCGGGCAAGACGACGCTGTTCTCCCTGATCACCCGCCTGTTCGAGGCGCCCCGCGGGTCCATCCGCGTCTGCGGGATCGCGCTGCGCGACCAGCCGACCCGCGCGCTGGCCCGGATGGGCGTCGTGTTCCAGCAGCCCACGCTGGACCTCGACCTGACCGTCCGCCAGAACCTGCACTATTTCGCGGCCCTGCACGGCATCGGGCGGCGCGACGCCGCCGACCGCATCGACGATGCGCTGGAGCGCCTGGACATGGGCGAGCGGGAGGGCGAGAAGGTGCGCCAGCTGAACGGCGGCCACCGGCGCCGGGTCGAACTGGCGCGGGCGTTGCTCCACCGGCCGGACCTGCTGGTGCTGGACGAGCCCACGGTGGGGCTGGACGTCCCGGCGCGCCGCGGCATCGTCGAGCATGTCCACGACCTGTGCCGGACCCAGGGGATGGCGGTGCTGTGGGCGACCCACCTGATCGACGAGGTGCATGCCGACGACCGGGTGGTCGTGATCCACAAGGGCCGCATCCTGGCCGACGGCAGCGTCAGCGAGGTCAACCGGACCAACGCCTCGGCAAACCTGACCCAGACCTTCCACCGGCTGATCAACCAGGTGGCGGCATGAACCTGCATTACTGGCGCGCCCTCAACGGCATCGTGACCCGCGAGGTGCTGCGGTTCCTGCACCAGCGCGAACGCTTCCTGGCGGCCCTGGTCCGCCCGCTGGTCTGGCTCCTGGTGTTCGCGGCGGGCTTCAGGGCGGCGCTCGGCCTCTCGATCATCCCGCCGTACGAGACCTACATCACCTACGAGACCTACATCGTCCCGGGCCTGGTCGGCATGATCCAGCTGTTCAACGGGATGCAGAGCTCGCTGTCGATGGTCTACGACCGGGAGATGGGCAGCATGCGGACGCTGCTGGTCAGCCCCCTGCCCCGCTGGTTCCTGCTGACGGCCAAGCTGCTGGCCGGAACCGCCGTCTCGATCCTCCAGGTCTATGCCTTCCTGGCGATCGCCGCCGCCTTCGACATCGTGCTGCCGCCCCTGGGATACCTGACGGCGCTGCCGGCCCTGGTCGTCAGCGGGCTGATGCTGGGAGCCGTCGGCATGCTGCTGTCCTCGACCATCAAGCAGCTGGAGAACTTCGCGGGCGTCATGAACTTCGTGATCTTCCCAACCTTCTTCCTGTCCTCGGCGCTCTATCCGCTGTGGAAGATGCAGGAGTCCAGCGTGCTGCTCTACCAGATCTGCGCCGCCAACCCTTTCACCCACGCGGTCGAACTGATCCGGTTCGCCCTCTACGTGCAGGTCAACTGGGAGTCGCTGGGCTGGACGGCGCTTGCCCTGGCGGTGTTCCTGGCCGCCGCCATCTACGGCTACAACCCCGCCCGCGGCTTCATGCCGCGGAAGGCACAGGCGGATTGACGGGCGGAGCCGCATCAAGGCGGCTCCGTGACTTTATGGGTAAATCGTTCGGCGGGATGTTGCCCAATCCGGCTGCACGGGTTAAACCTTCGGTACGAAACCGCAGCCGCCCGTGTTGCCTGAAGGCGCCCTTCCGGAACCCTGTTGATGACATCGAGCCCGAACGCCTCGCCGCGAACCTCGCCGACCCATACGATCGCCATCTACAACCACAAGGGCGGCGTGGGAAAGACCACGGTTTCGCTTAACCTTTCCGTGTGCCTGGCCGCGGCGGGATATCGTTGCCTGCTGGTCGACATCGACCCGCAGCAGAGCAGCACCACCGTCCTGTCGCGCACGGGCGCGTCGCCGAACCTGGTGGATGTCATCCGCAAGCAGGCGGTGATCGAGGACGCGCTGCACGAGACCGTGGTGCAGAACCTGTGGATCATCCCGTCCACGCGGGCGTTGACGCTGCTTGAGACCGGGCTGGACGACCGGGTCAGGCCCAACCACGGGCTGAAGCGTTACCTGACGTTCTCCGAGGACCGGTTCGACTTCGTCGTGATCGACTGCCCTCCGGCCATGGGCCTGCTGTCACTCAGCGCCCTGATCGCGGCGGACAGCGTGCTGATTCCGACCACGTCGGGCGCCTTCTCGATCCAAGGCGTGCAGCGGACGGTGGAGACGGTGAACGCGCTGCGCGGCGGCCTCAGCCCCGGCCTCGTGGTCAATGGGATCCTGGTATCGCTGTTCGAGGGGACCCGCCGGGACCAGCAGACGCTGAAGGACCTGGGAAGCCAGTTCTCCGGCCTGCTGTACCGGAACCGCATCCGCTTCGATCCGGAAATCCTGAAGGCGGAGGTCAAGCGGGCGCCCTCGACCCTGTTCAACCGCGGCACCCATTCGACCCAGGACTATATATTCCTGACCGCCGAACTGCTGGGCCGGATCCACCGCCACCGCCGTCTGCCGGACGCCGAATTCTCGTTCGACGACATGACCCGGACGATCACGGAAACCCTGGCGAAGCCGGAGTTCACCACTCTGGCGCCTGATGGCGAGGGGGATGCGGGGGGTGCCGATCCGGAAAAGCCGGGGGCCGGCGGCTCGGAGATCGACGCGACCGGCGGCGACCGGCGGGGCGGGCGTGTCCGGCAATTGGCGCTGGCGGCGGCGATCTTCGTGGCCGGGATGGTCTGCGGCGGATCGCTCGCGACATGGCTCGGGCCGGAAACCCTTGCCATGTTCCAGACCGCCGGGGCCGGCGACTGAACGTCCGGCCCTCTTCATCGATCGGTTTCGTCCGGCACGGGCCGGACGGGCAGCCGGATCAGGCTGCGGTGCGGGCCGTCCGCGGGGGTGCGGAAACGGCAGGGGCGTCGGCGCGGTGTTGGCCGAAGTGCCGGATGCGCGCCATCACGCGCTTCCAGGCGCGATCCAGCGGGGTGAGATCTTCCAGCTTTTCGCTGGGGTGATTGTACTTGTCACCGCAAAGAGAGAGGATGACCATGATGCGAAGTCCCAAAGCTCGGTTCAGACGCTCCGAATCTAAGCATTCTCAGGGCTCGCACCATCCCTGTTTGCTGCAACGCAGCATCGCGGCGTATGAATGACGGCATTCATGAATGCCTAACTTTTACGTGCAGCCGGCGGGTGGCACGACACCGCAAGGCATATGCCCTCCTTTGGAAACAGACACCTCGGCAGGTACTCCTTCGGCATAGCCCCCTCGGAGATGCTGACCCAATCCCCGGAAGGGGTGTTCCATCTCCCAAATTCATGCGCGCCATCAGATTACTTAATGGCGAACATGCTGACGCGCCGGAGGATAAAGAAGATGATCGAGGCCATGCAGGACGTCATCGAACTCGCAGCCGCCCCGAGTGTGCGCGAACGGCTGGTCCGCCGGTTCATGCGGGTTCGCGGCCGTACGGTGGGGCTGGCCGCCCCGCTGACCCCCGAAGACCAGATCATCCAGTCGATGCCCGATGTCAGCCCTACCAAATGGCATCTCGCCCACACCACGTGGTTCTTCGAAGTCTTCGTGCTGAACCGTTATGCCCAGGGCTACACGGCGTTCGACGAACGGTTCGGCTACCTTTTCAATTCCTACTACAATAATCTCGGCAGCCGCCATCCGCGCCCACACCGCGGCATGCTGTCGCGGCCGAGCTGGGACGAGGTCCAGCGTTACCGCGACCATGTCAACGCCGCCTGCCTCCGGCTGATCCGCCAGGTTCCGGACGACACGCTGGACGAATTGTCGAAGATCCTGACGCTGGGCTTCAACCACGAGCAGCAGCACCAGGAACTGATCCTGACCGACATCAAGCATGTCTTCTGGTCCAACCCGCTGCTTCCGGCGTACCAGTCCGCCCAGAACCAGCCGGGCGCGACCACGGCGCCCCAGAAATGGTTCGAGCATGCCGGCGGGCTCGTCCAGACCGGCTGCGACTCCGACGCCACGGGCTTCTGCTTCGACAACGAGACGCCGAGGCACCACACCTACGTCCAGCCCTTCCGCTTCGCCGGGCGGCCGGTGACCTGCGGCGAGTACCGGGAGTTCATCGAGGCCGGCGGCTACGACAAGCCGAAATACTGGCTGTCCGACGGCTGGAACGAGGTCGAGGCGCAGCAATGGCGGGCGCCGCTGTACTGGCAGAAGCAGCACGGCGACTGGCATGTCTTCACGCTGGCCGGGCTTCGCCCGCTGGTGGACTCCGACCCCGTCTGCCACGTCAGCTTCTACGAGGCCGCGGCCTATGCCGCCTGGGCCGGCAAGCGGCTTCCGACCGAAGCCGAGTGGGAGCTGTTCGGCCGGACCCAGCAGGTCGACGGCAACCTGATGGAATGCGGCACCCTGCACCCGACGGCCTCGCCCTGCGCCGGGATGGGTCCCTGGCAGATGTTCGGCGATGTCTGGGAATGGACCGCCAGCCCCTACTCGCCCTATCCCGGCTTCAAGGCCCCGCCGGGCGCGGTCGGCGAATACAACGGCAAGTTCATGTGCAACCAGATGGTCCTGCGCGGCGGCTCCTGCGTCACGCCGTCCGACCATGTCAGGGCGACGTACCGCAACTTCTTCCCGCCGTCGGCCCGGTGGCAGTTCTCCGGCTTCAGACTCGCCGAAGACATCTGAATGGGGTAGGCTGGCGGACGACACCTCTCCTACCGGAAGCGACCGCCATGGCCCCTCGCCCGACTATCACTTCAGCGGCGGCCGGCCCGACCCTGGACGACGCGCTGGCCGCCAACCGCGCCTTCTACCACGCCTTCTCCAGCCGGGACTTCGCGGCGATGGAAATGCTGTGGGCACAGGCGGCGCCGGTCCTGTGCATCCATCCCGGCTGGGCGCCGCTGGTCGATCGCACGCTGGTCCTGACGAGCCTGCGGGACATCATGAGGAACCCTGCGACGCCGAAGGCCTTCAGCCGCAATGACAATGCCTTCATCTACGGCGACGTCGCCGTGGTGATCTGCGAAGAGGTACTGGAGGGCGGCGTGCTCGCCGCCACCAACATCTTCGTGAACGAGGGCGGCGCCTGGCGGATGGTTCACCACCAGGCCAGCCCCATCGCCGTCCGCCTGGAGCAGACGGAGCCGCCGCCCAGGACCGTCTTCCACTAGCGGCTCGGCAAAGCGTTCTTGATTGATTTATCGTAGGTCGGCCTCGGCCGAAGGCCGACGCCGACAGCGTGGCCGGAGCGTTGACCAGGGCGTCGGCGTTCGCCCTGACGGGCGAAGGCCGACCTACCGCACTCCGCTCCGCCGAACGTCATCAGAAACACTGTGCGGGACCATTAAGTCAGGCGGCGTCCCACGCTGGCGCCCAACCGGGATTGATCAGCCGGCGGTCGCCCCGCAGCGCGTCGATCTCGGCCCGTTCGTCGTCGCTCAGCTTGAAATCGAAGATCTCGAAGTTGCTCCTCAGGTGCTTCTCGCCGCTGGCCTTGGGAATCGCCGCGACGTTGGACTGGTCGATCAGCCAGCGCAGAGTAACCTGGACGGCCGACTTGCCGTGCTTCTCCCCGATCCGGGTCAGGACGGGATGGGTCGCGGCCTCACCGCGGGCGATCGGGCTGTACGCCGTCACCATCATGTCGTGGGCGCGGGCGAACTCCAGCACCGGCCGCTGCGACAGGAAGGGATGGTACTCGACCTGATCGCACAGCAGGTCGGCCTTGTGCCGCTCGACCGCGTCCTTCAGCATGGCGGTCGGGAAGTTGCTGACGCCGATGTTGCGCGCCTTGCCCGCGGACTTGACGTCCGTCAGCGCCTTCAGGCTCTCGCCGAGGGGGAACTTGGGGTTGGGCCAGTGGATCAGCAGCAGGTCGACATGGTCGGTCCGCAGCTTCTTCAGGCTTTCGTCGACCGAGCGCTGGAGTTCGCCGTCGCCGATGCGCTCGTACCAGACCTTCGTGGTCAGGAAGATGTCGTCGCGAGGGATGCCCGAGTCGGCCAGCGCCTCGCCGACCTGCTCCTCGTTGTTGTAGGCCTGCGCGGTATCGACATGGCGATACCCCATCGCGAGACCGGCCCGGACCACGTCGGCGCACTGCGCGCCCGACAGCTGCCAGGTTCCGAGGCCGAGCGCGGGCACCCGCACCCCCTTGAGGTTCACGTATTCCATCTTGGTTCCCTTCGAGTAACGGAAAGCAAACCACTGCCGGACATCATGGTTCCGCCCGGCCGACCCGGCGGCAGGGGTACCATATCGACTGGATGGACTCGTTGGTTTCGCACAAGGCTACTGGCAAATGGTCGGCAGGCGGCGGCTTGGGACGGTCGTCCCGGCGAGCCGGCGGGCGAGCGTTCGCCGCGTCGCTGTCGCTGGTGCTGCTGGCCGGCTGCGAGACTCTCCGCCCCGGCGGCCAGCCGCCCGACAGCATCGCCGTCAATTTCCGCACCGATCCCAGAACCGGCAACACGGAAGGCCCCTTCGACCCGGCGACGGGCAGGCCGGTGCAGACTCAGATCGGCGAGGACGGCATCCTGCGGGTCGTGATCGATCCGGTGACCCACGCGCCGCGCCTGCTCCCGGCGGACCTGCCGAAATCCGCGGCGGCCGAATGAGCCTGCCCCGGTTTCCTACCGCTGCGCGGGTCGCGGCAGTCCTGCTGCTGGGAAGCGTCCAGGCCGTCTCCGCCCAGCAGCCGGCGCCGCCCGGTTCCGGCTCCGTCGCGTCGGGCATCACCCCGGCTCGCTACTCGATCCCGGCGCCGGGAAAAGGGCGGCTGACCGCATCGGTTCCCCCATTGCCGCCGAAGCCGCTGCCGCCGCCGGACCTGCAGGGAGACGCCTTGGCGCCTGCGGCTCCGATGCTTCCCGCCGTCGCCAAGGTCACGCCCTATCAGCCGCCGATCTTCTGGCCACCGCCCCCTCGGCGCAAGCCGGGCGGGACGATGACGGCGACGGTGGCGGCACCTCCGGCTCCGCCTCCCCCTCCCCCGGCGGCGCCTCCCGCGCCTCCGGCCCGGGACGGCTATACCGCCGTGGTCCCCATCACCGTGTTCGGTCCCGAGGAGGCGCCCGCGACCCCCCGGGCCGCACCGGAACCGACGCTGGAGGAGCTTGCGGGCACCGAACCGATCGTCTTCACCGTCCGGCTCCCGACCGTCGTCCTGCGGGAGCCCGCCCCGTGACCGCCGGGCCGGTCGCCCTGCCCGGTCACGAGCCGGCCGACGTCAGCAGGACCTCGACCGTGCGCGAGGTCTTGCCCCGCTGGAAGGTCAGGCGCACGCCGTCCGGCCCCTGGTGCTTCAACCGGGCGGTCAGGTCGGCGACCCCGGCGACCGGCCGGTCACCGGCATGGGTGATGATATCGCCCGGCTTGGCGCCCAGGGCGGCGGCGCGCGACCCCGGCGCCACGCTGACGACCCGCACCCCTGGCGCGGCATCCTCGGCCATGATGCCCAGCTCGTTCCGGGTGCCGGGAACCGCCGCCTTTCCATCGACCTTGTCCGCGACCCTGCCGGCGCCGCCGATCAGGCCGGCGAGCGTTCGCTCCAGCAGGTCCACGGGAACCGCGAAGCCGACGCGGGACAGGCCGGCGGGCGCCGCGACCACGGCGGTCGCCATGCCGATCAGGCAGCCGCGGGAATCGAGCAGCGGGCCGCCGGAATTGCCGGGGTCCAGGCTGGCGTCGGTCTGGATCGCCTTGTCGATGCGCTTGCCGGCGCCGAGCTCGACCGGCCGGTCGAGGCCGCTGATGATGCCGCGGCTCAGGCTGACGCCGATCCCGTACGGATTGCCGATGGCGAAGACCCCCTGCCCGACCTTCAGCGACCGGGACGAGCCGCGGGACACCGAGGCCGGCGCGGCGGCGGCATCGACCTGCAGGACCGCGATGTCCAGGTCTGCGGCGACCGCGATCATGGCCGGCCGGACGGTACGGCCGTCGGCGAATCTGACGGTCAGCTGCCGGCCGGGCCGGATCACATGTTCGTTGGTCACCACGTGGCCGGCGCGGTCCCACAGGAACCCGGTGCCGACCGTCTTCGCGCCGTCGCTGGCGGATTCGATGGTCACAACGGCCGGCGCCACCGCCTCGAACAGGGCGACGGGGTCCGGTTCCGCGCCGCCCGCCGCGCAGGCGGAAGCCTGGGCGGGGCTGCTCCAGCCGAGCACGGCGGCAAGGGAGGCGACGATCATTCCTGTGTTCAGCGCTGCACGCATGGCGGTCTCCGACGGTGCGGTCTCTGGGGGGCAGGTTCGTGACCAGGAATGGCAAGCCCCGTGCCAATGGCGGATTTCCGGGCCTTTTACGCAGTTTGGACGGAACGTCGCGGCAGGACTTGCCCGATGCCGGGGGGATGGCGATGAAGATTCTGCCTAAGCCGCGGGCCGCCCGGCTCCTTCTGCCGGCCCTGGTATCGGCCCTCCTGCTCTGTGCGCCGGTTCCCGGCCGTGCGCAGGGGGGACCCAATCTCGGCGCTCCCCAGGTCGGCGAGACGATCCTGAACCGCGACGTGGAGGTCCGCGTCTCGCCGGACGAGGCGAGCCGCGTCGTGATGACGCTGCCCCGCGGCAAGACCGTCGCGGCGTTCGGCACCCCGCGCCGCACCTCCTGGACGCAGATCGGGCTGGGCGGCCGGGACGTGGGCTACGTGCCGAGCGACAGCCTCGACAGCATCTTCGTCGCGCGCACGGTCGCGAGCCGGGCCGCCGTGGTCGGGCGGCAGCGCTGGACCTTCCCCGACGGCACCCTGCGCGGCACCCACGTGCTGGCGGGAAATGCCTCGGGCACGGAGATCAAGGACGGCAAGAAGCGGGAGACCAAGCTGGAGCGCGGCGCCGTGCTGGGCCTGCTCGACGTCCAGGGCGGCAAGGCGCGCATGGCGTCGGACTCGATCGCCAGCATCACGCTGCCGCCCGACCTGCTGCTGCCGATCATCGGCGTCCACGACTACGACTTCACGGGCAGCGGCCCGCCCCGGACCTTCTACGCGGCGCGCGTCGGCGAGTTCCTGACGCCCGTGGAGGCGGAGAACGGCTGGACCGGCTTCGTCGCCGCCGCCGGCCCGCAATACGCCCCCTACGCGCACTTCATCTACCCGACGATGGGGAAGGACGGCATGGCGTTCGCGCTGGCGTTCGGCCCGCTGGACCGGACCGGCGTCAACAATGTCTGCGTGGCGCTGGCCCAGCGCATGCTGGACTGCTGGATCGTCGAGGTGGAGTCGTTCTGACCCCCGGGTTCAGAACTCCTCGTACGGCCTGCTGTGGGTGTAGCGGTCGACCGCGTAGCGGATCAGCACGGCGATCACCGTGGCCGCCGGGAGCGCCAGCAGCGCGCCGATCAGGCCGAACAGGCTGCCGCCGACCAGCAGCGCGAAGATCACCCAGACCGGGTGAAGGTTGGTCCGATTGCCGACCAGCACGGGCTCCAGCACGCTGGTCTCCAGCACGTTGCTCCCGGCATAGATCAGCACGACCAGGAACGGCTCCAGCCAGCCGTCGAACTGGACCAGCGCCACCGTGACGGCGGCGATCAGCATGACCAGGTTGCCGACCACCGGGACGAAGACCAGCAGCCCGGTCAGCACGCCGATCAGGATCGCGAAGTTGAGCCCGACCAGGTAGAGCCCGACCGAGTGGATCACCGCCTGGATCGCGGCGCTCAGCGCCATGCCGCGCAGGAACCCGGCGAGCCGGTCGGTCATCTCCCCCACCAGCTCGAAGACGACCGCCCGGGACTGGCGCGGCACCAGCCGGCGGATCTGGCGCACCACCGGGTTCCAGTCGCGCAGAAGATAGAAGGTGACGACCGGGGTCAGGACCAGCAGGAGCGCTATGTCGAACAGGGTGGCGGCGAAGCCCAGAAGGTCGCCGGCCGACTGCTGCACCCATTCCGCCGTCCGCTGGGCGATCCGGCGCAGCAGGTCGGTGTCGTTCAGCACCTCCGCCCCCGGCACCTGGGCGGCGGCGCCGGTCAGCATGGCGCGGACGCGGGCGAGCAGGTCCGGGAGGCGGTCCGCCAGGTCGCTCGCCTGCTCCAGCAGCACCGGCAGCAGCAGCGCCAGGATCCCGGCGAGGATGCCGAAGGTGAGCAGCGTCACCAGGAAGGCGGCCCAGCCGCGCCGGACGCCTTTCCGGCCGAGCCAGCCGGCCAGCGGGTCGAACGTGAAGGCGAGGCCGGCACCGACCACGAAGGGAACCAGCGTCCGTCCCAGGACGGCGATCAGCCCGATGCCGAGCGCGATCACCAGCCCCCAGATCACGATCCGCAGCCAGTTGGGGATGCGCGACCCCGGTTCCTCGGCGATGACGACCTTTTCCATGTCAGGTCACCGGCGTCCCTTCCCGGCCAGCACGTCGAGCGCCGCGCCGGCGAGCCGGGCATGGCCGAAGGCGGTCGGATGGACCTGGTCCCAGAAGATGTGCCGGTCCGGGTCGGAACAGGTCCGTCCGCCCCAGGCGCAGGGGTCGGTCAGGTTGACGCCCGGCTTCCCGAGGAGCCGCGGGTCCCTGAAGACCCGCTCGACCAGGCCGTGGACGTCCAGGCGGATGATCCGCATGCCGTGGCGCGCCTCGATGCCGGCCAGCAGCCGGTCGAGCGCCAGGTTGAACCCCTCCGTCACCTGGCTGGCGATCCGGCCGACCGTCGGGCCGAACTGCCGCACGGCCGGGACCTTCGCGAGGTCCGGCAGGTTCGGCATCAGGATGGTGCCGGCCCCTGCCGAGGCGAGGTCGTCGACGATGCCGCCGAGCACCCGGACCGCATTCGTCGCCAGGACGACGGGATCCTGGCCCGACACGGCGGCCAGCAGGTCGTTGGCGCCGCCATAGACGATGAACAGGGTCCGGCCGACGGTCTTCCGGTCCGGCTCCTCCGCCAGGTACCGATCGGCCTGGACGCGCAGATTGTAGGGGCTGCCCGGATCGTGGGCGCGCGCGCCGCCGACCGCGTAGTTGGTCCCGCCGGAGATCGCCGGCTCGACCGGAAGGCTGAAATGGCTTGCCAGATGCTCGACCCAGACGGGTCCGTTGCTGAACCGCGCGCCGGCCGCGTTGCCGGTGTCGGAAAGGCTGTCGCCGAACACGACGATGCCGTCATAGGCCCGCGGCTCCGCCGCGATGGAGGCTGATGCGAAGCCTGCGCACATGCTGATCGCCATTACCATGGTGAGGATCCGGAACGGACGTGTCATGCTTTATCCCAAGGACCTGATACCGTTCTCCGACCCCGTAAACGTGCAGCGATGGCTTTGTTTCCGGCCCCTTTCGGGATCGGGGGCACGCGTTCGGATCGTCCCGGGAACCTGGTCCGCGGCATCTTGGAAGGCACATCTGTTCCCCTGGGGTGTTTCGCCCTGGGATCCGGAGCTATGGCAAGGCGGGAATTCATGGAAGGTCTGGTTCGTCGGTGGGGTGCGGCGCTGCTGCTGGTGGGGTTGTTCGCAAGCGCGCCGATCGCCGTCACCGCCCAGGAGGAGTCCGGGCAGCAGGATCCCGGATGGATCACCCGCCAGATCCAGAACCTGCTGAGCGGTCCCGGCCGGACCGTGACGATCGGCCGGGTCAGCTCCAGCTGGAGCCTGGACGTGACCCTGTACGACCTCGCCATCGCCGACGACGAGGGCGTCTGGCTGAAGGTCGACCAAGCCAAGCTGGACTGGGCCGCCGGTGCCCTGTTCCGCCGGGAGTTCCGGATATCGGGCTTGGACGTCAACCGGATGGACGTGGAGCGGCTGCCGGCGGGGCAGCCCGAGGAACCGCCCAGCGACGAGCCCTTCTCCCTGCCCCAAATCCCCGACCTGCCGGTCGGCCTGGACCTGCAACATCTGGCGGTCGGCGAGCTGCACCTGGGCGCCCCCGTCCTGGGCGGCGAAGCGGCGACGCTGGGCATCAACGGCAGCGCCCGGCTCGGCCGGGGCGACGCCGGGCTCGGTGCCGACCTGAACATAGAGCGGCTGGACAGGCCCGGCCGCGGCAAGCTGGCGCTCAACTACGCGCCGGACACCAACCTGCTCGACCTGGACCTGACGGCCGAGGAGCCGGAGGGCGGCGTGATCGCGCGGGCCGCCGACATTCCGGGACTGCCGCCGGTCAACGTCGCGCTGCGGGGTTCCGGCCCCCTGTCCGGCTGGGAAGGCCGGCTGGACGGCAATGCCGGCGATGTCGCCCGGATCGGCGCCGATGCGACGATCCGCGGCGTGGACGTGGCGGACGGCGTCCGGGGTTACGGGATGACGATCCGCGGCGACACCGCCTTCGCCCGCCTGCTCGACCCCCAAGCCGCTGCTCTGGTCGGCGAGACGGTCGGGTTCTCGGCCGAATCCGTGATCGATCCCAACAGCCGGGTGACGCTCTCCCCGGCCCGGGTCACCCTGGCCGCCGGGACGGCCGAGCTGTCCGGCACCTACCGGTTCGACCCGCAGGAACTGGACCTCGACTATGCCCTGGAAGCCGGGGCGGACTCGGCGCTCCGGACCCTGGCGCCCGACGTCGCCTGGCAGTCGGTCCGGCTGGCCGGGACAGCCGAGGGACCGGTCGCGGCGCCCACCCTCACGGCCGACCTGACGGCCGAGGCCGTCGATGCCGCCCAGGCGGCGCTGGACCGGGCGGTGCTGCGGCTCCGAGCGGTGCCTTCCGGCCCCCTCGACCAGCCCGGATCCACCATCGACGTGACGCTGAACGGAACCCTGACCAACCCCCGGTCGCCCGCCGACCCGCGGATCGCCCAGGTCGCCGGCCAGGAGGTGACGATCGAGGGCGATGCCGTCGTGACGCCCGGCGCGGGCGAGATCCGCGTCGCCGACCTTCGCGCCAACACCGCCGCCGGCACCGCCAGCGCCACCGCGCTTGTCGAGCGCTGGGGCGAGGCCGTCGGCGCGCAGGTGGTTCTGGACG
Source organism: Skermanella rosea (assembly GCF_016806835.2). Lineage (NCBI taxonomy): Bacteria > Pseudomonadati > Pseudomonadota > Alphaproteobacteria > Rhodospirillales > Azospirillaceae > Skermanella > Skermanella rosea. Next base: position 1,894,944 of record NZ_CP086111.1, on the reverse strand, counting down.
TCCCGGACCTCGCCCGCCTGCCCGACCTGCCGGTCGCGGGCGCCGCCAGCGTGCGGACCGACCTCGCCCTGGAACAAGGCGGACAGGTCCTGCGCGGCGAGGCCACCGCCGACCTGCGCGGGCTGAACAGCACCGATCCGGCCCTGGAGCCGATTCTGCGCGACTTGGCGGGGGACGCCGTGACCCTGCGGCTGGCCGCGAACAGCCAGGACGCCGCCCGGACGGTCGAGGTGACCGAACTGGCCCTGAACGCGCCGGTGGGAAGCCTGACCGGCACCGCGACCGTGCGCGAGTTCGGCCAGGACGTCGCCGGCAAGGTCGACCTGACCGTGCCCGAGCTGGCCCGCCTGTCCGCGGTGGCCGGGACGCCGCTGGCCGGTGCCGCGCAGGTTCATGCGGACCTGAGCGGCGGCAACCGGGAGACGCTGGTGCGCGCCGACCTGACCGGCGGCGTCACCGGCCTGGATACCGGCACGCCGGCCGCCGACGCGCTGGCCGGCGACAAGGTCGATCTGGCCGGGCTGGTGACGGTCGGGACCGACGGCTCGGTGGACATGCCGAGGCTGAAGATCGACGGCCGGCACGTGGCGCTGACCGCCGCGGCGGCCCTGCGGGAGAACCGGCTTGACGCCAAATGGCGTGCCGACCTGCCGCGCCTCGCCGTCCTGAAGGAACCGCTGGCGACCGACATCGCCGGCTCGACTTCGCTGGAGGGGACCGCGGCCGGGCCGCTCGACTCCCTGGAAGTGCGCGCCGACCTGGACGGCCGGAACCTCGTGCTGGCCGGCCGGACCGTGCCGACGGCTGATGTGGACCTGCGGGCCACCCGCGTGCCCGGCGCCCCGCGCGGCACCCTGGTCGCGTCGGCCATCGTGGACGGGCAGCCTCTGGACGCCCGCACCGGCTTCGCGCTGGAAGGCCAGCGGCTCGACCTTTCCGACATCTCGCTCGGGGCGGAGCGGAACCGCATCGCGGGCGCGATCCGGGTGGCGCTCGACCGCCTGACGGCGTCGGGGCGGCTGGCCGGGGACATGCGCGACCTCAACGTCTTCTCCCCCCTGGCCGGCCAGAAGCTGGGCGGCAGCGGCAGGATAGAGGTCCGGCTGGACGATCCCCAGGGACGGCAGTCGGCCACCGCCGCGGTCCAGGGCCGGAACATCCTGGTCGCCGGTCCCGAGGGCCCGCTGCTGGCCGCCGACCGGATCAGCCTGAACGCCGACCTGGACGACGCGCTGGGCGCCCTGCGGTTCGACGCCAAGCTGGACGGCTCCGGCATCGCGGCCGGCGGCGCCGACCTCGCGACCCTGACCGCCTCGGCCTCCGGCACGCCGGCCAAGGCGGAGTTCCAGGCCCGGACCAGCGGCCAGGCCGGCGCGCCGGCGCAGCCGGCCCGCGTGGCGCTGGCGGGCGGCTTCAGCCAGGAAGGCAACCTGCAGCGGCTCCGGCTGGAACGGCTGGACGGCACCTATGGCGGACAGCCGTTCCGGCTGGTCAATCCGGCGACCGCGACGATCGGTCCGGACCGCTACGAGGTCCGCGACCTGCTGCTCGCCAGCAACGAGGGGCGCATCGCGCTCGACGCCGGGCTGGTGCGGAACGCGATCGAGGGGTCCGCGACCCTGACCCGCGTGCCGCTGGCCCTGGCGGAACTGGCCGCCCCCGGCCTGGGGCTGGACGGCCAGCTCAACGGCAATGCCAGCTTCGCCGGGACCACCGCCGACCCCCGCGCCGACCTGGACCTGAGGGTCAGCAACCTGACCGTCGAGGGCGGCGAGGCCGCCGGGCTGAGCGGCATCGACATCTCGACCACGGGCCGCTGGCGGAACGGGCGGCTGGCGCTCGACGGCAACGCCGTGACCCGGCAGCGCGACGGCATCGACATGAGGCTGGCGGCGGAGCTGCCGCTGGTGCTGAGGCAGGAGCCGCTGACCGTCGAGGTGCCGATGAACGCGCCGGTCTCCGGGGCGCTGCGCGGCAACGTGGAGCTGGCCACCTTCAACGACCTGCTCGCCACCACCGGCGACCGGGCGCAGGGGCGGCTCGACGTGAACCTCGACCTCGGCGGCTCGCTGGGCAACCCGCAGCTGGGCGGCTTGGCGACGCTCAACGACGGCCGGTACGAGAACCAGGCGGCCGGGACCGTGATCCGCGACATCGCGATGCGGCTGCGCGGCGACGGCACCCGGCTGACCATCGACCAGTTCAACGGCAGGACGCCGAACGACGGCATCGTCGAGGCGTCCGGGTCGGTCAATGTCGATCCGACCGATCCCAGGGCCTTCGACGTCCGGGTCGGCGCCAGCAACGCCCAGCTCGTCCAGATCGACCTGGCGACGGTCCGGCTCGACACGCTGCTGAGCCTGACCGGGCCGCTGGACAACCCGCTGCTCCAGGGGCCGGTGCGGATCGAGCGCGCCGAGATCCAGGTGCCGGAACAGCTTCCCCCCAGCGTGGTCGAGATCCAGGTGGAGGAGATCAACCGCCCGGGCACCACCGACACCCCGGCGCCGGGGGCGGCGGAGGATGCTCCTTCCGCGTTCCAGCTCCGCCTGGACCTGACGGTGGAGGCGCAGAACCAGATCTTCGTGCGCGGGCGCGGCCTGAACGTCGAGCTGGCCTCGGACGTCCAGGTCACCGGCACCGCGGCGGAGCCGATCGTCAGCGGCGGGCTGAGGCTGGTGAACGGGACTCTCGACCTGCTGACCAAGCGGTTCGAGTTCCAGCAGGCGAACATCGACTTCGTCGGCGACGGCAGCACCGATCCGGTGCTGGACGTGGCGGCGCAGGCGCAGGCCGAGGACATCACGGCGGTGGTCGCGGTGACCGGCCGGGCGTCCAACCCGAAGATCGAGCTGACCTCGACGCCGGAGCTGCCGCAGGACGAGGTGATCGCCCGCGTGCTGTTCAACAAGCCGTTCAGCGACCTCAGCGCGATCGAGGCGGTGCAGCTCGCCCAGAGCGTCGGCCAGCTGGCCGGCGTGGGCGGCGGACCGGGCATCCTGGACAACCTGCGGAACACGCTGGGCGTGGACCGGCTGGAGCTGCTGAGCGGCGAGGAGGGCGAAGGACTGGCGGGAGCCGGCGTCGCCGCCGGCCGCTACGTCTCCCGCGACGTCTATGTCGGGGCGGAACAGCGGGTCGGCGAGGCGGGCAGCCGCGTGGTGGTGGAGATCGACGTCACCGACAACCTGAAGGTTCGTACCGACGTGGGCACGACCTCGGGCGCCGGGGTCGGCGTGCTGTACGAGTGGGAGTACTGAGCCCGCCATGGCGCTTTCCCGCTATGCCGGCCGGCTGGCCGAACTGGTCCGGGGCGACAGGCCGGTCCGCAACCTGACGGGACGGCTGCTGTGGCAAACCGGGCTGTGCCGCCACTTCACCATCCCGAAGGACGGCTACCGGCTGCGCTTCTTCCCGTCGTCGGTCTCCTGCGCCTACTGGATCGACCCGGACGCGCGGGCGGCGGACGAGCGGATCGTCATCCGCCTGCTCGGCCCCGGGGCGACATACGTCGATGTCGGCGCCAACGTCGGGACGCTGGCGGCCGCCGCCGCGGCCCGGGTCGGACCCGGCGGCACCGTCCACGCGATCGAGGCGAACCCGACCATCGCGGGCTTCCTGCGGGAGAACATGCGCCTGAACGGCTTCGACCAGGTGACCGTCCACAACGTGGCGGTCGGGGCCGAGCCGGGAACGATCCGGATCTCGCAGCGGCGGGCCGACGACATGAACTTCGTGTCGGCGGACGGCGACGGGGTGGCGGTCGAGCTGACCACGCTGGACGCCCTGCTGGGCGGGCTGGAGCGGATCGACCTGCTGAAGATCGATGTCGAAGGGTTCGAGAAGTTCGTTCTGGACGGCGCCGCACGGGTGCTGTCCGTGTCATGGAATGTCTACATCGAGTTGTTCGACGGGAACTCCGCCCGGTACGGCTACGGCGCCGGCGAGATCCTGGACCGGCTGCGCGGGCACGGCTTCGCCTGCCATGTCATGGGTCCCGACGGCACCCCGCGGGACGGTGCCGCCGGTTTCGGCGAGTGCCTGAACGTGCTGGCGACCCGCGATCCCGGGACGCCGGAAAGGATTGGGCCGTAGGGCGGCGGGACGCCGCCCCTCCGCAGGGATCTAAATGCTCAGGCGCTTGAAGATCGGTTCCGGGATCGAGCGGATGATCGTCATGATGATCCACCAGAAGGCCGGGAAGTAGCGGACCTCCGCTCCCTTGGCGGCGTAGCGCAGGCAGGCGCGGGCGCAGGCTTGCGGCGAGGCGACCAGGAACAGTCCCGGCATCCCCCAGGTCATGGTGGTGTCGATGAAACCCGGCTTGACGGTGGTGACCGTCACGCCGGAGCGGAACAGGCGGTTGCGCAACCCTTGCAGATAGGCATGAAGCCCCGCCTTCGCGGAGCCGTAGACGTAGTTCTTGATCCGCCCGCGGTCGCCGGCGACCGAGCCGAGCGCAACCACATGGCCGCTTCCCTGCTTTTCCAGGATCGGGGCAAGGCGGTGGAGGACCGAGACCGCGCCGGCATATGTCGCCATGATGGTGCGCTGGGCCTGGTCCGGGTCGCCGTCGATGGCGGACTGGTCCGGCATCAAGCCGAAGGCCAGGAACACGTTCAACGGACCGGTGCCGAAGCCCGTGGACAGTCCGGTCACTTCTCCCACGAATGCGTCATGGGTATCTACCACTTCCGCGTCGAAGTCAACCACCGCGACGGCGACATTGTGGCGGATGCGGACGTCGGAAGCGCCGTGGTCGAGATCGTCGCGGTCGCGCCCGGCCAGGATCACGTTGCAGCCCTGGGCCGCCGCCTCCAGCGCGAAGGCGCGGGCGATCGAGGAAGAGGCGCCGAGCACCAGCCAGGTCGGGGCGCTCATGCCACCGCTCCCCGGATGTCCAGGCGGCGGGACAGGTCGGACTGGATCCGCCGGTCGGGATCGATGCTGTCGAGCACTTGGCGGAACTCTCCCAGTCGGGGGTACATGCGGGCGAAGCCGGCGGGGTCGAGCACGGCGTCCTTGGCGAGATAGACGCGGCCGCCATGGTCCAGGGTGATCGCGGCGAGCCGGGCCAGCAGGTCCTCCACCCCGTCGCGCCGGGGGAAGTCGAGCGCCAGGGTATAGCCCCGCATCGGGAACGACAGATGCCCCCTGCCCTCGCCGCCCAGGGTCTTGAGGACCGCCAGGAAGGAACCGGCCCGGGCGTCGGAGATGGCCTCAAGCAGCTTGCGCAGGGCGGCCGGCGCCTCCGCGTCGGGAACCACGTTCTGGAACTGGTAGAAGCCGCGCTTGCCGTAGATCCGGTTCCAGTCGTGGATGGCGTCGAGCGGATAGAGGAACTGCCGCACCGGCAGGGTGCGGGTCCGCCCGGCGGCCGGCACGCGCCGGTAATAGGCTTGGTTGAACAGGTTGATGCTGAACGGGTTCAGCGCGAAGCCGGGCAGGTCCACCGGCACCGCCCGCTTCCTCGGCGCCTTCGCCGCAGTGCCGGCCGGATCCGTCGGCGCCGTCTCCGCCGTTTCCAGGATGCCGCGGCCCATCGCGGCGCCGCGGGCCATGCCGTCGATCCAGCCGACGCTGTAGCCGGCGGTCTCCCGCGCCTCGGCCAGCCCCGCCATGAAGCCGTCCAGGTCGGGCATCCGGCGCTCCCGCACCTCGACCGAGGCGGAGGCGACCCGGCGCAGGCGGAAGCAGACATGGAGTATCACGCCGGTCAGCCCGACGCCGCCGATGGTGGCGGCGAACAGGTCGGGCCGCTCGGTCGGGGAGACGCGGACCTGCTCGCCGGAGGGCAGCACCAGGTCGAGCCACAGCACATGGTCGCCGAAGCTGCCGACCCGGTCGTGGTTCTTGCCGTGGACGTCGTTGGCGACGGCGCCGCCGACGGTCGCGAAGGATGTTCCCGGCGAGGTCGGCGGCATGAAGCCCCGGGGCAGGAAGGCGGCGAACAGGTCGTCGAAGGTGACGCCGGCCTCGCACACCAGGGTGCCGTCGTCCGGGTCGAACGAGACCATGCGGTTCAGCCGCTCGGTCAGCAGGACATGGCCGCCGTCGTTCAGGGGGGCATCGCCGTAGCTCCGGCCCAGCCCGTAGGCCAGGATGCCGCGGTCGAACCGGCCCTGAAGCAGCCGCACCGCGGCGGGAGCGCGCTCCGGCCGGCAGGCGGCGACTTCGGCCCGGCGGGTGCGGCCCCAGCCGGTCAGGGTCATCGTCTTCCAGGTCATGATATCAAGAACTCACCTGATTCCGTCGGCGGTCGCCAGACGCTCCGCCGCGGGTTGGCGGGCCAGCCGGAGCGCCGCCGGCAAGGCCACGAACCCCAGCCCGACGGCGAACCATAGCGTGGTCAGCCGGATGATCAAGGTCGCCGCCAGGGCCGTGTCGGCGGGCACGCCGAGCAGGCTGAGCAGGCCGAACATGGTCGCCTCGGTGCCGCCGAGCCCGCCGGGCAGCATGGAGACGGCGCCGACCAGCATCGCGAAGGCGAACACGAAGATGGATTGCTGGAGCGTGATGTGGGCTCCCATGTCGACCAGCAGCCAGTGCAGCGCATAGGCCTCGCACAGCCAGCCGACCACGCCCATGGCCGAGGTCAGGGCGAAGATGCGCGGGTCGAGCAGGCGCGAGGTCTTGCGCACGACGGTGCGGGCGCCGCCGAACAGGCGCGGCCAGCGGCCGACTAGGCCGTAGGCCAGCAGCACCCCGCGCAGCGGCACCTCGGGCCGCAGCAGCATCAGCAGCCCGCCCACCAGCGCCGCGGCCGCCACCAGGGTGCCGGCGCCGTAGGCGGCACCGAACGCCGACAGCCCGGTCAGGCACAGCAGGGTGACCGCGACGGCGTCGCCCATGCGGTCGCCGATCAGCAGCGGGGCGGTCCGCTCGTAGCGGTAGCCATGGCAGCGCTCCAGGAACCAGAGGCGCAGCGCCTCCCCCACCTTGCCGGGGGTGGTGGTCATGGCGAAGCCGGCGACATAGTAGAGCCCGGTACGCCCCGCCGGAACGTCGATGCCGAGATGAAGGCCGAACAGGTGCCAACGCCACGCCCGCAGGGCGTAGTTGACCAGGGACAGCAGCAGCAGGCCGGCGAGGACGGCGGGGCTGAGCGCCCACATGCGGTGCCAGACCTCGTCGAGGCCGAACCAGATGCCGGCGGCGGTCATGGCCGCGACGAAGACGACGGCGGTGATGACGGCGCCGTATTCCGCCCGCCGCATCATGGAGCGGGATCCGGTGGGCGCGCCAGTCTGGCTGGGGATCCGGTTTGGGGTCACGGTACCTCTATACGGGCAGGTGGGCGACGGCGACGATGGCGAAGACCGCGCCGCACACGACCCACGACACGGGGTCCTTGGCGGCGAACACGATGGGGTCGTCGTGCATCTTGCCGCGCGAGGTGGCGAGCCAGAGGCGGCACTGCCAGAACAGCATCAGCGGAACGATCGCCCAATAGAGCGCGTCCAGCGTGTTGAGGCCGAGCGCCAGGTCGGACTGGACGTAGAGGGCGAGCACCAGGCACGAGGTGAAGGACGAGGCGACGCCCATCAGCCGCAGGATGTCCAGGTCGCCCGCCCGGTAGCCGCGGCCGGCCGGCTTGCCCTTGTTCTCCGGCGGCAGGGCCATCAGCTCGGCGACGCGCTTGACGATGGCGAGGCTGAGGAACACGAAGCTGGAGAAGCCCAGCAGCCAGAGCGAAACCGGGTAGCCGGCCGCCTCGCCGCCGCCGAACAGCCGGATTGTGTAGAGGGCGGCCAGCATGAACAGGTCGACCAGCGCCATGCTCTTCAGCTTGAACGAGTAGAGGATCGAGCAGATGGCGTACAACACGACGACGCCGAAGGCCCCGGCCGCGGCGGCCAGCGCCCCGCCCAGCAGCAGCAGCCCCGGCGCCACGATCGGGCCGTGGTAGAGCGGCAGCGCGCCGCTGGCGAAGGGCCGGTTGCGCTTACGGTGGTGCTGCCGGTCGGCCGCCAGGTCGGTCAGGTCGTTGATCATGTAGATGGCCGAGGCGGTGCAGCAGAAGGCCATGAACATCAGCAGCGCGTCGCCCCAGGCCGCGAGGTCGAACAGCGCGCTGGCCGTGACGATCGGCACGAAGACCAGGATGTTCTTGACCCACTGGTGGGGCCGCAGGGCCTTGAGCAGCGCGCGCGTCCAGGGCGCGCGGTCGTCCACATGGGCTTCGATCTGGGTGACTTCCGCCGCCGCCTTGCACACGCTCTTGGGTGCGTTGACCAGGACGGCGGAGTCGGCGTGCCGCCAGATCTCCAGGTCGGAGAAGTCGTTGCCGGCATAGGCGTAGGGCTGGCCGCCGAGGTGCCGGTCGATGGCTTCCGCCTTGGCCGTTCCCCGCAGGTTGTTGACCCCGTCGGAGGCGATGACCTCGTCGAAGATCCTGAGGTGGCGGGCGACGGAGTCGGCGATGACGTGGTCCGCCGCGGTCGCCAGGATCAGCCGCCGGCCGAGCCGCTTCTGCCCATGAAGCCAGGTGAGCAGCCCGGTGTTGTAGGGCAGCAGCGCCGGGTCGAGCCGGGCATGGAGCGCCAGCTGCTGCTTGAGATGCGCCTTGCCCTGGATCAGCCAGCCGATCATGGCGAACAGCACGCGCCAGTCCTTGATCAGTGCGAAGAAGCATTCGATCAGGCTGTCGGTGTTGAGCAGCGTGCCGTCCATGTCCACGCACAGCGGCACCGGCCGGGTACGCGCCGACGAGGCCGGGGGCCTGGATGAGGACGGTTGAGAGTGGTCGGGTTCGGAGCGGTCTATCGCGTCCATGCTGGCCATGGTCTGCTCAATCCATCATCAACGGGTCCGTAATGCCGGGACCTAGAGTTTTCGGGTCGATGGCGTGCAGCGGATTTCAATGGCATTCGCCTTAAATAGTCGCTCCAGCCACGACAGTTTCGGACCTTGGTCACCCAGGCTGAATACCGCGAGGGCACGAAATGTGCCACCGCCATGGCTGCGAGATGCACCTTTTCTCTATATGCATGAACGATATTGCCAGGGCCTTATTCCTCCAATCCTTTGTATTAACCAAGCTGCCGCCCCATTGGAGACTTGACGTTGACCCTGGAGGCGCCGACTCCTGTTGCGGCGCGGCGGCAGTCGCCTATATTGCCGGGCATGGACTCACCCCTGAAGTACCCCTCGAACTCCGCCGCGGCGGGCCGCGTCGCCGTGGGTTCCCCTGCCCTGAACTCGCTCGGCTTCGCCAAGGCGCCGACGGACACCCGCGTGGTCGTCGCCATGTCGGGAGGAGTCGACTCCTCGGTCACCGCCGCCCTGCTGCGCGAGGAGGGGTACGACGTGGTCGGGATCACGCTCCAGCTCTACGACCACGGCATGGCCGTGGGCCGGAAGGGAGCCTGCTGCGCCGGCCAGGACATCTACGACGCCCGCCAGGTCGCCGACCGGATCGGCATCCCGCACTATGTGCTGGACTATGAGAACCGGTTCTCCCAGTCGGTGATGGACGATTTCGCCGACAGCTACCTGCGCGGCGAGACGCCGATCCCCTGCGTGCGCTGCAACCAGCGGGTCAAGTTCCGCGACCTGCTGGACACGGCCCGCGACCTGGGCGCCGAGGCGCTGGCGACCGGCCATTACGTGCGCCGGGCGATGGGCGCGGATGGCGCCGAGCTTCACCGCGCGATCGACCCGGCCCGCGACCAGAGCTATTTCCTGTTCGCCACGACCCGCGAGCAGCTGGACTTCCTGCGCTTTCCGCTGGGCGGCATGCACAAGCCGGAGGTGCGGGCGCTGGCCGAGCGGTTCGGGCTGGTGGTGGCGGACAAGCCGGACAGCCAGGACATCTGCTTCGTGCCGACCGGCTCCTATGCCGAGGTGGTCCAGAAGCTGAGGCCGGGCGCCATCGAACCCGGCGACATCGTGCATGTGGACGGCCGCGTGATGGGCCGGCACGAGGGAATCATCCATTACACGATCGGCCAGCGGAAGGGCCTGGGCATCGGCGGCCAGAAGGGCGACGGCGGCGACCCGCTCTATGTCGTCCGGCTGGACCCGGCCCTGCACCAGGTGGTGGTCGGGCCGCGCGCGGCGCTGGGACGCGACCGCGTGCTGGTGCGCGAGGTCAACTGGCTGGGCGCCGGCGACGCGCCGGATGCCGGCGGGACGCGGGTGCAGGTGAAGCTGCGGTCGGCGCAGCCGGCGGCCGCGGCGACGGTGTTCCCGGCGGCGGAGGCCGGGGCCGTGGAGGTCGTGCTGGACGAGCCGCAGTTCGGCGTGGCACCCGGGCAGGCCTGCGTGTTCTACCAGGGCGACCGGGTGCTGGGCGGCGGCTGGATCGCCCGGGCGGAAGACGGGCTGGCGGCGGCCTGAGCGGCGGCCCGGGTTTGCCGGGAGGGGAGGCGCGATGCCCCTGGAGCATGTCAGCGAACGTCAGCAAACGTCAGCAAACGTGGCGGGGCGTTCCGGGGTGGCTTGGCGCGGCGGTCGCGCCGCGCCGGGGTCTGACGACAGCGGATGTCATCATCCGTAGCGTCGGAGCCGTTCCGACCGCCCTGCCCCGCCGACCGGCCGGACTGGTTTCCCCTATGCGATTGTCAAAGATCCGTACCGTGCGGCGGGGCATCATAACGGCTGCCGGTTACGAAAGTTTTCCTATGGGAATGCAGCTTCCGCGCCGGGTATCGGGGGCTGCAAAAAACGCCGCGAAGCGCTTGACAGTGCCCGCTTCGGCGAACTATATGACGGCCTCCCGGCGACAAACCGGGCCTGCGGCGGAGTAGCTCAGTTGGTCAGAGCAGAGGAATCATAATCCTTGTGTCGGGGGTTCAAATCCCTCCTCCGCTACCATTAAAAAGCCTGCTAAGTCAAAACCTTAGCGGGCTTTTTCGTGCCTGAAACCTAGCCCGGAGCTGTCTCCCGCCGTCTCATTCCGTCCCAAGCAGAATCAATGGGTTAGCAGGGCGTCTCTGTGGGTTTCCAGAACGATTTCCAGGAAAACGGGACCGTTGCAGGGCGCCGATTCACCCGTGCTGGCAAGGGGTTGGCGGGAAGACGAAGGGCGAGCGGCAGGCTCGGCGCGCGCATCCCGGGACTCTCCGGACCCGTCTCGGCCGGCTGTTCCCCGGTGTCCTCGCCGGTTCCGTACCCCTGGGGCTTTGTCAAGTCTTGCAGCGAAAAACACGGCACGCTGGAGCGGCCGTGCAATTAAGGAAGCGTGCCCGAATGAATGAATCGAATGCGGTCGAGGGGTGTTGAGGGGATCCTCAGCGGGACTCGCAGCAGATAGACTCGACTTCATGATTGATGAAGCCGCGCTACGCCACCAATACGCCCTTCTGCGTCCCAGCCTTGACCAGCGGAGGCGCCGTTTGTTTGCCGCCACCCAAGCCCAGGCGCTTGGCTATGGTGGCATCACCGCCGTGGCACGGACTATCGGGATCGCCCCCAGCACGATCTGGCGCGGGCTCAAGGAGATCGCCGACGGGGTGCCGCCGTCCGGGCCACGCCCGCGCTGACCGGGCGGCGGGCGCAAGCGGCTGACGGAGACAGATGCGACGCTGGAGCGCGCTCTGCTGGAGTTGGTCGCGCCGATGACGCTGGGCTGCCCGGAGCGCCCACTGCTGTGGGTATCGAAGAGCTTGGAGAAGCTGGCAGTGGCCTTGCGGGGTCAAGGCCGTCGGGCGTCGGTGAAGATCCATGACGCGCCAGAGATAATGGGGCTGGCCGGCGATATTGAGAACAACCTCATCCATATGCCACGTGTCGTCCGGCCGGGGCAGCCGCCGGCGGATGATGTTGGCGAACGCCTAGCCGAATTTGAGGCCCCATTGCCGGATCGTCTCGTGGCTGACCACGATGCCCCGGAAGGCCAGCATCTCCTCCACCATACGAAGGCTCAGTAGAAATCTGAAGTATAGCCAGACCACGTGGCTGATCAGCTCCGGAGGAAAGCGGTGGCCGACGTAGGGGGCTTGGTTGAGGTCGTCATGGCCACCTCATAACCGACCCGCACCGATTGGGCAACCCAACCCGCCGCCAACTTGATGGTGCCGTTCAGTCGCCACGCGACAGGTCAGACAGGGACAGCTTTTCCAGGTTCGACATGTCTAGAACAAATCGGGATCAAATCGGTCGTGTGCAACCCCGGCGCCCTGCTCAGCGCCCGAACTTTTGCCCCTGCTACGCAATCATCGCTTAACAGCCTGTCAATGCATAGCTATTATCGCGTCAGTGAAGCTCCATACGCTCGCGTGATGTGAGCTTTGCTAGAAATTCGCGCTGCGTACGAGAATGGCTACACCGGGGACGTTCGGCTTTGACGAGTAGTTTTGAGTTCCTGCAAACCCGCTGGCCGGAATTGCATAAGCATGCCGTCCAAGCCGAATCCGCACTCCATGTCGATGCGGATGTGACAGCCATCCGCCTTCGGTGCTTTGGGGAACTTCTTATCTCCGCTTTTTTCCAATTGAAAAGCTTGCCAGAACTCACGAACGGCCGGCAGATCGATCGCCTGCGATTCCTCGAAGACAACCGCCTTCTGAATGAGCGACTTCTCGGGAAGCTTCACACTCTCAGGCTTCTTGGGAACAAGGCGGCCCATGGCGGCACGGTCTCGGCGGCGCAGGCGGCAGGCCTTCTCGCGGATGCGTGGGCTCTGGCCCAGTGGTTCTGTCGCCTCATCGCACCCGAAGAGTTGTATGCCTCGGGGCCGTTTCGCCTCCCCGATCCTGGGGCGCGGCCCGCCGGCGCGTCCCGCGAGACCGTCGAGGAGGCGCTCGCCGAAACCGGCGGTGGGAGAGAGGAGGCGTCCGACCCCGCCGCCAAACCTGCGCGCCTGTCCCAAGATGACAGCCGACAGGAGAGGGAGGCCTCCGACAAGGCGTTCAATGCTGTCGATCCCACCACGAGGGAGCTCAGGACCCCTATCAGCCTGAGGGAAGCATTCGCCGGTGCGACCCTCTCGAAGAGCCAAGAGGAGGCAGTCGAGGAACTCGAGCGATTTTTCGCAGCCCCCCAGGCGGAGGTCTTTCTGCTCAAGGGCCATGCGGGTACCGGAAAGACCTTTATCATCAGAGGTCTGGCCGACTACCTTTCGGCCCAAGGGCGTATGTTCCGCCTCTGTGCTCCCACGGGACGCGCCGCGCGAGTGATCGAGGGGAAGACTGGGTACCGAGCCGGGACGCTCCATCGCACAATTTATAACTTCAAGGAACTAATCGAATATACCGACGAGGGTCTTAAAGGGTCAGAAACCTTCAAGAACTACGCCCAGATCGCGACCAACGACGACGCGGCGAACGCAGTCTATATGGTCGATGAGGCGTCGCTCATCTCGGACGCCTACCAAGAGAGCGAGTTCTTCCGCTCGGGATCCGGATATCTTCTGAAGGATTTCTTCAACTTCGTCCGGCTCGATCACAACGACCACGACAAAAAGATCATTCTGATCGGGGATACGGCGCAGCTGCCCCCAGTTGATATGTCATTCTCCCCCGCGCTCGATGCCGACTACCTCCACAAAACCTACGGCGTAAGCTGCCGCAGCTACGAACTTGAGGACGTCGTCCGGCAGAAGGCGGACAGCGGCGTTCTTCGAAACGTCATGCCGCTTCGCGACAGCCTGAAGAGCGGAAAATTCTGCAAGCTGACCTTCGACTTCAGCGTGCCCGACATCGAGAAGGTCGAGGGCGATCGGGTCCTCTCCCGCTACCTCAAGGCCTGCAATCACGCGATCAACGACAAGGCCATCATCGTGGCCCGCTCGAACGCGGAAGCCGCTGGCTACAACCGCATGATCCGCGAGCATTTCTTTCCGGGAAAGTCGGAGATCGTTCCTGGCGACAAGCTGATGGTGGTTGCGAACATCACCGTCAGTGGCCTCTTCATCGCGAATGGCGACTTCATCCTGGCTAAGGAGGTGGATGAACGGGTGGAAACCCGCCGCATATCCATCCGACGAAAGAACCCCGACACCAAGGCCGTGGAGACCGTCGAGGTGACCATTTCCTTCCGGGGGGCCTTGCTGGGTGTCCGGGACACGGACGGACGCGCGCAGTTCATCCAAACGAAGATCCTCGAGAACGTGCTCTACGACAGCAACCCGAACATCGGGTCCGACGAGCAAAAGGCCCTCTATATCGACTTCTGCATGCGGCACGAGCATTTGAGGAAGGACCGCAATCACTTCCAAGAAGTCCTTCGGGCTGACCCGTATTTCAATGCCTTGCGGGTCAAGTTCGGCTACGCAGTCACCTGCCACAAGGCCCAGGGCGGCGAATGGGAGCACGTCTTCGTCGTCTGCCCGCGCGGCCAAAACGAACTCTCATCCGACTACTTTCGATGGCTCTACACAGCGATGACACGAGCGAAGGGTCGTCTTTACATGGTCAAGCCCCCGCATCGGGAGGTGGGCGCGGACATCAAGGTAATAGGTATGCCTCCTTTCGCCACGTCCTGCTCGTCGGCGGAGACGATCTCCGTGTCACCGGAGGCCTCAATTGGCAGCCCCGACGCCCCACCGGAGCGCTTCGGCCTCACCGAGCAGAATGGGGTCCTCTTCGCCATCCTGGGGCATGTGCAGGCCGTCCTTGAAGGGACCAACATCGAAATCGAGGACATCGTCCATAATCAGTATCAGGAAGCGTATTTCTTCCGCCGTGACGGTGAATCCGCCCGAGTGAACATTGCCTACAACGGCAAGGGAAAGATCGGGAGGATCATGCCGACCCAGGTCAACGCGCTGAGCGACGAGCTGAATCAGTGCCTGGGTGCCCTGTCGGACCGCATCCTGACACCCGCCAATCGAGCGTCCTCGTCGAAAGATGTGATCTATGTCCCCAGCCAGGAGTTCCTCGGCACATTCCACGAATGGCTCCTTTCGCGGGCCAAGGAGCGGGGGATCCAGATCGCGGACGTGGCCGAGTTGCCATGGTGCCAGCGGTACACCTTCGCCCGTGGCTCCGACGCGGTGGTCGTCGATATCTATTACAACGGAAGGGGCACCTTCAGTACATGCAAGCCGGTCAACCCATCGCGGGCGCCGCGTGCGCTCCTGTCTGAGGTGATCGACCTGCTGCCTGTTAGGAAAGGCTGATGAGCTCGTCGAGCGAGGTCTTCAAGCTCCGCCGGGACCGCCAGATCGACGCCGCCTACGAGATGGCGCGGGAGCGCATAACGTCGCCCGACCGAGATGCCTGGGACGTTCGAGCCTATGCCTGGTGCCTCATCGACCTTCTGAAGGCGAACGCCCGGAAGGGCTCCAGCGAAGCGGCCGAGGATTATGCCCGTCAGCTGCGGGCGCTGGAGCTGCCCGAGAACGATGAGATCCTCACCAAGGAGCGTGGCCGTGCGCTCTCGCTCCTCGAGGAAGGGGCGGGCGAGATCGCCCAGGCGCAGGAGCACAGCAAAGCTGGGCGCCTCCGCGACGCGATCAAGATTTACGCCGATCTTGCCCGCCGCAAGCCGCTTGGCCCCGAGATCTCGACGAACTATGGCTGGGATCTCTACAAAGCGACAAAGGACCTTTTGGGGAAGAAGCTCCCAGAGGAGTTGCTGCCGGCCGTCGTGGGCGAGGCTCGGCGCCATCTCAACGCCTATATGGGACTCGAGGTCGAGCGTCCCTCGCAGCTTCACAGCTGCATGCTGTACATGGCCTCGCGCCTCGCCTCCGGCGACCATCTCAAGATGTTGCCCTTCGCCCGTCTCTGGGGGCTCGAGCATCTCCGGCAGGAGGACTTCGAGCGTTTCGCCGCGAAGGACGGGAAGAGCATCCCCGCGCTCGCCGAGAAGGTGGTCATGAAGGCCGCAAAGGAAGCCGCCGAGACCGGCAACCGTGCCGATCTCGACTACATGCTGCTCTTCGTCGACCGCATGATGGCGCGCTTCCCGGACAACCACTGGTTGGAGCTGAACAAAGTGAAGCTCCTCCGGGCGCTTGGACGCCAGGACGAGGCCCGGAACCTTGCGCTCTCCTTCACTAAGACGAAATCCCAGGAGTATTGGGCATGGGAGCTTCTCGGAGATCTTCAGGCCGATCCTGGGACACGCCTGGCCTGCTACTGCAAGTCTCTGACCTGCTCGCAGGATGACAATTTCGTGAGTCCGCTTCGCCTGAAGCTCGCGCGCGAGTTCCTGGACGCCGGGCATACGGCCGAGGCAAAGGGGGAGATCGAACGGATCTTCGAGCACAAGAAGCGCTCCGGCCATCGTGTGCCTGTCGACGTGCAGGACATGACCGCCATGGACTGGTATGCAGCCATCGATGCCACGCCCCCTAAGGCCGGCTTCTATGCGCGCTTCGCGGCCGCAGCCGACGACCTCCTGTTCTCTGACCTCCCTTGGATCGACGCCTGCGTGGGAGAAACATTCACTGTTGAAGGACAGGACGGGAAGCCGAGGCGGAAGCTTTATCTCAAGACCCCCTTTCTTCCCGCCGAAGTGTCTATCCCGGAAAACAGGCTGAAGCTGAAGTCGCCGCGGATTGGCCAGCCCATCCGGGTGAAGGCCGACTACGACCCTGAGGGCGAGCGGCGCTTCATTCTCCATGCGGTCTCCGACCGTCCGGACGGTGCGCCCTTTGACATCTTCCCTGAAACGGTTGGAATCGTCGACCACGTCAACCCCAGCAAGGGCTTGATGCACTTCACGGCCGGCCGGGAAGCACAGGGAACCTTCCCTCTCGCCCACTACAAGGGGATAGCCGCTGTCGGCGCATTCGTCTCCTTCAAGCTGGCCACGTTCCAGTCTCGCAAGGGAGGAGGCGTGCGCGCCCTGACGGCCGAAGCGACGAGCAAAACGCCTGGCACTCAGGTCTGCCGGTCCTTTCGGAGTATGGTCAAAGTAAGGAATGGCCTGGGCTTCACTGACGACAACATCTTCATTCCGCCTGATCTCGTGAGAGCCAGTGATATCAATGACGAGGATGTCGTGACTGGAGTCGCTGTCCAGAGCTTTGATAAGAGGAAGAGGAACTGGGGGTGGAAAGCGATCTTGGTCAGTGAGGTGTGAACCGCGCCGGGTTTACCGGAGGCCCCATTTCTTGAGAGACTGGGGTCATCATGACGAAACAGGCATCACCCAAGTACGCCCCTGAAATCCGCGAACGCGCGGTTCGGATGGTGTTCGATCACGAAGGCGAGCACGCGTCGCAGTGGGCGGCGATCAGCTCGATCACGGCGAAGATCGGCTGCACGGCGGAGACGCTGCGGGGCTGGGTCCGGCAGGCCGAGCGCGACCAGGGGAAACGGCCCGGCCCGACGACGGACGAGCAGGAGCGGATCAAGGCGCTGGAGCGCGAGGTCCGGGAACTGCGCCAGGCGAACGAGATCCTTCGCAAGGCATCGGCGTATTTTGCCCAGGCGGAGCTCGACCGCCCGTTCAGGAAATGATCGCCTTCATCGACGAGCAGCGCGCCGTCCACGGGGTCGAGCCGATCTGCAAAGTGCTGCCGATCGCCCCGTCAACTTATCACGCCCATGCCGCCCTGCGGACTGACCCGTCAAAGGCGCCGGCCCGCTGGCGAAGCGATGCGGAACTCAGCGTGGCTATCCGGCGGATCTGGGACGGGAACTTCCAGGTCTACGGGGTCAGGAAGGTCTGGCGGCAGTTGCGGCGGGAAGGCCTTGACGTGGCGCGTTGCACAGTGGCCCGGCTGATGCGGCGTATGGGGCGAGAGTGTCAGGAATTTCGTGTGAGGGCGGGCGGTTTCGCATGATCAGGCGAATGCCTTTGTGAAGCGCTCACCGAAGAGGACGGCGAACTGAGCCTTTGCCATGGCCCATTCGCGTGCCGGCATGGTCCACTGTTTCTCGGTCCTGTGCAAGACCAGGAAGATCAGCTTCAGGGCGGCATCGTCAGTCGGGAAGTGGCCTCGGGCGCGAACGGCCCGGCGGAGCTTGGCATTCAAGGATTCGATGGCGTTGGTGGTGTACAGGATGCGCCGGACCTCGGCCGGGAAGGCGTAGAACGGCACCACCTCGTTCCAGGCGCGGCGCCAGCACGGGCCGATGGCCGGATACTTGCGTCCCCAGGCGCTGTCCTCGAAGGCTTCCAGCGCGGCCTCGGCGGCCGTGGCGTCGATCGCCCGGTAGATGTCCTTCAGGGCGGCTGCGACGGCCCGGCGGTCCTTCCAGGAGACGAACTCCAGGCTGTTGCGCAGCAGGTGCACGATGCAGGTCTGGACCATGGCCTGCGGGAACACCGCCTGGATGGCGTCGGGAAAGCCCTTCAGCCCGTCGACCACGGCGATCAGGATGTCCTCCACGCCGCGGTTGCGCAGCTCGTTCAGGACACGCAGCCAGAACTTGGCGCCCTCGTTCTGCTCCAGCCACAGGCCGAGGATCTCCTTGGTGCCGTCGGCCCGCACACCGAGGGCCACGTGGACGGCCTTGTTGCGGACCAGTCCCTCGTCGCGGACCTTGACCCGCAGGGCGTCGAAGAACACTAGCGGGTAGACCGGCTCCAGCGGCCGGGCCTGCCAGGTGGCGATCTCGTCCAGCACGGCGTCGGTCACGGCGCTGATCAGGTCGGGCGAGACCTCCACGCCGTAGAGTTCGCGCAGGTGCCCGACGATCTCCCGGACGCTCATGCCGCGGGCATACATCGATACGATCTTGTCGTCGAAGCCCGGAAAGCGCCGCTGGTACTTGGCGATGAGCTGCGGATCGAAGGTCGCCCGCCGATCGCGCGGGATCTCCAGTTCCAGCTTGCCGGTGTCGGTCAGCACCGTCTTGCGGCCGTAGCCGTTCCGGCCGTTGCCGGCCTCGTCCTCGCCGGCGAGATGATGGTCCATCTCGGCATTCAGCGCCCGCTCGGCAAGTGCCTTCTTCAGGCCGTCCAGAAGGCCGTTCGGATCGAACGCGCTCTTCGCGTCGGACCCGGCAAGAAGTTGGTCGAGCAGGGCGTCAGGGATGACGGGTGGTTTGCGACGAGCCATGCGGGATCTCCTTTTCTCCCAGTATGCCCGCCCTCACACGAAATTCCTGACACTCTCTATGGGGCTGAAGGGGGTGACACGCGGCAAGACGGTGCGGACGACGATCAGCGACCGGGCGGCACCGTGTCCGCTCGACCGGGTGAACCGCCAGTTCCAGGCGTCCTGCCCGAACGCCTTGTGGGTCGCGGATTTCACGTTTGTGGCGACATGGCAAGGCTTCGTTTACGTGGCCTTCGTCATCGACACGTTTGCCCGGCGGATTGTCGGCTGGCGGGTCTCGCGCACCGCACACGCCGGATTTGTCCTGGATGCCCTGGAGCAGGCGCTTCACGACCGCCGTCCGGCCAAAGGCAGCGGCCTCATCCACCATTCCGACCGCGGGTCGCAATATGTCAGCATTCGCTACACCGAGCACTTGGCCGAGGCCGGTGTCGAGCCGTCGGTCGGCAGCGTCGGCGATTCCTATGACAACGCCTTGGCCGAGACGATCAACGGCCTCTACAAGACCGAGGTGATCCGACGCCGAGGGCCATGGCGCAACTTGGAAGCCGTCGAGTTCGCCACCTTGGAATGGGTCAACTGGTTCAACCACCGGCGCCTGCTCGAACCCATCGGCAACATTCCACCCGCCGAGGCCGAAGCACGCTACTATGCTCAAACCGAGGACGGCGCCAGGGCGGCGTGACTCAACCAAATCGGCCTCCGGGAATCCCGGTGCGGTTCAGAGCGGCCAAGCATCATCTCGCACTACATTGAACAAAACTGTTCTGTTCAATGTGGGAGTATAAGTGGAAGTATAAATTGAGTTGGTTTGGGCGACGACGAGGAATTTGGTTGGACTATAGGTGCAGTGATACTGAGTGAGATATGCTGAGACTCCAGAAAAAACCCAGAAAAACGGCCTTAAGCCACAGAAATTGCTAGTAACACACGCATCATCATAATCCTTGTGTCGGGGGTTCAAATCCCTCCTCCGCTACCAGTCGGAAAGCCGGTCGATCCCATGGGTCGGCTGGCTTTTTGCTTATGAGGCGCCTGTTCGCGGGTTAGGAAGAGCCGGTCGCCACGGCCCATTCGACCGGATCGTTCGTCACGACCAATCCGACCAGTGCCTGTCCGCGACGACCGTGATGTTATCGGTGATGTTGACATCGAAGGTGTTGCCCTCGTCGTCAGTCAGCGAGCCGCCGAACTCGATCGTGTGCTCTCCGGGCGATAGCCCCTTCACCTTGACCCAGTAGCCGTCGGACACCACGGGATCGTAAGTGCCTGCGGGAAGAACG
This sequence comes from Skermanella rosea, assembly GCF_016806835.2. Lineage (NCBI taxonomy): Bacteria > Pseudomonadati > Pseudomonadota > Alphaproteobacteria > Rhodospirillales > Azospirillaceae > Skermanella > Skermanella rosea. The sequence goes on along the minus strand of NZ_CP086111.1, from coordinate 1,874,757 downwards.
CCGCCTTCGGGCACGACGGCATCGAAAACAGTCGATTTCGTCCGGAAATCGAACAGCTTCTCGTCGGAATAGACTTTGCCGTCGATGATCAGCGTCAGGTCCTCGACCGCGTCGATAAATTCGGCGGCATCCTCGCGCAGGGAGGCGGCGGTATCGTCCGGTTCTGTCGCGAAGCTCACGACGTTGATCAAGGGAATGACCAGCGTCTGGCCGTAATCGACGGAGAAGCTTCGCTCGACATCGCCGCTGAACGTGCCGGCGACGAAGAAGGTGCGGCCGAAATCGCCAAGATCCGCCAACTCGCCCGTGGTATCGAGTTGCGGGTTCTCGACCTCCGGATAGGACAGCACCCATTCCCACCAGTCGGCGGTGGCTCGCCCCGACACATGCCCGATTTCGACCTTGTCATGATGAAACTTCGGCCCGCGCCCGCCGTGATGATCCCGGTCCTGACAATCATCACGACCGTCCCACGAACGATAATGATGGCCGTGCGAGTGATGGGACGGCGAAAAGCCATGGTGGTCTTGCATGAAAAACACCTTGTCCTCCTCCGATTGAGAGTATCTGAACGATGATTCCAACGGTTCAGGAAAGAACGGTGTGTCGTGACCGGACCATCTCTAGCACGGGACAAGCTTTAGAAGCGGTCGCGGAAGTACGTCTATCTTCATATGTTCCAGAATCCCAACCGGAGCGTTCCAAAGCTGGGCCTCCCCCGTGCGTGCGGATGGGTCGCTGAAAGGATTGCCGACAGCTTCAACGATTGGCAGCGGGTCCCGATCAAGCGATGCTGAATAGAACGAGAAGAGCGTCGTGGATGTCGGCCATTGACTCGCCGTCCACTTTACCGATCACTGCGCGGGTACGATCGTCGCTGTTGGAGGAGAGGGCCAGCATCGAACGGAAACTCATGGCATTGCTGACCGGCCCCGACGGGACCGCCGGCAGCGCCTGAGTTCGTCTCCTCCCCAGGGACTCGCCTTCGAAGCTCCCGGCGGCACTCTACCCCGCCGCCGGGAGCACGACGAAAGCCGCGCGGAGTGCGCTCCAGGGCGATTCGCGCGCCTCAGCCGGAAGATGCCTCGATCAGTTGCCGGCGCTCCTTGTTGGCGCTCTTGTCCTTGCCATGGCACTCGATACGGTCAGGCATCTCCAGGCTATCCGGCCCGACATGCTTCCGGGACCTCAAGCCGGGCTTCAACGTCAACGTATTCACTCTGACCCCAATTTCTCGCGCAGTTGCGTGCAGCGGTAGCGCCCTCCAGAATCGTAGCAGCCACCGGCATATCACCAACAGCCGAGTCATGGCGCCGCCGGCAGTCCGGAACGGGCGGCTCTTTGCCCTGCCCTCAGCCTCGGCAATCCTGCGTTTGCGCCTCGGCCGAAGCCATCGACAGGCTTCCGAAGCTGGGGCGTAACGGGCGTCACACCCCTTCGTCGCAACCTTATTTTGCGGCTGTCGCCCGACTCCGCTTCCGACAGGCTTGAATGAATCATCGTTCGACAGCATTTTCAGTTCATTGTATGGAGGAGCCGGAGGTCCGAGCGGGAATACATCGAAGCGGATATGCCGGGGATGTCCCGCCATGGGGATCGGTGCCGACAACCCGGAACGGCATGCGACCGCTTTCGTCGTCATTCCAGGCTTCCGACAGCCGGACCCTGTCAATCGAGAATGCCGCACAACGGCACTGGGCATGAAGCATGTGCTAAACGAGGTAGCAAAGGGAGGTCAAAGCATGCCGGACGATGTCGCCTGCCCCTTCACGGGTGGAAGCCAGAAGCGCACGCCCACCATGTTCCGGACGAACCGGGACTGGTGGCCCAATCAGCTCAACTTGCGGATCCTGCGCCAGCACTCTTCCCTCAGCGATCCCATGGGGAAAGGGTTCGACTACGCCGAGGAGTTCAAGAAGCTGGACCTCCAGGCGCTGAAGCGGGATCTTTACGCCCTGATGACCGACAGCCAGGACTGGTGGCCCGCGGATTACGGCCACTACGGTCCGCTGTTCATCCGCATGGCGTGGCACAGCGCCGGGACCTACCGCACCTATGACGGCCGCGGCGGCGCCTCGTCCGGCGGGCAGCGCTTCGCCCCGCTGAACAGTTGGCCTGACAACGGCAACCTGGACAAGGCGCGGCGGCTGCTCTGGCCGATCAAGCAGAAATACGGCAGCCGGATCTCCTGGGCCGACCTGATGATCCTCGCCGGCAACTGCGCCCTGGAATCGATGGGCTTCAAGACCTTCGGCTTCGGCGGCGGCCGCGCGGACACCTGGGAGCCGGGCGAGGACATCTGGTGGGGTCCCGAGGCCGAGTGGCTGGGCGACATGCGCTACACCGGCGACCGGGTGCTGGAGAACCGGCTGGCCGCGGTGCAGATGGGCCTGATCTACGTCAACCCGCAGGGACCCAACGGCGAGCCCGACCCGGTCGCCTCCGGCCGCGACATCCGCGAGACCTTCGCCCGCATGGCGATGAACGACGAGGAGACGGTGGCCCTGGTCGCCGGCGGCCACACCTTCGGGAAGGCCCACGGCGCGGGCGATCCCGGCCTTGTCGGCCGCGAGCCCGAGGGCGCCTCGATCGAGATGGCGGGCCTGGGCTGGCAGAGCACCTTCGAGAGCGGCAAGGGCGTCCACACGATCACCAGCGGCATCGAGGGGCCGTGGACCCCCAACCCGACGACGTGGGACAACGGCTATTTCGACGTCCTGTTCGGCTACGAGTGGGAACTGGTGAAAAGCCCCGCCGGCGCCTGGCAGTGGGCTGCGAAGGAGCTGGAGGAGAAGGACCACGCGCCGGAGGTGGACGGGTCGGGCAAGCGGGTCCGGCTGATGATGACCACCGCCGACATGGCGATGCGCATGGACCCGATCTACGAGCCGATCTCCCGGCGGTTCCACGCCAACCCCGGGGAATTCGCCGACGCCTTCGCCCGCGCCTGGTTCAAGCTCACCCACCGGGACATGGGGCCGCGCGTCCGCTATCTCGGCCCGGAGGTTCCGGACGAGGACCTGATCTGGCAGGACCCGGTGCCGCCCGTCGATCACCCGCTGGTCGATGCGCAGGACATCGCCGGGCTGAAGGCGAGGATCCTCGCGTCCGGCCTTTCGACCGCGGAACTGGTCCGGACCGCCTGGGCGTCGGCCAACACCTTCCGCGGGTCGGACCGGCGCGGCGGCGCCAACGGGGCGCGCATCCGCCTCAGCCCGCAGAAGGACTGGGAGGCCAACCAGCCGGAGCAGCTCGCCAGGGTTCTGGGCGTTCTGGAAGGCATCAAGGCGGAGTTCGACGCCGCGGCCCCGGGCGGCAAGAAGGTCTCGCTCGCCGACCTGATCGTGCTCGGCGGCTCGGCCGCGGTCGAGCAGGCCGCGAAGGAAGGCGGCGTCCCGGTGGAGGTTCCGTTCACCCCCGGCCGCACCGACGCGACGCAGGAGCAGACGGATGTCCATTCCTTCTCGGTGATGGAACCGGTCGCCGACGGCTTCCGGAACTACCTCAAGCGCGAGGTCCCGGTCTCGCCCGAGGAGATGATGGTGGACAAGGCGCAGCTGATGACGCTCACCGCGCCGGAGATGACGGTGCTCATCGGCGGCCTGCGCGTGCTGGGGGCCAACCATGGCGATGCGAAGCACGGGGTCTTCACGTCGCGGCCGGGCGTGCTGAGCACCGATTTCTTCGTCAACCTGCTCGACATGGGGACGGTGTGGAAGCCCGTGTCCGAGGACGAGATGCTGTTCGAGGGGCGGGACCGCGCCACGGGCGAGGCGAAGTGGACCGCCACCCGGGTCGATCTCGCCTTCGGTGCCAATTCCGAACTGCGCGCCATCGCCGAAGTCTACGGTGCCGGCGACGCGCAGGAGCGCTTCGCGAGGGACTTCGTCGCGGCGTGGACCAAGGTGATGGAGCTGGACCGCTTCGATCTCGGCAAATCCTGACGGCTCAGGTTCAGGCTTTGGATCGGGCGGGGTGCCGGTTCCCGCCCGACCGGGCCTCCCGTGAACCGGTACGACGCACCGGGCAGCCCCTCGCAACAGGGGCTGCCCGGGGCTACAGGCGGACGCGCAGGGCGTCGAGATCCTTCTGAAGGTCCTGCACCTGCATACTGCCCTGTTTCGGGAGCTTGCACGAGTAGCCGAACAGGGAGCTGCGATAACCGTGCTGAACGGAATCGCCGAAAGCGGAAAATCCGATGCAGTCATGGTGGGAGGCGGCCAGGGAGAATTTCATCAGCCGGTATCTCCGGCCGTTGGCCTCCAGGGGTGGAAGTTCCTCCCACCCCGCGCCCTCCATCTTCACCCGATTCAAGCCGGTCAGAAGCGCCTGGAGTTCCCTGTGGTTTATCAGGGTGCCATGTCCGGCGACATCGAGCATGGTATTCATATAGCCGGTGCTGGTTTCGAAATACCGGCCATACCGGGTCCCGACATGTTCGACCGAACCGACATTGCCCGACCAGCAGTCTTTCTCCCTCGCCGGCTTCAGGTCGCCCCGAGCGCTTTGGATGCGGAAATCCTTGCAATCCATCGGACCGCTCTTGCCGGACGTATAGGACTCTCCGGTCGTTGCGCATCCCGACACCAGCAGGACCGCACCGACCAGCGAGACGATGCTGAACAGGGTTCTCATGTCGATGACCTTCCGATGCAGCCTTGTACGCCGCAAGGACTAGATCATTTTAATTAATTTTTTCTGCGTAATGACAGGCTTCCGTCGTCGCCGGTTATCCACTCCGACCCCATTCCTGGGGGGCATCATCGGCTTCCGAGGGGCCAGCGCTTTTCCATCGCGAAGTTGTGGATGGGGACGTCGCCGATCAGCAGGTCGCGGCGCTGGAGGACGGTGAAGCCCTGGCGGAGGAAGAAGCGCCTGGCGGCCTCGCTGGCTTCCACATGGATGCGGGTCAGGAGAGCCTTCAGGGCGATATCCTCGAGGGCTCCATAGAGTGCTGCGGCGACTCCGGTGCCCGCGGCTTCCGGGGAGCAGTAGAAATAGCCGATGTGCCCGTCCGCCGCGATGTCGCCGAATCCCAGGGGTTGCCCCCGGTCGTCCGCGGCGACAAGGACCCTGCGGCCGTCCGCCACTCGCCGGTGCAGTTGCCCGGGCGTCGGGGCGAGGGAGGCCCAGGCTTCCACCTGCCGGGCCGAATAGTCCCTCGGACCGATGCCGCGGACCGATCGGCCGTAAAGCTCGACCAGGGCCGGGGCGTCGGCGACGTCGTAATCCCGGATCAGCATCCTCTTCCACCCTCCAGGCTCCCCCTGCCCTCCCCGGTGCCCATTCCGGTGACCGTGACCGGACGTGGAGGCGGCTTGTGCCCTCGCACGCACAAGGTGATGATGCAGGTATGCAGACGGAGCGACGACACGCCCCGTCCCGCATGCCATGGGAACTTGTAATCAAGAAAAAGGGAGGTCGCCATGACGGTCTTCAGATCGTTGATTTACGCCGCGGCGGGCGCGGCCCTGTCGTTCGTCTCCTTCGCGGCCGGCGCAGCCGACTATCCGGCGCCGAAGGAGGCCACGTTCGTCGCGAAGGACTTCAGGTTCCATACCGGCGAGGTCCTTCCGGAGGTGCGCCTGCACTACCGGACGGTCGGCGAACCCTCCGGCGAGCCCGTCGTGGTGCTTCACGGGACCGGAGGATCGGGTGCCGGCATGCTGACGCCCGCCTTCGCCGGCGAACTGTTCGGAGAGGGTCAGCCGCTGGATGCGAAGAAATATTTCATCATCCTGCCGGACGCGATCGGCCACGGCAAATCCACGAAACCGTCCGACGGCCTGAAGGCGAAGTTCCCGAAATACAGTTCCGAGGACATGGTCGAAGGACAGCATCGGCTGCTCACCGAGGGGCTCGGCCTGGAGCATGTCCACGTGATCATGGGCAACTCGATGGGCGGCATGCATACCTGGATCTGGGGCGGCAAGTATCCCGACTATATGGACGCGCTGGTGCCGATGGCGTCGCAGCCGACGGAGATGGCTGCCCGCAACTGGATGCTGCGGCGGCTGATGATCGAGATGATCCGCCAGGACCCCGGCTACAACGGCGGCGACTACGCCGAGCAGCCGAAGTCGATGAGGCTGGCCAACGTGTTCTACGCCACGGCCACCAGCGGCGGCACCCTGGCCTACCAGAAGCTGGCCCCGACGCGCGAGATGGCGGACAAAATGGTCGAGGAGCGGCTGGCGGTACAGTTCAACGCCGATGCCAACGACTTCATCTATGCGTGGGAGTCCTCGGGCGAATACAATCCGACGCCGCTCCTGGACCGGATCACGGCGCCGCTGCTCTTCATCAACGCGGCCGACGACGAGCGCAACCCGCCGGAAACCGGCGTAACGGAAGCGGCGATGAAGCATGTCAGGAACGGACGCCTGTTCCTGATCCCGGCCAGCGACGAGACTCGCGGCCACGGCACGACGGCCATGGCCAGGTTCTACGCGGCGGAGCTCCGGGCGTTCCTGGAATCGGTGCCGCGGCGGGGATCGCGCCCCGACTGACGCGGCACCGCTCCCCATGCCCTAGGGACGCGCCTCCAGGACCATGTTGGTGGCCGTCTCCGCGGCACGGCGCACGCGGGTGAAGCCCGCCTGCCGGAGGACCTCCGCGAGCCTCTTCTCCCCCGCCTGGGCGCCGAGCGCCAACCCCACCTCCTGCGCCCGCGAGGCGGGCGTGCAGACGAGGGTCGATGCCGAGTAGAAGATCTGCCCGATCAGGTTCAGGTTGTCGGCCAGGCGGTCGCCGGCGATCGGCTCCACCAGCATCAGGGTCCCGTCCGGCTTCAGGCTTTCCCGGATATGGCGGGCCGCGCCGACGGGATCGCCCATGTCGTGCAGGGCGTCGAAGACGCAGGCAAGGTCGAATCCCGTCTCGTCATAGCCTTTCGCGGTGACGGCCGTGAACCTCGTGTTCGCGGTCAGGCCCGTCTCCTCCGCCTCCCGCCGGGCGCCCTCGATGGAGGCCGCGTGGAAATCCATCCCGTGGAACACCGAGTTCGGGAACGCCTTCGCCATCAGCAGCGTCGAGGATCCGAGGCCGCATCCGATATCCGCGACCTTGGCGCCCTTCTCCAGCTTCGCCACGGCGCCGTCGAGGGCTGGCAGCCAGCTGTCCACCAGGTTGACCATGTAGCCCGGCCGGAAGAACCGGTCGGTTCCGCAGAAGCAGCATGCGTGATGATCGCCCCAGGCCCGCCCGGCGCCCGACCTGAACACCTCGACCGCCTTTTCGTATGTGGCGTACTGGGCCACGATCATCTGCACGAATCCCTGGAGGCAGGCCGGATGGCCTTCCTGGGCAAGGACGATCGCCTGTTCGGGCGTCATCGAGAAGGTCTCGTCCTCCTCGTGATGGCATACATAGCCGGCGGCGGCCTGGGCTCCCAGCCATTCGGCCAAGTAACGCCGGTCGACGCCGGCGGCTTCGGCAAGTGTTCCGGCATCGCACCGGCCGGTATCGCGCAGGGCGCGGTACACCCCGGTCTGGTCGCCCATGTAGGAGAGCAGCAGGGCCATGGAGCCGCCGATATCCTGCATGATCTTCCCGGCGAACTGCTCCACTTTCCGAGGATCCAGCTCGGCAGTTTCAGAATACGTATCCATCCTTTTCCTCCCGGCAAAAAGTTGCAGCCCGCCCCGCTCGGCGGACTCTCCGCGCTTTCCTTGATGGCAGCGGGCAAGAGTCTTGCGATCGCGCCGCCGCGGCGGCGGGCGCATCCACCGAAAATATGTGCTAGTCTTCGGACCCGGTGCCTTGGGACCGGTTATACCTGTGCCGGCCTGCCGCATGAATGGCTCGGCGTCCGGCAGACTTGGCCGATCGTCCGGGATGTGACGGATCCGTCGCCGATCGGGCACCGGTCACGGCGAAGAGGGAAACCCACGATGATCGCGGACGTCCTATCCGACCTTCTCCGCTCGGTCAGGCTGTCGGGCGCCGTATTCTTCGAGGTCGACGCGACCTCGCCCTGGGTCGCGGAGGCGCCTCCCAGCAGCGAGGTCGCGCCGCTGGTGATGCCGGGCGCCCAGCACGTGATCGAGTATCATGTAGTGACGGACGGTGCCTGCTGGGCGGGCATCGTGAACGCGGACACGGACCCGGTCCGCCTGACCCGCGGGAGCGTGATCATCTTTCCGCGCGGCGACCCCCATGTCCTGTCCAGCGCGCCCCGGATGCGCGCCGCACCGGACCTGGGCGTCTATCGCCAGCCGGCGGAAGGCGAAACCCTGCCGTTCCGCCTGGAGCCGGCCGGCGGCGGACCGGACGCGACGCGGCTGATCTGCGGATTCCTGGGATGCGACAACAGGCCGTTCAACCCGCTGCTCCAGGCGCTGCCCCGCCTGCTGCACATCGACGACGGCTGTGGGGCCAGGGGCGGGTGGCTGGGCAGCCTGATCGAGGCGACGGTCAGGGAGAGCCGGAACAGCGGGGCGGGAAGCGTCGGGGTGCTGGAAAAGCTGAGCGAGCTGATCTTCATGGAGGCCGTGCGCCTGCACGCGGAAACCCTTCCCCCGGAGACGGCGGGATGGCTCGGCGCGCTTCGCGACCCCCAGGTCGGCCGGGCGCTCATGCTGCTCCACGGGGATCCGGGCCGCCCCTGGACATTGCCCGGCTTGGCGCGGGAGGCGGGGGTTTCCCGGACGGTCCTGGCCGAGCGATTCACCGCCCGCCTCGGCATGCCGCCGATGACGTACCTGACGCGATGGCGCATGCAGCTGGCGGCCGGAATGCTTCTGCACGACACGGCCTGCATAGCGGACGTCGCGGTGAGGATCGGATACGAGTCCGAGGCCTCCTTCAGCCGGGCCTTCAAGCGATGCACCGGCCTGCCCCCGGCCTCGTGGCGGGCGGCGGTTTCGCCGCGGGGCCGGGGGCCGCCGTGATCGCCGTCGCTTGCCGAAGCGGCATGGATCACGGCGGCCCCCGGTTCCGCTTGCCGGTCCGGCGGCCTACATGTTCGGGTAGTTGGGCCCGCCGCCGCCCTCCGGGACGACCCAGTTGATGTTCTGGGTCGGGTCCTTGATGTCGCAGGTCTTGCAGTGGACGCAGTTCTGCGCGTTGATCTGGAGCCTCGGGTTGGCGCCCGAGTCGTCCCGCACGATCTCGTACACCCCGGCCGGGCAGTAGCGCTGCTCCGGCGCGTCGTAGTCCGGCAGGTTGATCCGGATCGGGATCGTCGGGTCCTTCAGCGTCAGGTGCGCCGGCTGGTTTTCCTCGTGGTTGGTGTTCGAGATGAACACCGACGACAGGCGGTCGAACGTCAGCACCCCGTCCGGCTTGGGGTACTGGATCTTCGGCATCTCGCTCGCCTTCTTCAGCTGGAGATGGTCGGCGTGGTTGTGGAACGTCCACGGCGCCTTGCCCCGCATCACGAAGGTGTCGAAGGCCGAATACGCGATCCCGCCCCACAACCCCCGCCGGAACGACGGCCGGATGTTGCGGACATGGTACAGCTCCTCCCACAGCCAGCTTTCCTTCAGCCGCTCGGGATATGCGACCGCCTCGACCTCGCCGGCCTCGGACCTCAGCAGGTCGAACACCGCCTCGGCGCACACCATGCCGCTCTTCATGGCGGTGTGGTTGCCCTTGATCTTGGGCACGTTCAGGAAGCCCGCGCTGTCTCCGACCAGGCAGCCGCCCGGGAAGGTCAGCTTGGGGATCGACTGGAACCCGCCCTCGCTCAAGGCCCGCGCGCCGTAGGAGATCCGCCGCCCGCCCTCCAGGTACTTGCGGATGTCGGGGTGCAGCTTGAAGCGCTGGAACTCGTCGAAGGGCGACAGGTGCGGGTTCTCGTAGTCCAGCCCGATGACGAAGCCGATCGAGACCTGGTTGCCCGCCATGTGGTACATCCACGAGCCGCCGTAGGTCTTCTCGTCCATCGGCCAGCCGATGGTGTGGACCACCAGGCCTTCCTTGTGCCTGGCCGGGTCGATCTCCCACAGCTCCTTGATGCCGATGCCGTAGGTCTGCGGGTCGCAGTCGCGGCGCAGGTCGAAGCGCTCCATCAGCCCCTTGGCCAGCGAGCCGCGGCAGCCCTCGGCGAAGAGGGTCTGCTTCGCGTGCAGCTCCATGCCCGGCGTGTAGGCGTCGGTCTTCTCGCCGTCCTTGCCGATGCCCATGTCGCCGGTGGCCACACCCTTGACCGAGCCGTCCTCGCGGTACAGCACCTCGGCCGCCGCGAATCCCGGATAGATCTCGACGCCCAGCTCCTCGGCCTGCGCCGCCAGCCAGCGGCCGAACTCGCCGAGGCTGATGATGTAGTTGCCGTGGTTGTTCATCTGCGGCGGCGTCTTGAGCCGGCGCGAGCGCTTCTCCGTCAGGTGGAGGAAATAATCCTCGGTGGCCGGCGTGTTGAGCGGCGCGCCCTTGTCCTTCCAGTCCGGGATCAGCTCGTCCAGCGCCCGCGGCTCCAGCACCGCGCCCGAGAGCAGGTGGGCGCCGACCTCGGAGCCCTTCTCCAGGATGCAGACCGACACCTCGTGTTCCTGCTCGGCGGCGAGCTGTTTCAGCCGGATCGCGGCGCTCAGGCCCGACGGCCCGGCTCCGACGATCACGACGTCGTATTCCATTACCTCGCGTTCCATGGTTCCTTCCCCTACCAAGCCCTATGGATCCGGTCCAACAGACCATGCCCTCGCCACGGCATCTCCGAATCCGGCTTTGGCTGCCTATCTCTAGTTCCGGTTCTCCGTTTCCGGCCGATGAAAGAACATAGGTTCGATGCTAGGGTCAAACCATGAATGAGCGCCGCCCAAGGTGAGTTTTGAGCGAATCTGACATGCGCGAAATCGTCGCTCTGCTGCGCTGGCACCTGGATGTCGGCGTGGACGAGGCGATCGCGGACACTCCCACGGACTGGACGAAGGTCGTCGCGCGCGCGGCGCCCGCCCCTGCTTCCACGGCCCCGGCGCAGGCGCGGCAACTCCCCGGCTCCGGTGCCGGTTCCGGGACCGGAGGCCGCACCCTGCCGCCCCGCGCCGCCCCGGCCGCGGCAGGCCGCCCGGTCCAGCAACCCTTGCTCGGCACGCCCGCGGCGGGCGCCACGGCACGCGCCATGGCGGCAGACGCCGGCGACCTCGACGCGCTCCGCGCCGCCATGGCGGCGTTCGAGGGGTGCGCGCTGAAGACGACCGCCACCAACCTGGTGTTCGCCGACGGCAACCCGAAGGCGCGGCTGATGCTGATCGGCGAGGCGCCGGGCGAGGACGAGGACCGCCAGGGCCTCCCCTTCGTCGGCAAGAGCGGCAAGCTGCTGGACCAGATGCTGGCCTGCATCGGACTCGACCGCACCCAGGTCTACATCACCAACATCCTGCCGTGGCGCCCGCCCGGCAACCGCAAGCCCAACCCCAACGAGATCCAGACCTGCCTTCCCTTCGTCGAGCGGCACGTGGAACTGGTGGCTCCCGAAGGGCTGATGCTGCTGGGCGGCACCTCGGCCAGCGCCCTGCTGAACCGGACCGACGGCATCATGCGGCTGCGCGGCCGCTGGTTCGAGTTCGCCCCCTCGGCCAATGCCAGGCCGATTCCCGTCCTGCCGACCTATCACCCGGCCTTCCTGCTGCGCCAACCCGCCATGAAGCGCGATGCGTGGCGCGACCTGGTGGCCTTCAAGAAAAAATTTCTGGTGACCTAGCGGACTGGAATCATTGGCCTGCCGCCCCCCGCCCCGGCAGGTTGACCGGGGTATGCGGGACCGGGAGCCACAAGGAAGCTTGTGGGTCCGGAAAACATCCGGTATTTGTCCCTCATGTCCGGGAAGATTGTTAACGCAGGCTTAACCATTCGGTGCCTGCGCTCACACCTCCTCAGCGGTGCCTTCCTGTGCCTTGCCGTCCTGGTCCTGCCCCCTTTTCCGGGTGCCGGTCAGGCTTCAGCGCGCGACCGGGATACCGCTTACAAAACTGACGAGTCGTCGGCCCCGTGGTCGGTGGACGTTCCGGTCGTACCCAGCCGGCAGAGCCGCGCCACCCACGACTCTCAGCTCACCGCGCAGGAAGCCGGGCGCTACCGGCGCATCTTCGAGCTTCAGGATTCCGGCGACTGGAACGCCGCCGACAGGCTGATCGGCGAGGTGACCGACATGCGGCTGATCGGGCATGTCGAGTATCAGCGGCTGATGCATCCCTCCTACAAGGCCGGTTACCACGAGCTTCGCGGCTGGCTGGAACGGTTCGCCGACCATCCCGGCGCCGACAAGGTCTACCAGCTGGCCTTGCGCCGCATGGCCCGGGGCGAGCGCAAGCCGCCGGCCCCGCGGGGCCAAGCGGCAGCCCTCCCCGCCGGGCAGAACGGCGCCTATGCGTCGGACCGCGGGCTCCAGGCCTCCGCTCCGCGGCGGGGCCTCGCGGTCGAGGCACCGATCCAGGCCGCCAAGGTCGCGGTGGACGGCCCCGTGCTGCCCGCCGGCGCCGTGACCGTCGCCGCATCGGCCGCGGTGGCCGCCCTCCCGAAGCCGGAGCCGGCGTCCCCGGCGGCCGGCGGCCGAAGCTGGAGCGCCGGCATCGCGGCCTGGCGGATCGGCCAGAACGACAAGGCCGCCCGGCATTTCCAGGCGTTCGCCCAGGCCGAGTCGGCCTCGCCGTGGGACCGCTCCGCAGGCGCCTACTGGGCCGCCCGGGCGCACCAGCGCGCGCGGCGCGGCGACGAGGCCGCAAAGTGGCTGGCCGAGGCCGCCCGGCATCCCCGGACCTTCTACGGCCTGATCGCCCGCCAGACCCTCGGCGACGTCTCCGACGCCGACCTGCGGGAGCCGATCCTGACCCGGCGCCATGTCCGCGTCCTGGCCGAGCATCCGGCCGGCCGGCGCGCCATAGCCCTGGTCCAGGCCGGCCGGCGCGAGAGCGCGGAACAGGAGCTGCGCCGGATCGAGGCGCGCGGCGACGAGACCCTGGAACAGGCGCTGGTCGCCCTGGCCGACATGGCCGGGATGCCGTCGCTCGCCATGCGGCTCGGCAGCGTGCTGACCGATTCGGACGGAACCGCCTACGACTCGGCGCTCTATCCCCTGCCTCCGTGGGAGCCGCGCGGCGGCTTCACCGTGGACCGGGCGCTGCTGTTCGCCCTGATGCGCCAGGAAAGCCGGTTCGAGCCGGATGCCCGGAGCGGCGCCGGGGCCAGGGGCCTGATGCAGCTGATGCCCAGCACCGCCTCCTATGTCGCCGGCAAGCTGACGCCCGACATCCTGGAGCTGACCCGGGGCAAGCCGGACCTGTACGAGCCGGAAGTCAACATGACCCTGGGCCAGCACTATGTGCGTTACCTGCTGGAGCAGAAGGGGATCGAGGACAACCTGATCCTGACCGTCGCGGCCTACAATGCCGGCCCCGGCAACCTCCAGCGCTGGCGGCGGCGCCTGTCCCAGGTCAAGGACCCGCTGCTGTTCATCGAGAGCCTGCCCGTCCGCGAAACGCGCACCTTCGTCGAGCAGGTGCTGACCAACTACTGGATCTACAGCCAGCGCCTGGGCCGGCCCTTGCCGTCCCTGGAGGCCATTGCGGCCGGCCGGTGGCCGGTTTATATGGCAAGGGACGGCGAAGCTCCCGCGCCGAAGGCAGTTCAGCAGGTGGCCACCGATGGCAAAGATTGACGACTCCCGGCCCTTCCTCGCGGTCAACATCGCGGTCCTGACCGTGTCGGACACGCGGGTCGAGGCCGACGACAGGTCGGGCAACACCCTGGTCGAGCGACTGACCGCCGACGGCCACCGCCTCGCCGCCCGCGCCATCGTCAAGGACGACATCCCCTCGATCATCGCCCAGGTCCAGGCCTGGATCGCCGATCCCGGCATCGACGTGGTGATCTCGACCGGCGGCACCGGCGTGACCGGGCGGGACGTGACGCCGGAGGCGTTCCACGCGATCTACGACAAGGAGATCCCCGGCTTCGGCGAGCTGTTCCGCATGATCAGCTACGAGAAGGTCGGCACCTCGACGATCCAGAGCCGGGCGACCGGCGGGGTGACCGGCGGGACCTACCTGTTCGCCCTGCCCGGCTCGCCCAGCGCCTGCCGCGACGCCTGGGACGGCATCCTGAAGTTCCAGCTCGACAACCGGCACCGGCCCTGCAACCTGGTCGAGCTGATGCCGCGCTTGATGGAGCATGTGAAGCCCGCCGGTGCCTGAAGGATCCGTGCCTGACCGGCATCTCCCGGCCGCGCTCCGCCGCCGCCTGGGGCTGGACTCCGATCCGGTACCGCTGCCGCCCAAGGGAATGGCCCACGCGCATCTGCGCCTGCCGGGCGGCGTGCTGGCGCGGGTGCCGCGCTGGAGCCAGATCGGCCTCGATCCCGCCGCCAACCTGCGCCACCAGGCGACGGCCTTCACCCGGGCCGCCCCCGGCGGCCACACGCCGCGCCTGACCGGCGTCCTGGAACCCGGCGCGGACCTTCCCATGGGCGCCCTCCTGGTCGAGGAGATCGCCGGACGCCCGCCGCGCCTGCCCGACGACATGCCGGCCATCGCCCGCGCGCTGGCCTCCCTCCACGTCCTGCCGGCCGAACCCGCGGCCAACCCGATCCAGGCCACCATCCGGGTGATCGAGCGGCAGGCGCCCTGCTTCGCCCGCGCAGGCCTGGCGCTGGAAACCATGGCCCACCTCGACGCCGAGCTGGAGTGGGTCCGCTCCCTCCCGACCACCCCGGAGCCCCCCGTAGCCTTGGTCGGCACGGACACCCACCCCGGCAACTTCCTGATCGACGGCGGGGGGAAAGCCTGGTTCGTGGACCTGGAGAAGGCCACCGACGGGCTTCCGGCGATCGACCTTGCCCACGCCAGCCTCTACACCTCGACCACCTGGGACCCCGACGTGGCGGCGGTGCTCTCCCGCGAGGACACCCGGCGTTTCTACGCCGCCTGGAGCGACGCCGTCCCGCCGGGCATGGCCGAGGCGGTGCGTCCCTGGTTCGGCATCGCCCGCCGTCTGGTCTGGCTGCGCACCCTGTCCTGGATGGCCCGCTGGAAGGTGGAGGGATCGGCGGCCTTCGGCGCCGGCATCGACCCGCGCACCATCGCCCATGTCCGCGAGCGGATCGAAGACTTTTTCGACCCGGCGACGGTCGGGCGGGTGCGAGACAGCCTGTGATGTCTCCGACCTGCTCAAAAGCGATGGGACAGACCTGCCTGCTTCATGATGCCGTTGGCGGTATGCCTGCTCTTCCGTAGTCGTTCATTCAGGCCCTCAAACGGACCTTCGTGAACTGCTGGGAAGCGACGAACGCCGGGACTTCCGACGGAAACTCATTGAGAAGGTCGTTATTGAGTTCAAGCAGTTCCGGGATCATGACCAGAAGCTTGCGTTCAAGCTCGGCAGGGTTTTCCGCCTCGGTGACCAAGCCTGGAACGTCGTCGCTCGTGGCGACCCATACCTCGGCTTCCGGGTCCCATTCGGCTCGGACGAGGATAGATGCCTTCATGAAGGACTTCCCATATTGCCGTTTCGCTGACGCCATCAACGCGGAGCGACATTGCGAATCACAACATCACTTCCGCACCGTGTCAGGTTCCTGGACCTTCAGGGTCCACGGTGACGGTGAGGCGCAATCCGAGCGAGCGGATCACCTTCAACACGGTTGCGAATTCCGGATTGCCGCCCGGCGCCAGGGCCTTGTACAGACTCTGTCGCCCCAGCCCGGTGCGGCGCGCTATGTCCGTCATGCCTTTCGCCCGCGCGATATCGCCGAGCGCTGCCGCGACAAGTTCCGGATCGCCGTCCTCCAGGACAGCTTCCAGGTATGCAGCGATACGCTCCTCGTTGGTGAGGCTGTCTACGATGTCCCATGGACGGGTTTCGGTCTTGGACATGCGGGATTCCTCAAAGCTCCCGGGCCAGACGGATAGCCGCCGCGATATCCAGATCCTGGGTACGCTTGTCTCCGCCGGCCAGGAGGACTATCACCGTCCGGCCCCGGCAGGTGAAATACACTCTGTAGCCCGGCCCATAGTCGATCCTCATTTCCGACACGCCTTCTCCGACTGGATTGACGTCTCCGGGATTGCCAAGTTGCAGTCGCCGAATCCGCGTCTCGACCCGCAGACGGGCGCGATCGTCACGAACTGACTCGATCCATGCGGCGAATAGATCGGTCTGCTGAATTTCAATCAATCACTGTCCTCTATGGGAGACAGGTTGTCAACGTCCTATAATCAAGTATCCGCAATGACGGCCCATACCGACAGCCCTCACAGCAGCGGCAATTGGTCCCCCCGCGCAGGCGGCGGCCTGAACAGCCCACAGTCCAGGTCCCAGCGCCGGCCGTCGAGGCCCAGCCGCCGGCAGGCCAGCTTGAAGCGGCGGGACAGCAGCTCGGCGATCGGGCCGGTGCCGGTCATGCGGGTGCCGAACTCGGACTGGTAGAGGCCGCCGGCCCGCGCCTGGCGGATCAGGCTCAGCACGCGGTCGGCCCGGTCGGGAACGTGCTCGCGCAGCCATTCCTCGAACAGGTCCTTTATCTCCAGCGGCAGCCGCAGCAGGATATAGCTGCCGCCGGCGGCTCCCGCCCCCGCGCCGGCCTCCAGAATGGCCTCCAGCTCGTGGTCGTTGAGCCCCGGCACCATCGGGCTGGCGAGGACCGAGACAGGCACGCCCGCCGCCGTCAATTCCCGGATCGCCTCCAGCCGCCGGGGCGGCGTAGCCGCGCGCGGCTCCATGCGGCGGGCGAGGTCCCGGTCCAGCGTGGTGATCGACACCGCGACGCTCGCCAGCCGCTTCGCCGCCATCGGAGCCAGGATGTCCAGGTCGCGGGTCACCAGCGCCGACTTGGTGATGATGCAGACCGGCTGGCCGAAGTCCCGGCAGACCTCCAGCAGCGACCGGGTGATCCGCTCCTCCCGCTCGATCGGCTGGTAAGGGTCGGTATTGGCGCCGATCGCCAGCGGCCGGCAGGCATAGGACTTCGCGCGCAGCTCGCGGGCCAGCAGCTCGGCCGCATCCCGCTTGCGGAACAGCCGCGTCTCGAAATCGAGCCCCGGCGACAGCCCCAGATAGGCGTGGGTCGGGCGGGCGAAGCAGTAGATGCAGGCGTGCTCGCAGCCGCGATAGGGATTGACCGACTGCTCGAACGGGATGTCCGGCGAGCTGTTGCGGGCGATGACGCTGCGGGCGCGGTCGTCCAGGACGGTGGTCCGGACCGGCGGCAACTCGACACCGTCGGCTCCCCACCCGTCATCCACGAGCACGCGCCGCTCGCGCTCGAAACGCGAGCTTTCGTTGCTGATCGCCCCCCGACCCTTGAGAGCCCTGCGCCTGATCTCGTCCATGGAAGCGACGATAAACCGCCACGAAAAGAACGTAAAGGGAACATTTTTCCCTTTCATCGAACACCGGGGCGGTTGGGGGTAACCGGCTGAATCTGATGCTATCTGAACTGAGTAGCTTCCGCTCCGGGTGTTCTAGGGTTGATGTTCTAGGGCCGTTTGGGCCGTGTCGGGGCGGGCATCCCACCTGCTAACCAGGAGGACAAATTTAGGTCAAAAGCACAGGGGTCCACTGGTCATGATTTCGATCGTCATGCCGTCCTACAATTCGGCGGAATTCATCGAACGGGCTATCGAGAGCGTCAGGGCACAGACATTCCCCCATTTCGAACTGCTGGTCTGCGACGACGGTTCCTCGGACGGCACCCTCGACATCGTCAGGCGCCTGATGGGCCAGGACGACCGGATCAGGCTTCTGCTGAACAACTGCCGGAACATCAGCCTGAACTGCAATATCGGGCTCCGGGAAGCCAGGTATCCCTGGATCGCCCGGCTCGACGCCGACGACGTCATGCATCCGAACCGGCTGGAACTCCAGATGAGGGCGGCCGAACAGGATCCCTCGGTCGTCCTGTGGGGAAGCCATGCCCGGCTGGTGAACCGCAAGGGCAAGCCCCTGCGCACCCTGCGGACCGGACCGGCGACGCAGGAGGAGTTCGAGAGCAAGCGGTCGGCCGGCGACCTGCTGGTGATCCAGGGGCCGACGGTGATGTTCCGGCGCGACTTGGCGCTTGAGATCGGCGGATACGACCCGTTCTTCAATTCGGCCGAGGATCTCGAACTGCTGCACCGGCTGGTCGCGTTCGGCCCGGCGCGCGTCCTGCCGGTGGCGCTGACCGACTACCGCGTCCATGGCGGCAGCGTGACATCGGGCAAGGCGGCCCACCAGATCCGCCTGATCCGGTATATCGAAGCCCGCAACCGCGCCGTCCTGGCCGGCCGTGTGATCTGCCCGCCGGCAGAGTTCATGCGCGCCCTGGACAGCGCGCCGGCCTATATCCGGCTGCTCGAATGGGTCGACGGCATGGCGCGGCAGAACTACCGCAACGCCAGCATCCACAATGCCGAAAGGCGGACTTTCCGTGCCGTCCTGTGCCTGACCGCCGCCCTGGCCCTCAATCCCTTCTTCAGCCTGCCCCGCCTTGGAAAGCGGGTCGGCCGGGGCTTGGCGGTCCGTTCCCGCGCCACCCTGCGTTCCGCCGGGCGACGGATCCTGGAGGCGGTCCATGCCGGAAGCCACGGCGGCCCGGCGCACTGACACCGGCCCAGTGACGGCGGCGTGCCGCGCCCCCGCCAATCCGACTCGATGACACTTCCATGATCCTGGACATCCGGCAGTTCCCGACCGGGCAGCATTTCGACGCCGACCTGTGCATCGTCGGCGCGGGAGCCGCCGGCATCTCGATCGCGCGCGACATGCTCGGGCTTCCGATCAAGGTGCTGCTGCTGGAAAGCGGCGGCTTCGACTTCGACGCCGAAGTGGCGGCCCTGAACGAGGCCGACAACGCCGCCGACCTGAAGCTCGACCTGGAATCCTTCCGGGCCCGCCTGTTCGGGGGCACGACCAGCCTGTGGGGCGGCAATTGCGCGCCGCTCGACCCGATCGACTTCGCGCCGCGCCCCTGGGTGCCCTTCTCCGGCTGGCCGATCAAGCACGACGAGATGCTGCCCTATTGGCAGCGCGCCCAACCCCTGTTCGAGCTGGGGGACCGCGGCTACGACGTGGACGAATGGGTCCTGGCCGAGCCGGAGTTCGAGGCCGTCCGGCTGCCGCTCGATGCCGGGCTCGTCCGCGAGAAGGTCTTCCAGCGGAGCCCGCGGACCCAGTTCGGCCACCGCTACAGGAGCGAGCTGGAACCCGACGCCACTAATGTGACCGTCATGCTCAACGGAACCGCCGTCGGGCTGCGGACCGACGACTCCGCCGGGACCGTCACCGGGCTGGAAATCCGAACGCTGACCGGCCGTTCCCACACGATCTCGGCCCGCGCCGTCGTGCTCGCCGCCGGGATCGAGAACGCCCGCCTGCTCCTGCTGTCCAACGACAGGGAACCGGCGGGCCTGGGCAACCGGCACGACGTCGTCGGCCGCTATTTCATGGAGCATCTCAACATGGTATCCGGCCGGGCGCTGATCCCCGGCGCCGACGACCTCTACCGCTTCTATGACGCCGAGGGCTGGGCCGACCGCACCTCTCCCACCGCCGTCAGGATGCTCGTGGGGCTCCAACCCACTCCCGAGATGCAGGAGGCTGCCAGCATCGGCAATTACGTCGCCTTCATCAACAGGACCTTCGACGGCGAGCAGACGGCGGGCTATCAGGCGCTGCGCCATCTGCTGTACCGGCTGAGGCACGCCCGGCTGTCGGACCACCTGCGCAACGATCTGGCGGCCCTGGTGGGGGATCTCGGCTCCGCCCTGAAGGGAAGCTGGAACCGCGTGTTCGCAGCCGATACCAGCATCTACGAGATCCAGCATTTCTTCGAACAGGTTCCCAACCCCGACAGCCGGATCAGGCTGGGCGACAGGCCGGACCCGCTGGGCCTGCCCCGCATGGTGGTCGATTGGCGCACCACCGACCAGGACAAGCGGACCTGGGCGGTCGGCCAGGAACTCGTCGCCCGGGCCATCGGCGCCGGCGACGGGACCGGCGGCACCGGCCGGCTCCAGCTCGATCCGGCGGGACCGGACCTGCCCTGGCCCGACACGATCCACCAGTCGAGCCACTACATGGGCACCACGAGGATCAGCGACGATCCCCGCCTCGGCGTCGTCGACCATGATTGCCGCGTCCACGGCCTGTCCAACCTGTTCGTCGCGGGCGGGTCGGTCCTTCCGACCGGCGGCTGCGCCATGGTCACGATCAACATCGTGGCGCTGGCGCTGCGGCTGGCCGACCATTTGAAGCGCCTGCTGGCCTGACGGGAGCGGTTCGGGTATCACGGGAGCCTTCGCGGACGCCCTTCCACTGCCGGTACCCTGCCCGTGCCCGACCTGACCCACGAGATCGCCGCCGGCTACGGCACCGGAACCATCGTCTGCGGCGTGGACGAGGTCGGGCGCGGGCCGCTCGCCGGGCCGGTCGTGGCCGCCGCCGTGATCCTGCCGCCGGAAGGATTGCCCCCCGCCCTGGCCGCCCTGGTCAACGACAGCAAGCTGCTGAAGCCCGGCGTGCGGGAGGAACTGGCGCCGCTGATCCGCGCCGCCGCGACCGTGGCGATCGGGATCGCCGACGTGGGCGAGATCGACCGGCTCAACATCCTCCGCGCGAGCCTGCTCGCCATGAAGCGGGCAGTCGAGGCGCTGGGCCTCCGGCCCGGCGTGGCGCTGGTGGACGGCAACAAGGGGCCGGACCTGCCCTGCCCCGTGCGGACCATCGTCGGCGGCGACGCCGCGTCGCTATCGATCGCCGCCGCGTCGGTCGTCGCCAAGGTCGAACGGGACCGGATCATGGCCGCGCTGGCCCGGGCCCATCCTGGATACGGCTGGGAGCGGAATGCCGGCTATCCGACGGCGGAACACCGCAAAGCTTTGATTTCATTGGGAGTTACGCCCCACCACCGGCGCAGCTTCGGTCCGGTGAAGGTGGCATTGGCGACTCAGGGTACCGAGAAAGTGAGTCCCGACTCCGAGTTCAAGAAATAAGGATTGACGCGGATTCGCGCTCGACTCATCTTGCGCGAATGAGTCAAGCACTTTCCTCCCCCAAGGCCCTCCGCAGGCCCCCCGCCAAGGCGCCTTCCACCGTGATCCCCATGCACCAGAACCGTATCCTGGTCGGCGATTGCGTCACCGTCATGAACGGCCTGCCGGCCGGCTCGGTCGACATGGTGTTCGCCGACCCTCCCTATAACCTGCAACTTGGGGGCGACCTGCTCCGTCCCAACCATTCCCGCGTCGATGGGGTGGAGGAGGACTGGGACAAGTTCGCGGACCTCGCGACCTACGACCGGTTCACCCGCGACTGGCTGGCGGGCGCCCGGCACGCGCTGAAGGACGACGGCTGCCTGTGGGTGATCGGCAGCTACCACAACATCTTCCGCGTGGGGGCGGCGCTCCAGGACCTGGGCTTCTGGCTGCTCAACGACATCATCTGGCGCAAGACCAACCCGATGCCCAACTTCCGGGGCCGCCGCTTCACCAACGCGCACGAGACGCTGATCTGGGCCGCCAAGTCCAAGGAGGCGCGCTACCACTTCTCCTACGAGGCGATGAAGAGCCTCAACGACGATCTCCAGATGCGCAGCGACTGGCTGTTCCCGCTGTGCACCGGCCAGGAGCGGCTGAAGGACGCCGACGGCAACAAGGCCCACCCGACCCAGAAGCCGGAAGCCCTGCTCTACCGCTGCATCATGGCCTCGACCGAGCCGGGCGACGTGGTGCTGGACCCGTTCTTCGGCACCGGTACGACGGGCGCCGTGGCGAAGCGGCTGGGCCGTTCCTGGATCGGCATCGAGCGCGAGCACCAGTATGCCCAGGTCGCCAACGCCCGGATCGCCGCCGTGCAGGAGGCTCCGGACAAGGAACTGCTGTACGCCCCGACCAAGCGGCAGGCGCCGCGCGTGCCGTTCGGCTGGCTGGTCGAGCGCGGGCTGCTCAATCCCGGGGCCACGCTGTTCGACCAGCGGCGCATCCATACCGCCCATGTCCGGGCCGACGGCATGCTGATCGGCACCAACCACCTGGGCAACCATTGCGGCTCGATCCATCAGGTGGGCGCCGCGATGCAGGGACTTCCGGCGTGCAACGGTTGGACTTTCTGGCACTTCGAGACCGGCAATGGAGAGCAGCGGCCAATCGACATGCTCCGCCAGAAAGTTCTCGCAGAGCTGCATTGCTGATCCGCTCTTTATTGTTTCATCGCCGACGCTTGGCTTAGAGGGGGCGGAATGGTAAATCAGCGCGCCATGAACAAGCTTTTCGCACAAGTCGTCGCCCCGGTGGCGCGCCCCTCCGCCGAGCGGGCGCTCACCCGTGTCTTCATCCGTGACCTCGTGCTGGACGCGATGATCGGCGCGTACGAGCACGAGCGGGACAAGCCCCAGCGGATCCGCGTCAACCTCGACCTCCAGGTGGAGCTGCGGCCCGGCCCGTCGCGCGACCACCTGCCCGACGTGGTGTCCTACGACACCATGGTCGCGACGGTGAAGGAGATCGTCGCCGCGGGCCACGTCAACCTGTGCGAGACGCTGGCCGAGCGCATCGCCGACCGCCTGCTGATCGACCGCCGGGTGCGCGTCGCGACCGTCCGCGTCGAGAAACTGGATGTCTTCGCCGAGGCCGCCAGCATCGGCGTCGAGATCGAGCGCCGGCAGGCCTGATAAGCCGGATCGCGTCCCCGGCGGATGCCAGGGACGCGGGGTCGATTGGCGGCGTGCCGCACTCCTCGAAGTTGCTTCAGCAGCCTTGAGCAGCCTCAGGCATGACGACTCGTTGTACCATGATCTCGCTCTCCTTCCGCATGGCCTGAGCCATGTCGTAGTCGAGCTGAAGGCCCGCCCAGACTTCAGGCCGACTGCCGAACGCCTTGGATAGACGAATGGCCATTTCGGGAGAAACTCCCGCTCGCCCGTTGACAAGATCGGAAAGTGTCTTGCGGCTGACACCTAGGATCTCCGCGCCTTTGGTCACCGTCAGTCCCAACGGCTCAAGACAGTCGTGCTTGATGGTCAGACCCGGATGCGGAGGGTTCTTCATCAGCATGTCGCGCTCCCTAATGGTAATCGACCAAATCGACATCCCAGGCGTGACCGTCCTTGATGCGAAAGATCACGCGCCAATTTCCCGAAACTGAAACTGTCCAGAAGCCTGCCAGTTCGCCTTTAAGCGGGTGCAGCCTGTAGCCCGGCAGCGCCATGTCGCTGGCTTCGGCTGCACGGTTCAGCAAGGCGAGGATACGCTCGATCCTGTCTGCATGCGCAGACTGGATCTTGCGGCGATCTCCCTCCTCGAAAAGCAGGCGCAAGCCTTTATGCCGGAAGCTTCGGATCATGAAAGTATGTAACCCGTCACCTCTCGGGTGTCAACGTGCGCAGAGTCTGCTCTGATTCCTCGACCTGATCTCACCGGAAGGTCTCGATCGGCAGGTTCAGGCGCTTCAGGCGGTCGTAAAGGGTCTTGCGCGGCAGCTTCAGGCTGTCGCTGACGGCGCCGATGTTGCCCTGGTGGCGGGCCATGGCTTCCGAGATCACCGCCCGCTCGAAGGCGTCCACCTGCTCCGCGAAGGACGGCGGCTCGCCCGGGGCGGCGTCGCCCACCAGGTCGAGCGGAGTGCCGTGGATGCCCAGCACGAAGCGGTCGGCGACGTTCCGCAGCTCCCGCACGTTGCCGGGCCAGGCATGGGCCATCAGCTGCCGGCGCTGGGCGCTCGACAGCACCGGAGCCTCGCGCCGGTACCGGGCCGCCGCCTGGAGCACGAAATGCTCGAACAGCAGCGGCACGTCCTCCCTGCGCTCGCGCAGGGGCGGCAGGGTCACCGAGATCACGTTCAGCCGGTAATAGAGGTCGCTGCGGAACCGCTGCTGCCGGCTCAGCTCCGCCAGATCCTCCTTCGTCGCGGCGACGATGCGGATGTCGATCGGGATCTCCCGGTTTGATCCCAGCCGTTCGACCACACGTTCCTGCAAGGCCCGCAGCAGCTTGACCTGGAGCGCCAGCGGCATGGACTCGATCTCGTCCAGCAGCAGCGTGCCGCCGTCGGCATGCTCCAGCCGGCCGATGCGCTGGCGGCTGGCGCCGGTGAAGGCGCCGGACTCATGACCGAAGATCTCGCTCTCGAACATGGTCTCCGGCATGGCGCCGCAATTGATCGCGACGAAGTTCGCGTCGCGGCGGCGGGAGAACTGGTGCAGGCAGCGGGCGACCAGTTCCTTGCCGGTGCCGGTCTCGCCCAGGATCAGCACGTCGGCCGCCGTGTCGGCGACCTGGAGGATGACCCGCCGGACCTCCTGGATGGCCGGGGACTGGCCGAGCAGGATGGACTCGATCCCCTCGCGGTCGGACAGCTTCCGGCGCAGCGTCTCGACTTCCAGCGTAAGGGCGCGGTGCTCCAGCGCGCGCTGGACCGAGTTGACCAGGCGGTCGGTCGGGAAAGGTTTCTCGATGAAGTCGTAGGCCCCGACCCGCATGGCGTCCACCGCCATGGCGATGTCGCCGTGGCCGGTGATCAGCACCACCGGCAGCTTGGGATCGACCCGCATGGCGTGGTCCAGCAGCGCCAGCCCGTTCATGCCGGGAAGCCGGACGTCGGTGACGATGACGCCGGGAAAGTCGGGGTGGATCATGTCGCGGACCGGCTCGGCGGCACCGAAGCCCTTGGCCTCGATGCCGGCGAGCTGGAACGTCTGGATGCTGGCCGCGCGGACCGCGTTGTCGTCCTCGACCAGCAGCACGGTCAGGGTGTCCTGCATGGCTCGCTCCTTTGGCGCCGGTCTGGCGCCGCCGGACTCTGCTTCAGCAGGACCGCCTCGGCAAGGCGAAGATCAATAGGCCCGGGCGCCGACGCCCTGCCCGGTTCCGATGTGTCCGGTGCCGATGCCCGCCGTCTCTTCCTCCGTCACCAGGACGGATTCGGGGTTGTCGGCTTCCTCGTCGGTCTCGTTGTTCAGGTGGCGGTGCATCCGCTCCGTGTCCAGGGCCCCTTCCCAGCGGGCGACCACCACGGTGGCGACGCCGTTGCCGATCAGGTTGGTCAGGGCCCGGGCTTCGGACATGAAGCGGTCCACGCCCAGGATCAGCGCGATGCTCGCGACCGGAATGGTCCCGACCGAGGCCAGCGTCGCCGCCAGCACGATGAAACCGCTTCCCGTCACGCCGGCCGCTCCCTTGGAGGTCAGCAGCAGCACGGCGATGATGCCGATCTCCTGGCTGAGCGACAGGTCGGTGCCGGTCGCCTGGGCCAGGAAGATCGCCGCCATGGTCAGATAGATGCAGGTGCCGTCCAGGTTGAACGAATAGCCGGTCGGGATCACCAGGCCGACCACCGACTTCTCGCAGCCCAGCAGCTCCATCTTGGCGATCATGCGCGGCAGGACCGATTCCGACGAGGAGGTGCCGAGGACGATCAGCAGCTCTTCCTTGATGTACTTGATGAACTTGACGATGCTGAAGCCGGCCAGCCGCGCCACCGTGCCCAGCACCAGGAAGATGAACAGCAGGCAGGTGGCGTAGAAGGCCAGCATCAGCTGTCCCAGCGACAGCAGCGAGCCGACGCCGTACTTGCCGATGGTGAAGGCCATGGCGCCGAAGGCGCCGATCGGGGCCACCTTCATCACGATGCCGACGATCTTGAAGAAGACGTGGGCCGACTGGTCGATGATGCCCAGCAGCGGCTTGCCCTTCTCGCCCAGCGCGAACAGCGCGAAGCCGAACAGCAGCGCGAAGAACAGCACCTGGAGGATTTCGCCCTCGGCGAAGGCGCCGACCACCGTGCTCGGCACGATGTGCATGATGTACTCGATGGTGCCCTGCTCGGCCGCCTTCGAGGTGTAGGCCGCGATCGCCTTCGTGTCGAGCGAGTTGACGTCGACGTTCATGCCGGCGCCGGGCTGCCACAGGTTGACGACGACCAGGCCGATGATCAGCGCCAGGGTGGTCATGACCTCGAAATAGATCAGCGCCTTCACGCCGACCCGGCCGACCTTCTTCATGTCCTCCATGCTGGCGATACCGTGGACGACGGTGCAGAAGATGATCGGGGCGATCAGCATCTTGATCAGCTTGATGAACAGGTCGCCCAGCCACTTCAGGCTGGCGCCGAACTCGGGATAGAAATACCCGACCAGCACGCCGATCACGATGGCGCACAGCACCTGGAAATAGAGGTGGTGATAAATTTTCTTGTGGGGGACAGGCGCGGTCACAGCCGCGCTTCCGGTGGCCTGCATGGTGCTTCTCCCTTGACTGAACCGCTTTTGCCGTCCCTTCCCACCTGGGAAGCCGGGCATTCTTCGTGTCGAGCGGCAGTGCAACTGGAGGGCTGTTCAGCAGGTTCCGTGCCAGAAGCAGGGGATTCCGGGTGGTGCGGCTAAGTCTCTGATGTTGATGGAATCACGCTGCGGCAGGCCGGCGGCTGCGGGGCCGGTTTTCCGGATTTCCGCACGGCGCCGCCCCGGAGTGGCTGGGATCCCGGAAAGCGCCGTCACCTTTCCGCCCGAATTGACGCTGACTAATGCGAGCGATTATCATTATCAAATGGAAGGCACGCAGCATCGCCGACTCCAACCCGGAGACTTTCGAATTGCGACTGATTCCTAATTTCATTAGCATCGGATCGACGGGTCATGGTGCCCGTCTCAGCCGCACGGTCCTGATGTCCACCAGCATCGTCGCTCTCGGCGCCGTGGGCGCCCTTGCCCAGGAAGCCGCGCCGGACCCGGCGGCGGACCCGCCCGCCTCCGTGCTTCGCCTCGACCCGGTCACCGTGACGGCGACCTGCGGGGAGCGGCCGGTGGACGAGGTGCCCGGCACCGTCTCCGTCATCACCGACGCGGAGATCGACCGGCGGCTGGTCTCCAGCCCGCGCGACCTGCTGCGCTACGGCCCGGGCGTGTCGATCGGCAAAGACCCGTCGCGTTCGGGCCTGACCAACTGCACCATCCGCGGCATCGGCGGGAACCGGGTGCTGGTCCAGGTGGACGGCGCGCGGCTGCCGGACTTCCCCGCGACCAGCCCGACCTTCAACCGCGACTATGTGGACCTGCACACGGTCAGTCGGGTGGAGATCGTGCGCGGCCCGGCCTCGTCGCTCGACGGCAGCGATGCGATCGGCGGCGTGGTCGCCTACATCACCAAGGATCCGGCGGATTACCTGGCGGAATTCGGCCGCGACGTCTTCGCCAGCGCCAAGACCGCCTACGACGGCGCCGACAGGAGCCTCTCCACCGCGGCGACCCTGGCTGGCCGCGCCGGCAAGTGGGTCTGGAACGCGGGCGACCACGACACGCTCAAGCTGACCGGCGAGCGCTATTGGAACCCCCAGGATGTCACCGGCCAGAGCCGGACTTCCACGAGCATCGAACGCTATGCCCAACCCGGCCGCACCGTCGCGGTCAATGCCATCGTGAAGTGGTGAGCCATGAGTCCCGACATCCTATCCGACCTGAAGACCCTGCCCGGCATGCCGCTGCCCGCCAACGACCTGCTGTGGGACTGCTGGCAGGTGCTGCGCAAGGACCGCCCCGGCATCCGCGCCCGCGACGCGGCGCTCGAACTGGAGGTTCCGGAAGCGGCGCTGATCGCCAGCGGCTGCGGCCGGATCAGCCTGCGCCTGCGCCCCGGCGACTGGGGCACCTTCCTGGAAGGGGTCGGCACGCTCGGCCCGGTCATGGCGCTGACCCGCAACGAGCATGCGGTGATCGAGAAGACGGGCACCTACCGCGACATCGAGTGCGGGCCGGCCATGGGGCTGGTGCTGGACCCGGACATCGACCTGCGCCTGTTCTTCAACCACTGGCGCCACCTGTTCATGGTCCGGGAGGACAGCCACGGCACCGCCCGCCTCAGCCTCCAGGTCTTCGACGGCGCCGGAAACGCGGTCCACAAGATCTACCTGACCGAGAACAGCGACCGCGCGGCGTTCGACCGGCTGGTGGCCGCCCGGAAGACCGACGACCAGAGCACCGCCTTCGACGCCGAGCCGCCGGGGGAACCCGCCGCGCCGACCGAGGACGAGCGGGTCGGCCTGGCAGGCTTCCATGCCGGCTGGGACGCGCTGGAGGACACCCATGAATTCTTCGGCCTGCTGCGCCGCTTCGGGCTGGGCCGCGTCCAGGCGCTGCGGCTGGCGGGACCGGACCGGGCGCGCCCGGTCGCGGCGTCGGCGCTCTC
This sequence comes from Skermanella rosea, assembly GCF_016806835.2. Taxonomy (NCBI): domain Bacteria; kingdom Pseudomonadati; phylum Pseudomonadota; class Alphaproteobacteria; order Rhodospirillales; family Azospirillaceae; genus Skermanella; species Skermanella rosea. Next base: position 1,846,669 of record NZ_CP086111.1, on the reverse strand, counting down.
GACCGTGCTGCACTCCGCGGCCGGCAGCGGGCTGCCGATCATGGTGTTCGTCGGCAACCGGGGCTGCATCGGAATCCATACCGGGCCGGTCCGCCGGATCAAGGCGATGGGGCCGTGGCTGAACGTGCTGGACCCCGGCTTCAACCTGCATCTCCGGGAAGACCGCATCGCAACCGCCTGGGTGGTGCGCAAGCCCACGGCCGACGGCATCGTCACCTCGCTGGAGCTGTTCGACGCCGCGGGGGAGACCATCGCCTTCGTGTTCGGCCGCCGCAAGCCCTCCGAACCCGAGCTGGACGGCTGGCGCGTGCTGGCCGCCGGCCTCGCCGGGCCGGAGGCGGCGCCATGAGGACATGGCCGCCGGTCCTGTTCTCCCTGGTGCTGGCGTCGATCGCCGCCGCGGCCGACCCGCCCGCGCGGATCGTCTCGGTCGGCGGCGCCGTAACCGAGATCGTCAACGAACTGGGCCTGGGCGACACCCTGGTCGCGGTCGACAGCACCAGCCTCCATCCGCCCGCCATGCGGGAGCTGCCGCAGATCGGCTACATGCGGGCGCTGTCCGCCGAGGGTGTCGCGGCGCTCCACCCCGACTTGGTGCTGCTGAGCGACAATGCCGGCCCGCCCCCGGTGATCGCCCAGATCCGAAGCCTGGGCATTCCCACCCGGATGGTCCCCGACCGGCCGACCGTGGAGGGCGTCGCGGAGAAGGTCCGCGCGGTCGGATCGTTCCTGGACCGGCAGGAGGAGGCTGAAGCCGTGGCCCGTGACATCACCGAGGGAGTGGAGGCGGTCAGCGCTGTCGTCGATACCATCCCGGACCGCCCGCGCGTGCTGTTCCTGATGGGGCTGGGCCGGGGCGCCCCGACCGCGGCCGGGCAGAACACCGCCGCCGACGCCATGATCCGGCTGGCGGGAGGAATCAACGCCATGGAGGGATACGAGGGCTACAAGCCGGCGTCGGGCGAAGCGATCCTGGCGGCGGCTCCCGACGTGCTGCTGCTGCCGTCCGACGCGGTGGAGGCCGCCGGCGGGCGCGACGCGATCCTGGCGATGCCCCAGTTCGCCGGGACCCCGGCGGCGCGGCACGGCCGGCTGGTCGCAATGGACACCCTCTACCTGCTGGGTTTCGGCCCCCGCCTGCCCCACGCCCTGGCCGACCTCGCCCGCGCGCTGCACCCGGACCGGACCGACGCCTTCCCGAAGCCGCCCAGGGGCCGCTCGTGACCTGCCTGACGGCGCGCGACGGCGCCGCCGCGCTCGGCCATTGGGGCTTTCTCGCGCTACTGGCGGCGCTGGCCTGCGCCGCCGTGGTGGCGAGCCTGGCCATCGGCGCCTCCGCCATCCCGCCCGGGACCGTAATCGCGGCGCTCGCCGGGGGCGACATCGCTCCCCGCGACGCCGCGATCGTGCTCCAGCTCCGGCTGCCGCGCATGCTGCTGGGGTTCGGCGTCGGGGCGGCGCTGGCGGTCAGCGGCGCCATGATGCAGGGGCTGTTCCGCAACCCTCTCGCCGATCCGGCCCTGATCGGAATCTCCGGCGGCGCCGCCCTGGCGGCGGTCGCGGTGATCGTGCTGGGCGTTCCCGCCGCGGTCGCCGGGCTGGCCGGCCCCTTCGCCCTGCCGGCCGCGGCCTTCGCCGGCAGCCTCCTCACCATCCTGGCGGTCCAGCGGGTCGCGCGCGGCGACGGCAGGACGGACGTGGCGACCCTGCTGCTGGCCGGCATCGCGGTCAACGCCATCGCCTCGGCGGGGACCGGCTACCTGGTCTTCGGCAGCGACGACCGGCAGATGCGCGACATCACCTTCTGGACCATGGGCTCCCTGGGCGGGGCCGCCTGGCCGGTGGTGCTCGCCCTGGCGCCGTTCGCCCTGGGCGCCGTCCTGGCCGCCGGGCGCTGGGCCGGCGTGCTGGACGCGCTGCTGCTGGGCGAGCGCGAGGCGGCGCTGATGGGCTTCCGGGTCGAGCCGGCCAAGACCGGGATCGTGATCGTCTGCGCCGCCGCGGTCGGCGCCAGCGTGGCGGTCGCGGGGGTGATCGGCTTCGTCGGGCTGGTCGTGCCGCATCTGGTCCGCTTGGTCGCCGGGGCCGGGCACCGGCTGCTGCTGCCGGCCTCGGCCCTGCTCGGCGGCACCCTGGTCCTGCTCGCCGACATCGTCGCGCGCACCGTCGTGGCGCCGGCCGAGTTGCCGATCGGCCTGGTCACGGCATTGCTCGGCGGCCCCTTTTTCCTCTGGCTGCTGATCCGCCGGCGGCGGGAGACCCTGTCATGATCCGGGCGACCGACGCGACGCTCAGGCGCCGCGGCCAGACGCTGGTGGACCGGGTCTCGCTGGACCTGCAACCGGGCACGCTGACGGCGGTGCTCGGGCCGAACGGCGCCGGCAAGTCGTCCCTGGTCCGCCTGCTGTCGGGCGAGACCGCGCCCGACGCCGGCACCGTCACGCTCGACGGCCGCCCGCTGGCGGAGTGGGAGCCGGAAGTGCTGGCGCGCCGCCGGGCCGTGCTGTCCCAGTCGGTCACCCTGTCCTTCCCGCTCGGCGTGGGCGAGGTGACGATGCTGGGCCGGGCGCCGCACCGGACCCGCTCGACCCGGACCGAAAGCCTGAAGGCGGTCGAGAGGGCCTTGCTCGCGGCCGACGCGCTGCACCTCGCCAAGCGCTCCTACCCGTCCCTGTCCGGCGGCGAGCAACAGCGGGTCCAGTTCGCCCGCGTGCTGGCCCAGCTGGACGACGGCGCCGACCCTTCCCCCCGCTACCTGATCCTGGACGAGCCGACTTCCAGCCTGGACATCCGCCACCAGGCCCAGCTTCTCGGGCTGGCCCATGGCTTGGCCCGCCGGGGCTGGGCGGTCATGGCGGTGCTGCACGACCCCAACCTCGCCGCCGTCCATGCCGACACCGTCGTCCTGATGCGCGACGGCCGCGTCCTGACGGCCGGCACCCCCTGGACCGTCATGACGCCGGAATGCCTGACCGCCGCCTTCGACCATCCCGTGCTGGTGTCTCGGCGGGCCGACCTGGATCGGCCGCTGATCGTTCCCGCCGTCTAAATCTTTATTGCGCAGTATTGTCGACCGACCGGCCATCTCTTCGAAGCATGGCTGCCATTTCTTGGAACACTGCGCGCTCCAGAGCGTTGCTGGGCGACTGAAGGCGGGCATCTTCCGGCAAGGCGAAAGTGACATGAAGCTGTTTGAATGCGAGAGCTGCGGCCAGCCGCTCTATTTCGAGAATACGGTGTGCGAGAGCTGCGGCCATCGGCTGGGCTATGTTCCGGAAGTCAACAAGGTGACGGCGCTGGAGCCGGAAGGCGAAGCTTGGCGCGCGCTGGGCGCCCCTGGCACCTTGTACAAGTTCTGCCTGAACGCCGAGGTGGATGCCTGCAACTGGCTCCTCCCCGCCGATTCCGCCGAGCCGCACTGCGCCGCCTGCCGTCATAACCGCACCATCCCGGACATTTCCGACGCGGAGAACATGGCGCGCTGGCGGAAGCTGGAGATGGCCAAGCATCACCTGTTCTACACGATGCTGAAGCTGAAGTTGCCGCTGAAGAACCGGACCGACGACCCGGAGGGCGGTCTGGCCTTCGACTTCCTGTCCGACCAGGTTGACGCCGACGGCAACGTGACGACGGTTCTGACCGGCCACGACAACGGCCTGATCACCATCAACGTTGCCGAAGCCGACGACGCCGAGCGCGAGAAGCGCCGCACCCAGATGCAGGAGCCCTACCGGACCCTGCTCGGCCATTTCCGCCACGAGGTCGGCCATTACTTCTGGGACAAGCTGGTCCGCGACGCCGGCGATGAAAGCCTCGCCAAGTTCCGCGAGATGTTCGGCGACGAGCGGGCGGACTACGGGCAGGCGCTCCAGACCCACTACAACAACGGCCCCCCGGCCGACTGGCAGGACAACTTCGTCAGCACCTACGCGACCGCCCATCCTTGGGAGGACTTCGCCGAGACCTGGGCGCACTACCTGCACATCGTCGACACGCTGGAGACGGCGCGCTCCTTCGGCATGAAGATCCGCCCGCGGATCCGGCTGGGCCACGAGCTTCAGGCCGAGGTGGACTTCGACCCGCACAAGGCGAAGGACATCGACGACCTGATCGACAACTGGCTGCCCCTGACCTACGCGGTCAACGCCCTCAACCGCAGCATGGGCCAGCCCGACCTCTACCCGTTCATCCTATCCCCGGCGGTCATCGCGAAGCTCGGCTACATGCACGACCTGACGCACTGAACGACAGACTATCGGCCGGAACCGGGTTATCGGGGTCGTTATCCCTCCTCCTCCCGCCCTGGCAGCGCCTCGCCGCCTCCGACCGCGGCGAGCACCGGCCGGGAGTCCAGCAGGCCCGAAGCCTTGAGGTCCTCCAGGTTCGGCAGGTCGCGCAGGCTCTCCAGGCCGAAATGGTCGAGGAAGCCGTCGGTCGTTATCCAGGTCAGCGGCCGTCCCGGCGTCTCGCGGCGCTTGCCGGGACGGATCCAGCCCGCCTCCATCAGGATGTCCAGCGTGCCCTTGCTGGTCGCGACCCCGCGGATGCTCTCGATCTCGGCGCGGGTCACCGGCTGGTGATAGGCGATGATCGCCAGAGTCTCGACGGTCGCCCGCGACAGCTTTCGCTGCACCTCGGCATCCACCCGAAGCTTCTCGGCCAGATCCGGCGCCGTCCGGAACGACCAGCGCCCGCCGGTGCACACCAGGTTGATGCCCCGCTCGGCGTAATGCGCCGCCAGCTCGCCCAGCAGCGCGTCAACGTCGGCACCCTGCCCCAGCCGCGCCCCCAGGCTGCGGGCGTCCAGCGGTTCGGCCGAGGCGAACAGCAGGGCCTCCAGCAATCGGAGCTGCGGGTTCATGACGGCGACCGCACGCGGCGCAGATATATGGGCGAGAACACGCCCTCCTGCCGAAGCTCCAGCTTGCCGGCCTTGGTCAGCTCCAGGCTGGCGACGAAATGGGCGGCCAGGGCCGAGCGGCTCAGCAGCGTGTCGCCGCCCGCCCCCGGCACGAAATTGGCGAGGTCCGTCCAGTCCGGCAGCCGGCCCAGCATCTCCGACAGGTGCTTCAGCGCGTCCTCCAGCGAATAGAGCTCGGTCGGCTGGATGCGCCAGGTGCCGAACTCCTCGCGCCGCTTGTGCTCGGTATAGGCCCTCAGCAGGTCGTACAGCGACAGGTCGAAGATCGACCGGGTGACGATCCGGATGCCCTCCGGAGCGCCGCGCGCGAACACGTCGCGCCCCAGCCGGGGCCGGTCGAGCAGCTTGGTCCCGGCCTCCTGCATCGCCTCCAGCCGCTGGAGCTGGAAGGCCAGCGCCTGGGCCAGGTCCTCGCCGCTCGGCTCCTCCTCGTCCTGCTCGGGCAGCAGCAGCCGGGACTTGAGGTAGGCCAGCCACGCCGCCATGACCAGATAGTCGGCCGCCAGCTCCAGCCGGATGCGCCGCGCCTCGGCGACGAACTCCAGGTACTGGTCGGCGAGCTGGAGGATGGAGATCCGGGTCAGGTCCACCTTCTGGTCGCGCGCCAGGGTCAGCAGCACGTCGATCGGCCCCTCGTACCCGTCGAGGTCGAGGACCAGCTGCCCTTCCGCTTCCAGGATCGCTTGGTCGGCCATGGGGCGTCAGCCGTGTCCGGTCACGAAGCCGAGCAGCCGGATGACATACTCGACCGGCGGCCCCAGCAGCCAGGGCAGCACGCTGAGGTTATATCCGAGCTGCGTCCCGATCAGCGGCAGGATGAACAGCACGCCGATCAGGATGAACAGCCCGTAGGGCTCGATCCGGGCGATCGGCATCGCGAGCTGGCGCGGCAGCAGCCCGACCGCGACCCGGCCGCCGTCCAGCGGCGGCAGCGGGATCATGTTGAAGACCGCCAGGATCACGTTGATCTGGACCGCGATCACCAGGCTCTGCTGGACCCACAGCAGGGCCTCGTCCGGCAGCAGCCCGACCCAGCGCAGCGCCCAGGCGGAGAAGAAGGCCAGGACGATGTTGATCGCCGGCCCGGCCAGCGCCACCAGCACCATGCCGTAGCGCGGGTTGCGCAGCCGCCTGAAATTGACCGGAACCGGCTTGGCCCAGCCGAACAGGAAGGAGGTGGTGAAATACATGATCGCGGGCAGCACCACCGTGCCGAACGGATCGACATGGCGCAGCGGGTTGAAGGTCACCCGCCCCAGCACCTTCGCCGTGTCGTCGCCCAGCTTCCACGCGACATAGCCGTGGGCCGCCTCGTGGAAGGTGATCGCCACGATGACCGGGATCACCCAGACCGACGCGTCGAACAGGAACTGCCCGATATCCGGCATCAGGCCACCAGGTCCGCGCCGGGATCCAGGGCATCGCCCTCCAGCAGCCCGTCCAGCCGCTCGCGCATGGCATCAACGTCACCCCGCCCCGGCGGCTTCAGGAAGGTCAAAGCCCGCTCCCACCGCACGGCGGCGGCGTCGGTCAGCGGCGGCACCACGCCCAGCAGGTCGCGCATCTCCTCCAGCCTGCCGTTGCAGTGCAGGACCACGTCGCAGCCGGCCTCCAGGACCGCCGCGGCGCGCTCGGCGACGGTGCCGGCCAGGGCCTCCATCGACAGGTCGTCGCAGAACAGCAGCCCGTCGAAGCCGATCTGCTCCCGGATCACCGACTGGATGACGATGCGCGACGTGCTCGCGGGATGGACCGGGTCCAGCTCCCGGTAGACGACATGGGCGACCATGCCCAGCGGCATGTCCGACACCACCTCGAACGGCAGGAAGTCGCTGCGCGCCAGCTCCGCCCGGCCCGCCTCGACCAGCGGCTGCTCCAGGTGGCTGTCGCACAGCGCCCGGCCATGGCCCGGCAGGTGCTTGATCACCGGCAGCACGCCGCCGTCCAGCAGCCCGGTGCAGGAGATCCGGGCGAGGCTCGCGACCAGCTCCGGATCGTCCGAGAAGGCCCGGTCGCCGATCACGTCGTGGGAGCCGTCCACCGGCACGTCGCACACCGGCGCGCAATCGACCGTGATGCCGACCTCGTGAAGCATCGCGGCCAGCAGCCGCGCGTTCAGCCACGCAGCCTCCGCCCCCGCCTCCGGGTCGCCGACCGCCAAGTCGCCGATCCGCCGGGCCGCCGGGTGGGCAGCCCATTCCGGCGGGCGCATGCGCGCGACCCGGCCGCCCTCCTGGTCGATCAGCACCGGCGCGTCAGCCCGGCCGACCGAGGCGCGCAGCTCCGAGACCAGGGCGCGGACCTGGTCTCGGGACTGGCAATTGCGGCGGAACAGGATGAAACCGAAGGGGTCGGCGAGGCGGAAGAACTCCCGCTCTTCCTCGCTCAGGCTCAGGCCGGCACAGCCATAGACGACGGCGGCGGGACGCTTCCCGGAGAGAACGGACTTACTGGCGGACAATTATGCACCCGACGCTCTGGGCCTTCAGCGACGAACAGATCGACGAGGCGCGGGCCTCGTCCACCGGCCCGGCCTGCACCCGGTAATAGACACCCTTGGCACCCAGGTCGGCCCGGACATAGTTGACGCCCAGACCTCCCAGGATCTCGGGATAGCGGCGCTGGAGCCGCTGGAACTCGGCCCGCGCGCCGTCCTCGGACTTCACCGAGGCGATCTGGAGACGGAACCCTCCGCCGCCCGAGGATGCCGCGGGAGCCGGGGGTGCCGGCGGCGGCAGGGCCGCCGTCTGCGGGGGTGCCGCGGGCGGTGCAAGCGGCACCGGACGCGCCGCGGGAGCCGGCGCCGGCGGCGGTGCCGGAGCGGCGGCCACGGGCGGCGGAGGCGCCGGGATCGCGGCGGGCGGCGGGACTTCCTCCGCCGGCCCCTCGTCCTCGACCAGGCCCGGCTGCTCCGACGCCGCCATGTCCTGGGACAGCGGCACCGGCGCGCCGGCCGCCGCCGGCGGAAGCTGCGGGACCGGCTCCGGCGCCGCCTGCGGCGGCTCGGGACGCGGCAGCGGCGTCTCCGGCGGGGGCAGCAGCCGCTCGACCGCCGCGGTCTCGGTATTGCCGGTCTCGGCCTTCAACCTGTCGTAGATCAGCTTGTCCTGGTGCGGCACGGCCATGCCGCCGGGCTGGTCCGGGCGCATCTTGACCGGGGACCCGTCGGCCTTGATCAGCGGCATGCCGCCGTCGGTACCGCCGTCCTGGCCGCCGGTATAGGTCAGCCAGACGATCGCGAAGAACAGCACCAGCCCCACGCCGGCCAGGATCGGCGCCAACAGCCGGCGCCGGCCGCGCGCGGGCCGCGCGTCGGGATTGGGCCGGTAGGAGCCGCGCTGGTAGACCCGCGGCTCGACCCGCAGGTCGCGGGGCATGTACCGGGCATCCTCGGCGTCGGGACCGTTGCCGGCGGCATACTCGTCCCGGCCATCGCCCTCCGGTCCGTGGTCGTCCCGGCCATAGGGGTCTCGGCGATCGTACTGGCTCATCCGCGCAGTTCCTCGACAGGCTCCACTCCCATCACACCCAGACCGGATGCGATCACGATCGACACCGCCTTGATCAGCGCCAGCCGGGCGGTGGTCAGCTCAGGGTCTTCATCGAGCAGGAAACGCATCGTCGTGTCGTCCTTGCCCTTGTTCCACAGCCCGTGGAAGGCCGCCGCGAGGTCGTAGAGGTAGAACGCGACGCGGTGCGCCTCGTGGGCCTGCGCCGCCGATTCGACGATCCGCGGCCAGTTGGCCATCAGCTTGACCAGGGCCAGCTCCTCCGGCGCCTCCAGGCGGGACAGGTTGGCGGTCGCCGCCAGGTCGTCCGAGTTCAGGCTGCGCTCCGGGTCGGCTTCCTTGGCGTGGCGCAGCACCGAGCAGCAGCGGGCATGGGCGTACTGGACATAGAAGACCGGGTTGTCCTTGGACTGCTCGGTCACCTTGGCGAAGTCGAACTCCAGCGTCTGGTCGTTGCGCCGGGTCAGCATGATGAAGCGGACCACGTCGCGGCCGACTTGGTCGATCACGTCGCGCAGGGTCACGAAGGTGCCGGCGCGCTTCGACATCTTGACCGGCTCGCCGTTCTGGAGAAGGTGGACCAGCTGGCAGATCTTGGCGTCCAGGGAGCCCTGCCCGCCGGTCACCGCCGTTGTCGCCGCCTGCATGCGCTTGACGTAGCCGCCGTGGTCGGCGCCCAGGACGTCGATCAGGATCGGGCTGCCCCGGCGGAACTTGTCCAGGTGGTAGGCGATGTCGTTGGCGAAATAGGTCCAGCTGCCGTCCGACTTCTTCAGCGGGCGGTCCACGTCGTCGCCGAACTGGGTGGCGCGGAACAGCGTCTGGGGCCGCGGCTCCCAGTCCTCAGGCTTCTTGCCCTTCGGCGGCTCCAGCACGCCGGTATAGATCAGCCCCTGGTCGACCAGCGACTGATAGGCGTCCTCCACCGCGCCGCTGGCGATCAGGTTCCGCTCGGACGAGAAGACCTGCCGGCGCACGCCGAGCGCGTCCAGGTCGTCCTTGATCCCGGCCAGGATCTGCTCGATCGCGAAGTCGCGCACGGCGGGCAGCCATTCCGATTCGGGAACGTCGAGCCATTTCGGCCCGTCCCGCCCGGCCAGGGCGGCGCCCACGTCCTTGAGGTATTCGCCCGGATACATGCCGGCCGGGATCTCGACCGTCTCGCCCAGCGCCTCGCGGTAGCGCAGGTAGGTCGAGCGGCCCAGCACCTCGACCTGCGCGCCGGCGTCGTTGATGTAATATTCGCGGGTGACGGTGTAGCCCGCCTTCTCCAGCAGTGACGCCAGCGCGTCGCCGACCACCGCGCCGCGCGCGTGCGCCGCGTGCAGCGGGCCGGTCGGGTTGGCCGAGACATACTCGACATTGACCGCCGATCCGGCGCCCACGCTGCTGTTGCCGTAGGTGACGCCCGCCACCAGGATGTCGCCGATCCGCTGGCGCCAAGTGTCGTCGGACAGGCGCAGGTTCACGAAGCCGGGTCCCGCGATCTCGACCGAGACGACGTCGTCCAGGCCCTTCAGGCGCTCCACCAGCATGTCCGCGATCGCGCGCGGCTTCAATCCCGCCTGCTTGGCCAGCACCAGGGCGGCGTTGGTGGACAGGTCGCCGTGGGAGGCGTCGCGCGGCGGCTCCACCGTCACCTTGGACAGGTCGAGCCCGCCCGGAAGCTGCCCGCGTGCCGCGAGGTCATCCAGGATGACGCGAAGGTCTTTGGCGAACTCGTTGAACAGATTCATCAGGTCTTGGATTCCATGTCGAACATCCGCTCGTACTCCGCCAGGGCGAAGCGATCGGTCATGCCTGCAATATAATCGGCCACCAGCCGGGCGCGCGATCTTTCGTCGTTGCCGCCCAGCGCGGCCAGGTCGGCCTGCCATTCCGTCGGCAGGCATTCCGGCTCGGCCATGAACAGCGAGAACAGCTCGGAGACCACGCGCCGCGTCTTGCTGGTGACGCGGTTCACTTTGTAATGCCGGTACATGCGCTGTTTCAGGAATCCGCGCAAGACCCGATCATGGTCGCGCATCCCGTCGCTGAAGGCGACCATGGCGCGGGGCGCCGCGCGCACCTCGGCGGCGGAGCGCGGCCCGACCTCGGCGATCCGCCGCCGGGTCTCGGCGAGCAGGTCGGTCACCATGTGGTCGATCATGCGCCGGATCGTCTCGTGGACCAGCCGGGTCCGGTCCAGCCCCGGATAGCGGTCGTGCAGGCCCCGGATGATGCCGCCCAGAAGCGGCAGCTCCGCGATCTCCTCCAGCGTGAACAGGCCGGCGCGCAGCCCGTCGTCGATGTCGTGGTTGTTGTAGGCGATGTCGTCGGCCAGCGCCGCGACCTGCGCCTCCATGCCGGGATTGGTGCCCAGCTCCAGGTCCAGCTCCTGCTGGAACTCGCGGATCGTCGTCGGCAGGCCGTGGCCGGGCAGTTCGGGCAGCAGCGGGCCGTTGTGCTTGACCACTCCCTCCAGCGTCTCCCAGGTCAGGTTCAGCCCGTCGAACTCGGCGTAGCGGCGCTCCAGCCGGGTCAGGATGCGCAGCGTCTGGTCGTTGTGGCTGAAGCCGCCATAGGGCTTCATGGCCTCGTTCAGCGCCTCCTCCCCGGCATGGCCGAAGCAGGTGTGGCCAAGGTCGTGGGCGAGCGCCACCGCCTCCGCCAGGTCCTCGTTCAGGCCCAGCGTGCGGCTGACCGAGCGGGCGATCTGGGCGACCTCCAGGCTGTGGGTCAGGCGGGTGCGGTAATAGTCGCCCTCGTGGTAGACGAAGACCTGCGTCTTGTATTTCAGCTTGCGGAACGCGCCGGAATGGATGATGCGGTCGCGGTCGCGCTGGAACACCGACCGCGTCGGGCTCTCCGGCTCGGGCTTCAGCCGGCCGCGGGTAAGCTCCGGGCGGCACGCATAGGCGGCCGGTCCCGGTTCGGCGTTCCGGAGAAGGGATTGATCGGCGATCATGCCCGGACACTACCGATAGTGGGGTTCATATTTCAATCACCATCGCGACCTATTGACCTGCCGCGCGCCCGGCCCTTTGAACAGACGGTCAGGTCTGCTTACATAGGGTCAAGTGAAACTCCCCGACATGGGCATTTTTTAGGCCCGCTTTCGACCGACCTCCCGCGGAGAACGCGCGGAACCCAAGGAGAAGACCATGGCCGACACGGCGCTCAACACACCGCAGACCGACTCAGCCGCCGCCGTGGCCCCGGGCGGCCGGTCCCTCTCGATCTCCGACAGTGCCGCCCGGCGGGTCGCCGTGCTCCGCCAGATGGAAGGCGACGACGCCCTGATGCTGCGCATCACGGTATCCGGCGGCGGCTGCTCGGGCTTCCAGTACGGCTTCAGCTTCGACAAGACCGTCAACGAGGACGACTACGTGTTCGAGCACCTGGGGACCTCGGTCGTGACCGACGACGTCTCGCTCGACCTGCTGAACGGCTCGATCATCGACTTCGTCGAGGACCTGATGGGCGCCAGCTTCCAGATCAAGAACCCCAACGCCACAGCGTCCTGCGGCTGCGGCTCGTCCTTCGCGGTGTGATGCGGTCCGGCGGCCGTCCCGAAGGCCCGAATTTGCACAGGCGAGCGCCCGAGCAAGCCGATGCACTCGACCTCATCGAAGCGAGAAGTCCTCGGATAAGTGCCGGCACGCTGCTTCCGCCCGGTCCGCCGTAGGTCGGCCTCGGCCGAAGGCCGACGCCGACAGCATGGCCGGAGCGATGATGCGGGGCGTCGGCGTTCGCCCTGACAGGCGAAGGCCGATCTACCGCGCATCTTCCGAGACGGAGACCCCGATGAAGCCCGCAGGCCCGACAGCAAAAGCTAACCCACTGTTGCAAGGGGTTTTCTACGGTGAAGCTGTAGAGTCGACCGCACTGTAGAAATTCGAGCGCTATGTCGGACCTGATCGAAATGACGTCGAACCAGCAGCACCTGCGAAGCTTTCCCCGGGCAGCTAGGAAGCTTGCCCACGACGGAGATGATCCGTTCTTCCACGCTCCCTGAATGCCTGCGGGCGTCCAGCCTTCAGTTCAGAGGATCGGGATACCAGTCGTCGCGCTCGATCTCCTCAAGCGTGAAGGGGTGCCGTTCCGGCAACGCGGAACTGGACAGACCGTCATGTTCCAGAAGGCTCTTCCCCGCGACGCGCCGGGCCGAGACGTAAACCCCGTCCAGGTCGATCTGCGACCGCTGACCAACAAGGAAGACACCCCATGAAAATCGCCACCTGGAACGTCAACTCCGTGAAGGCCCGCCTGCCCAACGTGCTGGCGTGGCTGGAGCGCGCATCCCCGGATGTCGTCCTGTTCCAGGAGATCAAGTGCGAGACCGCCTCCTTCCCGAAACAGGAGTTCGAGGCGCTGGGCTATTGCTGCGCCGTCGTCGGGCAGAAGAGCTACAACGGAGTGGCATTGTTGTCGAAGCAGCCGGCCGAGGACGTGCTCGACCATCTGCCCGGCGATGCCGAGGACACCCAGGGCCGTTATGTCGAAGCCACCGTGGCCGGCGTCCGCATCGCCTCGCTCTACCTGCCCAATGGCAATCCCGTCGGGACCGAGAAGTACCCGTACAAGCTCCGCTGGATGGAACGGCTGCGCCGTCACGCGGCGGAACTGCTCAAGACCGAGCAGCCCTTCGTGCTGGGAGGAGACTACAACGTCATCCCCGCCCCCGAGGACGTCTACGACCCACAGGCGTGGGAGACCGACGCCCTGTTCCGCCCCGAGACCCGCGCCCAGTTCCGCGCCCTGCTCAACCTGGGCCTGACCGAGGCCTTCCGCGCGGTGCATCCCGACGAATCCCGCGCCTATACCTTCTGGGATTATCAAGCCGGCCGCTGGCCGCGCGACCAGGGCATCCGCATCGACCATTTCCTGCTGTCGCCCCAGGCCGCCGACCGCCTTGTCGATTGCCGGATCGACCGCGGCCCGCGCGGCGAGGAGAAAGCCTCCGACCACACCCCCGTGGTGCTGGAACTGGCGGACTGACGCCGGAGACAGACGTTCAACCGTATGTCACCCCTCCTGGAAGGTGTCGCACGAGGTCGGCGCGCCCGACTCAAGCCCGCGGCGGAACCACTCGACCCGCTGGGCCGAGCTGCCGTGGGTGAACGAGTCGGGCGTGATCCTGCCGGTCGCCCGCTCCTGCAATCGGTCGTCGCCGACCGCGCTGGCGGCGTTCAGCGCCTCGTCGATGTCGCCCGGCTCCAGCACCTGTCCCTGCTGGGCCATGTGGAAGGCCCAGATGCCGGCGAAGCAGTCCGCCTGGAGCTCCAGGCGGACCGACAGCGCGTTGGAGTCGCTGCGCGACGACTGCCGTTGGGCCGCCTGCACATCACCGGAGACGCCCAGCAGGTTCTGGACATGGTGCCCGACCTCGTGGGCGACCACATAGGCCTGGGCGAAATCGCCCGGCGCTCCCATCCGGGTGCGCAGATCCCGGTAGAAGCTCAGGTCGATGTAGAGCTTGCGGTCGGCCGGGCAGTAGAACGGCCCCATGGCCGACTGGGCGAAGCCGCAGGCCGACTGGACCGTTCCGCTGAACAGCACCAGCACCGGCTCCTCGTAGCGCCGGCCCGACTGGGCGAAGATGTCGCCCCAGACGTCTTCCGTCTCAGCCAGCACGACGCTGACGAAGTCGGCGAGATCCTCGTCCCCGCCCGACCTCGGTCCCGGGGCGGTGCCCATGCGCGGCTGCGGCGCCTCCACATAGCCACCACCGGGGCCACCGGACCCGCCGTTCAGCAGGAAGCTGGGGTCGAAACCGAACACGAGCCCGAGCAGCAGGATCACCACCGTCCCCACGAGGCCGAAGCCGCCCCGCCGCATTCCCCGGCCGCCGAGCATGCCGCCCGGCAGGCCCGACCCGGATACCGGACCCATGCCGCGCCGGTCCTCGATGTTGTCACTCTGCCGGCGCCCACGCCACTGCATCCGATTTCCCCCCACATGATTGAATGACCGGTCAAGAACGTTGAAGAGGAACGACCCAGGAGGCAAAAAGGGTTCAACGCCCGAAGGGTGATAATTTTCGGCGATGTCGAGCCGCCTTGGTGGAGGAAGCGATGGTATTGACGGGAGGGTGCCTGTGCGGCGCCGTGCGCTACCGGATCGACGGCGAACTCACGGCGGAGGGAGCGGGGTTCTGCCACTGCAGCCTCTGCCGCCGCGCCAGCGGCGCGCCCGTGGTCGCCTGGGGAACCTGGCGGACATCGGATTTCCGGTTCACCGACGGCGAGCCTGCCGAGTATCGATCCTCGCCCAAGGGGGTCCGGCGGTTCTGCTCCGCCTGCGGGACCCAGCTCACCTTCCACTATACGGAAGGTCCCGAAAACATCGACGTGACCCTGGCGACCCTCGACGATCCGAACGCGGTCGAGCCAGGGCACCATAGCTGGTGCAGCGCCGCCGTTCCGGCCCTGGACGCGAGCGCTGATTTGCCACGGTATGCCGAAGGCGGCAGCGATTTCACCCCTTGCTGAAAGCTCCTATACCGACTGGTGAATGCAGTCCGGCATCGGCAATTCGGGATCCGTTCAGTTGAGGCGACACTTCATCAGGAAGGCTCCGGATCGGCGCGAGATCGCCTCGATGCTGTCGGCACTGGAGAAGCAGGCGAAGGAAGCCGCCACGCTCGCCGACCGGGCCCACGGCGAAGCCAGCCGCGACTCGTACACCGCCTATTTCCGTTTCCGGGCCAAGGTGGACGAGGTCCAGGCGCTGATCGCCCTGATCGAGGAGCGGCTGGGCCGCATGGAGGATGACCAGGCGGAGGAGCTGCGGGAGCAGTTCCGGCGGCTCGACGCCGCCGTCCTCGTGATGCTGGTCCGGACCAGCACCCGCTTCTATGCCCTGATTGGAAAGTCGAACGCCCTGCCGCTGGGCGCCCGCGAACTGTTCCTGCCGGAACTGCGGACCCTGTCGGAAGTCCGCGACCGGGTGACCGCGCAGCCGGAGCACGCGGCGCTCCAGGCCGCCGGCCTGCTGGAAGCGGTGGAGCTTGCGCTCGGGATGGTCGAGGGACTGGTCGCCAGGGCGCCCAGCCTGCCCGACTTCAGCCAGACCGACGTCAGCCAGCCCGGGCGGCGGCGCTGAGCGGGACGTTCGCCTCGCCGAGCGGGCCGACGACTGCCTCCAGGAATTTCACCAGGCACTGGTCATGCCAGGGGTCGGCACCGGCCCCGTGGAACCCGACATGGCCGCCGCTTCGCGGCAGCAGCGGGGTCAGCCCGGGATTGGAGTTCCAGTCGAAGCTGAGATAGGCGTCGGCCGGGATCCAGGGATCGTCCAGCGCGTGGATCACCAGCGTCGGGACCCGGATGCCGCCCATGAACCGGACGGCCGAATTCACCTGGTGGTACTCGTCGGCGCTGCGCCAGCCGTTCCGCGGCCCGGTGAAGCGGTCGTCGAACTCGTAGCAGTTCCGCACCTCGCGGACGGCCGCCTTGTACTGCTCCGGGATCGGCATGCCCAGCACTTCCTCCTTCATGCGGGCGACGACCCGGCGATGATAGAAGAAGTTGCGGCGGCTCATCATGCGCCGGCTGGTCTCGGACAGGTCGATCGGCGCCGACACCGCCGCGGCGGCGACCACCCCGGCGGGCGTCCCCTCGCCCAGAAGCTTCAGCGTCAGGTTGGCGCCCAGCGAGTAGCCGACCAGCACGATGCCCGACCGGGTCAGCGGCTCGGGAATCTGGGCCAGGACGCTCCGCAGGTCCTCCGTCCGGCCGGCATGGTACTGCTCCTGGCAGAACGGGCGCGACGGCCCGGCGCCGCGCAGGTTGACGCGCAGCACCCTCATGCCCCGGCGCAGCAGCACCGCCGCGCTCGCCCGCATGTAATGGCTCTCGGTGCAGCCGGTCAGCCCGTGGACCAGGACGGCCAGCGGCAGGTCACCGGCCGGTTCGGCCGGCTGGTTCAGGGTCGCATGGAGCACGTCGCCGGTGCCGTCCGGCATGCGGAATCGCATCTGCTTCTGCGGGTGGTCCTCCGGCCGGTAGCGCTGCCGCATCAGCACGCTGCGCACGGTCTGGAGATCGGCGCCCCACCAGGGGGCACGCGGCGTGAAGGACGGGAAGTCGAACGGTGCCGCGGCCACGGCGGACGTCAGGTCCACGGGCACGGTGGCGCCGCCGGCTTCGCCAGCGGTCTCAGCGGTCGTCGGGTTCGGCGGAATACTGTTCATAGGAGCGGTGCAGTGCGGCGTAGAAGGGATTGGTGTCGATGAACTTCGTCATGGCCTTCAGGTTGGCCTTGTCGCCCTGAATCCATTGGTCGGCCGCCTGCTGGTGCTCGGGATGGATCGACAGGAGGTAGAATGCGGCCTGATCGACCGACATCATCTCCTCCTCGCCCATCTTTTCCAGGATCGCGCCGATGTGGAGCGGCAGCACGGCGATGAACGGAATGTCGCCGCGGCTGTCCGGGTCCTGCCGGTTCCGGTCGAAGGCCTTGCGCAGCCGCTCGATGATCTGGAAGAACACCGCGCGGCGCTGCTTCCATGTCGGCTCTTCGGCCAGGATTTCAACCAGGCTGTCGAACAGGCGGGTCTGGTCGTCGTCGAAGCCTTCGCAGGCCGACTGCGCCGGTCTCGGTATCGGAAATGCTGTCATCGGTGCTCCGTCCCTTGGACGAGGAAATCGCGGACGGCCGCGATCTGATCGTCCGACATGAGCGGCGGAGCATGCCCGACCCCGGCGAATTCCACCAGCTTGGCGCGCGGTCCGCGCTCCGTCATCTCGCGGGCCGTGCCGGCCGTCAGCAATGCGCTGTCGGCGCCGCGCAGGAGCAGCGTCGGACAGGAGATGCGGTCGTAGAGCGGCCAGAGATCGACGTCCTTGGCCGGCCCGGCCGCCGCCATCGCGGCGCCGATGGCGGGATCGTAGCCGAGCCTCAGCCTGCCGTCGTCGTCGCGCCGAGCCTCGACCTCGGCGAGCCGGCGCCATTGCGCGTCGGTCACCGGCGCATAGCCGGTCAGCCGCGCCCGCAGTTCCCTCTCGACATCGGCGACATCGTCGAACGCCGGCTGCTCCGAGACATAGGCATTGATCGCCTGCAGCGCCGTTGCCGGGATGAAGGCTCCCACATCGTTGATCACCAGCCGCGCGACCGGCGTGTCGGGCTGGGCCGCCAGCATCATCCCGATGATGCCTCCCATCGAGGTCCCGACCCAGTCCACCCTCTCCACGTCGAGGCGGGCGACCAGCGCCGTCATGTCGGCGAGATACTGGGGAAAGCCGTAGGACGCCGCGACCGGCAGCCACCCGCTCCGCCCGCGTCCCGCGACGTCGGGGCAGACCACCCGAAAGCCCTGCGCCGCCAGCACCGGCGCCACCCAATCGAAGTCGTGGGAGTTGCGGGTCAGCCCGTGGACGCAGACGACCGTCCGGTCGGAACGCTCCGGTCCCCACTCGGTATAGCCGACCCGGTGGAAGCCGGCGACGTTCAGCCCGCGAAGGCTCTTTTCTCGATAAGCGTGCATACATAAAAACGTAGCACACCGGCGCCGCCGTTCCAACGGCGGCGCGACGGGACACGCGCGCGCGTGCGCGTCAGTGCCGAGGTTCGCCGGAGAACAGTTCGTCGAGCGAGGACGCCGTCATGGCCCGGCGGAACAGGCGGTCCATTTCCTCCGGCGCCGATCCGCGGACGCGATCCTCAACCCCGGGCGGAACCGGTCCGAACCGCGACTCAAGAAACATCAGGATCGTATCGGCCTTCCCCTTGGCGACACCGATGGCGATCCCCTTCTCCTCACCTTGGCGGAGCCATTCCTGTGCAGCGAGCGATATCAATTTCCCCTCCCGATGCGGATCGACCCGACGCGCGACCCTGGACAACAGGTCTGCCGTGATGGCCGGATAGGTCAGGATCATATAGCGGATCAACTGCTCCTCAAAGGTCGTTCCGCTGCGCAGCGCGGACAGGATCTCCCCCAGCAGGGCTTCCGGATCGCCGGAGCGGAAGACATGCTTGAGCGCCAGCAGCCCGGCACGGACCTCGTCGTCGGACGACAGCTCGGCGTCGGGGATCGGCCCGAGGTCGCACAGGATGTATCCCATGTCGCCCGGCACCTGCTTCAGGTCCTCGTCGGCGTCCAGGCAGGCGGTCACCGACGTCGGCACGTTCCACGGTCCCCTGCCATGGTAGAAGACCATCGGGATGATCGGCGGCAGCCGCAGCTTGCCCCGGCCGGCCGCCTCGGCGAAGCGGCGCCAGATCTCCGCCCGGTACCGCAGCACCTGGATCGGCGTCATCGGGTCGGGAAAGCTCTTGTGCTCGATCAGGATGTAAAGCAGCGCGAACCCGCCGGCGCGCAGCGCGACGCTGAACAGCCGGTCGCTCTGGCTCGGGTTCAGTTCCGGATCGACGAAGCTGCCGTCCAGCAGCGTCGGCGGCTTGTCGGCCAGCCGCGCGGCGATGTCCGGCGGCAGAAAATCGCGGATCAGGACGCCGGCCCGCACCGGATCGTCGATCAGGGCGCGGAACAGCGAGTCGTGGACGGCGGACATCGGGCGGCGCATACCATGGCAGGAGGCGGGGCGCCGGATGGAACCCGATTTCCGCCTGCCCGCCCATGCGGCATGATGCCGGCCCTGCCGGCGCCCTACTCGGCGGCGGCGCTCAGGAACGGAACCGGCTCCATCCCGGCCGTCGGCAGGAAGGCGTCGTCGCCGACCTCCACGAAGCGGTCGGGGCAGAAGCCGTTGAAGTCGGTGCGCAGCTCCAGCGTATAGGCCCCGGCCTGCCCGATCTCGATATAGTCGCCCTCCCGCACGTCGGCCGCCAGCCGGTAAGGGCCTTCCATCACGTCGACCGCATCGCAGGTCGGCCCGAACAGACTGAACTCCCCCAGGTCCTCCTCCAGCACCTCGACCCGGTCCCCGGCCGGCCGCAGCACGCGCATGGGGAAGCGCAGCCCGGCATATTTCAGGTCGGACAGGCTGCCGTAGACGCCGTCGTTGATGTACAGGAAATTGTCGCGGCGAAGCTCGACCCGGACCACCAGCGACGCGCCGGCGGCGACCAGCGCCCGGCCGGGCTCGCACCACAGCTCGCACTCCGCCGGCAGGTCCATCCCGGCCAGCCCGGCCCGGATCGCGGCGACATAGTCCTCCAGCGGCGGCGGGTGCAGGCCGACATAGGCGACGGGAAAGCCGCCGCCCACGTCGATCACGCTCAGCGGCACGCCGGCAAGGTCGAGCGTGTGCGCCGCGAGCCGCAGGGCCGCCGTGTAGGACCCCGGCGTCAGGCACTGCGAGCCGACATGGAACGACAGGCCGACCCTGCGCCCCGCCCCGTGGGCCTGCCTCAGCAACGCCGCGGCCTGCGCCGGGGACGCCCCGAACTTGCCCCCCAGGTCATAGATCGCGGCGCCTCGCGCCGTCGCCAGCCGGACGACGATCACCGCGTCGGCGGCCCCGCCCGTCTCCACCATGACCTTCGCCAGTTCGTCGGCATGATCGACCACGAAGTGGCGGACGCCGTGCTGCCCGTAGGCCGCGCGGATGCCGCCCCGCTGCTTGACCGGATGCATGAAATAGGAGGTGGTGTCGGCGAACCGCTCGGCGACGACCGAGATCTCGGGCAGCGACGCGGTGTCGAAGTGGCGGATGCCGCCCTCGTGCAGGGCATCGAGGAACGCCGGCTCCGCGTTGCACTTCACCGCATAGAGGACCTTGCCGGGGAACGTCTCGACGAAGTGCCGGGCCGCTTCCCTCAGGACGTGCGGGCGGATGCAGTAGACCGGCTGTTCCGGCCGAAGCGCCGCGACCATCGCGGCCGCATCCGCATAGACGGCATGCTCGTGAGCGGCAAGGGGAGCGGTGAAGGGCAAAGACATGGGCGCGCGTTCCATCGTTCAGGATGTACTGGAAAAATGCTCTGTCGATGACGGAAAGAGCCGACCGTCACCTGCCTCGCCCGCCACGGGAGCGATATTGATCGCTTTATGATTTTTCCAGGGTAAAGACTCAGTTAATAAGGCACCCTCCCTGCATTTGTACTTCATTTTACACACAAGCCTGAACTTCTCTTCGGCATAGCCCCGCTTGACAGCCGGGACCGTGATGCTGCAATGCAGCCGTTTCCGCGAGCCCGGCCGGGTGCTACAAGGACGCCATGCCGCCGGCCGCTCGCCGATCCCTGGCGACGGCGCGGCGAAGGCCAAGAAAATCAGGAGGATCGATCGTGGCACCGCAAACCCTCACCCCCAACCTGGACCCCCACGCGCTGGCACGGGAGCTGTCGGGCAAGCTGCTGATCGACGGGGAACTGGTGCCCGCGCGCTCCGGCAGGACCTTCGCCGTGGTCAATCCCGCGACCGGCGCCACCATCGCGGACGCGGCGGAGGGCGAGGCGATCGACGTGGATGTCGCGGTCCAATCGGCCCATGCCGCGCAGAAGTCCTGGTCGAAGCTGACCGCCCGCGAGCGCGGCCGTCTGGTCACCGAATGCGGCCGCCGCCTGACCGACCATGCCGAGGAACTGGCCCGCCTGGTGGCGCTGGAGACCGGCAAGGCGCTGCGCACCGAGAGCCGGGTCGAGTCCGGCGTGCTGGCCGACGCCTTCGTCTTCTACGGCGGCCTGGGCTCCGAGCTGAAGGGCGAATCCGTTCCCTTCAACCCGAAGATGCTGACCGTCACCCAGCGCGACCCGATCGGCGTGATCGGCGCCATCATCCCGTGGAACGTCCCGATGATGCTGATGGCGCTGAAGATCGCGCCGGCGCTGGTCGCGGGCAACACGGTGGTGGTCAAGTCGGCGGAGGAGGCGCCGCTGGCCGTGCTGCGCACCTGCCAGATCATGAACACGATCCTGCCCAAGGGCGTGTTCAACATCCTGTCCGGCCAGGGACCGGAATGCGGCGGGCCGCTGGTCGCCCACCCCAAGGTCGGCAAGGTCACCTTCACCGGCTCGGTCGAGACCGGGAAGATCATCTACCGGGCGGCGGCCGAGAAGCTGATCCCGGTCACGCTGGAGCTGGGCGGCAAGAGCCCCATGATCGTGATGGGCGACGCCGACCTGGACAAGGCGATCGACGGCGCCGTGGCCGGCATGCGCTTCACCCGCCAGGGGCAGAGCTGCACGGCGGCCAGCCGCATCTTCGTCCATGACAGCGTCCATGACGAGTTCGTCAGCCGCCTGAAGGCCCGCGTCGACGCCATGAGGATGGGCGACCCGCTGGACGAGGCCACCGACATCGGCACCATCGTCTCGCCCCAGCAGTTCGAGAAGGTGAACTCCTACATCCAGCTCGGCACCGCGACCCCCGGCGCCACCGCGCACGCCTGCTCGGCCATGCCGGACGACCCGAGGCTCGCCAAGGGCCTGTTCGTCCGCCCCGTCATCTTCACCGGCCTCGGCAACGACAGCCGGCTGGCGCGGGAGGAGATCTTCGGCCCGGTCACCTGCATCATCCGCTTCACCGACTACGACAGCGCGATCGAACAGGCCAACGACAGCGAGTACGGGCTGGCCGCCACCATCTGGACCCGCGACCTGCGCACCGCGCTGGACGCCACCCAGCGGCTGGAGGCCGGCTTCGTCCAGGTCAACCAGAATCTCGTTGTCCAGCCCGGCCTCAGCTATGGCGGCGTCAAGCAGTCCGGACTCGGCAAGGAGGCTTCCCTGGAGGCCATGCTGGAACATTTCACCCACAAGAAGACGATCATCCTGAACATGGGCTGAGGCGGGGAAGACGGCGATGCGGCGGTTACGGCGGGCGATCCTGGCAATCCTGGCGATCGTCGTCGCCGTCCCGCTGCTCGGCGTTCCGGCGGCCTGGCTGTGGCTGCGCTCCGGCCTGCCCGACCTGGGAGGCACGATCTCCCTGCCCGGCCTCGTGTCGAAGGTGGAGATCGCGCGCGACGCCAACGCGGTCCCCCACATCTTCGCGCAGACCCAGGAGGACGCCTATTTCGCCCTGGGATACGTGCACGCCCAGGACCGGCTGTGGCAGATGGACCTGAACCGCCGGATCGGCGCCGGCCGGCTGTCCGAGCTGATCGGGGCCGGCGGCCTGCGCTACGACAAGCTGATGCGGACCCTGGGATTCTACCGCGACGCCGAGGCCAGCGTCCGAGCCCTGGCGCCGGAGGTGCGGCTGGCGCTGGAAGCCTACGCCGCCGGCGTCAACGCCTGGCTCGACGGCCGGAGCGGCCCCCTCCCGATCGAGTTCCAGGTCCTCCGCTACGAGCCGGAACCCTGGCGCCCGGCCGACAGCATCGTCTGGGGCAAGCTGATGGCGCTCCAGCTCAGCGGCAACTACACCGAGGAACTGCTGCGCGCCCGGATGATGGGGCGCCTGCCGCCCGACCGCGTCCGCGACCTGTTCCCCGACTATCCCGCTTCCGCCCCGGTCACCCTGACCGCCGGCCTGCCCGACCTGGACTTCGACCGTCTGGCCGCCGCCCTGCCGCCGCCGCTCGGCCCCGCGACCGCGTCGAACGAGTGGGTGGTCGCGGGCGGGCGGACCGGAACCGGCCTGCCGGTGCTGGCCAACGACCCGCACCTCCAACTCGGCGCCCCGATCCTGTGGTACCTGGCCCGGATCGAGGCGCCGGGCTTCTCGGTCACCGGCGCCACCGTTCCCGGCGTGCCGTTCCACGTGCTCGGCCGCAACGACCGCATCTCCTGGGGCTTCACCACCACCGGCGGCGACGTGCAGGACCTATTCGTCGAGCGGCTCGATCCCGCCGATCCTTCCCGGTACCTGACGCCCGACGGCCCCGAACCCTTCGTCCAGCGCAGCGAGACCATCCGGGTCAAGGACGCGCCGGACGAGACCTTCACCGTTCGAACCACCCGGCACGGCCCCGTGCTGTCCGACATCGAGCCGGACGCCCTCGGCGCCGCTCCCGAGGGCCACGTCATCGCCCTGGCCTTCACCGGCCTCAGCGACCGCGACACGACGCCGGAAGCGCTCTACCGCCTTGCCCGGGCACCCGACTGGGAAGGGTTCAAGGCGGCGCTCCGGCACTTTCAGGCGCCGCTCCAGAACATCGTCTACGCCGACGTGCAGGGCAACATAGGCTTCTACACCCCGGGGCTGGTCCCGATCCGCCGCAAGGGCGACGGCAGCGTGCCGGTGCCCGGCTGGACCGACGAGTACGGCTGGACCGGCGCCGTCCCGTTCGAGCGGATGCCGCACGCGTTCAACCCGGCGGCCGGGCGGATCGTCAATGCCAACAACCGCATCGTCGGCCCGGACTACCCGCATTTCCTGACCAACCGCTGGGACGACTGGTACCGCGCCGCCCGGATCGAGCAGGTCCTCGGGTCCGGCCAGCGCCACGACGTGGACGCGGCGGAAGCCCTGCTGATGGACAACGTCTCCGTCGCGGCGCAGGATCTGCTGCCGGAGATGCTGCGGATCGAACCTTCCTCGCCGCAGGCCCGGACCGCGCTCGACCTGCTGCGCGCCTGGGACGGCACCCTGACCCGCGACCGGCCCGAGCCGCTGATCTTCGAATGGTGGCTGCGCGACCTGCACCGGGCGCTCTACGCCGACGAGTTGGGCGAGCTGTTCGGCGACGTCTGGTCGTCCTCGCCCCGCCTGGTCATCCACATGCTCCGCACCGCGCGGCGCTGGTGCGACGACGTCGGCACCCCGGACCGGACGGAGAGCTGCCCCGACATCCTGGCCGCCTCGCTCGACCGGACCCTCGCGGAGCTCGCGGAACGCCATGGGGACGACCCGGCCGCGTGGCGCTGGGGCCTGGAGCACCGGGCGCCGCTCGGCCACCAGGTGCTCTCGCGGGTGCCGGTTCTCAAGGACCTGTTAGGCATCGGGATCGAGACCGACGGCGGCAACCAGACGGTCAACCGCGGCGGCAGCGCGATCCGCAACGCCGAAACCCCGTTCGCCCATATCCACGGCGCCGGCTACCGGGCGGTCTACGACATGTCCGATCCGCAGAACTCCCGCTTCATGATCGCCACGGGCCAGTCCGGCAACCCGCTGTCGCCCCATTACGGCGACCTGGTGGAACGCTGGCGCGACGGGGAGCATTTCACCATCGGCGGTTCGCTGGACGCGGTCGCGACCGACGGCCTCGGCCGCCTGACCCTGGTCCCTCCGCCCTAAGTGTCCGCCCTGATCCACCCGAACCGGAGCAGCCGTCCATGACCATCGCCCTCGACGACATCCGGCGCGCGGCGGCGATCCTGGCCGGCGAGCTTCCGGTAACGCCGACCGTCGCGGCCCGGCGCCTGTCGGAGCAGACCGGCACCCGCCTGTTCCTGAAGCTGGAAAGCCTGCACCACACCGGCTCCTTCAAGGAGCGCGGCGCCCTGGCCAAGCTGCGCAGCCTGGACGAGGCGGCGGCTCGCCAGGGCGTCATCGCCATGTCGGCCGGCAACCACGCCCAGGGCGTCGCCTATCACGCGACCCGGCTGGGCATCCCCGCCACCATCGTGATGCCGGCGCAGACGCCTTTCACCAAGGTGGAGCGGACCGAGGCATACGGCGCCCGCGTCCTGCTTCACGGCGAGACCCTGAGCGACGCCGAGGCCTTCGCCCACGACATCGCCGCGCGCGACGGCCTGACCTTCGTCCATCCCTACGACGACCCGCTGATCATCGCCGGCCAGGGCACCGTTGGGCTGGAGATGCTGGACGCCGTCCCCGACCTGGACGTGCTGGTGGTCCCGATCGGCGGCGGCGGCCTGATCGCCGGCATCGCCACGGCCGCCAAGGCGCTGAAGCCCGGCATCGAGGTGATCGGCGTCGAGGCCGAAATGTACCCCTCCATGAAGCAGACCCTGGCGGGCGAACCCGTCGCCTGCTCCGGCGCCACCATCGCGGAGGGCATCGCCGTCAAGGCGCCCGGCCAACTCACCCGGGAGATCGTCCGCGACCTGGTCGACGACATCGTCCTGGTCGGCGAGGAATGCCTGGAACGGGCGATCTACACCCTGATCACCGAGCAGAAGCTGGTGGTCGAGGGGGCCGGCGCCGCCGGCGTGGCGGCCCTGCTCGACGACCCGGCCCGGTTCAAGGGCCGGACCGTCGGCACCGTGATCTGCGGCGGCAACATCGACGCCCGCGTGCTCGCCTCGATCCTGATGCGCGGGCTGGTGCGCCAGCGCCGGGTGGTCCGGCTGCGCATCGGCCTCAGCGACGCGCCGGGCGCGCTCGCCAAGGTCGCACAGTTCCTGGGCGACGCCGGGGGCAACATCGTGGAGGTCTACCACCAGCGCCTGTTCCACAACGTCCCGGTCAAGATGGCCGATATCGACGTGGTCCTGGAAACCCGCGACCCCGCCCATGTCGACGCCATAATCGCCAAGCTGCGCGAAGCCGGTTACCCCGCCGAGCTGATGGACGACGTGTCCTGACCGAACGGCCGGCCCGAATCGCCGCGCCGTCCGTTGAAGGAGTGAAGGTTTTCCTTAGTCCGACCCGGAGGCAGCAGAATGGAAAGCCGCAACTACATCCTGAAACTCCTCTCGCCGGAAGAGGAGGCGCTGGTGCGGCCCCATCTGGAGCCCGTCAAGCTCCCGCACAAGATGACGGTCGTCCACGCCGACCAAGCGATCACCCACGTCTTCTTCATCGAGCGGGGCTGCGCCTCCCTGATCAATACCCTGCCCGACGGCGGCGCGGTCGAGGTGGGCACGATCGGGAACGAGGGAATGGTCGGCACGCCCGTCCTTCTGGAGTCCGACCGGATGCCCATGCAGTGCGACATGCAGATCCCGGGCGACGGCTGGCGGATGCCGGCGCAGGCGCTGAGGACGGCGCTCCGCCGGAGCGACACGCTCCGCGCCAAGCTCCTGCGCTTCGCCCAGGGGCACTTCAACCAGGTGGCCCAGACCGCGGCCTGCAACCGCCTCCACACCATCGACGAGCGCTGTGCCCGCTGGCTGCTGATGACCCGCGACCGGGTCGGCGACGACTTTCCGCTGACGCAGGAATATCTCGCCATCATGCTCGGCGTGCGGCGGGCCGGGGTGACGGTCACCGCGAACCTCCTGCAGAAGGCCGGCTTCATCCGCTACACGCGCGGGAACATCACGATCCTTGACCCGGCCGGGCTGGAGGAGGTCGCCTGCGACTGCTACCGGATCATCCGGGACGAGTTCAGGCGTCTCGGCCCGGAAAACTAGGGACCGCGATCGGCTCCGGATCCTCCTCGCCGGCGGCGGAGAGGGAGCCGCCCTCCTCCACCTCGATCTCCTCCTTCGCCTGCTGCCAGTGCAGGTCCCGCCGGCCCTCCGGGCGGCCCTCGCGGATCCAGATCTCGTGGGCGCGCTGCCGCACCCGTTCCTCGCGGTCGTCGGTGTCCATGGCGTCGATCCCTCCTGCCGGGCGCCTCGATCCGAATGGAACGCGGGCGCCGGCAGGAAGGATCCGCCCGCCGGACGGTCATGCCGCCTTGGGCAGTTCCAGGCGCGGGCAGATCTCGGACCGGGTGCGGTGGAAGGCGCTGTTGAAGACCGCCTCGTCCTCCAGGACATATTCCCACCAGCCGCGCTGGCGGTCCATCTCAACCTCCAGGATCGTGATCGGCGTCGCGTTGGCGGGGGGAGCCACCGGGCGGCCGGTCCGGAGCAGCTGGTTGATCAGCTCGATCTGGCCCTTCTCGCCGAGATAGCTGCCCAGGAAATTCACCTCCGTCTGCATGTCGCGCAGTTCGATCAGGCTCGACGGCGCGTCGCCCAGCCAGCGGTCCGCCAGCGGACGGCCGACCACGATGGTGTCGATCCCGTTGCCCTTGTTGGGGATCTCGCTGAGGATCAGGCCCCTGAGATAGGCGCCGTCGAGCAGGTTGCCTTCCTCGTGGAAGCCGTATTCGTAAAGGCGCAGCGCGTTGCGCACCGCTTCCTCGGTGATCGCCTCGTACTTGATCCAGGGCCGGCTGGCGCTCCCGACGCCGGGAGCGTGGCCGGTCAGGATGGCCGCGGTCCCGTTCATGAAGACGTATTCCTCGCCCTTGACGAAATCATAGGCGTTGAACATCACGCCGATGCCGTGCCCGTCGGGTCCGCCGTCGGAGTTGAACAGGGCGGCGATGTCGGAGAAGACGTCCGGGTCGAACAGGGTGTCCTGGGACACCAGCGTCCGCGCCGGCATCATCCGGTACATCTCGCGCCATACCGAGAAGTCGCGCGGGTTGGCGAGGAAATGCTTCATGGAGCGGGTCAGGTTGCCCAGCATGTCGGCCGAGAACTCCGGCACCGAGGGCCGGATGTGCTGGAACGGCCAGGTCATCAGCTTGTAGTTCAGGTTGACGTCGGTCATGTCCTTGAACGGCTGGGCCGAATTGAAATGCCGTTGCAGCATGCTATAGGGGTTCACCTCCGACCCGGGGGTCAGGCCGCGCAGGTAGGCGTAGGTGAAACGGATCTGGCCGGAGGTGCACGAGATCAGCCTGGGTTTCTTGCCGCATCGGTAAAGCGCCTCGATCACGCCGGCGCCATGGGCGTTGTTGCCGGCCAGCCCACCGAGCGCCACCGCGAAGTTTCCCTGGACCTGCCGGGGCGAAACCTCGCGGGGTCCGACGGTTTCATAGACTTTAGGAAGCTTCTTACGGTGTGGCATCGCGACCTCGTGCATATCAACGCGTGTATATATCTGTTCTGAAATATCAAATTAGACGAGCTTCGCTAAGGCGAGGTAACCTGAAGGAGATCGAAACCGCCCATGCTCCGCGTCATAATGTCGTGCCCGCCCCGGTCGTCCCGAACCGGAGCGGGCTGATGGGGGACCGTACGCCCCAGCGCCTGGCCTATGTCCTGCTGCTGTTCGCGCCGCTGCTGATGTCCAGCAACATGCTGGCGGCCCGCTGGGTGGAGGGGAGCGTCCCGCCGGTGGCCCTCGCCTTCGGGCGGTGGCTGCTGACGGCGCTCCTGCTGCTTCCCTTCACGGCGGGCGGGCTGTGGCGCCGCCGGTCGGCGGTGGCGGCGGAATGGCCGACGCTGCTGCTGCTGGGCGCGCTCGGCATGGGCGTCTGCGGGCCGCCGGTCTATCTGGCCGGGGCGACCACCACGGCGACCAACATCGGCCTGATCTACTCGACCACGCCGATCCTGATCGTGGTGTTCGGCCGGATCTTCTGGGGCGAGCGGGTATCGGTCCGGCAGGCGGCCGGCATCGCCCTGTGCCTCGGCGGGGTTCTGGCGATCGTCACGCGCGGCGACCCGACGACGCTGGCGACCCTGTCCTTCACCGCGGGCGACCTGTGGACCGTCCTGGCGACCCTGGGATGGGCGCTCTACTCGGTGCTCCTCAAGCACCGGCCGTCGCGCCTGGACCTGACGGCCAGGTTCACCGCGATCACGCTGGGCGGAGTGCTGGTGCTGGTGCCGTTCCTGGGGATCGAGGCGGCGCTGGGCGAGCGGGCGCTGTTCGACGCGCGGACGGTCGGAATCTGGGTGTTCCTGGCGCTGGTGCCGGGCCTCGGCGCCTACCTGCTCTACGGCAAGCTGGTGGCGATGGTCGGGCCGAGCCGGACCGGGCTGCTGATGTACCTGGTCCCGGTCTACATCGCCGGGCTGGCTTGGCTGCTGCTGGGCGAGCAGCCCCGGCTCCACCATGTCGCCGGGATCGCGCTGATCCTGCCGGGAATCTACCTGGGGACCGCCGCGGCCGCGCCTTCCGCCGCCAAAGCCGGCGGCAGGTGAAACGGTCGCCTCGGCGGCCGGTTGTCCAGGGCAGCCCTACCGCGAACCCATGGAGATCCGATGGCGAACATCCCCCGCGACAAGACCCCGGACAGTACGCTTTCCCTGCTGAGGGAAGGCTATCGGTTCATCCCCAACCGCTGCCGCCGACACGGGTCGGACATCTTCGGGACGCGCCTGATGCTGCGTCCGGCCGTGTGCATGAGCGGCCCGGAGGCGGCGCGGGAGTTCTACAGCCCGGGCCGGTTCACGCGGAAGCAGGCCATCCCGAAGCCGACGCTGATGCTGCTCCAGGACAAGGGCAGCGTCCAGGCGCTCGACGGCGAGGCCCACCACGACCGCAAGCGCATGTTCATGTCGCTGATGTCGCCCGACGCGGTCAGGCGGATGGGCGACGCGCTGGAACGGGCTTGGCGCGCCCGGCTGCCCGCCTGGGAGCGCATGGACAGGGTCGTGCTCCATGACGAGGTTCAGGGCGTGCTGTGCCGGGCGGCCTGCGACTGGGCGGGCGTCCCCCTGGACGACGCCGAGCTGCCGGAGCGGACGCGCGAGTTCGGCGCCATGGTGGACGGCGCCGGTGCCGTGGGCCCGCGCAACTGGCGGGGCCTGATGCTGCGCCGCCGGACGGAGAACTGGGCGCGGGACCTGATCGAGCGGGTCCGGCGCGGCGACCTGCCGGTGACCCCGGGGACCGCGCTGGAGGTCATCGCCCGCTTCCGGGGCCGGGACGGCGGACAGCTCCCGCCGGACGCGGCGGCGGTGGAACTGCTCAACATCCTGCGGCCGACGGTCGCCGTCCACCGCTTCGTCACCTTCGCGGCGCTGGCCCTCCACCAGTATCCCGAAACGCGCGGCGAGGCGGCCGGCGACGACCGGTACCTGGAGATGTTCGTCCAGGAGGTCCGGCGCTTCTACCCCTTCTTCCCGCTGGTCGGCGGCCGGGTGATGGAGCCGTTCGAGTGGCGCGGCCACCGCTTCGGCCGGAACGACTGGGTGCTGCTCGACCTCTACGGCACCAACCACGACGCCCGCACCTGGAAGGACCCCGGCAGGTTCGATCCCGAACGGTTCGTCGGCTGGGACGGCAGCCCGTTCAACTTCATCCCCCAGGGCGGCGGCGACTTCGGGCTGGACCACCGCTGCGCGGGAGAATGGATCACGATCGAGCTGATCAAGCGGGCGGTGCGGATGCTGACCACCGCGATGCGCTACGACGTGCCCGGCCAGGACCTCGACATCCCCCTGTCGCGCATGCCCACGATGCCGAACAGCGGCTTCGTGATCGCGAGCGTCAAGGCGGCCTGAAGCCCCTCCCTCCCCGCCCGCCCCGCCCTAGCGCCGGGGCGGCGGCGGCTTGGCGTCGCGCAGCAGGACGATGCTGATGCGGCGGTTGCGCGGCGACTGGGGATCGTCCTGGAACAGGTGCTCGCGGTCGGCGCGGCCGACGACGGTCTCGATCCGGCTCTCGTCGATGCCGCCGGCGATCAGGGCGCGCCGGCTGGCGTTGGCTCGGTCGGTGGACAGTTCCCAGTTGCCGTACACGTCGCCCCGGGCGAACCGGGTCCCGTCGGTATGGCCGCTGATCGACAGCTTGTTCGGCAGGCGGCCCACCGCCTGCGCCACCAGCCCCAGCAGCTGGCGGGTCGGCGTGTACATCTGGGCGCTGCCGAGCGGGAACATGGAATAGTTCGCCTGATCGACGATCTGGATGCGCAGCCCCTCCGGCGTCTGCTCGATCATCAGGCTCTCGGCGAGCTGGGCCAGCTCCGGCACGCCCTCGATCGCCTTGCGCAGGGTCTTCTCCGCCTCCTCGAACTGCCGCTGCTCGCGCCGCGCCATCTCCTCGCGCAGCGCCCGCTCCTCCAGCTGCCGGGCGCTGATCCCGGCGCGGTCGTACAGCTCCTCGGAGGTCTGGTCGGGCTCCCGGTCGGACTCTCCGGCCCGGCTGGGGGTCGGCTGGGCGACGTTGAGCGGGGCTCCGGGCGAGATCATGGCGCCGGGCACCGTAATGGTCAGCCCGCCCAGCACGCCGCCGCTGCCGCTGGTCGAGCGCGACACGCTGGCCGGGCTGAAATAGTCGGCGATGCCCTGGCGCTGCTCCGACGTGGTGACGTTGAGCAGCCAGAGCAGCAGGAAGAAGGCCATCATCGCCGTCACGAAGTCGGCATAGGCGACTTTCCAGGCGCCGCCGTGGTGGGCGTCGTGGCGGGACTTCTTCCTGCGCTTGATGATGACGACCGGCTGCTGTCCACCGGACGACTGGGAAGGGGGAGGCGCCATGGCGACCGCCCCCTCAGGCCGGCGGCAGCGCCGACGTCGCCTCTTCGACCTCGTAGAAGGTCGGGCGGACGTCGGACAGCAGCGCCTTGCGGGCGTATTCGACCGAGACGGCGGGGGCGTAGCCGTGCAGATGGGCCAGCAGCCCCGCCTTCATGCACTGGAAATATTTCGCCTCGGCCTCGTACACCGCCTTCAGCGAGCTGGCGATCGGCGCGATGAAGCCGTAGGAGATCCAGACCCCCAGGAAGGTCCCGACCAGCGCGCCGCCGATCAGCTTGCCCAGCACTTCCGGCGGCTCGGTGATGGCGCCCATGGTCTTGATCACGCCCAGCACCGCCGCGACGATGCCCAGCGCCGGCATGCCGTCGGCCATGGTCTGGATCGCGCCCGAGATCTGGGCATGCTCCTGGTGATGGGTCTCCAGCTCCTCGTCCATCAGGTTTTCCAGCTCGTGCGGATTGTCCGAGCCCAGTGACATCAGGCGCAGGTAGTCGCACAGGAAGACGACGGCGTGGTGGTCGGCGTGGAACTTGGGGAACTGCTGGAACAGCGAGCTCTCCTCGGGCTTCTCGATATGCTGCTCCAGCGCCAGCAGCCCGCGGGTCTTGGCGATCTTGAACACCTGGTACTGCAGGCTGAGCAGCTCCAGGTAGCTTTCCTTGTTGTAGCGCGACCCCTTCAGCAGGGTGACCATCGCCTTGCCGCAGCGGCCGAGCACCGTCTTCGGGTTGGAGATGATGAAGGCGCCGATCGCGGCGCCCACGATGATGACGACCTCGAACGGCTGCCACAGCACGGCGAGATGCCCACCCATGGCCGCGTAGCCGCCCAGCACGCAGGCCAGGACGGTGATGGAGCCTATGATGAACAGCATGTCGTGGAGCAGCCACCGCGTGAAGGTCAGGGAATACGACCAGCAGGGTCGTCCAGTTTCGTTAAGAAGCCCTTAGTGGCCGTGCGGGAGCAGGGTTCGCCGGGGTACATGAGGCTTGCGCGCGGTCCCCGCCTGCTATACCGAAGCACGCGACATGCACCCCGAGCCCACGGCAAAGAGTCCAGCGCGATGAGTTTCGACCGGCGGGCGTTCCGAAACGCCCTTGGATGCTTCGCCACCGGCATCACCGTGATCACCACGGCGAACGACGCCGGGGAGGCTTTCGGGCTGACCGCCAACTCCTTCAGCTCGGTGTCGCTCGACCCGCCCCTGGTCCTGTTCTGCCTGGCCCGTTCGTCCAACGCCCTGGACGCCTTCACCGCCTCCGGCCGGTTCGCCGTCAACGTGCTGGCCGAGACCCAGCGCGACCTGTCCGTCCGCTTCTCCACCGCGATCGGCGACCGCTGGGACGGCGTCGAGTGGGAAGCCTGGGAGACCGGCGCCCCCATCCTGAAAGGCTGCCTCGCCTCCCTCGACTGCACCACCGAAGCCGTCCACGACGGCGGCGACCACGTCATCCTGGTCGGCCGCGTGAAGCGCCTGTCCTCCCTGGCGGACGGC
The DNA here is from genome assembly GCF_016806835.2 of Skermanella rosea. NCBI lineage: Bacteria > Pseudomonadati > Pseudomonadota > Alphaproteobacteria > Rhodospirillales > Azospirillaceae > Skermanella > Skermanella rosea. Next base: position 1,813,845 of record NZ_CP086111.1, on the reverse strand, counting down.
AAGCCCCTGCTCTACTACAAGGGCGACTACGCCCGCGTTGGGGAGTGAAGATAGGGCTGCCGGCGTTGCGCGCGGTCACATTCCGCCACTTGAATGTATTACACCAGCGCCATACACTCCGGGAGGACGCCATTGAAGCGCTTCGGAGGTTGTGGATGGGCTCGCCCGTATCAGTGCGCCTGGACGATGACGCCCAGGAAGTGCTCGAGGCCGCCGCCAGGGAGCGGGGCATCGGCCTTTCGACATATCTCCGCGAAATAGCCCTGAGAGAGGCCAGGAGGATCCGCAAGGAACGGATCCGGGCGGAGAGCCGGGACGTGGCCGAGTATGTGGCCGCCTCGCCCGAGGCGCAGGCTTTCTATGCCGACTGGGGCACGCCGACGGCCGAAGGTGGCAAGCGATGAGCGTGACGGCCGGCGCCATCGTGATCGCGGACTGGCGGGACGCGCTTCCCAAGGAGGCGAACAAGAAGCGGCCCGCCGTCGTGGTGGAGGACAGCGACCTGTTCGACCCGGCCTATCCAAACGTCATTCTGGTGCCGCTTACCGACGATCCGAAACTGGCCATGCCGTCCCTGTCCGTGTCCATCGCTCCGACGCCGGAGAATGGGTGCGCCAAGGTTTCCTGGGCTATCGCCCACCATGTCACCGCGACGTCGAAGCGGCGGATACAAACGACCGCATCCAGGATAACCGACGCTCAACTGGCGGAAATCAGGCGGCGTATCGCCCTGTCGATCGGCTTTGACGGCGACTGATGTTTCTTCAGCGGAGCGGTTGCGGCGTAGGTCGGCCTTCGGCCGAGGCCGACCTACGGCAAACCGATCATCTGAACGCACTCAAAAAAGGGGCCAGAGTCATTTTTCAAAAATGGGGTCAGAGTGATTTCGGCCGGAAGCGCTCCGGCATTGGATCGCTCATTGCTCCAACCAAACCGCTTCCGGACCTCCAGGAATAGACCTCGCCCCGCGCCTCCCCTCGTGCTTTTCCGCCCCTCCCTTCACCTCTCCGCCCACGCCACCGTCATAAGCACCAACCTCCCGCGTACCCCCTCCCCCACACCACCCGCCTCCGGCGCGAGCGGCACGCCGGCCACGGCCAGCAGCCTCCCGGCCCGCGCATGCACTGCGCGCGCCCCCGGCGTCAGGAAACCCCTCATCGCGCGTTGGCTCCGCGCCACCCGGCGGACGAACGGGGCGACCTTGCGCGTCCGCGCCCCGTCGCGCCAATCCGTCCCGGCGAAGAACAAGGGCAGGCCGAGCAGGGCGGAGGCCACGGGCATCATGGTGTCGCAGGCCGGCGGACGCATGCCGCCGGGATCGTACACCAGCATGAAGTCCATGCACGCCGGCTCCCCGGCGTCGGGGTTCCAGAAATGCCTGCGGATCTCCGACCAGCGCGGCGGCCGGCCCTCGCGCCGGTTCTGGTTGCCGCGCCAGACGGTCAGCAGATGGTCGAGCGGCGGGTGGCCGGTCAGCCACGCGCAACAGGGATACCGGTATTCCACCGGATCGAAACGGACAACCATGGTCAAGGTCTCCAACGGCCGGGCCATGCCGGCGCCTACTGCATCCGGCCGGGCGGGTGCGCGTTGGCGGCGAGCATCGCCCTGAAGATCGCGCGGACCTGTTCCGCGCCGAGGCCGGACACCGCCATGCCGGCCGCCACCATGGCGTCGGTCGGCTCCGCTTCGGTCACGGTGATGCTGTAGTCCCTCAGGGCCTCGACGATGCCAAGGGCGGTGTCGAGCAGGCGTGAGGGGGCGTCCGCCGCCCGGTCCAGGTCGTCGTCGTGCTGCATGTCGAGTCGTGCCTCCGCCGCCGGGCTGTACGGAACAGGCCGGAATCGTGCCGGGTTCGGGCCGTGAGCGGGCGGCCGCCGGCGTTCCGTGCCGTGCGGCCCGGTCATGGTCCGGATACGGGAAAACGGTCGCGGCGGAAGCCGCCGCCGTTCAGCCGGATAGGGTCAGGCGCGGCGGTTCAGCCGGCGCGCGGGGACGGATCGGGAACGGGTGTTCCCGCCGCCGCAGCGGTCGGGACCACTGCGGCGGCGGAGAACAATGAGTGGCGCAGATACGCGCCGGTTGTGCTAAAGCTGGTCGCAGCCATCGATTTCGTTCCTTAAGCAGAGTGATCGGTGGTCAGGTCGGGCTGAGGAGTTCCAAGGCTCCTCGTCCGACCGCCCTGCGGGTGCATGGGCATGCGGACTCTGCGACGGGAGTCCGCATAAGTCAATCTTGATGAGAAGTTTAGGCGTATTCTCCGCCTCAACCGCAAGCGGCGCGGCCAACCCCGCACGGGGGCGGCAATCGGAAGGCGTCGAAGCGATCCTCCCGCTCCGGTCGAACAAATCTCCACCATCCCGCACGCGGTCCGGCGGCCGGCGTCCCGCCGCAGCGTCTTCCGCCCCGCGACACCCCCACCGTAAAGGATTGATATCCTCGACAGTCTAAGACAATATACCTACCCCCAAGCACCACCCGTCCACCCGGAGCACGCCCGCATGCCCGATACCGCCGCAGAACAGGACCTCCCCCACCGGCAGGAGGCCTTCGCCCGCCATGTCGCCTCCGGCCGCAGCCTGACGGCGGCCGCCCGGCTTTCCGGCTATGCCTGGGACAGTGCCCGCCAAGCCGGGTCGCGGCTGATGCGCGATGCCCGCGTCGCGGCGCGCGTGGCGGAGCTGATCGACGCCGAAGACACCCGCCGGCGCGAGGAGACGGACGAACTGGTCGGCGCGCTCAAGAGGGTGATGCTTGACGCCCTGGAAAAGCAGAACCACTTCGCCGTGCTGCGGGCCGTCGATCGGATCGCCCGCTTCCGCAACCTCCTGCCCACGTCCCGCGATCCCTTCGCCGTTTTCGACGCCGACGACGATGCTCCCGCGGCACCGCCCGAACCGCCACCGGAGCCGGAACCCGAACCGGCCCCGCCGCCCGAGGAAATCGACTACAACCACGAGGACAGCGAGTCCGCCGTCGCCACGGCACGCCGGATGCTGCGCTGCATGGCCTACCTGGAGGACCACCTCCCCGAGATCGCCTGCCGGCTCTCCCAAACCAGCCAGGCCCTGCGCTACTTCGACCGGAAAGGCCGGCTGCTCCCGCGCAGCCAATGGCCCGCACTTCCCGCCGCGGCGGGATGAGCCATGATGACGAATGCTGACATTCGCGGCCTTCCCCGGGGGGCGTCACCGTCGCCCCGGCGCCCTCGGCCCCTCTCCGGCACGGTGATCACCCCTCTCCCGTCATGGCCGGACTTGATCCGGCCATCGTCCGCGGGAAGCATCGATGCCTCCGTGCCTTGCGATCCGCGGGTCAAGCCCGCGGATGACGAAACGAAGGAGAAAACAGTCGCTGGACATGTTCTCAATGGTTGACCGGCAAGAACCGTGCCGGACAGCCGTGGACTTGATCCGTCCATCCACGCGCGAATCCCGCCGCTTCGCTCTACCGCGCCTACGTCATCCCGACATGACATGACCGATGATGACCTGCATTGACCCCTGCGGCGTACTCATCGGAGGGTCACCGTCGCCCCGGCACCCTCCGCCCCGCCGCCCGCCCCGCTCCCTACTCCGCCGCCTCCCGCCGCATCGGGTTGTTGGGATGGTCCTTCCAGGTAAGGAAGGGCTTGCCCTCGTCGCGCCGCTCCATGGTGATGCAGTTCTCGACCGGGCAGACATGCATGCACAGGTTACAGCCGACGCATTCCTCCTCGATCACCTCGTAGCGCCGGGCGCCCGCCGTCCGCAGGGCGCCAATCGCCTGGTGCGCGGTGTCCTCGCAGGCGATGTGGCACAAGCCGCACTTGATGCAGCTGTCCTGGTCGATGTGGGCGACGATCTTGTAGTTGAGGTTCAGGTCCTCCCAATGGACATAGTTGGGGATCGCCATGCCGGTGAAGTCCTTCACCTCCCCGAAGCCCCGGCCGTCCATCCAGTTGGCCAGCCCGTCGGCCATCTCCTCGACGATGCGGAAGCCGTGGTGCATCGCGGCGGTGCAGACCTGGACCGTGGCGGCGCCCAGGCTGATGAACTCCGCCGCGTCCCGCCAGGTGGAGACGCCGCCGATGCCGCTGATCGCCATCCCCTGGCATTCCGGGTCGCGGGCGATGTCGGCCACCATGCGCATGGCGATCGGCTTGACCGCCGGGCCGCAATAGCCGCCGTGGGTGCCCTTGCCGTCCACCGTGGGGGTCGGCGCCATCGCGTCCAGGTCCACCGACATGATGGACTGGATGGTGTTGATCAGCGACACCGCGTCGGCGCCGCCGCGCTTGGCCGCCCGGGCCGGGCCCAGGATGTTGGTGATGTTGGGCGTCAGCTTGACGATCACCGGCATCCGGCTGTGCTGCTTGCACCAGCGGGTGACCATCTCGACATATTCGGGCACCTGCCCCACCGCCGAGCCCATGCCCCGCTCCGACATGCCGTGCGGGCAGCCGAAATTCAGCTCGATGCCATCGGCCCCGGTCTCCTCGACCCGGCGCAGGATGCGCTTCCAGCTCTCCTCCTCGCAGGGGACCATCAGCGACACGACCATGGCCCGGTCGGGGAACCGCTGCTTGACCGACTTGATCTCCTGAAGGTTGACCTCCAGCGGCCGGTCGGTGATCAACTCGATGTTGTTGAACCCGGCGACGCGGGTGCCGTTGTAGCTGAAAGCGCCGTAGCGCGACGACACGTTGACGACCGGCGGGTCCTCCCCCAGCGTCTTCCACACCACGCCGCCCCAGCCCGCCTCGAAGGCGCGGACGACGTTGTATTCCTTGTCCGTCGGCGGCGCGGAGGCCAGCCAGAACGGGTTGGGCGACCGGATGCCGACGAAGTTGCTGACCAGACTTGCCATGACGCTATCTCCCCTTCCCTATACCGCCCAATTCGGTATCGCCCATTCCGATCCCGGCCGTCACGACGCGCCCAGCAGGCGGTGGATCGCTTCCGCCGCCACCTTGCCGTCCTGCACCGCCGACACGGTCAGGTCGATGCCCGGCACGCAGTCGCCGCCGGCGAACACGTTGGGAAGGGAGGTCTGCCGATCCTCGTTGACCGCGAACCGGCCGTCGGGCCGGAACTCCAGAAGCTCGGCCAGCTCGGCGTCGCCGGCCGCGGCCGGCACGAAGCACTGGCCGATCGCCTTGAACACCATGTCGGCCGGGATGCGGAACAGCTCCCCGGTGCCGGCCAGGCGTCCGGCCTCGTCCAGGACGGTGTATTCGAACTCGACCTCGCGGACATGGCCGGCCGCCCCGATCACCCGGCGCGGCTGGGCCCAGTGCTTGATCCGGACGCCGTTGGTCTGCGCCCATTCCTGCTCGGCGCCCGTCGCCGACATGCAGTCGGGGCCGCGGCGATAGACGATCGTGACATCCTCCGCCCCCAGCCGCTTCGACTGGGTCGCCGCGTCGATGGCGGTGTTGCCGCCGCCGATCACGACGATCCGGCGCCCGACCGGCAGCGCGGACTTGTCCGGCGCCTGCCGCAGGGCGGCGATGAAATCGACCGCGTTGACGACGCCGTCCAGTTCCTCGCCCTCGATCCGCAGCGCGTTGACCGCGTTGTGGCCCAGCCCCAGGAACACCGCGCCATAGCCGGCCCGGAGCTCCGCCAGGGTGACGTCGCGCCCCAGCGCCTTGCCGTGCTCGATCGTGATGCCGCCCAGCGACAGGATGAAATCCACCTCGCGCCCGGCGAAGCCGTCGGTCACCTTGTAGGCGGCGATGCCGTACTCGTTCAGGCCGCCGGGCTTCTCCCGGGCCTCGAACACGGTCACCTCGTGGCCGTGCATCGCCAGCCGGTGCGCGCAGGACAGGCCGGCCGGGCCGGCGCCGACCACGGCGACCTTGCGGCCGGTCGGCGCCGCCCGTTCGAAGGGCTGGATGCCGCGCTCGAACAGCCAGTCCGTGGCGTAGCGCTGGAGCGCGCCGATCGCGACCGGCTTGTGCTCCTGCGCGGTGCGGACGCAGGCCTGCTCGCACAGGATCTCGGTCGGGCACACCCGGGCGCACATGCCGCCCATGATGTTCTCCTCCAGGATCGTCACGGCGGAGCCCTTGACGTTGTCCCCGGCGATCTTCGCGATGAAGCTGGGGATGTCGATGCCGGTCGGGCAGGCCTCCATGCACGGCGCGTCGTAGCAGTAATAGCAGCGGGCCGCCTCGATCAGCGCCTGCTTGCGGCTCAGCGGCGGCGTGGCATCCTCGAAGTTGGCCTCGTACTCCCGCGGCGACAGCCGCCTGGGAGCGATGTCCGCCGGCACGTCCATCACGCTCGTCATCCCGCCTGCTCCTGTTCCGTTGGTCGCTTCGTTGCTTTCCGCCGGGCCTCTCCTGGTTCCGGTCCCGCTGGGCCTCTCCTGGGCTCGGGTCCGCCGGGCCGTTTGTCGGCGTCTTTGGTTGGATGCTATAAACAAATTGACCGCTTGGTCAACTTGTTTCAAAAATGGCCATTTATGGGACGGAATGATGCTCGAATGGGCGATGTGATGAATAATCCGGCTGCTTCCGGCGCCGCTCCCGCTCCGCGCGGGCGCATCCGGCGGGAGAACGAGACGCGCATCCTGGAGGCGGCCGAGCGGGTCTTCGCCGAGACCGGGCTCGCCGGGGCCACCATGGCGCAGATCGCCCAGGCGGCGGGGCTGCCCAAGGCCAACCTGCATTACTATTTCGGCACCAAGGAACAGCTCTACCAGGCGGTGCTGACCGGCATCCTGGAGCTGTGGCTGGACGCCACCGACATGATCCGGCCGGAAAGCGACCCGGCGGAGGCGATATCCGGCTATGTCCGTGCCAAGATGCGCCATTCCCGGCACCGCCCGCTGGCGTCCAAGGTGTTCGCCAACGAGCTGCTGAGCGGCGCGCCGTTCCTGACCGACTATCTGGAGATCGACTTGAGGAAGCGGGTGGAAGCCAAGTCCCGGATCATCGCGGGCTGGATCGCGGAGGGGCGGATGGCGGCGCTCGACCCCCGGCATCTCTTCTTCATGCTATGGGGCATGACCCAGACCTACGCCGACTTCGCGGTCCAGATCCGGGCGGTGATGGAGGTGGAGAGCCTGAGCGACGCGGCGTGGGAGGAGGCGACGGCCGAGGTCGTCGCGTTCGTGCTGCGCGGCTGCGGCATCGGCAGCGGCAGCGGTCCCTCGGCGGGAGAGGCCCGGTGAAGAGCGACACCCGCCAGCAGCGCATCCTCGACCTCGCCGCGCGGCAGGGCTTCGTCTCGATCGACGGGCTGTCGCGCCAGTTCGAGGTGACTCCCCAGACCATCCGGCGCGACATCAACCAGCTCTGCGAACAGGGCCTGCTGGAGCGCCACCACGGCGGCGCCGTTCCCCGCTCCACCACCCACAACGTGGATTATGTGGAGCGCAAGGCCCTGGGGTCGGAGGCCAAGCGGGCGATCGGCCGGCTGGTATCGCGCCACGTGCCGGAAGGCGTCTCGCTGTTCATCAATATCGGCACCACGACGGAGGCGGTCGCCCAGGAACTGGTCGGCCACAAGAACCTCAGCGTCATCACCAACAACCTGAACGTCGCGGCCTTCCTGGCGGCCGGCACCGACCTGGACGTGCTGGTGGCCGGCGGGCTGGTGCGCAACCGCGACGGCGGCATCATCGGCGAGGCGACGATCGACTTCATCAACCAGTTCAAGGTCGATATCGGCATCATCGGGATCAGCGGCATCGACCTGGACGGCACCCTGCTCGACTTCGACTACCGCGAGGTCAGGGTCGCCCAGGCGATCATCCGCAACGCCCGCACCGTCTTCCTCTGCGCGGACCACAGCAAGTTCGGCCGCAACGCCATGGTGCGGCTGGGCCATATCGGCGAGGTCTCGGCCCTGTTCACCGACCGCGCGCCCCCCGCCCCGCTGGCCGACGTGCTGGCGGCCCACGACGTGGAGGTGCATATCGCGGCGGGGGACTGAGTCCTCAAGCCGCGCGGCGGCCGGACTCCTCCTTCCACATGTCCCACCAGGTCTCGATCCGGTCCGTGAAGACCTTGGGCTTGTCGAGATAGAGCTTGGCGCCGAGGACTCGGCTCTCCGCCTGGAGGTCGGACCGCCGCTGGTCGATCAGGCCGGCCAGGGGCCGCACCAGGGTCGGCCCGCCGAAGCCCGGCTCGTCGGCCTCCAGCATGTCGCGCAGGACGGCGAGGTCGTGCTCGTCGCCCAGCAGGCTGCCCAGTTCGCCGAATTCCCCGGCGAGGGCGCCGACCGTGCCCGGCCACACCGGCGTCAACAATCTCAGGTGGTAGGACAGATACTTCGCCTGCTTGCGCCAGTCGTGGAAGTCATGGGCGCTCGGCGCGTCGCCCAGCCCTTCCAGGCGCTTCGCCCCGTCGCGGTAGACCTTGTGCAGGCCGGGCCGCAGCACCTTGAAGCCGGGGTTCCGCAGGGTCCAGGTCTCGACCCGCCCGCGCACCTCGCGCAGCATGCCGGCGACCTCCTCGGTGGTCCGCTCCTGCTCCAGATGCTCGGCCGAGGCCCGCTCGCACCGCTCCACCAGGACGCCCCGGACCTGCCCGAACCCGCCGGCGCCGTCGCTGCCCTGGCGTCCGACCAGCTTGTCCAGGGTCTCGACCATGACCGACGCGTCGCGCACCGCCGACAGCCGGCGCTGGGCATCGCGGAAGAAGCCGTTCTCCCGGACGTAGGCGTTGCCCAGACCGCCGCGGGCGAGCCGCAGCAGCGCCCGGACCTTCTTGCACCCCTTGCGGGCATTGTGCACCGCCTTGTGGCGCTCCTTGCCTCCGGTCAGGGCCGCCTCGGCCTTGTCGATCTGCTCCAGGGCGATGCGGCGGATTCCCTGGGGCACGGTCTCTTCCGGCGTAAAGCAGTACGCCATTCCTCGAATCTCCTCGATACGCGCTGGTGGCCCGGACTTTGCTGGACCGGTTCGGACAAGCAACAGGCGGAGCTTTCCTTCCTCTCGGTCGGCCCGATCGGTTTCCACGGTATCGGTAACGCTTTGGGGGATCGCCGCAGCCCCTCGACAAAGCTGGGCAAAACTCTTTCATAACCCTCGCACACGGACCCCCAAGCGCTTATTTCTGTGACAGAAGGGGGACTGATGAGCGTACCGGAAAGATCGAGCAACGTGGTGTTGAGTTTTCTGCGCAAGCGCCAGGATGTGGAACAGGTGGCGGCGACGGTGCCCAAGGGCATCCGCGTCTATGCCGTCGGCGACATCCACGGCCGCGCGGATCTCCTGATGCGCCTGCTTGACATGGTGGCCGACGACGCCAGGGCCTCGCCGGGGCCGGTCAACTACCTGGTCTTCCTCGGCGACTACGTGGACCGCGGCCTGCACTCCCGCCAGGTGATCGACCTGATGATCGGCGATCCGCCGCCGACCTTCGGGGCGGTGCATCTGCGCGGCAACCACGAGGCCGCCTTCCAGGAGTTCATGACCAGCCCGGCCGCGGGTCCGGGATGGTTCAAGTATGGCGGCCTGGCGACGCTGCACAGCTACGGCATCCAGATCCCCTCGGGCCTGACGCCCGAGGAGCGGATCTCCTTCGCCCAGCAGGAGATGCGGCGCGTGATCCCGCCGTCCCATGTCAGCTTCCTGAACCACCTGCGGCCCAGCCTGACCATCGGCGACTACTTCTTCACCCATGCCGGCGTGCGTCCGGGGGTTCCGCTGAACCGCCAGGACAAAGACGACATGATGTGGATCCGGGACGACTTCCTGAACTCGACCGCGGACCACGGCAAGATCGTGGTCCACGGCCACACCATTACCGACCTGCCGGAGATCCGCAGCAACCGCATCGGCATCGACACCGGGGCCTATGCCAGCGGCCACCTGACCTGCCTGGTGCTGGAGGGCGACCGCCGCCGCTTCCTGGCGACCTGACGCCGCCCAGCCGGCTCAGTCGCGGAAATTGATGTATTGCAGGGGCTGCTCGATCTTCAGCCCCTTGACCAGGGCGATGGCGGATTGCAGGTCGTCGATCTTCTTGCCGGTGACGCGCAGTTCGTCGCCCTGGATCGAGGCCTGGACCTTCATCTTGCTGTCCTTGATCGCCTTGGTGATCTGCTTGGCGAGATCCTTGTCGATCCCCTGCTTGACCGTGATCACCTGGCGCACCGTGTTGCCGGCCGCCTTCTCCGGCTTGCCGTAGTCGAGCGCGCCGGGATCGAGCTTGCGCCGGGTGAAGTGGACGACCAGCAGCTCGTGCATCTGCTTGAGCTTCAGGTCGTCGTCGGCCAGGACGGTCAGCTCGTTCTCCTTGCGCTCGATCGAGCAGTGCGACCCCTTGAAGTCGTAGCGCTGGCCGATCTCGCGGGTCACCCCGTCAAGGGCGTTGTCGACTTCGGCAATCTCAGTCTTGGAAACGATATCAAACGACGGCATGGCCCCACTCGTATTCTGGTGCTTCTGGAATCCGACCGGACCCTAGCACGCCGGACGGCAAAACCATACTGTGCGGAGTGTTGAAAGACCGCCGCCAGGGCACAGCTATTCTACCGATGTTCCGCCGGAAGGCCCCACCAGAGGAGACCAGGAATGCCCCATCTCGACCGCGACAGCTTCATCGCCCTGCTCAACCGCCTCGGCGATCCTGACGAGGCCGGGGTCCTGGCAAGCGCGCGAGAGATCGACCGGCGGGTCAAGGAAAGCGGGGTGAGCTGGAACGACCTGCTGGTTCCGCCGCCCGGAGCCGTCGACGACGACTACCACGGCGCCTTCACCGACGACGATCCCCTGGAGGTCGAACCGCCCCGGCGGCCCGGCGGCTATCCGGACGACCTGACCCTCATCGAGGAGCTCCTCGCCCACGACACGCTCTCGCCCGGCACCCGGCAGGAGCTGCTGGACTTCAAGTCCGACATCGCCGAGGGCGAGTTCACCGACATGGATTCCAAGTACCTGCGCGACCTCCACGCCCGCCTCAGCCGGCAGGCCCGCCGCTCCGCCTGACCAGGGCCGGCACGATCTCGCCGACCCGCTCGAAAAGCACCAGCGGCGCCTGGTCGGCCAGCACCGCGGGCGTGGCGTAGCCCCAGGCCACCGCGGCGAACGGGATGCCCCGGGCGCGGGCGGCTTCGGCGTCGCGGACCTCGTCGCCGATGCAGATCGCCTGTCCCGGCGCCACGCCGCCCTGCCGGAGCGCCGCCTTGAACCGGGTCCCCTTCCCGAAGATCGACGCGCCGCAGCCGTAATGGCCGATCAGCGCGGCGTTGTCAGGCCCCAGCACCCGCCTGACATTGGCTTCCGAGTTGGAGCTGACGACCGCCAGCCCGACGCCCGCAGCATTCAGGCCGCGCAGCATCTCCGGCACGCCGTCGAACAGCGGGATGCTCTCGATATCCGCCGCCATCAGCCCCTTCATATGCCTGGCGATCAGGGGGAGCTTCCAGACCGGAACTTCCAGGTGCCGCAGGATCTCCCGGTTGCCCAGTCCCCGCAAGGTCTCGAACTCCGCCGCATCCGGCGCCCTCAGCCGGTAGCGCTCCGCCACCTGGCTGAAGACGGACCGGAACCAGGGAAGGGAGTCGGCGAGGGTTCCATCGAAGTCGAAGATGGCGAGGCGGTACTTCATGAAGCGGATGTTTCCACGGGCGGCCGAAGGCGCATGTGGAACACGGGGACGGCCCCGGATCAAGTGCCGCCGATCGGCTCCCCCCAACGGGTCATGCCGGGCAGATGCGGATGGAGCGCCGGGCAGCTTGCTTCGGGAAAACGGGTCTTCAGGACCAGGTTGCAGCCGCACAGCTCGCAGATCGTCTGTTCCAGCCCGCCGGCCAGCCGATAGACCAGCAGGTCCGGCGGACGGGCGGCATGCTCGCACGCGGCGCAGGCATCGCGCCGCCGTCGCAGCGTCTCGTCGTCGACGGTCGCGAACAGGTCGCTTGCCCACAGGGCCAGCGCGTTGGCGGCCCGGCGGACCAGCTTCGCCTGCCTCGCCTGGGGCGACTTCGCCGCGATCTCCTCGACCTCCGGCGGTTCGTCGAGCAGCCTGCGCAGATGCCGCGGGTCGCCCTCGCGGGCGGCGAACAGGCTCTGCGCATAGGCCCCGTCGTAAAGCGCCGCCCGCAGGGCCGCGTCCGGCACGGGGCCGCCGAGGCCGAGCATGTCGCCGAACGCCCGCCGGTGATCGTCCCAGCCGGCTTCCGGCGTCTCTCCTCCGGGCGTCTCTCCGCTCATGATCCCGCCGCCCGGCGTACGGGCCGGAACCCGGCATCGCGGTACCGGACGCGCGGGCGTCGCGGCACCCCGGCCGCGGAGCGGCGGCGCCGGTAGGCGACCATCCGGATCAGGACACGAGTCTGGTTCGGCAAGCCCTTCAAGGCTTGGCCGATCGCGGACCCCAGGGACCTGTTCGAGCTGAAATCGATGTGCCGGACCGAGCTGAGATAGCTGCCGTTTCCGCCGCCCTGCTGAAACATCGCCATCGGGATCTCGTCCCGGTCGAGCTTGGGTTTCGTCGGAATGCCCTTGAGCGCGAACTTCCTCCTGACCTTCGCGCCGGTGCGCTCGACGGACCAGACCGGAACGCCTTTCTGGACCTCGATATAGTGCCTCATGTGCTCGGCCGCCTCGCCGTAGCCGGACTTGCTCACCGACAAGACGTGGTCGTAGTACAGCTTCTCCTTCATGCTCGTCTTGACGTTGAAGTAGCTCTTCGCCTTGGGCGCCGGCAGCGCCTCCAGGGTCAAGCCCCGGACGTTGCTGTTCGCCGCCGGGGCACCGGTCCCCTGCTTGGCCTTGCCAGCCGCCTTGTAGGCCTTCGGCTTACCGGCCACGGCGCAGGATTTCGCCGGTGCGTTGTGCGCCCAGAGCTTCAAGCCGGAGACGAAGTACGACTGGGTGCCGCTGACGGCGAAATTGTAGACGGGTTCCGGTCCGGAGACCGTCTCGACCCGCTCGACCGCCACCCCTCCGGCATCCAGCGTCGCCACGATGTCGCCAGCCGCGAGCGCGCCCGCCGGTGTCCAGCCCCTGCCCTCCACCCAGAACGGATGCTGGGCGGTGGTGCGGATCAGGGTGCCTCCGGCCTTCAGCCGGACGGCATCGTCAGCCATGCGCTCATAGGTGCGCAGGACGAGCCTGGGCTCGGCCGGCTCCCCCTCGACGCCCCGGGACAGCACGTAAGTGCCCGGCCGCACCTGCTCGACCGGCACGGTCCCCTCGGTGGTGGCGACCAGCGTTCCCGCGGAGAAGCTGGCGCACGGCCCCCGCCCCTCCCAGCCGCCTCCCTCCGGAGCATCGACGTCGGCGGCGCTCTCGAGCCTGGAGTAACCTCGGCCGGCCATCCGGCTGCCGGCCTCCGCCATCATCGCGCCGCCGCCGGCGAACACCCCCTCGGTCACGCCGCCCAGGACGGCGCCGGTCAAGGCCGCCATGGCGATGCCCTCCGGCGTTTCGTTGGCGATCCCCGCGTATGCCGCGTTCTCGGTGCCGCCCAGCAGCATGCCGCCCAGGATCGCGGGAGCCACCCCGGCCTCCGCGAACGCGGCGCCGACCTCGGCCCCGGCCGCCCCGATCACGGCGCCAGCGAACAGGCCCTCGTAAGTCTTGGCACTGTGCCAGTTCCAGTCCGCCGGATTGTAGCTGTGGTCGGCCGCCGAGCCGCCGAAATAGGCTCCCGCCGCCACTCCGACCGCCAGAACGACCATCTGGACGAACTCCCCGTCGGGATCGGTCAGCGACTGCGGATCGTTGGCGGCGTACAGGTAGGGACTGGAGAACTGCCGAGCCGGATCGGGCTTGGTGAACTGCCCCAGCTCGTCACTGTAGTAACGCGCGAGGAAGTAATAGAGGTCGGTGTTCTCGTCCAGCTCCTTCCCGCCGAACTTGAAGCGGAAGTTATCGGCCCCCGAGGTGACGGACGGGTCGATCGTCCCGAAAGGCCGGTAGCCGACCTGCGCGACCTCGGTGCCGGCGGCATCGGTCACCAGGAAGGTGCTGTCCACCTGGTCCCCGAAGGTGAAGTAGGTGCCGGGCGTCGGATAGCCACCGCCGGCCGATGCCGCGGCGGTCTCTCCCGCAGGCGTGACCTGCCGGGTAAGGGCGGCGAAGCGGCCTTCCGGGCCGGTCAGATAGCGGGTCTGGTAGACCTGCCCGCCCCGGCGCAGCTCCTCGAAATCGGTGGAGACGTAGACGTTCACCGTCCCATCCGGATCGGTCCTGACCAAGCGGCGCCCGCTCGCGTCGTAGGACGCCTGCGCGACCGTCGAATAGCCGGAGGTATCGCCGCAGGCGCCGTCCGCAGTGCCGTCGGTCCGGCCGCTGAGGACCGTCGCCAGGTTCGCCTCGGGATCGTACCGGTAGCACCAGGCCTGCTTGTCGAGGACGCGCGCCGTCATGGCCCCGCCGCCGTCGAACGCGGCCGTCAGCCCGTTGCTGGCGGAGGCGAGCCGGTTGGTGTTCGGCGTCCGGGCATAGGTCACGCCGTCCTTCAACGCGATATTGCCCGCGAGGTCGTAGGAGAAGGCGAAGGTGCCGCTGGAGCCCGCCGCCTGGCTGAGCCAGCCGGTGTCTTCGTAGGTATAGCCGGTGCTCCCGGTCGTGGCACCGTCGCGCTTCCGGGCGACCTGCGTGAGCTGGCCGAACGCGTTCCAGGTGAAGTCGGCGGAGAAGGCGTCCGTCGCGGCGCCGGACGCCAGCGAAAAGCTCTGGAGCCTGCCCATCCCCGTTTCATAGGGATAGAAGGCGTTGTTCGTCGTCAGGCCGTTGTTATAGGAGATCGACGTCGGCTGGTTCAGGGCGGTGTAGCCGGGATAGCTTCCATAAGTGGTGAACGCGGTCTCCCCGACATCCCGGAAAGCCACGGAAGAAATCCGCTGAAGGATATCGTAGGTGTTGCGGGTCACCGATCCGTCGGGGTGCGTCAAGTCGATCGGCTGGCCGAGCGGATCATAGCTGGTCGCCAGGGAAAAGGTCGAGCCCGCGAGGGTCAGGACTTCCGTACCGACGAGGCCGTAATCCGAGTAGCCGAACGTCTCGACCGAGTCCGGGCGGGTCACGGTCGTCAGCCGTCCCTTGCCGTTGGTGGACGCGGACTGATCGTAATCCAGCGTGGTGGTCAGCATGCTGCCGCCATCGGCAGATGCCACGGCCCGCGACGTGATCCGGCCGAGGCTGTCGTATGCCAGCGTCGTCCTGTTGCCCGAGCCATCGACCGAGCCGACCATCCGGCCGGCGTTGTCATAACTCCAGGTCTGCGAGCCGGCATCGGCGTCGGCCTGGGCGATCAGGTGGCCGAGCGAGTCATAGCTGTTCCGAGTCACGTTCCCGACCGGCCCGGTGGTGGAGGTCATGCGCCCGATCGGGTCGTAGCTGCTGGTCGTGACCGCCTGGTTGGGGTCCACCTGCTTCAGGAGGTTGCTGCGCGTGTCGAGCGTCGCCCGGCTCGTGCGGGCATCCGGCGTGCCGGCGGCGACCGTGACGGTCACCAGAAGCCCGCCCTGGTCGTAGGTGGATTCCGTCCGGGTCCCGTCGGGCAGGATCTCCAGGATCGGCCGGTTCAGGCTGTCGTACCCGACCTCCGCCCAACTGGGAGCGGCGTTCTGGAAACGCGGCGGCGACACCTTGTACGGACGGCCGGAGGTGTCGTACTGCGTGCCGGTGACGATCGACGTGTCGGTGGTCTCGCCTCCCTGGACGGTCTGCGTGGGCCGGTTCAACCCGTCGATATAGTCGCGCTGCCACGCCCAGGTGGCGGTGTCGCCGTTGGACCAGTCGCGCCGCCGCCGCGTCTCGGTGTAGATGCCGTCACCGTCCTGGCCGTAGGACACCGCCGACAATTGCACCGGATTGGAGCTGGCGCCGCTCCCGTCGGGACCATAGGACTTCACCTGCCGTCCCAAGCTGTCCAGCACGACCGAGAAGACCCTGCCGTTGGGGTCGGTCAGGGAGGTCTGGACACCGAACGCGGCATCGTAGGCCGTCGCCGTGACGAGCGGCCCGGCATTGGCGGTCGGGGGAGACGTGCTGGTCGCGGGGAAGGTCTGGTAATCGGCGTCGTACGTGATCGTGGTCGTGTTGCCCGCCGGGTCCGTCGTGGTGATCACGTTGCCGAAGCCGTCATAGGTCATCGCCGAGGTGACCCAGACGGCGTTGACATCGTCCCAGTCGGCCTGGGATGTCACGTTGTAGCGGGCGTCGTAGGCGATCCGCGCGAGGCTCAGGTCGGCCCCGGCGGTCCAGGCGGGTTCGCCCGTCGCCAGGAAATCGCGGCAGGAGCTTTCGCTTCCGGTGATCTTGGTCGCGGTCAGGTATCCGAGCCGCCACGCGACGGGATCGTTCTCGAAGGTCGAGCAGTCGTAGACCGCCTGTTCCGCCCTCGTCGGGTCCCCGAGGCTGGCATGAAGGACCAGGTTGCCGTAGCCGTCGTATTCGTAGTCGTCCTCGGTCGTGTAGGCCACGCCGCCATCCTGGAAGAAGGTGCGGACGGTCTTCCGGTTCAGCACCTGATAGACGCCGGGATAGGGCTCGATCGTGACCGGGGAATGTACGGTGGTCTGGAACAGCGCGCCCGATCCATCGTATCCGTCGGTCTGCGTTACGAAGCCCTGCTGCGGAAACTCCTGCGCCATCCGGTTCGTCATCCTGCGGCCGGTGGCCTCCTCGATGACCGTGAGCGTCTCGAACCCAAGCCACTGGCCCTGGTCGAGGTCGGTCATCAGGTTGGTGTATTCGTTCCGGTAGGTCGTCGACCACCCCTGGCCGTCGCGGCGCGTATAGGTCTTGACGACGTAAAGCGGGCTCTCGACGGTGAGGTCCGGGTAGGCGGTCACGGCGGTGCGGGTATAGACGCTCGGGTCCGTGATCGGACTATAGGTGATATCCACGCCGCCGCCGAGGCCGTTGGTGACCCCCGTGACCAGATCGTTGAACGGGGCCTTCCGCACCATGGCCGAGTCGATGCCGCTGTCCCGGCGGCAGAGCAGGTCGGCATAGCCGTCGCCGTTGAAGTCGCCCAGCCCGCCCGTCGATCCGCTGCCCGAGCAGGTGCCGGTGGCGACCACTCCCCCGGAAGAGTTGGTGGCGTCCTTGAGCTGGGTTCCGGTGGAGACCTTCACCGACTGCGTGCCGCTCTGGTCGCTGCACAGCAGATCGGGCAGCCCGTCGCCGTTGAAATCGTTCCAGCTTACAGACGCGGTGCTGCCGGCGCACCAGCCGGTCAGCAGCAGCCCGTCGGCCGACGCACCCGCCGGAGGCTTCACGGTGACCGCGGTGGAGAGCAGTATCCTGTGGCTGCCGTCGGTGCCCCGGCAATAGAGGTCGTCGTTGCCGTCCCGGTTGAAATCCACGGTGGACAGCGACTGTCCCGATCCGCCGCACCAGCCCGACACCACGGCTCCCGAGGCATCGTTGTTGGGGCTCTTCAACGCGGTGGAAGTCGAGTTGGCGACCTGGACCGAGATGTTCCCGCCCGGCGCCGCGCAGATCAGGTCGGCCTTGCCGTCATCGTTGAAATCGGCGGTGAGCCGGTGCGATGCCGAATTGGCGCACCAGCCGGTCAGGACGGTGCCGTTGGCATTGCCGTTCGGCGTCGAGACCGATTTCCCGTCGCTGATCATCGCCATCTGGGTGCCGCTGTCGCAACTGCACAGGAAATCGGCGCGCCCGTCATTGTCGAAGTTGCCGACCATCGCCCGGCAGGACGAGGCCGGGCACCATTGCGACCGGACCAGCCCGGTGGCCTGGTTGTTGACCGTGGACAGGTACTTGCCGTCCGATTTGAGCACGCTGATCGAACCGTCGGCGGTGATGCAGGCGGAGTCCGCCAGTTGGTCGCCGTTGAAATCCGGCCAGACGCTGGTGTCCTGCGACCCGGTACACCACTTGACCGACGTGAGCAGCCCGCTGGCCTGACTGTTCGGGGTCTTCAAATAGCTGCCGTCGGAAACGAGCGCGTACTGGGCGCCCGAAGCATCGACGCAGGTCGCGTCGAGCATGCCGTCGCCGTTGAAGTCCGACCAGGACCACCGGCCGCCGCTGCCCGCGCAGAACGCGTTCGAGTTCAGCTGCCCATCGGCGCGGTTGTTCGCCGACGCCACCTGGTTGGGAGAGTTCGACCAGGAGAACGCGGTCGCCGGCAGGCAATCCCCCGACCCGGAGCATTTCCGGACCGTCGAGACGATCGGCCGTCCCGTCGTTCCGGCGCCATAGGTCAGGGTGTAGGTCAGGACGGTGGCGCCGGACACTTCAGTCGTTATGGTCGTCAGGGTCTTATCCGTCTTGAACAGCAATCCTGCCTTGTACTTGTTCGGCCAACTGGACCGGTTCTGATAGGCGAAGACGATCTTGCGCTGGGCCTGCTGACCGGCGGCGTCGTTCCTCGTGTATTCGATCCGGTCGGGATAGCTCTGGTTCGTGTTCTGATTGAGCGTGTAGAAGAAGTCGATGGCGTTGCCGTTGAGATCGGCGATCGTCGCGACCTGCCAGGAATACTTCTCCGACCTGCCCGACAGCGGAAGGGCCGAATCCGCCGTCGTCCCGAAGCTCATGGTCCAGCCCTGCCGGGTCACCGCCGTGAACGAGCAGGGTCCGGTCCCGCAGGTGCCGGTGGCGGTCACCCGGGTCCAGGTCTGCGTCTGGGTCTGGTAGACCGAACCGGCGGCACCATATTCGCCGTCGCCCGAAACCTTGATCAGCCTCTGGCCGTCAAGGCAGAACCGGTCGTTCGAGTCGATGTTGACGGCACCGTCATAGCCGTCCACGGCCCTGTTGGCCGCGCACCGGGTGATCTGGGAAAGCCCGTCGAGCGAGAACCCCACGCCGAGCAACCCGTCCGGCGCCTGGCTGTCGTAGCGCAGGGTCAGGCTGGGCTCCACGCCGTTGGTCCCGGGCGGCACCTCGATGGGCATCGCATAGACGCCCGATCCGTTGGGGCTGACCGAGAAGGTGGCGTCGATGGTGCCGAAACCGTCGGCTGGCTGGTAGGACGCCGCCCGGGCGGAACCCGGACCTGCGATGGCGGCCACGAGGCCCAGGACGAAGACGATCGCCTGGAGCATCGTCGGCGGACGACGGAAGAGCGTGGAACGGACATCCATGGCGAACCTCGGCTGACGGGACTCGGGACGGCTGCGATCGGCGTCGCGGAGCGGCCCCGAAGGCGCCGCCCCGCTGCCCGGGACCCCGGAAAGATCAGGCCGCCTTGCCGTTGATGGTCATCCGCCCGGCGGTGCCGACCATGCCGTCCACGCCGGACGCGCCGACCGACGTGCCGGGATCGCCGGGGCTGCCGGCGCTGCCGCCCTTGCTGCCCGCACTGCCGGCGGCTCCCCCCTGGCCGACGCCGCCGGGTGTGCCCTGGTGACCGGCGAGGCCGCCCTGGTTCGAACCATTGACGGTGCTGGTGCCGTCGGCGGCGGTGTAGGTGATGGTCACCAGGTTTCCGTTGCCGCCGTTCCCTCCGTTGCCGGCCGCTCCGCCGTTCCCGCCGTCGCCGCCGTTGCCGCCGTCGCCGCCATGGGCCGTGACGGCGCAGCAGGTCTTGCCGTTGCCGCCGTTCCCGCCATTGCCGCCGTTCCCGCCATGGCCGCCGGGACCCCCGACATTGATGACGCTGATCGAACCGGAAACGGTGCCAAGGTTCAGCGTGACGTTCGGGGCATCGCCGCCGTTGCCGCCATTGCCGGGTTCGGTGCCGTTGCCGGCTTGGTTGCCGTTGCTGCCGACACCGCCGTTGGTCCCGCCGCGGCCGTAGTGCCCGACCGAGCAGCCGCCCCCGGTGCAGGAGGCGTTGGCTCCGTTCGAGCCGTTCACGCCGTTCGCGCCCGCGGTGCCATTGGCCCCGTCCACCCCGTCGGTACCGATGACCACGATGTCGTATTGGGAGGTGTATGGCTCGCCGGTCGTGGCGGAGGCGCTGGCGGAATAGACCTTGGTCAGCGTGTTGCACGAGAAGGTGCAGGGAATGCTGATGAGGATGTAGCCGCCGGCCTGCAGCGTGACGTTGTTGTATGCCGTGGCGACCGTCGAAGACGAGATGATGAGGGGCGTGGTCGAGGTGATCGTAATGTCCGAGGCCATGGAGAACTGTTCCTTCCGCTTGAGTCTTATTGTTTGACACGTGCAGAAATAACTCGAGCATACAGCCTTAAGTCCTGCTGCATAACCGAGTAACGTCGAATATCTCTGCCGCTCTCTGAGGGTTGATCATAAAATCAGAATGAACTGAATCAATTTTTACACAAGAACAAAATCTATTTTTTTGTTTTCAGATTTTTAATATTTAAACAATCGGAATAACATACGCATACAATTGTACATCAACATATTGATACTTCAGGGTGTTGGGCGGATGCCCGCATTAAAAGCCGGATCGGCAGTCGGTTTTAGTTCCGTGCGAACCGGATTCGGGCACGGGCCACGGAGAGGGTACGGTTCATCGGTCCCGAGACGATCCGGGGGAACTTGGATCTATGAGGCCGCTTCAGCGCCACGCGGCGATGGAGGTCATTCATGCCCCGGTGGCCGAATAGGACCCAAAGCTTAAGCTGCTGCCCCGGGGCCACCTGTTCGCAGCCGGAGCATCTTCGAGGAGCTGATGGTCTCCGTTGAGCAGGAAGGATCAGGGAACGCGCATCGCCGGCAGCACTATGTCACGGAGGACGGTCATCGGCGGGAGCCACTGGTCGGAGGTGCCGTAGTTGCCGGCGAAGACGGCCACCACCAGATCCAATCGTGGCAACAGGAATAGGCGCTGTCCGCCGTAACCGATGGCATTGACCATCTCCTCCCACCGTATCCCACCGGCGCCGTCGTCCATGGGAACGGCGCCCAGATACCAGTGATAGCCGTAGCGCCGGCCGTCCGGCAGGCCGACGGCGGGCCGGAACGAGGAGTTCAGCCATTCCTTCGGAACGACCACGCGCTCCTGCCAGCGACCGCCGTCGAGGACCGTCACGCCGATCCGAACCAGGTCACCGAGGGTCAATCGCAGTCCGGACGCGGCGAAAACCTCTCCGGACGCGCTGCGGTGCCACTCGGCTCGGCCGATGCCCAACGGTTCGAACAGCGCTTCGCGGGCGAAGTCCGGCAGGGAACGACCTGTTCCCTTGACGATGAGCCGCGCCAGCAGTGCCGTGGCACCCCCATTGTACCTCCAGCACTCGCCCGGGGAATGGATGACCGGCCGCTCCAGCACGAAGCGGTGGCGGTCGGCGGCTCGGTCCATGGCGATCTCGCTGTTGCGCGGGTCGGCGCAGGACAATGACAGCTCATCCCACTCAAGGCCGAGCGTCATGGTCAAGGCGTGCTCGACCCTCAGCGCCCGGCGTTCCGGGTCACCGGCAAGGTCCGGGAATTCGGGAAACTGGTCGATCAATACGGCGTCGGGCATCGTCGAGGCCGGGCCAGTAGCGTTCGCAGACGATGCGTCCGCCGCGCGCGGCGACAATCCCATGCACGTTGGGAAGGCAGCCTGCTTGGTGGGCCACGTCTATCCGCTCATCCAGATCTTCAGCGAATCCCAGATCTTGCAGCGCTGAAGCGCCCATCGTCGGCATGTCACTCTCCGGCCCGTTTGAGCCGAGCATGACCAAGGACGGCTTCCGCGGCAAGCCCTCGCCGGATTCGTCCATGCACCGCACGGTCACCCGTGAGATCGACCGGCGCCTTGGGCCTGTTCGAACGGCGGGTCTGGATCAGGAAGCCAGCCTCGGATCCGACTCCGAAGCTGGTTCGATTTCCTGCGCCTCCTACTCCATCTGCTCGGCGTAGTGGCAGGCCACCCGGCGGCCGTCGACTTCCCGGAGGGCCGGCACCTCGTCGGCGCAGCGCTGGGTCATGTGCGGGCAGCGCTTATGGTAGGGGCAGCCCGACGGCGGGTTGATCGGCGACGGCAGCTCGCCGGAGGGCGGCGGGATATCCTGGCGGAGCGCCGGGTTGACGCGCGGCGTGGCCGCCATCAGGGCCCGCGTGTAGGGGTGGCGCGGGTGGGCGAAGACGGTTTCCTTCGGCCCGTGCTCGACCGGGCGGCCCAGATACATCACCATCACGTCGTCGGCGATGTGCCGCACCACGCTCAGGTCGTGGCTGATGAACAGGTAGGCGAGGTCCAGTTCCTCCTGAAGGTCCATCATCAGGTTGAGCACCTGCGCCTGGATCGACACGTCGAGCGCCGATACCGGCTCGTCCGCCACCACCACCCGCGGGTTCAGCATCAGCGCCCGCGCGATGGCGATGCGCTGGCGCTGTCCGCCGGAGAACATGTGGGGATAACGGTCGTACTGGTCTGGCCGAAGCCCCACCTTCGCCATCATGGCGGAGGCCCGCTCGCGCCGCTCCGCCCGGCCCAGGTCGGTGTTGATGACCAGCGGTTCCTCCAGGATCGTGCCGATGCGCTTGCGCGGGTTCAGCGAGCCGTAGGGATTCTGGAACACCATCTGCACCTTGCGGCGCAGCGCCTTGGCCTCCGCCCGGCTCACGCCGGTCACGTCGCTGCCGTCGAACTTGAGCTGGCCCGACGTCGGCGGATCGATCAGGGTCACCATGCGGGCCAGCGTGGACTTGCCGCAGCCGGACTCGCCGACCACCGCCAGGGTGCGGCCGGTCTGGAGCGCGAAGGAGACCCCGTCCACCGCCTTGACCGTGGCGTCGGCGCGGAACAGGCCGCGCTTCAGCCGGTAATGCTTCTTCAGGTCCACGGCGTCCAGCACGGTCTCGCGCCGCGCGCGGGCCGCCGGCCAGTCCGGCGTGATCGGGGCCGCGGTCATGCCGCCACCCCGCCGGTCACCTGGAGCGGATAGAAGCAGCGGGCGGTCCCGCTCTCGTCCGGGAACAGCGGCACCGCATGGGTGCGGCACTTCTCCTGGACGAAGGCGCAGCGCGGATTGAACAGGCAGCCGCGCGGCCGATCGGCGATGCCGGGCACCACGCCGGGAATGGTCGGCAGCCGCCGCTTGCCGATCGCCCGCTCCGGCAGCGCGTCGAGCAGCGCCCCGGTATAGGGATGCTGCGGATGGGTGAAGAGGTCGCGGGCCGAGCGGTTCTCCACCACTTGGCCGGCATACATCACCGAGACCCGCTGCGCCGTCTCGGCGACCACGCCCATGTCGTGGGTGATCAGGATCAGCGCCATGCCGCGGTCCTTCTGGAGATCGAGCAGCAGGTCCAGGATCTGCTTCTGGATCGTCACGTCCAGCGCGGTGGTCGGCTCGTCGGCGATCAGCAGGCGCGGGTTGCAGGCGATCGCCATGGCGATCATCACCCGCTGGTTCATGCCGCCGGAAAGCTGGTGGGGAAAGGACGACAGCCGGCTTTCCGGCGCCGGGATGCCGACCTGTTCCAGCAGTTCGATCGTTCGGCGCTTGCGTTCGGCGCGCCCCATGTTCTCGTGGACCTTCAGGCTCTCCATGATCTGGAAGCCGACGGTGAAGCACGGGTTGAGGCTGGTCATGGGCTCCTGGAAGACCATGGCCACGTCCTTGCCGGTCAGCTTGCGCCGCTGGCGTTCGGTCAGGGTGCGGAGGTCCCGGCCGTCGAACTCCATCTTGTCGGCGACGACGCGGCCGTTGTTGGCGATCAGGCCCATGACGGCCAGCGAGGTGACGCTCTTGCCGGAGCCGGACTCGCCGACGATGCCGAGGACTTCGCCCTCGTCCACCGTCAGGTCGATTCCGTCGACCGCCCGGAACGTGCCGGCGCGGGTCGAGAACTCGACGGACAGGTTGCGGATATCGAGCAGAGGCATTGAGTGCCCTTATCGCTTCAGTTTCGGGTCGAGGGCGTCGCGCAGCCCATCGCCCAGCAGATTGAAGGCCAGCACCGTGATCAGGATGGCGAGGCCGGGGAACGTGACCACCCACCAGGCGCGGCTGACGAACTCGCGGGCCGAGGCCAGCATGGTCCCCCATTCCGGCGTCGGCGGCTGCGCGCCGAGGCCGAGGAAGCCCAGCGCCGCCGCGTCCAGGATCGCGGTCGAGAAGCCCAGCGTGGCCTGCACGATCAGCGGCGCCGTGCAGTTCGGCAGCACCGTGATGAACATCTGCCGGAACACGCCGGCGCCGCTGACCTTGCTGGCAACGACATAGTCCTTCGACAGCTCGGTGATGACGGCGGCGCGGGTCAGGCGGGTATAGTGCGGCAGGACGACCAGCGAGATCGCGATCATCGCGTTGGTCAGGCTGGGTCCCAGGATCGCGACGATGACGATGGCGAGCAGAAGCGACGGCAGCGCCAGCATGATGTCGCACAGCCGCATGATCGCGATGTCGGTGACGCCGCGGGCGAAGCCGGCGATCAGCCCCAGCATCACCCCGACCGCCAGCGACAGGGTCACCACGATGACGCCGATCAGCAGCGACAGCCGGGCGCCATAGATGATCCGGGACAGGATGTCACGGCCGACGTCGTCGGTCCCCATGGGGAACCGCCACGATCCGCCCTCCGCCCAGAGCGGCGGCTGGAGAATGGCATCGCGGTACTGGGCGATCGGCGAATGGGGGGCGATCAGGTCGGCCAGCAGGGCCGCCAGCGTCACGATGACGATCACCGCCAGCCCGGCGACCGCGCCCTTGTTCTGGGCGAAATAGTGCCAGAACTCGGAGAGCTGGGACGGTGGCCGCGGAGCCGCGGGGGGTGCCGCCGCGTCGATCTGGGTCTCTACGGTCATGGCTCAGTGCCCCCCGTGGCGGATGCGCGGATTGAGGATGCCGTAGGTCAGGTCGACCAGCAGGTTGACGATCATGATCACGGCGGCCACCAGCAGCACGCCGCCCTGAAGCACGGGATAGTCGCGCCTCGCCACGGATTCGATCAGCCACTTGCCGATGCCCGGCCAGGCGAAGATGGTCTCGGTCAGGATCGCGCCGGCGAACAGCACGCCGACCTGGAGGCCGATGACGGTCACCACGGGAATCAGCGCGTTCCGAAGGGCGTGCTGGGCGATCACCCGGAACGGCGCCAGGCCCTTGGCCCGCGCCGTGCGGATATAGTCCTCTCCCAGCACTTCCAGCATCGACGACCGCGTCATGCGCGCGATCACCGCGAGCGGGATCGTGCCCAGCACGACGGCGGGCAGGATCAGGTGCGACAGGGCCGAGGCGAAGGCGCCCTCCTCCTCCGACAGCAGGCTGTCGATCAGCAGGAAGCCGGTCACCGGCTCCACCCAGTACATCACGGAGATGCGTCCGGACACCGGCGTCCAGCCCAGGTTGACCGAGAACAGCAGGATCAGCAGCAGCGCCCACCAGAAGATCGGCATGGAATAGCCGGTCAGGCTGATTCCCATCAGGCTGTGGTCGAACACGGATCCGCGCTTGACCGCCGCGAGGATGCCCAGGGGCAGGCCGATGATCATGGCGAACAGGATCGCGCAGACCGACAGCTCGATGGTCGCCGGGAACAGGGTCAGGAACTCGTCGAGCACGGGCGTACGGGTCACGACCGACTGGCCGAGGTCGCCGCGCACCACGTCGGCGATGTAGGTGCCGTACTGGACCATCAGGGGCTTGTCCAGGCCCATGGCGGCCCGCAACTCGGCATGGCGCTCGGGGGAGATGCCGCGCTCGCCGGCCATCAGCTCGACCGGGTCGCCCGGGACCAGCCGGATCAGCGCGAAGGTCAGCAGGGTCACGCCGATGAAGGTCGGAATGATCAGGCTGAACCGGGTCAGGATGAATCGGAACATGGTCAGCTTTATGTCTGCGGAAAAGCGAGATCACCCCCTGCCCGGCGGACAGGGGGGTCTTCAGCTTCCGATCGGGTCTAGTTCAGGTCCACGCCGTAGAAGATGTGGCCGCCGAACGGATCGATCTTGTAGTTCTGGACTTCCTTGCGGATCGGCTCGAAGACGACGGAGTGGGCGACGGTCACCCACGGCGCCTGCTCCTTGAACACGACCTGGGCCTGTTCATAGAACTTCGTGCGCTCCGCGACGTCGGGCGTCCGCTTGGCCTTGATCAGCAGCTCGTTGAACGGCTGGTGGCAGAAGCGGGCGCGGTTGGCGCTGCCGACCGCCTCGCAGCCCAGCAGGACGTACAGGAAGTTGTCGGGGTCGCCGTTGTCGCCGGTCCAGCCCATCAGCATGGTCTGGTGCTCGCCGTCCTTGGTGCGGCGGAGATACTCGCCCCACTCGTAGCTGACGATCTTGACCTTGACGCCGATCTTGGCCCAGTCGGCCTGGACCATCTCTGCCATGCGGCGGGCATTGGGGTTGTATGGCCGCTGCACCGGCATGGCCCACAGGTCGGTCTCGAAACCGTTGGGGAATCCTGCCTCGGCCAGCAGCTTGCGCGCCGCCTCCGGATCGAACCTGGTGTCCTCCACCGCGTCGTTGTACGACCAGATGGTCGGCGGGATCGGGTTCTTGGCCTTCTTGCCGGCGCCCTGGTAGACCGCCTCGATGATGGCGTCCTTGTTGACCGCCATGCTCAGCGCCTGCCGCACCTTGACGTTGGTGAAGGGCTCCTTCTCGGTGTTGAAGGCGAGATAGCCGACGTTCAGGCCTTCCTGCGACATCAGGTTGATCGCCGGATCGGTCTTCATGGCGGCGAGGTCGGCCGGGTTCGGGTAGGCCATGACGTGGCACTCGCCGGCCTTGAGCTTGGCGTAGCGGACCGAGGCGTCGGGCGTGATCGAGAAGACCAGCGTGTCGATCGGCGCCTTGCCCGCCCAGTAGTCGGGGTTGGCCCGATAGCGGATGACGGCGTCCTTCTGGTATCCCACGAACTGGAAGGGGCCGGTGCCGACCGGCTCCTGGTCGACCTTGGTCTGGGTGCCGGCCTTCGCCATCTGGTCGGCGTACTCGGCGGACTGGATGGAGGCGAAATCCATCGCGAGGTTGGCGAGGAACGGCGCTTCCGGCTCGTTGAGGGTGAACTTGACCGTATAGTCGTCCACCGCCTCGATGCTCTTCAGCAGCTTGGGCATGTCCATGCTGTTGAAATACTCGTACGCGCCGCCGGACACCGTATGGTAGGGGTGGTCGGACTTCCACTGGCGCTCGAACGAGAAGACCACGTCCTGGGCATTGAAGTCGCGGGTCGGCTTGAACGACTTCGACGTGTGGAACTTCACGCCCTTCCGGAGCTTGAAGGTGTACTCGAGCCCCTCTTCCGACACCTCCCAGGACTCGGCCAGGCCGGGAACGATCTTGGTCGTGCCGCGCTCGAAATGGACGAGCTTGTCGAAGACCTGGCGAGACGTCGCATCAAATGTCGTGCCCGCGGTGAAAAACGCAGGATTAAAACCCTCTGGGCTCCCTTCGGAGCAATAAACCAGAGTTTTTGCCGCGAGCGGTGAAGCGAAGCCCGCCGCGAGAGCCAACCCGAGGGCTGCTCCGCGCAGTGCTTGATGCATTATAAGCCTCCTGTAAGCGTCTTTTCTTCGGACAGCTCTTTCAAGCGCGACTACCGGCGCCGAGATGTCATGGCCCTCAGAATAGCCCGACCGGGAGAGTGACTGTCAATGTTAATGGATTGTTTCACACGTAATTGATCACCGCGGCCCGACCGGGCGCATCAGGGCGGCTTCCAGGACGTTCTTCAGGTGGTCCGGGCCGAACGGCCTCAGCAGAACGGAAATGTCGGCGCCTCCCAGCAGCTTCACGCGCTCGGCCCCGCCCTCGCCGGAGATCAGGACGCCGGGGACCGACCGTCCCGAACGCCGGCGCACGGCGTCGACCGCCTCCAGGCCGCTGCCGCCTCCCTCCGGCCGAAGCTCGGCGATCACGAGATCCGGAGAGACGGCGCCGGTTTCCGGTGCCGCGACCGTCGCGACCGAACAGTTCCAGCTTTCCAGCATGACCCGCAGCGCGGTCACCTGGACGGGGTCGTCGCCCAGGACCAGGACCGAGATCCGATCCGGCACCGGCTGTTCGGCGACGTCTTTCGCGATGCGCATCGAGAGGGCGAAGACGGATCCCTTCCCCACGATCGACCGGACTTCGATGCCATGGCCGAGCAGCCGCGCGGTCCGCTCCACGATCGCCAGCCCCAGGCCGAGTCCCCGCCCCCGGTCGCGCGGTCCCACGCCGGCGATCTGGACGAACTCCTCGAAAACGGCGGCCTGCCTGTCCTCCGGAATGCCGGGGCCGGTATCCCAGACCTCGATCCGCAGGCGGCCGCCGCGCCGGCGGCAGCCGATCAGGATGCTGCCCCTGGTCGTGAAGCGGACGGCGTTGCCGATCAGATGCTTGAGCATCCGCTCCAGCAGCACGGTATCGGTGACGACGGTGGCCGTGCACGGCACGTAGCGCAGGCGCAATCCCTTGGCCAGGGCCGGCGCCTCGAACTCCCGGATCATCCGCTCCAGCGTCTCGCCCACGGAGACCCTGCCGACGGCCGGCCGCACGGTCCCGGCATCCAGCGTGGACAATTCCAGCAGCGAGGTCAGCAGCGTCTCGCCCGACTGCACCGCTTCCTGGATTCGGGTGACCAGCGACTGCTGGCCCGGGTCGGAAAGCTTGGTCTGCAGCAGGTGAAGGAACAGGTGGATGGCCTGGTAGGGCTGGCGCAGGTCGTGGTTGGCCGCGGACAGGAAACGCGACTTGGCCCGCGTCGCCCGTTCCGCTTCCGCCCTGGCGGCCGCCAGCCGACCGTCCATGGCGACCTGTTCCGCGATCTCCGTGCCGATCAGCCCGGCGATCCTCCGCAGGCTCTCGGTTTGCCGCCGGTCCGGATCCGACTTGCCGGCGGGCCCGCAAAGCCAGAGGTTGCCCAACTTCTCCCCTCCGGGTCCGGCGACGGCGGCACCCGCCAGGACCTGGAGGCCCGCGGCAGGACTGCCGCCAAGCGGCAGCGGCCCGACCAGCAGGCCGGAGGCGTCCAGGCGGTCGCTGAGCGCCGCCAGGTCCGGCGCCAGCGCCTCCGCCCTGTCGTCGGGGATGCCTAAACAGGCGGCGACGGAGATCGATCCGGCGCCATCGAGGCACAGCACGGCCGTCGGCGCTCCCATGGCATAGGCGGCGAGATCCATCAACCCGACGAGCGTTCGGCGAGTGAGCGGAGGTGCCTCCGCGGCGCTCTCATAATCCATCTGCATGATATCGAACGACGCTGGTTGCCGGTCCTAACCGGATCAGCCTAGCACGCATCCGGAGGATGCACAGCATCGGATTATGCCGATGGAGAGCGTCGGGTCATGCCGCCTGGCCGGGACGCTGGTACTCGATCCCCCCTCCACCACCGCCGGGCTCCTGCTTTTCCTGCATCTTGGGCTGGGGCAGCGCGTAGAAGCGCGGTTCGTTCCTGTCCCAGCTCGGTTCGAACGGCAGGCGCATCATCGCCGTGCTGCCGTCGCGCTGGGCGTCCCGCATGGCCTGCTGGAGCTGTTCCGCCGTGTCGCGGTCCCACGGGATGCGGTATAGGTTGGGAACCTGCGCCCACTGGAGCGTCAGGTAGATCGCCTCGCCCTCCACGTAGGAGGCGCTGAGGATGGAGGCTTCCTTGACATGGGCGCCGAGCCACTCGAGGCTGACCGGCTTGGCCCGCCCCAGCAGGGACGCCGGAGCTGCATAGGCCGCGGGCAGAAGCAGGGCGAACAGGGCCAGGATCAATGCCCTTGCGAGCCGTGAGCGGGTCCAGCGCAGCGCTACCAAGACAAGCATCAGACTGACGGCAGCGACGAAGACGAACAGGTAGGTCAAGTTTTCCATGGCGGGTTCCTGACGAAGTCGGATGTCGGTTCAGCGTCTCAAGCAAGCCTCTTTTATTTAAAATGTCTTGGCCGAACGCAGCGGTTTGAAGACGCTGTTCAGGCTGTTAGGCACGAGTTCGCCTTTTTCAGTCAAACGGAACCGGAAGGCGGTCAGTTCCTGACCTTCGCGATCAAGCCTTACCGTAGTAGCCGCGATGGGCCGCGCACCGGCCTCGTTGTCGGATTTGACCCGCACCACGACCCGCACGTTGATAGGGTACGTGTTTTCCAGATTTCGGAACAGGTGGACATTCACGGTATACTCGCCCGGTGGAATGCCCCGGCTGAACGACGTCTCGAAATTGACTTCCGTCGGGTCCGCGTGGCTGCCCAGGTCGTCGCGCAGCAGGTTGAAGATCAGGCCGCTCTTGTTGGAGTATCCCACGGGGACGTCGCCGGGGGCCTGGACCCACAGGTCGACGTCGGTGCGCAGCTTGTCGTCCCAGCGCAGCTCGACGATCACGTTGCCGGGCGGATCGGTCGAACCTTCCGACTCCTTGCCCTTGGGGTTGATGTGGGGCAGCAGCAGCACGGTGACGAACATGAAGCCCGCCAGGGCCAGCAGGATGACGTCCCGGAATACTGTTCCGCTGTCGTCTCCGGGATCCCATGGGTCATGCATGGCCGGCGTCAATCAACGCGGCGGCGAGGTTCGCCGTGCCCGTGGCCAGGAGCTGGTAGTTCGCCGCCAGCCAAAGATTTAGGACGGAACCGACCAGGGTCGTGTAAAGCGCCACGCCCATGCCCTCGATCAGGGTGCCGACGATGCCGCCGATGGCGTTGACGTCGCTGGCGTTGGCCGCGTTCACCTGCCCCAGGGCCATGATGAAGCCGACCACCGTGCCGACCAGCCCCAGCAGCACGAGGGCGTTGGCGATGTGCCTGATGAAGGCGATGCGGGAGAAGAGCCGCAGTTCGAGCGCGCGCGTGGCGCTGGCGCCGCCGGTCTCCAGGGCCCGCCGATACGTCGCGAGACGCCCGCCTTCGGAGGTCGGGGTGTTGCCGGTCCGCAGGTTGTCGAGTTCCTGCGTCACCTTGTTGATGCGCCAGGCGCTGGCCACGAGGCCGACGACGAAGAGCAGGAAGATGAGCACGCTGATCCGGCTGCTGTCCGCCACCAGCACGCGATCGACCCACCCATTGACCCAGACGAGAAACAGCCCGGCGACGCCGACCATGTTCAAGGCGACGAACCGGCTCCACAACAGCCAGTGGTGCATGCGCAACCCCTTCCATCATTGGAACTGAGGCAACGGCGTGGTCTCTCGGGGAGTCGGGAGTGGTCTTCGCGGTTCGAATGCCGCGGTCTGTCCGCCCGATCGGAAAGTCGACCTGGACCGTCAGGTGTGCAACGGAATGCCCCGGGGAAAGTTCCTGTGGCCTTGGTGGGACCTATCACGAAGTCGAATGACCCGGGCGGACCCGGGGGAACTTTCCGTTTTCGTGCCCGGTTTTCGGCAGACAACAAGGTGTCTAGCCTGAAGGGAGATGACGATGAAGATCCGGGACATCATGACCACGGAAGTCGAACTCGTCCATCCGGATACGCTGCTTCGCGACGCCGCCCAAAAAATGCGCGATGTCGATACCGGTTTCCTGCCGGTCGGGCAGGACGACCGCCTGGTCGGCACGCTGACCGACCGGGACATCACCATCCGCGCCGTGGCGGAAGGGCATGACCCCAAGGTCGTCCGCGTCCGCGAGGCCATGTCGGAAAACCTGGTCTATTGCATGGAGGACCAGGACAGCAGCGAGGCCGCGGAGCTGATGGCGGAGAACGACATCCGCCGCCTGCC
Organism: Skermanella rosea; assembly: GCF_016806835.2. Lineage (NCBI taxonomy): Bacteria > Pseudomonadati > Pseudomonadota > Alphaproteobacteria > Rhodospirillales > Azospirillaceae > Skermanella > Skermanella rosea. The sequence continues at coordinate 1,782,445 of NZ_CP086111.1, read as the reverse complement.
CGTGCTGAACAGCGACAAGCGCTTGGTGGGCATCGTCTCGCTGGGTGACTTGGCGGCCCGCACCAACGACGACGATGTCGTCGGGCAGACGGTCCAGGACATCTCCAGCGCGCCGTCGAACGGCTGACGGCATGACCGGCCGGCGCGGCGGCGGAAGACCGAATCTTTCGCCGGCGCGCCGCTTCGGCTTCGATAGCGAACGCGCATTGCATAAAGGCGGTGTTTCCTGCCGCTCTTTTCATCTTGCGCCTAGATCTTAGGCATCACAAGGAAGCACTCCCTTCGTCGTAGGCCCCGACAGGCGAGCAATGCCGTCCTGTGTCCCGCTTTTGCCCCTCTGGCCCCGAATTTGCTCTTCCCCCGCCGGGCTTTAAACACGAAAAAGTTAGAGGCGAGAGCATGGGACTGTTCAAAAGCGGCATCAAGTCTGCGGCGCTGGGCTGCGCCGTCGCGGTTTCGGCACTGCTTGCCGGGGTGGCCCAGGCGGCGGAACCCATCAAGGTCGGCGTGCTCCATTCCCTGTCGGGCACGATGGCGATCAGCGAGACGACGCTGAAGGACACCATCATGATGATGGTGGACGACCTCAACAAGAAGGGCGGCCTGCTGGGCCGGCCGGTCGAGGCCGTGGTGGTCGACCCCGCGTCCAACTGGCCGCTGTTCGCCGAGAAGGCGCGGGAGCTGATCGAGAAGGACAAGGTCGCGGCCGTGTTCGGCTGCTGGACCTCGGTCAGCCGCAAGTCAGTGCTCCCGGTCTTCGAGGAAAAGAACGGGCTGCTGTTCTATCCCGTCCAGTACGAGGGCGAGGAGTCCTCGCGCAACGTGTTCTACACCGGGGCCGCGCCGAACCAGCAGGCGATCCCGGCGGTCGAGTACCTGATGGGTCCCGAAGGCGGCGAGGTCAAGCGCTGGGTCCTGGCCGGCACCGACTACGTCTATCCGCGGACGACCAACAAGATCCTCGAGGCCTACCTGATCTCCAAGGGTGTCGCCAAGGACGACATCATGATCAACTACACGCCGTTCGGCCATTCCGACTGGCAGACGATCGTGGCCGACATCAAGAAGTTCGCTTCGGCCGGCAAGAAGACCGCCGTCGTCTCGACCATCAACGGCGACGCCAACGTGCCGTTCTATAAGGAGCTGGCCAACCAGGGCATCAAGGCGACCGACATCCCGGTGGTCGCCTTCTCGGTCGGCGAGGAGGAACTGGCCGGCATCGACACCTCCAACCTGGTCGGCCACCTCGCCGCCTGGAACTATTTCATGTCGGTGGACACGCCGGAGAACGCCGCCTTCATCAAGCAGTGGCACGCCTTCACCAAGAACGAGAAGCGCGTCACCAACGACCCGATGGAAGCCCACTATATCGGCTTCAAGATGTGGACCCAGGCCGTCCTGCAGGCCGGCACCACGGACGTGAACGCCGTCCGCCAGGCCATGTACGGCCAGAAGGTGCGCAGCCCCAGCGGCTACGACGTCGTGATGAACACCAACCATCACCTGTCCAAGCCGGTGATGATCGGCGAGATCCAGGCCGACGGACAGTTCTCGATCGTGTCGCAGACCGACGAGGCGATCAAGGGCGCCGCCTGGAGCCCCTACATCCCCGAGTCCGCCAAGCTGACGGCCGACTGGACCTTCCCCTGGGTCTGCGGCAACTGCACCGACCCCAAGTTCAGCGCCTACGCCAAGTAACAGCCCGTCTCGTGGCCTTCCTCCGGACCCGTTCCGGAGGGAGGCCATCTGGCCCTTAGCAGGCCGCACGCCGGGGGAAAGCTCCTTGACCATCCTGAATTCATGCCTTGCGACGGCCGCCCGGGTTCTGCGCGGCCTTCATGCCGTCATGCTGGCCGCCCTGGTGGTTTGCGGACCCGCCGCTCTCGGCATCACGCTCGGCGCGTTCGCCGCCTCGTCCGCCTGGGCCGACGACTATGGCGACGCCGTCGCGGGGCTGGCGGCTCCGGGCTTCGCCGAGAAGGTCGCCGCCATCGAAGCGCTGGCGCGGCTGGGCGACGACCGCGCTACGCCGGTCCTCCAGGCGATGTCCGACAACCGCCTCTATACCCGCAAGGACGACGGCCGGCTGGTGATCGGTGGCGCCGGGCGCGACATCGCCCTGACCGACGCCGTCACCGGCGAGGCCCTGGGAACCGCGCCGAGCCGCGACCTGACCCGCATCAACGTGAACAACGCGCTGCGCACCGCGCTGGCCGGCGCCATCGGCCGGCTCCAGATCAACAACCCCGATCCGGCCAAGCGGCTCGCTGCCGCCGAGACCATGGCCAAGGACCGCACGCCCGAGGCCGCGGCGCTGCTCCGCGAGGCGCTGGCCCGCGAGACGGTCGAGGACGTTCGCGCCGCCATGGCGCTGACCTTCGCCAAGATGAGCCTGGGCAGCCTCGACCCGGCGGAGCGGCTGGTGGCGGTCAATGACCTGTCCCAGCGGCTGACTCCCGAAGTGCGCGCGCTGGTGACCCCGCTGGCCGCCGTCAACCCCGACGGCAGCTTCGCCGAACCGGACGCCCGGGTGCGCGCCGCCGCGGCCGATCTGCTGGCCCGGATCGACAGCCGCCTCGCCATGACCGAACTGGCGCTCAACCTGTTCCAGGGGATCAGCCTGGGCTCGGTCCTGCTGCTGGCCGCGATCGGCCTCGCCATCACCTTCGGCGTGATGGGCGTGATCAACATGGCCCACGGCGAGATGATCATGCTTGGGGCCTACACCACCGTGGTGGTGCAGCAGCTTTTCCGCGAGTGGATTCCCGCCGATTTCTTCGGCCTTTACCTGATCCTGTCGATCCCGGCCGCCTTCCTGGTCGCAGGCGCCGTCGGCGTCGTGATGGAGCGCGGCATCATCCGCTTCCTGTACGGGCGGCCGCTGGAGACGCTGCTGGCGACCTGGGGCATCAGCCTGATGCTCCAGCAGGCGGTCCGGGCGATCTTCGGCGCGCCCAACAAGGAGGTCTCCAACCCGGGCTGGATGACGGGGGCCTGGGAAGCAATGCCCGGGATGGTGCTGACCTACAACCGCATCGCGATCATCCTGTTCGCCATCGCGGTCCTGGCGGGACTGGCGGCGCTGCTGCGCTACACCCCGTTCGGCCTGCAGATGCGCGCGGTGACGCAGAACCGGAACATGGCGTCGGCCATGGGCATCCGCACCGGCTGGGTCGACGCCCTGACCTTCGGCCTCGGCTCCGGCATCGCCGGGGTCGCGGGGGTGGCGCTCAGCCAGATCGGCAACGTCAGCCCCAACCTGGGCCAGGGCTACATCGTGGACAGCTTCATGGTGGTCGTGTTCGGCGGGGTCGGCAGCCTGTGGGGCGTGCTGGCCGGCGCCATGACGCTGGGCATCTTCAACAAGTTCCTGGAACCCTATGCCGGCGCCATGCTCGGCAAGATCCTGATCCTGGTCTTCATCATATTGTTCATCCAGAAACGCCCGCGCGGCCTGTTCGCGCTCAAGGGCCGCGCCGCGGAGGCCTGAAGCCATGCTGCTGATGTCGCGTCTCGCGACCCTGGAATCCCGCCGCGGCTGGCAGGTCTTCCTGATCCTCCTGGCGCTCACCGTCGTGCTGGTGCCGGTGCTGAACCTGGCCTTGCCGCCGGAAAGCCCGTTCCACGTTCCCACATACATGCTGAGCCTGCTCGGCAAGTACCTGTGCTTCGCCCTGCTCGCTCTCAGCCTGGACCTGATCTGGGGCTATGCCGGGGCGCTCAGCCTGGGCCACGGCGCGTTCTTCGCGCTCGGCGGCTACTGCATGGGCATGTACCTGATGCGCCAGATCGGGGACCGCGGCGTCTACGGCAATGCCGAGCTTCCCGACTTCATGGTGTTCCTGAACTGGAGCGAGCTGCCCTGGTACTGGTGGGGCTTCGACCAGTTCTGGTTCGCCATGCTGATGGTGATGGCGGTGCCGGGCCTGCTGGCCTTCGCGCTGGGCTGGCTGACCTTCCGGTCCCGGATCACCGGCGTCTATTTCTCGATCATCACCCAGGCGATGGTGTTCGCCCTGATGCTGGCCTTCTTCCGCAACGAGATGGGCTTCGGCGGCAACAACGGCCTGACCGACTTCAAGGAGATCCTGGGCTACAACATCCAGGACCAGGGCACCCGGATCGGGCTGTACGTCGCCTCCGCCCTGGTGCTGGCGCTGGGTTATCTGATCAGCCGCTTCATCGTCACGTCCAAGCTGGGCCGGGTCCTGATGGCGATCCGCGACGCGGAGAGCCGGGTGCGCTTCCTGGGCTATTCGGTGACCAACGCCAAGCTGTTCGTGTTCACCGTGTCGGCCATGCTGGCCGGCGTCGCCGGAGCGCTATACGTGCCGCAGGTCGGCATCATCAACCCGTCGGAGTTCTCGCCCGGCAACTCGATCGAGATCGCGGTCTGGGTCGCGGTCGGCGGGCGCGGCACGCTGTTCGGCGCGATCCTCGGCGCCTTCACGGTCAACGGCGCCAAGAGCTTCTTCACCGGCGCGGCGCCGGAGTTCTGGCTGTTCTTCCTGGGCGCCCTCTTCATCGTCTGCACCCTGTTCCTGCCGCGCGGAATCGTCGGGCTGGCGGGCCAGCTCAGGGACAGGATCGCCCTCAAATCCACTTCGGCATCCAAGGAGATCGGCGGCAATGCTGCGAGCAAGCACGGCGCCTGACGCCGCTGAACTGGCCCTGCCGGTCGAGGCGACGCCGGTTCGCACCGTCCGCCAGCCGGCCGGGTCCATCCTGTACCTGGACGGCGTCTCGGTCAGCTTCGACGGGTTCAAGGCGCTGAACAGCCTGAGCCTGGTCATCGACAAGGGCGAGATGCGCACCATCATCGGCCCGAACGGCGCCGGCAAGACGACCATGATGGACGTCATCACCGGCAAGACCAAGCCGAACACCGGCGACGTGCTGTTCAACGGCAATGTCGACCTGACAAGGCTGGACGAAGCCGCGATCGCCAACCTGGGCATCGGCCGCAAGTTCCAGAAGCCGACGGTGTTCGAGCACCTGACCGTGTTCGAGAATCTGGAGCTGGCGCTCAAGACCGACCGGGGTACCTTCGCCACCCTGTTCTTCCACCTGACCGGGCAGCAGGCCCGCCGGATCGACGAGATCCTGGGGGTGATCGGGCTGGGCGACCGGCGGACGGAGAAGGCCGGCGCGCTCAGCCACGGCCAGAAGCAATGGCTGGAGATCGGCATGCTCCTGATGCAGGAGGGCCAACTCCTGCTGCTGGACGAGCCGGTCGCCGGCATGACCGACCACGAGACCGAGACGACCGCCCGCCTGCTGCTCGACATCGCGCGGGAACGCTCCATCGTGGTGGTCGAGCACGACATGGAGTTCGTCCGGGCGCTGGGCGCCAAGGTGACGGTGCTGCACGAGGGGTCGGTCCTGGCCGAAGGGTCGATCGACACCGTGCAGGCCGACCATCGCGTCATCGAAGTCTATCTGGGGCGCTGATCATGCTGACCGTCGAAGACGTGGACCTCTATTACGGTGCCAGCCATATCCTGCGCCGGGTCGGGCTGAACGCTCCGAAGGGCGCGGTCACCTGCCTGCTCGGGCGCAACGGCGTGGGCAAGACCAGCCTGCTGCGCGCAGTGCTGGGGCTGGAGCCGATCCGCCATGGCCGTATCCTGTGGGAGGGCCAGGACATCGCCCGCCTGTCGCCTCACGACCGCGCCCGGCGCGGCATCGCCTATGTGCCGCAGGGCCGCGAGATCTTTCCGCGGCTGTCCGTGCTGGAAAACCTCCAGACCGGCTTCGCTCCCCTGCCCCGCAAGGACCGCACGATCCCGGACGAGATCTTCGAGCTGTTCCCCGTGCTCAAGACCATGCTGAACCGGCGCGGCGGCGACCTGTCCGGCGGGCAGCAGCAGCAGCTCGCCATCGCCCGCGCCCTGGTCACCCGCCCGCGCCTGATGATCCTGGACGAGCCGACCGAAGGCATCCAGCCCTCCATCATCAAGCTGATCGAGGCGGTGATCCGCAAGCTGGGCGACCGCGGCGACATGGCGATCCTGCTGGTCGAACAGTATTTCGAGTTCGCCCGCGACCTCGCCGACCACTTCGCCGTGATGGACCGCGGCGAGGTGGTGCTGGCCGGCCCGAAAGCCGGCATGGTGGAAACTGAAGTGAGGCGGTACCTGACGGTGTGAAGATGCCGCAGGGCGGGAGGCCGGGCCGGATGCGCGGCATGCTTGCGGATCGGCCGCCGCTGCGCGTATGGGAAGCATTCTTTCGCATACGGCGGCAACCACCCCATGTCACCCCGCATCATCCGGCGTCACGACCGTTCTTCAAGCTCCTGCTCGACCAGCCGGGCGCCGCCGGCGCATTGCTGAAGGAACGGCTGCCGGCCGAGGTCGCCGACCGGCTCGGGCCGGAAGCGCCGGAGTTGGTGAACACTTCGTTCGTCGATGGCGAACTGCGGGAGTATCGCACCGACCGTCTCTACCGGGTCCGCACCCGGGACGGCCGGCACGCCTTCATCTTCGTTCTGGTCGAGCACAAGTCCTCTCCCGACCCCGGCATCGGTCTGCAACTCCTGATCTACATGGTACGGATCTGGGAATGGTGGCTGCGGCACGAGGAAGGGACGTCGGAAGGCGGGCACCGGCGTCTGCCGCTGATCATGCCGCTGGTGGTCTATCACGGACGGTCCGAGTGGCAGGTGCCGCTCAGCTTCGCCGACGCACTCGACTTCGACGACGAGGCGTTGCGGCCGCATGTGTTGGACTTCCGCTACTCGCTGGCCGACCTGGGCCGGATCGACGACGCCGTCCTGTCGCGCCAGAAGGCGTTGCGGATAGGATTGCTGATCCTGAAACATGGCGACGCCGGCGGCGACCTGCGGACCAAGCTGCTGACGCTCGGCCGCGCGGCGGCGGCCCTCAGCGTCGATGACTTGATAACCCTCGTGCGCTACATTGTCGCCGAGCCCAACGAGATACCGCCGGGGCTGCTGAGCGAGGTGCTCGGAGAGATCCTGCCGGGCCAGGAGGAGAGGGTCATGTCGATCGCGTCGGAACAGTGGATGGCAGAAGGCATCCAAATCGGCAAAGTCCAGGGCAAAGCGGAAGGAAAGGCGGAGGGCAAAGCCGAGGGTAAGGCCGAGATCCTGATGCGCCAGCTTCGCCGCCGCTTTGGAACCGTGCCGGAGACTACTCTCCAGCGCGTGCTCCGGGCATCCGACGACGATCTGAACATGTGGGCCGACCGCATCCTTGACGCGCAGACCCTCGAATCGGTCTTCGCGCCGCGCAGGAACAACTGAGGGGCGACTGCTCCCAGGGTCAACCGAACAGCGCGTCGATGTCGGCCTGACTGATCATGCCCTTGTTGGGATCGACCTTGTTCGGGCCGTGGAGTTCCAGGTCGCCGTCCTTGGCGGCGATGCCGGGGGGCAGCGGCATGGTTTCGAACTCGCGCTTGTGCCAGACGCCCATCATGGCATCCACCCGCTCCTCGATGAAGGAGAGTGCGCGGACCACCTTGGTGATGCGCTGCCCCGTCAGATCCTGGAAGTTGCAGGCTTCGAAGATCCGGACGATCATCTCGTTCATGTCGTTGACGCGGCTCGACTGGTAGCCGTCGGGCAGCTGCGCCCTCAGTTCCTGGACGATCTCCTCGATCTCCTCCGTGCAGGAGATGATCGTGTTGGTCGCCGCCTCCGTGGCGCTCACCACGGCGCTCAGCTCTTCGGACGCCTGCTGGAACTTGTCCTCGCTGGCCAGTGGATGGCGCAGCGCCGCCATTTCCGCCTTGGTCGCCTTGATCCGACCGGAAATGTCGGCGATCTCGACCTGGATCTGCTCGATGTCGGTCCGGTCGCTGCTCATGAACCGGTCGAATTTGGCATGAAGCTCCGCGATCGATCGAAGAACGGGAGTGTGATCGACCTCGACGGAGATCGGGCCCGCGGGAGCCCCCGCGTCCGACGACAGACCGGCGATCAGGCCCGCGGGTTCGGCCTGCGGGGCGCCGGGTGCCGCGGCCCGCCGGGCTTGCTGCAATTCCGCCATGAAAGGCTTCCGCGCGCTCCGCCCGGTAGTCTCGACCATCATCCCCTGCCCCTTCTGCCATTTCGGCGGCCCTCGGCTTGATACCGGGACCGTGATTTGCCTCGTACGCGGGTCAGGTTACCCGCATTTCGTTAAAATCGTTTGAACTCGCACAAACCAGTATGTTCGCTTCGTCAAGCGCTCTCAGCCGAACAAGGCGTCGATCGCGGACTGGTCCAGCGCCGCCTTCGGCGCGGGTGCGGCGGCCGGGGGCGGTGGAGACGGCGGTGGGGGTGCTGGCGGCGGCGGAGGTGCTGGCGGCGGAGGGGCCGGAGGTGCCGGCGGAGGCGCCGCGACGACCGGCGGCTCCGGTGCCGGAGGTGGTTTGGGTACCGGAGGCGGAGCCGGCGGTTTGGGTGCCGGGGGCGGAGCCGGCGGGACGGCCGCCTTTTCGACGGGCGGCGGGGGGGCCGGCTTGGCTGCGGCCTTCGGCTTCGGTGGAGCCTTCTCCGCCTTGCGCGCAGCCTTCGGCGGAGCCGGAGCCGCGACGGCGGGAGGGGCCGGCGGATGCGCGGGCGTTGGCGTCACCGGAACCGGAGGTGGCGGCGGAACCGGGGCTGCCGCCTTGGCGGGCTTCGGCGGCGGGGCCGGTGCCGGCGGTGGATCGGCGAAGAGGGCATCCACGTCCGACTGGCTGACTCCCTGGCCGTCCAGGGCCGGGCCGTTCAGCAGGTGCGCATCGGGTCGCTTGTCGATGAAGACGTCGGGGACCTCGTCGGCGGGCTTCACGCCCTCCACGCCCCAGATCGCGATCATCGCGTTGACGCGCTGCTCGATGTAGCGCAAGGCGTTCACCACCTTGCTCGTGCGCTGCCCGGTCAGGTCCTGGAAGGAGCAGGCGGTGAAGATGTTCATCACCTCCGACTCGACTTCGGTGCAGAGATCGGGGTCGGCCTCGCCCTTGCGAAGCTTGGCGCCCAGGTCCATCAGGCGTTCGGCGGAATTGAGGATGTCGAACGACGCCCGCTCGGTCGCCGAGACGATGGCGTCCAGTTCGTTCGTCGCCGAAAGGATCTTGTTGTTGCCGCTGTCCGGGGGCTGGAGTGCCGCGACTTCGCGGCGGGCCTTCTCGATCGAGCCGGCCATCTCCAGCAGTTCGCGCCGCAGGACCTCGAGATGCGACGCTCCGCCGGAGATCGGAGCTCCCTGCGTCAGCAGGCACCGCATCTGTTCGAGCATGATCCGGATATCATCCGCCACGCCGCCCTGAGCACGCTGGGCGTAGCGCCGCAGAAAGGCACGGCCCTTCGCGGTGCGCGCGACGGTATCCTCGATATGCTCGAACTCGTCTTCGGTGAGCTGCAACAGCCTGTCCACCACCGCCCCCGTACCCGTGCCCGTCACCCACCGATGACGGACTGGATCTTCTGCTTCAGCGTGTCGGCGTTGAAAGGCTTGACGATGTAGTTGTTGACGCCGGCTTCCTTGGCGGCAACGACGTTCTCGGTCTTGCTTTCGGCGGTGACCATGATGAAGGGCGTGCCGTTCAGCTTGTTGTCGGCGCGGATCTCCTTGAGAAGCTGAAGACCCGTCATCGGCTCCATGTTCCAGTCGGAGATCACCAGGCCGAACTTGCTCTCGCGCAGCTTGGCGAGCGCGGTGACGCCGTCGCCAGCTTCCTCGATATCGGAATAACCGATCTGAGTCAGCAGGTTACGGACGATACGCCGCATGGTTGCATAATCATCGACCACAAGGATCTTCATGGTGTGCTCCAAAATACATCCGTTGACGATGGCCGTGCCACGCGATCCGTCCGGTCGCCGCGACCCGCCCATTCCATCAGCAGCGCCCGGACTCCGCCGATCCGGACGCCGCCATTCGAAGAACTCGCGGCAGCATGCGACCCGACGGCTACGGCCGAATGCTGCAGCGTCCACCATGCTGTGCGAGCGTAAATATTGCGTTTAAACCGGCGCGCATATGCCCATTCGCCGACCCGGCCCGCATACCGGGACCTGTTCCGGCGAAGCGCCGGCGTTCAGGCCATGACCGGATCGGTCGCTTGGATCAGCCAGGCGGCGGTCGCGGGGTCAAGCTGCGGCACCAGGGCCTCGCGGACGCGGGCGTGATAGGCATTGAGCCACGCGATCTCCGCCGAGGTCAGCAGGGCCGGCTCGACCAGTGCCAGGTCGATCGGGGCCAGGGTCAGCGTCTCGAACGACAGCATGGGCCGCTCCGAGCCTTCCAGGTCCGCGCAGGGCTGGACCGCGACGAGGTTCTCGATCCTGATGCCGTAGGCGCCGGTCCGGTAATAGCCGGGCTCGTTGGACAGGATCATGCCCGGCTCCAGCGCGACCGTGTTGCCGACCTTCGAGATCCGCTGCGGCCCCTCGTGGACGCTGAGATAGCTTCCGACGCCGTGGCCGGTGCCATGGTCGAAATCCAGGCCTTTCTGCCACAGGGCGTGGCGGGCGAGGCTGTCCAGCTGGGACCCGGTCGTGCCCTTGGGGAAGCGGGCCGTCGCGATGGCGATGTGCCCCTTCAGCACGAGCGTGAAGCGCTCCCGCATCTCGGGAGTCGGCTCGCCGATCGCAACCGTCCGGGTGATGTCGGTGGTGCCGTCCAGGTACTGCGCGCCGCTGTCGATCAGGTACAGGCTGCCGGGGGCGAGGCGCCGCTCGGTCCTGGGGGATACCCTGTAGTGGACGATGGCGCCGTTGGGCCCGTATCCGGAGATGGTTTCGAAGCTGAGGTCGCGGAACAGGTCTCCCCCGCGCCGCAGGTCGAGCAGCTTGGCCGCGGCCGCGATCTCGCCCACCTCGCCCGTGGGACCGGCCGAGGCGAGCCATGCCAGGAAGCGGGTGACCGCGACGGCGTCGCGCGCATGGGCCGCGCGGGCGCCCGCCAGCTCGACCTCGTTCTTGCGCGCCTTCGGCAGCATGACGGGATCGGAGTCGCGCTCCACCTTGGCATTGGCCAGCAGCAGCCGGTCGAAGATCCAGGCGGCGGCGGAGGCCGGATCGACCCTCACCTTCGCGCCGGCCATCCCGCCGAAGCGGTCGAGCGCCGGACCGAACTCGTCCGGCTCGCGGATCGCCACGCGGTTGCCCAGATGCTCCTCGAGGCCGGGCACCAGCTTGCGGCGGTCGACGAAGAGATCCGTGGCGCCCTCGTCGTCGATGATCGCGAAGGACAGCGGGAGCGGCGTGTGCGGGACGTCGCCGCCCCGGATGTTGAGCAGCCAGGCGATCGAGTCGGGCTGCGTCAGCACCGCCGCCGCGTGCCCGGCCTGTTTCAGGGCCATCGCCACGTCGGCCTGCTTTTCCGCCGCCGGCTTGCCGGCGAAACGCAGGTCGTGGGGCACCACGGGAGCGAGGGGCGCCGGCGGCTGGTCGGGCCAGACCGCATCGACGGGGTTGTCCGGGCACGCCAGCAGGTCTCCGCCAACGCGCCCCATCACGGCGCGAAGGCGCTCGACCCAGCCGACCGTGTGCAACCAGGGATCATATCCGAGACGGCCGCCCCGGGCCAGCGCCGCGGCGATCCATTCGGCATGGGGATCCTCGGTCAGGTGCTTGTACTGGAACAGCGCGGGCGAGACCTCCGCCTGGACCTGCAGGGTGTAGCGCCCGTCGACGAAGATGGCGGCCTGGTCGAGCAGCACGACGGCCAGCCCGGCGGATCCGGTGAACCCGGAGATCCAGGCAAGCCGCTCCGCGCGTGCCGGGACATATTCACCTTGGTGCTCGTCCGACCGGGGCACCACGAACCCCGACAGTCCGCGCCTGGACAGCTCGGTCCGCAACGCCGCGACGCGGGCGGCATGGTCGGGGACGGCGACCAGCCGGGAATGCCGTTCCGCCGCCATCGCGGCCCGCAGCGCCCTCAGTTCCGCGACCAGGGCAGCCGGCAGGCGTGCCCCTCCCAGCAGTTCGAGCCAAGCGTCCGGGTCGGTTCCCGCCGGGGCCGCGACGACCCCGGCGACCAGGGCCCTGATATCCGCCGCCGAGCGGCCCAGCCCGGCCTGCTTCAGCAGCCGGTCAAGGGAGCCGTCTCCGCCATACTCGCCCGAAGCCGTCGCGATGCCCTCCACGGGGGAACCTTCCTCTGGTTGCCGAAACTGCCTGCAGTACGGAAGGCTAGAACCCCCTCCCCAGCCGCGCAAGGACGAATACCGGCGTGAAGCGGGACTTCCCGGACGGGCCTCAGCCGCGCAGGACGAGAGTCCGCCACTCGCCGACCGGAATCCGGCCGACCAGCCGCAGTCCCTGGGACCGGTGGGCGGCCAGCACCCAGTTCTCGTGCCGGTCCAGCAATCCCGACAGCACCACGTAGCCGCCGGGCCGGAGGGCGCGGCGCAGGTCCGGTGCCATGCGGGCCAGCGGCCGGGCCAGGATGTTGCTGGCGATCAGGTCGTAGGGCCGGCCCCGCCGGACCGCGTCCACCTTGTAGCCGTTGCCGCCGACCGCCCGGACAAGGGAGGAAACCTGGTTGCGCCGGGCGTTCAGGCGGGTGACGCGCACCGATTCGGCGTCGATGTCGGAAGCCACGACCGGGACATGCCAGAGCTTGGCGATCGCGAGCGCCAGGATTCCCGACCCGCAGCCCATGTCGAGCGCCCGCCGGACCGGGAAACGCCTGGAAAGCCGGTCCAGAGCCACCAGGCAGCCGTAGGTCGTCGCATGCTCGCCGGATCCGAAGGCCGTCGCCGCGTCGACCAGCAGCCCGACGGAGGACGGCGGCACCCCGCCCTCGTGGTGCGAACCGTAGATGAAGCAGCGCCCGGCGCGGATCGGCGGAAAGCTCTTGTACGACCGGGTGAGCCAGTCGAGCTGGGGGACCGGCTCGATCACCATCTCGGGCTCGGCGATTCCCATCGCCTCCGCCAGGACGGCGATCCGCGCCGTCAGCCAGGCCCGGTCGGGCTCCCCGTGGGAGATCGCCTCGACCAGCCAGCTCACCCCCTCCTCGACCTCGAAGGTCGAGACCGAGACCGCATGGTCGCCCACGGCGTCGGCGAAGAAGGCCACCAGGTTTTCGGGCACGGTGAGCGCGATGCGCCAGAGATCGGGAATGGTCATGACACGGAAAACCCGGCGTTGAGGGAAGCCGCGTTTATGGGCGATGGCCGGAGCGGGCGCAAGGCGCCCCGTCCGGCGCCCCCGTCCTTGCCCCCGTGCCTACACGACGTTCGGCTTCCACTTGCCCGGAAGCTGGTCGGCGACCTCGATCATGCCGAGATCGCGAAGGAATGCCTGGCGCTGCCGGACCAGCCGCGCGGATATGGCGGCTTCCGCGGCATCGCCGCCCAGCAGTTCCCCGTCGGGGCCGCGCAGATGCTCGATCACGCTTTCCAGAAGCGCGCCGTCGGCCTCGGGACACTTGCGGTCGAGCGGATGGTCCCGCTTCAGTTCGGACATCAGCCGTTCCAGCAGGACGAGGCGGCAGTTCTCGCCGGCACCGCGCGAGATCAGGGCACCTATCCTGGCCAGGTTGGGACTCAGCTGCTTGGGATCGCTGCGCCCGTGCAGGAAATCGGCCAGGGCGCAGAGCGATTCGGCGAGGTTCGCCCGGGGGCCGATCAGGTCCTTCACCATGTCGGAGGTGACCAGCGCGTCGGCGACGACGCCTTCGAACAGGGTGTTCAGGCCGGGATCCAGATCCTCGGTCATCAGGGTCAGCAGCATCTCCATCTTGCCGCCGACCGAGCCGTAACCCATCAGATGCTGGGCCAGCAGGCACAGCATCGTGAAGGACCAGTTCTCAGGCCCGCTTCGGGCATGGATCCGCCGGCTGACATGGTCGAGGTTGGCGGTCTCGAACCGGGGAAGCCGCCGCCGCTCGGCGTAGAAGTCGCGGGACCGGTTCATCGCCTGGTGGACCAGGCCCTCGACATGCCGGATGCGGTCCTTTGCCGGGATGTTGAATTCGTTCGCCTGCGCCATCGCGACCTGATGGACCGCCGCATGGATCATGTTGCCCGCTTCGGACAGCTTGCGCAGGTAGGTCCAGTTGTGCAGGAGTTCGGACGCGGTGATCTGGTACTTGTCCAGGAACAGGCGGAACAGCCGCCCCATGATCATCCGGCTCTGGAAGCCGTAGATGTCGTCCAGCTGCTCGCAGACCACGGGGCGGTCGATCCGGCCCTTGATCACCATGGCCTTTTCCTTCACCGGCGGCCGGATCTCGTGGAGGATTTCCCGCTTGGTGGTGAAGCCGGACAGCATGGTCCGGTTGCGCACGACCTTGAACTCCTCGATGCCGGGTTCCGACAGGAGGTGGCGGCCGATCGCGACCGCGTCCTCCTCCTCCGGAACGATGCAGTGGATGAGCCAGCGTCCCTCCCGGCAGACCAGGGTTTCATAATTTATCTGGCGATTCTTGATCATCCACCCCGCCCACCAGACATGGTCGGCCGCCGGTACCCGACCGGCAATCCCGATCGGGCCATTGAACAGCGGGTTTGTTTGCGGAAGCGTTAACGGAAGGGCCGCACCTTTCGGCGCCGAACGGCTCAGCCGGCCTTCTCCGCCGGAACGACGAAGCTGTCCAGCACCTTCTTGGTGCCGGCCTGCTCGAAGTCGATCTCCAGCTTGTCGCCGTCGACCGCCTTCACGGTGCCATAGCCGAACTTCTGGTGGAACACCCGCATGCCGCGCTTCAGCGGCTGGTCCGGCCGCTTCCGGGGCGACACCTCGAAGGCGCTGCCCTCGATCACCGGACCCGTGCGGGGACCGGGGGGCTGGCGCTGCGGCCTGGACGCGAAGCCGCCGCCGAAATCCCGGAAACCGCCGCCGAAGCTGCTCCCGAACCCGCCTGCCCCGCCGAAGGTGGGCGCGGGCGCGGCGGACAGGCCGGGTGCGGCATCGGTCTCGATGTGTTGCTCGGGCAGTTCGCCGACGAAGCGCGAGGGGATCGCCGTGACCCAGGAGCCGTGCATCCGCCGGTTGGCGGCATGGCTGACATGGGCGCGCCGCCGCGCGCGGGTCAGCCCGACATAGGCCAGCCTGCGCTCCTCCTCCAGCCCGGCGATGCCGGTATCGTCCATGGAGCGCTGGCTGGGGAACAGGCCGTCCTCCCAGCCGGGCAGGAAGACATAGTCGAACTCCAGCCCCTTGGCGCCGTGCAGGGTCATCACGCTGACCATCTCGGTGCCGCTCGCCTCGGCATTGTCCATCACCAGGCTGACATGCTCCATGAACCCGGCGAGATTCTCGAACTCGCCCATGGCCGCGACCAGTTCCTTCAGGTTCTCCAGCCGGCCCGGCGCCTCCGGCGTCTTGTCCGCCTTCCACATGTCGGTATAGCCCGACTCGTCCAGCACCATCTGGGCCAGGTCGGTGTGCGGCGTATTGGCCCCGAGGGTCCGCCAGCGGTCGAAGTCGGTCATCAGGTTGCGCAGCGTCGTCCGCATCTTCGGCTTCAGCTCGTCGGTCTGGACAAGCTGCCACGTCGCCTCTGTCAGGGGAATGCCGCGGGCGCGGGCGAGCTGGTAGAGCTGCTGGATGGTCGCGGGGCCGACGCCGCGCTTGGGCACGTTGATGATCCGCTCGAACGCCAGATCGTCGTCCGGCTGGACGACGATGCGCAGATAGGCCATCGCGTCGCGGATCTCCTGCCGTTCGTAGAAGCGAGGCCCGCCGATGACGCGGTACGGCAGGCCCAGCGTGATGAAGCGCTCCTCGAATTCGCGGGTCTGGAAGCCGGCGCGGACCAGGACCGCGATCTGGCTCAGCGGCACCTTGGCGCGCTGAAGCGCCTCGATCTCCTCGCCGATCCAGCGGGCCTCCTCCTCGCCGTCCCACAATGCCCTGACCTTGACCCGCTCGCCATGGTCGGACCGCGTCCACAGCGTCTTGCCCAGCCGCCCCTGGTTGTTCGAGATGACGCCTGCCGCCGCGGCAAGGATGTGGCCGGTGGAACGATAGTTCTGCTCCAGCCGGATCACCTTCGCGCCGGGGAAGTCGTTCTCAAACCTTAAGATGTTGCCGACCTCTGCCCCTCTCCAACCATAGATTGATTGATCGTCGTCGCCGACGCAGCAGATGTTCTTGTGCTTCTGGGCCAGCAGCCTCAACCAGAGATATTGGGCAACGTTGGTGTCCTGGTATTCGTCGACCAGCAGGTAGCGGAATCGCTGCTGATAATCGGCCAGCACCTCGGGGTTCGCCTGGAACAGGGTGATGTTGTGCAGCAGCAGGTCGCCGAAATCGCAGGCGTTCAGGCTCTGCAGCCGCTCCTGGTAGGTCCGGTAGAGCTGGACCACGCGGCCGCCCGCCATGTCGCCGCCATCCTGCGGCTTCAGCTTGTCCGGCGTCAGCGCCCGGTCCTTCCACCGCTCGATGACGCCGAGCACGGCGCGGGCCGGCCATTTCTTGTCGTCGATGTTCTCGGCCTTGAGGAGCTGCTTGACCAGCCGGATCTGGTCGTCGCTGTCCAGGATGGTGAAGTTGCTCTTCAGCCCCACCAGCTCGGCGTGGCGGCGCAGGATACGGGCGGCGAGCGCGTGGAAGGTGCCCATCCACCAGCCCTCCGTCGGGGCGCCGATCAGCGCGCCGACCCGCTCGCGCATCTCGCGCGCGGCCTTGTTGGTGAAGGTCACGGCCAGCACCTGGAACGGCGACGCCCGCCGGGTCATCAGCAGGTGGGCCAGCCGGGTCGTCAGGACGCGGGTCTTGCCGGTGCCGGCGCCGGCCAGCACCAGCACGGGGCCGTCCAGCGTCTCGACCGCCTCGCGCTGAACCTCGTTCAGGCCGTCGAAGTAGCGAAAGCGTTGCGCGGCCGGGGCCGTCGCCGGTGAGACCGCCGGAACGGCGTCGTTCAGCGGGTCGTCATAGTGGAATGGATCGGACATGGGCAGGACTATACTCCGCCGGCGGTCCCGAGTTTAAGGACTTGTTGAAGGTTCCTGACATGATCTGGAGCGACCACGATGACAATCGTACGCCGAGCGCTCAAAAGGGGTGGGTTACCCTCGACCGGACCCGGCGGCCCATGTTAGAAGATAGCGATTGTTGACCGGAGTCGCCCATGCCGTCCTTGCGCCTCGATGACGACCATACGATTCAAGCCATCGGGATCCTCGCCGACGTTCTGGATCGTTTCAGCGGGATGACCTCCCTGGAGTGCACGCTGGTTTCCAAGGCGTTGCGCCAGGTCCAGCAGACGCGGTCCCAGATCGGCATGGACTTCGCGTCGCGCGCCTTCGCGACGCTGGAGCCCGACGTGCGGCGCCGGATCGCGGACGACGCCACGGACGCGGCCCTGGAAGCCACCAGCACCATGAAGCTGCCCAAGCTGCGCGCGCCTCGGCCGAGCGCACCTCCGGCGACCGGGCTGCTGGGAGCGATCAACAACCGCGGCGCAAAGCCGCGCAAGCCGGCCTGACCGGCGTCACGCGACTTTCCCGGGATCGGGTCTAGCCGCCCTGCCCCGTATCCCTGTCCCGAGTCCCCGTCGCCACGACCCGGTTGCGCCCGGATTGCTTGGCATCATAGAGCGCGGTGTCGGCCCGCTTGATCAGGTCCGCCGCCGCCTCGTCGCGGGCGAGCTGGGCTACTCCGACCGACAGGGTGATGGTGCCCAGCGTCACGTTCTTCGACCGGTTGACCAGCTTCTTGGAGGCGACGGATTTCCGGATCTGCTCGCCGATCCTGACCGCGTCGGCCACGCGGCTGTCCGGCAGGATCACGGCGAACTCCTCGCCGCCGTAGCGGACCGCCGTGTCGGTCGCCCTGATGGACTCCTTGACCGTCCGCGCGACCAGGGCCAGCACATGGTCCCCGATGGTGTGGCCATGGGCATCGTTGAACTGCTTGAAATGGTCGATATCCGTCATCAGCAGGCTCAGCGGACGGCCGGTCTGGGCCGCCCGGGCCACGGCCTCGGCCAGGGACGCGTCGAACAGACGCCGGTTGAACAGCCCGGTCAGGGAGTCGGTGATCGCTTCCTGGCGGACGACGTCGAGGTTGCGGCGCAGCTCGTCCATCTGGCTGCTGGATGACTGCAATTGGCTGTGCAGCTTGCGGTTATGCTCGGCCATCAGCTGCGTTTCCGCAGCGATCGCATCGACCAATGCGCTGAGCTGCTCCAACTCCCGCACTTCCACGCGCTCGCCGAAATGCTGGAGCGCCTTGCCGTAACGGTCGCTGCCGGCGCCGGACGCGCGCAGCAGGTCCAGCAGATGGCTCAGCGCGCCCTGGATCCGGGCGCCCGCCTCGCGAATGGCCTGCTTTTCGTGGTCCAGGCTGAAGAACCTGTCGTGGAGTTCCGCCATGTGCTCGGCCGTGAGCGCCTGTCCGCCCTCCGCCAGCTTGTCGACGGCGCGGGTCAGGTCGGGCAGATCGCCGCTGTAATAGCTGTACCAGACGGCGAAATGCTGGGGCGTGGGCGGCAGCGATTCGGCAGCCATCCGCGCCATCGCACGATCGGCCCAGTTGCTCGCCTGCTCCATGATGCCGCCATCCCCGCCAGAACCTGAACTTCGGGCGTAGGCTATGACCTAAGGAGTAGGAACTTGCAAGCGTCGATACCATCGCCGGAATCATGCGGCATCAGTTGCATTGCCCGATGGACGGTTCGACGCAGATCCTGCCGTCCACCCAGGTCGCCCCGGTCAGGTCGGCATTGCGGAAATCCGTCCCCTGGAGCCGGGCGCCCGTCAGGTTGACGTTGCGCAGATTGGCATCGATGAACCGGGCGTTGCGCAGGTCGGCGTTCACCAGGGAGGCTCCGGTCAGGACGGCCCGCGTAAGGTCGGCCTCGATCAGCCGGGCCTCGTCCAACGTGGCTCCGGCCAGGTTCGCACTGAAGAACTTGGCGCGATAGGCATCCACGCCGGTCAGGTTGGCATCGCCCAGCTTCGTCCTCGTGAAGCCGGCATCGCGCAGCATGGCACCCTGCAGGTTGACCTTGCGGAGATCCCGGCCGTCCAGATAGCACCGCCGCCAATTGACATCCGGTGCCGCCGGGTCGGTGCAGTCGGCAAAGGCGCTGGAGGTGGAAATGGCGAGGAGGGCTGCCGCGAGCACGGCGGAGATGGTACGCTTCATGATGCCCTAGATAGGTCACACAAACGCGGAAGCCAAACTAATCTCGGATTACGGCGATCGTACGGACGATTTCACCCGGACGGGCGGTCCGGCTTCCACGTCCCGAGGCCGATCACCCGGCCGACCTGCGGCGGCACCGGCATGCCGGACTGGGAGGCCCGCACCTCGTCCAGCAGCAGGCGCGCCGCATCCGGCAGGGGGCATGAACGCCGGGCCCCCAGATCGACATGCATCAGCACCAGTTCGTTGGTGGCCGCCAGCCACCCCTCCGTGCCGTGATGCATGGCGTGCATCAGGTGGACCCGCTTCCCGTCGACGCCGAGGATGCGGGTGGCGAAGGCCAGAGGGTCGCCCTGCCTGACCTCCCGTTCGTAGGTCACGTGCATCTCCAGCACGAAGACCGACCGGTTCTCCGCCTTCACATAGGCCGCACCCAGGCCGGCGTGGTCGAGCAGGCGGTCGGTCGCGTGGTCGAACGCCAGCACGTAGTAGGCGACGTTCATGTGGCCGTTGTAGTCGATCCATTCCGGCCGGACGGTTTCCGAGTGGAGGCGAAGCAGGGGATCGGTCATTGGCGGTCACCCGATGATGTCCAGGGGACAGGACGATAGCGCCGTCCGGCCGGAAATGCGCCTTCTCGTTTGTCCAGGCCATCAGGCATCCAGGCCATCGCCATCCCTATCCGGCAGGCGGCGCGTAGCCCCAGCGGTCGATCAGGGCGCCCCAGTGCCGGCCAACCCGGTCCACCTCGTCGGGCGGGTACCGGTGGCGGTTCTTGGCGTAACCTTGGATACCGTCGAGATAGACCTGGAAATGCCGCTCCGCCTCGGGCCAGCCCGGCAATCCGAGCGTGCGGTAGACCCGCTCCAGTTCCGCGATCGGCTGCCGCTCGAAATCCTCGAAGCGGATCTCGGCGTAATGTGTTTCCGGCAAGGCCGCGGCGTCGGCCAGCAGCCTGTCCATCAGCCGCGGATAGAGGTCCAGCACGATCCGGTCCAGGTCCACTCGGGACGGGTCCTGCAGCGCGAAACTGCTCAAAAGCGTGGCGAAGGTCCGGCGCGTCGAAGGATAGACCACGAACGGATTGCGGTGGATATGGATGAACTTGGCCTCCGGCCACATCGCGCGGAGCAGCGGGATGCGGGCGGAGTGCACCGGGTTCTTCAGCAGCAGCGGAAGGCCCGGCCGGATCAGCGAGACCTTGTCCAGGAAATATCCGAAGGCGGCGCGCCACTGCGCGATCTCCTCATCCGTGCAGCCGTCGAAGAAGATGCCGCGGTTGAAATGCTCCTCGAAACGGCTGGGGAAGAACAGGCCGTGGTAGTAGGAGACGCTGGTCATCAGGGCCAGCGGCAGTTCGTCTTCCTGCGGCGAGTCGGGTGTCACGGGGATGTTGTCGATCAGCCGGTCGCTCGGCAGATGTTCTTCCAGGATCGTCCGGATCGGGCCGGTGATGCCCAGGAAATCCCACGGCAGCGCGGCGGCGAAGGGCGGCACCCAGCCCCATTGCGGCGACCGGCTGAGGACGTTGTAGAGGTGGGTGGTGCCGCTGCGCCAGTGCCCGACGATGAAGACCGGCGGCGCCATCGGCGGGGCCTCGGCCAGACGCCGCCGCACCCGCCTCTTCTCCAACGCCACGAAGGGCCGGCGGTAGGTGGCGCCGATCCGCGTCGCCCAGACGGCGGCCCGGCGCTCGGGCGCTATCGGTCCGTTGGCCGACAGCGCCCATCGGAGAGTGGCGCGGTCGGCGCCGACCAGGGGATGAAACCAGCGGGGTGGAGCAGTTCCGGCCATTTCGGTCCTTGACGACGAGTCTTGCCTGATCCAGGCACTCGGCCTGGATCAGAAGAACCGCCGGAACCGCCCCGGAGTTGCGTTCGCGCTCCTCGGTCCGCGCTCAGGCGTCCGCGAGCGCCGGATAGTCGATATAGCCGCGCGCGTCGCCGCCATAGAAGGTCGGACGGTCGTAGCGGTTGAGCGGGGCGCCGCGCCGCAGCCGTTCGACCAGGTCCGGGTTGGCGACGAACAGGCGGCCGAACGCCACCAGGTCGGCCTTGCCCTCCGCGACGGCCTGGGGCGCCGTCTCCCGCGTGAAGCCGCCGGCCGCGATGATGGTGCCGCCGAAGCTCTTCTTGAACCGCGACGAGGCGTCCGGCGCCTCGGGGTCGAGAGCGTTGGTGTCGCTGTTCTGGTCGGCCCGCGGCTCCACCAGGTGCAGGTAGGCCAGGCCCCGCGTGCCCAGTTCCGTCGTGACGTGGTCGAACAGGGCGCCCGGGTCCTCGTCGCTCATGTCGTTGAAGCGGCCCCAGGGGGACAGCCGCACGCCGACGCGGTCGGAGCTCCAGGCGGCGCCCACGGCGTCGACGATCTCCAGCAGCAGGCGGGCGCGGTTCCCGATGGAGCCGCCATAGCGGTCCTTGCGGCGGTTGGTGCCGGTCTGGAGGAACTGGTCGATCAGGTAGCCGTTGGCCGAATGGATCTCGATGCCGTCGAAGCCGGCTTCCCGGGCATTGACCGCGGCGCGGCGGAAATCATCCACGATGCCGGGGAGTTCGTCCTCGCGGAGCGCCCTGGGCGTCTCGAAGGCGACCGGCTCGAAGGTCCTGGTCATGTGCGTCCCGGCGGCGGCGACCGCCGACGGGGCCACCGGCAGGGCACCGCCCGGCTGCATGGACGAGTGCGAGATCCGGCCGGTGTGCCAGACCTGGAGGAAGATCACGCCGCCCTTGGCATGCACGGCATCGGTCACCAGACGCCAGCCCTGCACCTGCTCGGCCGAGTAGATGCCGGGAGCGCCGGGATAGCCCCGGGCCTGTTCCGACACGTCGGTCGCCTCGGCGATGATCAGGCCGCCCTGGGTGGCCCGCTGCGCATAGTACTGGGCGTTCATCGGCTGCGGCACGTCGCCCGGCTGGCGCGACCGCATGCGGGTCAGCGGCGGCATGACGATGCGGTGGGACAGGCTGACGGCACCGACACGGACCGGCGTGAAGAGGGACTCGACTGACATGCTTGGATTCCCTGAGGCAAAGAAGTTCGTCACGTCACATGGCACTGTGGCGGAATCCGTTGTACCACCCTATTCTGACAAACCGGTTTATCGGAATACGACACAATCCATGGAAACGGACGAACTCTCGGTCCTGGTCCAGGCGGTCGCGGCCGGCAGCCTGTCGGGTGCCGCGCGCCGGCTGGGCGTCACCCCGACCGTCGCCAGCCGGCGCCTCGCCTCGCTGGAGGAACGTCTCGGCGTCCGCCTGATGCACAGGACGACACGGTCGGTTTCCCTCACCCCCGAGGGGGAGACCTTCCTGCCCCATGCCCAGGCCATGCTGGAGATCGAGGAGGCGGCGCGCGCCAGCCTGGCTCCGGCCGAACAGGGGGTCAGCGGCCTGCTCCGGGTGACGGCGCCGGCCTCATTCGGCCGGAAGGTGGTGGCCCCGCTCGTTCCGGCCCTGCTCGACGCCAACCCGGACCTGCGCATCGACCTGGAGCTGACCGACAGCGTGGTGGATATCGTCGCCGCCGGGATCGACGTCGCCGTCCGCATCGGGCGCTTGCGAGAGTCCACGCTGATCGCCCGCCGGCTGGCGCCGAACACGCGGGTGCTGTGCGCGGCCCCGTCCTACCTGGAGCGCTGCGGAACTCCCCATACCGTGGAATCACTGGCCGAGCACGAGTGCCTGGTGCTGAGCGGCACCGGGTCCTGGCCATTCGACGCCCCGGGAAAGGCACGGGAAGTGCGCGTCTCGGGACGCTTCGCGAGCAACAGCGTGGAGGCGATCCGCGAGGCCTGCATCGGCGGCCTGGGCATCGCCCTGCTGTCCCGCTGGGACGTCGTGACGGAACTGGCCTCCGGCGCCCTGGTCCGGATCGATTTCGAGGCGCTGAACCCGCAGGAAATCTCGATCTGGGCGGTCTATCCGAGCCCCCGGCTGGTGCCGCCCAAGGTCCGCGCCTTCATCGCCGCGCTGGAGGCGGCGCTGGGGACACCGGGACGGTGACCGGCCCATCGGCGGTCGCGTGGCTTCCTGTATGACGCTTGATCGACGAGGCTCCACCGCCCGCGGCCAGGGCAGTGTCTACGGACGGTGGAGCCTAGTCCAATCCGGGGTCTCCTCTGACGGAGAAGCCGGGTCATGGTCCCGGCTGATCTGAGATCGCTCCCGCTTGCTGCCGACGGGCAACTGAGGGCCATCATGCCCGATCCGGGGGTGTTCGGGTATGAACGCATTCACATGATTCCGCACTCTATGGCTGTATTGTCCGGGAGTGCCGCCGAAGAGACCCCGGGCTTTCGCGGTGAGTCCGACGAAGTGAGTCGGTTTATCTAAAATGTTTCACATCGGCTTCCTGAAGTCGTTCCATGCCCGGCCGGAGGTCTCATCCATCAGGTGTCACATAATAGGGACACCTGACCTTTTCGGAAGTGGAAGTACCGCTGAAAACAGTTTGTTAACCACGCCAGCCTAGCCTTTGATAAAGCCGATCCGGCGATCGTTTCGGACCGGTGCCAATATTGTTTCGGGAAGGCATGTCTTGATGCGTCGCTTCGGTTGGGAGCGCTGGCTGATCTGTGGAGTGCTTGTCGCCGCAGCCACGGGCACCGGTTGGGTCGGCTACCAGGAGATGCGGACCTCCTGGTTGCAGGCGGGGGTTCTGACCAAGTACGGCGAGAAGCTCACGTATCAGGTCGAGCCGGGCGCCAGCACCCTGGTCAAGTACCCGACCCAGGGTCCCTACAACGAGCGGCTCGGCTATACCGAGATCCCGAAGGCGATCGACGCGCTCACCGGCAACGGCTTCCGGATCGAGCAGCAGGCCCGGACCTCGCCCGAGCTGGCCGACTTCGTCGAGTACGGCGGCTTCGCGGTGTTCCGCGAGAAGACCCGCGCCGGCCTGACCCTCAAGGACCGCAACGGGTCGATCCTCTATACGGCCCGCTATCCCGAGCGGGTCTACGACGACTTCGACTCCGTGCCGCCCCTGGTGGTCGGCACCTTGCTCTTCATCGAGAACCGGGAACTGCTCGACCCGACCTACCCGAAGCGGAACCCCGCGGTCGAGTGGGACCGCTTCGCCCTCGCCATCCTGGGGCTGCCCGCCCAGTGGCTCAATCCCGGCATGCGCATCCCCGGCGGCAGCACCCTGGCGACCCAGATCGAGAAGTACCGCCACTCGCCCGACGGCCAGACCTCGGGGGCGACCGAGAAGCTGCGCCAGATGATCTCGGCCAGCGTGCGGGCCTATCTGGACGGCCAGGACACCACCTTCGCCCGCCGGCGCATCGTCGTCGACTATCTGAATTCCACGCCGCTGACCGCCCGCCTCGGCTTCGGCGAGGTCAACGGGCTGGGCGACGGCCTGTGGGCCTGGTACGGCACGGATTTCAAGGACGCCAACGCGATCCTGAAGCAGACGCCCCGCAACGGCCTGGAACGGCTCCGCCAGGCGGAGATCTACAAGCAGGTGCTGAGCCTGCTGCTGGCCCAGCGCCGGCCGACCCATTACCTGATCGCGGACCGCAATTCGCTGAACGAGCTGGCCGACAGCCACCTGCGGCTCCTCGCGTCCCAGGGCACGATCTCCGCGGACCTGCGCGACGCGGCGCTCGAGATCAAGTTGCGCTTCCGGAACGATGCACCGCTTCCGCCACCCGTTTCGTTCGTGGAGCAGAAGGCGGCGAACGCGATCCGGACCCGCCTGCTCGGCATGCTGAACGTCCCCAGCCTGTACCAGCTCGACCGCTACGACCTGACGGCGGAAACCAGCCTGGACGGCCCGACCCAGCAGCGCATGGTCGAGGTGCTGTCCAAGCTGAACGAGCCCAGCTTCATCGAGACGCTGGGAATGGCGGGCTTCCGCCTGCTGGACTCCGGCAAGAACGACCTGCACAAGGTGATCTACAGCGTCATGCTGTACGAGCGCGGTCCCAACGCCAACTATGTCCGCATCCAGGCCGACAACCTGGACCGGCCGCTGGACATCAACGAGGGCGCCAAGCTCGACCTGGGCTCGACCGCCAAGCTGCGGACGCTGATCACCTACCTGGAGATCATTTCGGAACTGCACGGACGCTACGGCCACCTGCCCCGCCAGCAGCTCCGCTCGGTGTCGCTGGACGCGACCGACAACCTGACGCGCTGGGTCTCCACATACCTGTCCGACGCTGCAGACCGCAGCCTCGCCACCTTGCTGGCCGCCGCCATGGAGCGGCGCTATTCCGCCAGTCCCGGCGAGCGTTTCTTCACCGGCGGCGGCGTCCACAGCTTCGTCAATTTCGACGACAAGGACAACGGCTCGATCCCGACCGTGACCGAGTCGCTCCGCAGCTCCATCAACCTGCCCTTCATCCGCATGATGCGGGATATCGTCCAGTACTATGTCGCCGAGGGCGCCGAGGATGCCGGCGGCACGCTGCTGACCGATCCGTCCAACCCGGCGCGCCAGGCCTATCTGGAGCAGTTCGCCGACAAGGAAGGCAGCCATTTCCTCAACCGGTTCTACACGGACTATCGCGGCAAGACGCCGGACGAGGCGCTGGCGCTCCTCGCGACGCGGGTGCGTCCGGTTCCGCACCGCCTCGCGACCGCCTTCCTGTCGGTGCGCCCCAAGGCCAGCCTCGCCGAGTTCACCCGCTTCATGCGGGACCGCCTGCCCAAGAGCGAGCTGACCGACCAGGTGGTGGAACGGCTGTTCGACAAGTACGCCAAGGACAAGTGGATCCTGGCCGACCGGGGCTACATCACCGGGGTCCATCCGCTCCAGCTCTGGCTGGTGGAGCATCTTCAGCACCATCCCGAGGCGAAGCGCAGCGAAGTGCTACAGGCCAGCGCCGACGAGCGGCAGGAGACCTATGCCTGGCTGTTCAAGACCAGCCGCAAGCATGCCCAGGACACCCGAATCCGCATCCTGCTCGAAGCCGAGGCGTTCCAGCGCATCCACAAGTCCTGGAAGCGGCTGGGCTATCCGTTCGACAGCCTGACCCCCTCCTACGCGACCGCGATCGGCAGTTCCGCCGACCGTCCCGGCGCGCTGGCCGACCTGATGGGAATCATCGTGTCCGACGGCATCCGGGTGCCGACGCTGCGGGTGGAGCGCCTTCATTTCGCGACCGGAACGCCTTATGAAGCGGTCCTCGGCTTCGACCAGAAGCCCGGCGAGCGGGTGCTGGCGCCGGAGATCACGGCGACGGTCCGGCGCGCCCTGCAGGACGTGGTGGAGAACGGCACGGCGCGCCGCGTGCGCGGCGCCTTCACTGCCCCGGACGGCCAGGTGCTCCCCATCGGCGGCAAGACCGGCACCGGCGACCACCGCTACGCCGACCGGGTCATGGCCCGAACCGCGACCTTCGTGTTCTTCATCGGCGACCGCTTCTTCGGCACCATCACCGCTCACGTCGCCGGGCCGGAAGCCGCCCGCTACAAGTTCACCAGCGCCCTGCCCTCGCAGCTGCTGAAGTCGCTGGCGCCGGTGATCCAGCCGCTGATGGAGCGCCCGACCACGACGCAGACGGTCGATCGCAGTCAGTGACTGGAAGGCGGAGTCCGTCCACTCAGGTCAGATGGTCCAGCGCCAGGTAATCCTCCGCCTGCATCTCCATCAGGCGGCTGACGGTGCGCTGGAACTCGAAGGCGTGGGTGCCCTCGCTGTACAGGCTTTCCGGCGGGCCGGCGGCGGCGATGATCACCTTCACCTTGTGCTCGTACAGGGCGTCGATCAGCGTCATGAAGCGCTTGGCCTCGTTCCGCTGCGCCTCCTTCATCTTCGGCACCCGGTCGATGATGACGGTGTGGAAATGGGTCGCGATCGCGAGGTAGTCGGCCGACCCGAGCGGCCGGGCACACAATTCGTGGAAGCTGAAGAAGGCGACGCCCTTGGCCGCCTTCGGGACGTCCACCTTGCGGCCCTGGGTGGTCAGGTTGCAATGGGTCGCCACGGCTCCCTCGGTCAGGCTGTCGAACAGCTCCGCCAGCGCCCGGTCGGTCGCCGGACCCTGAGGGCAGTAATAGACCTTGGCGCCCTTGAACCGGTCCCGCCGGTAGTCGGTCGGGCCCGTGAGCTCGACGATGTCCACCCTCTCCTTCAGCAGCCGGATGAACGGCAGGAACAGGTCGCGCTGGAGCCCGTCCTTGTAGAGGTCGTCCGGCGGCCAGTTCGACGTCGCCACGACCACGACGCCCAGGTCGAACAGCGACGTGAACAGCCGCCCCAGGATCATGGCGTCGGCGATGTCGGTGACGTGGAACTCGTCGAAGCACAGCAGCCACGCCTCGTCGGCGAGCGCCTTCGCCAGGTCGGGAATCGTCTCGTCCACGCTCTTGCCGCCGGAGTTGCCCTCCTCCTTCGAGGCTTGGCGCTGCCGGTGCATGCGGTCATGCACCTCGATCATGAAGGCGTGGAAATGGACCCGGCGCTTCCGTTCCACCGGCGCCGTCTCGAAGAACAGGTCCATCAGCATGGACTTGCCGCGACCGACGTCGCCATAGATATACAGCCCCTGCGGAGCGGGGTCGGGTCGGCGCGTCAGCCCGAACCGGGCGCGCCAGCCGACCTTGCCCATGGCGGGCCTGTAGTCCTTCAGGCCCTGGTACAGCGACTGCAGCCTCTGGGCCGCATATTCCTGCGCGGCATCGGCCTTCAGGGTGCCGGTACCCCGACGGGTCCGATAGAGCGAGAGAGGGCCGTTTGGCATGGCGGATGAAGAATGACCTGGATACTGGAGGGACGCGCATTCCTAGCGGAAACAGCCGCCGGGCGAAAGCGACTCGACGTCACTGGGGTGTCTATGCCGAATGGGGAGGTGGAGATCCGCCTGCTCCTCGACCATGTCTTCGCCAAATCCTGGAACGCGGCGATCCTCGATCGGGCGCGGCAGCCTGGATTGGCGTCACGGTCGAGATCCGCAACCAGGCGCGCGTACCGCTCCGGTACCCGGGGAGTTTCGGCATTCCCTATCCGCCCGTGACCGCCCTCGACGATGGCATCGGCAGTTTCCCCTGTCGGAGCACCGCCGTCGGGATCCGGCACGCTCGCGCCGAACGCTGCCCTCTGGATACCGGAAATCTATGCGGCCAAGGTGGCGCGCTGGCGCGAGCTTTGGCCGCACCTCACGGTGCTGCCCTGGCCGGAGCCGGACAGGGTCAGGAATTCGCCAGGCTGAACGCCAACTCGCGCCACTTCTTGGCGCCGTCCGCCTCGACCACGTAATTGTCGTCGGCGACGGCACCGGGGAAGACCTTCTGGACTTTCTCCTCCTCCAGGTTGGACAGGGGCGTGCCCTCGATCGCGGCGCAGCCGGATTCCTGCCAGGTATCGAGCGGCAGGGAGGCGATGAACCGCTTGGTGTCCAGCATCTGCTCCTTGGTCTCGCCCGGCAGGCCGTAGGTGAAGGTGCCGTGGCAGGTCATGCCCAGGCTCTTGATCTCGTGGACCACCTTGGTCGCGTATTCCAGGTCCAGGTGCTTGTTGACGATATTGTCCACGACCCACTGGTTGCCGGACTCGAACCCCAGCTTGACCCCGTAGCAGCCGGAGTCCCGCATCACCTTCCAGCTTTCCATGCGCGAGGTGTCGGCCCGGCACATCGCCGACCAGGGCAGGCCGATCCGGGTCATCACCTCCGACATCTTCAGCACGTGGGCGTTGCCGATGTTGAAGGTATCGTCGTCGAAATAGATCGAGCTGTAGCCGTACTTGCCGACCAGCTCGGACAGGAAGGCTTCCATGTAGTCGGGCGAGTAGTGGCGCACCGTGCGCTTGGCCGTGCCGTCCGGGTCGTTGCCGGTCATGGTCGCCGGCCAGACGCAGAAGATGCACTTGAAGGGGCACCCCCGGCTCGACCAGACCTGGGCGTGGGGTGCCGTCTGGCCGCGCGGGTTGTCGTCCCAGTAACGGTGGGCGATCACCTCGTCGTAATACGGGAACGGGGCGTTGTTCATCTCCTCCAGGGTCAGCAGGTCGTGCTCGATCACGCCCTCCTCCCCTTCCAGGACCCTGACCGATCCCTTCTCGTACTCGCCCTTGATCACCGCATGGACCGGGAAATTCTCCATGATCTCCTTGCCCTTGGAGGAGATCGGGCCGGTCACCACGATCCGGGCT
Organism: Skermanella rosea; assembly: GCF_016806835.2. Lineage (NCBI taxonomy): Bacteria > Pseudomonadati > Pseudomonadota > Alphaproteobacteria > Rhodospirillales > Azospirillaceae > Skermanella > Skermanella rosea. The sequence continues at coordinate 1,753,293 of NZ_CP086111.1, read as the reverse complement.
TCCGGGACGACCTTCTTGATCGCGAAGATGATCTTGCCGTCATGGTCCCAGCTCGGCGACGCCGATTCGATGAAGATATAGTCGTACCTGACTTCGCGAAGATGGTTGAAATAGCTGGCATAGCTCTCGCGCAGCGCCAGGCTGTCGCGCATCGCCACCTCCGCCCCGGTCGCCCGAGCGGCATAGGTGGTGGCGTAGCCCATGAAGAACGGGTACGGCAGGTAGCCACCGAAGACGAAATTGTCCGGCGTCGAATAGGTGTGGATCGTGTGCGGCCAGCGCGACCCGGCGCGGATGCCCGCAAGGCAGATGTCGCGGGAAGTCCCGTTCTGGCTGACGGTGGCCTGCTCCAGCCACCAGGGCGGATTGCTGAAAAGAACCTTCATGGGGGCTTCTCCTCCTGCGGCAATGGGTCGCTATGCCGGATCGACCAAAAGTAGGAGGTAACGGATAAGGAAAGGTAAATGCATATCGAATGCGTGACAGTCAGCCTCAGCGCAGGATGGGCTGGACCTCGGCGCTGTGGGCCTCCAGCCAGGTGAAGATGTCGCCGACGATCGTCTCCACCCCGCGCGTCGGCTTCCAGCCGGTCGCGGCGGTCACCTCGGCATTGTCCGTCACATAGTACGGAATGTCGGCGGCGCGGGTTTCCGGATCGCGGCCGATCTCGACGACGCGCTGGCAGCGGTGCACGCACAGGTCCGTCAGTTCCGCCAGCGAGACGCTCACCCCTGCCCCGCCCCCGACATTGTAGGTCCGGCCGGCATGCTCGCCGATCCGGTCCACCTGCAGCCGGACCAGGTCGTACAGGTCGGCGACGTGCAGGATGTCCCGCACCTGCGCCCCGGTCCCGCCGAAGCCCATGTAGGCCAGCGATCCGCCGAACAGGTGCCGGGCCGCCCACAGCACGACGAAGCCCTGGTCAACCTTGCCCATCTGCCACGGGCCGGTCAGCACGCCGCACCGGTTGACCACCGCCCGCAGTCCGTACATCGCGCCGTACTCCTCGATCAGGAACTCGGACGCCAGCTTGGTCGCCCCATAGATCGACCGGCTGCCGGCCATCGGGAAAGCCGTGGTGATCCCGGCCGCCGACCAGCCCGGCCCCGAAGCACCGGCGACCGGCACCAGGCGCCTGCCCACCGTCTCCAGCGGCAAACCCCGGAGCCCGGCGATCGGATAGACCCTGCTGGTGGACAGGAAGACCAGCGCGGCACCGCACCGGCGCACCGCCTCCAGGCAGTTGACCGTGCCGACGAGGTTGGTGTTGACGACATAGGCCGGCGAAGCGCCATAGCCCGCATGGACCGACGGCTCGGCCGAACACTCCAGCATCAGGTCGAAATCGCCCGCTTCGGCAAGATCCTCGGGGTTGCGGACGTCGCCGTGCCTGAACTCCACCCCCGCCGCCTTCAGCCGGGGCAGTGCCAGTTCGCTGCCCCGGCGCCGCAGGTTGTCGAGCGCCACGACATCGGCGTCCGGCATGTCGCGCTTGAAGAAGGAGGCAAGGTTCGATCCGACGAAACCGGCCCCACCCGTCACCAGAATACGCATCTCTCCACCAGAGGTAATTCGACCGGCGCAGGAAGCCGCAACTGCGCGTTCAGGTCAAGACGGAAATAGGCAATTTGGCTAATGTCATCTTAACCGATTACCCGAAAAGTAAGGCCATCGTCATAGACCGACCCCGGATGGCCCGACGTGCAGGAAGTCAGCTTCTCCCAGGCGCAGATCAAGGCGTTCCGCCGAGCGGACGTCATCTTCGTCGCGGCCGACGGCTATACCTTGGCGCCGAGCCGGATCCGCGCCTACAGCTTCGCGAAGGCATGCCGGGAGCGCGGCCTGAACGCCGAGGTCCTGTCCTTCTTCGATCACCTGGGCGCCTCCGGCCAGGGGTCCGGCGCCTACCGCATGGACGAGCAGGAGAAGCTTCGGCTGGCCGCCCTCGGGGCAGACATCCTCAAGCTCAACCCGACGGCGATTCTCTACATGCAGAAGGTGTCTTACCACAGCTTCGCGGTGGCACTCGCCGCGGGAGCCAACGGCAACCCCGTCGTCCTGGACTATGACGATTTCGACTTCCGATCGCCCTTCATGCCGGGAATGACGCGGTTCATGCCCAGCATCGGACCGGTCCCGGCGACCGCCGAAATGGCCAGGAACTCCGACCTGTGCGTCTGCGCCAGCCGCCGGCTCGTCGAGATCATCGGCCAATTCAACGAGCGGTGCGAACTTATCCCGACGGGAACCGACCTGTCGGTCTTCGACGTCGGCCTGCGCGACGCGGCCGGGCGCGGCCCCGGCGATCCCGTCGAGCTGATCTGGCTGGGCGACATCTGGGGGCCGCAGATCGTCGCCGACGTGACGATGGCGATCGACGCCTTCGCCGCGCTGCCGCCGTCGATCCGCGACCTCGCCCGGCTGACCATCATCGGCTTCGGAGACTTCTGGCCGGAGTTCAAGGCGACCCTGGCCGCCCGGCTGGGCCACCTGCCGAACCTGGTCTTCCGGGAGCGCATCGCCCCGGCCGAGGCACCCGGCCTGCTGGCCCGGTGCGACATCGGCCTGCTGCCCCTGGCGGACAACCCGTTCAATCACTGCAAGAGCCCGACCAAGATGTTCGAGTACATGGCCATGAAGGTGGCCGTGCTCGGCACCCCGGTCGGCGAAGCGGCGCACATCCTCCGCGACGGCGAGAGCGGCATGCTGGCGTCGGACCTTCCCGGCTACATGCGGCGGATGGGGACCCTGATCCTGGACGGCGACCTGCGTCGCGCCATGGCCGACCGCGCCTATGCGGCCGTGCTCGACGGCTATCATCTCGGCGCCATGGGCGACAGGCTCGTCCGCCTGCTGGACGGTGTCCGGGAGGACCGGCGCAGCCGCGAATCCGAGGCAGCGCTAACCAGCGCTTAACCCGCTTCCCCATAACTTTCGGCATAATCTCCTCGGAAGGAAACGCGGCCATGGCGATCGTCATCGTGACCGGGTCGGCCGGCCTGATCGGCGCGGAAGCGACCCGCTACTTCCACGCCAAGGGGCTGGACGTCGTCGGCATCGACAACGACATGCGGCGCTACTTCTTCGGCGACGGGGCCAGCACGCGGTGGAGCCTGGAGCGGCTGGCCCGCGACATCCCGGCCTACCGCCACCATGCCGTCGATATCCGGGACGCCGCCGCGATCGAGGCGATCTTCGAGCAGTACGGCGCGGACATCGCGGCGGTGGTCCACACCGCGGCCCAGCCATCCCACGACTGGGCCGCGCGCGAGCCTGCGACCGACTTCACCACCAACGCCAACGGCACCCTGAACCTGCTGGAGGCGACGCGGAAATTCTGCGGGGAGTCCGTCTTCATCTTCACCAGCACCAACAAGGTCTACGGCGACACGCCCAACGCGCTGCCGCTGGTCGAGCTGGAGACCCGCTGGGAACTGTCGCCGGACCATCCCTGGGCCGAGCACGGCATCCCGGAAAGCATGAGCATCGACCACACCCTCCACAGCCTGTTCGGCGCCTCCAAGGTCGCGGCGGACGTGCTGGTTCAGGAATACGGCCGCTATTTCGGGATGCGCACCGCCGTCTTCCGCGGCGGCTGCCTGACCGGCCCCGGCCATTCCGGGGCGGAGCTCCACGGTTTCCTGTCGTACCTGATGAAATGCGCCGTCGCCGGCAAGCCCTATACGGTTTTCGGCTACAAGGGCAAGCAGGTGCGCGACAACATCCACTCGCACGACCTGGTCTCGGCGTTCTGGCAGGTATTCGAGGCGCCGCGCCCCGGCGCCGTCTACAACATGGGCGGCGGCCGCCACTCAAACTGCTCCATGCTGGAAGCCATCCGCCTCTGCGAGGAGTTGACCGGCCGGCCGATGGACATCAGCTACCGCGACGACAACCGGGTCGGCGACCATATCTGGTGGATCAGCGACATCCGCGCCTTCCGCCGCGACTATCCCGGCTGGAGCCAGCGCTACGACCTGCGCCGGATCATGGAGGACATCTTCGAGGGCTGCAGGGAGCAGTCTCCGGCCGGATAGGCCCCGCCCCCTAATGGTCCTGCACAGTGTTTTCGATGACGCTCGGCGTAGCGGAGTTGCGTAGGTCGGCCTTCGCCCGTCAGGGCGAACGCCGACACCCTGCGTCAACGCTCCGGCCACGCGGTCGGCGTCGGCCTTCGGCCGAGGCCGACCTACGATAAATCGATCAAAACCACTGTGCCGAGCCCCTACCGCGCCCCCTGCCGCGCCGCCGGCGCGCCAGCGGCCGGCGCTCCGGCAGTTGGCGGGGCCGCCTGCCCGTCGCGGAGCCGCTTCAGGTTGTCCTCGGCGGCCCGGGCGCTGGTGGTGTCGGGATCGATCCGCATGACCGTGCCCCAATCGGCCTTCGCCCCCTCCGCGTTACCGGTCACCGCGCGCAGGTTGCCGCGCAGCAGCAGCGCTTCCGGGTTCGACGGTTCGAGCTGCAGGGCGATGCCGACATCGTCGAGCGCCTTGCTGTCGTTGCCCAGCGCGCGGTAGGCCCCGGCGCGGTAGAGATAGGCCTCGGCCCGCCGCGGCGCCAGGTCGATCGCCCGGTTCAGGTCCTCGATCGCTTCCCAGTAACGCTGGGCCTCCGCCCGGGCGAAGGCCCGGTCGATCATAAGCTCGGGGTCGCGCGGGCTGTAACCGAGCGCCTGGGTATAGGATCTTTCCGCCTTGGCCGTGTCGCCCGCCCGGAGCCAAGCCCAGCCGGCACGGGCCAGCAGGCTCGACGCCCCTTCCGGCGTGTCCTTGCCGAGGGTCGGAACGAGATCCTCCAGCCGCGTCGCCGCCGCCTGGAACTGCCCCTGGTGGAACAGCGCCATCGCCTGGCACAGGCGCGCCATGTCGCCTCCGCCGCGGTCCTCCCAGGTCAGGGCGCTGTCGAAGGCCGCATCGGGCCGCTTCTCCGCCAGCTGCATGCAGGCGGCCGCCTCGCGGGCGTGCTCGACCGCCTGACGGTCGGCGGCGGCGGCGGGACCCGCCGCCAGGATCGCGAGCACGGCCAGCGCCGGAAGCCGGCGGGTGGCGGGACGGTTCGGGGGAACATTGTATCTGGTCATGGTGGCCCTTAAGTTCGGGCCTGGAGTTTCCGAGCGCAAGGCCAACCATCATGCAGCAACCGCAAACGCCCCGACTCTTCTGCTTCGGTCTGGGTTTCAGCCCGCTGGCCTTCATCGACCTCGTCCGGCGCGAGCATGGGCCGGAAGGCTGGCATGTCGCCGGCACCACGCGCAGCCCGGAAAAGGCCGCCGCCCTCTCCGCGCGCGGCATCGGGACGCACCTGTTCGACCGCGGCCGGCCCCTGGACGATGCCGCCGCGGCCCTCGCCGGAACGACCCACCTGCTGACCGCCGTGCCGCCCGATGCCGACGGCGACCCGGTGCTCGACCACCACGCGGCCGATATCGCGGCGCTGATGCCGGGACTGCGCTGGGTCGGCTACCTGTCCACGACGGGAGTCTACGGCGACCATGGCGGCGCCTGGGTGGACGAGGCGACGCCGCTCCAGCCGACCGGCCGCCGCCAGAAGCAGCGGGCCGCGGCCGAGCAAGCCTGGCTCCGGCTGTGGCACGACCACGGGGCTCCGGTCCACCTGTTCCGTCTTGCCGGCATCTACGGCCCCGGCCGCAGCGTGATCGACAGCGTGCGCAACGGGACCGCGCGCCGGATCGACAAGCCGGGGCAGGTCTTCAGCCGGATCCATGTGGACGATATCGCGCGGACGCTGCGCGCCTCGATCGACCGGCCCAACCCCGGCGCCGCCTATAACCTGTGCGACGACAATCCGGCCCCCGGGCACGAGGTCACGGCCTACGCCTGCGAGCTGCTGGGCGTCGAGCCGCCGCCGCTGGTGCCGTTCGACCAGGCCGAGCTGTCCCCCATGGCGGCCAGCTTCTATGCGGACAACAAGAAGGTGCGCAACGACCGGATCAAGGACGAGCTGGGCGTCACCCTGAAATACCCGGACTACCGCCCGGCGCTGCGCGACCAGCTGCGGCAGGAGGGGCATACGGCGGACTGACCGCAAGCGTTCCGCCTCCATACGGAAGCATACTAACAATCCGCGTCGTGATGCCGCAGATGGAGTCCATGGGCATCCGACCGGATGGCCATGCAGATCCGGGAGGCCGCGACATGGCCGCGAGCGAAATCATCGGCAGGATAACCACCGGTTTCTACAGCCTCCTGGCGGAGGACGAGCGCCCCGCCCCTCGCCCCGTTCCGGTCGCGCCCGCCGCATCGACCGCTCCGGCGGGCTGCGCCTCTCCGGCGGACTTCACGGCGGAACTGGCGCGGCTGCTGGAGGGCAATCCCAAGGCGACCGCCGGCCGGATCCACCTGATCGGCCTCGAGCCCATCCGGGCACGGCTGGGCGACCGGTGGCCCCGGCTCCAGGACAGCATCCATCTCCTGGCATCGAAGGTGATCTCCCAGCACCTGGCACCGGACGACGTGTTCTGCCGCTACGGCGCGCTCGACTACCTGATCGCCTTCGCGCATCTCGGCCCGGAGGCGGCCCGGCTGAAGTCGGTCGCCATCGCCCAGTCCCTCTACGGGCATTTCCTCGGGGACGAGGATCTCGACGGGATCGTGATCCGGTCGGCGGTCGGGCGGGTGGACGGCAGCGTCGTGTTCGAGGAGCGGGCGGTTCAGGATATCCTGGGTGACATGGCCACCGGCCTTGGCCCGCTCGCCGTGCAGCCGAACCCCTCGCTCGGGCTGAACCGCCCCGGCCGCGCCCCGCACCTCGACTGGCAGTACCGCCCGGTGCTGGACAGGCGCCATAACGTGCTGTCGACATGGTGCTGCATGCCGGTAGCGCCGTCGGCCGCGGGTCCGCCGGCGGAAGGCTACGCGGTGCTCGGCGGCGACGGCGGGGCCCCGCGTTTCGCCGAGCTGGACCGCATGACCCTGGGGCATGCGCTCGCCGACCTGGACGGCCTGCTGGCCAACCGGTTCAGCGTCTTCGTCAATGCGCCGGTGCATTTCGAAAGCCTGAGCAGCAGCCGCACCCGGACCGGCATCCTGGACCTGCTGAACGGCACCGACGCGATGATACGGCGCTTCCTGGTGCTGGAGATGTACGGCGTGCCCGGCGACATCTCGCGGACCCGGCTGCTCGATCTCGCCGGCATGCTGCGCCCCTTCTGCCGCTCGATCCTGCTGGCGGCCGATCCGCAGGCCCACGGCATCGTCCATGCCCGGGAATGCGGGGTGCACGGCGTCAGCTTCGATCTTTCCGGCGGCTCCTGCCCCGGGTTCTCCGGCAATTTCGACCGGACCTGCCGCGCGCTCGAGCATACGGGCACGCGCGTGGCCATCGTCGGCGTCCGGTCCATCGGGCAGGCCCGGGCCGCAGCAGCCGCCGGGGCGACCTACCTGGGCGGTCCCCGCATCGGCCCGCCGGCCGAGGTGCCGGCGAACATGGTCCGGTATGACTGGAACGATCTGCTGGCGGAGCGGTGCACGCATTAAAACTAATTCGTAATCTCTTTAGCGGCAGAATGCCGCACGGCATTAAACCGATCGGTAAAATGCAAAACGTCACGAACATGCATTAAGCTGGCTTCTCAGTACGGAGGAAATGCCATGCAAAAAGAAACTTCCCGACCGGTCTTCCTGATACTCGGCACGTCCGGGGAACACGGCACCATGGACCACCGGATCCTTGAACTGCCCAGCCAGGTCGCCGGGGACATCGTCGCCAGGGACCTGCAGTCCCGGATCGGCACCGCCGACCGCACCTATTTCCGGGTGGTTCCCGCGTCGGCATGATACCTCCGCTTGATGGGTTCCGGATTTCACCTTAAGCTTTCAGGCCCCCGCGCCCCGTGGCTGTCGGCCGAGAGGTTGAGGTATGATCAGCGCCGCTCAGGTGATCGCCCTGCTTGGGGGCGAAAAGACCGTTGGCCGCACGCTGTCGAGTGACCTGGACATCGTGGGTCTGGTTCGCGACGGCCTGCCGGTTGACGTGATCGACCATCTGCTTGAACTCCAGGTGATCAGCCGGGCCGAGGTGGACCGCATCGTCGCACCGCCGAAGGTGCTGGCCGAGCGGCGGCGCAAGATGGGCCTCACGCCCGAGCAGTCCGGCCGGGTGATCCGGATCGCCCGCGTGATCGTGGACGCGACGGAGACCTTCGGCTCCCGGGAGAAGGCGCTGACCTGGCTCCGCCGGCCGTCCAGGGCCCTGGAGGACGAGGCACCGATCGATCTTCTCGATACCGAGGAAGGGGCGCGGCTGGTGGAACACCTGCTCGGCCGCATCGCCCACGGCCTGGCCGCCTGATGCGAGTCTGGCGCCTGACCCGCCTGCCCTTCGCCGACCTGTCCGGTGCCGGCGCCGACCTTCTCGGCGGCCGGTGGACGTCGCCGCGGATGCCGGTGGTCTATGCCGCCATGGACGCGGCGCTCGCGGCGCTGGAACTGCGCGCCAACCTGGACCTGGATTTCTCCCTGGTGCCGGACGACTATGTCCTGCTCGGCATCGACACCAACTATCTCGGTTACGAGGATGCCCCCGTCCTGGACGGCCGGGAGGCCTGCCGGGCCTTCGGGGACCGCTGGCTGTCGGAAGGGCGCTCCGCCCTGCTCCGCGTCCCCTCGGCCATCCTGCCGGAAAGCCACAATATCCTGATCAACCCGCGCCACCGCGATGCGCGCCACGCCCGCATCGCCTGCCAGAGGCCCTGGCGCCCCTGCGCCTGACCGGCGGACACCCAACGGAACCACGGAGCACCCCATGACCACCGCCCGCATGATCCGCATCACGGAGTTCGGATCGCCCGACGCGATGCGTCTCGAAACAGCCGATCTGCCGCTGCCGGGCCCCGGCGAGGCTCAGGTCCGGCAGACCGCGGTCGGCTTCAACTATATCGACGTGTACCAGCGCAAGGGCGTCTACCCCCTCCCGCTGCCGACCGGCCTGGGCCACGAGGCCGCTGGCGTGGTCGAGGCGGTCGGGCCGGAGGTCGCGGACCTCCAGGTGGGCGACCGCGTCGCCTACATGAACGCCGGGCTGGGCGCCTATGCCGACATCCGGAACGTTCCGGCCGCGAAACTGGTGAAGATCCCGGCGGAAGTCACCGACGAACAGGCGGCGTCCCTGCTGTTCAAGGGCCTGACCGCGCAGTATCTCCTGAAGAAGACCCACGCCGTGCAGCCCGGCGACATGGTGCTGGTCCACGCCGCGGCCGGCGGCGTCGGGCAGATCCTGTGCCGCTGGGCCAAGGCGCTGGGCGCCCAGGTGATCGGCACCGCGGGCTCGGCGGAGAAATGCGCGATCGCGCGGGCCGCCGGCTGCGACGTCGCGCTGGACTACACGGACCCGGACTGGCCGGAAAGGCTGCTGGGGGAGACCGGCGGGCGCAAGGCCCGCGTCGTCTATGACTCGGTCGGCCGCGACACCTTCCTAAAGTCGCTCGACTGCGCGGCACCCTTCGGGCTGGTCGTGGTCTATGGCGCGGCCTCCGGCCCCGCCCCCGCGATCGAACCGGAACTCCTCAACAAGAAGGGGAACCTGTTCCTGACCCGGCCGTCGGTCTTCCCGCACAATGCCGATCCGGCTGCCTTCCGGGCCAACGCGGCCGACCTGTTCGACGCCATCGCGGCAGGCATGGTCAAGGTGGAGATCGGCCGCCGCTTGCCGCTCGCCGAGGCGGCGGAAGCGCACCGGGCGGCGGAAGCCCGCGCCACCACAGGCGCGATCCTGCTGCTGCCTTGATGGAGAACCGCCCCCGGGTTGCCGGGGGCGGTGTCTCAGTTGTCGTTCATCTTCAAGGCGGCGATGAAGGCGCTCTGCGGGATCTCGACCTGGCCGAACTGGCGCATCCGCTTCTTGCCTTCCTTCTGCTTGTCCAGCAGCTTGCGCTTGCGGCTGATGTCGCCGCCGTAGCACTTGGCGAGAACGTCCTTGCGCATCGCGCTGATCGTCTCGCGCGCGATGACCCGGCTGCCGATGGCGGCCTGCACCGCGATCTTGAACATCTGCCGGGGGATCAGCTCCTTCAGCCGCTCGCATAGCGCGCGGCCGCGCTTCTCGGCGGCCGAACGGTGGACGATGGTGCTGAGCGCGTCGACCGGCTCGGCGTTGACCATGATCGACAGCTTGACCAGATCGCCCTCGCGGTACTCGTCCCACTGGTAATCGAAGCTGGCATAGCCCCGGCTGATGCTCTTCAGACGGTCGTAGAAGTCGAACACGACCTCGTTCAGCGGCAGGCGGTAGATCATCATGGCGCGGCTGCCGGCATAGGTCAGCTCGATCTGCTCGCCGCGCCGGTCGGTGCAGAGCTGGAGCACGCTGCCCAGGTATTCGTCCGGCAGCATGATGGTCGCCTTGATCCAGGGCTCCTCGATCTTGGCGATCCGGACCGGGTCGGGCATGTCGGCCGGATTGTGCAGGTCCATGACGCTGCCGTCGTTCATGTGGATCTTGTAGACCACCGACGGCGCCGTGGTGATCAGGTCCAGGTCGAACTCGCGCTCCAGCCGTTCCTGGATGATCTCCAGGTGCAGCAGGCCCAGGAAGCCGCAGCGGAAGCCGAAGCCCAGCGCCGCCGACGTCTCCGCCTCGAAATGGAAGCTCGCGTCGTTCAGTGCCAGTTTGCCCAGGCTGTCGCGCAGATGCTCGAACTGGGCGGCGTCGGTCGGGAACAGGCCGCAGAACACCACCGGCACGGACGGCTTGAAGCCGGCCAGCATCTGGGTCGCGGGCCGCTTGTCGTCGGTGATGGTATCGCCGACCTTGGTCTCCGTGATGTCCTTCATGCCGGCGGTGATGAAGCCCATCTCGCCGGGGTTCAGCACGCCGGTCAGCAGGGGCTTGGGCGTGAAGACACCGACGCGGTCGATCTCGCGCGCGGCCCCGCTCGCCATCATGCGCATCTTCATGCCGACCTTGAGCTGGCCGTCGACCACGCGCACCAGGATGACGACGCCCAGGTACGGGTCGTACCAGCTGTCGACCAGCAGCGCCTTGACGGGGCTGTCGAGATCGCCCTTGGGCGGCGGCAGCCGCTGGACGATCGCCTCCAGCACGTCGGGGATGCCGAGGCCGGTCTTGGCGGAGATCATCACGGCGTCGGACGCGTCCAGTCCGATCACGTCCTCGATCTGCTCCTTCACCCGGTCCGGCTCGGCGGCGGGAAGGTCGATCTTGTTCAGGACGGGAATGATCTCGTGGTTGTTGTCGATCGCCTGGTAGACGTTGGCCAGCGTCTGCGCCTCGACGCCCTGGCTGGCGTCCACCACCAGGATCGATCCCTCGCACGCGGCCAGCGACCGGCTGACCTCGTAGGCGAAGTCGACGTGGCCGGGGGTGTCCATCAGGTTCAGCTGGTACTGCTGGCCGTCCTTGGCGGTATAGAGCAGGCGCACGGTCTGCGCCTTGATCGTGATCCCGCGTTCCCGCTCGATGTCCATGCTGTCCAGCACCTGCTCGCGCATCTCCCGCGAGTCCAGGCCGCCGCACATCTGGATCATCCGGTCCGCCAAGGTGGACTTGCCGTGATCGATATGGGCGATGATGGAGAAGTTACGGATATGCTTGAGGTCGGACATGCCTGCGCCAAAAACCTGGGGATCAGGGCAGCACCATAGGGCCGAGGCACGGTCCGCGCAACGGAGACATGTCGATCGTCGCCGCGACAGGCAATTCTGTCCAGGCCCCGGCTGTGTTAACCATGTTATCAGGTGTTAACGACGTAGCCGGCAGGCGGAGGCGGGAAGCGGCCCGGCCTCCGTTCCGTATCGCGTCCCGTATCGGGGATCCGAGACCGATCCCCGCAACGACAGGCGAAAGGTATCCGCATGCAGTCGATCAAGCTGAACGAAGCGGTGATGTATTGTTTCGGAACGCCGCTGTTCAAGGCGCGCATCCGCGACCATGCCGCGATGAACGCCGAGCTGGCGGCGTTCCTCCGGAAGGAACGCGACGCCACGCCGGACAAGCACATGTCGGCCGTCAGGGGCTGGCAGGGCCGGAAGGATCTGTTCGAACACGATCACCCCGCGCTGAACCGGCTGAAGGGCCAGGTGGCCAAGGCGGTGATCGCCGTCACCCAGACCTATTTCGGCCAGCCGCTCGACCCGGCCAAGTGCTTCGTGAACGGCGAGATGTGGGGAAACATCATCCCGAGCGGCGGCTACACCAAGCTGCACAACCACTCGAAATCGCACTGGAGCGGCGTGTACTATATCGATGTCGACCAGATCGAGGGCGACTGGCCGGAGAACGGCTGCATCGAGTTCGTCGACCCCCGCAGCTTCCCGACCGCCTTCCATCATCCGAAATTCTCGATGCTGCCCAGCCTGACGATCAAGCCGGAGAACGGGCTGATGCTGCTGTTCCCCGGCTGGCTGAACCACTATGTCCACCCCTATCACGGCCCGGCGGAGCGGATCTCCATCGCCTTCAACGCCATGATCCGCGTCGACGACTGACCGACCGCCGGACCGGAGGCGGCCTCGGCAAGGTCCCGCCGTCGAGGGCCGCGCTCGCAGAGGTCTTCCCAGTAGCGGTGCTGCAAAATGGTCCTGATAAGTCCTGCGGACCGGAGTGCGGCAGGTCGGCCTTCGCCCGTTAGGGCGAACGCCGACACCCTGCGTCAACGCTCCGGCCATGCTGTCGGCGTCGGCCTTCGGCCGAGGCCGACCTAAGATAAATCAATCAAAACCACTGTGCCGGGCCAGTAGTCGGCCATGTCGTGGGGCCGGTCCTTGCACAGGACATCGAACAACAGTCCTGCAACTGCGGAAAAAGCATAACAAGCCGCGTCGCTGCGGCTCGCTCAGCTATGACCGAGGGTTTTTCCGCCTCTCACTCCGCCTGGGCCGGCACGTTCCGGCCCGACACCGTCGGCTCCGGCGTAGCGGGCCGCTTCCGCGACATCTTGAACAGCACCAGGATCGCGATCAGGAACGCCGCCAGCATCAGCAGGCCGAACCCGGTCGCCAGATCGCCCAGCACGTGCTGGAGCGCCATGCCGGCCAGATAGCCGGCCCCGGCGAAGCATATGGCCCAGACGCCGGCGGCGATGAAGTTGAGGAAGGCGAAGCGCGACCACGCCAGCCCGCTCATGCCCATCGCGAAGGAGCTGAAATTCCGCACGCCGTAGATGAAGCGGAAGCTGAGGATGAAGCCGGTGCTGTACCGCTTCAGCAGGTTCAGCGCATGGTCGACGCCCGGCTTCCATCGGGGGAAGCGCAGCAGCAGCCTGGCCCCGTAGCGCCTGCCGATCAGAAAGTAGAGTTGGTCCCCGAGGAAGCTGCCCGCCCAGGCGAAACCGATCAGCGTCGGAAGGTCAAGGATGCCCTCGCGTGCAGCCACGCCGGAGAAAATGACGAACGTTTCACCTTCGAGAAATGTCCATGCAAAAACAACGGCATAGTAATAGTTACCATAATCCTTGATGGTTTCCAGAATATCCACCGCGCGCTCCTGGGACAGGCCGATTCTTATGTGTTGGCCCCACTCTATCGGGAATCGTAGCGGTTGCATACCGCGTTGGTGACATTTGGATCAATATGCCCGCCCCGTCGCACTGCACCATCGGGATGGTCGGAAGATGCCCCGATCCGCGGGAGGCGGACCGGGTCACGCAGCCCGCCGCAGCTCCGGCCGTCGCTCCGCGGCGAAGCGCGCCACCGCCCCGTCGGCCCCCTTGATGTGGGTCTGCCACCATCCGCCCAGCAGTCCGACCACGTCGATCCCCCGGATCTCGGCGCCCTTGCGGTAGGTCTCGGAAAGCGCGTCGAGGCGGGAGATGAACATCTGGTGCTGGCGGCGGTGCTCGCCCGCGTCCGGATAGCCGATGCGGGTCATGAACTCCTCCTCCTCGCTGAAATGCTCGAAGGCGTAGGAGCGCAGTTCGTTGAAGGCGGCGGAGAGGGCCCGCGGGTCCTCTCCGCGCTTCACGCTGGCGTAGACGCGGTTGGCAAGCTCCAGCAGCTTCCTATGCTCGGCGTCGATGCGGGGGATGCCGAACTCCAGGTCCGCTCCCCACTCGACCAGGGCGCCGACCTCGTCCTCCTCGAAGCGGACCTGCTTCAGGAAGCCGTCGACCTTCCGCTTCAGCACCTCGGCATATTCCCCGAGCGCCTCGGCGGTCCGGTGCATTTCCTCGGTGGCGCCGGCCGATTCCGTCGCGGCCAGTTCGACCAGGGCGATCGCGTCGGTCACGCCCGCCGTTCCCGCCGCTCCCTGGTCGGCGTTGCGCGCGATCTCCTGCGTGGCCGAGTGCTGCTGCTCGACCGCGGTAGAGATCGCCGCGGCGACCCCGCTCATGTCGCGGTTGATCTGCACGATCGCCGTGATGGCTTCGGCCGACGCGTGGGTTCCCCCCTGGATCTCGGAGATCCGGCGGGTGATCTCTTCGGTCGCCCGGGCGGTCTGGGTGGCCAGCGCCTTCACTTCCGACGCGACGATGGCGAAGCCCTTGCCGGCCTCCCCGGCACGCGCGGCCTCGATGGTCGCGTTGAGGGCCAGCAGGTTGGTCTGCCCGGCGATGTCCGCGATCAGCTGGACGACGGCGCCGATCCCGCCGACCTTCTCCTCCAGGAGGCGGATCGCGTCGCTGGTCACGGCCGTCTCCTTCACCGCCGTCACCGCCATGGCCGATGCCTGCGTCGCCTGCCGCGAGATCTCGTGGATCGAGCTGCTCAGCTCCTCCGCGGCGGCCGCAACCGTCTGCACGCTGGCCAGCGCCTCCCCCGAGGAGGCGGAGACGGTCGCGACCTGCGCCTGGGTCTCCCGCACGCCGGCCGACATCCGCCGGGCGTTGGCGCGCATGGCCTGGTCGGCGGCGGTCAGGCCGTCCAGGATGCCGACGACCGTCACCTCGAACTCCCGGATGAAGGTCTCCATCTGCCGCTGCTTGCGCTCCTTCTCCAGCCGCTGGCTCTCCTGGTTTTCGGACAGCATGCGGGCCTGGATCAACCCGTCCTTGAACACCTCGACCGTCCGGGCCATGTCGCCGATCTCGTCCGCCCGCCCTGTGGCCGGCACCGCGATGTCGACGGAGCCCTCGGACAGGCGGGTCATCACCAGCCGAAGGCCGGAAAGCGGGCGCACGATCGAGCGGGTGACCAGGGCCGCCCCGGCCAGCACGACGGCCATCACCGCCGCGAAGATGGCGGCCAGGAACAGGGCCTTCTGCCGGAAGACGCGGTCGACGTCATCGACGTAGATCCCGGTGCCGACGACCCAGTCCCATCCGGGGATCCGTTTCACGTATGAAATCTTCGGCAGAGGCTCGGCTTCCCCGGGCTTCGTCCAGCGGTACCGGACGAACCCGCTGCCCTGCTCCCGCGCGACGCGGTTGAACGCCTCGAACATCGCCATGCCGTCGGCGTCCCTGATGTCGAGGACGCTTCGGCCGATCCGCTCCGGCAAGGTCGGATGACCGATCAGGATGCCGTCGAGGTCGTTGATCCAGAAATAGTTGGTGTTCTCGTAGCGCAGCATGGCGATCGCCTCGACCGCCGCCCGCCTGGCCGCGTCCTGCGGCATGGCGCCCCTGGCGGCCATCTCCGCATGGGTGACCGCGATGTTGGCGGCGGCATCCACGAGGTCGCGCGCCTTCAGCACGCGGTCATGCAGCAGTTCGGAGCGGAGATTGACCAACGCGATGACGCCGATGACGATCATGCCGGCGGATGCCAGGAAAACCAGGGCCAGGAGGCGGCCTTGAAGCCTGACTTGCGGCAATCCCAACCGAACCGACATCACTGATCCCCCGGACACGACCGGACCCGGCGGAAGGCCGCGTCCGGCAAGAATCTGAGCATCAGAGATTTAAAAAATTACATCTGGAAACCCGGATCGGTGGCTGCGGTGCAGGCGAATTGACGCAGCCGGATCCGGGCACCCGCTCTCCGCTCCCCTATGGCCGCAGGCCGAGCCCCGGCGGAATGATCCGCCAGATCCCGCAGGGGTTCCGGTACGGGTCGAGATGGATCTGCTGGAGCTTGCCGTACCAGAAGAAGCGACCGCCGGTGAACAGGTCCTCGACCTCCACGTGGGCGCTGTCCGGCAGGCCCAGTTCCCACAGCGGGACCTCGATTGTCGCCCCGTGGGCGTTGTGCGGGTCCAGGTTGGCGGCCACCAGGATGAAGTTGTCCTTGTTCGGCGTCATCTTGCCGTAATACAGGATGTTGTCGTCGAAGGCGTTGTAGAAGCGCAGGTTTTCGTACTCGTGCAGCGCCGGGTTCTCCCGCCGGATCTTGTTGATCCGGGTGATGTAGTCCCGGATATTGCCCGGCCGGTTCCAGTCCCACGCCTTGATCTCGTACTTCTCGGAGTTCAGGTACTCCTCCTTGCCCGGGATCGGCGTGCCCTCGCACAGTTCGTACCCGCTGTAGAGGCCGTAGACGCTGGACAGGGTGGACGCCAGCACCGCGCGCATCTTGAACGCCGGCGGGCCGCCGGTCTGGAGGATGGGCGGGTTGATGTCGGGCGTGTTGGCGAAGAAGTTGGCCCGCATGTACTCCTTGGGCTCCAGCGAGGTCAGCTCGACCAGATAGTCCGTGATCTCCTGCTTGAAGTTGCGCCAGGTGAAGTACGAATAGCTCTGGGTGAACCCCACCTTGGCCAGCCGCTTCATCATCTTCGGCTTGGTGAAGGCCTCGGCCAGGAACAGCGCGTCGGGATAGCGGTCCTGGACCTCGCGGATCATCCATTCCCAGAACGGCAGCGGCTTGGTGTGCGGGTTGTCCACCCGGAAGATCTTGACGCCCCTGTCCGCCCAGAACAGCACGATGTCGCGCAGCGCGTACCAGATGTCGGGCATGGCACCGCGGTAGAAATGGACGTTCACGATGTCCTGGTACTTCTTGGGCGGGTTCTCGGCATACTTGATGGTGCCGTCGGGGCGCCAGTCGAACCAGTCCGGATGCTGCTTGATCCAGGGATGGTCGGGCGAGCACTGGATCGCGAAGTCGATCGCGATCTCCAGCCCGTGGGAATGGGCCGCCTTCACCAGCCGCTCGAAATCCTCGAAGGTGCCCAGCTCGGGATGGAGCGCGTCGTGGCCGCCCTCGTCGGAGCCGATCGCGTAGGGGCTCCCGACATCGCCCTCGCCGGCGTTCAGCGTGTTGTTCTTGCCCTTGCGGAAGGTTCGCCCGATCGGATGGATCGGCGTGAAGTACAGCACGTCGAAGCCCATGTCGCGCACATAGGGCAGCTTCTTGATGACGTCGTCGAAGGTGCCGTGGCGGTTCGGGTCGTCGCTCATGGAGCGCGGGAACACCTCGTACCACGCGGCGTAGCGCGCCGCGGTCCGGTCGACGAAGCATTCCAGCTCGCTCTTGTAGCGCGACCGGTTCACCCGTTCGCCCGACCGGCGCATGGCGATGTGCAGGTCGTTCGACAGCAGCAGCCGCGTGGCCAGCTCGTCATCCGCCCGTCCGCCGTCCTCCCCGCCGTGGGCCAGGCGGTTCAGCGTGGTGTCCATCACCTCGCGGTCGGGGCCGGTGGCCTTGGCGGCGGCCCGCTCGACCAGCTCCCGCCCCTCGATCAGCTCCAGCGAGATCACCTGGCCGGCGTCGCGCTTCTTGATGAAGTCGCCCCGCCAGGTCTCGAACAGGTCGCGCCACGCCTCGACCGTGTACCAATAGCGGCCGTTCTGGGTCAGCGGGATCCGGCCGGTCCAGCGGTCGTTGTCGAAGAAGACCAGCGGTTCCTCGTGCCAGGCGTCGTCGCCTTGGACACGGTACTTGAGGCACGCGTTGATCTTCTCGTGGCCATCGGAGAAGACGTCGGCCCAGACCTCCAGCACGTCGCCGACCTCGCGCTTGATCGCGAAGCGGCCGCCGTCCAGTTCGGGATAGACCCCCTCGATGGCGATGCGGTCCGCGGCCAGGCTCTCCAGCAGCCGTCCCGAGGCCTCCTTGCGCTCGGCGCTGTCCACGCCGTTCGAGACCTTGGCGCGGGCTTCGGGATTGCCGCGGAACACCCTCATCTCCAGGGGCGCCAGCACGATCGGCTCGCCCGGCCGGAACAGCTGGGGCGAGCATTGCGGCGTCACGTCGCGGAACCCGTCGAACTGCCCGCCGGTCTCCGCCAGCAGGGGGCCGGGATCGATGGTGTGGGACCGGTTCTCGTCGGGGTTGATCAGGATGACCGCGCAGTCCTCGACGTCGCCGGTCCCTTTGCGGCACAGGCCGACCAGCGGGCTGTGCGGGGCCGTGATGCGGAACTGCGGGCCTTCCACGTTGAAGGCCGGCGTCGCGGCCCGCATGGCGTTCACGTCGGCGACGAACTGGCTGATGTCGACCTTCGGCTCTTCCCAGTCCTCCGGCGTGGTCTTGACCACGTCCATCTTGCGCGTGAAGCCGTATTCGTAGCCGACCGGCATCATCACGCCCGAGGAGAAGCAGGCCGAGAACAGGTAGCGCATCTTCAGGTGCGCGGCCAACCGCTCCCGGTCCTGGCTGCCCACGTCGGCGGCCAGCCGGTCGGTGTCGTGGCTCTCGGGGAAGGCCACCGAGGGGGCGATGTGGCGGAACTGGTTGTACTGGTCGAGCAGCCAGGGGGCCTGGAAGTCCCACCATTTGGCGCTGTTGAACAGATAGTCGAACCCGGCGTCGCCCAGCGCATCGACCTGCTCGATCGTGCAGCCCAGGGTTTCCGCGTAGAATTCGACCTCGCCATCCACCTCGTGGGCGGCGTCGATCAGCGCCCGCCAGACCGGGGCGGGCACCTGGTACGCGGCGTCGCAGCGGAAGCCCTTGACGCCCAGGCCGACATGGTGGCGGACATAATTCGCCCAGTACTCGACCAGCCCGGCGCGGGCCTGTTCGTTCTCGTAGTCCAGTTCGGCCAGGTCGCCCCAGATGGTGACGTTGCTCGGATCGACCGGATCGACCGCGCGTGGGCTGTAGAGGCTGCCGTCGGCCTCGCGGCGGTACCAATCGGGATGCTGCTCGGCCAGGACCGCGTCCTTGGCGGTGTGGTTCACCACCAGGTCCAGCATCACCCGCAGGCCCTTCTCCCGCGCGTTCCGGCAGAAGCCCCGGATCAGGTCGTCGGGATGTTCCGAAGCGCCGCCCTGGAAACGGTCGTGCAGCCGGTACGGGTCCTTGACCGCGTACAGGCTGCCGGAGAACCCCGGATAATGGATGGGGTTGAGGAAGATCCAGTCGAACTGCATTCCGGCGATGCGCGCCAGATGCCCGGACCAATCATGGACTGAGCCGACCAGCAGCGGGAAGAGATTGTAGATGCGTGGTCCGAGAGTCACTAGCCCATCCTCGCAACGTTGAACTTTCGCGGGTAGCTTCAGGCGGGGATACCGGCCCGGCGTGGTTCCACGCTCCGGCCGCCTGCTTCCTGCCCGCCGGTTGCGGATTAAACCGATGCGACCGAACTTAGGTTCCACGCGTTGAGTTCCGCACAAGCCCTGCCGCCGCAAACGAGACGTCCGAGATGAGCCGTACCGAGATCAAGCCCGACAAGTCGAAGATCCGCCTGGACAAATTGATCCAGGACGGCGACCGATTCGCCGACAAGTCGACCTACGAGAAGCGGCTCGACGCCCTTCAGACCGAGCTGCTCCACATCCAGCAGACCTACTGGCACGAGAAGCGGCGGGCGGTGCTGGTGTTCGAGGGCTGGGACGCCGCGGGCAAGGGCGGCGCCATCCGCCGGATCACCGAACCGCTCGATCCGCGGGGATTCCATGTCTGGCCGATCGGCGCCCCCAAGCAGGAGGAAATAGGCCAGCATTACCTGTGGCGTTTCTGGCAGCGCCTGCCGGGTCCCGGCACCTTCGCGATCTTCGACCGCTCCTGGTACGGCAGGGTGCTGGTCGAGCGGATCCAGGAGTTCGCCAAGCCCAAGGAATGGAAACGCGCCTACGACGAGATCAACGAGTTCGAGCGCCTTCTGGTGGACGACGGCGTGCGGATCGTGAAGCTGTTCTTCCACATCACGCAGGAGGAACAGCTCGACCGCTTCCGGGAACGCCTGACCAACCCCTACAAGCGCTGGAAGCTGACCGAGGAGGACCTGCGCAACCGCGTGCACTGGGACGACTATGTCGGGGCGGCCGAGGAGATGTTCGACAAGACCTCGACGGTGGCCGCCCCCTGGCACGCCATCGCGGCGAACAGCAAGTGGCACGCGCGGATCGCTTCGCTGGAGATCATCACCCAGGCCCTGCGCAGGGACGTCAACATCGCGCCGCCGCCGGTCGACCCGGCCGTGCTCGACGCCGCCGCCGAAATGCTCGGCATCCACTTCAGCGGCCGGAAGGAGGCGTAGAAGCCGAAGCCGGACGAAGGCTTACGGCGCGCTCAGGGGACCAAGCACCTTTTCCACCGCAGCCTTCAGCTGGTGGGGCAGGACCGGCTTGATCAGGAGGCCGGACGGGTGATCCCGGTGGATGCGGTCGATGGTCGCCTGCTCGCGCGAGCCAGTGATGAAGATCACCGGTATGCCCTGGCGCTGGTGGATCGCGATGGCGGCGTCCACGCCATCCTCCTCGCCCTTCAGCCGCACGTCCATGAGGACCAGGATCGGCCGATGGGCGTCCGCAAGCTCGATCGCCCGCCGGGCGGTGGCTGCGGTGCCGCAGACGTCGAATCCCATTCTTTCCATGGTGTCGGTCAGCGACAGCGCGATCAGCATCTCGTCGTCGACGACCAGCACGCATCCGCCATGTCCCGTCATCCCGGAACTCCGGTGTTCGGGACCGTGACGGTCACCCTGGTGCCGTATTCATGCATGACCTGTATCTCTCCCTCCAGTTGTGCGACCAGGGCCCGGATTATCTTCGACCCGACGGTGTCGGAGCAGATCGCGGATCGATGCCCGTCCGCACTGCCGTCGTCGGCCACCGTCAGGGCGGCATGGTTGGAAGAACCGGCGCGGAAGGAAATCGTCACCACGCCCTTCCAACCGGCCGGGTAGCCGTGCTTCAACGCGCGGGTGACCAGTTCGGTCATCAGCAAGCCCAGGGGGATCGCGAAATCAAGCGACGTTTCCAGGGGATCCGCCTCGACGGAGACCCGGATGCCGCGCTCGGCGGCGCCGGTGGAAGCCTCCAGGCTCGCACCGAGTTCCTCCAGCACGGGACGGATGTCGAACCGCGCCAGGTCTTCGGACTCCATAAGCCGCTGATGAACCAGCGCCAGCGCATGCACCAGCAGTTGAAGCCGCTCCAAGGCGTTCCGGCCCTCGGCATCCTTCAGGCGCGACGCATGGAAGCCCATCAGGCTGTCCACGACCTGGAGATTGTTCTTGACGCGGTGGTAGACCTCCCGGAGGAGCAGGTCGCGCTGCGCCAGGGAAAGCTCGAGGGCGGCCGTCCGCTCGCGCACCCGGGCTTCGAGCACCCCATGCTCCTCGCGGCGGCGACGGGTTAGCCGCGCCACCGCGCCGAACGCCACGACGATGCTGATCAGGCCCGCGAGCCCGACGATCCAAAGCTCCCCCAGCCACAGGGCGGTCACATCCGACGTCGGCACCCGGGCGCCGACGATCCAGCCCGATGCCCGCGCCCGGCCGATCGCGAAGTACGATTTCACCCCGGACAGCGTGGTCAGCACGCCGACCCCGGCCTGCACCTCGTCGATGTGCTCCCTGACCGCGGGCAGGGCAGGACGGCCGATGCTGTTCTCGGGGCAGCCCGCGCACGCGACGACGGTCCGCTTGTCGTCGAGGATGACCCCGCCCCAGCCGGAAGGCAGTTCGAGCCGCTGCAAGGCCCGCATGACGGTTTCCGGCTTGAGCGCGGCGCTGATGACATGGATCACGCGGCCGTCCCGCAGGACCGGAACCCGGATGCCGAACACCGGCCGGCCGGAGACGGGACCCAGGGCGGTGGGGCGGGCGACGATCATCGGCTTGCCGGTGCGGACCACCTGCTCATGGCTGTCGAGATCGGGGAATACCGGAAGCGCCGCGCCGAGGGGCCGCAACAGGTTCAGGCGTTGCTGGCCGTTCGCCGGATCCGACAGGATTATCGTGAACCAGTCGGGCTGGGTCCGCGCCGCGCGCTGGGCCTCGACATAGAAGCTCGAAAGATCGGCGTCGTCGAGGGAACGCGACCCGGCAAGCGTCGTCAGCAGCGCTATCTGGCTGGTGAAGATGCCGTCCAGTTCCATGGCGGCGGCGGCGGCCCGGCTCTCCAGCGTCTCCAGGACCAGCCTCTGCTGGCGATCGGTGAGAATCACGGCGACCACGATCGCAAACAGCAGCACCGGCAGGATCGTCAGCGCTATGACACGGATGAACTCGCCCAGGAAGGCTTCCCCGCCTCCGGCGTCCGCGGTTCCTTCCCGCGCCAAGTCCGTCAATTCGGCATGCCTTTCCCGTTACTTGCAGGACCACCGGACCCAACCAGCGCAGCGGTCGAATCTTGGCTGATCATCCTATGGCAAGCCGGGCCATCCATGGCAAGCCGGGCTATGGCAAACCCGGCCGGCGACCGCGCCCCGCTCGGCTGGGTCCTGTTCGGCTACGCGCGGGAGAGCGTGGACCAGGTCTGGGAACGCTGCGCACCACACCGAACCGACGCGCTGATCGCGGCGGTGCGCCTGGGTAAGCCAACCGGCATCGGCCGGACGCCTCACCCGTCTTCCTGAAGCACGCCGCGGCGGATCTGGTCGCGCTCGATACTCTCGAACAACGCCCGGAAATTGCCCTCGCCGAACCCCTCGTCGCCCTTGCGCTGGATCACCTCGAAGAAGATCGGCCCGATCACCGTGTTGGTGAAGATCTGGAGCAGCAGGCCGCCGCCGGGCGCGCCGTCTATCAGCAGGTGGTCCCGCTTCAGGCGTTCCACGTCCTCGCCGTGTCCCGGCAGCCGTTCCGCCAGCATCTCGTAATAGGTGTCGGGGGGCGGCGCCAGGAACTCGACGCCCCGGCTGCGGGCCAGTTCGACAGTCTCGTAGATGTCGTCCGTCGCCAGCGCGATGTGCTGGATGCCCTCGCCCTTGTAGGCCCGGAGATATTCCTCGATCTGCGACTTGTCGTCGGACGATTCGTTGATCGGGATCCGGATCTTGCCGCAGGGGCTGGTCATCGCCTTGGACTTCAGCCCGGTCAGCTTGCCCTCGATGTCGAAATACCGGATCTCGCGGAAATTGAACAGCTTCGTATAGAAATCGGACCACTCGGTCATCCGGCCGCGATGCACGTTGTGGGTCAGGTGGTCGATCGAGGTGAGGCCGAGTCCCTTCGGCGCGCTCTCGGCGCCCTCGATGAACTCGAAATCGACGTCGTAGATGCTGCGGTCGCCGTAACGGTCCACCAGGTAGATCAGGCTGCCGCCGATGCCCTGGATCGCCGGGATGTTCAGTTCCATCGGCCCGGCGGTGCCGGCCACGCCCTTGGCTCCCAGTTCCGCCGCCCTCTTGAAGGCATAGGCCGCATCGGCGACGCGGAACGCGATCGCACAGACGCTGGGGCCGTGGACCCGGGCGAAGGCCTGGGCGAAGCTGTCGGGCTCCGCGTTGACGATGAAATTGACTCCCCCCTGACGGTACAGGGTCACGTCCTTCGAACGATGGCGCGCCACGGCGGTGAAGCCCATCCGCTCGAACAGGGCGCCCAATTCCTTGGTATCCGGAGCGGTGTACTCGACGAACTCGAACCCGTCGGTGCCCATCGGGTTCTGGTCGGTGATCCGGCCGTCTGACTTCGGCATGGTTTCCTCCCCTAATGGCTTTTCAGGCAGAGCAAGAAAGACCTGTATAGCCATATGGGGCGCGGGATCGTCGCCCGCCGCCGAAAATTCATCGAGCCGGAGCGCGCAGGGTCCGGCACGCATCGCCGCTGCGGCAATGAGTCCCAACATAATTTATAGAGTTATGTAGTTTTCCTGAATTGTTACAAGCCAAAGGCATCAACATTACAGAAATAATAAGATTGGACTGCCCGGGAACCCTCATTCCACCGAAGCATTGTCAGCGGCCTCTATTCAGATGTATATCGGCGCCGACTTCGCAAGCCCTAGAGGAGCCGGCGCATGCAGCCAGACATTGGTGTGCGGCACTATCGAAGCATCTGGATCTCGGACGTTCACCTGGGAACCCGCGGGTGCCAGGCCGACCTTCTTCTGGATTTCCTCCGCTGTCACGAGTCCGAGTACCTGTATCTCGTCGGCGACATCGTCGACGGCTGGCGGCTGAAGCGCAGCTGGTACTGGCCGCAGGCCCACAACGACGTGGTCCAGAAGCTTCTGCGCCGCGCGCGCAAGGGCGCCAAGGTCTTCTACATCCCGGGCAACCATGACGAGGCGTTCCGGGAATATATCGGGCTGAACTTCGGCGGTGTCGCCGTGGTCGAGGACGCGGTCCACACCACGGCCGATGGCCGGCGGCTCCTGGTGATCCATGGCGACCAGTTCGACGCCGTCGTCAAATACGCCAAATGGCTCGCCCACCTGGGGGACGGCGCCTACACGGCCCTGCTCGGGATCAACACCTGGTTCAACTATGTGCGTCGAAAGCTGGGCTTCACATACTGGTCCCTCTCGGCTTATCTGAAGCACCGCGTCAAGAATGCGGTAGAGTATATCGGCGACTACGAAAAGGCGCTGGCGGAGGAGGCTCGCCGCCGCAACGTCGACGGCGTCATCTGCGGGCATATCCACAGCGCCGAAATGCGTCCCATGGAGGGGGTGCTCTATTGCAACGACGGAGATTGGGTCGAATCCTGCACGGCTCTCGTCGAGCACGAGAGCGGCGAGCTGGAAATCATAAACTGGGCGGCTTCACGTCGCTTGCTGCCAGTCAGGGTCTCAGCCAGGGCGGCAGCGTGAAGATACTGATCGTTTCGGATGCCTGGTACCCGCAGGTCAACGGCGTCGTCCGGACCCTGACGACCGTTCGGGAAGAACTGGAGAAACTCGGCCACACGGTCGAGATCATCGGCCCGGACCGCTTCCGTACCGTTCCGCTGCCCAGCTACCCGGAGATCCGGCTGGCGCTCGGTGCCGGGCGGAAGCTCGCCCGCATGATCGAGTCCAGCAACCCCGGGGCCATCCACATCGCGACCGAGGGGCCGCTGGGGTTCGCCGCCAGAAGCTATTGCCTGAAGCACGATATCCCCTTCACGACCGCCTACCACACACGTTTCCCGGAATATGTCCGGGACCGCGCCCCGGTGCCGCTGGCCCTCAGCTACGCGGTCGTCCGGCGTTTCCACGCCCCGGCCGCCGCGGTCATGGTCGCGACGCAGTCGATCGAGGACGCGCTCAAGGCCCGCGGCTTCCGGAACATCCGCCGCTGGTCCCGCGGGGTCGATACCGAGCTGTTCCGGCCGCGGTCCAAAGCCTTCCTGGACGATCCGCGGCCGATCACCCTGTATGTCGGCCGCGTCGCGGTTGAAAAGAACCTCGAGGCCTTCCTCAGGCTGGATCTTCCCGGGACCAAGTACGTGGTCGGCGACGGCCCGCAGCTGGAGGAGTACCGCCGGCGCTATCCGGGCGTGAAGTTCGCGGGAGCCCGCCACGGGGAGGAGCTGGCGCGGTATTACGCGGCGGCCGACGTCTTCGTCTTTCCTTCCCGGACGGACACCTTCGGTCTCGTCCTGCTCGAAGCGCTGGCGTCGGGCGTGCCGGTCGCCGCCTTTCCGGTGCCGGGGCCGCTGGACGTGATGGACGGCGCGGCGGTCGGCTGCCTGGACGAGGATCTGGGCAGGGCCGTCAATTCCGCCCTCGCCATTTCGCCGGAACGCTGCCGCGAACATGCCCTGACCTGGTCCTGGCGCGCCTCGGCCGAACAATTCATCAACAACCTCAAGCCTTTGAGCTGCTCGGACCGATTGGTACAGTCCTAAGTCGAAAAGCCTTAGCCCTCCCCGGCGATCGTGGTAAGGTGCCGCGCTTTTTCACGCCGGACTGGTCACCGTTCTCAGATGTTGCAGACGATCTATCGCGGGCTGACGGAAATCGGCGGGCCCGCGATACGGCTGTATCTCGCCCGCCGCCGTGCAGCCGGAAAGGAAGATCCGGCCCGGGCCCCGGAACGGCTCGGCCGCGCCTCCGCGGATCGCCCGCCCGGACGGCTCGCCTGGTTCCACGCGGCGAGCGTCGGGGAGTCCCTGTCGGTCCTGATCCTGATCAACCGCCTGCTGGAACGGTATCCGGACCTCACCGTGCTCGTCACGACCGGCACCGTCACCTCGGCCGAACTGATGGCGCGGCGCCTGCCCGCCCGCGCGATCCACCAGTATGTGCCGGTGGACAGGATGCCCTATGTCCGGCGCTTCCTGGACCACTGGCGGCCCGACCTCGCGCTCTGGATCGAGTCCGAGATCTGGCCCAACCTATTGTGCGAGATCGGCCGCCGCCGGATCCCCGCGGCCCTGGTCAATGCCCGAATGTCCGCCGGATCGTTCCGCAACTGGAGCCGGGTGCCTGGCTTCATCCGGCCGCTGCTGCGGACTTTCGGCCTGTGCCTGGCCCAGACGGAGACCGAGGCGGACCGGCTGCGCCGGTTGGGTGCCCGCGACGTGCGCTGCGTCGGCAACCTGAAGTTCTCCGCGGAGCCCCTGCCGGCCGACCCCGCGGCCCTGGCCGGGCTGCGCGACGCCTTCGGCGACCGGCCCTCATGGCTGATGGCGAGCAGCCATCCCGGCGAAGAGGCCATGGCGGCCGATGTCCACGCCGCCCTGCGCGACCGCCTGCCCGGCCTGCTGACGGTGATCGTCCCGCGTCATCCCCAACGGGGCGGCGAAGTCTCCCGCCTGCTGGAAGAACGCGGCCTCGCCCGGGCGCTTCGCTCGGCCGGCGACCTGCCCAGCCCGGGGCACGAGGTCTATGTCGCCGACACCGTGGGCGAACTGGGGCTGTTCTTCCGGCTGGCGCCCGTCGTCTGCGTCGGCGGTTCGCTGGTGCCGATCGGCGGCCACAACCCGGTCGAGCCGGCCCAGCTCGGCTGCGCCGTGATCCACGGTCCCCACATGACGAACTTCTCCGAGGTAGCGGCCCAGCTGCGGGCCGACGATGCCGCCGTGACCGTGCAAGACGCCGACGGGCTCGCCCGGGAGGTCGGTCGGCTGCTGACCGACGACGCCGAACGGTCTCGGCTGGCGACGGCCGCCGCGGCCGTGGCCGACCGGAACCGGCGGGTGGTCGATGCCGTGCTCGACGCCCTGGTCCCCACCCTCGCCGCCGGCGTCGCTCCATGCCCCTGAAGACACCGGCCTTCT
This sequence comes from Skermanella rosea, assembly GCF_016806835.2. NCBI lineage: Bacteria > Pseudomonadati > Pseudomonadota > Alphaproteobacteria > Rhodospirillales > Azospirillaceae > Skermanella > Skermanella rosea. Next base: position 1,726,113 of record NZ_CP086111.1, on the reverse strand, counting down.
GGTATGCGCCGCCCGGCATGGCGTCGCGCCTGCTGTCGCCGGCCGGGCGGCTGTTCGCCGCGGTCGGCCGGGCCCGCCGGGCGTCGGCGCATCCGGAGCATGCCGGGGTTCCTGTCATCTGCATCGGGAACCTGGTCGCCGGCGGCGCCGGCAAGACGCCTGTGGCGCTGGCCGTCTCCGCCCTCCTGGGGACCCGTGAAGTCCGCTTCCTGACCCGCGGCTACGGCGGGCGGGAGAAAGGCCCCGTCCTGGTCGACCTTGCCAGCCACGACGCCGCCGCCGTCGGCGACGAGGCGCTTCTCCTGGCCCAGTCCCGCCCGACCTGGGTGGCACGCGACCGCCTGGCCGGAGCCAGGAGTGCCGCCGCGGCCGGGGCCGAGGTCATCGTGATGGACGACGGCTTCCAGAACGCCCGCCTGGAAAAAGACCTGTCGATCCTGGTGGTCGATGGCGGGGCCGGGTTCGGCAACGGCAATACCATTCCGGCCGGTCCCCTGAGGGAGCCTGTCGACAGCGGGCTGGCGAGGGCCGACGCGGTGGTCGTGCTGGGCCGCGACACCGCCGGCGTGGCGCGGCGCGTCGGCGGCCGCCTTCCCCTTCTCCAGGCCCGCCTGGAGCCCGACCCCGCCGCCGCGCGGGCCCTGCGCGGCCAGCGCGTCGTCGCGTTCGCCGGCATCGGCAGGCCGGCCAAGTTCTTCCAGACGCTCGACGACATGGGAGCCCGGCTCGTCGGCAGGATCGCATTCGCCGACCACCATCCCTATCTGCCGGACGAGGTCATGCGCCTGGTCGAACATGCCGCCGGCCTCGGCGCCTCCCTGGTCACCACCGCGAAGGACGCCGTGCGGCTTCCCCCGGATGCCCGCGCGATGGTCCGGGTGGTGCCGGTTTCCGTCGTCTGGGACGACCCGTCGGCGGCCGGCCGGCTGCTGTCCCGCTACGTCTCCTCCCCGATCCCGTCCGCGAATCCCGATGGCCACTAGAACCAATTTCGCCCGCCTGCGCCGGCGCTACCTGGGATACCCGCTCGAAGCGGCCCTCCTGTATTTCATCTATGGCATCTTCGCGGTCCTGCCGCTCGACGCCGCCTCGGGGCTGGGCGGCTGGATCGGCCGTACGGTCGGCCCACGCCTGGGTACGTCGCGCAAGGCCCTGCGCAACATCGACCGCGCCTTGCCTGACGCCACGCCGGAGCGGCGGAAGGAGATCCTGCGCGGCATGTGGGACAATCTGGGCCGGGTGATGGCCGAGTATCCCCATCTCGACGAGGTCTGGCGCCGTACCGAGATGATCGGTGCGGACAGCGTCCTGCGAATGGCGAAGGCCAGGACTCCCACGCTGTTCTTTTCCGCCCACCTCGCCAATTGGGAACTCAACACCATGGGGGCGACCCGCAACGGCCTGCCAATCACGGCCGTCTACCGCCGCCCCAACAACCCGGCGGTAGGCCGCCTCATCGACCATGTCCGCGCAGTCACCGGCAGCCGCTTCGTCGCCAAGGGCCGCACCGGTGCTCGCGAGATCATGGCGACCCTGCGGGACGGCGGCAGCGTCTGCATGATGATCGACCAGAAGATGAACGACGGCATTCCGGTCCCGTTCTTCGGGCGAGACGCCATGACCGCGCCGGCGATCGCCCAGCTCGCCCTGCGGTTCGACTGTCCGATCGTCCCGGTCCTGACCGAGCGGCTGGGCGGCGCCAGGTTCCGGCTGACCGTCTTCCCGCCGATGGACGTGCCTAAGTCCGGCAACCGCGACGCCGACATCCGCGCCATGATGGCCAGGATCAATGCCGTGGTGGAGGAGTGGGTCCGCGCCCGGCCCGAGCAGTGGCTTTGGCTCCACCGGCGCTGGCCGGACTGAGCCGGGCAAGGTTCAGAACAGCAACCCCTGCTTGGCTTTCGCTTCCGTCTTGCGCGGCTGCTTCGGCGTTTCCGCCCTGCGCGCCAGCCCGCCGCCGCCGACGACGGCATCGACCTTGCCGTCATGGAATTCCAGCGTCACCGGCATGCCGGCCTTCGCGTCGCCCGCGGAGGTGACCCGCTGCTCGGCGTCGTCGGTCACCAGGGCGAAGCCGCGCCCCAGGATGCCGCGATAGGAATAGCTCTCCAGCAGGGCCGCTCCCGCCTTCAGGCGGCTCATCCGCTCGGCGACCAGCCGCGCATAGCCGGCATCCATCCTCTCGCCCAGCTCGGCAAGCCTCCTGTCGCCGTCCCCGACGCGGATGCGGACCGGCAGCAGCGTCAGCCGCGAGGCGATCCGGCCGAACCGGCTTTCCTCCGCCGCGACGACATGGCGCAGGCCCGCGCCCAGCGCGCGCGCCTCCGATTGCAGCCGCCCGCGCGCCGCCGTCATCACCTCGCGCGGGTGGCGCAGCTTGGCGCCCAATTCGGCGACCCGCGTCCGCCGGCGCTCGATCGTGCCGGCGACCGCGATGCCGAGCCGTTCCCAGCGGTCGTCCAGCCGCTGGACGCAGCCTTCCAGCAGCGCCTGCGGATCGCCCAGGCCGCGCGCCAGCCCCTCGACCAGGTTGCGCCGCTCCAGGATCATCCGCCCGGTGCCGCCATGCAGCCGGCGCTGGAACTCGAGCACCAGGGCGATCAGCTCCGCCCGGACGGGCACCGCCATTTCCGCCGCGGCGGTCGGCGTCGGCGCACGGCGGTCCGACGCGAAGTCGATCAGCGTGGTGTCGGTCTCGTGCCCGACGGCGGAAATCAGCGGGATCGCGCTGTCGGCCGCGGCACGCACCACGATCTCCTCGTTGAAGGCCATCAGATCTTCGAGCGACCCACCGCCGCGCGCCACGATGATCAGGTCGGGCCGCGGCACCGGCCCGCCGGGCGCGATGCCGTTGAACCCCCTGATCGCGGCGGCGACCTGCCCCGCGGCCCCTTCCCCCTGCACGGCGACCGGCCACAGCAGCACGTGGCGCGGGAACCGATCGGCGAGCCGGTGCAGGATGTCCCGGATCACCGCTCCGGTCGGCGAGGTGACGACCCCGATCACCCCGGGCAGGAACGGCAGCGGCCGCTTGCGCGACGGGTCGAACAGCCCCTCCGCGGCCAGCCGGCGCTTGCGCTCCTCCAGCAGCTTGAGCAGCGCGCCCTCGCCGGCCAGTTCCATCGTCTCGATCACCAGCTGGTACTGCGACCGGCCGGGATATGTCGTCAGGCGGCCGGTGCAGATGACCTCCATCCCCTCCTCGGGACGGACGGCCAGCTTGGCGGCGGTCCCGCGCCAGCAGACCGACTCGATGACCGAGGTCTCGTCCTTCAGGCGCAGGTAAACGTGGCCGGAGCCGTGCCGCTTGGGCTGGGAAACCTCGCCCCGGACGCGCACATACCCGAAGGACTCCTCGACCGTGCGCTTCAGCGCCCGCGACAATTCTGTCACGGTGAACTCGGCAAGGTTCGAGCCGGGGCGGCTGGGGACCGGGTCGCGATCCATTAGGGGTTGGTCTTGTGTCATGGCGTCGGCATGATACAAGCCTTCGCCTTCGCAACAAGACTGTAAGGCCCACGCCCTGGAAACAGGGCTTCAAAAGGACGTCGTAGAGGACAAGAGGCTCATGAAGGTACTGGTGGTCGGCTCGGGTGGACGCGAGCACGCGCTCTGTTGGGCGATCGCGGCGTCCCCCCTCTGCGACAAGCTCTACTGCGCGCCCGGCAACGCAGGCATCGCGCGCGAGGCCGAATGCGTCGCGATCAAGGCCGACGACCTCGACGGCCTGGTGCGCTTCGCCACGGGGAACGCCGTCGATTTCGTCGTCGTCGGGCCGGAGCAGCCGCTGGTGCTGGGCCTGGTGGACCGGCTGGAGGCCGCGGGCATCAAGGCGTTCGGCCCGACCGCGGCGGCCGCGGCGCTCGAGGGCTCCAAGGGCTTCATGAAGGATCTCTGCGCCAAGTACGGCATCCCGACCGCCGCCTACGGCCGCTTCACCGACGCCGAATCGGCCCGCGCCTTCGTCCGCGGGCGCGGCGCGCCCATCGTCGTCAAGGCCGACGGGCTGGCGGCCGGCAAGGGCGTGACGATCGCCCGCACCGTCGAGGAGGCCATGGCCGCGATCGACGAGGCGATGGTCGAGTCGCGGTTCGGCGATGCCGGCGCCGAACTGGTGATCGAGGAGTTCCTGGCGGGCGAGGAGGCCAGCTTCTTCGCCCTGGTCGACGGTTCCACCGCCCTGCCCCTGGTCTCGGCCCAGGACCACAAGGCCGCGTTCGACGGCGACACCGGCCCCAATACCGGCGGCATGGGCGCCTATTCCCCGGCGCCGGTGATGACTCCGGCGCTTGAGGCGCGCGTCATGCGGGAGATCATCGAGCCGACGGTGCGCGGCATGGCGGCAGAGGGCAGGCCGTTCAAGGGCGTGCTCTATGCCGGCCTGATGATCGTGGACTCGCCCCAGGGACCGGCCCCGAAGCTGCTGGAATACAACACCCGTTTCGGCGACCCGGAAACCCAGGTGCTGATGAAGCGGATGATGTCGGACGTGCTGCCGGCCCTGATCGCGTCCCGCGACGGCGTCCTCAGGAATTTCCAGCTCCGCTGGTACGACGACACGGCCCTGTGCGTCGTCATGGCCGCCAAGGGCTATCCCGGCGACTATGTCCGCCGGACCGAGATCCACGGGCTGGACGAGGCCGGCGCCCTGCCCGACGTCACCGTCTTCCACGCCGGCACGGTCCTGTCCGAAGACGGCCACGTCCTGGCCGACGGCGGCCGGGTGCTGGGCGTCACGGCCATCGCCCCGACGGTGCGCGAAGCCCAGGGCCTGGCCTACGAGGCGGTGGATAGGATCAGTTGGCCGGAAGGCTTCTGCCGCCGCGACATCGGCTGGCGCGCCGTCGGGCGGGTGTGAGTCGCTTCCTGCTCCCCGGGGCATAGGGTCGCGGGCCGCGTCGCCCGCTTGCGCAAGGTTGCGGGCGCATGCAGAGAGGGGCTGTTCCATCCCACGGGATACCCGCCCCGATGCCTGCCTCAGACAGCCTGTACCACCGCCTCTTCGCGCACCCGCTGATGGTCGAGCAGCTGATCCGCGGCTTCGTGCCGGAGGACGTCGCCGCCGGGCTGGACTTCACCCGCATGGAACGGGTCAACGCCAAGTTCCACGCCCGCGACGGCCGCCGGCGGGAGGGCGACCTGATCTGGCGCGTGCCGACCCTGTCCGGCGAGGTCGTCCACATCTACCTGATGCTGGAGTTCCAGTCGCGCTCCGACTGGTGGATGGCGATCCGGGTCATGGTCTATGTCGGCCTGCTGTGGCAGCATCTCATCCGGGAGCTGAAGCTGCCGCCCGGCTCGCCCCTGCCGCCGGTGCTGCCGGTGGTGCTCTACAACGGCGAGGCCCCGTGGAACGCGCCGCTCGACGCCGCCGGCCTGATGGGCTTGGCCCCCAACGCGGCGCTCTGGCCTTGGCAGCCGGGCATCCGCTATCATCTCATCGACGAGGGCAGGCTCGGCGCCGAGGACCTCGCCCGGAAGGACGGGCTGGTGGCGCTGCTCTTCCGGATCGAGACCTGCACCCGGCCCGCCGAGCTGCCCGGACTGGTCGGCGAGGTGATCGGCTGGTTCCGGAGGCATGCCGACCACGACTCGCTGAAGCTGGCCTTCGGCGAGGTGGTGGCCCAGGCCGTGGCGGCGCTGGTTGGCGGGGACGGGCCGGTGGCGGTCCCGTCGGGACTAGGGGAGGTTCAGGACATGCTGTCGGAACGGATCAAGATCTGGGAGCGCGAACTGCGGGCCGAAGGCAGGGCCGAGGGCAGAGCGGACATGCTGTCTCGGCAGCTCAGGCGCCGGTTCGGCGACCTGCCGGCAGAGGTCGATGACCTGATCGCCTCGGCGACCATGGATCAACTCGACACCTACATGGACCGCCTGATGGACGCCAGGAAGCTCGCCGACGTCTTTCCGGATATCGATCCCGGCTGAGCTCCGGCGGAAAGCGGTCTCTCCGGCCGCCAAGCCTTGATCGCGCGGCGACCGGCGGGTAACTAGACGCCATCGCCCGTCAGGGCCCAACCATCCCATGCCGGTTCCCTTGGCGCTTTCGATCCCGATCACGCCGGCCCGTTCCGCGGGGGACCGGACGGCAAGGCTGACGGCCCTGGTGCTGGCGTGCGCCGTCCCTTTCGGCCTCGTCCTGCTCAATGTCGCCTTGGGTCAGGACGCCAACTGGGACCTGCGGAACTATCACTGGTACAATCCCTACAGCTTCCTCAACGGGCGCTTCTTCTTCGACGTCGTGCCGGCCCAGACGCCCAGCTTCTATAACCCGACGCTCGACATCCCCTTTTTCCTGCTCGGCAACGCGGTGCCCGCCCCGGTCGCCTACGGCGTGCTGGCCTTCGTCCAGAGCCTCAACTTCGTCCTGCTGTTCGCCCTCGCCCGTGCCGTTCTCCTGATCGACGATCCCGTGCGCAAGGTCTGGGCCGCCGGCGCCATCGCGCTGGTCGGCGTGCTGGGCGGCGGGAGCGTGGCGCAGCTCGGCACCACCTTCCATGACAACACCGTCGGCCTGGGCTTCCTGGGGGCCTTGGCGCTGATCGCGGGGACGCAGGACCGCCTGTTCGCCGGTCCCCGGCGGGCGGCCCTTGGACTCGCCTTCGTGTCCGGTCTGCTGGTCGGCTCCGCCATGGGGCTCAAGCAGCCCTCGGTCATCTACTGCATCGGCGTCTGTTTCGGCTTCCTGGCTGCTCCCGCCGCCCCGGGCCGCCGGCTGCTGCTGTCGGTCGCCTGTGGCCTGGGCATCGTCGCGGCGGTGGCGATGCTATCCGGGCACTGGATGTGGTTCCTGTGGGAGACCCACGGCAATCCCCTGCACCCCTACTACAATAACCTCTTCAAATCGCCGCTGGGCGCCATCAGCGACTACAAGGACCTGGCCTACCAGCCGAAATCCGCCTGGGAAAGGCTGACGCTCCCGTTCAGGATCAGCGCCGATCCGCAGGTCGCGGGCGAGATCGACTTCCGCGACCACCGGATCCTGACGCTCTACGTCCTGCTTCCGGTAGCGGCACTGGCAGGCGTCCTGGCCGCCCCGGCGTCCCGGCGCTCCGGCGCGTCCCATGCCATCTCCCGCCCCGGCGTCGCCCGCTGGCTGCTGACGGTGGCGGCGCTTTCCTACGCGGCCTGGGCCTGGATGTTCTGCATCTACCGTTACGCGGTCCCGCTCGAGATGCTGGCCCCCCTCTGCATCGTCCTGGCGCTCGGGGCGCTTCCGCTGGCCCGCAACGTGCATGTCGCCGTGACGGCCTCGGTGCTGGCCGTCCTCCAGGCGACGACGGTCTGGGGGACCTGGGGGCGGTCGGCCTGGACAAGCAACGTGGTGGAATTCGACATGCCCGCGATCCCCGACCCGGACCGGACCATGGTGCTGATCGGCGGATACCAGCCGGTCGGCCACCTGATCCCCTCGTTCCCGCCGCAGATCCCCTTCGTGAGGTTGCAGAGCAATTTCGTCCAGCCCGATTCGACCGACAACGGGTATTCTGAAGTGCTTCGGCGTAGAGTGATGGACCATCGCGGAGATTACTTTATGATCGCGACGGTCCCGGATACCGATATTGCGGCGGACGCCGCGGCGTTCTACGGATTGACGCTCGATTGGGAAAGTTGCCAGGTGATCCACAACAACCTGGGCGAACCGCACAGTTTCTGCGCGGTCCGGCGGCCGACGGTGGATCGACAGTGAATTACTTCGTCATCAGGTGACAATTGATAGACCAGTTCTCCGACGCCAGCCAAGATCTCAGCACGGCAGCCAAGCGCTCCCCCGTCGCCGTCGCCGTTCCGGACAGCGGCTCGCTCGAGGCGGCCTTACCCGGCCTGACGGGCCTGGAGATCGCCGTCTTGATCCCCTGTTACAACGAGGAGGCGTCGATCGCCTCCGTGGTCCGCGATTTCCGGGCAGCGCTGCCGGGCGCCGCCATCTATGTCTACGACAACAATTCCAAGGACCGCACGGTCGAGCTGGCGCGCGAAGCGGGCGCCATCGTCCGTACCGAACCCCTCCAGGGCAAGGGCAACGTGGTTCGGCGGATGTTCGCCGACATCGAGGCCGACGTGTATGTCCTGGTCGACGGTGACGACACCTACCATGCGCCCAGCGCTCCGGCCCTGGTCGCCAAGCTGGTCGACCAGCAGCTCGACATGGTCAACGGCGCGCGGGTGACCGACATCGCCGCCGCCTACCGTCCCGGGCACCGTTTCGGCAACATGATGCTGACCGGCATCGTCGCGAAGATCTTCGGCAACCGGGTCGCCGACATGCTGTCGGGCTACCGGGTGTTCTCGCGCCGTTTCGTCAAGAGCTTCCCGGCCCTCAGCGGCGGCTTCGAGATCGAGACGGAACTGACGGTCCACGCGCTTGAACTGCGCATGCCCATGTCCGACGTGACTACCCCCTACAAGGACCGTCCGCCGGGTTCCGCCAGCAAGCTGCGGACATATTACGACGGCTTCCGCATCCTGAAGCTGATCATGGTGCTGGTGAAGGAGGAGCGCCCGCTCCAGTTCTTCAGCGCGATCGCCGGCGTGCTGGCGTTCCTGTCGATCGTGCTCGCCTGGCCGGTGGTCGCCACCTACATGCAGACCGGCCTGGTGCCGCGCCTGCCGACGGCGGTCCTATCCACCGGGCTGATGCTGCTGGGGTTCCTCAGCCTGACCTGCGGCCTCATCCTGGAGACGGTGACCCGCGGCCGGCGCGAGATCAAGCGCATGCAGTATCTCAGGATCCCCGCCCCCGGCGTCCGCGACCCGGCGCGCGACTCGAAGGACAGGCGATGATCCGAAGGCTGTTCCGGGCGGAATTCATCCGCTTCGGCATCGTCGGGGTGGTCGGACTGCTGGTCGACATCGCGGTCCTGTACCTGTGCCTGGATATCAGCGGCCTCGGCCTCTATGCGTCGCGGGTGGTCTCGTACCTGGCGGCGGCGACGACCACGTGGGCGCTCAACCGCGCCTTCACCTTCACGGGCGCCCATGCCGGCAAGATCCACCACCAGTGGGCCCGCTTCGTCGCGGTCAACGCCCTGGGCGGTGCCGTGAACTACGCGGTCTACGCGGCGCTGGTCGCATCGGGCGATCCCTTCACCGCCCACCCCGCCCTTGCCGTGGCGGCCGGATCCCTGTCGGGGCTCTTTTTCAATTTCACCGCCTCCAAGAAGCTGGTATTCCGCCGCGCGTGACGCCCCTCCCCCCGGAGGTGCGCGGTCACGCCGGCATTTTCCGGCCGGCCTGACACGGATCTGTGAAGACCATGGACGACAGTACCCTGATAAGCGCCCTGGTGATGGGCGTGGTCGAAGGCTTGACCGAATTCATACCCGTCTCCTCCACCGGGCACCTGATCCTGATCGGCGACCTGCTGGGATTCCAGGGTCCGCCCGGACGCCTGTTCGAGGTGGTGATACAGCTCGGCGCGATCCTCGCGGTCTGCGTCGTCTATTTCCAGCGCCTCTGGCACATCGCGGTGACGCTGCCGACCAGCGCCGCGTCGCGCCGCTTCGTGGTCGCCATATTGCTGGCGTTCCTGCCGGCCGTCGTGATCGGCGTGTTCGCCCACGGCTTCATCAAGAGCGTGCTGTTCTCGCCCTACGTGGTTTCCGTGGCGCTGATCGTCGGCGGCATCGCGATCCTCGTGATCGAACGGAACCTGCCCGAGCCGCGCCATTTCGAAGTCGAGGCGTTCTCGCCGAAGCTGGCGCTCGGCATCGGCTTCGTCCAGACCCTGGCCATGATCCCGGGCGTCTCGCGGTCCGGCGCCACGATCCTGGGGTCGTTGCTGATGGGCGTCGAGCGCAGGACGGCGGCCGAGTTCTCGTTCTTCCTCGCGATCCCGACGATGGCGGGCGCGGTGGTCTACGACACCTACAAGAACTACAGTACCCTGACCTCCGACGGTTCGCTGGTGATCGCGATCGGATTCATCGCCGCGTTCCTGGCCGGGCTTCTCGTGGTCAGGAGCCTCGTCGCCTTCGTCAGCCGCTACGGCTTCACGCCCTTCGGCTGGTACCGCATCGCGGTGGGCGCCGCGATGCTGGTGATCTTGTCGATGCGCTGAGAATGCTTGAGTAAGACCGGGCCTCCAAGCAATACTTCCGGGTGGAGTATGGGGAATCCATCCCCTGGGGAGGTCCGGACATGATGGGGGTGCGGGGCGGCTTCCGCCGCCTGGTAGCGTGTATCGCCGTCATCCTGTCCCTCGCCTTCCCCGCCACCGCCCGCCAGGTCACGGCGGAGGAGCGCCGGGAAGCCGACCTGTTCATCCTCGGCAACACCCTCTTCATCCTGTATCACGAACTGGGCCATGCCCTGATCGACCTGCTCGGCCTTCCCGTCCTGGGCCACGAGGAGGACGCCGCCGACAACCTCGCCAGCATCATGATGATCCCGGACGAGCCGGACCCGGTGATGGACGAGCTGATCGTCGCCGCGGCCGACGGCTGGTACCTCGGCAATCTCTGGCAGCAGGAGGCCGGCAATGCCGAGCCGTCCTGGTGGGGCGAGCATTCGCTCGACATGCAGCGGTTCTATTCCGTCGTCTGCCTGATGTACGGCAGCGATCCCGCAGGCTTCGCCGAACTGGCCGACAGCGTCAACCTGCCCTCCGACCGGCGCACCTCGTGCGCCGGGGACTACCAGCAGGCCCGCGCCAGCTGGAGCCGCCTGCTGGCCCCGCACCTGCTTCCCGCGGAGACCCGTGCCGACAGGCGAAGCGCCGTGACGCTCGATTTCGAGCCGCCGGCGGCCGGCCAGGACTATGTCGCATCCCTGTTGCACGAGTCGGGCCTCATCGAAGCCGTCGCCCGCGATATCGGGACCGGGTTCAAGCTGCCGCGCGACCTGCACGTCCGGTTCCATCCGTGCGGCGGGAGCAATGCCAACGCCTTTTACGACAGTGGCGCCGCTGCCGTATCCGTCTGCTACGAACTCGTCGCGTTCTATAACGACCTGATCCTGCGGGATATTTCCAGGCGCTAGCCGACGTAACGGCGCTTGGGTCAACTACTACTTTTGATGTGGATCATCGCAATCCGGTAAGGAGGGCGGCACGCTCCTCAATTCGAACCAAGCCGCCTATAAGGCCGATAACCGGGGAAAGACCATGACACTCAGCAACAGCAGCCTTCTGACCCGCCTTTTGGCAGGCTTCTCGGCGGTCCTGGCGCTGGCGTGTCTGCTCGGCCTGCTCGCCTTGAACCAGCTCGAGACCGTCACCGGCCTCACGACGCGCCTCTATCACAACTCGTTCGCGGTCTCGACCGCGGCGCTGGAGGCGAACGCAGGCATCATCGCCATGCACCGCTCCATGAAGGACGTGGCGCTGGCTCCCGACTCGGCCGCGATCGACACCGCCGTCGCGGCGGTGGACCTCCAGGAAAAACGCGTCTTCGCGGCGATGGCCATGGTCCAGGAACGCTACCTCGGCGACCGGACCGACGTGGAAGCCGCGCTGAAATCGGTTCGGGACTGGCAGCCGATCCGGGCGCGCCTGATCGCCGCCATGAAGGCCGGCAATCGCGCCGAAGCTTCCGAGATCACCCGCACCATCGGCGCCGAGCAGGTCAGGCTGATCGGCGAGCGGATGGAGAGCCTGACCGAGGCCGCGCGCACGCGCGCCGCCGCCGCCGCCGCCGCCGCGGAGACGACCGGGAACGAGGCCTGGACGCTGATTCTCGGGGCGCTCGCCGTCATGGTGGCCGTCGGCGTCGCCATCGCGCTGGCGATCACCCGCAACGTCAGCGGACAGATCGGACGCCTCCGCGACACCATGGAACGGCTGGCCCGGCAGGATTACGGCGTAGCCGTCCCCTACGCGGACCGCACCAACGAGATCGGCCGGATGGCCAAGTCCGTGGAATTCTTCAAGGAGAACGGTCTGGCCGTCGAGCGGCTGCGCGCCGAGCAGGAGTCCGCCAAGGCAGCCGCGGAGGCGGAGCGCAAGCGCCAGATCATGGCGCTCGCCGACGATTTCGAGTCCCACGTGGAAGCGGTGGTCGAGCACGTCGCCTCCGCCGCGACGGAGATGACCGCGACGGCCAGCTCCATGTCCGCCTGCGCGGAGCAGGCGACCCGCCAGTCCGCCGCGGCGGCCGCCGCCGCCGAGGAGGCGTCGGGCAACGTCCAGACCGTCGCCTCCGCGGCGGAGGAGCTTTCCTCCTCCATCGCCGAGATCGGCCGGCAGGTCGCCCAGGCGACCGGCACCACCCGCGAGGCCGTGACCAAGGCCGAGCGCACCAACTCCATCGTCGCGGGCCTGTCCGACGCCGCCCACAAGATCGGCGAGGTGGTCAGCCTGATCAACGACATCGCCAGCCAGACCAACCTGCTGGCGCTGAACGCCACGATCGAGGCGGCCCGGGCCGGAGAGGCCGGCAAGGGATTCGCCATCGTCGCGTCCGAGGTCAAGAACCTCGCCAACCAGACCGCCAAGGCGACGGAGGAGATCGCCAGCCAGATCTCCTCGGTCCAGGGCGCCACGGGACAGGCGGTCGCGGCCATCCAGGACATCGCGGCGACCATCGCCGCGGTCAGCGACGCCTCCACCGCCATCGCCTCGGCGGTGGAGCAGCAGCGCGCCGCGACCGACGAGATCGCCCGCAACGTCGAGCAGGCCGCCCGCGGCACCCAGGAGGTCTCGGCGAACATCGCCGGCGTCTCCGAAGCCGCCCACGAGGCCAGCCGCGCCGCCAGCCAAGTCCTGTCCGAGGCGGGCCAGCTGTCCAAACAGTCGGAATCCCTCAACCGCGAGGTCGGCACCTTCATGCACAAGGTCCGCGCGGGGTGAGCCGGCCGGGGCGCCGCGCCCCGCCGTCAAAGCCGGTCAGGTCTGCGGCCATGGACTTGGGAGCCGCGATCGCCATATAACGGCGCACCATGACCATCCCGTTCCTGAAAATGCACGGGCTCGGCAACGACTTCGTCGTCATCGACGCCCGCGGCACCGACTTGTCCCTGAACGAAGCGCAGGCCCGCGCCATCGCGGACCGGCGCACGGGCGTGGGCTGCGACCAGTTCATCGTGATCGAGCCGCCGCGGACGCCCGGCGCCACCGCCTTCATGCGCATCCGCAATCCCGACGGCAGCGAGGCCGGAGCCTGCGGCAACGCGACGCGCTGCGTCGCTCATCTCCTGATGCGGGAAACGGGGCAGTCCAGCGCGGTGGTCGAGACGATCGCGGGGCTCCTGCCCTCCACGATCGCCGAGGACGGCATGGTCACCGTGGATATGGGTCCGGCTCGGCTCGACTGGAGCGACATTCCCCTGGCCGGTCCCGCCGACACCTTGAGGCTCGATGTTTCCGAGGGCGGCTACGCCGGACCGGTCGCGGTGAGCATGGGCAACCCGCACGCGGTGTTCTTCGTGGACGACGTCGCGGCGGTGCCGCTCGAAAGCGTCGGCCCCCGGCTGGAACACCACCCCGCCTTTCCCCGGAAGGCCAATATCGAGTTCGCCCAGGTCCTCTCCCCGACCCGGATCCGCATGCGGGTCTGGGAACGGAGCGCCGGCATCACCCGGGCCTGCGGCTCGGGCGCGTGCGCCGTGCAGGTCGCCGCCGTCCGCCGCGGCCTGACGGAGCGGCGCGCCGAAGTGATGCTCGACGGCGGCAGCCTGGTCATCGAATGGCGGGAGGACGGTCACGTCCTGATGACCGGTCCCGTCACCCTCAGCTTCACCGGCCACCTGGCGCCGGATCTGGTGGCCCTGGATCCGGTGGAAGCATGAGCGCCGATATCGTCACGTTCGGCTGCCGGCTGAACACCTACGAGTCCGAGGTGATGCGCGAGAACGCCTCGGCCGCCGGCATGACCGACACGGTCATCTTCAACACCTGCGCCGTCACCTCCGAGGCCGAGCGCCAGGCCCGCCAGGCGATTCGCAAGATGCGGCGCGAGCGGCCCGGCGCCCGCATCATCGTGACCGGCTGCGCCGCCCAGATCGACCCGGCCAAGTACGCGGCGATGCCCGAGGTGGACCAGGTGCTCGGCAACGAGGAGAAGCTGAGGCCGGAAAGCTTCGGCCTCGCCGCCCCGACCGAGCGGGTGTTGGTCAACGACATCATGTCGGTGACCGAGACCGCCGGCCACCTGATCGGCGGGCTGGAAGGCCGGGCGCGCGCCTTCGTCCAGGTCCAGAACGGCTGCGATCATCGCTGTACCTTCTGCATCATCCCCTACGGCCGGGGCAATTCGCGCTCCGTCCCGATCGGCGAGGTGGTCCGGCAGGTCCGGCTGCTCGTCCAGTCCGGCTACAACGAGGTGGTCCTGACCGGGGTGGACATCACCTCCTACGGCCCCGACCTGCCCGGCGGCCCGACGCTCGGCCAGATGATCCGCCGGCTGCTGGCCCAGGTGCCGGACCTGAAGCGCCTGCGCCTATCCTCGCTCGACCCGGTGGAGATCGACGACGACCTGTGGCGCCTGATCGCGGAGGAGCCGCGCCTGATGCCGCACCTCCATGTCAGCCTCCAGGCCGGCGACGACATGGTGCTGAAGCGGATGAAGCGTCGCCACCTGCGCGGCGACGCGATCGAGTTCTGCCGCCGGGCCCGCGACCTGCGTCCGGACATGGTGTTCGGCGCCGACCTGATCGCCGGTTTCCCGACCGAGACCGACGAGATGTTCGAGAACACGCTGCGCGCCGTGGACGACTGCGGCCTGACCTGGCTGCACATCTTCCCCTACTCCCCCCGCCCCGGCACGCCGGCCGCGAAGATGCCGCAGGTCGACGGCGGCCTGCGCAAGGAGCGCGCCGCCCGCCTGCGCGAGGCCGGCGCGCGCGCGGTCGGCCGCTTCCTGGCCGGGCGCGTCGGAACCCATGCCGCCGTGCTGGCGGAAAAGGAAACCATCGGCCGTACCGAGCAATTCGCCGAAGTGCGCCTGGACCAGCCGGTCGAACCCGGCGCCATCGTGCGCGCCGCCATCGTCGGCGTCGACGGCGAGCATCTGGTCGGCCGGATCGAGCGGAGCACTTCATGCTGAAATTCTGGCGCCGCAACAAGCAGGAGCCGACCGAGACCAAGCCCGAGGACGTCGGACCCAAGGTCTTCGACACTCCGCCGGAACCTGAACCCGTCGCCGAGGTCGAGCCGGAACCCGAACCGGTCCCGGAACCGGAGCCGGAGCCCGTCGCGGCGCTCACCCCCGAACCCGAGCAACCCGCCCGCAAGGGCTGGCTGTCGCGCCTGCGCGAGGGGCTGACCAAGTCCACGACCAAGCTGACCGACGGCATCACCGGCATCTTCACCAAGCGCAAGCTCGACGACGAGGCGCTGGAGGAGCTGGAGGAGCTGCTGATCACCGCCGACCTGGGTCCGGTGACGGCGGCCAAGGTGACCGCCGAGCTGGCGCGCACCCGCTTCGGCAAGGAGGTCTCGCCCGATGAGGTCCGGCGCACCCTGGCCGCCAGCATCGCGCAGATCCTGGAGCCGGTCGCCGAGCCGCTGGAGATCGACGCCGCCGCCAAGCCCCACGTCGTCCTGGTGGTCGGCGTCAACGGCGCCGGCAAGACGACGACCATCGGCAAGATGGCCAAGCAGTTCCGGCAGGAGGGCAAGTCGGTCATCATCGCCGCCGGCGACACCTTCCGCGCCGCGGCGGTCCAGCAGCTCCAGGTCTGGGGCGAACGCTCCGGCTGCCCCGTGATCGCCAAGGAGACCGGCGCCGACGCCGCCGGCCTCGCCTTCGACGCGCTGGAGCGGGCGCGGCGCGAGAAGACCGACGTGCTGCTGATCGACACGGCGGGGCGGCTCCAGAACAAGGCCAACCTGATGGCCGAGCTCCAGAAGATCATCCGCGTCGTGAAGAAGCTCGATCCCGAGGCGCCCCATTCGGTCCTGCTGGTGCTCGACGCCACGACCGGCCAGAATGCGCACTCGCAGGTCGAGGTGTTCCGGGAGATGGTCAGCGTGAACGGGCTGATCCTGACCAAGCTGGACGGTTCGGCGCGCGGCGGCGTCCTGGTGGCCCTGGCGGAGAAGTACAAGCTGCCGGTCCACTATATCGGCGTCGGCGAGAGCATAGAGGACATGCGCCCCTTCGAGGCGGGCTCCTTCGCCCGCTCCCTGATGGGTCTTGAATCTTGAGGTAACGATGCAGAACTCGTACAGCCATATCGGCCTTCCCTTCGCGGCGGAACACTTCACCGATCCCGCCGCGGCGGTCGATCGGGTGCGCGAGATCTACGAGGCGAACACCGCCTACCTGCGCGACTGCTTCGGCCGCTTCGCCAAGGGCGAGGAGATGCAGCAACGCGTCCACGCCTGCTACCCGTTCCTGCGCGTCCATACCGACACCAGCACGCGGGTCGACACCCGGCTGTCCTACGGCTTCGTCGCCGGTCCCGGCACCTACGCCACCACGCTGACCCGCCCCGACCTGTTCCACAACTATTACCTGGAGCAGTTCGAGCTGCTGCGCCGCAACCATGGCGTGGTGCTGGAGGTCGGCGTCAGCCGGCAGCCGATCCCGGTCCATTTCGCCTTTCCCGAGGGACTGCACGTCGAGGGCGACCTGACACCGGAACGGCTCGGCCGGATGCGCGACAGCTTCGACCTGCCCGACCTGTCGCAGATGGACGACAGCATCGTCAACGGAACCCACCGGCTGGCGGCCGACGAGCCGGAGCCGTTGGCGCTGTTCACCGGGCCGCGGGTTGATTATTCGCTGCACCGGCTGAAGCACTACACCGCGACCGCGCCGGAGCATTTCCAGAACTTCGTCCTGTTCACCAACTACCAATTCTATATCGACGAGTTCATCCGCCTCGGCATGGAGGTGATGTCGCCGACCGACGATCCGGAGCAGCAGGCCTACCGCCGCCAGTACACCGCCTTCGTCGAGCCTGGCGACTTCGTCATCCCCAACCAGAACCTGGGTCCGGCCGACCCGCAGGGGACTCGCGTAGGCCGCCTGCCGCAGATGCCGGCCTACCACCTGAAGCGCCCGGACGGCTCCGGGATCACCATGGTCAATATCGGCGTCGGCCCCAGCAACGCCAAGACGATAACCGACCACATCGCCGTGCTGCGCCCGCATGCCTGGATCATGCTGGGCCACTGCGCCGGCCTGCGCAACACCCAGCGGCTGGGCGACTATGTCCTGGCCCACGGCTATGTGCGCGAGGACCACGTGCTGGACGCCGACCTGCCGATCTGGGTCCCGGTCCCGCCCCTGGCCGAGGTCCAGGTGGCCCTGGAGGCGGCGGTCGGGCAGATCACCGGCCTGACCGGCTATGAATTGAAACGGGTGATGCGGACCGGAACGGTCGCGACCATCGACAACCGGAACTGGGAACTGCGGGACCACAGCGAGATGGTCCAGCGCTTCAGCCAGAGCCGCGCGATCGCGCTGGACATGGAAAGCGCCACCATCGCGGCCAACGGCTTCCGCTTCCGGGTGCCCTACGGGACGCTGCTGTGCGTCTCCGACAAGCCGCTGCACGGCGAGCTGAAGCTGCCGGGCATGGCGAACAATTTCTATCGGAACCAGGTGGACCAGCACCTGAAGATCGGCGTGCTGGCGATGGAGCTTCTTCGGAAAAACGGGCTGGAAAAGCTGCACTCGCGCAAGCTCCGCAGCTTCGCGGAGGCAGCTTTCCAGTAAGGGAGGAAGGTTACTTCTTCCCGCCCTCGGACTCGACGTTCTCCGCCCCCTTCCGGGTGCCGCCGAACTTGTCGGGTCCGCCGGCGTCGGGAGCGTCCGGCTTATGGTGGTTGCCGGTGTTCTGCTGGTCTTCGGTGTGCTTGACCGTCTGTTCGGTATGCGGCTGTTTCATGGTCATCCTCCAGTGCGTGGTAGGACAACAGCTTAAACAGCCAAGGGTTTCGTCCCGTCGCCCGTCAGGCCGCTCCCGGCACCCCCTTGGTGGTCGAGTACTCGAAATGCAGCACCTCGCCCGGATGGACCAGCGGGAAGGCCGAATGGGCGGCCGACGCGGCTTCCGCGAAGCCGGTCAGGATCAGCTTCAGCTTGCCCGGATATGTGGCGATGTCGCCGATCGCGAAGATGCCCGGCGCGCTGGTGGCGCAGGTCGCCTGGTCGATCCGGATATGGTGCTTCTCCAGGTCGAGGCCCCACTCCGCGATCGGCCCCAGGTTCATGGCGAGCCCGAAGAACGGCAGCAGCACGTCGGCGTCCAGCACCTTCTCCTCGCCGTCCAGGGTCGCGACCCGCACGCCGGTCAGCTGGCCGTCGGCTCCCTCCAGCCCGGAGAGCTGGTAGGGCACCACCATCTCGATCCGGCCCTCCCGGGTCAGCTGCTCCATCCGGGCGACGCTTTCCGGGGCGGCGCGGAACTTGGGCCGGCGATGCACCACCATGATCTGCTCCGCGACCTCGGCCAGGCTGATCGCCCAGTCCACGGCGGAGTCGCCGCCGCCGGCGATCACCACCCGCTTGCCGGCATAGTCCATGCGCCGCCGCACCAGGTAATGCACCGACGTGCCCTCGAACCGCTCCAGCCCGTCCAGCGGCGGCCGGTTCGGGCCGAAGGCGCCGACACCCGCCGCGACGATCACCGCGCGGGCGTTGATCCGCGTGCCGGTCGAAGTCTCCACCAGCCAGCGCCCGCCTTCCGCCGGGGTCAGCCCGGTGACCTGCTGGCCCAGGTGGAAGACCGGCCCGAAGGAGGCGCATTGTTCGCTCAGCCGGTCGATCAGGTCGGCCGCGTCAATGGAAGGGTAACCGGGAATGTCGTAAATGGGCTTCTCCGGGTAGAGCGCCGCGCACTGCCCGCCGACCATGTCGAGGGCATCGATCACATGGCATTTCATGCGAAGCATGCCGCATTCGAAGATGGCGAACAGACCAACGGGACCGGCACCGATAATGGCGACATCGGTATGCTGCTCGGGGCTCGACATGGGGACTCCGGAAAAGCTAGGAAGAGTTTTGCACTGCCAGCCCCTCATTAGCGGATTTCCGGGCACGATCAAACCCCCGCCTTCCGCGGGGCCGGGTAAAGGAAGCAAGCGCACGACCATGACGGCACAGCGTCAGCAAGCCCCCTCCGTTGACCTGGTCATCGACCTCGGGGACGAGGCCGCCACGGCGGACCTCGCGCGCCGCGTCGGATCCCTGCTCCGCGCCGGCGACATGGTGGCGCTGCGCGGCGACCTGGGCGCCGGCAAGACGGCGTTCGCCCGCGCGCTGATCCAGTCGCTGGGAGACCCGGACGACGAGGTGCCGAGCCCGACCTTCACCCTGGTCCAGACCTACGACACCCCGGCGGCCCCGGTCTGGCATTTCGACCTCTACCGTCTGGGCGGCCCGGACGAGGTGATCGAGCTCGGCTGGGACGAGGTCCGCTCCGGCGGCATCGCCCTGGTCGAATGGCCCGACCGGCTGGGATCCCTCCTGCCGCCGGAACGGCTCGACATCGCCCTGTCCTTCGGCCCGGAAGCGACCGCGCGCCGCGCCACCCTGACCGGCCACGGCGGCTGGGCCGACCGCCTGGGGAGCCTGGAGCAGCCGTGACCCCCCGCGAAGACACCATCACCGGCTTCCTGGCCGCGCAGGGCTGGGGCGATGCCGACCGCACGGCCCTGGCGGGCGACGCCTCGGCGCGGCGCTACCTCCGCCTCCGCCGCGGTACCGACAGCGCCCTGCTGATGGACTCGCCGAACCCGGCGGAGGACGTGATCCCCTTCGTCGCGATCTCCGGCCTGCTGCAAGGATTCGGCCTCTCGGCGCCGCACATCCTCGCCGGGGAGCCCGAGGCCGGCCTGCTGCTGATCGAGGATTTCGGCGACGCGACCTTCACCCGCCTGATGGACCAGGGCGCCGACCCCGCGGACCTCTACCGCCTGGCGGTGGACGCCCTCGTCGCCCTGCACCGGCGCTTCGACCCCGCCCGGGCAACTCCGCTCGGCCTGCCCCGCTACGACGCCGCCCTGTTCATCGAGCAGGTGATGCTGCTGGCCGACGTCTACGTCCCGGCCGCCCTGGGCCGCGCCGCCACCGCCGAGGAGCGCGCCGACCTGGAGCGGGCCTGGTGGGCGACCGTCCCCGACGCGGTAGGATTCGGCACGTCGCTGATGCACCGCGACTACCATGTGGACAACCTGATGCGGCTCGACGGCCGTCCGGGCGCATCCGCCTGCGGGCTGCTGGACTTCCAGAACGCCGGCCTCGGGCCGATCAGCTACGACCTCGTGTCGCTGCTGGAGGATGCCCGGCGCGACGTTCCGTCCGACTTGGCGGCTGCCATGCTGGGCCATTACCTGGACGCGTTCCCCGGCCTGGACCGCGACGCCTTCCTGCGTTCCTACGCCGTGCTGGGCGCCGTCCGGCACACCCGGATCGTGGCGGTCTTCGCCCGGCTGCATCTCCGCGACGGCCGTTCCGGCTATCTGCGCCACCTGCCCCGCGTCTGGCGCCTGCTGGAGGCGAAGCTGGAGCATCCGGCCCTGGCGCCGGTGCGCGACTGGTTCGACCGCACCCTGCCGCCCCCTGTCCGCGCTCCCCTTTTCAACCCGCCCACCGACCTTTCGAAAGCACCCGAATAATGACGACCCTGACCCACGCCATGGTGCTGGCCGCCGGGCTCGGCCTGCGCATGCGGCCCTTGACGCTGGAACGGCCCAAGCCGCTGATCCCCGTGGCGGGGAAACCCCTGCTCGACCACGCGCTCGACCGCATCGCCGCCGCCGGCATCGGAACCGCCGTCGTGAACACCCACTACAAGGGCGAGATGATCGCGGACCACCTCGCGGGCCGCACGTCCCCCCGCATCGTCCTGTCGCCCGAGGCGGACCTGCTGGAGACCGGCGGCGGCATCCGGCAGGCCCTGCCGCTGCTCGGCACCGACCCGTTCCTGTCGGTCAATTCCGACATCCTGTGGCTCGACGGCCCCACCCCGGCCATCGACCGCCTGACCCGGGCCTGGAACCCGGAGACCATGGACGCCCTGCTGCTGCTCCACCCGGCCGTCGCCGCCTTCGGCTACGACGGCAAGGGCGACTTCCACATGGACCCGCTGGGCCGCCTGACCCGCCGCCGCAGCGGCGAGATCGCCCCCTTCGTCTTCGCCGGCGTCCAGATCCTCAAGCCGGAACTGTTCGCCGACGTGCCATCGGGCGCCTTCTCGACCAACCTGATCTGGGACCGGCTGCTGGAAAGCGAGCGGCTCTACGGGATGCGCCATGACGGCCTGTGGTTCCACGTCGGGACCCCGGCCAGCATCGCCAAGGTGGACGAGCACCTGGAAGTCCGGCCGCACCACAGCGAGTCCTGACGATACCATATCTTGGAAAGATTTGCGTTCCGCGTCCCACCTATAGTAGGGTTTCAAGACTCCTGTAGGTCGGGTAGAGCGCAGCGGCACCCGACGGGCCGGTGCATCCGCGTCGGGTGCCGCTGCGCTCTACCCGACCTACGGTTCTCCAGCACGCCTCCGCCCGACGCACCAGGAACCCACAGGCCCCGGACCCATGGCGCAAGTCTTCAACATCCCCTCGGGCGTACCGTTCGTCGATGCCCTGGCGACCGGCATCCTCGCCCGCGTGGAGGCGGACGGCGGTCCGCTGGCCCTTGCCGGCCATACCGTCCTGCTGCCGACCCGGCGCGCCTGCCGGACCCTGCGCGAAGCCTTCCTCCGCCTCTCCGGCGGCGCTCCCCAGCTCCTGCCGCGCATGAGCCCGCTCGGCGACATCGACGCCGACGAGCTCAGCCTCGCGATCGAGGAGATCCCCGGCCTCGCCGGCGCGCTCGACCTGCCTCCCGCCCTGACCAGCCTGCGCCGCCAGCTCCTCCTGGCCCAGGCCATCCTCAGGAAGGACGGCAAGTCCATCACCGCCGACCAAGCCGCCCGGCTGGCGGCCGACCTCGCCCGCCTGCTCGACCAGGTGCAGACCGAGGGCGTGCCGTTCGACCGGCTCGAAGGGCTGGTGCCGGAGGAATACGCCCAGCACTGGCAGGTCACGCTGGAATTCCTGAAGATCCTGACCCATGTCTGGCCGACCATCCTGGAGCTGGAAGGCGCCATCGACGCCGCCGAGCGGCGCAACCTCGTCCTCAAGGCCCAGGCCGAGGCGTGGCGGGCCAACCCGCCGGCCGGCCCGGTGATCGCCGCCGGCTCGACCGGCACCATCCCGGCGACCGCCGAACTCCTGGCCGTCGTCGCGACCATGCCCAACGGCTGCGTCGTCCTTCCCGGCCTCGACACCGACATGGACGAGACGAGCTGGGACGCGGCGGCGTCCGACGACGGCCACCCCCAGCACGGCATGGCCAGCCTGCTGCGCAAGCTCGACCTGCCGCGCGACCGGGTCGAGCCTTGGGACTGCCCGCTGACCCCCGGCAACCCGGCGCGCACCCGCCTGCTCAGCGAGGCGATGCGGCCCGCGGCGACGACCGAGGCCTGGCGGGGGCTAGACGGCATCGACGAAGGCGCGCTCGACGGCATAACCCGGATCGACTGCCCGACCTCCCAGGAGGAGGCCGCCGTCATCGCCCTGATGATGCGCCAGACGCTGGAAGTCCCCGACCGCACCGCCGCCCTGGTGACGCCCGACCGCAACCTCGCCCGCCGGGTCGCCACCGCGCTGGAGCGCTGGAACATCGCGGTGGACGATTCCGGCGGCCGGCCGCTGGCCGACACCGCCGTCGGCACCTACCTGCGCCTGACCGCCGCCTGCGCGGTCGAACGGGCCGACCCGCTGCCGCTCCTGGCCGTGCTCAAGCACCCGCTGGCGGGCGGCGGGCTCAACCCGCTGTGGTTCCGCACCCAGGCCCGCGACCTGGAACGCGCCGTCCTGCGCGGCCCCCGCCCGGCGCCCGGCTTCCGCGGCCTTCTCGCCGCCCTGGACGAGGCCGAGAACAACCGCTTCGACCGCGGCGGCGACACGAGGCGCGAGCTGGTCCAGTATGTCGAGCACCTGCACGCCATGGCCGCCCCCTTCTTCGACGCCATGGAAGCGCCCGACCCGCAGCCCCCGGCCGAGTGGCTGACCCTGCACGTCGCCTTTGCCGAACGGCTGGCCGCCAGCGATGACCTGTCCGGCCCCGACCGGCTGTGGCGCCACGAGGACGGCGAGGCGGCGGCCGGTTTCGTGAACGAGCTGCGCCAGGCGGCCGGCGACTTCCCGCCGATCGCGGCGTCCCAGTACCCGGCCTTCCTGGAAGCCCTGATGGCGGCCCACGTGGTCCGCCCGCGCTACGGCCGGCACCCGCGCCTCAGCATCCTGGGACTGCTCGAAGCCCGGTTGCAGCATGCCGACGTGATGATCCTCGGCGGCCTCAACGAGGGCACTTGGCCGCCCGATGCCGCCTCCGACCCCTGGCTGTCGCGGCCGATGCGCAAGGCCTTCGGGCTGCCCGTGCCCGAGCGGCTGGTCGGCGTCGCCGCCCATGATTTCGTCCAGGCCGCAGGCGGCGCCCGGGTGGTCCTGTCCCGCGCCGAGCGGGTGGACGGCACGCCGACCGTGCCGTCCCGCTGGCTGCTGCGACTCGACACCGTGCTGCGCGGCCTGGACCTGAACGGCATCATCGAGATGGAGACGGAGCAGTGGCTGTCCTGGGTCGACCAGCTCGACCGGCCCGACGCCGTCCGCCCGCTCCCGGCGCCCGAGCCGCGCCCGCCGCTCTCCGCCCGCCCGCGCAGCCTGTCGGTCACCGAGATCGAGACCTGGATGCGCGATCCCTACGCGATCTACGCCCGCCGGATCCTGAAGCTGGAGGCGCTGGAGCCGATCGCCGCCGATCCGGGAGCTTCCGAGCGCGGCCAGTTCATCCACCAGGCGCTGGACGCCTTCACCAAGACCTATCCCAGCGCCCTGCCCGGCGCGGCGGTCGAGAAACTGACCGAGCTGGGCCGCGACGCCTTCGGCAAGCTGCTGAGCCAGCCCGAGGTCTGGGCCTTCTGGTGGCCCCGCTTCGAGCGGGTCGCCGCCTGGTTCATCCAGTTCGAGACGGAGCGCCGCCGCACGGTCCGCCCCCTGGCGACCGAAATCAAGGGCAAGCTGGAGCTGGAAGGCCCCGCCGGCCCCTTCACGCTGCGCGCCAAGGCCGACCGCATCGACAAGCTGCCCGACGGCGGCCTCGCCATCATCGACTACAAGACCGGCACGCCCCCGTCGAACCTGGAGGTCGCCCTGGGTTTCGCGCCCCAGTTGCCGCTGGAAGCCGTCATGGCGGCTGCCGGCGGGTTCGAGACGGTGGACGCAGCTCCGGTGGGCGACCTCGCCTTCTGGAAGCTGTCGGGCGGCGACCCGGCCGGCGCCGAGATCCCCGTCAAGGGCGACCTCGCCCTGCTGGCCGAGCAGGCCCGCGCCGGCCTGATCGACCTGATCCGCACCTTCGACGATCCGGCGACCCCCTACCGCTCGCGCCCCCGCCCGGACTGGGCGCCCCGCTACACCGACTACGGCCATCTGGCCCGCGTCCAGGAATGGTCCGCCGGCGGCGAGCCCGTGGAGTGACACCGATGGGAATCCCGTTCGACAGGATGGCCGGAGCCGGGAAACCGGGGTCAGACCACCATTTCCCCGGAAGGCCGGCGGATGGAAAAGCAACTTGGAAATGGTGGGCTGACCCCGGTTTCCCTTGTCGGCGCCAACGCCCGATGCCCTCCTCCGACCTGCCCCCGGCATGAGCACCAGCCCATGAACGTCGTCGAGCTCCCCTCCCGCCCGATGGACCCCAACGTCAAGCAGCGCCGCGCGTCCGATCCGGAATGCTCGGTCTGGGTCGGCGCGTCGGCCGGCACCGGCAAGACCAAGGTCCTGACCGACCGCGTGCTGCGGCTGATGCTGGCCGGCACCCAGCCCTCGCGCATCCTATGCCTGACCTTCACCAAGGCCGCCGCCGCGGAGATGTCGATCCGCATCAACAACACGCTGGCCCAGTGGGCGACCCTGACCGACGCCCGGCTGGAGGACCGCCTGGCCGACCTGACCGGCGCCCGGCCCGACGCCGACATGCGGACCCGCGCCCGCCGGCTGTTCGCCCAGGTCGTGGACTGCCCCGGCGGCATGAAGATCCAGACGATCCACGCCTTCTGCCAGTCGCTGCTGCGCCGCTTCCCGCTGGAAGCCGACCTGGCGCCCCAGTTCGACGTGATGGACGAGCGTACCGCCGACGAGTTGCTGGCCGCCGCGCGCGACACCGTCCTGGCCCGCTCCCGGTTCGAGCCGGACAGCGACCTCGGCAAGGCGCTGGCCCGCCTGACCAACGAGATCCAGCAGGACGATTTCGGCGATATCCTGAAGTCCATCGCGATGGAGCGCGGACGCATCCGCCGAATCATCGACCGCCACGGCGGGTTGGGCGCCACGATCGCCGAGGTCTTCGGCCACCTCAAGGTCCCGCCCGGCGCCGACGAGGCGGCGATCCTCGAACGCGCCTGCCGCGACGACATCTTCGACGTGCCGAGCCTGCGCGACGCCTGCCGCGCCCTGTCCGGCGGCAGCGGCACCGACCAGGAGCGCGGCATCGCGGTCCAGGCCTGGCTGGACGCCGCGGAGGATCGCGTCGAGCGTTTCCGCGACTATGTCAGGCATTTCCTGACCGCCGAGGGCGCCCCCCGCAAGACCCTGCTGACCAAGAAGCCCGCCACCGCCAACCCGGCCGCCTTGGCCGCCCTCGTGGCCGAGGCGGAGCGGCTGTGCGAGGTGCTGGACCGGATCAAGTCGGCCGGAGTCGCCAACTCCACCGCCGCCCTGCTGGTGCTCGCCGAAGCCCTGATCGAGACCTACGCCCGGCTCAAGGAGGATCGCTCCCGGCTCGACTACGACGACCTGATCCTGGCGGCCCAGCACCTGCTGACCAAGCCCGGCGTGGCGCCGTGGGTGCTGTTCAAGCTGGACGGCGGCCTCGACCATATCCTGATCGACGAGGCCCAGGACACCAACCCGGAGCAGTGGCAGGTGGTCGCCGCCCTGGCGGAGGAGTTCTTCGCCGGGGCCGCCGGCTCCGACCGGGCGCGGACCTTGTTCGCCGTGGGCGACGAGAAGCAGTCGATCTACAGCTTCCAGCGGGCCGACCCGGCGGAGTTCACCCGCATGCGCTCCCATTTCCAGGAGCGGGTGCGGATCGCGGCGGGCCGCTGGGAGAAGATCGACCTGGAGATCTCGTTCCGCTCGACATCAGCCGTGCTGGACGCGGTGGACGCCGTCTTCTCGCTCCAGACCGCCCGCGACGGCGTCGCCTTCGAGACGGCGACCACGATCCGGCACGTCGCCTTCCGGCGCGGCCATGCCGGGCTGGTCGAGCTTTGGCCGCCCGTCGCCCCGCGCGAGCAGGAGGCCCCGGCACCGTGGGAGCCGCCGCTGACCCGCCAGCGCACCGACAGCCCGCCCGCCCGGCTGGCCGCCGTGATCGCCGACACGGTCCGCGACTGGCTGGCGCGCGGGGAGGAGTTGCCGGCGCGCGGCCGGGCGATCCGGCCGGGCGACGTGATGGTTCTGGTCCGCCGCCGCACCGGCTTCGTCGAGGAGCTGGTCCGCGCCCTGAAGGAGCGCGAGGTGCCGGTCGCCGGCGTGGACCGCATGGTGCTGACCCAGCAGCTCAGCATCATGGACCTGATGGCGCTCGCCAACTTCCTGCTGCTTCCGGAAGACGACCTGACGCTCGCCACGATCCTGAAGAGTCCCCTGATCGGCCTGACCGAGGAGCAGCTTTTCGACATCGCCCACGGCCGGCGCGGCCACCTGTGGGAGGCGTTGCGCAAGCGCGCCGAGGCGGACCTGCTGTTCCGCCCGGCCCGCGACTATCTGCGCGCCCTCCAGAACGAGACCGACTTCATCCGGCCGTTCGAGCTGTTCGCCCGCGTGCTCAGCGCGCCCTGCCCGGCCGACCCGGTCAGCGGCCGGCGCGCCATCCTGAAGCGATTGGGACCCGACGCCCAGGACCCGCTGGACGAGTTCCTGTCCGCCTGCCTGGCGTTCGAGCGCAGCCACCCGCCCTCGCTCCAGGCTTTCCTGCACTGGCTCGACGCCAGCGAGGCGGAGATCAAGCGCGAGCTGGAACAGGGCGGCGACCGCGTCCGCATCATGACCGTCCACGGCTCCAAGGGCTTGCAGGCGCCGATCGTCTTCCTGCCCGACAGCATGGGCGTCCCGAACCAGAGCCCCCGCATCCTGTGGCCGGAAAGCGCCGACGGCGTGCCCCTGTTCGCCCCCCGCCGCGCGCTGGAGGATGGCATGTGCGCCCGGATCCGCGCCGTCGCCGACCAGAAGCGCGACCAGGAATACCGCCGGCTGCTCTACGTCGCCCTGACCCGGGCCGAGGATCGGCTGTATATCTGCGGCTGGCAGGGCAAGCGCGACCCGGCCGACGCCTGCTGGTACCGGCTGGCCGAACAGGCGATGCGCGAGATCGGCGAGCCCTGCGGCTTCGACTTCACCGCGATCTCCCCGCAGGACGGCTGGTCCGGCGAGGGCTGGCGGCTGCGCGGCCCCCAGACAGTGCCGGCCAAGGACGATTATCGCGACGACGACCTCGCCCTGGACGCGGCCCCGCTGCCCCAATGGGCGCGGGCCACCGCCCCGGAGGAGCCGACCCCCTCCCGCCCGCTGACCCCCTCCCGCCCGGAGGAGGCCGAACCCGCCGTCCGCTCTCCCCTGGGCAACGACGACGGCGCCCGCTTCCTGCGCGGCACCCTGATCCACCGCCTGCTCCAGACCCTGCCCGACCTGGACCCCGCCTTGCGCGAAGCCGCCTGCCGCCGCTTCCTCGCCCGCCCGGCCCACAACCTGACGGCCGAGGGACAGGAGATGATCGCCGCGGAAACCCTGGCCGTCCTGTCCGACCCGACCTTCGCCCCCCTGTTCGGCCCCGGCAGCCGGGCGGAGGTGCCGGTGGTCGGCCTTGTCTCCAGCCGCGCCCTGTCCGGCCAGATCGACCGCCTGCTGGTGACGGACAAGGAGGTCTGGATCGTGGACTACAAGACCAACCGCCCGCCGCCGCTGGTGGAATCCCAGGTCTCGCCGGTCTATCTGCGCCAGATGGCCGCCTACCGCGCCGCGATCGGCGCGATCTACCCCGACCGCCCCGTCCGCTGCGTCCTGCTCTGGACCGACGGCCCCCGCCTGATGGAACTCTCGGAAGCCCTCCTGGACGCCCACGCCCCCTGACCCGCGAAACTCTTCCGCCCGCCCCCTCACCCCGACCCTCGCCCCCAAAGGGGGCGAGGGTCGGGGTGAGGGGGGTCAGCACCAAGTCAGCGGGAACCACGCGGAGGGGCGGCGGGACGCCGCCCACGGTGCGCGGGACGCGCACCCTCCACCATGCATTGCATCTAGCACGAGTTCGAGCTAATGTTCATGCATTGTTCCCCTCCCGACCAAGGCGTTCCAGCCATGCTCGACCATCAGCCCTCGACACCCGCCGCCTCCACCCAACCCGTGATCGTGCTGCCGCCCCGACAGGAAGCTTTCTGCCAAGCAATGGCCTGCGGCGTCGGCGGGGCCGAGGCGGCGCGGCGGGCGGGCTACTCGCCGAAGGGCGCGAAGCAGCGCGGCACTGTCCTGATGGGCCAGCCGGAGATCCGCGTCCGCATCGACCAGCTCCGCGCCGACCGCCGCGCCGGCCATCAGGCGGACTTGGACGAGGCGGCCGCCCTGGTCAAGACGATCATGTACGAGGCGCTGGAGCGGAAGAGCCTCGGGCTGACGCTGCGCGCAGTCGAACTATGGACGAAACTGCGCGGCGTGGTGCAGGACAAGCGCATCCCGCACCATTATCTCGGCAATGGGCCGCATCCCGACGCCGACCTGGAGAACCTGGACTGCGACCCAAAGGAAGAGGCCGACCACGCCGTCCCGGCGAAGCCCTCGGCGCCACGGCCCGAGCCGGCGCGGGGCAAGGCTCCCAACCCTCTCCGGCCCGCCGCCAAGCGGAATAGTGACCTTTCGGCCCTCCCGATAGTGACCTCCCCCAAGGCGGCGGCCCTGTTCGGCTCCACCTTCCTTTCGGCGCCGGTGCCGCCCTTCCGGACGCCGGCCGCCGTTGCGCGATGAGCCCGCGCCGCTGGGCGGAGTCCCGACCGGAAGCATTCTCCCTCAGGTGAATTTCCACAGTGACAATCGTCACGCCGTCAGGGCATTCCACACATGCGGAAATGGGGAACGCCCCGCTGCTTGACCCGGGGCACGGGGCACCCCTACATTTCAACGAAGACGAGGGTGCCGCCACCATCCCTGCCGGATGTTCTGGCCGCCGCACCATTGACGAAGATGAGGTAACATGAGCACCACCAAGATCACCGACGCCAGCTTCGAGTCTGACGTCCTCAAGGCGCCCGGCCCGGTTCTGGTCGATTTCTGGGCTGAATGGTGCGGACCCTGCAAGATGATCGCTCCCGCCCTGGAGGATCTGGCCACCGAATACGGCGAGAAGATCACTGTCGCCAAGCTGAACATCGACGAGAACCCCAAGACCCCCGGCCAGTTCGGCGTGCGCGGCATTCCGACCCTGATGCTGTTCAAGGACGGCAAGGTCGCCGCCACCAAGATCGGCGCCCTGCCGAAGGGCGCCCTGTACCAGTGGGTCGAATCGGTCCTGTAAGCCGGACCTGATCTTCCTTCGCGGCTGCTCCCTCCGGCTGTCCGTGCCGGTGGGAGCAACCCGAGTCCCGCGATCCGTCCCGGCGATCGCTGCCTTGTGGACCCGGATACCTGGGTTCGGCAAGCTCGGCTGCTTGCTCGACGACACACCTTGTTCCCACGCTCGATGGTTTCCCCTGCCAGCATTTAGAAGGGTCGGTTGCGGCACTTTTGCTGCACCGCAGAATCCTTTTAGAAACTCTGGTCAATACCCAAAAAATCGGGTCATAATTGGGGAACAACAGCTCGGCTGCGGGCCTTTCACCCGTTGCGTGCGTCCAAGCCCCGAGGAACAAGCGTGAACCCATCCGGTACCGTCCCCACGGACTTACTCGCGAACTACGACCCAGGTGGATTCTTCGATGAGCTGTTCGGCGGACCGGGAAGTCCGGCCGAGCATACGTCGGCGATCCGGGGACGTCTCTCCAGTTTTGATTTCGCGGATCTCCAGCGCCGGGCCAAGGATGCCGAGCGGGAGCTTTACAACCTCGGAATCACCTTCCTGGTCTATTCCGACCAGGACGCCGTGGACCGGATCCTGCCTTTCGACGTGATTCCGCGCGTGATCTCGGCCCGGGAATGGGCCGCGGTGGAAGCCGGCGTCATCCAGCGCGTCACCGCGCTCAACCTGTTCCTCCACGACATCTACCATGACCAGAAGATCCTGAAGGACGGGATCATCCCGGCCGACCTGGTCACCGGCAACCAGAATTTCCGGCCGCAGATGATCGGCATCGACGTGCCGTTCAACACCTATGTCCACATCATGGGCGTCGATCTGGTGCGCGACGGCCAGGGCATCTTCCGCGTGCTGGAGGACAATGCCCGCGTGCCGTCGGGCGTGTCCTACGTGGTCGAGAACCGGCACATGATGATGCGCGCGTTCCCCGACCTGGTCAGCGACATCGGCATCCGGCCGGTGGACAATTACGGCGTCAAGCTGCTGGAAGCCATGAGCGAGGTGGCGCCGGCCGACATCCAGGACCCCCAGGTCGTGCTGCTGTCGCCGGGCTCCTACAACTCGGCCTATTTCGAGCATATCTTCCTGGCGCGCGAGATGGGCGTGCCGCTGGTCGAGGGGCGCGACCTCGTGGTCCGCGACGACCGGGTCTACATGAAGACGACCAACGGGCTGGCGCGAGTGGATACCATCTACCGCCGGGTCGACGACGCCTTCCTCGATCCCCTGGCCTTCCGGCCCGACAGCCACCTGGGCGTGCCCGGCATCATGGAGGCCTACCGCAAGGGCAACGTGACGCTGGCGAACGCGATCGGCACCGGCGTGGCGGACGACAAGGCGGTCTATTGCTACGTCCCGCGCATGATCAAGTACTACCTGGACCAGGACGCGATCATCCCCAACGTCGAGACCAACATCTGCCGGGAGCCGGAGGGACTGGCGCTGACCCTGGACAGGCTGTCCGAGCTGGTGGTCAAGCCGGTCGGCGAAGCCGGCGGTTACGGCATCACCATCGGGCCGCGCGCCACCAAGGCTGAGCTGGAGGATTGCCGCGCCAAGCTGCTGGCCGATCCCGCCAACTATATCAGCCAGCCGATGATCCCCCTGTCGGTCTGCCCCACCCTGGTGGAGGAAGGCATCGAGCCGCGGCACGTCGATCTCCGGCCGTTCGCCATCACCGGGCGCAGCACCTGGGTGCTTCCCGGCGGCCTCTCCCGCGTCGCCCTGCGCAAGGGCACGCTGATCGTCAACTCCTCGCAGGGGGGCGGGTCGAAAGACACGTGGGTCCTTGAGTAGTCTGCTTGCCCGCTACGCGGAGTGCATTTTCTGGATGGCGCGCTACATGGAGCGCGCCGAGAATCTCGCCCGCATCCTCGACGTCCACGAAACCTTCTCGCGCGATACCCGCGGCGCCAAGAACTGGATGTCGATCGTCCAGCTCAACGCCGACGAGAAGCGCTTCCTGGCCCGGTACCAGTCCGCGACGGCCCAGAACGTCGTCAATTTCTACGTGCTCGACACCCAGAACCCGACTTCGATCGTGTCGGCGGTGCGGTCCGCGCGGGAGAACGCCCGCACCCTGCGGCCCCTGATCAGCACGGAGATGTGGACGCAGATCAATGTGTTCTACAACCGGCTTCTGGCGCTCGGCCCGTCCGACATAGCGCCGCACAACCTGACCCGGCTGTGCAGCATGGTGAAGGAGGCGTGCCAGGCCCATACCGGCATCACCGAGGGCACCTTCTACCGGGACCAGGGCTGGTACTTCTACCAGCTCGGCAAGTACCTGGAGCGCGCCGACCAGACCACCCGCCTGCTCGACATCAAGTACCACACCCTCCTGCCGGTCTCCGACGACGTCGGGTCCGCCCTGGACGTCAGCCAGTGGAACGCGGTGCTGCGCTCGGCGGCGGGCTACCACGCCTTCCGCCGGGTCTACCCGCGCGGCATGACGCCGGCGGCGGTGGCCGGCTTCATGCTCTACAACGAGAGCTTCCCCCGGTCCGTGACCACCTGCGTCCGTCAGATCGACGGATTGCTGGTCAGGCTGAAGTCGCGCTATATGTTGAAGGGGGGAAGCGTGGCGATGGAGCGGGTCGACGAGGTCCAGGCCGCGCTCCACTCCCGGACGGTGGAGGACGTGATCAGGACCGGTCTTCACGAGTATCTGGACTGGTTGCAGTTGCATCTGAACGCCGTAACGTCGGAGATCAGCAAAGCCTACTTCGGCGCGGTTCCGGCCGAGGCGATGGCGGAGCAATAGGTCAGGAGCGATGTCCGTCATTCCGCCGCCGCCGCGGCCGTTGCAGCAATTCTTCCGCTCAGGCCCGATGCCGTGCCCCTACCTGCCCGGCCGGGTCGAGCGTAAACTGTTCACCCGTCTCAGCACGCCCTATGCGTCGGAAGTCAACTCGACCCTGTCCCGGGCCGGGTTCCGCCGCAGCCACGACATCGTGTACCGGCCCGTCTGCCCCGGCTGCAATGCCTGCGTGCCGGTGCGCATCCCGGTGGCGGACTTCCGGCCCGGCCGCAGCATGCGCAAGATCCTGAAGGCCAATGCCGATCTCAGCGTCGCGGAGGTCCCGGCCATCGCGACGCACGAGCAGTTCAGGCTGTTCCACGCCTACCAGTCGTCGCGCCACGGCGACAGCGACATGGCGCGGATGAGCCTGGGCGACTACAGCGCGATGGTGGACGAGGGGCGCGCGGAGACCTGCCTGTTCGAAGTCCGCGACCGGCGGGACCGGCTGGTCGGCGCGATCCTGACCGACCGGCTGCGCGACGGGTTGTCGGCGGTCTACAGCTTCTACGACGCCGACCAGGAGAAGCGCAGCCTCGGGACCTTCATGATCCTGTCGCTGGTTGCCCAGTCGCTGTCCGAGGGGATCCCGTACGTCTATCTCGGCTACTGGATCCGCAACAGCCGGAAGATGGCGTACAAGGCGCGCTTCCAACCTCTGGAGGCGCTGGGGCCGGAAGGCTGGTTCCGCCTCGATCTCGACGACGTCACCCAGGCGCCCGCGGCAGCGGCACCTTGACACCGCCACCTTGATACCGCCATGCCAACGCCATGTTCCTTCAGGATGATGCTCTCCTGATCAGGCGGAGGACGAGAGCGTGGGACGTGCCGTCGTAATGTGGATAGCCGTCGGCGCGGCCGTGCTGGCCGGAGCGGTCGGCGGCTATGCCGCCCTTGACGAGGAC
This sequence comes from Skermanella rosea, assembly GCF_016806835.2. Lineage (NCBI taxonomy): Bacteria > Pseudomonadati > Pseudomonadota > Alphaproteobacteria > Rhodospirillales > Azospirillaceae > Skermanella > Skermanella rosea. The sequence continues at coordinate 1,692,907 of NZ_CP086111.1, read as the reverse complement.
CGGCACGACATTCCCGACGTGGAGCTGGCGACGGTCGATCGCGGGACCATCGTCAGGACCATTTCGGCGACCGGTACCCTGAACGCCGTGGGGCTGGTCCAGGTCGGGTCCGCCGTGTCGGGCCGCGTCCAGTCGCTCGACGCGGATTTCAACTCGACCGTGACCCGTGACCAGACGGTCGCCCAGATCGACCCCGCCGGCTTCGCCGCCAAGGTCGCGGAGGCGACGGCGGAGCGGGACGTCGCCGCCTCCGGGATCGCGGCGGCGACCGCCAAGCTGGCCCGCGCGCGGGCCGAGGCGGAGAACGCGCGGGCGGCCCGGCAGGTCCTCAAGGCCAAGGCGCTCAGCGCGCAGTCGGTCGCGGAGCAGGCCCGGCGCGACCATCAGCGCGCCTTCGCCTCGGGCCGCGCCGATTTCGTCGCGGTGGCCGAGCGGGAGCGGGCCGCCAGCGCGCTCGACCAGGCCCAGGCGGCACTCGCCGCGGCCCAGGCGGAGGAAGCGGCCCAGGCGACCGTGATCCAGGGGGCCGACGCCTCGGTCAGCGAGGCCGAGGCGGAAGTGCTGGTCGCCCGGGCGACCCTGGCGCAGCGGGAGGCGGCCCTGGCCCAGGCCCGGGTGGACCTGGACCGGACGACGATCCGCTCGCCGATCGACGGCGTGGTGATCGAGCGGAACGTGGATGTCGGGCAGACCGTCGCCGCCAGCCTGGAGGCTCCGGTCCTCTACACCATCGCGCGCGACCTCCGCCGGCTCCAGGTGGAGACCTTCGTGGACGAGGCCGATATCGGCGCGGTCCAGCCCGGCCAGTCCGTAGGATTCACGGTCTCGGCCTTTCCGGGCCAGCGGTTCGACGGCACCGTGTCCCAGGTCCGCAAGGCGCCGCAGGTGATCCAGAACGTGGTCACCTACGTGGTGATCATCACCGCGGCCAACGATTCCCTCCAGCTCTATCCCGGCATGACCGCCACCGTGGATATCAGGGTGACCGAGCAGTCGGACGCGCTCCGGGTGCCCTCGGCCGCGCTGCGGTTCAGGCCGGCCCCGGCGGAGCCCGGGTCCCGCCCGGCGGGCCTGCCCCGCTCGCCGCGGCCGGCCAACCAGGGGGAGGTCTATGTGCTCGACAAGGCCGGCACCTTCACCGCCGTGCCGGTCTCCACCGGGATCGCCGACCTGGGCTTCACCCAGATCACCGGTGGCAACCTCAGCGAGGGCCAGCAGGTCGTGATCGGCCGCCGCGCCGGAGCGGGAACGTGACCGCCCTGCTCCGGACGATCGACCTGGCCAAGACCTACAGCATGGCCGGCCAGACCGTCCACGCGCTCCGCGGCGTCAGCCTCGCGATCGAGTCCGGCGAGTATGTCGCGGTGATGGGCCCTTCGGGGTCCGGCAAGTCGACCTTCATGAACATCCTGGGCTGCCTGGACACTCCCAGCGGCGGGCAGTACCGGCTCGACGGCGACGAGGTCGGCAGCCTTCCCGAGCCTCAGCGCGCCCGCATCCGAAACGGCAAGCTGGGCTTCGTCTTCCAGAGCTTCCACCTGCTGCCGACCCACACCGCGCTGGAGAACGTCGAACTGCCGCTGACCTATGCGGCCGTAGGCAAGCGGGAGCGCCGGGAAAGGGCGCTCCGCCATCTCGCCTCGGTCGGGCTGGCCGAGCGGGCTCACCATCGGCCGGCCGAGCTGTCCGGCGGGCAGCAGCAGCGCGTCGCCATCGCCCGGTCGCTGGTCAACGACCCGCGCATCCTCCTGGCGGACGAGCCGACCGGCGCGCTCGACCAGGCCACGGGGGAGGAGATCCTGGCGCTGTTCCGCTCCCTCAACGAGGAGGGGCGAACCATCGTGCTGGTCACCCACGACCGCGGCGTGGCGGAGCATGCGACGCGGCGCATCGCGTTCCGCGACGGGCAGGTGGTGGAGGACAGCGCGTCATGAACCTGATGGCCCTGCGGACCGCGGTCCGCGCCCTCTGGCTCCACCGGCTGCGCAGCCTCCTGACCATGACCGGCATCGCGGTGGGCATCGCCGCGGTGATCCTGATGGTGGCGATCGGCACGGCCACCCAGGAGAAGGTGATCGCCCAGATCCAGAACCTGGGCGCCAACCTGATCATGGTGGTGCCCGGGCAGCGGATCGGGCCGGGCGGCGTCCGGTTGAGCGGCGATGCCAACGTGCTTCTGACGGAGGACGACGGGCAAGCGATCCGCGCCGAGATCCCGTCGGTGCGGGAAGTCGGCGCCATGTGGTGGGGGAGCGGCCAGTCGATCAATGGCAACAGGAATTCCTGGTCCCGGATGCACGGCATCTCGGCCGGCTACCTGGACGTCAGGGAATGGCCGGTGATCGCCGGGCGCACCCTGACGGAGGAGGACGATGCCGCGGTCGCCAAGTTGGCGCTGCTCGGGCAGACCGTCCTGGAGCGGCTGTTCGAGCCCGGAGAGAACCCGGTCGGCCGGGTGATCCGGCTGCGCAACGTGCCGTTCCAGGTCGTCGGCGTCCTGGAGCGTAAAGGCCAGTCGGCCCAGGGCACGGATCAGGATGACGTCGTCTTTGTTCCCCTGACGACGGCGCGGATGCGGCTGAACAACAAGCCGGCGCCCAAGGTGCAGGCGGTCAGCGCCATCACCGGCAAGAAGCGCTTCGACGGGACCGGCACCAGCGGCTTCCAGAAGGTCGAGCAGCTGAAAGCCAACCCGTCGGTGATCTTCGCCGGGGCGGTCAACGCGTTGATGATCCAGACCCAAGACGCCGCGAGCCTGAAGGCGACCACCGCGGAGGTCCGGGAACTGCTGCGCCAGCGGCACGGCCTGACGCCCGACGAGCCGGACGATTTCGACATCCGGAACCTGTCGGAGGTGGCCGAGGCCCGCGCAGCCTCCGCCCGGATGCTCACGGTCCTGCTGATCGGCATCGCGGCGCTGTCGCTCCTGATCGCCGGCATCGGCATCATGAACATCATGCTGGTATCCGTCACCGAACGGACGGCGGAAATCGGGCTGCGGCTGGCGGTCGGCGCCGGCCGGCGGGATATCCTGTCCCAGTTCCTGATCGAGGCGGCGGCGCTGGCCCTGGTCAGCGGCCTGTTGGGCGTGCTGCTGGGCTTCGGCGGCGTCCTGGCGGTGGATGCCCTGACCGAGATCGGGCCGGCGATCGATCCTCTGACCGCGCTCGGCGCCTTCGCCGGCGCCGGCGCGATCGGGGTGGTCTTCGGCCTCTATCCGGCGTGGCAGGCCTCCAGGCTCGATCCGATCGTGGCCCTGCGCCGGGTTTGAGCTTCCTAGTCGAAGACGATGCCGGGCAGCCAAGTGGCGAGTTGCGGGATCCACCACACCATCGCCAGCCCGACCATCTGAAGCAGGACGAAGGGGATCACGCCGCGATAGATCTGGCTCGTCGTGACCGACGGCGGGGCGACGCTCCGCAGGTAGAACAGCGAGAAGCCTACCGGCGGGGTCAGGAAGCTGGTCTGGAGATTGATGCCGACCATCACGCCCAGCCAGACCGGATCGACTCCCATCTGGAGCAGGATCGGCGCGGTCAGCGGCATGACGATGAAGATGATCTCGAACGTGTCCAGGATGAAGCCCAGGACGAACATCAGGCCCATCACGAACAGCATCGCCCCGGTGGCCCCGCCCGGCAGCGCCGTCAGGAACTCCTCCAGCAGGGCGTCTCCGCCGAGCGTCCGGAAGACCAGGGCGAACATGGACGCGCCGAACAGGATGACGAACACCATCGAGGTGATCTGCATGGTCGCCATCATGCAATGGCGCAGGATCGCGTAGCTGAACTGCCGGCGCGCGGCGGCAAGGACCATGGCGCCGACCGCGCCGACCGACGCGGATTCCGTCGGCGTGGCGATGCCGGCCAGGATCGACCCGAGCACCGCCACGATCAATGCCAGCGCCGGGACGAGCGCCACGGCCACGTTTTTCGGCAGGTCCCGCCGGTCGTCGGAGGACATCACCATGGCGGGGGCGGATTTGGGCCGCACGACCGCAAGGAGGATGGTCCACCCCATGTAGAGGCCGACCAGGATGAAGCCCGGGATGAAGGCGCCGACGAACAGGTCGCCGACCGAGACCGGGTTCGGTGCAAAATTGCCGAGCGCCATCTGTGCCTGGGCATTGGCTCCCTGCAGGATGTCGCCCATGAAGATCAGGACGGTCGAGGGAGGGATGATCTGCCCGAGGGTGCCGGACGCGCAGATGATGCCGCAGGCAAGCTTCGGGTCGTAGCCGGCCCTCAGCATCGCCGGCAGGCTCAGCAGGCCCATGGTCACGACGGTCGCGCCGACGATGCCGGTCGAGGCGGCCAGCAGGGCTCCGACCATGATGACCGACAGCCCGAGCCCTCCGCGCAAGGTGCCGAACAGCTGCGCCATGGTGACGAGGAGTTGCTCGGCGATCCGGGAGCGTTCGAGCATCACGCCCATGAAGACGAACAGCGGCACCGCGACCAGCACCTCGTTGGTCATGGCGCCGACATAGCGCGAGGCCAGGGTGCCGAACAGCGCAGGTTGGAAGGCATCCAGCAGCCAGCCGATGCCGGCGATGATCAGCGACGTGCCCGCAAGGGTGAAGGCGACGGGAAATCCCAGCATCAGGACGACGATCACGCCGAAGAACATGGCGACGCTGAGGATTTCGCCGATCAGGATCGGATCGAGGGACTCCACGGGATCATGCCCCTTCCAGGTTTTCGGCGGGCGGCAGATCCCTGGCCGGCAGCAATGCGGCATTGCCCGTGAGGATCAGGACGCTCCGGGCCGCCATGGACAGGCCCTGGAGGCCGACCAGCACCGCGAACCCGATCAGGCAGCTCTTGACGATGAACAGGCCCGGCATGCCGCCGACATTCTGCGAGCGTTCCTGCAACTCCCAGGAGCGGATCACGTAACCCCAGCCCCAGTAGACCAGAAGAGTGACGAACGGAAGGAGCAGCACGAGGACGCCGAGCAGGTTCAGCCAGGCCTTGTAGCGCTCGCTGGCAGGTCTGTAGAGGATGTCGACGCGGACATGGTGGTCGTGGAGGAGTGCGTAACCGGCGCCGAGAGTGAAGGCAGCCGCATGGAGCCAGACATACATGTCCTGCATCCAGATGAAGCCGATGTTGAAGACATAGCGAAGCACAACCACCGAGAAGCAGATCAGCACGACTCCGAGGGTGAGCCATGACACGGCCCGCCCGATCCATTCGTTGAGCTGATTGACTCCGCGCACAAAGAAAGCCAGCGCCGACAAACGCGCCCTCCCCCATCACGATGTTGAACGGTTTGGCCGTGGTCGTAGCGGAACGGACGGGGCATGACCAGACAAAAAGGGCGGGAAGCCTGAAGCTTCCCGCCCTTGGTGGTGTCGGATCCGATCGTGATTGCCTTGCGGCACGTCTGCGTCTGGCGGACCTGGCGGCGACCTACTCTCCCACGTCTTGAGACGCAGTACCATTGGCGCGGAGGGTTTTCACGGCCGAGTTCGGGATGGGATCGGGTGCGGGCCCCTCGCTATGACCACCAGGTCGGCCAGGCGCAGGGGCGCCGGGCTGTCGAGGATGAGTTCAAGTGACCTTGGACGGAAGTGATGCATGTCCTCGATGGATCGCCGCCGTGCGGCCTTGCCGCTGCGTATGGCGTCCGGAGGGCTCGGTCGGGATCAAGCCGATCGAGCGATTAGTAAGGCTTAGCTTCACGCGTTGCCGCGCTTCCACACGCCTCCTATCGACGGGATGGTCTATCCCGGCTCTAAGGGGAGTGCTTGTTTTGAGGGGGGCTTCCCGCTTAGATGCTTTCAGCGGTTATCCCGTCCGCACTTAGCTACCCGGCGATGCGGCTGGCGCCACAACCGGTACACCAGAGGTGCGTCCATCCCGGTCCTCTCGTACTAGGGACAGCGCCTCTCAGCACTCCGACACCCACGGCAGATAGGGACCGAACTGTCTCACGACGTTCTAAACCCAGCTCACGTACCACTTTAATCGGCGAACAGCCGAACCCTTGGGACCTGCTCCAGCCCCAGGATGTGATGAGCCGACATCGAGGTGCCAAACCTCCCCGTCGATGTGGACTCTTGGGGGAGATCAGCCTGTTATCCCCGGCGTACCTTTTATCCGTTGAGCGATGGCCCTTCCACGCGGGACCACCGGATCACTATGGCCGACTTTCGTCTCTGCTCGACTTGTCGGTCTCGCAGTCAGGCTGGCTTATGCCATTGCACTCGTCGAGCGATTTCCGACCGCTCTGAGCCAACCTTCGCGCGCCTCCGTTACTCTTTGGGAGGCGACCGCCCCAGTCAAACTCCCCGCCATGCAGGGTCCCGGCTCCCGGTTCAGGGAGCGCGGTTAGATGCCAGAGATCCCAAGGGTGGTATTTCAAGGATGGCTCCGCGCAAGCTGGCGCCTGCGTTTCATAGCCTCCCACCTATCCTACACATGGGAACCCTGGCACCACTGCAAAGCTGGAGTAAAGGTGCACGGGGTCTTTCCGTCTGACCGCGGGTACTCCGCATCTTCACGGAGAATTCAATTTCGCTGAGTTGGTGTTGGAGACAGCGGGGAAGTCGTTACGCCATTCGTGCAGGTCGGAACTTACCCGACAAGGAATTTCGCTACCTTAGGACCGTTATAGTTACGGCCGCCGTTTACCGGGGCTTCAGTTCGGAGCTTGCACCCCTCCCTTTAACCTTCCGGCACCGGGCAGGCGTCAGACCCTATACGTCGTCATGCCAGACTTCGCAGAGCCCTGTGTTTTTAGTAAACAGTCGCCACCCCCTGGTCTGTGCCCCCCGCCCCTGCTTGCGCAGGAACGGGGCCCTCTTCTCCCGAAGTTACGAGGGTAATTTGCCGAGTTCCTTCAACACCATTCTCTCAAGCGCCTGGGTATGCTCTACCTGTCCACCTGTGTCGGTTTCGGGTACGGTCTGTATGGCAGGGCTGTTTCCAGGAACCCCTCCAGCGCACGGCCAATCCGATAAGGCCGCACGCACTTCGGGATTCGTCACCTCTGCCAGGCCCTGGAATATTAACCAGGTTCCCATCGACTACGCCTTTCGGCCTCGCCTTAGGGGCCGGCTCACCCTGCGCGGATTAACCGTGCGCAGGAACCCTTGGACTTCCGGCGAGAGTGTTTCTCACACTCTTTGTCGCTACTCATGTCAGCATTCTCACTTCCGATACCTCCAGATGGCCTCGCGGACATCCTTCGCAGGCTTACGGAACGCTCCGCTACCGCGCACTTGCGTGCACCCGCAGCTTCGGTGGGTGGCTTGAGCCCCGGTACATTTTCGGCGCAGGCCGGCTTGTCTAGACCAGTGAGCTATTACGCTTTCTTTAAAGGATGGCTGCTTCTAAGCCAACCTCCTGGTTGTCATGGCCTTCCCACATCCTTTCCCACTTAGCCACCACTTGGGGACCTTAGCTGGCGGTCTGGGCTGTTTCCCTCTTGACGATCGACCTTAGCACCGACCGTCTGTCTGCCGGACTGTGCTCCACGGTATTCGGAGTTTGGTTAGGTTTGGTAAGCGGTGAGGCCCCCTAGCCCATCCAGTGCTCTACCCCCGTGGGCAATCATCCGACGCGCTACCTAAATAGCTTTCGCGGAGAACCAGCTATTTCCTGATTTGATTGGCCTTTCACCCCTAGCCACAGGTCATCTCCGACTTTTTCAACAGGCGTGAGTTCGGTCCTCCAGTGCGTGTTACCGCACCTTCAACCTGCCCATGGCTAGATCATCAGGTTTCGGGTCTAGAGCATGCAACTGAAACGCCCTGTTCAGACTCGCTTTCGCTGCGCCTCCACCTACCGGCTTAAGCTCGCTGCATACTCTAAGTCGCTGACCCATTATACAAAAGGTACGCCGTCACGGCACAGGGCCGCTCCGACTGCTTGTAGGCATCCGGTTTCAGGTCTGTTTCA